>NZ_LR134356.1:4828467-6035584 GCF_900637195.1 Mycolicibacterium aurum | reverse complement strand
CAGTTTCAGCCAGGCGCGCTGCTGCGGGGTCAGGGAACCGTTGCCCGCGACGCCATCGCCGTTGAGCTCGGTGACGACGTTGTTCCAGATCGCGACAAAAGGCGGATCGGGGTCAGTCAACGACACGTACCCCCTCGCGGTCCCCGGAGGGACGGCCAAATGAACGGGGACGAACTGTCCACAAAGTTATCCACAGGTTGTGGAGAAAGGACGCTCGTCGCCGTTTCGCTGTTTACCGGCGAGGACACCTCGTGCCGGAGCTCGTCACGGTGCATTCAGTGGGCTCGCGACGGTGTTGGGCGTCCTTGCTTGGTTGTCTTGCGCCGATCCGGCGTGGAATCGGCATTGCCAGAAGCTAACAGTTTTCTCTCCGAGTGCCAACAGTTCTGCAACATTCTGAGCGAGCGAAATCAGGGTCGACTCGATCGTTCCAGATCGGCGTTACGGTTGAGAAGGATGTGATGGAACCGACGTGCTCCGGGGCGGCGTCGGCGGGTGGTTCGGATGCCGGGTGAGCAGGTTTGACCCAGCGAAATCTCGTCAGTACCCTCGAACAGTCGCCCGCACGTGGCGATACGGCTGCGACCGGCCCCGCCGGGGACCGCGCCGGTTAGTAACGCAAGACCGATCGAGCTTAACAACGGCCGACCACGTTGCGCCTGCATGACACTCATGCCGGCGTGGCAGGGGAGCCAGAGCCAACAAGGAGTGAGTGCCGTGGCCAAGGGCAAGCGGACGTTTCAGCCGAACAACCGTCGGCGTGCGAAGGTGCACGGCTTCCGTCTGCGCATGCGTACCAGGGCCGGTCGTGCGATCGTGACCGCCCGGCGCGCTAAGGGCCGTCGTTCACTGACTGCGTGACGCGGCCGGGTCTGACGCGGTGCTTCCGGCGCACAACCGGATGACACGGTCGACCGAGTTCGGTGCCACAGTCAGCCAGGGGACCAGGGCTTCCCAGCCCGACCTTGTTCTGTATGCGCTTCGTTCCGGCGAGATCGGCGAACCTGGACCGAGAATCGGCCTGATCGTCTCCAAGGCTGTTGGTAATGCCGTCTGCCGGCATCGGGTGTCCCGTCGCCTGCGGCACGCGGCCCGCGCGATCCTCGACGACCTGGACCCGACCGAACGCGTGGTGATCCGGGCACTTCCCCGCAGTCGCGACGCTGTGTCGCCCCGACTCGAGCAAGAACTCCGTACGGCCCTGCAGCGCATCAGAGTCCGGGACGGATCCCGGTCGTGACCGCCCGTTCGAGCGCGGTGCGCGCCACCGTCTACCTCATCCAGCTTTACCGCCACACCATCTCACCGTTGCGCCTGCCCACCTGTCGCTTCACACCCACCTGCAGCCAGTACGCAGTCGACGCACTCACCGAGTTCGGCTTCGTCCGGGGCAGTTGGTTGGCCCTGGTCCGCCTCCTCAAATGCGGGCCGTGGCATAACGGAGGGTGGGATCCGATACCGGACCGCGAGAGTCACAGTGACGCTTCGGGCGCGGACGCCAGTGACGTAACCGATCACCGGGATCATCCGGTACATCAAGGGAAGAGTCAGACGAGTGTCGTTTAATTGGTTCAGCCTCGACGTCATCTATTACCCGGTGTCGGCGATCATGTGGGTCTGGTACAAGGCCTTCGCCTTCCTGCTCGGGCCGTCGAACTTCTTCGCCTGGGCGCTCTCGGTGATGTTCCTGGTGTTCACCCTGCGCGCCATCCTCTACAAGCCCTTCGTCCGCCAGATCCGCACCACCCGGCAGATGCAGGAACTGCAGCCTCAGATCAAGGCCCTGCAGAAGAAGTACGGCAAGGATCGGCAGCGCATGGCGCTGGAGATGCAGAAGCTGCAGAAGGAACACGGGTTCAACCCGATCCTCGGGTGCCTTCCGATGCTGGCGCAGATCCCGGTGTTCCTCGGTCTGTATCACGTACTGATGTCGTTCAACCGGACCCAGACCGGTATCGGCCGGCTCGGACTGTCGGTCGAGGAGAACCGCAGTCTGGGCAACTATCTGTTCAGTGCCACCGATGTCGGCCACTTCCTGGACGCCAACCTGTTCGGGGCCCCACTGGGCGCGACGATGATCCAGAAGCACGGCCTCGAGGCGTTCACCGAATTTCATCGGCCGGCGGTTGTGGCTGTGGGCGTGCCCATCATGATCGCCGCCGGTATCGCGACGTACTTCAACAGCCGGGCGTCGGTGGCGCGGCAGAGTCCGGAGGCGGCAGCCAACCCGCAGACCGCGATGATGAACAAGCTTGCGCTGTACGTCTTCCCGCTGGGCGTGGTCGTCGGTGGCCCGTTCCTTCCGCTGGCGATCATCATGTACTGGCTCGCCAACAACATCTGGACCTTCGGTCAGCAGCACTACGTCTTCGGCAAGATCGAGAAGGAAGAAGAGCAGAAGAAGCTCGAGGCGATCGAGCGCCGTGCCGCGAATGCCCCGGCACCCGGTGCCCGCCCGGGCCGAAAGAAGAAGCCGGCGACTGCTGCGGAAGCAGCCGACGCGACCGCGGAGTCCTCGCCGGAACCGGAAGAGATCGACGAGTCGTCCTCCGGTGACACCGCCACGGGATCGAAGCCGGTCACCCGAAGTCCCAACAAGTCCGCAGCGCAGAACGGGGCGGCGACGAGCCGTACCCCGAGACCTGGCGCGCGGCCCAAGAAGCGGAAACGTTGACGCGCGGGCGACCGCGAGCAAAAAGAGAGGTGTAGTGATGACTGGAACAGAGAACGGCACAAGTGGGGCAGGCACCGCGACCGCAGAGGTCTCCGAGGTGACCGAGTCGACCGAGGTGACGGAGTCGACCGAGAACGGGTCCACCGGTTCCGGTGACGATCTTGAGGAGCGGTTGGTCGCCGAAGGCGAGATTGCCGGCGATTACCTGGAGGAGTTACTCGACCTCCTGGACTTCGACGGTGACATTGATCTGGATGTCGAAGGTGACCGTGCGATCGTCAGCATCGACGGTGGCGGCGACCTGACCAAGCTGGTGGGCCGCAAAGGCGAGGTGCTCGACGCGCTGCAGGAGCTGACCCGGCTGGCAGTGCATCAGAAGACGGGTGAACGCAGCCGTCTGATGCTCGACATCTCGCAGTGGCGCCAGCGCCGCCGGGATGAGCTCGCGGCACTGGGGGAGAAGGTCGCCCGGCGCGTGCTGGAGAGTGGCGAACGCGAAGAGCTGTCGCCGATGACCCCGTTCGAACGCAAGATCGTGCACGACGCCGTGGCAGGGGTCGACGGTGTGCGTAGTGAGAGCGAGGGCGTCGAGCCGTCGCGCCGCGTCGTCGTACTCGTCGACTGAGCAGAGTTACATCGCTGTAGTTCTGCCACGCAGGGAGCCGGTAGGTGGATTCGCTTCGCAGAGTCGGAGGATGTTTCACGTGAAACATGCGGAGGTTCCACCGCCGCCCCCGGCCGCCCGGGCCGTATTCGGCGACTCGTCTGCCGCGGCACATCGCTACGCCGAGATCCTCGCGGACGCCGGCGTCGAGAGAGGGCTCCTCGGTCCCCGAGAAGTCGAGAGACTGTGGGACCGACACATCCTGAATTGCGCCGTGGTCGGCGAACTGCTGCGACCCGGTGAACGAATCGCTGACATCGGTAGTGGTGCGGGTCTGCCCGGGATACCGTTGGCACTGGCCCGGCCCGACGTCCACATCGTGCTCATCGAACCCCTCCTGCGCCGTAGTGATTTCCTTCGCGAGGTGATCGAGGAACTTGGTATCGACTGTTCGATTGTGCGCGGACGTGCTGAAGACCGAACGGTGCGCGAGGAGGTCGGAGCTACGGACGTCGTGGTGTCCAGGGCCGTCGCGTCACTGGGCAAATTGACCAAGTGGAGCACGCCGTTGCTTCGGCCCGGCGGCCGCATGTTGGCGATCAAGGGGGATCGCGCCGAGGACGAAGTTCGCGAGCATCAACGTGCGATGGCCGCTCTGGGTATATCCGAGGTGAAGGTGGAACGATGTGGGGCTCAGTACGTGGATCCACCCGCGACCGTGGTCGTAGGGTTCCTGAAGACGTCCGCGGGAAAGCAAGTACGGCCGGAAAGGAGGCAGCGCTGATGTCCGCCCGAAGCGAGACCGGGGCGGCCGACGGGTCCGCTGCGATTCCTCCGGCCGATGTTTCACGTGAAACGTGGAACGCACAAGACGGCGACACCCCCATCGGGGCAGAGGCGGAACGAGCGGTACGACTGATGCAGGCCGCGGTCCAGGGCCAGCTGCCGCGGCCCAGACGTCAGCGGGTCTTCACCGTCGCCAACCAGAAGGGCGGCGTGGGCAAGACCACCACCGCCGTGAACATCGCCGCAGCGCTCGCGCTCCAAGGGGTGCGCACGCTGGTCATCGACCTCGATCCGCAGGGCAACGCCAGCACCGCACTCGGCATCGAACATCGACCGGGGACACCGTCGTCGTACGAAGTTCTCATCGGGGAGATCTCCGTCGAAGACGCGCTGCAGCGCAGCCCGCACAACGACAAGCTGTTCTGCATCCCCGCGACCATCGACCTCGCGGGTGCCGAGATCGAGTTGGTCAGCATGGTGGCCAGGGAGGGCCGGCTGCGCACGGCACTGGCCGAGCTCAAGCACCACGACTTCGACTACGTCTTCATCGACTGCCCGCCCTCGCTGGGCCTGCTCACCATCAACGCTCTGGTGGCCGCACCCGAGGTGTTGATCCCCATTCAGTGCGAGTACTACGCGCTCGAAGGTGTGGGTCAGTTGCTGCGCAACATCGAGATGGTGAAGTCGCACCTGAATCCGGAGCTGGAGGTGTCGACCGTCATCCTCACGATGTACGACGGTCGCACCAAACTGGCCGACCAGGTAGCGGGCGACGTGCGCGGGCACTTCGGCGACAAGGTGCTGCGCACCGTGATCCCGCGCAGCGTCAAGGTCTCCGAGGCTCCCGGATACGGAATGACGATCATCGACTACGACCCGGGGTCCCGGGGTGCGATGAGCTATCTCGACGCCAGCCGGGAGTTGGCGCTCCGCGGTGGGGACGGCCAGAACCGATGAGTGCGTGTGCGATCAGAACCGCCGAACGACGAGGGGACCGATGAACAATCAGGCACGCAAGCGCAGTGGCCTCGGTCGAGGCCTGGCGTCGCTGATCCCGACGGGTCCGGCCGAGAGCGGAGAACCCGCAACTCTTGGCCCGAAGATGGGTGCCGCAGCATCAGACGTTCTGCTCGGGGGACCCCCTCCGCCGGCAGCGCCGCCGCCTGAGACGAACCCCGTCGGGGCGGTGTACCGCGAGATCGCACCGTCACAGATCGATCCGAACCCGCGTCAGCCGCGGCAGGTCTTCGACGAGGAGGCACTCGCCGAACTGGTGCACTCCATTCGCGAGTTCGGCCTCATGCAGCCGATCGTGGTGCGTCCGTCTCCGGATACGTCGGGGGAGGGCGCACCCCGATACCAGCTCGTCATGGGGGAGCGTCGGTGGCGAGCCGCGCAGGAGGCCGATGTCGCGACCATCCCCGCGATCGTCCGTGAGACCGCCGACGACACCATGCTGCGCGACGCACTCCTGGAGAACATCCACCGCGCCCAGCTGAACCCCCTCGAAGAGGCGGCGGCGTATCAGCAGCTGCTCGAGGAGTTCGACGTCACCCACGACGAACTCGCCTCGCGCATTGGCCGCTCCCGACCGCTCATCACCAACATGATCCGGCTCCTTCGCCTGCCGATCGCTGTTCAACGCCGCGTGGCCGCGGGCGTGTTGTCGGCCGGCCACGCGCGGGCGCTGCTGGCGCTCGACGGGGGCGCGGAGGTGCAGGAGGAACTCGCCGCGCGGATCGTCGCGGAGGGTCTTTCCGTCCGGGCGACGGAAGAAGCCGTGACACTGGCCAACCGGAACGGCACGGCGCCTCCCGCGGCGCCCCGGCGCAAGCCCATCCAGATGCCCGGACTCCAAGACGTCGCGGAGCAGCTGTCGACGGCCTTCGACACCCGGGTGACCGTGAGCCTGGGCAAGCGCAAGGGCAAGATCGTCGTCGAATTCGGCTCGGTCGACGACTTGCAGCGGATTGTGGAGATGATGAACGCGTCCAAGCCATGACCGGTCACACCGGGAAATTACGTCACTGTGACACAGGTGGCGTGCAACCGGGAGCCGGACGCGGCGTGGTGCACAAAAGTGGTGTGCGCCAAGTGAATTGGCTGGGACTGTGGAATGGCAACGGCCCGGACGGCCGAATCGGGCCGTCCGGCAGCCGGGCTTCTATCCTTGAAGGGTTGCCGCGCGTTCCGGCGCGGCGAAGAGACCGGAGAGTGTAGTGGCCGCACGTATCACGCCCCTTCGGCTCCAGGCATTCGACCAGTTGCCCAAGCATGCGCGTCGTTGCGTCTACTGGGAGGTCGACCCGGCGATCATCGACCGCGGTGAGCAACTGTCAGATCCCGAGTTCGAGAAGGAAGCGTGGCTGTCGATGGTCATGCTGGAGTGGGGTTCGTGCGGCCAACTGGCCGTGGAGTCCCGGACCGCCGACGGGCACGACGATCTCCAGGACAGCCCGGATGACGACCCGTGTCTGGGCTACGTGTTCTACGCTCCGCCGCGGTCGGTGCCGCGAGCCGGTCGATTTCCGACCGGACCGGTCAGCGCCGACGCGGTACTGCTGACCACGCTTGGCATCGAATCCGGACAGGGGGCCGAGGCGTTGTCGCAAACCCTCATCACGGCTGTCGTCGGTGATCTCGTGCGCCGAGGCGTGCGCGCATTGGAGGCATTCGGGCGCACCGCAGAAGCGGATACGCTGACCGATCGCGAGTCCGCGCCGGCCGATGTCCGGCCGGTGCTGGAGACGCTCGGCGACTGCTCGGTGGATCAGTGCATACTCGACGCAAATCTGTTGATGGATGCCGGCTTCGAGGTGGTTTCCCACCACACGTACTTCCCTCGGCTACGGCTCGAGCTGGAGCAGGGGCTGGGGTGGAAGGCCGGTGTCGAGGCGGCACTGGAGCGACTCTTGGAAAGCGCCCAACTGCAGCAGCCGGTGGGGGCCGGGGCGAGTTCCCGCCCCTAGCGGCGACTATGCGCGGCGGGCCTGGTCGACGGCGAGCTCGTGGGCCAGCAGTTCGGCGAACGTGAACGTACCGGTGGGGCGATCGTTCTTGCCCAGCAGATAGAGACGCTTGACGGCAGCCAGGATGCCTTCGGCGAGAGCGTCGCGCGATGCGGGGGACACCAGGGTGGCGCGGTCCCCGGGGTTGGTGATGTAGCCGACGTCGACCTGGACCGTGGGCATGCGGGTCAACCGAAGCAGATCCCACGTGCGACCGTGCACTCGGCAGTCACGTAATCCGGTGCGGGCCACAACTTCTCGTTGGATGAAGTCGGCCAGATTGCGTCCGATGGTGGACACCGAGCCGTGCGAGTTGCCGAAGTGGAAGGACGCCACCCCGTTGGCCGCCGGGCTGGTGTGCGTGGCGCATCGCAGGCTGATCATCATGTCCGCGCCGACGGTGTTGGCGGTGGCGGCGCGTTCTGCGTCGGTCGGCGCCGCGGTGGCCGGGCGCGACAGGAAGGTCTCCATGCCGATCGCGGTCATCCGGCCTTCAAGGCGACTCGCCAAGTCCCAGAGGATGTCCGCCTCGCTGATCGGGCCGGACGGCCCGTTGAGGATCACGCCGCGGTCGGAGCCGCCGCGACCCGGGTCCACGATGATCCGCTTGCCGGACAGCCGCGGACCCGAGCTGCGGACCAACTCTTCTTCGCGGATGGCGTGCGGCGAACCGCCGGTGACGCGGGAACCCAGAAAATACAAGGAGCGCAACGTCTCTGGACCGCAGATGCCGTCGGGGTAGAGGCCGTACTCGCGTTGATACGACGACAGAGCGTTATGGGTCTGCAGGCCGAAGTGTCCGTCGACCAGGTTGGTGTAGAACCCGAGATCCTGCAGCCGGGCCTGCAGCGTGGCGACGTCGTCGCCGTACATCGGCGCACCGAACTGATGGTTCAGGGTGCGTGCGCCCAGGTGGTAGGACGCCTCTTTGAGCGCTCGGTAGGTGGCCTCGCCGACGACGCCGTCGACCAGTAGCCCGCGGTGCTGCTGAAATGCCCGTACCGCCTGGTCGAGGTCGCCGTCGAAAACGTCGGCAGCCACGTGCTTGCCGGTGGTCAGGTCTTCGTCCGGGTCGTCGATCATGCCGAGCGCCGCGAGAGCGGCCCTGATCTCGGTGACCGCACCTCCGCGGTCACCGCGACGCAGACTGGACATAACAGCATTCTCTCAGACCAACAGGGGATTCGGAAAAACCCCAGGCTGGTGTTCGTGCCTGGCCCGAAGGCTCAGATGACCTCGGACAGCTCCCGCAGCAACGCGGCCTTGCCCTTCGCGCCCACGATCCGCTTCACCGGCTGACCGTCTTTGAACAGGATCATGGTCGGGATGGAGACCACCTGAAAGTCGCGGGCAGTGGCGGGATTCTCGTCCACATCGAGCTTGGCGATGGTGATCGCGTCCGACTTCTCCGAGGCGATCTCCTCGAGCACGGGGGCGACCATCTTGCACGGTCCGCACCAGGTGGCCCAGAAGTCCACCAGTACCGGCTTGCCGCTGAGCAGAACGTCGTCGGAGAACGAATCGTCGGTCACGGTCACCGTGCTGGAACCACTCATTGCTGTGCTCCTATCAGGTCGCTGTCATCCGTTGTGGTGGAGGTTCTTTCGCCGGGGTCAGCGTGCTCGGCCAGCCAGCGCTCTGCGTCAATCGAAGCGGCACAACCACTTCCGGCCGCCGTGATGGCCTGGCGGTAGGTGTGGTCGACGAGATCGCCTGCGGCGAAAACCCCTTCGAGCGACGTGTAGGTGGTGCGGTCCTGCACCTTGACGTAGCCGGCGTCGTCCAGCTCGACCTGACCGCGCACCAGCCCGGAGCGGGGATCGTGGCCCACCGCGACGAACACACCGGTCACGGGGAGGGTGGACTCATCACCGGTAGCGCTGTTGCGCACGTGGATAGCGGAGACTTTGGGGTCGCCCTCGATGGCGACCACCTCGGTGTTGGTGAGGAACGTGATCTTCTCGTTGGCCTGGGCGCGTTCGAGCATGATCTTGGATGCACGGAACTCGTCACGGCGGTGGATCAGCGTCACGCTGCGGGCGAACCGCGTCAGGAAGGTGGCCTCCTCCATCGCGGAGTCGCCACCGCCGACGACGGCGATGTCCTGGTCGCGGAAGAAGAAGCCGTCACAGGTGGCGCAGGTGCTCACGCCCATGCCGAGCAGCGCATCCTCGCCCGGCACACCGAGGTGGCGAGCGGCCGCGCCCATCGCGAGGATCACCGACCGCGCCTGGAACGTCTCGTCACCGACGGTGACGGACTTCACCGGGCCGGTCAGGTCAACGGAGTCGACGTCCTCCATCCGG
This sequence comes from Mycolicibacterium aurum, assembly GCF_900637195.1. Classification (NCBI taxonomy): domain Bacteria; kingdom Bacillati; phylum Actinomycetota; class Actinomycetes; order Mycobacteriales; family Mycobacteriaceae; genus Mycobacterium; species Mycolicibacterium aurum. Next base: position 6,026,206 of record NZ_LR134356.1, on the reverse strand, counting down.
AGATCCGCGCCGAACCGCAGGGCCTGTTCCCGCATCTCGTCCATCAGCTCGGGACCGGTGATGCCGTTGCGGAAGCCCGGGTAGTTCTCGACCTCGGTGGTGGTCATCAGCGCTCCGCCGAACTGGCTGCCCTCGAACACCAGCGGGTTCAGCTGGGCGCGGGCGGCGTACACCGCCGCGGTGTATCCAGCAGGGCCGGATCCGATGATGATGACGTCATGAACGGTATTTGAGGAGGTCATGCCAACCTTTCTGCCTGCTTACTCAACACCAGGGTAGGCCGGGGTGTTCCCCGAGATGAACTGGGCGCGGTGCATGCCCCATTTCGGCTCACCGACGGCGCAACGTGGTCTCGGCGAGCAGGCCCGGGCGCACCGTGCTGCATGACGCTTCGACGGCCACGGCGGTCAGCTGATCGGGGGTCGCGCCGGGCAGCAGCACGACCACCGCCGGGCGGCCGGCGACCTCGAGTGTCCGGCCGCCGAGCACCGGGAGGTCGGTGGCGCGTCGGAGTCCGGTCAGGCAGGACGCCCGCCGCCCGGGATCTGCCAGCGCTCCCAGGCTCGGCGGCTCGGCGAGTGCGGCGCGCAGTTGTGTGTCGGTCAACGGGAACGAGGTCGACGGGACCGCGGCCGGGGGGAGTGCGCCGACGGTGATCCGGGAGGCGGTGGGGCTCGCCGGAAACGTGGGACCGGGTCCACGGGCCACGGTGCGGGCGACGACCACCGTGGCGACGACCACGGCGGCGACGGCCAGAAGTAGGCCCAGCCATTGGACGGGAGACAGCTGTGGCCGGTGTTGCGTGTGTGCGGGGGCGCCCGCCTCAGTGACCGGGGGTGCCGCTGCGGCGGGAACCGCGTCGGGACCGGCCGGGATGCGGGCGGCAGCGCTGCACGTGGTGCTCGGATCGCGGCTCGCTGCGCTGTCCATCGTCGCCCCCGCCGATCGTGCCGGAATGCCCGAGATTATCCGACGGTAGGTCGGCGGTGGGGACGTCGGCGGCCAAACAGGTCAGCGATGCCGCGAGTTTGGTGCGGGCGCGCGAACACCGGGATTTCACGGTGCCTTCGGCGACGCCGAGCATCCGGGCGGCCTCTGCGACGGAGTACCCCTGCATGTCGACCGCGACCACCGCGGCGCGCTGCTCGACGGGCAGCCGCAGCAGGGCGCGCTGCACCACGATCGCGGTGTCCACCCGACCGGTCGGGTCGGTAGCCCACAGCAGGTCGTCGTCGAGCTGCTCGCAGGCGCGGGACTTGTTGCGCCGCAGTCGATCTAACGACGCATTGACCACGATTCGGTACAGCCAGCTGCTGACGGCGGAGTCATGGCGAAATGACCGGGCGGTGCGGTGCGCGGCGAGCATCGCGTCCTGTAGTGCGTCGGCCGCGTCGTCGGGATCGCGACTGGTGAGGTGCGCGAGCCGGTACAGCTGGCGGTGGTACCGGTGGAAGAGCTCCTCGAACGCGTAGGCGTCGCCGCCGACGTGTGCGCTCAACAGCTCGGCGTCGGTGCGCACCCGGTCAGGCTGGCGGCGAGTTCCCCCGAATATCCCCACAGCCGAACACTAAACCGGCCCGGGGTGGGGGTCGGACACCAATTCTGCAGGGTATAAAGAGGCGCCCCGTCGGGAGGCGGCACTCACGGACGCGGTGGTCTTGGCCCGTAATGCCCTGTTATACAACCCGTCCCGGGCAGAGCTTGCTATAGACGGGAATCTTGGTTCGCGGATGTACGAAGGCTTCGGCGAACGGCGTTGCGGAGCCAGCGGTGAGGTCCGTCGGCGGTGTGTCGGGGGTGCCAGGCCATGCCGATGGTCAGTGGCGGCAATGCAAGGGGAATGTCCAGCAGGCGCAGGCCGAGCGCGTCCGCATCGTCTGTGAGGGGTGACGGGTCGTCACCAGGGAGTGCGGCGGGTACGAGGCACACCACGTCGCTGCGAGCGGCGAGTGTCATCGCAGCCAGATGGCTGGGCAGGACAACACTGACGTGCCGCCGAAGGTCGTGCTCGGCCAGCGCTGTATCGAGGGGACCGGTGAACCGGCCACGGCGGCTGACCGCGACGTGGTGAGCGGCAGCGAGTCGAGCTGGGGTCAAGGGTCGTTGGGCGAGGTGATGATCCTGCCGGACCGCCGCCACCATACGCAGTGTGGTGAGTACCTCCACATGGGTTTCGGGATCTGGGTGGTCAATGGAACCGACTTCCAGATCGATCCGCCCGTCACGGAGTGCGGATCCAGCCTCCAGCTCCTCTGCCCGGAGTCGGAACGCGACCCTCGGCGCTTCCTGCTGAGCTAGCTGGAGGAGTCGAGGCACAAGGGCGGCCCCAACCAGGTCGGCCGCCTGGAGAGTGAAGGTATTGCTGAGTCTCACCGGGTCGACGCTGGTGGCCGGGCTGAGGAGCATGCCAAGGCTGTGAACAACCGCCGCGGCCTCGTCACGCAATGCGTTGGCGCGAGGGGTGGGGACCATGGTTTGTCCAGCTCGAACCAGAAGTGGATCGTGAAGGATTCGGCGCAGGCGGGCGAGGGTGCGACTCATGGCGGCAGGCGACGTGTGCAGGCGTGCGGCCGCGCGGGTGACGCTGTGCTCGGCTAGCAAGGCGTCCAGCGCGATGGCGAGATTGGCGTCGAGGGTCGGACCGGGCACATCATCAGGGTAATTCCACTCTAGGCAATTATTCAGTGCTGAATTTCCCATTGCCGGCAATTCGTGCGGCTCCACAGGATGGCGACTACACACTCAACCCAACCTGCGAGGCCACCATGATCGTCATCACCGCCCCTACCGGGAACATCGGCAGGCACCTGCTCACCCGTCTCCTGGAGTCCGCGCCCGCCAACAGACGAGGGCTGCGAGTCATCGTGCGCGATCCGGAGCGGCTGCCGGACGTTGTCCGCGAACAGGTCGAGGTGATCATTGGCTCACACGGTGACGCCCGGATCCTTCACCGGGCCTTCGAGGGCGCGGATGCCGTCTTCTGGCTCGTTCCTCCGGACTCCTCTCTGCCGCCGCACGAGGGCTACAGCGGCTTTACCCGTCCGGCAGCGCAGGCGTTCGCGGCACGAGGCGTCGGTCACGTCGTCGGGATATCCGCACTCGGCCGCGGTACTGCCGTCGCCGATCGCGCCGGTTTGGTCACGGCCTCTCTGGCGATGGACAACCTCATTGCCGAAGCCGGCGTTGCCTACCGCGCCTTGGCCAACCCGTCATTCTTCGAGAACTTGCTGGAGGAGACAGACTCGATTCGTCAACGAGGCGTGTTCACGGATGTTGCTGCCGGCGAACGCAAAGCACCCCTCGTTGCCGTCGCCGACATCGCAGCCGTCGCCGCCGAACTGCTCTTAGACCGCTCGTGGACAGGCATCGACAGCATCCCCATTCTCGGGCCGCAGGACTTGTCGCCCAACGATCTGGCCCGCATCATGACCGAACAGCTCGGTTTCCCTGTTCGCTACGAACGCCAGCCGTTTGAAGAGTTGCATGCGGAACTCGTCGGCTACGGGCTCAACGAGGCGTTCGTCCAGGGAGTCGTCGACATGAAGCGGGCCAAAGAGGAGGGTCTTGACTCCGGAGTGGAACGGACCCGGGACACTGCATCCCCCACCACTTTCGATCAGTGGTGCGCCCAGACCCTCAAGCCGGCGGTCCTGTCCTGATGCCCGCCGCCGAAGGCAGTGACCAGATGGTCACGGCGTTCATGCTCGTCAAGACCACACCGGAATGGCTCGCTCTCACCGTCCCCCAACGCGTGCGGGCTATCACGACGCAGGTTCTGCCCGCGATAGAGGCTAGGACGACCGGCGTGCGGTCACGCTTCTACGACACCGAGTTCTACTCCGCACGGATCACCGACGTCTGGGTATGGGAAGCGGAAAGTCACCACGCCTATCAGCTCCTCATCGATGCGCTGCGCGAAACTCCGTTCTGGGACCGGTATTTCGAGGTTGTCGAGCTGCTCGTCGGAGTCGAGAATGGCTATGCCAGGACATACGGCTTGGAGCCCTTTGCTTCCATCATGACCTGAGGCGCGCCTGCGCGATTGGACGGCGGTAGAGGGTGCGGTCAGGACGCGGCGTTGAGCGTGATTTCCGCGATGTCCGAACGGCTTTGGCCGTTGACCTGACCGAGCGTCGATACCCACACCAACACGTTCGACGTCGGCTCCGCGTCGGGCACCTCGATCGTGTTGGATCCGGGCTTCAGCGGAGTCGGCGGCGTCAAGGCGGTCGTGCTGTCGAGCGACGACGGCGTCGCGGAGGTCGAGGACCGGATCTGCACCGACGTCCCGGTGCTGTTGAGGTTGATCGTCACCGAGCCGATAGTGGCCGGCTCGGACAGCTGGAGCATCAGGCCGACGCCGTTCTTGAAGTTCGGGAAGGGCACCGGATCGCTGTAGGTGTCGATGGGCCATACCGTGCTCTGGTTCCCGTCGATGGCAAGCCCGGCGAGATCGGGGGCGTCGGCTTCCCCTTCCGGCGAGAAGACCGTGGCGCGTACCGGTTTGATGACGGTGCCGGCACTGCTGGGTTCTTCCGTCGACGATGCCGAGGGCGAGTTGAGGCCGAGCTCGTCGCCGCCGAGTCCGTTCCCGACGTCACCGAAGATGCGGCTGAGCACCGTCGCCAACAGGACGACGGCGACGACGGCGATCGCACCGGCCACGCTGAGGCCGATGATGAGGCCCCTACGCCGCCGCGCGGCGGCGTCCGGGTCGGGATCGGTCTGCCAGTCGCTCCCACCGGCCGCGGGGGAGGGGTCGTCGACGGGCGCGATGTGGTCGGTGCGGTCGGCGATCGCGGTGGCCTGCTGCAGCAGGTTCAGCAGGGTGGGCGCGCTGCGGATGCCCCCGCCCTCCTGGACGGCGCGCGCCGCGGCCGCCGAGATCTGGAACGGGATGTCGCGGTCGACGGTCTTGGGTTCGACGGGTTCGCCTGCGGCGTCGAGTTCGGCGGGGGCCAGCCCGCTGGGTTCGCCGGTCTCCGGCAGCGGCCACCGATTGACCAGCAACGCATACAGCGCCGCGCCGATGCCGCGGATGTCGTCGTCGGGGGAACCGTCGGGCAGCGTGGCCGGGAACGCCAGCGCGACGTCGCCGTCGATGCTGACCCGGATCCGGCTGGGGTGGTCCACCGAGAGGGCCACCCCGTTGCGGTGGGCCACTTCGGCGGCGGCGGCCAGTGACTGGATGGCCCGCGCGCCGCCGATCGGCGACGGGTTGGTTTCGGCGACCTCGGCGAGCGAGCCGCCGCGGATCCATTCGGACACCACGAGGCCACCGGTACCGATGCTGAGGACGTCGAGCACGCGCGCCACACCGGGCATGTCGATCCGGCTGAGCCGCTGGGTGCGATCCAGGATGTCCTGGACCTGTTGTGCGGGCAGTGTGCCGTCGGGGTCGACGAAGGTGAGCGCGACCTGGCGGTCCAGCGCCGTGTCGAGGGCCTGCCAGAACTTCAGGTGGGCGGGCCCGCCGTGCGGGACGAGCAGACGGTAGCGGCCGCGCACGATCGTGGCACCGGGAATGAGGTGGGTGTCCTCGGTGGCGGTCGCCGTCTCGATGGCCGGTTCCCGGGGCGGGTCGAAGGCGAGCGCCTCGCGGGTCGGGTCACCCATGTAGTCGGCCGGCGGTCGGGCCGAAGAATCCGGCTGCGGAGATCGGGCGGCCGGCATGGCGGTGGTCGCGGAGTCGTCGGGGTCCGGGGCCGGTGCGGCATCGTGGTTGGGGATGTCGTGGTTCGGGATGTCGTACTCGGGGACGTCTGGCTGGAAGTCGTCTGGCGACGGCTTGGACGTCACGTCAGATGCAGACGGCTGGGCGATCCGGGTGGTGGCTGTGGAGTCCGCCTCCGGTGACGATCCGCTTGTGGGTTTGTCGCTCACCGTGGATCCTCCCCGCCTCCCGTCGTCGGCACGTTCGCCCGATGGCCCCCGTGCTCCGGATCCAGGAAGCTGACGCCGGCGTAACGGGGACTGATTTCTCTGATCAGCGTACGTGAGGGGTCGCGGCGGTATGGCCCGGACGGACGGCACGGGTGTCTGCGTCCCGCGCCCGAGGCGCCGACGCACTGCGGCAAACGCGGCGTGGGCGTCGGGGACCTTCGCCGCGAGCAGGATTCCGACGATGATCGGCACCATCACGACGCCGAGCGCGAGCAGGCGCAGCAGCGAACCGCCGGCACCCCAGAGCGTCGTCAGCTCCTCCAGGCCGAGGAGCTGGTCCACGACGTGGGCGATCAGGCCGGCCGTCAGCGACGCGGTGATGGTCACCAGGATGGTGCGGACGACGTCGTGGCCGAGCAAGCGTCCACCGGGCGGATCGAGGCGCGCCCGCAGCAGCAGATAGCCGACCGTGGCGCCGGCGAGAAAGCCGAGGCCGTTGGCCAGGCCGAGGTAGCCGGCCACCAGCTGTGGGTCGTCGGTCAGATGGGGGGAGGCCAGCGAGGCCGCGACCTTGACGACGGTGATGACGACGATCAGCACGATGGGGGTCCACGGCTCCTGGCGGGCGTAGAACACCCGCAGCTGCAGCAGCACCATCGTGTAGGGGATGAGCGTGAACGCCGACAGCGTGATGGCCATGCCGAGGTAGCCGGCGTCGACGGCGCCGAAGTTGCCGTAGGAGAACAGCGCACTGCCGATGGCGGGTCCGCCGACGGTCATCATGGCCACGATCGGGATGAGCGTCAGCATGGTCAGCCGCGTCGCCAGCGACAGGTCGCCCAGCACCGCATGGCCGTCGCCGGAGGCCGCGTTGCGTGACAACCGGGGCATGACGACCGTCAGCACGGTGACACCGACGATGCCGAACGGCAGCTGCAGGATCAGCCAGGTGTAGTTGTAGATGGCGGGCCCAGAGGCGGCCGCGCCGGCGGCGACCTGGTTGCCGACGATGAATCCGACCTGGCTGACCAGCACGTAGAGCACCATCGCCAGCGCCATCATGCCGAACTTCTTGAGACGGTCGTCGATGCCCCACAGCGGTCGCAGGCTGACCTTCTCGCGGCGGATCGCCACGAACAGGACCGCCGCCTGTGCCACCACACCGAGGGTGGTGCCGATGCCGAGCACCAGCAGCTTGGCGTCGCCCATCTTGACGGGGTCGAGCGAAAGTTCGCCCGGGACAAGCACATACAGCAAGAGCGTGAGGATGGCCACGATGTTGTTGACGACGGGCGCCCAGGCGGGCGGCCCGAAGATGTTGCGGGTGTTCAGGATTGCCATGAACACCGACGACAGCCCGTAGAAGATGATCTGCGGCAGGAGCAGGTACGCGAACGCGGTGGTCAGGGGGCGGCTGACCAGAGGCTCCGATCCCAGCATCAGGTCGGCGAGCAGCGGGGCGGCCACCGTCGAGATGATCGTGACGGCCAGAAGGAGTGCGGTCGCCAGCGTCAGGAGCCGTCGGATGAAGGCGGCTCCGCCGTCGGGATCGTCGCGCTCGGCGCGGGCCAGCACCGGTACGAAGATGGCGGTGAAGGTCGCCTCCAGCACCAGCGCGGCGATCATGTTCGGCAACTGGTTGGCCACGGTGAAGGCACTCGACAGCGCCGCGCCGAGGATCGCCGCGAGCGCAACGATGCGCAGGAATCCGGTCAGCCTGCTGACCAGGGTGGCCAGCGCCATTCCCCAGGACCGCGACACCACGGCGGAGTCCGACATCTCGGGCCGGGCCGACGGCGGTGCCGGCGGTGCGGACGGTGGTGCCGAGGGCGGCGGCGGGGGAGGTACCGCCGGCCTGCGGGGGGTGCGGGCGTCACGCATCGTCGGCGCTCCGTCCGCTACCGGCGCGGCTCTTGGCGTTGTGGGCGGGCTCGTCCTCGCGATAGGCCAGCGCCACCTCGATGGGGTCGGGACGATCCAGGTCGGCCCGGTCGGGCTGGCGGCGGAACCGGTGCCAGAGGCGACGGCCGACGAGCAGGACCAGCACCGCGCCGGCCGACAACGTGATGATGAACAGCACCTTGCCGTAGGCGTTGGAATGCACCGACAGGCGGACCGGCTCACCCAGCGGCAACCCGTCGGCCGTACGCAGCGCCACGTCCACGGCGACGCGCTGCGTGAAGTGCACCTCGATCGGAACCTTGAGGGGGAGGAAGCCCGGCGGCAGCACGATCTCGCCCATATCGGTCACCGACATCCCCGGGGGCGCGTCGATGTCCAGCCGCACGCGGATCGGCACCGGAAGGTCGTTGCGCAGCGCCAGCGGGAGCGGGCTGCGCTCGGTCGCCAACGTGTAGGAGCCGCCCGGGTTGACGATGGTGACGGCGTTGAACAGGTCTTCCACCGTCCGCCCCACCGTCGTCAGTCGCTGCTGGGCCAGTCCGTTGCGGGCGTCGGGGGGAATCGACAGGCTCAGCGCGCGCAACAGATCCTCCCGCAGCGGGGCCGTGTACTGCGTGCCGGTGAGCCCGGTCCGCTCGTCGCTGGTCAGCGCCGCGGTCAGCCCCCACAACCGGCCGGTGGCCCCGGCGATCCCCGTGACGACGCCGTTGTCGAACCGCCCCCTCGGGTTGCCGAGCTGGCCGTCCGGCACGGGCGCCCCCGGCGCTGCGCTGTTGGCTTCGAACAGCAGCGCCGCCAGTGGCCGCGGAGTCGCCAGGCCGGACCTGATGCTGGTGGACACCGCGGTGAGGACCGTCTGCGCGTCCTCCGGTGTGAGGTTCCACATCAGCGGCGGCATCACGATCTGCGTGCGTGGTTCGATGTCGGGCGCGAGACTGCGCCACAGCAGCGCACCGAGCGCGTCTTGGCGCCGGGCCGCGGCGGAGTCCTGCTTCACCGCGAAGTCCAGGGACGGGTCCAGGTACGACGGCGACTCCGGGGTGGGTCCCATGCCGGCGAGTGCGGCGCCGACGGCGGGATCGAACGGCGCGGCGACCACGTTGGGGCTGTAGCGCACGGGCGCCGTGTCCGCCGAACCGGCGGTTTCGCCGGTGCCGTCGCCTGGACCGACCAGATTGGCCGCGGCGATCGCGACGGTGGGGCCGCGGCCGGACAGCAGCTGTACCGCGGCGGCGGTCAGCGGGCCGTCGCCGACCAGGCTTACCCCGCGGGTGGCGGCGATGCCGAGAATCTGGTCCACGATCGCACCCGCGCCGGTGGTGGCGATCGACGACAGACCGGGATCGGCGACCCTGTTCAGCGCGTCGAGGTCGGCCTGCGCGTAGGTGGTCGGCGCGACGCACATCCGCAGGGCCAGCGTCTTCAGCCGCGCCAGCCAGTCGATCGCGGCCTGCTGCCCGGCGCCCGGATGGGTGGGGGTGCCCGGTCCGGCGTCGGCGGCGTCGTTGACGACGTAGCCGGTGGTCATCGCGTTGACGGTGACGAGGAGATCGGGGTCGACGGCAAGACACAGCGCGCGGGTCAGATCCCCGCCGGGGTCGACGTCGGGGCTGGTCGCGAAGTCGACGGCGGTGAGCATCGTGTCGAGGCGCCCGCCGGGACCGAGTGAGGTCGCCAGGTCGTCGTCGATGAGCCGAACGGGGGTGGTGCCGCCGGGGGCCCCCGCGGCCAGCCGGGGCCGGTCGGCCAGCGGCCAGAACATGGTGATCCCGACGGGGCGGGTGGTGTCGGGCGGAACGGCCGAGTCCAGTGCTCCGCCGGAGGTGTCCTCACCGTCCGGTCCCTCCAGCGGGGGGACCCCGACGACGGGCAGCAGGAACCGGGAGTCGTCGAGACGCGCCGCGGCACCGTAGTCGGGTGTGCCGTTGACGTTGACCATCAGCGGGTAGACGCCCGGGCTGTCGATCCGCAGGGACGCGCCCATCGGCGACCGCAGGGGATAGGACAGCCGGAACGGAACCTTTTGTCCGCGGGCGAGTTCCGGTGCAACGGTGATGAAGTCGGCGACGGGTTGGTACTGGTCGACGTTGCCGGCGAGGTCGGTGCGCAGCGCGGTCGACGTCTCGGCTGCCGGGCCGCGTTCGAGGCGGACGACGACGTCGCGCACGGGTCGGTCACCGACGTTGTCGATGGTGCCGCTGACGCTCACCAGCTGGTTGCTGGTGGTGGTGACGAGATCAGGGGTGATGCTGTCGATGTGCACCCGCAGGAACGGGACGGCCGGGGGTTGGGCGCCGGCGATGGGGGCGACGGCGGCAGGCGCGACCGCGAGCAGCAGTGCGACCACCGCGACGAGCAGGCGCGCGGGCCGCGTCACGGTCCTTGACCGCAGCCGTTCGTCCGCCGGCCTGGCTGAGGTTGCGCGGTGGGGTCGGGCCTGTGTCTGCGGGTGTGGGAGTGGGTCTGTCCGCGCCGGCGCGGTGTGGTGTGCGGCAGGGGCGGCAGGGCTGCGGGGCCGTCGGTGTGCAGCTTGTCGATCAGCTCGTCGGCGACCTCGGCGAGCTTGCGTTCGTCGGCGTACGCCAGCCGCGACGGCAGCTCGTTGAGGGGCACCCAGGCCACCTCGGTCACCTCGACGTCCTCGTCGGACAGCTCACCGCCGAGGAATCGCATCAGGTAATGGTGCACGGTCTTGTGCACCCGCCTGCCCTCGGTCACGAACCAGTAGTCGATGCTGCCCAGCGCGGCCAGCACATCTCCCTGGATGCCGGTTTCCTCGGCCACTTCGCGGATGGCGGTCTGCTCGGCCGTCTCGCCCATCTCGATGTGGCCCTTCGGCAGCGACCACAGCATCCGTCCGCGCCGGTCGACGCGTCCGATCAACGCAGCCACCTGGTCGCCCTTCGGGCCGTCGAGCCCGTCGATGACCAGGCCTCCTGCGGATGTCTCGTGCACCGTGCGCAGACGCTCGGTGGGTCGCCGGGTCCGGGACTTCTGCGGTTTCGGAGTCGAACCGGACTGGTCACCGGTCGTGCTGTGGGGCGTCTGTTGCCGGTGGGCGGCGGGCTGGTCGGACCCCGTCTCCGGGGGACCTGCCGCGCGTCGGCCACGGCGCCGCCCTCGGCGTCGTCGTGGTTTGGCCTGCTCGCCGTCCGACACCCAAGCGATAGTAGCTGGCATGAACTGCAGCACTCGCCGCACTCGCCGGTCGGTGACATCGCTGTGACCAGTAGGCTCATCGGACGTGCCAGACCCTCGCCGTGACAGCGCCACCGATGCCGAGCTCCTCGGTGCTGCGCAGGTGTCGCTGAATCGGCACAGCGAGGTGTTGCGGGGGCTGGGCCAGGTGTTCGCCGACAACGGTCACGAGCTGTATCTGGTCGGTGGCAGCGTGCGCGACGCCCTCCTCGGCCGGCTGGACACCGATCTCGATTTCACCACCGACGCGCGTCCGGACCAGATGCTGCGGTTCCTGCGCGGCTGGGGCGATGCGCTGTGGGACACCGGCATCGAGTTCGGCACCCTCGGTGTCGGCAAGGGTGACGATCGGCTGGAGATCACGACGTTCCGCGCCGATACCTATGACCAGGTGTCGCGCAATCCGGAGGTGCGGTTCGGCGACAACCTGGCCGACGATCTGGTGCGCCGCGACTTCACCGTGAACGCGATGGCCGTGCGGATCGACCCCGACCAGCCGGCAGGTCTCGGCGAGTTCCTGGATCCGCTGGCGGGCCTGGCGGCGCTGCGCGACGGTGTCCTCGACACCCCGGCAGCCCCGGAGATGTCGTTCGGCGACGATCCGCTGCGGATGCTGCGGGCCGCCCGGTTCGTCTCGCAGCTCGGCTTCACGGTGTCGCCGCGGGTGCGGCAGGCGCTGCAGGACATGGCCGGCCAGCTGTCGCGGATCACCGCCGAACGGGTGGCCGCCGAGCTGGACAAGCTGCTGCTGGGCGCCGACCCGGTGGCCGGCCTGGACCTGATGGTGGAGACCGGACTCGGTGACGTGGTGCTGCCGGAGATCGGCGCGATGCGGATGGCCATCGACGAACACCACCAGCACAAAGACGTCTATCAACATTCGCTGACCGTGCTGCGGCAGGCGATGGACCTCGAGGGGTCCGGCGGGGGGAGCGCCGAAGGGGGTCCCGATCTGGTGTTGCGGTGGGCCGCGCTGCTGCACGACATCGGCAAGCCGGCCACCCGCAGGCACGAGCCCGACGGCGGCGTGAGCTTCCACCACCACGAGGTGGTCGGCGCGAAGATGACGCGCAAACGGCTGCGCGAGCTCAAGTACTCCAAGCAGATGATCGCCGACGTGTCGCAGCTGGTGTACCTGCACCTGCGGTTCCACGGCTACGGCGACGGCCGGTGGACCGACTCGGCGGTACGCCGCTACGTGACCGACGCCGGACCGCTGCTGGGGCGGCTGCACAAGCTGGTGCGTGCCGACTGCACCACCCGCAACAAGCGGCGCGCCGCCCGGCTGCAGGCCAACTACGACGACCTGGAGCGGCGCATCGAGGAGCTCGCCGCCAAGGAGGACCTGGCCCGGGTGCGCCCCGACATCGACGGGAACGAGATCATGCGCATCCTCGGGATTCCGCCGGGACCGCTGGTCGGCAAGGCGTGGAACCACCTCAAGGAACTGCGCCTGGACCGTGGCCCGCTGGATCATGACGAGGCGGTCGCCGAATTGCGGAAATGGTGGAACGAGTTCGGCACGCCCAGCGTCTGATCATGTGTGGAGTACTGCCTGGGTGACCCTGACGGGTCTGCCACCATGTGGACCGTCGGCGCCGACACCGACTTCGACGGTGACGGTCTGCTCGACGCCGCCGGTCTCGACGCGGACGGTGACGGGCTGCTCGATGACCTGATGGTCGACCTGGATGACGACGGCATCGCCGATCAGGCGATACTGGATCTGGACGGCGACGGGATTCCGGAGGCCTCTTTCACCGACGACGGCACCGGCACGTGGGCTGTCGCGGCAGATCGCACCGGGGTGGCGCTGCGCTGGTTCGGGCTCGACGGCGTGGAGCATCCCGCGTCGACCGGACCCGCCGACCTCGACGGTGACGGAACCCCGGAGCGGCTGGCCGACGTGGACGGCAACGGTACGGCCGAGCGTGCCTTCGGGCTGGGACAGGCGTGGGTCGACACCGACGGGGACGGTCGCTGGGATGTCCGGCTCACCGACGCGGACGGGGACGGTGCCGCCGACGCTGCCGAATACCTCTGACGCGGTTACCCCCGGCCGGGCCCAGGGGGTCCGGCGAAGGCCTGCGCGATCGTCAGCCACTGCTCGGCGTCGGGTCCGACCGCGACGACGTCGAGCAGCGCACGTGCCCGGCGCTGCGTGACGAGCATGCAGAAGTCTTCGGCCGAGCCGGTGACACGCTGGGCGGCATCTTCGGGACCCCACGTCCACTCGGAACCATCCGGGGCGCAAAGTTTCACGTGGAACGGCTCCGCCGGCGGGGTGAGCCCGTGGACGGAGTACGCGAAATCCCGCGTGCGGACGCCGATGTGGGCGATCGAGCGCAGTCGCGCCGTCGGCGCCCGCTGCACCCCGAGCGCGTCGGCGACGTCGAGCCCGTGCGCCCACGTCTCCATCAGCCGGGCGGTAGCCATCGACGGCGCGCTCATCGGCGGGCCGAACCACGGCAGCTTGCGCCCGTCGGCCACGGTGAGCAACGCCTCGTGCAGAGCGCCCCGGGTGGCGCGCCAGTCGGCGAGTAACTCGCCGGGCGGCACCAGCGCCAGCTCCTCGGCGCCGGCGTCGACGAAGCCGGTGGGGTTCTGCGCCGCCGTCCCCAGGATCTCGGCGAAACCCGCCTCGTCGGTCACCGATGTCAACGCGACCCTGTCGGTCCACAGCAGGTGCGCGATCTGGTGGGCGACGGTCCAGCCGGCGGCGGGGGTGTCCAGCGCCCACTGCTCGGGTGGGAGGGCAGCCACCAGCGCATCGAGATCGTCGCTCTCGGCGCGCAGATCGGCGACCATCGGGGCTGCTCCGGCCATGGCGCCCACCTTATCCGCGCGGGCGGCCCCGCCGACCGACGCCGGCGTGCACGGCCAGCCCCGCCAGGTAGAGACCGGTGCCTGCGAGGGCGAGCAGGGGGGCGTGGCCGTCCGACGGAATGACGACCGCCGCCCCGGAGATCGCCAGGATGAACGCCATCCAGAACAGCGAGTCCTGCACCGTGAAGAGGTGTCCGCGCAGCGCGTCGTCGACGTCCATCTGCATCGCGGTGTCGGCGCACAGCTTGACCACCTGACCCGCGGCGCCGAGCAGGAATCCGCACACGATCATGACCGGGAGGTGAAGGGTCGCCCCGCACAGCTGCACCACGGCCGCGAATGCCAGCGCGGCGTTGGGCGTGGCGTAGCGGCCCCAGCGTTTCACCGCGACCGGCGTCAGGACGGTCGCCAGGAACTGCCCGGCACCGCCCGCGGAGACGAACAGCACGGTCGTACCGAATCCGGCCACCGTTGCCGCTTCGGTGTGGCGCACCATCACCAGCACCAGCAGTGTGTTGATGCCGAACACCATGCGGTGCGCGGCCAGTCCGGCCAGCGTGGCGGAGACCGTCGGGATCGCCAGCGCGGTTCGTGCGCCGTGCAACCATCCGGTGGCCACCGCGTAGACGACGGAGCCGTGGATGGCGCGGGCGCTGTCGTCGGGGCCCAGCAGTCGGGGCCGGAACCGCATCGAGAACAGCAAGGCCGCCGCGACGGGCACCGTCACCAGGAAGATGGTGGTGGCCGAGCCGGAGTCACCGGCGCCCCACAGCCACCGCGGCAGCAGCATGAAGATGGCGCCGGCGAACGCCGCGATCGAACCGGTGGCGGTGGCCACGGAGTTCATCGCGATCACCTGCGCGCGCGGCACGACATGCGGAAGCGCGGCCGACAATCCGGATGAGACGAAGCGGGTGAAGCCGTTGGCGATCAACGCGCTCAACAGGATTGGTATGTCGCCCACCCCGAAGGCCAGCAGCGTGCCGACCGCGATCACCACCAGCAGCCGGCCGCTGTTGGCCCCGACGAGCACCAGCCGCCGGTCCCAGCGGTCCAGCAGAGCTCCCGCGAACGGACCGAGCAGCGAGTACGGCAGGAACAGCACGGCGAACGCGGCGGCGATGGCGCCCGGCGTCGCTTCGCGTTCCGGGTTGAACAGGATCGCACCGGCAAGACCGGCCTGGAACAGGCCGTCGGCGAACTGGCTGACCGCCCGCAGTTCGAGGAGTCTGCGGAAATCGGGTAGCGCCTGCACCGAACGCAACAACGTACGGGGTACGCGGTCGTCGGGCACGGATGTCACGTCCTGGGGCGGGTGGGAAGTTCGGGTGCGAAGTGCGGGTGTCTGGGGACCCGCCCCACAGTACAAATATCCAACAGCGGCGTGCTTGTTCGCCACGATCCAGCAGTCCTGGTGACATGATGGTCCGATGGCGCAGTCCGAGGATCCGGAGGATTACCAGGACAGGGCCGCGCCCGCCGCTCCCCGGGTGCGTGCAGGCACGTTGCTTCTCGCCAACACCGATCTGCTCGAGCCGACGTTTCGGCGCAGCGTCATCTACGTCGTCGAACACAACGACGGCGGAACCCTCGGCGTGGTGCTCAACCGGGCCAGTGAGACCGCGGTGTACAACGTGCTGCCGCAGTGGGCGAAGCTGGCCACCAAGCCCAAGACCATGTACATCGGCGGCCCGGTCAAGCGTGATGCTGCACTATGTCTGGCGACGCTGCGGGCGGGCATCGACCCCGGCGGTGTCGCGGGCCTGCGGCACGTGCAGGGCCGGGTGGTGATGGTCGACCTGGACGCCGACCCTGATTCGATCGCACCGATGATCGAGGGCGTGCGGATTTTCGCCGGCTATTCGGGTTGGACCATCGGTCAGCTTGAGGGCGAGATCGAGCGTGACGACTGGATCGTGTTGTCCGCGTTGCCCACTGACGTGCTGTCAGAGCCCAAGGTGGACCTGTGGGGCCGGGTGTTACGCCGGCAGCCGATGCCGCTGTCGCTGATGGCCACCCACCCGATCGACCTCAGCCGCAATTAGCGGGATTCCCGGCTAGCGTCCGCAGGACAGCGTGCACGTCCCGCACGCGCTCCCGCTGCCACTGCCGCAGCTGCCACTGCTCGCGGCCTGCCGCGCGTTCTCCCGGGTGACGGCTTTCGCGCTCTGCCAGCAGCCCGCGGCAACGGTGCCGACGGCTCCGGCCACGCTCACGACGAGGACCACCAGCGCGGTGGTCGGGGCGACCGACAACGCGACCACCCCACCCGCGCCCAGCATCACCGCGGCGGCCAGCTGAGTGGGCGCCACCGCACGCAGGACCTGCTGCACGAAGTCGGCGGACGGCCTGCGTGTCAATGACCACACACCCAGCGCGGCGGTCACGGCGGCCGCGATCAGACACACGAGGGCGGGTACCAGCATGGCCTTGAGAATACGGTCTGCCGGTTAGGCCGCCGTCCCCCGGGCGCCAGGCTTCGCCCGGGGGACGACGTCGTTATCCCTGCAATCCCAACAGCTGTGGCGGGGGTGCCAGAGCGGGGACGCCGGGAGCTTGGGGGGCCGCAGCGGGCAGCGGCAGTGGGGGCGTGCCGGGAAGCGGCGCCGCGGGGGCGGCGGGGCCGGGGACGCTGACCTTGAAGCCGTTGACGATCGCGTCGGTGGCGCCGGCCGCGGCGACGACCTGGTCCACGCTCGTGTTCACCGACAGCGACACCAGGTAGCTGTCAGGCCCGACGGTGGCGATGACGTGCCGCCGGGACGTGTTCAACGTCATGTTGTTCTCGCGGTAGGTGCCTTCGATCAGCGACGACGGCATCCCGCCGAAGTCGGCCAGCGAGGCGTCGGTGGACCGCCAGGCCGGCAGCTTCTGGCTGTCGATGAAGCCGTGGCTGATCGCTTCCTTCGGATCGAACTGGCCGACCAGCTTGTAGACGACAACCTGTGCGTTCGAGGAGTACAGGCCGTTGCCGCCGACACGGTCGGCGAGCACGGCGAACGCGTCGGGCACGTTCGGATCCGGGATGTGCTCCCATCCGCGTGGCTTGGGCAGCACGATGTTCAGGGCGCGGAAGTCGCGGCTGGACTGGGGCTCCATGCTGACGCCCTTGGATGCGAAGAACTCGGCCAGCGTGCCCGAGGTGGCGGGGGCGATCGTCGCCACGGGTTGAGCCGGGGCGACCGGCTGGACGGCCGGTGCGCCGGCGGCGGCGGGGATGGCAGCGGGGCCGGCAGTGGCCGCCGTCACACCGGTCTGTCCGATGGGCGCGGCAGCGGCATTGGGGGCCACGGTGACGGTCTGCGTCACAGTTGCGGGCGCGGGCAGCGTCGGCTGCGGGATCGCGGGCTGAGCCGAAGCCGTGCTCGCGGCGACACCGATCACACCGGCGATACCGGCTGCGGTGACTCCGATGCCACCGGCCAATATCCGCCAGCGGCGCGCGATTTCGCTCATCGACCGAAGTCCTCCGTTCCTTCCCGACCAGGTCCCGACGTGTCAGGCGACGAATGTATCCACGTGCGTGACGCGGTAACCAGGGCTGGGACCGACCTGGAACCAACCCCTGATGCATCCGCAACGGAACCGAGACCAACCCGTGGCCGCGAAAGTGCAGAGGGAAGTGCTTATACCCTGGTGGCGTGACTGAAACGCCGACCGGAACTGCTGGGTTGACCGAGACCCCGCGCGCAGACGACTCGCCCCGGCACCGCTACACCGCGGAACTCGCCGGCGAGATCGAACGTGCATGGCAGCAGCAGTGGACACAGGACGGGACGTTCGACGTCGCCAACCCCGTCGGATCTCTGGCACCTACGGATGGCAGCACGGTGCCCGCGGACAAGATGTTCGTCCAGGACATGTTCCCCTACCCGTCGGGTGAGGGTCTGCACGTCGGACATCCGCTGGGCTACATCGCGACCGATGTCTACGCCAGGTACTACCGGATGACCGGGCGTAACGTGTTGCACGCTTTGGGTTTCGACGCATTCGGACTACCCGCCGAGCAGTACGCGATCCAGACCGGCACGCATCCGCGCACCCGGACCGAGGCCAACATCGTCAATTTCCGGCGGCAGCTGGGCCGGCTGGGCCTCGGGCACGACGCGCGTCGCAGCTTCTCCACCACCGATGTGGACTACTACAAGTGGACCCAGTGGATCTTTCTGCAGATCTTCAACGCGTGGTTCGACACGTCGCAGAACAAGGCCAGGCCCATCGCGGACCTGATCGCCGAGTTCGAGGCCGGCACCCGCACCGTTGGTGACGGGCGCGCCTGGGCGGATCTCGACGCGGACGCCCGTGCCGACGTCATCGACTCCCACCGCCTGGTCTATCTGGCCGACTCGGTGGTGAACTGGTGCCCCGGCCTGGGCACGGTCTTGGCCAACGAGGAGGTCACCTCCGACGGCCGCAGTGAGCGCGGCAACTTCCCGGTGTTCCGGAAACGGTTGCGGCAGTGGATGATGCGGATCACCGCGTACTCCGACCGACTGCTCGAGGATCTCGACGTGCTGGACTGGCCGGACAAGGTCAAGGCCATGCAACGCAACTGGATCGGCCGCTCCACCGGTGCGTCGGTCCAGTTCGCCACCGACGCCGGCGACATCGAGGTGTTCACCACGCGTCCGGACACGCTGTTCGGTGCGACCTACATGGTGCTGGCGCCGGAGCATGACCTGGTCGACCGCCTGGTCGCCGACGCGTGGCCCGCGGACGTGGATCAGCGGTGGACCTACGGCGCCGCGACCCCTGTCGACGCGGTCCGGGCCTACCGTTCCGCGATTGCGGCGAAGTCGGATCTGGAGCGGCAGGAGAACAAGTCCAAGACCGGGGTGTTCCTCGGGGCCTACGCGACGAATCCCGCGAACGGTCATCAGGTTCCGGTGTTCATCGCCGACTACGTGCTGGCCGGCTACGGCACCGGCGCCATCATGGCGGTGCCCGGCGGCGACCAGCGGGACTGGGACTTCGCCACGGAATTCGGCCTGCCGATCGTGGAAGTCGTTGCCGGCGGCGATATCTCGACGGAGGCGTACATCGGAGACGGCCCCCTGGTGAACTCCGGCTTCCTCGACGGCTTGGACGTGAGCGCCGCCAAGGAGGCGATGACCGAGCGGCTGACCGCAGACGGTCGCGGCCGGGCACGCGTCGAATACAAGCTCAGGGATTGGCTCTTCGCGAGGCAGCGCTACTGGGGTGAGCCGTTCCCGATCGTCTACGACGCGCAGGGCCGCGCCCACGGGCTGCCCCAGGACCTGCTGCCCGTCGAACTGCCGGACGTGCCGGACTATTCGCCGGTGTCGTTCGATCCCGACGACGCCGACAGTGAACCGTCGCCGCCGCTGGGGAAGGTGACCGACTGGGTGAACGTGGAGTTGGATCTGGGCGACGGGCTCAAGACCTACACCCGCGACACCAACGTGATGCCGCAGTGGGCCGGCAGCTCCTGGTACGAACTGCGCTACACCGACCCGTACAACAAAGAAGCCATGTGCGCCAAGGAGAATGAGGCGTACTGGATGGGTCCGCGACCGGACGAACACGGTCCGTCGGACCCCGGCGGCGTCGACCTGTATGTCGGCGGCGTCGAGCATGCCGTGCTGCATCTGCTGTATTCGCGGTTCTGGCACAAGGTGCTGTTCGACCTCGGCCACGTCAGCTCGAGGGAGCCGTACCGGCGGCTGGTGAACCAGGGCTACATCCAGGCGTTCGCCTACACCGACGCGCGCGGTTCCTACGTGCCCGCCGCCGAGGTGGTCGAGCGCGACGGAAAGTTCTTCTATCACGATGCCGAGGTGAAGCAGGAGTTCGGCAAGATCGGCAAGAGCCTGAAGAACTCGGTGTCCCCCGATGAGATCTGCGACAACTACGGCGCCGACACGTTGCGGGTCTACGAGATGTCGATGGGCCCGCTGGAGGCGTCGCGGCCGTGGGCGACCAAGGATGTCGTCGGCGCCTACCGGTTCCTGCAGCGGGTGTGGCGCCTGGTGGTGGACGAGGAGACGGGAGAGGTCCGCGTCAACGAACACGCCGCCCTCGACGACGAGACCGAACGCCTGCTGCACCGCACCATCGCCGCGACGGCCGACGACTACGCCGCGCTGCGAAACAACACCGCGGCGGCCAAGCTCATCGAGTACACCAACCACCTGACCAAGCAGTCGGTGACGGCCAGAGCGGCGCTGGAGCCGCTGGTGCTGATGGTCGCACCGCTGGCACCGCACCTGGCCGAGGAGCTGTGGCGGCGGTTGGGCCACGACGGCTCGCTGGCGCACGGGCCGTTCCCGTTGGCCGACGAACGGTTCCTCGTCGAGGACACCGTCGAGTACCCGGTGCAGGTCAACGGCAAGGTGCGCGGACGTGTCACCGTCGCCGCGGACGCGCCGGCCGACGTGGTGGAGGCAGCCGCCCTGGCCGACGAGAAGGTCGTCGACTTCATGGCAGGCAGGACCCCGAAGAAGGTCATCGTCGTGGCGGGCCGCCTGGTCAACGTCGTCCTCTAGCCCCTCCCGCGACTAGCGGGGCCGGACGATGACCTCGTGGACGTGCGCGTCGGCGGGGGTGTTGATCGCGTCCGCGGTCACCTTCGCCACTGTCTGCGGACTCAGGAACTGGGTGGGGTCGTAGTCGCGGCCCTCGTAGGCGATGAGGTCCTCCTGCATCGCGGTCGCGATGCGGCCCGGGTGCACGGACGTCACCCGCAGCGACGGCTCGTCGGCGCGCAGCGAGTCGGCGAAGCCGCGCAACGCGAACTTGCTCGCGGAGTACGACGCCAGGCCGGGTGAGGCGTTGATCCCGGCGCCGGAGTTGATGAACACGACGTGCCCGCCTGCGCTGCGCAGCGCAGGCAGCAGCTCCAGCGTGAGGGCCACCGCGCCGACGACGTTGACGGCCATGCTGGAGCGCCACTCGTCGACGCTGGACTCCGCCACCCGCCCGGGATAGGCGACACCGGCGTTGTGGACCAGCACGTCGAGCTCCACGATCGGCTCGACCACCGCCGGGATGGAATCGGGGTCGGCCAGGTCGATCGGCCAGGTGGTGGCGCCGAGCCGTTCGGCGACGGCGTCCAGGCGGGGGGACGGACGGCCGGCCAGGAACAGGGTGTGGGTGGGCGCCAGCGCGTCGGCGAGGGCGGCTCCCAGGCCGCCGGAGGCTCCGGTGATCATCGCGGTCGGCACACCTGTGACCCTACCGATCTGCATATCGGGCGAAGTCGTCGCATCATGGGGGGACGATGGCGCACGATCCCAGCTTTGCCCCGACCCAATTGGCGGCCCGTGCCGCGTATCTGCTGCGCGGTAACGACCTCGGTGTGATGACCACCGCGGCTCCCCTGCTCTACCCACACATGTGGAGCTGGGACGCGGCGTTCGTCTCGATCGGGCTCGCCCCGCTGTCGGTGGAGCGCGCCGTCGTCGAGTTGGACACGCTGTTGTCCGCGCAGTGGCGCAACGGCATGATCCCGCACATCGTGTTCGCCAACGGGGTCGACGGGTACTTCCCCGGCCCGGCCCGATGGGCCTGTTCGGCGCTGACGGCCGACGCGCCACGCAACCGGCACACCTCAGGTATCACCCAGCCTCCGGTGCACGCCATCGCGGTGCAGCGCATCCTCGACAACGCCCGCACCCGGGGGCGTTCGACGCGGGCGGTCGCCGAATCGTTCCTGGACAGGCGCTGGGGCGACCTGGTGCGGTGGCACCGGTGGCTGGCGGAGTGTCGCGACCAGAACCAGCGCGGCCGGGTCACGCTGTACCACGGCTGGGAGTCGGGTATGGACAACTCGCCACGCTGGGACCTCCCGTACGGCAACGTGATTCCCGGGGATGTGCCGGAGTATCAGCGTGAGGACAACAAGATCAACACCGACGCCACGCAGCGGCCCTCCGACGTGGAGTACGACCGCTACCTGTGGCTGCTTGAGGAGATGAAGGCCGCCCGCTACGACGACGAATTGCTGGCCAAGTCAATGAGTTTCGCCGTCGAGGACGTCTTCGTCTCGGCGATCCTCTCGGTGGCCTGCCAGGTGCTCGCCGAGATCGGCGAGGACCACAAGCGTCCGCATGCCGATGTACGGGATCTGTATTCGTGGGCCGAGCGGTTCCGGTCCGGTGTCATCGCCTCAACTGATGAACGGACCGGCGCAGCAAGGGATTACGACGTGCGCGCGGAGAAGTGGATCGTCACCGAGACGGTGGCGCAGTTCGCACCGCTGTTGTGCGGTGGGCTGTCTCACGATCGGGAGCGCGCGCTGCTGCGGCTGCTGGAGGGCCCGCGCTTCTGTGGACATCCGGACCTGGCGTACGCCCTGATTCCGTCGACGTCACCGGTGTCGCGCGACTTCCGCCCGCGCGAGTACTGGCGCGGTCCGGTGTGGCCGGTGATGACCTGGTTGTTCGCGTGGTGCTTCGCGCGGCGCGGCTGGGCCGAGCGCGCATCGTCGTTGCGGCGGGAGGGTTTACGTCAGGCCAGCGACGGCACCTTCGCCGAGTACTACGAGCCGTTCACCGGCGAGCCGTTGGGCAGCATGCAGCAGTCGTGGACCGCGGCGGCGGTGCTGGACTGGTTGGGCTGAACGGCTGAACCGCTACTCGGCGATGCGGGCCAGCGGTGCGAGCGCCATGGAAAGTGCGTCGAGTTCTTCCTCGCTGAGCTTGCTCAACAGTGCCGCCAGATGAGCCTGCCTGGAGGCCAACGCTTCCCGGTGCTGCTCGAGACCTTCCGGGGTGATGTCGACGAGCACGGCGCGCAGGTCGGACGGGTCACGGTCGCGCTTGACGAGCCCGAGCTTCTCCAAGCGGCGGATCGCGACCGTCGTGGTGGGCGTGCGCACCCGTTCGTGGGCGGCCAACTCGGTCATGCGCATCGGGCCCTGATCGAACAGGGTGAGCAGAATGGACAACTGGGCCAGCGTCAGGTCACCGGACGTCGCGGTGCGCCCGGTGTGCCGCATCACCGACAGCACCTTCGACAGCACGCGCTGCAACTCGCCAGCGAGCTCGCTGACCCGTGCTTCGGTGGCCACCATAATTTCGACAGTCTAACCTCTAGGTCGCCGCCGAGTTGTGCGGTCGGGGCGATTTTCGCCAAGTCGTGTCCGGCAGATCAGAGCACCTGGGACAGGAACCTGCGCAGGCGGTCGGTCTCGGCGGCTTCGAACAGTTGCGCTGGCGGTCCCGTTTCGACGACCTGCCCGTGATCCATGAAGACCACGGTGTCGGCGGTGGACTGGGCGAAGCCCATCTCGTGGGTCACCACCACCATCGTCATTCCGCCGGCGGCGAGGTCGGCGATGAGCTCGAGGACCCCTTTGACGAGTTCGGGGTCCAGCGCCGACGTCGCTTCGTCGAAGAACATGACCTGGGGTGACATCGCCAGTGCCCGGGCGATCGCGACGCGCTGCTGCTGTCCGCCCGACAGAGTCGACGGCCGGGCATCCGCCTTGTGCCGCAGACCCACCCGGTCCAACTGGGCGAGGCCGAGGTCGCGCGCGTCGTCGGCGCTGAGGCGCTTGAGCTTGCGCGGAGCCAGCGCCACGTTGTCGAGGACGGTGCGATGCGGGAACAACTGAAAGTGCTGGAACACCATGCCGATCCGTTGCCGGAGCTGGTCGGGGTCGTCTTTGAGCACCGAACGTCCGTCCAGCAGGATGTCGCCCCGGTCGGGTTCGTACAGCCGGTTGAGCGTCCGCAGCAGGGTGGACTTTCCCGAGCCGGACGGTCCGATCACCGCGGTGCTGGATCCGGCGGCGACGTCGAGGTCGACTCCGCGCAGCACGGCGTTCTTCCCGAGGGACAGGTGAATGTCCTTGGCGGTCAGCGAAACCGCGTGCGTCTCGGTGGCCATCAGTTCATCTCCTGGGACTTGGCGAGCACCAGCGGATCTTCGTCGTCGGGACGACGTCCCCGGCGCAGCCGGGCATCGATGTAGTTCACCAGGTGGGTGAGCGGGATGGTCAGCGCCAGATAGAACAGGCCCGCGGCCACCAACGGCGACAGGTTCCCGGTCTGTGCGTTGAGGTCACGGCCCACCTGGAACAGCTCTCGCTGGTTGGCGATCAGACCGAGGAAATACACCAGCGACGACGCCTTCAACAGCGAGATGAACTGGTTCATCAGGGCGGGCAGCACCCGCCGGATACCCTGCGGGACGACCACCAGGCGCATCGATGTCGGGTAGCTGAACCCCAGCGCGCGTGAGGCTTCCAGCTGTCCGGCATCGACGCTCTGGATGCCGGACCGGAAGATCTCGCCGATGTAGGCGGCGGCCATCAGACCCAGTGCGGCGATGCCGAGAGGGAACGGGTTGTTCCCGGTGAGATGCCCGACGACGGGTCCGACACCGAGGCCGATCAGCAGGATGATGACGACCTCCGGCAGACCGCGGAAGATGTCGGTGTAGATGCGGGCCGGCCAGCGCAGCCATCGCTTCGTCGAGATCCCCGCCACCGCAAGGGCCATCCCGAGGATGATGCCGATGATGCTGGCGGCGATGGTCAGGATCAGTGTGTTCGGCAGGCCGGTCGTCAACAGGTCGGGGATGGCCTGCTTATAGAGATCCCAGTCCAGAAACGACGCGGCCAGTTGGGACAGCGTCGATCTCGGCTGTACGGGCGCCGCCGGGGCCTGGGTGCTCTGGTTCTCCTCGGCGATGGCGGTGAAGTCGGGAAGCACCGGTTCGGGGGCGGCCTTGGAGCCGGGCTTCCAGCCCGGCGGGAGCGCGCGCGGCACCCAGTCGGTGTATAGGCGCGCCCAGGTGCCGTCGGCGATGACCGCGTCCAGCCCGGTGTTGAGCGCATCGATCAGCGGCTGATTGTCGGGGGCCACCGCCCACGCGATGAAATTGTCCAGGCTGAACGTGTTTTCGATGATCTCGGCGGGGTCGCCGGGCTGGACGGTGCCCTGCGCCTGCTGCGACGGCGCCACCCAGGCATCGAGCTGCCCGGTCTTGAGGCTGGCGTAGACGGTGTTGTAGTCGGGGAACTTCACCGGCTGCAGGCCCAGGGTGTCGATGACGTAGGCCTCCTGCACGGTGCCCTGTACGACGCCGATGCGTTGACCCGCCGCCAGCGTGTCGAACCCGGTGATGGGTGAGCCCTGCGGGACGACGAGGGAGAAGTAGCCGAAGTCGTAGCCGTTGGTGAATCCGACGGTCTGACGCCGCGCATCGGTGGTGGTGATCGACGACGAACCCACGTCGAACCGCCGGGCCGCCACCTGGGCCAGCAGCCCGGAGAACTCCGTGCCCACAAAACTGATCTGGAGACCGAGCTTGTCGGCGACGGCACGCAGCAACTCGTTGTCGAAGCCGGTGAACTGGCCGGCGGAGTCGATGCAGATGCTCGGCGGCGCGTCCGACAGGGTGCCGACGGTCAACGTTCCGGGCCTGCTGAGTCCCAGAGCGTTCAGGTCCACCGAGTCCAAGGGCTCGACGGTGGCGGTGGTGTACTTGTCGGCGGCAGGACCGGTGGCGGCAGCGGCCAGGTTGGTCGGCAGGGCGCTGGCGCTCGCGATGCCGGGCGGCGCACATTGATCGGTTTGCGCACCTGCGGGTGCCGCCAGGCCCAGGGTGGCGACCATGCCCACGATCAGCGCGAGGACGAACGCCTTCATCGACGTCCTCACCACCGTCTTCGCCAGGGGACCGGGCACCTGCAAGAAGCTCATTCGAAGAAACGTAGCGCAGGCGGCGACTGCGGCGTCGCCGGCTGTTCAGTGCGACGGATGCAGCACACCGCGGCGGACCAGTTCGGTCAGCAGGATCTCGGCCATGAGCTCCGACCGCTGCAGGCACGCCGAGCGTGCGCCCTCGACATCGTTATCGCCGATTGCGGTCAGCTCAGCCTCGTAGGAAGGCAGCAACGTGTCGCGGTGCAGTGCGTAGGTCTGCCAGAAGCTGTGCGGGATGAAGGTCTGCGAGGATTCGATCGCCGCCTGCAGTCGCGGGCCGGCGTACTCGCCATTGACCGTTGCGCGGAAGCGGCGGGCGTGAGCGTCGAACTGCTTGGCGTCCCGGCCGCCCCGCATCTGCGCCACCTCCCCATCGAGCTCGGCGATCACCGTCGGGTCACTCGCGACGGCGGCGCGCCCGGACGCAAGGCCGCTGAGGAGGCCGTACAGCTCATGATGCTCGCGCACCGCTGACTCGTCGAACCGCTCCACGTAGGCGCCACGGTGATAGCGGGTCGACAGGATGCCGTCGTGCTCCAACTGGACGACCGCCTCTTGCACCGGCACCCGGCTCAGCCCGAGCTCTTGGGCAATCTCGTTGCGGTCCAAGCGATCTCCTGACCGAAGCTTACCGGTCAGCACCATATTGACCACGTGTGTGACCACGAGGTCCTTCTCCTTCACCCCGTACTTCTTGGGCATGGCGGCGCCAGTCTCTCACGGCACCGATGGCCCTCGGGGCTGTTCGGCAGCTTCGGCTACGCGTCAGCGCGCTCGTCCCGCCAGCGGCACAGCGCCTCGGCCTGCGACAGGTCGTAGTCGGGACCGTTGACGCCGACTGTCAGCATCGAGACGCCCAGTGCAGCCAAGGCTTCGGCGTTTGCGATCAGCTCGTCGGCGCTGTTGCCGTTGGCGCCGGCGGAATGTTCGATCTCGGCCGGGTCGCGGCCGACGTCGGCGCAGTGGCGGGCCAGGATCTCGGACTTGTCGGGGTAGCTGTCGGTGTCGGCGAAGGAGTGCCAGATGTGGGCGTGCTGGGCCACCAGTCGGAGCGTCTTCTTCTCGCCGCCGCCCCCGATCAGCACCGGGATGTCGCGGAGCGGCTTGGGATTCAGCGCCGCAAACCTGGTTTCGATACGCGGCATCGCGGCTGCGAGATCGTCGAGCCGGCTCCCCGCCGTGCCGAACTCGTAGCCGTACTCGTCGTAGTCCTTCTGCTTCCACCCGGATCCGATACCGAGGATCAGCCGGCCTTCGGAGATGTGATCGACGGTGCGAGCCATGTCGGCGAGCAACTCGGGGTTGCGGTAGGAGTTGCAGGTGACGAGCGCGCCGATCTCGATGCGCGACGTCTGCTCGGCCCAGGCGCCCAGCATCGTCCAGCATTCGAAGTGCGCGCCGTCGGGATCGCCGTACAGCGGGAAGAAGTGATCCCAGTTGAAGACGACGTCGACGCCCATGTCCTCGCAGCGGCGCACGGCGTCGCGGATCAGGTCGTAGCGCGGTGAGTGTTGCGGCTGCAGCTGTACGCCGATGCGCACGGGAAAGGTCATGGTGTCTACGTAACCCTCCACGAGCAGACACAAACGCGCTCACGAGCGCTCAGACGGCGCCGTCTCGTCTTCGCGCGAGCGCTCAGACGCCGATCTGCCCGCCGCTCTTCCACACCGCCACCACCGACGGCCGGGCGGTGCCGTTACCCCCCTCAGGCCATCGGGACTGCGGGCTGTCGAGGCTGTTCTCGTCGTTCTCGCCGGGATGTTGCACGCAGACCGTGACCAGGTCGTCGGTGATCACCGGGCCGCACGTCTCGGCGCCGAGCGGAACGGTCAGGAACTGTTTGGTCTCGCCCCGGTTGGGGCCGTCGAGCGCCACCGCGAACAGACCGTCGTTGCCGTCGAGTGCATTGCCGTCGGTGGAGATCCACAGGTTGCCGTGGCTGTCGAAGGCCAGGTTGTCGGGGCACGAGATCGGGCTGACCTGCGTCTTGTCGAAGCCGCCGTAGTAGGTGTCCGCGGCTTCGGGGTCACCGCAGACCAGCAGCAGGTCCCAGGTGAAGTCCGTGCCCGCGTGCTGATCGGTGATCTCGAGAATCTGCCCACTCTTGTTGTCGTTGCGCGGGTTCGGCGCATCCGGTGCGGCCTCCCCGGCAGCGCCGCGCTCGGAATTGTTGGTCAGGGCGACGTAGACCTTGCCGGTCCTGGGGTCGGCCTCGAAGTCCTCGGGCCGGTCCATCTTGGTGGCGCCGGCCTTGTCGGCGGCCATCCGGGTGAAGACCGCGGCCTCCTGGGCGGTGACGCCGTCGACCAGCGACTCCGCCTGCCCGTTCGGTCCGGAGCGCAGCAGCGGAAGCCAGGTGCCGGTGCCGGCGAATGACCCCTTCGACGGGAGCTTTCCGGAGCCGTCGATCTCGGTGGCCGGGATGTCGCTCGAGAGCTTGGCGACATACAGCGTGCCCTCGTCGAGGATCGCCATGTTGTTGGCCATCGCCGCGGCGTCCCGGCCCGGCTGGACCTTGCGGGTCGAGACGAATTTGTACATGTAGTCGAATCGTTCGTCGTCGCCGGTGTAGGCGACGACGGTGCCGTCGTCGGTGACGAAGATGTTGGCACCCTCGTGCTTGAACCGGCCCATCGCGCTGTGTTTGACCGGGGTCGAGTTCGGGTCCCACGGATTCAGTTCGACGACGTAGCCGAACCGGTTGACCTCATTGGGCGTCTTGGCCAGATCGAAGCGCGGATCGAAGGTTTCCCACCGCAATTCGGACGGCTCCAGTGAGACGCCGTAGCGGTCGTGCCGGTCCGCGTCCACCGGGCTGGGTGCGGGCGAGTCCTCCGCGGCGCCGAAGTAGGTGTGGAAGTTTTCTTCGCCTGAAAGCACTGTGCCCCAGGGGGTTACGCCACCGGCACAGTTGGCGATGGTGCCCAGCACGGTGCGGCCGTCAGGATCGGCTGCGGTGGTGACGAACTCGGTCCCTGCCGCGGGCCCGGTCAGCGTGAAGGGGGTGTCGGCGGTGATGCGGCGGTTGTACCGGCCCATCACCGGCCGCAGTCCACCTTCAGGGGTGCGCTCGACCTCGACGACGCCCATCCCCATGGCAGCGATCTCGACGTCGAACTGGTCGCGCGTCGGGGCGCCGGCCTGGTATCCGGGGAACATGAACTGCGGGGTGGCGTACTCGAAGTTGGTCACCAGCAGGAAGTGGCCGGGCTGTCCTTCGACGGGCAGCAACCCGGCGAAGTCGTTGTTGAAACCGAACTGGCCCCGCTGGGCGGCGCCGGTCTGGTTGGCGACGTCGAATGCCGGCGCGCCGGGCAACACGGGGTCACCCCAGCTGATCACGACCCCCTGGTCATAGCCGTCGGCGACGACGACGGCGTCTTCGCTGTTGGGTGCGACGGACGCGAAGTTCATCCCGGCCGGCGGCTCGGCCGGGGTGGCCGCCGACGACGTCGTCGGCGCGGGCTCGGAGGTGTTCGAGCAGGCGGCCAGCGCGGAACCGGCTCCGACCGCGAGGACGGCGACACCGCCGGCCTGCAGGATCGAGCGCCGCGACACGGCCTTGACCACGTCGCCGAAGTACTCGTTGTCACTCTTGTTCGGTGCCGGCTTGGAGCACGCGTCACCGCACTTGTGAACGCAGGTGACGTGCTGGCGCTTGGACTTTCCGTTGTGGGTGACAAGCAGATTCAGCGGCACCAGGGCCATGGCAACAGATTCCTTCCGGCATGAATCCCGGCCGCGGGCTGGGCGGCCGGACTCGCCAGAAGTTACGGCAATCGGGCAATCGGAAGGCGAGCATTGGGTGAACAGCAGCTGACGCACCTGTCGGGGATTCCTCGGCGCACCCGGCTCCCGGAAGCTAAAACTAAACTTATTCACAAATTTGCTGTGAAAACAGTCGTCGACGGTATAGCGTTCAGCAAACACTTACCAGGGGGTCAATAGGCATGCCGAAAAATCAAGATCAACTGCGTCAGAGCCGGTCTCGGCGTGCGCGTCGTTCGGATGACTTCCCGGTACGTCAGTGGCTCAAGGTGGGCGCCGCGTCGGCCGGTATGGGCGCGGCGTTGCTGGGGTTCTCCCTGATGGGTCCGTCGACCGGGACGGCGGCGGCGGACAGCACAGGGGAGTCGTCGCCCTCGGCGCAATCGACATCCTCGACCGGTGCCGAGAAGACCGCAGGCAAGACCTCGGACAGCGATGACGACTCGAGGGACGGGGCCGGAAGCGACGCGGCCGATGACGCCGACACCGATGACGCAGCCGACGAAGACGCCGACGTCGCAGACGACGACACAGACGAAGACGCCGGCGGCGACAGCGTCACCGGCACGCAAGGCAGTACCCGCCGCGACACCGTCGAGGCCGAGGACCCCGCTGAAGCCGATACCGTCACCGACGACCGCCCCGCAAAGATCAGGCTGGTGCAGGCACCGGCCGCGCCGACAGCCGCGGAGGAGGACGAGGCAGACGCGGGCGTCGACGACGAGGAGGAGGAGCCGCCCGCCGAGATCAAACAGCCGCCGGCGCCCGCGCCCCCGTCGCTGCTGCCACGCAAGACGTGGGATGACATCGTCGCCGATGTCCTCGACCGCTGGAGCGACGACACCATCTCGTGGATCAAGACGCTGCCCGCCTCCGACGACACGAAGGCCAACCT
Organism: Mycolicibacterium aurum; assembly: GCF_900637195.1. NCBI lineage: Bacteria > Bacillati > Actinomycetota > Actinomycetes > Mycobacteriales > Mycobacteriaceae > Mycobacterium > Mycolicibacterium aurum. The sequence goes on along the minus strand of NZ_LR134356.1, from coordinate 5,996,059 downwards.
CGAGGCGACGATGTGGGCGGTGCGCCGCACCTTCTTCAACCAGGCACCGACCCTGGATCCCGTCCAGGTCGAGGGTCTGCTGGACGGCGAGATCAAGGGCAAGGTCAACGCCGACGACGCCGAAGGTGATCGGATTGTCTATCGTCTGGTCGGCAGGCCCCAGTTCGGCACGGTGGTCATCGACGACGAGGGCGAATACACCTATACCCCCGGCGAGGGTTTCCTCGGCGTCGACACATTCCGCGTGATGGCGATCGACGCGGGTCTGCATATCAACCTGCTCAACCCGTTCCGCGCGCTCGGCTCGAGCGCGTTCAACCTCATCAACCAGAACGCCATCAGGTTCGAGTTCACCTACGACGGCGACGAGTGGACCGACGAGCGCCGGGCGAAGCTGGAAGAGGTGGCGGCGAGCCTGCAGGAGTACTTCCGTGTCAAGAAGGCGGTCACGTTGACGTTCAACGTCAACGAGGAAGACGAGTCGGGGACTCTCGCGTCCGCGGACAGCGAGCGGATCTCGACGGCTCCCGGGTACTGGCGCACGGTGGTGCAGAACAAGCTGCAGACCGGCGAGGACGCCAACGGCAACGAGGCCGACGGCCTGATCTCGTGGAACTGGGGTGACGGCAACGTCTGGGAGCTGGGCGATGACGTGTCCGCGGAGGAGTTCGACTTCACGTCGGTGGCCATCCACGAATTGATGCACGCGTTCGGCTGGGGTTCGACGCTGAAGGCGCCCGGAGAGAACCAGGGAATGAATCGGGAAGAATACGACCGGTTCATCGTGACCGCCGATGGCGTCAACGTTCTGACGAACCTGCAGTGGTCGACGGTCAACGATCCGAAACTCACCGGCGGCGACCGCGGCCTCTACTTCGGCGGCAGCAACGCCGTCGAAGCCTACGGCGGGTACCTCGTTCCGCTGCGCACCTCCACGATCTGGAGCGGCGGCAGTTCGATTCATCACCTCAGCGACGCGACGTTTGCCGGCGACGACCAGAAGATCATGAACTCCGGGACCGAACAAGGGCCGGCCCCAAGAGTTTTCAGTGAACTCGAGCTTGCGATTCTGCGCGACCTCGGCTACGACACCGTCATGCCGGAGTCGCCGCCGTACGCTCCGGCCGACAGCGAAGAGGAGCAAAGCGAGGAGGACGAGGAGGCTGCAGCGCCACCAGCACCGCGCCCACCCGCGCCCGCCCCTGCGTCACTGGCGCCCCGAAAGACCTGGAACGAGGTCGTGGCCCAGATCGTGGACAGCTGGAGTGCCAGCAATCAGGCGTGGGTCGACTCGCTGGATGTCGACGAGGCCCGCAAGGCTGAGTTGGAAGCTTCGTTCGCGGCGTTCAAGCGCACCTTCCTGAATCAGGCCCCCACCGTCGATCCGGTTCAGGTGACCGGCTTGACCGGCGATGAGGCGATCACCGGCCGGATCGACGCCGAGGACGCCGACGGCGATGAGATCAGCTACCGACTGGTCAGCGGGCCGCGGCTGGGTTCGGTCGTGCTCAACGACGACGGGACCTACACCTACACCCCCGGTGCGCGCTTCGACGGCGTCGACTCCTTCCGCGTGATTGCCATCGACGCCGGGCTGCACGTCAACCTCCTGAACCCGTTGCGCGGCATCGGAACCAGTGCGTTCAACCTCATCAACCACAACGCCATCACGTTCGACTTCACCTTCGACGGCGAAGAATGGACCGTCGAACGCCAGGACAAGCTCAAAGAGGTCGCCGCGAACCTCGGCGAGTACTTCCGCGTGAATCGGCCGGTCACGCTGACCTTCGACGTGGATATCGAGAACTCGGATGACCTGCTGGCGTCGGCCGGTAGCCCGCACATCTCCAACCTGCCGGGGTACTGGCGCACCGTCGTACAGCAGAAACTGCTGACGGGTCGAGACGCCAACGGCTCCAAGGCCGATGGCACGATCTCGTGGAACTTCGAGGACCATCAGTGGTCCCTGGACGGGAGCCCCTCCGACGAGGAATACGATTTCGCCGCCACGGCCATCCACGAGCTCATGCACGCGTTCGGTTTCCTGTCCTCGTTGGGAGGACCCGAACAAGAGAGCGTCGGGGCCAACCGGAGCCAATTCGACCGCAACATCGTGACCGTGCGGGGGACCCGGGTCTTCTTCCTCGGTGGCGAGTGGGCCACGCTCAACGACCCCAAGCTGATCGGCGAGGACGGCGCCTTGTACTTCGGTGGACGCAACGCGGTCGCGGCGAACGGTGGATACCTGGTGCCGCTGTTCACGCCCGCGGAGTGGAGCCAGGGCAGTTCGATGTCGCATCTCGACGACGACACCTACACCGGTGACGATCACAAGATCATGAACTCCTCGGAAGGCAAGGGTCCCGCTACCACGGTGTTCAGTGAGCTCGAGCTCGCGATTCTCAGGGATCTGGGCTACCACGTGGTGATGCCGGAATCGCCGCCCTACGGTATGGCGCTGCTCGGTTTCCTATTCCTGGCCCGGCCGCGGCGCAAGGACAAGTCGGTGTCGCGCTAGGAGCCGGCGCCGTCGACGACGGACGCGGACATATGGCGTCCTGATTTGCCAGCAAACTCCCGAAGGTTGCGGTATAAACTTTCCCAGGAAAGTAACGCGGGGGACAATTGCGACACGGCACGCAGCGGCGTGTTCGGCCGGACTTGGCCGACAGGCGCCGGCTGCTGCTGCGCCGTCATCGTGATGCCTACGCCGGTACTTCCAAACCCACTGGTAGTCAGTTTGTTTCACCGACAAGGTGTCCGAGGGAATCGTTGGGGGATCCATGGCAGGGCATGCCGAGGAGTCGTCGTCCATCCGTAGAGCGGGCCGTCACCGCAAGTCGGAGAATTTCGCTGTCCGGCGCTGGCTGAGGCTGGGAGCCGCGTCCGCAGGCATGGGCGCGGCGTTGCTCGGGTTCAGTCTGCTGAGTCCTGACGTGGGCACAGCGACCGCTGACACGGGTAGCGAATCCTCCGCGTCGGCAGGGCCGTCCGAGTCGGGCGATGCGGCCCCCGCACGATCGTCGGGGCAGAGCGACGCGGCTGGCGCGGACGAGGCGAGTGAACCCGAGGACAGCGAGTCCGAAGACGCTGACGCCGCTGACGCCGCTGACGCCGCCGACGACGCTGACGCCGCCGACGCCGCTGACGCCGCCGACGCCGCTGAAGAAGACGCTGAAGAACCTGGCGACGCGGACGACGCCGGCGAGGGCGCCACGGAGATCGACGCCGTCGACGACGCCGTCGTCGTCGAGGATCTCACCGGCGTCGAGGTGGAGCTCGAGGTCGTCACCACCGCGGAACGCGAGTACACCGAACCCGAACCGGTCACGCGCGAAACCCACAGCGCCGCAGCCGTACCGGACTCGTCCGAGAGGGCAGCGGCGTCCGCGACGCAACCGCCGCCCTATGTGTCGGAGCAGAGCGAGTACCAGAAGAGAGTGGCCGCTGTTCTGCAGGCGTGGACGGACAAGCATCAGGCATGGGTGGATTCACTGCAGATCTCCGACGCCGGCAAGGAGCGGCTGCAGGCGTCCTTCCTGGCGATGCGCCGCACGTTCTTCAACCAGGCGCCCACGGTGGCACCCGTCCAGATCGCCGGCGTCATCACGGGTCCGGTGATCGGCAGCCTGGGTGGAGTGGATCCCGACGGTGACCGGCTGATCTACCTCATGACGAGGGCGCCGAAGACGGGCACGGTCACGATCAACGCCGACGGCACCTACACCTACACCCCTGGCGACGACTTCACCGGAGTGGACACGTTCTACATCGCCGCGATCGACCTCGGTCTGCACATCAACCTGCTGCAACCGCTGCGACCGCTGGCCAGTGGACGGGCCACGTCTCTGGTCAACCAGGGTGCCGTCGTCTTCGACTTCGCCTACACCTCCGGCCGCGACTACTGGAACGACGAAAGTCGGGGCGCGCTCCAGCGCGCCGCGAATCTGCTTATCGAGAATTTCCGGGTCGTCGCACCGGTAGTCCTCACCTACGACGTGGCAGGCTTCAGCGACGCGTCGTCGGCCACCCTCGCCAACGCCTTCGGACTGCTCACCAACGATCAGAACGGATTCTGGCGCACCCGGATTCAGCACGAGATCATCACCGGCGAAGACCTGAACGGCCCCCAGGCCGACGGCTACATCAACGTGAACTTCGCGAAGCCGTTCGCGTACGGCGATACCGTAGCCGGTAACCGGTACGACTTCACCACCACGATCATGCATGAGCTCCTGCACTCATTCGGCTTCGCCTTCGGAAGCGGCGTGAACGGGCGGTGGCACGACTTCGCGAGGTTCGTCGTGACAGATGACCGAAACAGTCTGTTCACCAACGACTTCACGATCAATCCGGACTATCAGCGCAACGTTGTCGGCGACAACGGCGGGCTGTTCTTCGGCGGCGCGAATGCCGTCGCGGCCAACGGCGGCGAACTTGTCCGGCTGTTCACGCCGAATCCGGTGGCGGCCGGCAGCTCTTTGACCCACCTCGACCTGTTCACCTTCGGCAACGTTCTGATGAACCCGAAGTTGGACGGCGGCAACGGGGTGCGAGTGTTGAGTCCGGTGGAGGTGGGCATCTTCAAGGACCTGGGCTACACCGTGGTGCCGGTGGTCGCGCTCACTCGCTGAGCACGCCGCGCAGCAGCTCCACCAGCGCGCGTGGCTGGTCGCTCTGCACCGAATGCCCGGAGTTCTCGACGATGTGGACGCGCCGGAATCCCGGCGCCGTCCTGGCGAACGCGTCGGCGTCGTCATCGTTGACGAAGAACGAGTTGGCGCCCCGGATCAGGGTGGTCGGCGTCGTGAGATTGGGGACGTCGTCCCACAACCCCTCGAACCCTTCGCCCTTGCGGATGCTGTCATAGCGCCACGTCCAGGTGCCGTCATCCAGGCGCTTGGCGTTGTGGAAGACGCCGCGACGCAGTGATTTACGGTCGCGGTGCGGTGCGGCGGCTACCGTCACCTCGAGCATCGCGTCGAACGACGGGAACGACCGGTCGCCCTGCACCAGGGCCACCGTGCCCTTCTGGGCGTCGGTCATCTCGGTGTGCCGTTCCGGCGCCGACGGCGTCACATCGACCATCACGAGCCGGCGGACCAGCTCGGACGCGGTCACCGCGAGCCGCAACGCGGTGAGGCCCCCCAGCGACATCCCCACGACCAGCTCGGCGTCGCCGGCGAGCTCACGTACCACCGGCTCGACGGCGCCGGCATTGAGCTTCGGCCCGTAGTCGCCGTCCTCGCGCCATGCGGACCGGCCATGGCCCGGCAGGTCGACAGCGAGTGCAGGCACCCCGAGTCCGACGATCACCGTGTCCCAGGTATGGGCGTTCTGGCCGCCGCCGTGCAGGAAGACCACCCGGGGCGCGTCGTCGCCGAATTTCAGCGCGCTGACGGGACCGGCATCGATACGTTCGGCGCTCGGAATCCTGGTGACCCCGGCCTGTTCGGCGTTCTCGGGCAGAAGGGCGAACTCACCGAGGCTCGGCAGTTCGTCGTCGGAGATCTCCACCATGGCTTGACAGTACGCACCCGGTGAAAATGGCGTGCGGTCCGACCGCGGGTGTGCCACCGTCGATCAACGTGACGCACACACAGCCACTGACGATCCGCACCGCCGACGACGCAGACTGGTCGGCGATGGCACTGGTTGCCGCGACGGGCTTCGGGGTCTTCCGCCCCCAGGAGACCAGTGAGGTCTGGCGTTCCATGGTGCCGCCCGACGGTGCGGTCGTCGCGTGCGACGGCGACGATGTGGTGGGCGTGGCACTGTTCCTCGACCTGGCGCTGACGGTGCCGGGAGGTGCGGTGCTGCCGATGGCCGGTGTGTCGTGGGTGGCCGTCGCCCCGACCCATCGCCGGCGCGGCGCCCTGCGCGGAATGTTCGCCGAATTGCACCGGCGCATGGGCAGTTATCCGATCGCCGGCCTGGAAGCCAGCGAGGGCGGCATCTACGGAAGGTTCGGCTACGGCCCGGCGACGGTCTGGGAGAGCATGGCCATCGATCGCGGGCAGGCGCGTTTCCATGCCGACGTTCCCGATCCCGGTGGTGTCCGGATCGTCCGTCCCGCCGAGCACCGCGGTGAACTCGCCGACATCTACGAGCGGTGGCGGCTGCAGACCCCGGGTGGGCTTCCCACCCCGGCGTCGCTGTGGGACGAGATCCTCGCCGACCGCGAGGCGTCCCGCCACGGCGGCAGCGAGTTCTTCTGCCTGCTGCACCCGAACGGGTTCGCGCTGTACCGGGTGCACACCGGAAAGCGCAAAGACACCGTCGAGATCACCAAGCTCGCCGCGGCGACACCGGAGGCGTACATCGCGTTGTGGCGGACACTGCTCGGGCTGGACCTGATGGAGACGGTCACGCTCGCGACCCATCCGGGCCACGTCCTGCCGTATCTGCTGACCGATTCCCGACTGGTGCGCACGACGGACAGTGAGGACGGGCTGTGGCTGCGAATACTCGACATCCCGGCCGCGGTGCAGGCGCGCACCTATTCTGCGGATCTTTCTGTGGTGCTGGACATTTCGGATCGGATCCTGGGCGGCGGCGGCCGATTCGCGCTGGACATCCGGGACGGCCGCGCCCGCTGTGCACCCACCGACACGGCTGCCGACGTGCAGATGGACCTGTCGGTGCTGGGCAGTCTGTATCTCGGCACGCACCGTGCGTCGTCGTTCGCGACGGCGGGCCGACTTCGTGCCGACCCGGCGCTCGTCGCGCAGCTGGACGCGGCGTTCGCGTCGGACGTCCCCGCCGAATTGGGCTATGGCTTCTGACGACCTCGGCGTGCGGGCGGAAGCATCGTCGCGAGGCCGGCCAACGCCACGTCGACCACGGCATCCAGCCTCGCCTGCGGCACACCGCCTGCGGCATCCACGGCGAGACCCTGTCCGATCGTGACGGCGTATCCCGCCAAGGCTGCGGTGTCGATGCCGGCCGCATCCTCGGTTCGGGCCAGTGCGTCCGCGACGGCGGCTTCGATACTGTGGCGGTATTCGGCGAGTAGTCGCGGTATGCGTGCGTTGTTCGGCCCGCAGGACAGGCCGCCCTGGATGGACAGGCACCCCGGCGCACTTCCCGCGCGCACAGCGTTCGCGGTGGCGCGCAGATATGACTCGAGCACCTGGTAGGCGCCGGGCCGCGACAGCAGTTGACCCAGATGCTCGTGGTAGGTCGTGCCGTAGCGCTGCAGAGCACGGATGAAAAGTTCTTCCTTGCTGCCGAAGACCGCGTACAGGCTGGGCCTATTGATACCCATGGCGTTCGTCAGTTCGGCGAGTGACGCACCTTCGTAGCCGAGACGCCAGAACACGTCGATGGCGCTGTCGAGCGCCTGATCCTCGTCGAAGGCGCGTGGCCGCCCGCCGGCAGACCTCTCTTCTGCGCCCATGCTCGCGATCCTAGCGCCGAACCCTCGACTACTACCGATCGGTACAAAACTGGTACGGTCGGGATGCAACCGATCGGTACAAAACAGGGGAGGACTCATGCCAGACCTGACAGGCAAGACAGCACTCGTCACCGGAGCGACGTCGGGAATCGGGCTCGCCGGAGCACGGGCACTCGCCGAGGAAGGGGCCTACGTCTTCCTGGTGGGTCGCCGCCAGGACGCCCTCGAGGACGCCGTCGCAGGTATCGGCGCCGAACACGCCAGTGCCATTCGGGCCGACGTCACCGTGCAGGCCGATCTCGACCGTGTCGCCGCCACCATCAAAGCCACCGGACGGCGCCTCGACGTCGTCTTCGCCAACGCGGGCATCAACGAGTTCGCGACGCTCGGGAATCTCACCTGGGAACACCACACCACGATCTTCAACACCAACGTCGGGGGAGTGATCTTCGCGGTGCAGGCTGCCCTTCCGCTGCTCAACGACGGCGCATCGATCATCCTGTGCGGTTCCAACGGCGACGTGAAAGCCGCGCCCGGGGCGAGCGTCTACGCGGCGTCGAAGGCCGCGATCAGATCTCTGGCGCGCAGCTGGGCCGCCGAGCTCGTCGACCGCGGTATCCGCGTCAACGTCGTCGCCCCGGGGCTCACGCAGACTCCGGGTCTGGCCGACCTGTTCTCCGAAGCCGACGACGCGCTGGCCGACCTGACCTCCACGGTGCCGATGAAGCGCCGGGCCCGCCCCGAGGAGATCGGCAGTGTGGTGGCCTTCCTCGCGTCCGACGGTAGCTCGTTCATGACCGGCGCCGAGGTCTACGTCGACGGCGGAGTCAGTCAATTCTGATCGTCGCCTCTGCCCCTGGCGCACGCCGGAATGGACGCGCCGTGAAGCCAGTTGCTCTACGAACCGTCGACCGGAAAGGCACCGAACTGTGACCACCTCGCCGATGACCATCCCGCGCGGACCGTTTGACCTCGCCGCCGTGCTGCACCTTCCGGACGACTTCGACGGGACACGCGAATTTCCTGCCGTGGTGCTGTCGACACCGGGCAGCAGCGTGAAGGAGCAGATCGGGGCGAACTACGCGTCGCGGCTCGCTGCCCGCGGTGTCGCCGCCCTCGTCTTCGATCCGGCATACCAGGGAGCCAGCGGCGGGGAGCCGCGAGACCTGGAGGATCCGTACCGGCGCGGGGAGGACATCTCTTACGTGATCGACGCACTGGAGACAGTTCCTGGCGTGGCACCGGACCGCATCGGCGTGCTCGGTATCTGCGCCGGCGGCGGGTACGCGGTACACACCGCACGCACCGACCACAGGATCCGGGCGGTCGGCACCGTGGTCGCCGGCAACATGGGCGACAGCTGGCGCTCCGAGGCTTTCGCACCCGACGGTCCCGCCGCTGCGCTGGACCGCCTCGCCGCCGAACGGTCTCGTGAAGCCCAGTCCGGCAACCTGGACCGTCTCAACTGGCTGCCCGACACGCTGGACGAGGCCGCGGCCGCCGGTATCACCGACATCGACAACACACAGGCGATCGAGTACTACCGGACGACGCGCGGGGGACACCCGCGCTCGACGAATCGACGCCTGGCGCGAAGTGACGCACTGCTGTTGGGCTACGACGCGTTCCACCTCGTCGAGCAGCTTCTGACCCAACCGCTGCAGGTCATCCTTGCCGGCCGCAAAGGGGTCACAGGATCGTATGAGGCGGGCATGAAGCTCTGGCAGCTCGCGCCGAACCCGGTCGATCTCATGATTGTCGAGGGTGCCGGGCACTACGAGATGTACGACGTTCCCGAGTACGTCGATCAGGCCGTCGACCGGCTGGCCGACTTCTACCGCGAACACCTTCCCTGACGGCGGGACAAGTAGTACCTCACCGGGCAGTCACCATCGCAGCATCGGGAGTGGTCTCAGCGGGTGTGTCGCTGCCCATCGAGCGCCGTTGCGAACCAGTAGTCCGTGGAATCCGTTGTAGGGAAAGGCTTTTACCACTGACCGGATGTCAGTACGCGTCAGTCCGCTGCGCAGGTGTCCTCTCGCGACGTCGATGCGATCGGCGATCCGGAAGGTTTCCACCCACTCGTCCTGGCATCGCCGGACCTTGTGGTGCTGCTCCACCATGTGCAGTGCGCGATCCACCTGGCGAAGTCCGTACCTGGGAGCCAACTCTGCGAGGTGCTTCATCGAGGGCGGGATGTAGTCCCAGCCGGAGGTCCACAGCCCCATGTCGTGCAGTGCCCAGGCAACGGCTACTTCGTCGGGAATGGCGTTGGTGGTGAGCAGCTTTCGCTGGTAGTTCAAGCCCCGGTAGACGTGGTTGCGGTAGCGGATCGTGTCGGCGCCCAGCGCGTCACCAAAGCCCTCGAGCACGTCGTCGACGATCTCGTGGTCGAGTATCAGGTCGTCCACCGCTACCGCCAATCCGTCGTTGCGTCAACGCGACAGTGCGGGGAGATCGCGATGTCACGAAGAAACGCGCTCTCCCCGCACTCTCGGCGGGAAAGCAGAAACTAGCCTTCGATGAACTTCTCCAGCTGCACGCGGGCGATGTCGTCGGCGAGCTGCTTGGGCGGGCTCTTCATCAGGTAGGCCGACGCGGCCTCGATCGGTCCGCCGATACCGCGATCCTTGGCGATCTTGGCCGCACGCACGGCATCGATGATGATGCCCGCCGAGTTCGGCGAGTCCCACACCTCGAGCTTGTACTCCAGGTTCAGCGGCACGTCACCGAAGGCGCGGCCTTCGAGGCGGACGTACGCCCACTTGCGGTCGTCGAGCCACGCGACGTGGTCGGACGGGCCGATGTGAACGTTCCTGTCCTCGATCTTGTCGGCCAGCGAGCCAGTGAGGTTGGACGTCACGGCCTGGGTCTTGGAGACCTTCTTGGACTGCAGACGGTCGCGCTCCAGCATGTTCTTGAAGTCCATGTTGCCGCCGACGTTGAGCTGGTAGGTGCGGTCCAGCGTGACGCCGCGGTCCTCGAACAGCTTGGCCATCACGCGGTGGGTGATGGTGGCGCCGACCTGGCTCTTGATGTCGTCGCCGACGATCGGGACGCCGGCGTCTTCGAACTTCTTGGCCCACTCGGGATCGGAGGCGATGAACACCGGGAGCGCGTTGACGAATGCCACGCCGGCGTCGATGGCGCACTGGGCGTAGAACTTGTCGGCCTCATCGGAGCCGACGGGCAGGTAGGACACCAGCACGTCGACGTTCGCGTCCTTGAGCACCTTCACGACGTCGACCGGATCGGAGTCGGACACCTCGATGGTCTCGGCGTAGTACTTGCCGATGCCGTCGAGCGTCGGGCCGCGCTGCACCGTCACGTCGGTCGGCGGCACGTCGGCGATCTTGATGGTGTTGTTCTCGGAGGCGAAGATGGCCTCGGAGAGGTCGAAGCCGACCTTCTTGGCGTCCACGTCGAACGCGGCGACGAACTTGACGTCGCGGACGTGGTACCGGCCCAGCTTGACGTGCATCAGGCCGGGAACGGTGGCGTTCTCGTCCGCGTCCTTGTAGTACTGCACGCCCTGTACGAGCGAGGACGCGCAGTTGCCCACGCCGACGATCGCGACCCGGACGTCAAAACTTTCGGTCATGACGGCTCTCTCCTCTGTCCTACTTCACTGCCTGTTTGGGAATTACGGTGTGCTCCAAGGGAGCGGCTTCTCACGTCTGTTCGGCGCGGCCCTGCGCCGACTTCTCCGCTGCGATCAACTCGTTGAGCCAATTCACTTCGCGCTCACTGGATTCCAGCCCCAGCTGGTGGAGCTGCTTGGTGTATCGATCGAGTGAGTTGCTGGCCCGTGCCACTGCTTCGCGCAGACCTTCGCGACGCTCCTCCACCTGGCGGCGACGGCCCTCCAGGATCCGCATCCGGGCCTCCGCAGGGGTCCGGTTGAAGAACGCGAGGTGCACCCCGAAGCCGTCGTCGGAGAAGTTCTGGGGACCGGTGTCGGCCACCAACTCGGTGAAGCGCTGCTTGCCGGACTCGGTGAGCTGGTACACCCGCCGAGCGCGTCGCACCTTCACCGAGCCCTCGGGGGCGGCATCCTCGACGATCAGTCCGTCGGTCTGCATCCGCCGCAACGCCGGATACAGCGAGCCGTAGGAAAAGGCGCGGAACGCCCCCAAAAGCCCCGTCAGCCGCTTGCGGAGCTCGTAGCCGTGCATCGGCGATTCCTGGAGCAGCCCCAGGATGGCGAGCTCAAGCATCCGGGCACCTCCTTCCGATGACGTCCACGTCTGCGCCGTTACGACGGCTCAACACCTCGCGCAACTGTATCGCGCCGATATATTGAGCGCCACATGGGTGCTCTGAGAGAACGCTGTCAGTGTGGTTCAGCGGTTGGCGGGCCAGATGGCCTTGGTGCTCCCGTCCGGGTACAGCTCGATGCGTCCGTTGCCGAAGTCGCTGCTCACGATGATCTCGACGGTCACAGCGTCCGGTGTGCCCGGATCCTCACCGGCTTCGATCCGCAACCAGGTGTCGGTGATGTCGGCACGGTCCATCCCGACGGTCTCCGGCGCACCCCGCAGGATGCCGAGGGTCTTCTCGTAGTCGAACGCCGCCAGGTCCACCAAGCGCTCGTCGGCGCTGACGGCCGATGGTGAGCCGCTCGGGTCACCCCAGCCGCCGCGGTAGTAGTAGGTGAGGCTGCGGCGGTTGTCCTGCGGATCCGGGCGGTCCAGGTAGGCCATGTCCTCGTGGATGTCCAGCTCGTAGCCCATCGTGCTGCCGAACTTCTTGCGCATCTGCTCGAACAGTCCGGTGAAGCCGCCGAGTGATTGCAGTTGCCTCGGCGGGGTGAGCACGGTCGCGGGAATTCCGTCGTCCTTGGCGCCCGGGTCGGTCTCGAAGCTGAGCGGGGACGAGGAGTTGCCGTAGAGACCCCAGCCGATCGCGATGCCGAGAACGACGAGCACACCGGCCATGGCCGCCTTGATCGCCCAGCCTCCGCCGGTGCCGGGGGTGCGTCGGTTGATGACCTTGGTGATCACCGGTGTCGCCGACTCTTTGGACTGCAGATCCGACACCAGGTCTTGGAGCTGCCCCAGCGTCGAGGCGGTGGTGGCGGTCTTGACCCGCTCGCCGTGCTCGGCCATCGACAGCTGTCCCTCGGCCAGGGCGGCGTCGAGGATCTGGCAGGTGTCGTTGCGGTCACTGTCTTTTGCCCGCATCCACGACGTGCGTCGTCCCGTGCTGCCCGTGGCCACGTTCAAGATCGTAAGAGTTCGCCCCGCGACGGCGCAGGCCAGACCGGATTCCGGCGGCACGCAGATTCCCGTCGTTGCGATCTCGGGACGCACGTCGAGCCTCGGTGCCCCAAGGGCCGACGTACTCTGGTCCTCGTGCGATTGCAGCGACAGGTGGTGGATTACGCCCTTCGGCGGCGGTCCCTGCTGGCCGAGGTCTACTCGGGACGCACCGGCGTCTCGGAGGTGTGCGACGCCAACCCGTACTTGCTGAGGGCGGCAAAATTCCACGGCAAGCCCAGCTCGGTGATGTGCCCGATCTGCCGGAAAGAACAACTGACGCTGGTGTCGTGGGTGTTCGGCGACCACCTCGGCGCGGTGTCGGGATCCGCGCGAACCGCAGAGGAGCTGGTCCTGCTGGCCACCAAGTACGACGAATTCTCGGTACACGTGGTGGAGGTATGTCGCACGTGCAGCTGGAACCATCTGGTCAAGTCCTACGTGCTCGGAGCGGTCCCGCCCCCGAAGGGGTCTCGCGGGCCGCGCCGCACCCAGACCGCGCGCGGTACTGCGCGGACGGCCAGTGAATAGCGACGGGCGCCACGACCGGTCAGCCGACGACGCCCGCGACGGGCAGAAGGCAGCCGAGAGCATGGGCGCGCGAAATCCCCAGAACCGACCTGACCCCGCCGGGCGCCGTCCCGGCGACAGTGGCCGTCATCGGCCACCGGCCCCGAGCCCGGGAGGACCGGGCGGGCCGCGTCCGGTGCCGCCGGACGACCGGCACACCGCGGTGTTGCCGCCGGTGCGCGACGGGGTGCCGCCGCACCTGCGGGACCCGATCGACGACGTCTCACGGGCACTGGGCGGACGCGGGCGGCACGAGCGAGGCAGCCAACGTCCGGGCAACCCGGGCCCGCCCAACCCGGGCCCGCCCAAGCAGCCACCGCCCCCACGCGGACCGGGCGGCGGACCCACCGGTGGCGGACCGACCGGGCCGAAGCGCACCATCCGCGAGCAGATCAACTGGAAGTGGGTGCGGCGCGGTGCCGCCGTGGCCGCGGTGGCGCTCATCGTGCTCCCGCTGCTGACGTTCGGGATGGCGTACATGATCGTCGACGTCCCCAAGCCCGGCGACGTCCGCACCGCGCAGGTGTCGACCATCCTTGCCAGCGACGGCAGCGAGATCGCGAGAATCGTTCCGCCGGAAGGTAACCGGATCGACGTCAAGATCGATCAGATCCCGGTGCACGTCCGCGACGCGGTGATGGCCGCCGAGGACAGGGACTTCTACTCCAACCCGGGGTTCTCGTTCACCGGGTTCCTGCGCGCGTTCAAGAACAACATCTTCGGTGGTGACCTGCAGGGCGGTTCGACCATCACGCAGCAGTACGTGAAGAACGCCCTCGTCGGCGACGCGCGGTCGGGTCTCGGCGGGGTGATCCGCAAGGCCAAGGAACTGGTGATCTCCACCAAGATGTCCAGCGAATGGTCCAAGGACCAGGTGCTGGAGTCCTACCTGAACATCATCTACTTCGGACGCGGCGCCTACGGCGTGGCAGCCGCGTCACAGGCGTACTTCAACAAACCGGTCGAACAGCTCACCGTCGCCGAAGGCGCACTGTTGGCGGCGCTGATCCAGCGGCCGTCGGGGCTCGATCCCGCCGTCGACCCCGACGGGGCTGCGGTGCGGTGGAACTGGGTGCTCGACGGAATGGTCGACATCGGTGCGCTGTCGGCGACCGACCGCGCCGCGCAGGTGTTTCCGCCGACGATTCCGCCAGATGCGGCGGGTACGCAGAACCAGACCACCGGCCCCAACGGCCTCATCGAGCGCCAGGTCGTCAATGAGCTGCTCGAGATCTTCAACATCAGCGAGCAGGCGCTCAACACCGAGGGCCTGCAGATCACCACGACGATCGATCCCAAGGCGCAGGCCGCGGCACTCGATGCGGTCGAGGAGTACATGGACGGTCAGCAGCCCGACATGCGCACCGCGGTGGTCTCGATCGACCCGAAGACCGGCGGCGTCAAGGCCTACTACGGCGGCTCGGACGCCAACGGATTCGACTTCGCCCAGGCGGGGTTGCCCACAGGGTCGTCGTTCAAGGTGTTCGCGCTCGTCGCGGCACTGCAGCAGGGGATGGGCCTGGGCTACCAGGTCGACAGCTCACCGGTCGAGGTCAACGGCATCAAGATCTCCAACGTCGAGGGCGGAAGTTGCGGTACCTGCAACATCGCCGAGGCGTTGAAGCGGTCACTGAACACCAGCTATTACCGGTTGATGCTGCAGCTCAAGAACGGGCCGCAGGACGTCGCCGACGCGGCACACCAGGCGGGTATCGCCGAGAGCATCCCCGGGGTGGAACACACGCTGTCCGAGGACGGCCAGGGCGGGCCGCCGAACAACGGGATCGTGCTGGGGCAGTACCAGTCCCGCGTGCTGGACATGGCGTCGGCGTACGCGACGATCGCCGCGTCGGGCACCTATCACAAGCCGCATTTCGTGCAGAAGGTCGTCAACGCCGAGGGCGATGTCCTCTTCGACGCGACGCAGGAGGACGGCAGCGGCGAGCAGCGCATCGAC
This sequence comes from Mycolicibacterium aurum, assembly GCF_900637195.1. Classification (NCBI taxonomy): domain Bacteria; kingdom Bacillati; phylum Actinomycetota; class Actinomycetes; order Mycobacteriales; family Mycobacteriaceae; genus Mycobacterium; species Mycolicibacterium aurum. The sequence continues at coordinate 5,980,875 of NZ_LR134356.1, read as the reverse complement.
AAGAAGGTGGCCGACAACGTCATCGCCGCGATGCAGCCGATCGCCGGCTACTCGGGCAGGTCGCTGGCGGGTGGCCGCCCGTCGGCCGCCAAGACCGGCACCAATCAGCTCGGCGATACCGGCGACAACCGGGACGCGTGGATGGTCGGCTTCACGCCGTCGCTGTCCACGGCGGTCTGGGTGGGCACCACCGACGGCACCCAGCCGCTGGTGAACGAATCCGGTGGGGCGGTCTACGGCTCGGGTCTGCCTGGCCAGATCTGGAAGGCCACGATGGACGGTGCGCTGGACGGCACCGACAACGAGACGTTCCCCAAGCCCGAGGAGATCGGTGGTTACGCCGGGGTGCCCCAGGCGCCGCCGCCACCGCCGTCACCGACCGCGCCGCCACCGCCGTCGGAGACCGTGATTCAGCCGACGCTGGAGATCGCGCCGGGCATCACGATTCCGTGGGGTCCGCCGACCACCGTGCCCGCGACGCCACCTCCGGTGCCCGGCGCTGAACCGGCACCCGTGGGAGCGCCCGGTGCCCCGGTGCCTCCCGGCGCACCGCCGCCCGGCGCCCCGGTGGTACCCGGTGCGCCGGTGCCGCCCGGTCCTCCGCCGCCTCCGTGAGCGCGGCGGGCGTCGACGACGGGCATGCCGACGACCGGAGCGACCGGACCAACCAGATTGCCAGTGAGGACGGGCTGCGCACATCGCCCGCTCGACTCGCCGCAGATGTGCGCAGCCTCGACACCCGGGACATGCCGAGCCGCACCGACACTCTCGGCGCGGCGCTGTCGGGCACCGTCGGCGGCCCCGTCGGCCGCCACGCCCTGATCGGCCGTACCAGGTTCATGACCCCGCTGCGCGTGATGCTCATCATCGCGCTGGTGTTCCTGGCACTGGGCTACTCGACGAAGTCCGCGTGCCTGCAGACCACCGGCACCGGCACTGCCGATCAGCGGGTCGCCAACTGGGAGAACCAGCGCGCCTACTACGAGTTGTGTTACTCCGACACGGTTCCGCTGTACACCGCGGAGCTGTTGAACCTGGGCAAGTTCCCGTACAAGTCCAGCTGGGTGGAAACCGACGCCGAGGGCAAGCCGCGCGTCCAGTACGACGGTCAACCCGCGGTGCGCTACATGGAGTATCCGGTCCTGACCGGGCTCTACCAGTACCTGTCGATGACGGTGGCCAAGACCTACTCCGCGCTGACCAAGCTGGTTGCGGTGCCGGTGATCGCCGAGGTCGTGATGTTCTTCAACATCGCCGCGCTGGGTCTGGCGCTGGCGTGGTTGACCACCGTGTGGGCGACGGCGATGCTGGCCGGGCCGCGCCGCATCTGGGACGCCGCGCTGGTGGCCGCCTCGCCCATTGTGATCTTCCAGATCTTCACCAATTTCGACGCTCTGGCAACGGCTTTCGCGGCGTGTGCGCTGCTGGCGTGGGCGCGGCGAAGACCCGTGCTGGCCGGTGTCCTGATCGGTCTGGGGGTGGCGGCGAAGCTCTACCCGCTGCTGCTGCTCATCCCGCTGGTGCTGCTGGCGGTGCGCACGGGCCGGCTGCGGGAGGTCGGCAAGACGGCGGCGGCCGCAGTGGTGGCATGGCTGGTGGTGAACCTGCCGATCATGGTGTTGTTCCCGCGCGGGTGGTCGGAGTTCTTCCGGCTCAACACCCGCCGCGGCGACGACATGGATTCGATCTACAACGTGGTGAAGTCGTTCACCGGGTGGCCCGGTTTCGACCAGGATCTCGGGTTCTGGGAGCCGCCCGTCGTACTGAACACGGTGAGCGCCGCGCTGTTCGCGGCGTGCTGCATCGCGATCGGGTACATCGTGCTGACGGCGAATCGGCGGCCGCGGGTCGCGCAGATCGCGTTCCTGGTGGTCGCGGCGTTCCTGTTGACCAACAAGGTGTGGAGCCCGCAGTTCTCACTGTGGCTGGTTCCGCTGGCGGTGCTGGCGCTGCCGCATCGACGAATTCTGCTGGCGTGGATGACCGTCGACATGCTCGTCTGGGTGCCCCGGATGCTGTATCTGTTCGGCGAGCAGAAGATGGGCCTGCCCGAGCAGTGGTTCACCGCGACGGTGCTGCTACGGGACATCGCGGTGGTCGTCCTGTGCGGCTTCGTGATTCGCCAGATCTACCGGCCGCATCTGGACCTGGTCCGGCAGGGCGGTGTGGACGATCCGGCGGGTGGTGTCTTCGACCGCGCACCCGATGCGTTCCCGCGTCGGCTGCCCGACTGGCTGCGGCCACGACCCCGGATCGTGACCGCCGCGGAGCCCGACCGTGGCGTCTTGATCGGACGCCTGGGTCAGTAGGCGCTGGTCGGTTTACGTTTGGCGGTGATCCAGGCGGTGGTGGACGGCACCAGCACCAGCACCAGCGTCGCCATCGGGAAGATGAGGCCCAGGAGCGCGAATGTTGCGCCGCTGATGTAAGGGCCCGTCGCCGACGCGGCGTACCCGAGGCTGAGGAGGTTGGCCGCGATCGTGACCCCGCATCCACCCACGACAAGACGGCGACCTGCCATCTTGCGCTGCGCAAGTTTCACGGTTCCGGCGGCCAGAAGGAGCCCGGCCACGAAGGTCAGCAGGATTCCGAGGATCAGCACGGGCAGTACCGAGCCGGAAATGCCGACGGAGGTCTGGACTCTCGAGTCGGTGTCGAGCAGGCTGACGCCGAACAGACCGAGGAAGGCGAGAAGACTGACACCCAGGCATGCGACGGCGACGAGTCCGGCGAAGGCGACCGCCATGATCCCGGTGACACCGCTGGGCGGCGGCTGCGGGACCGGCTGGGGGAAGTGGTAGGTCGCGAAACCCGGCCGGGGCTGCTGGTCGGGGGAGCCGTCCCCGGAGGGCCCGTGCGGATGGTTCATCCAACCCCTCTCGCACGACGTGGGTGACGGTGAAGCACCAAGCCTAGCGGTCCACGGCGGCGTCGCGGTCTGACGATTTCGCAGATCAGGACCGGTCCCTGTAGCCTGGGCAGGTTGCCGACGCAGGCGACCCTCCTGCCACGGACACGCCGTGGCCGACCAGACCAGAGGAGGTGATGGGTTCCTTATGCGTCCATACGAAATCATGGTCATTCTCGACCCCACTCTCGACGAACGTACTGTTGCTCCGTCGTTGGAGACGTTTCTGAACGTCATCCGCAAGGACGGCGGCAGTGTCGACAAGGTTGACATCTGGGGACGACGCCGGCTGGCGTACGAGATCGCCAAGCATGCCGAGGGCATCTACGCGATCGTCGATGTGAAGGCCGAACCGGCCACCGTGTCCGAGCTGGATCGCCAGCTCAACCTGAACGAGTCCGTGCTGCGGACCAAGGTCATGCGGACGGACAAGCACTAAGAAGCTTGACCTCCTGTGCACGTCGGGGCTGTTCCGTAGGCTCGCCTGCGAGCTCTTTCCGACGCGCACTGCGCAGACCAACACAACTCAGGAGGACCACGTGGCTGGTGACACCGTCATCACGGTCATTGGAAACTTGACCGCCGACCCCGAACTGCGGTTCACGCCGTCGGGCGCGGCCGTCGCGAACTTCACGGTCGCGTCGACGCCCCGCATGTTCGACCGTCAGACCAATGAGTGGAAGGACGGCGAAGCGCTGTTCCTCCGCTGCAACATCTGGCGCGAAGCTGCCGAGAACGTCGCCGAGAGCCTCGTCCGCGGATCGCGGGTGATCGTCAGCGGCCGTCTGAAGCAGCGGTCGTTCGAAACCCGTGAGGGTGAGAAGCGCACGGTTATGGAGCTCGAGGTCGACGAGATCGGCCCGTCGCTCAAGTACGCGACGGCCAAGGTCAACAAGGCCAGCCGCAGCGGCGGCGGTGGTGGCGGCGGATTCGGCGGCGGAGGCGGGGGCGCGAGCTCGCGTCAGTCGGAGGCCCCCAAGGACGACCCGTGGGGCAGTGCGCCCGCGTCGGGCTCGTTCGGTGGCGCCGACGACGAACCGCCCTTCTGATCAACCCATTTTTCATTTGTAGAAAGAGATAGACATGGCCAAGTCCTCCTCCACGAAGAGGCGTCCGGCTCCCGAGAAGCCGGTCAAAACCCGCAAGTGCGTGTTCTGCTCGAAGAAGGGCAAGAACCAGGACATCGATTACAAGGACACGCAGCTGCTGCGTACCTACATCAGCGAGCGCGGCAAGATCCGCGCCCGCCGCGTCACCGGCAACTGCGTGCAGCACCAGCGTGACATCGCCATCGCGGTGAAGAACGCTCGCGAGGTCGCGTTGCTGCCGTTCAGCTCGGCGACGCGATAGTCAGGACAGGAACGAACAATGAAACTCATTCTGACCGCTGAGGTCGAGCACCTCGGCGTACCCGGTGACGCCGTCGAGGTCAAGGACGGCTACGGCCGTAACTACCTGCTGCCCCGTGGACTGGCGATCGTGGCCACCCGCGGCGCGGAGCGCCAGGCGGAGGAAATCCGCCGCGCTCAGGAGCTCAAGAGCGTCAAGGGTCTTGAGCACGCCAACGAGCTGAAGACCGCCATCGAGGGTCTCGGCGACGTCGACGTGGCCGTCAAGGCCGCGGGCGACTCCGGCAAGCTGTTCGGTTCCGTGACGGCGGCCGACGTCGTCAACGCCATCAAGAAGGCCGGCGGCCCGAACCTGGACAAGCGGACGGTCAGCTTGCCCAAGGCGCACATCAAGGCGCTGGGCACGCATCCCGTCACGGTGCGTTTGCATCCCGACGTGAACGCCACGGTGTCGGTCAACGTCGTCGCGAAGTAGCCGCGCGCCGGACACAGCAGTACTCACACGACCGGGCGACGACCTCTAGGGGTCTCGCCCGGTCGTTGCTGTCTTCTGGTAGCGAACCATTCGCCGCAAAGCGAACACAGCGAACCTAACCGGCTGTTAACCTGCGCGGCGCCGAGGCGCAACACAACACGCCCGAGTCGGAAACCGGACACGACACGCCGACGAATTTCCCATCCACAGAAGATCCACCGGCCTACCCTGCCTCCATCAGGGAAAACAGGGTCAACATCGATGGTTATCAACAGGTTCTCCCCAACCCCTCAACATGGTCCACCAGACCTATGCACACGCCATCCACAGGCTCATCCACAGCGGGCGGTTGCGCTACCGCCAGCAACGTCTAGCGTTGGCCGTCGCGGCAGCAGTGCGGCCGCCAACGAGCGAGTTGTCAGAGGCCGGATCTACAGTCGCGACATGCCGTTGTCGAATGTGCGTTCGATCGCGATATACAGGGGGTGGGTCTCGGCGTGGCCGTGGTAGATGACTTGGGTCGTCCCGGAGACCGTAGGGATTCCCGGCAGGCTGAGCCGCCCCCCAGCGAGGATTTCGGGCGCCAGCCCCCGCAGGATCTCGCCGCCGAGCAGGCGGTGCTGGGCGGCATGCTGCTGAGCAAGGATGCGATCGCCGACGTCCTGGAACGGCTGCGGCCCGGCGACTTCTACCGGCCCGGAAACCAACTCGTCTACGACGCCGTCCTGGATCTGTACAGCCGCGGGGAGCCGGCCGACGCCGTCACCGTCGCCGCTGAACTGGACCGGCGCGGGCTGCTGCGCCGCGTCGGCGGGGCGCCGTATCTGCACACGCTCATCTCGACGGTGCCGACCGCAGCCAATGCCGGCTATTACGCCGAGATCGTGGCCGAGAAGTCGCTGCTGCGCCGCCTCGTGGAGGCGGGCACCCGGGTGGTGCAGTACGGGTACGCAGGCGCCGACGGAGCCGACGTCAACGACGTCGTGGACCGCGCGCAGGCCGAGATCTACGACGTCACCGAGCGGCGGGCCTCCGAAGATTTCGTCGTCCTGGAGGAGCTGCTGCAGCCCACCATGGACGAGATCGACTCGATCGCGTCGTCGGGCGGCATCTCGAAAGGCGTGCCCACCGGTTTCCACGACCTCGACGAGCTGACCAACGGGCTGCACGCCGGCCAGATGATCGTCATCGCCGCGCGTCCCGGTATGGGGAAGGCGCTGAAGATCGATACGCTGCTGCCGACACCGACCGGGTGGACGACGATGGCCGACGTCGCCGTCGGCGAACAGCTGATCGGCGCGGACGGCCGGCCGACGCGGGTGGTGGCTGCCACCGAGGTCATGCTCGGGCGGCCTTGCTACGAGGTCGAATTCTCGGATGGCACAGTTCTGGTCGCCGACGAGCAGCACCAGTGGTTGACCGACACCCGTGCGTCCCGTCGATCCGCGGGCCAGGTGTCCGCCGCGGTGCGGACCACACGCGAGATCGCGGAGACCTTGCGGTGCCCGACGGCGGATCGCCGGCTCAACCACTCGGTCGTCAACACCGCGCCGCTGCAGGGCGAGGACGCCGACCTACTCGTGCCGCCGTACACGCTGGGGGCCTGGCTGGGGGACGGCACCTCGACGGCCGCGCAGATCACCACGGTTGACCCCGAGATCCTGATGCGGATCGAGGCGGAAGGGTTGGTCACCGTCCCAGCGCCCAGCGCGCCGATGCGATACGGACTGCAGTGGGCACCGGCCGAGCCGGTCGCCTCGCGAGAGTGCGTCGTGTGCGGTACTGCGTTCGTGCCGCAGACGAGCCAAGTTCGTACGTGTGGACGCTCGTGCGGGGGACGTGCTCGCTTCGTGTCAGAACCCGTTGCGGCGCCGACGTGTTCGCGATGCGGCGGACCGTCGTGTGGCCTCAGGATGTGCCAAGGTTGCCGCAACGCGGTGGGTACTGTTCAGGCACGGCTGCGGACGCTCGGCGTGCTCGGACAGAAGCACATCCCGATGCAGTATCTGCGCGCCTCCGAGGCGCAGCGGCGGGCGTTGCTCGCGGGCTTGCTCGACACGGACGGCACGGTGACCAACGGCGGTGCGGTGCAGTTCTGCGTCACCGATGAGCGCCTGGCGACCGACGTTGCGGAGTTGGTCGTCTCGCTGGGTTACCGCTGCCAGATGGCCACCAAGGCGGTAAAGGGTCGTACAGAAGCATCCTCGACGGCCTACCTGGTCAATTTCTCGGCGGCCGACTCGGTCTTCGGATTGCACCGTAAAGACCTGCTGCACAAGGAACGACGTGCTGCCAGCGCGGTGCGGTCGAACTCGCGGTTCATCGTCGACGTGCGTCCGGTGCCGAGCGTGCCTGTGCGGTGCGTAGAAGTCGACAATGACGATCACATGTACCTGGCCGGTCGATCGATGGTGCCGACGCACAACTCCACGCTGGGCCTGGACTTCCTGCGCTCGTGCTCGATCAAGCATCAGATGGCCAGCGTCGTGTTCTCCCTGGAAATGAGCAAGACCGAGATCGTCATGCGTCTGCTGTCGGCGGAGGCGAAGATCAAGCTTGCCGACATGCGGTCGGGTCGGATGAGCGACGACGACTGGACGCGCCTGGCCCGCCGGATGAGCGAGATCAGCGAAGCGCCGCTCTATATCGACGATTCGCCGAACCTGACGATGATGGAGATTCGCGCGAAGGCGCGCCGGCTCAGTCAGAAGGCTGGCCTTCGGTTGATCGTCATCGACTACCTCCAGCTGATGACGTCGGGTAAGAAGGTCGAGTCACGCCAGCAGGAAGTCTCGGAATTCTCCAGGCAGCTCAAGCTTCTGGCCAAGGAGCTGCAGGTGCCGGTGATCGCGATGAGTCAGCTCAACCGCGGTCCGGAACAGCGCACCGACAAGAAGCCGATGCTCGCCGATCTACGTGAGTCCGGCTCAATCGAGCAGGACGCCGACATGGTGATCCTGCTGCACCGCCCGGACGCGTTCGACAGCGACGACCCCCGCGGCGGCGAGGCGGATCTCATTGTGGCCAAACACCGTAACGGCCCGACCAGAACGGTCACCGTCACCAACCAGCTGCACCTGTCGAGGTTCGCGAACATGCCAAGGACGCAGTAGGGGGTTGTGGCCTTTCAAGTTTGAAGTCCAAATTCTCAAATGACATGTCCGTCTGATGTCCAGATGGACATGTCGGAGAGATTCCGCCCATCGAGCCAGCGGTAGCACTGGAGGCCGGCCTCTGGTCAGCGCCGAAATGGACCACTCCCACGGAAGCCGCGTGCCGGGTCTTTCGGACCCACGCCGGTCCAAGTGGCGGCCGACGACACTGACCGAGTGATCTACCCCAGCGGGGTGCGCCTACGCGTCACCCAAACTCGGCCGGTAGTCCGCCACTTCGGCCTCAGCAGCGAGCAACGCACCCAATTCGCCCTCCTGCTGGGCGACAAACACACCGACAACCTGCCGGCACACCTCCGGCACGCTCACCCCGCGCATACGAGCAATACGTGTCAACCCGACCAGCATTGACGTCGACACGTGAAACTGCACGGCGAACTGACCGCAAGAACCATCCTCGGGCGGTAACCCCGGACCAACGACCACCGGATGATCTGACCCGAATTCGTCAACATCAGCACCGCGAGCCCTCTCAACGGCCCCACCACTAGCGCCGCTAGCAACGCCCTCGTCCGGGTCGCGGAACTCTTCATGGCTGAACAAACCCATGCGCCCACGCTAGACCTTGCAGAATGCCGAAGCCGCCAAGTGAGCGGGTGCGGCCTGCCGGAGACCAAGGCGGCAGCGAGGCGCGAGCGGGCCGGAGGGTTGTGTCGGGTTCTCAGTGCGGCTGGAATGGGATTGTCACTGCGTGTCCGACTGGCCATTGCTCGAGTTCAGCCAACAGCGGCGCACACTAGTTGATGTAAGCACCTAGTCACCGACCTACCGTCCTGCGGTCAGCACATTCAGGCGGGGAAATCCGCACTGCGAGATAGAGTTTCGTTCCTCTGGATGTCGGCGAGGGTCTGCTGCAGCGCATCGGTGACAGCGTCGTAGCCGCTATTACCCAGGACCAGGCGGCGCGGAGGCGGATCTTGAGCCATCGCTGCGATCACCGCACGGGCACCGCGGTGCGGATCGCCGGGTTGCGTGCCGTCCATCTCGACGAAGGCGGCGCGGACCTGCTCCAGCATGTCGTGGTACTGCGGAATCGCCTCCTCGACGGGCTCGTTCGCGAAGCCGGCGTAGGCGTTGGTGCGGAACGCACCTGGTTCGACTGTCAAGACGGAGATGCCCTGAGCGGCCACCTCGTCGCGCAGGGCATCGGTGATCGCCTCGATGGCGTACTTCGTCGCGCTGTAGAAGCCGAATCCGGGCGCCGAAACCAGCCCCGCCACCGACGACACGTTGACGATCCACCCGTTCCCGCGGGCGCGCATTCCCGGCAGCACCGCACGGGTCACCGACAGCACGGCGAAGAAGTTCAGCTCGAACATCGCCCGCAACGAGGACTCGTCCATTCCTTCGATCGATCCGTACCAACCGCGTCCGGCGTTGTTGACCAGCACGTCGATGCCGCCGAAGTGCTCCTCTGCGTCACGCACCGCACGTTGCACCTGGGCCGCGTCGGTGAGTTCCAGCGGCACAACGAGAACGCGGTCGCCGTACTGCTGCGCCCAAGTGTCCAGCTCCTGCGGGCGCCGGGAGGTGAGTGCCACACGGTCGCCGGCCTCGAGTGCGGTCTCGGCGAACGCCATCCCGAAGTTGCCGGGGGTGCCTCCGGTGATGAACCAACGCCGCGTCATGGCTCGATCACCACCCGGCTGATCACAGCGCCGTCGAGGGTGAAGCGGTAGTGCAGGTCGGCGACCCCGCCCGGGAAGTTGCCCTCCAGGTGCTGCCCGACGTCGACAGTCGTACCGGTCTTCTGTTCGAGCACCGTCGCGCCGGTGAATGCGGTGGTGTAGGTGTACTCGGCGGCCGCGGTGGCCACCCACGCGCCGATCTCGTCATGTCCCTTGTAGTCGTGGCCTTCGTCGGTCACCACGGCATCAGTGGTGAGTGTGGCCAGCGCTGTGTCTACCTCACGGCCATCGATCGCGGTCATGAACGTTTTTATGGTGTCGGGGAGTGCATCCCATTCTGTGGTCATGACCCCACGTTGGATCTTCCCCCAAGGGGAAGGTCAAGCCTCGGCCGGAGAATTCTTTCCTGGGCGCCCGCCTGCCGCGCCTGAGGCTCTCCACGGAAGCATTTCGCTCGCTGCTGCCAGCCGATGGCGGCCTCGTACGCAATCACCGGACTCGCGCCGCAGACTTGACCTTGCCCTAGGGGGAAACTGCACGATGGCCATACCCGATAAGGCAGGGTGACAGATTGCACAGGAGGATGCCATGGGCGCACGGGTCTCGATCGGTGACTTCGCAGTGATGACCAGCCTGAGTAGGAAGGCGCTACGGCATTACCACGAGATCGGCATCCTCGAACCAGCCCACATCGACTCCCATACCGGCTACCGCGTCTACGACACCGGCCAGGTCGATTCTGCACACATCATCCGCCGGTTCCGGTCCCTGGGCATGTCCATTCCCGACATCAAGGCACTGCTGAGCACAGAAGACGCCGCGGCCCGTACCGAGATCATCACCACCCATCTCGAACAGATGGAGGAGCAGCTTCAGCAGACTCGTGACGCCGTTGGCGCGCTGCGCGAATTGCTCTCGCCCGTAACGACGCCCGCCCATGTGGAGTTGCATCTCAAGCCGGCGTTCGCGGTGTGGTCCGTAGGCGCCACCATCGACGTCTCCGAGATCGACAGCTGGTTCGGGATGGCGCTGGGTACGCTGCGGGAGGCAGTCGCGGCGGCAGGAAGCGCACCCCTCGGGTTCGTGCCGGGTGGCCTGTACGACCGAGCGCTGTTCCTCGAATCACGGGGGAGGGCAACGCTCTTCGTTCCCGCGCCACAGTCCGCGCACCCCCCGGAGGGCGTCCGCGCCGAGGTCCTTCCTCAGGCCGAGTTCGCGGTGCTCACCCACTCCGGCGGTCACGACGGCATCGACCGCAGCTACGGGGCTCTGGGAAAACACGTAAACGAGCATCTGATCAGCGACCAGGGACCGATCCGCGAACACTACATCGGCTCCACGCCCTCGGAGCCGTACAACTTCACCGCGACAGAGATCTGCTGGCCGATCTTCAGCACCACGCCACCGTCAGAATGAAGGCAACCCGCCGCCAGTCCCTCCGCGAAACACGCTGTCACACAGACCATCCCATACCGGACTCCCGACCAGAACGGCCACTTCTCCCAGTGGCACGGCCGCTGGCGAGTTGTCCCCGCGGGAGTCGCGTCGCCGCGCTGCGCCGTCCTGGCGTTGGCGCACTAGGCGCCCGTTCCCGGCCATCCCGCCATTGCCAGGTCGGCTACGGCGAAAAGTTCGGCGCGACTGGCGCCACTGCGGGCTTGAACCGAAATACCTTGGCCTACTGCAACAATCCAGCGCGCCAGCACCACAGTGTCGACGCCGAAGAGCTCGCCGTCGGCGACCGCAGCGTCGAATCGTTCGGCGAGTCGGCGCACAATCGCTTCCCGTAACTCGGCCAGACCGGGGGCTTCGCCGACGGTAGTCAGGCACCCGGGGATGGCGCCGCTGACGAGGTTGGCGGCACCGTGCACCATGGCTTCGGCGACCTCACGGGCCGTCGGCCGGGTCAGCGCATCAGTCACGTAGCCGCTCGGCCCCGCGAGGTAACGCTCCGCAGCCCGCATGAACAGCTTCTCCTTGCTTCCGAACTCGGCGTAAATGCTGCGTCGGTTGACGCCGGTCACAGCCGTCACGTCGGAGATCGATACCCCGTCGAAGCCGTGCTGCCAGAACAGTTTCATCGCCGCTTCTTCGACCTGGTCAGGATCGAATTCTCGCGGCCGCCCGACTGCCACGCCGCACCGCCCTTCTCCTGTGATGCCCGTCACACTGGGATTAAACCCGTCAGTCACCGGCCTTGAGCTCACTGTACTAAGTAACACATCGGTTCGTAATCGCAGAGAGGCGCGGACAATGAGCTCACTGTCGGGACGACGGGCACTGGTCACCGGGGGATCGCGGGGCATCGGAGCGGGGATCGTGCGGCGACTGACCGCCGACGGCGCCGCGGTGGCCTTCACCTTTTCGGCGTCAAAAGCGGAGGCGGACGAGCTCCTCGCCGACGTGACCGCGCACGGCGCGAAGGCCGTGGCGATCCACGCTGACGTTGCCGATCCGACTCAGGCTGCGGCCGCCGTCGACACCGCCGCCGCCGAGCTCGGTGGCATGGACATTGTGGTGAACAACGCCGGCATCGCTGTGAAGGCGCCGATCGAAGAGTTCACCCAGGAGCAGTACGACCGGCTGGTGGCAATCAACATCGGTGGCCCGTTCTGGACAACTCACAGCTCGCTCAAACATCTGGGCGACGGTGGGCGCATCATCAACATCGGCAGCATCAACGCCGACCGGGTCCCGGTTCCCGAACTGTCGGTGTACGCGATGACCAAGGGAGCGGTGTCGTCCTTCACCCGCGGGCTGGCCCGCGAGCTCGGCCCGCGCGGCATCACCGTGAACAACGTCCAGCCGGGTCCGATCAACACCGACATGAATCCGGACGAAGGCGATTTCGCCGCGGCCCTGAAGAATGTGACAGCGCTCGGGCGTTACGGACAGACCAGTGACGTGGCCGCCGTGGTGAGCTTCCTGGCGGGCCCCGAATCCAGCTACGTGACCGGTGCAAACCTGAACGTCGACGGCGGTCACAACGTATGACGGTCGAGCGTCCATGGTCGTGTCAACGTCACCGCGGGACCACCCAACCACCACACAGTGAAGGAGAACAACTCATGACTTCGACGATCGCCAACGCGGGCACGTTCGACATTGCCGGAAAGACGGTCGCCCGGCTCGGATTCGGCTCGATGCGTTTGACGGGCCGGGGGATCTGGGGTGAACCCGCCGACCGCGACGAGTGCATCGCCGTGGTACGCCGCGCTGTCGAGTTGGGCGTCCAATTCATCGACACCGCAGACTCTTACGGTCCTTTCGTCGCGGAGCAGATCATCAGCGAGGCGCTCTACCCCTATCCCCCTGACGTGGTGGTCGCGACCAAGGCGGGCCTGACCCGCAACGGGCCCGACGTGATCGACACCGAGGACGGCCCGAAACGTCTTGGCCCGGCGGCGTGGCCGCCGGTCGGACGGCCGGAGTACCTGCGGCAGCAGGTCCTGATGAGTCTGCGTCGGCTCAAGCTGGACCAGATCGACCTGATGCAGCTGCATCGCATCGATGAGAAGGTGCCGCTGGCCGATCAGGTGGGCGAGCTCAAGGCGCTGCAGGACGAGGGCAAGATCGTGTCTATCGGCCTGTCGCAGATCACCCCAGAACAGCTCGCCGAGGCCAGGCAGATCGCCGACATCGTCACGGTGCAAAGCAGATACAACGTGATCGACCGCAGCGCCCAGGCGGTTCTGGAGGTGTGCAACCGTGACGGGATCGGCTTCATCCCCTGGGCTCCCGTCGCCCAGGGCGGCCTCGACAAGGCCCACGACGCTCTCGCCGAAGTGGCCCGCCAGCATGGGAACACACCCGCGCAGGTGGCCATCGCCTGGCTCCTGCAGACATCACCGATCATGCTGCCCATTCCCGGTACGTCTAAGGTGGCGCACCTCGAGGAGAACCTTGCCGCCGCCGAATTGACGTTGTCGCCGGCCGAGCTCGAAACGCTCACTGCTGCAGCACGATAGGACCTTGGCGACAGGGCGGCTCGATGGCGCCCGTGAGGATCTCCGCGCTTGTGCATTCCTGGGAGAAGCCTTGACCAACAGTGGCATCAGCACCAATGGCCGTCGACACGGATAAACACGCAGAAAGGCGAGAGGGCATGACCACAGCGCGCGATATCGAGGTCCACCACGGTCGGGCCTGGGTTGACCCGGATCAGACGGTTCGTATCGGCTATACGGTTGCCACTCCACCTGAACCCACCAAGACCGTCGTGCTGCTCCACGGCGCCCCCCAAACGCGGTACGAGTGGCGCAAAGTCATGATGCCGCTAGCCGTCGCCGGCTATCGGGTGATCATGCCCGACTATCGCGGCGCCGGCGCGTCGGACAAACCTCGTGAGGGATACGACAAGTGGACCATGGCCGGTGATATCCACAGTCTCGTGCGCGGGACTCTGGGCGTCGCGGAGCCCGTCTCGCTTGTCGGCCATGATCTCGGGTCGACACTGGCTCTGAGTTTCGCGCTGCGGTACCGCGATGATGTCGTGAGCGCCACCTTCATGGAAGCTCCGCTGCCGGGCACTGCCTACTACGAATGGCGCGTGGCTCAGAAGTCAGCGTGGCAGTTCTCCTTTCATGCCAACACGGACGTCGCGGTGTACCTCACGCACGGACGTGAACGTTGGTACATCAACCGATTCTTCGACGAATTGACCTACCAACCGGATGCGATCTCCAACGACGACCTTGACGTTTACGCCCGCGCGTTCGAAGCCCCAGGAGCCATGCGCGCACTGTGTGAGATCTACCGCGAACTCGACCGCGACGCTGACGACAATCGCACCGCGCTCCAACAGAGCGGCAAGCTCACCATCCCGGTGTTGGCCTCTGGAGGAGCATCCGGGCCCCTCGCCGGAAACTTCCGGGCGATGTGTGAAGAGGTCGCTAATTCGGTGACAGATCAGCTTGTCCCAGACTGCGGGCACTGGGTTGCCGAAGAACAACCGGAGTACTTCACCACGATGTTCTGCGACTTCGACACGAGGGCTCGGTCCTAAAATCCTCGGTGCGGCTCGACCAGTCCAAGACGTGCTCCCCGATCCCGCGACCCGGCCTGAATTCCGGTCACAGACTTTGGACAGAACCCCCCGACACCTTCACCGCAGCGGCTTGTCAGCGACGCCGATCAGCTTCGCCTGAGGTCACCAATCACAGTTGCCGCCGAACCGACCAGAACGGCACCTATCCTGTGGCGATTGCCCGCCGCGTAACCTCGTCCCATGCCGCGCAAACTCACTGACGACGAAATCACGGCGCTTCTCGACAGCCGTCCCGGCTGGGCGATCCTGACGACCATCGACAAGGACGGATTCCCACACACCGTGCCGCTGGGATACTTCCGGCGGGGCGGTGATGTCGTCATGGGTGTGCGAGATGGCACCCACAAAGTGGCCAACATCGAGCGCAATCAGAACGTGAGCGTCATGCTCGAAAGTGGCTCGACCATGGCCGATATCCGTGGGGTGATGTTCCAAGGTCACGCACGCATCGTTCGGGAGGCCGATGAGACGCTGGAGCTCGCACGGCACGCTGCCAGGATGCGGGGCGTGCCGGAGTCGGAGTGGCCCACCGCGCCGAGGCCGGGTGCTACCTACATCTCTGTGACGCCCGTGCGAACCAGGTCGTGGGATTACGGCGACTCGGCGTCAGACCAGGGCTGACCTCCGCCGAACTCCTTCAGTCGCCTCAAAGCCCGCCGGGGTCGCCCAGGCGCTCATGAAACCCGTTGCAGGAAATGGTGATATCGCGATGTTGTCGTGAGCGTCACGACGTCCACTTCCTGCCACATACGCGCGGATTCAGGTCTAGCGTTGTGAAATTCAGTAAACAACGCAGAATGTCGTGGAGCAGACCCAACCGAGCGCGGAACTCAGCATCGTCGCAAGACACAAGGATCGGCTCCCTTGCTGACGCGGGACTGAAGGAGCAGATAAGCACATGACCACGACAGGCAACGGCTGCCGCATCGCCGTACGGTTCGAGCCAGACTGGCCGGCCGAGGAACTTCCCGACTTCGCCCGTTGGGTTGAGGAACACGGCTTCGAGGAACTGTGGTTCAGCGAAGATCTCGGGTGGTCCGGAGGACTGGTCATGGCAGCGACTGCTTTGGCTCACACACGACGACTCCGGGTTGGACTCGGTCTTGTGCCGGCCGTCTCCAGGAACGTCTCGACGCTCGCAATGGAAGTCGCTGCCCTAGCGCGGCTGGCGCCCGATCGCCTGACCCTGGCGATCGGGCATGGCGTCCCGGCGTGGATGGAACAGGTGGGTGCCCGATCGAATACGCCTCAGGCGGCACTTGAGGAGACCGTCGTCGCCCTGCGCGCGTTGCTCGCGGGTGAACGAGTGACCACCACGGGCCGCTACGTCCGACTTGATGACGTCGGTCTCGGCTTCCCGCCCGCGTCCATTCCCTCAATCCTGATCGGTACTACCGGACCGAAGGGACTTCGGGCGGCAGGCCGAAGCAGTGACGGCGTTGTGCTGCCCGAAGTCTGTACGCCTGAAGCAGTGCGCTGGGCGAAGTCGACGATGAACTCTGCGGGCGCGCTGGTTGTTTTCGCCATGCTGAACGTCTCAGACGACGCCAGTGAGGCACTCGCTCAAACTCGGAGCAAGATACTTCCCATACTGGACTTGGATATCTACCCACGAATGACCGAGATCGCCGGATTGAGCGATGCCGGCAACGACCTCACCGACGCAACGCTGCAGTCGATGGCCGCCGCGGGCACCCCCGCCGACTGTGCCCGTGCAATCGGCGATTGGGGCGACGCCGGCGCCGATTGCGTGGTCCTCATTGCTGGAGGCCCTGATCCACGAGCCATGTACGAGCGGCTCGCCAGAGACGTGCTGCCACTGGTGCCCACCGTCGCCTGACGCCGCAGTGCCCCCATGGCTATGCAGCCCCGCAACCAGGCCCGCCGACAAAGCTCACGGCCGTGCTGCAAAGCTGTTCGGCAGCGAATCACAGAGGAGACCGATGTCGACACCGCGGGATGGCGCTGCGCTCGAACCCCTGGACACTCACGGGCCCACTCGTGCATGGGCCGCCGTCGGGGTGCTCGCCCTCGTCGGCACCCTCAACTACGTCGACCGCTTTCTGCCCGGCGTGCTGGCCGAGCCCATCAAGCAGGAACTGGCGTTGTCCGACACCGCAATCGGTGTCATCAACGGGTTTGGGTTCCTCATCGTGTATGCCGTGCTGGGCATCGTGATCGCGCGCATCGCCGACCGTGGCGTGTTCGGCGCGGTCATCGCCGGCTGCCTGACACTGTGGGGTGCAATGACCATGCTGGGTGGCGCGGTTCAGTCCGGCCTGCAGCTCGCGCTGACCCGAGTCGGCGTGGCGGTCGGCGAGGCAGGCAGCTCACCCGCAGCGCACGCCTATGTGGCGCGCAACTTCGTCCCGGAGAAGCGTTCTGCGCCGCTGGCAGTCATCACCATGTCCATCCCGCTGGCCAGTGCCGCCAGCTTGCTCGGCGGCGGTCTGCTCGCCGAGAGCCTCGGCTGGCGGGCGGCTTTCGTGGTGATGGGCGGAATCAGCGTGCTGCTGGCACCTCTGGTGTTGTGGGTGGTCGGCAGCCGCCAGAGCCTGCCCACCCCACCGCCGCGTGAGCCCTCCGCCGCGCTGCATTGGTGGGATCTGCTGCGCAAACCCAGCTTCCTGGCCATGGTGGCCGGCACTGCGCTGGTGTCGGCGGCCGGATACTCGCTCACCACCTTTGCGCCCGCGTTCCTGATGCGCAGCCGAGGTATGTCACTCGGCGAGGTCGGAATCCAGTACGGCCTGGCCACCGGCGTGCTCGGAATTCTCGGCCTTCTGATCGTCGGGCGGATCGCCGACCGGCTCGCCACCCGCGACCCGCGCTGGTTGCTGTGGATCGTGGTCATTCTGATCACGGGCCTGCTGCCCGCCTCGGCGTTGGCATTCGTCGTCGAGAGCCAGACCTTGTGCGTATGGCTGCTGGCACTGGCCTATGTCATCGGCACCGCATATCTGGCGCCGTCCATCGCGGCGATCCAGCGCCTGGTGCTCCCCGAACAGCGCGCGACAGCGTCGGCCATCTTCTTGTTCTTCAACGCGACGCTGGGCGCAGTGGGTCCGTTCCTGACCGGCGTGATCAGCGATGCACTGACCGCAGAGCTAGGCCCGCAGGCGCTGGGCCGCGCACTGCTGATCCTTGTTCCGACGATGCAGCTGGTAGCGATCGGCTGTTACGCCCTTGCCGCGCAACGCTACCGCCGCGACATCATCGAGGAGTCCTGAAGGACCGCAATCGATTCGGCGAACATATGTGGCACTGTCGTCACGCCAGTCATTTGCGGATTGCCACTGCGTCGACGTAGAGGACCGGTGTTTCCACTCGGATCGACGTACTCTCCTTGTGGTTTGGCGAATAGGGGTCCTTGTGAGCTGGCTGCAGATCCAACCGTTCCTGGTGGCGCTGGCCATCGGGCTGCTTCTCGGCTTGGAGCGGGAACACAGCCACACCCGCAAGGTGCCCGCCGGATCGCGGTCGTTCGCTCTGTTGTCGCTGGTGGGGGCAGTTGCCGCGGGTATAGACACGTGGGCGGTCGTGGGAGGTCTCGTCGGAGTCGGGGCCATCCTGGCACTCGCCTACTTTCGCACCAGCAAAGAAGACCCTGGAACCACTACGGAGATCGCGGCACTCGTGGCCTACCTCCTGGGCGCACTCGCATACACCCGGCCGGCGGTCGCAGTCGCCCTCGCGGTGGTCGTCGCCGGCCTGCTGGTGTCGAAAGCACGCATTCACCGGTTCGCACGCGAGATTGTCAGCGAGGTCGAGCTCGAGGACGCCATCAAGTTCTTGGCCGTAGCTTTCGTCGTCCTGCCGCTGCTGCCCGATAGGGGGATGGGACCCTACGGCGTACTCAATCCGTCGAAGGTGTGGTTCCTCGTGGTGCTGCTTACCGGCATCGGCTGGGTGGGGTACATCGGCGTTCGCGCGCTCGGCCCCGAGCGAGGTCTGCTCGTCACCGGCTTGGCCGGCGGCTTCATCTCGGCGAGCGCAACGACGGCATCGATGGGTCGGCTCAGCAAGACGGCCACGAGCTGGCGGGCGCCGCTGGCCGGCGCGCTCCTCGCCAGCCTCGCCACCTTCGTACAGCTCATGATCGTGATCGGCCTCGTGGATGTCGACGTGCTGCGCCACCTATGGCCTCCTGTTGTCGCGGCCGCGTTGGTACTCGTCGCGATCGTCGCAGGCGTCTACCGGAGTGCCACCCGGGCGCATCAGGACAGCGGGGCAACCGCCGAGGCTGAAGCCGAGCCGGCGAGCCGGCCTTTCGCGCTGCGTCCCGCCATCGTCCTGGCCGCGGTGTTGACCCTCGCCCTGCTGGTGGGACGTTGGGGCGCACACGTTTTGGGACCCAACGGGGCAGTGCTTGCGGCGTTCGCCGCAGGCCTGGCCGACGCCCACGCGGGCTCGGTTGCCGCCGCCAGCCTCGCCGCCAAGGGTGCCATCACCGTAGGAACTGCGTTGATTGCGGTGGGTGCCGCGCTGGGGTCGAATCTGGTCGTCAAGGTGGTCCTGGCCTTCGCCGCCGGCGGCCGCCGCTTCGGCGTCGGATTTCTTGCGGGCATGGCCATACCCGCTGCCGTGTTCGGCATCGCCCTCGCCGCAACCGTCACCACGCTCTGAGTATCAGCGCGGGGCTTGGGCGATGAACTGTTGGCTAGAGCGACGCCCCTGAAGTCAGCTGGCCTCGTTGGCGTCACCGGGATGGGGCACGTTGTCCTCGTCGACGTAGGCGGCGTGCTCGGTGTCGACACCTTCGTGGTCGCGCGGACCTTCGTTGGCTCCGTCGGGTTGGCCCGCGTCCGCGGCGTCACTGGGCATCGTCATGTGCACGTCCTCCTACTCGCCCCGCCGGGTTCGTCCCGCCGGAATGTGCGTCGGTAGGCGGGGTGCCCAATCTGTGCTGTGCCGAACCGGAAAGAGCCTTGGGACCCGAGAAACTGGTCTCAGGATGTGGCGTCGATCGTGCTGACAGAGATCTCGAACGGGCCCTGCTGCTTGTCGAGAATGTAGACCGCCACCTCGTCGATGGTCGACGGGTCCAGCTTCTGCGGGGCGTCGGGTGCGGGATCGAGCCGCATGCCCACCGGCTCGAAGCCCCCGACGGGCAGATCGTAGATCCGCTGCACTCCGGCCTCGGTGGGGAAACGCTGGACGTAGGACCAGGGCTGCCCTTCGGTGCCCACCTTCAACAGGTAGGTCTTGCCGTCGCCCCGAGCGTGGACGCGCAGCGACGTCGCGGCAGCGGCCTTTCGTCCCATGTCGGGATCCTGCGGACTGCGGGCTGAGGCGAACCCGCCGTTGTTGTCCAACGAGATGGTGCCCGAGAACACCAGCGCTCCATCGCCGAACGTGATCGTCGACGCGGACTTGCCGCCCATGACGGGATCGTTGACCGTCGTCCAGGTGGCCACCTCGCCGGCGTCATCGAGGTCGACGAGCACGACGCCGGCCCCGTCAGGCACGGTGGGGGCTTCGGACGACTGAAGAGTCTCCGGCGTGTTCGTCGTCGCGTCCGCGTCGGCGGTTTGCCCGCTGCTGCCGCACGACACCGACAGAAACGCCACACCGGCGAAGGCGATGCTGAACAGCCCACGCGGTAACCGACGGCCTGTCTGCGCCGACATCAGCACTGACTCGGATCGGCAGTGATTTCGCGGCTTCGCATGGGCATGCCATCGATCAGGGCATAGATTGCCGACAGATCCGGGACCCCGGTGACGCGGCGCTTCTCGCCGCCATCCTTGCCGATCAACAGGGCGGTGAAGGCATTGCCGTCGATCCCGTACTGGTCCCACAACCGTTGTGCCTCATCGGCGTTGAGTATCCGACCATCGAGCGTGCTGGTGCCCTCGGTCACCACCACACCGAGCACCATGTCACGGCCGACGAACTCACATCGACTGGCGTCTATTCGGCCCAGCGTTTCCACAAGTTGCGGCTCGCTGTCGGTAGCCGCGAACAGAAGCAGAGGACGATGCGTCCAGCGGTAGTCGCCGAGGCCGGCAGCCGCGGCACTCCCTGACCCGAGCGCGATGCTCGCCATCAGAACACTGAGCGTGAGCGCGCTCAGGGTGATCAGCCGGGACCTGCGGATCCTTGTCATGGTACTTATCGACTGTACGTGGTCTGGCGCACGATCAGGTGACGGATCTGGTGACGTCGGCCGGCCGGCCGACGGGCTTGCGGGCGGACGTGGCCTCAGCCGGAAGTGCGGGCGGGAAGGTACTTCGCCAACGCGCGGTACTCCGCCATCGGCGAAGCGCCGTGTTGCTCTGTGAGCACCTGTATCGCAACGTGATTCGCCCCCGCCACCACATGGTCGGCAAGCTGGTCGAAGATCCTGGTCGGCGTTCCGTGCAGGACCATGGCATCGATGAGCCGGTCACTTCCCGAACCGGCGACATCTTCCTCGGTGAACCCGTGGCGCACCAGGTTGCTGGTGTAGTTGCGCAGCCGCAGGTACGGGTTCGCGATCATGGTCCTGCCGATCGAGCGCGCGTATTCGGCGTCCTCGGTCACCACAACCTTGTGCTCCACCGCCAGCAATGCGCTGGGGCCCATGATGTCTCGCGCGAAGCGCGTGTGCTCGGCAGTGGTGTTGTACGGATGGGCCCCAAGGGTGCGAGCACCGGCGAGCGCGAGGGTCTTCTGGCCCAGCGCGGCCACGACGATCTTCTCGGCGGGCACCCCCGAACTGCGCAGGGTGTCGACGTAGCCCACCATGTGGGTGTACGGCCGGCGGTAGGTCTGGGTGCTCTCGGGGTGACCCAGCCCGACGCCGAGCACCAGACGTGCGCCGAACGTGTCAGCCAGCCGGTGATAGTGGGTGGCGACGTCCTCGGCACGGTCCTGCCACATGTTGATGACCGCGGTGGCGACTGTCACCGTCTGCGTGGCATCCAGCACCCCCTCGACCAAGGACAGGTCACCGACGGGGTCGGCGCCGATTCCCAGCCAGATGGTGCCGAAACCGAGCTCCTCGAGCTCGGGGGCATAGTGGATGCGGGCCTGATCCCCGAGGGCCGGGTTCAGCCAAGCGCCGAACGCGCCGAATTGGTCGTACAAGGCAAATCCTCCATCACGTGTCGCGGCAGGCAGACGGTTCGTGGTCACCGGACTGCTGCTCAGGACCCAGCGTGGAAGTTCCCCCTGGGGGAAAGTCAACCTGATCGCCCCGCCACACGGCCCCAGGTCCATCGGATGGCGACGCCGGAGTGCTAGTGCACGGCTCCAGCTGTGCCGGTACCTATCTGCGGGCGGCGCCACAGCTCCCACGCGAGTCGCATGGCTCCGATCAAGGCAAGAATGATCAGCGACAAGCCCGCGGGGACGGAGATCGCCACCGGATACACCAGGACGGTCGCAGCGGCGGTGAGGAGCCGGTCGACTCTCAGCTGATGGTGGTCCCGCCACCGGTAGGCCACCTCGGCGGCGTAGAACAGCGCAATCCCCCCGGTAAGGGCAAGGGCGGGCAGCGGTGACAGCGGCTCATCGATGTGTTCCACCGAAACGCGTGCCCCGAGGGCGAAGAAGACGATGCCCGCAACCAGCGGCAGGTGCAGATAGCTGTAGGCGTCGCGCGCCAACAGTGCCCGGTCGGGCGCGGGTGTTCGACGCATGCGTTCTTCGGCGCCGGTGGTGAGGCCGAAGTAGGTCCACCACAGGGTGGCCGAGATCAGCACCCCGAGAACGACAGCGCCGAGGACACCGGGACGGTGCAGGTTTTCGGTTGCCCCCAACCCCAGGGAGATGATCGCCTCGCCCAGGGCGATGATGATGACCAACCCGTGGCGGTGGATGAAATACGAAGGCACGACTCGAAGTCCGTTGATCCCCGCTCTCAAGGGACTGCCGAAATCGGCCAGCGCCGCCGCGACCCACAACAACTCGCGGTACGGGGAGGGCGCAAAAGCGCCGGCAACGATCAGGACGGGCCCGACAAGCAAACCCGGCACCAGGCGGCGGACGGCCGCCGCCAATTCTTCCTCGTCCCGGGACGACGAGGCGAGGAACAATCCGACGTTGATGAGGCGGACGGCAAGCAGTGCGAACCCGAATACGAGGGCCCCAGTTGTGAATGCCGTTGGCAGCGCGATCGCCGCGATGAACATCGTCGCCATCGCGAGGATCATCAGCACCGTGTGGAACTCCCGCGCGATCTCGAACATGTTGGTCAGCCAGGCGTAGCACACCCAGGCCCACCAAAGAGCGAGCAGAGCAAGCACACCTCGGCCGAACCCCTGCCAGGAGATGTCATCGAGCATCAGATGGGTGACCTGCGACATCGCGAACACGAACGTGAGGTCGAAGAACAGCTCCAGGAAGCCCACCGACCGGCCATCCGGTGCCTGGGGCTCCCGCAACTCGGCGGTGCCAGTCTCGCGGTCAGCCGGTCCGCCGGCGGCGCTGCTGTCGCTGACCGTCATCGTCGACCGGTGCTCATGGTGGTCGCAACGTCCCATCTACCAGGGACCGAGTTGGATCCAGTGGTGGCCCACATGGTCGTCTGACCTGCCGCGGAGACCACACCGCGGTACTCGGGATTCCGCATTGGTGGCATCGCATCCTCCGGGGGTGAAGTCACGAGATCGGGATGGGCGCCGCAAGCGTCGCAACGTGCCAACCAGCTTGGACCGCGGGCCAGCCTGAGTCATCGTCACCGGAGGTCAACTCGGCGAGGAAAAGTCTGAACTGTCGGCATGGAGCCTTTTTCTCCGTCGCTGCCGTTCGACCTTCGGGGCGGATACCCGGTGTTGTCGGAATCAGGCGTAGCCGACCCAGCCGCGGAAGGTAAAAGCAGAATAGAACTCGGTGACGGCGGAGAACCCGGCGTCGTGCAGGATGGCCACGTCTTCATCGGGGGTCAGGAATGGGACATCGGAATTGACTGTGCTGCACATCTTTTTGGCGTCCTCCTGGCTGACGCCGGAGTCGACCGCATAGGCCGAGTAGCGGGACAGCCACTGTGCCCGCTGAGCTACATCGTGTTGCGGGACACTCATGTGTGCGACCACGAACGGTGCACCCGGCGCTAGTCGGCGGCGCACCGCCGCGGCAGTGCGACGACGCTCGTCCGGCGGCAGGAAGTGCAGCGTCAGCAGCGCGGTGGCCGCGTCGAAAGGCCCCTCCGGCGCGTCGTCGATGTATCCCTCGTGCAGTCGGGCGCGCGTGGCCAACGGTCCGAGGGTCTTCCTGGCGACCGCAAGCATGGGTGCCGCTGGGTCGACGCCATCGAACGTCCAGTCTGGCCGGGCATCGGCGAGTGCCTTCATTTCCAGTCCGCCGCCGGCGCCGAGCACCAGCACGCCGGCGTTCGCCGGCACCCGCTCGCTGATGAGAACCGCTGCCAACCGATGGATCTCGTGGTAGCCCGGCACAAACCGCGGCGGATTGCTGGTGTAGCCGGAGGCGAACTGCGCATCGTGGAACAGCTCAGAATTTCGACTCATGTGATCAGTGTCGGTACGGCTCCCGCGCACCGGCAAGTATCTTTGCTTTTCAGGCAAAGAGGGTGTCTCGTGAAGATCGATGGCAGGCCACGCGACGACACAACAGCCTCACCTACGCCGTACGGAACGGCGGCGGTCCCATCCCGCTGATCATCAGATGCCCTTCGGGGGTTCGCTCGACCAACCGCGCGGGTGCGTCACGGTCGTCCACGCACAACCGCACCGGAGCGCCACCTGACCGCACATCGGCGGGTGCGTCGTGGACGGTGCCCTGCCAGTGGTAGTGACCGTCGAACGGGTTGATCCGTCCCTTCAGACGCACCCGCACGACGTGTCGGATGTCGCCCACGACCAGGCTGGCCGGGCCGGCGTAGATGCCGTCGTCATTCACCGTGCTCACAGGAAGTGGTTGCGCTTCCACATCCGGCGGGCAATCGGACCCATAAGTCCGGCCTCGTCGAGGAACGCCGCCAGCGAGGCGAATCCCTCGCGCTGGACGGCATGAAAATTCGGGTTGGCGCGAGCTTGCCGCTGCGCCTCGGCGCTGTCGAGACCCACCCGGTGGTACAGGCCACGCCGGGTGAAGTTCTGAAAGTACAGGCGGGCGCCGAGACCGTGCAGATTCGCCAGCAGCCACCGTGTGCGCCGGGACAATGCGGGGATGTCCCGACGGATACCGTCGCGGGCGAACTGAATGTGCCGGGCTTCTTCGGTGACGTGAATCCGCATGACCCGCTGCACCAGCGGTTGCACATCGTCGCCGTCGTCGAGGATGCGGCGCTGGAGGGCATCGAAGATCTCTTCGCCCACCAGCGCTGCGATCCACAGCATCGGACCGCGGAAGATGAACGGCATGGCGTTGACCCTGCGGGCGTCAAGCCCCGTGGGCCAGAAGGGCTCGACGCCTGCTCGCTGGATGGCCTTGCCGAACATGAGCATGTGGCGGGCTTCGTCGCCCAGTTCCGTCAGTTCGTAGAAGGTGTCGTTCGACGTCGGCGAAGAGTGCATCATCCCGCGCAGCAGCGACTGGTTGAGCATGTTCTCGAACCAGATGCCCATCGACAGATAGTTGGCGAACTCATGGCGGGACAGGTCGATTCGCTGTTGCGCACTCATCTGTTCCCACATCGGGGTGCCGTACAGCGACGACATCTGTGGTGGCAGGAAATGCTTGTCGTCGGCCAGCGGAGCGTCCCAGTCGAGATCGACGACAGGCTCGTAGGACTTCTTGGCCGACCCCTTGAGCAGTCGCAGAGAGATGTCGTCCCGACTCCGCCCGCCGACGGCCGCCGCTGATGTGGTGGTCATGTCACCCATACTTCCTGACCTATGCGGGCAATTTCTGGTCCTCCATGTCCAAATCGAGCACGGCAGATTGTCCGTCTCGGTCAGTGCCGGGTCCTGGACCGCCTAGCATCGGCGGTATGTCGGTCACGCCGGACGAGGGTCCGAGGAGTCTCGAGCTGCCGCCGCACACGCTGGAAGCAATGCGTGCCGGATTGCCCGCCCTCATCGACAAGATGGTGAAGGCCGTCATCGCCGAGGTGCCCGCACTCGCCCAGGCTGCTCAAGAGTCCTGGCGTCCGGTGATCGACGCCTCGGCCGATCAGTTGCTCGGGGCCCTGCTGGACCAGTTGGACGTAACGATCGATCCGTACACCCCGCTGCCGATGCAGGACGTGTTGGACACCGCCCGTCGTTTCGGTCGACGGGAGGCGCGCAACGGCCGACCCACCGAAGTGCAGCTGGCAGCGTATCGTGTTGGCGCACGCGAGCTTTGGCGCGAGTGGAGCGCGCTAGCCGCGCGTGACGGGGCGGATCGCGATGACATCAGCACCTTCGCCGAGATGTTCTTCGCCTACCTCGATCGGATCTCGGCTGCCGGCGTGGCCGGGCATGCCGAGGAACAAGCCCGTTCGGGCCTGGACCGCGAGCGCCGACGTGAACGGCTGGTGCGGATGCTTCTGCGGCGGGCCTCCTCCGAAGAACTCGACGTGGCGGCTGAGCACGCGTCGTGGACCGCTCCCCGCACCCTGACTGCGGTCGCGTTACCGGGCCGGCAGCAGCGGGGCGCAGGGGCGATCACGTCGGACCCGCGCACACTGCACGTGCCCGAGGACGCCGTCACCGTGCCGTCCGGCGTACGGGTCGTCCTGGTCTGCGACGTCGGTGGTGGAGCGCGGGCACCGTTCCTGGCGTCGGTGGCCGCAACCGGTGCTGTGGTGGGACCCGCCCGGGAGTGGAAGCAGGCGCAGTCCTCGGTCCGCCGGGTGGTGCGGGCTGTGGAGATGCGGCGCCCGGAGGCCACCGACGTGCTCGACACCGACCAGTTTCTCCTCGAGTTGGTGCTCGATGCGGACGCCGAGGCCCACGCAGACCTGCGCGCGCGGGCGCTGGCTCCGCTGGCCGCACTGCCCGAGGCTGCTCGGGCTCGGCTCGTCGAGACGCTGCGGTCCTGGCTGCTGCACCATGGCCGCCGCGACGACGTGGCCGCCGATCTCGTCGTGTCGCCGTCGACGATCCGATACCGGTTGCGTCAGCTGCGCGACGCCTACGGAGACGGGCTCCGCGATCCGCGCGTGATCGCCGAACTCACCGCCGCACTGGCGGTCGCGCCTTCGCCCTCGTAGCGACGCAGTCGTCACCGCACCCCTATGTGGGGATTCCGTTCGCATCGCACGGCACCGGGTTGCCCTCGTCGATGAGCGTCAGCGTCACCCGCATCTCGTCGGGTTGCAGGCTGCCGGTCCAGTCGCGGTAGGGGTGATCGAGGAAGGCCACGACGAGCATCGCGGAGGTGACCAGGGCGGAGACGAACACGATCGGTACCGCCTGGACGACCGCTCCTTCGCGGCGATCGGCCTGCACGCACATGTAGATCAGGATGGCTGACGCGCCGATTCCGAGGACAATCCACAGCGGCTGCGGCACCGACGGTTCCGCCTCGGCGAGGCGTGCGCGGCGACCGTCTCTGCGTTGGGCCTGCTGATCGAACCACTGGCCGGCGGCTGCCTCCTGAGTGGCATTCGTCGGGGTGGTGGCCGCGAAGTCCTCCACCGTGGCGTCGACCCAGTCTTGCGTCGCGACAGACGATTCACCGCGCGCCATCGCCGGCCACTCATCGGAGACCACGGAGCGCGAGTAGCAGATCAGGTCGCCGTGCAGGCTCGTCCCGTCATGCCCTTCCAGCACGTCGGCCACATTGTGCAGTTCGGTGACCGCGATGGCCTCCATGCTGGCGCCGTCGCGGGCACGCTGATAGTTCTGCAGTGCGTAGAAGATGGTGAAGGCCATCAACACGGAGAACATGGTGCCGATCACCGTGAGCGCGCCTGCGGCGCGGGTGCTGTCGATGAACCAGCCGGGGTCGGGCGCGCGTCGACGCGCCAGCAGTTTGACGCCCGCGGCTACTGCCACGACAGTCACGAGTACCGCAGCCGCCAACCAGTTCAGCATTCGCAGGATCCTGCCATCGCGCGCAGCTTTTCAGCTCACCTGCAGCCCGGGTGGGTCGGCGAGTCGCCGAAGGCGCGGACAACCGTTGACGCCGACTCGTATCTTGAGGGGCGACTCGCGAACGGGCGGCAGCAGCTGACGTCGCCGGCCGTACGGGCACACAAGGATCCGAGGGAGAAGCCGGTGGCAATACTCGATGCGCGCGAAACGGAAGCTCTGGAGGCGTATCGGCGGTACGTCGCGCAGCGTGAACTCTGCGTTGCCGGGGACGCACCCTGGTCGACGATCGGCCAATGGTTCACCGACGACGCCGTCTTCATCGACCCGGCCTGGGGCCGTGTGCAGGGCCGCGACGAGATCACCCGATTCCTCGACCACTCGATGGCCGGTTTCGGCGGGTGGAGCTTCCCTGAGGAGTGGACGATGGTCGACGGCGACCGGCTGGTGACGTACTGGTGGAATCGCCTGCCCGGAGCCCGCACCGACGGGTCGGCCTATCAAGCGCCGGCGTTCTCGCTGCTCCACTATGCGGGTGGCGGATTGTTCGACTACGAGTTGGACGTACTGAACATCGCCGAAGTGGGTGCCCTGATCGCCGAATCCGGCTGGCTGCCCGGTGCGGGAATGGCGATTCCCGGTGCACACCCCGACCGGAACATCACCCCTCCGCGGCTGCCGTCACCGTGATCGGTGGACGGTGACCCACGTTCACCGAGTGACTGAATCGTTCTGGTGGCCAGGCGATTACAGCGCCGCCGCCAGACGCCGTGAAGTGTGGCAGTGACTTGAACCTTGACAGTGACTTTCACATTCGGCTTCAATGGCTCGGTGGCGATTCGCGTGGTGCAGTGGGCGACCGGTGGCGTGGGCAAGGCCGCGATCGAAGGGGTGTTGGCCCACCCTGACCTCGAGTTGGTGGGCGCGTGGGTCCACTCGGACAGCAAGCACGGCAAGGACGTCGGTGAACTGGTCGGTCTGGATCCGATCGGTGTCGTTGCGACCACCAGCGCGGCCGAGATCCTCGCGCTCGATGCGGACTGCGTGGTCTACAGCCCCCTGCTCCCGAACGAGGATGAGGTGGTCGCCCTGCTTCGGTCAGGCAAGAACGTCGTCACGCCGGTCGGATGGGTATACCCCGACCTGGCCAACTGCCAGGCCATCCTCGACGCCTGCGCCGAGGGTGGAACCACGTTGCACGGCACTGGTATTCACCCTGGCGGCATCACCGAGCGGTTCCCACTCATGGTCTCCGCCCTGACCGCGGGGGTGACCCACGTACGGTCGGAGGAGTTCAGCGACATCCGCACCTACAACGCACCGGACGTCGTGCGCCACATCATGGGTTTCGGTGTGACGCCGGAAGAAGCCATGGCCGGGCCGATCGTCGACCTTCTCGGCGCGGGCTTCAAGGCGTCGGTGCGCATGATCGTGTCAGAGATGGGTTTCGACGTCGATCCCGACCTCGACACGGTGCAGGAGGTGGCGGTCGCCACCGAGCCGATCGATACACCCGTGGGGGTGATCGAACGGGGTCAGGTCGCCGCCCGAAAGTTCCACTGGCGCGCGCTCGTGGACGGGACGCCGGTCGTCACCGCCAGTGTCAACTGGTTCATGGGGGAGGAAAACTTCGATCCGCCATGGAATTTCGGTCCGCAGGGCGAGCGGTTCGAGATCGAGATCAGCGGCGAACCCGACGTCCTGGTCACGTTCAAGGGGCTGCAGCCCGACACCATCGAAGAGGGCTTGATACGCAATCCCGGCATCGTTGTCACCGCGAACCACTGCGTCAGCGCGATCCCTTACGTCGTCGCCGCCGAACCCGGTATCAAGACCTACCTCGACCTTCCGTTGCTGGCAGGCCGCGCGGCGCCGCAGTTCGGACGCGGCCAGAATCGGTAGGCCACCAGCATCGGCACGATCGCCCACGGAAGATTCATCGGCAGATAGATCCAGAGGTGCGCAGGACTGTCAGGCCCGAGGAACGTCTGCATGAAGTAGAAGTACATGTTCATCACCGCGCTGACGGCGTAGACCAGAGCGAGGGTGTTCAGCCAGGGCCAGCCCTTGAGTTTCCACAGACCGATCGTGAGCACGACGAGCAGCGGAAGTTGCACGAAGGCGTCGTAGAGCAACGAGGCCTGCAGCGCGGGCGGCATGATCAGGTGCTGCGGTTCCTGCTCGACCGCCCAGGTGTGCAGCCAGCGTAGGACTGGCCACGGGCTGTCAGGAGCGATGGGCACGCCCAGCGCCTCGGGCAGGCTCAACGCGACCGCGTTGACGATGCCGAGTACGAAGGCCGGAAGCAGCAGATAGTCGATACGCCGCCGGACCAGAGGTCCGGACGTCATGCGCGTTCCTGTCTACGTCTGCGTCGCCGTGGTGGGGGGATGGGTCCGGCCAGCCCGCGGATGACCATCTGCAGTGCCTGCTCGGTGAGGTCGTGCAGCGACTCGCTCTGGCCATACGCCAACCACCACTCGTAGGTGTACTCGACCGCGGCGACGGCGGTGCGGACCAGGACGCCGGCCCGCATATCCGTCCCAATGTCGGCATTGCCCAGACGGTCCGCGACCGCGCCGATCAGTTCGTCGTACTCCTCGCGGCTCAGCAGTGACGCCCGCCGCAACTCCGTCGGCGCCGAAGACATGGCACGCCGCCACAACTCGATGGTCTCGTCGTCATTCACGAACTGCGAGGTGCGGGTGAGGATGGCAGCCGCGAGGGAGTCCGCGACGTCTTCATCGCGCGGACGCGCGTGAAAGTTGGCGACAATTCGCGCCCGACCGCGCTGGGTTGCTCCGAGCAGGAGGTGTTCCTTGCTCGAGACGTGCCGGAAGAACGTACTCGGCGAGATGCCGACCTCTTCGGCTATTGCTTCGGTGGTGACGTTGTCGAAGCCCTGCGCCGCGAACAACCGCAGCGCGGCCTGGTGAATCTCGGCGCGCAGTGCGATGCGCTGCCGTTCGCGCAGCGGAACAGAGGCGGTGTCCTCGGCCTGATCGGATGACGCCTGACTGGCCGGCATGTTCATCTCCTTGGGCGCGGTCCGTTTGGCGACGAGTCCCGGACCCATAATATGGGATCCACTGTCAAGTGCAATGTCACTCCTGTCTTGACGGTTATCGTCAAGTGAGCGCCTGCGAGAACGGGTCACCGGCGTTGACCACGCCTTCGCTGACCACCTCGAAATACGCCCCCGCACACGGCAGGCGTCCCAAGCCGAATGAGTCGACGAGGTTCTCCGCTGCCGGGGTGCGCAGTGCATGGGTCGCGCGACCGAGGTCACCGTGTTCGAGGGTCGGTATCACGCAGCGGGGCGTGGCACCCATGCCTTTGATCTGTGCCGAGCCCACGGCGAAAGTGCGTTCCGTCCAATCATTCTCGGTGTACGCGGGATAACCCGGCGGAGTCGCGACGACGATGTTGGGCCGGTACCGCAGCGCCTCGGTGCCGATGCGCTCGAGCGTCGCGGTGGTGATCACGTGCAGCGGTGCGAGATCGACGAAGGAATCTCCCGGCGTCGCCTCGCCCAACTCGAGCAGCGGAGCGTCCACCACCGCGTCGAGTCCGCGATCGAGAACCTGTTCGGGGTCCGCGCGTTCCAGGCTCGCCCCGGCAGGACGGCGGGTGGCCACTCGCACCGGTCGCGCCACCACCGCGCTGAGAGCGTCATCGAAATCGTCCTCCCCCGGGCTCACCTCGGTCCCGTCGGGCAGGCGGACTCGCACGCGCTCACCATCGATGCGCGCGGTGCACCTGAGGAGGTTGCGCCACAGACGAGCCTGTTTGGCGCTGGCCACCCGTCCCGTCTCGGCGTCGATCAGGGCCAGTCTCCGATCGCCCTCGGCGCCCTCGTAGCTGACAACCAAGGTGGGCAGAGCCTCACCGAGCATCGACTTGACGGGATAGCGGTGCAGGCTGCCCACGTGCAACTGGTCGCCGGTGGTCATGGTCGAACGATACGTACCTGCGGCCGACGCGGGATACCGTGGTCATCCGCTTGGGATCCTGACCCTCGATGATCTACGGGTATACCCCCACAATGGATCAGATGGACGGAACAGGCACACACGAACGGGACCCCTACATCCGCGTGTACGCCTCCCGTGTGCACAACCTGAAAACGGTGGACGTCGCCGCCCCGCGGGACTCTTTCGTGGCGTTCACCGGAGTGTCCGGATCCGGGAAGTCATCGCTGGCCTTCGGCACCATCTACGCCGAGGCGCAGCGCCGCTACTTCGAGTCGGTGGCGCCGTACGCACGCCGCCTGCTGCTGCCTCAGGACGCACCGAAGGTCGACGACATCACCGGGCTGCCGCCGGCGGTCGCGCTGCAGCAGCGCCGCGGTAACGCAACGTCGCGGTCGACCGTGGGCACCGTCACCACGCTGTCGAACCTGTTGCGGATGCTGTTCTCGCGCGCCGGCACTTTTCCGCCCGGCGCCACCGAGCGACTGGATTCCGATGCGTTCTCCCCGAACACCACCATCGGCGCATGCCCGCGATGCCACGGTCTCGGCCGCATCCACGAGGTGACCGAGCAGACGCTGGTGCCCGATCCATCGCTGACCATCCGCGACGGAGCGGTGGCTGCCTGGCCCGGCGCCTGGCAGGGGCAGAATCTGCGGGACATCCTCATCACGCTCGGCTATGACATCGACAAGCCGTGGCGCAAACTGCCCAAGCGGCACCGGGATTGGATCCTGTTCACCGAGGATCAGCCCACCGTCGAGATCGATCCCAGCCAGCATCCGGTCACCGCCGACTACTACTACAACGGCACCTTCTCCAGCGCCGAACGTCACGTCCGCCACACACTGGCCAACTCCCAGAGCGCGACGATGCGCCGTCGGGTGTTGCAGTACGTCCACAGCACCGAGTGCCCGGTCTGCGGCGGCTCCGGGCTGCGACCCGAAGCGCTCGCGGTCACGTTCGCCGGCCACAACATCGCCGAGTTGGTGGCGCTGCCGCTGACGCTGCTGGCCGAAGTCCTGGCGCCTGCTGCTGCCAGGACGGATTTCGCCGCGGCCTACGAGTCCACCGAGTCGGGTGAATTCACCGAAGTGGCAACGATGATCGCCGCCGATCTGGTGGCCCGCATCGGCGTCCTGGTCGACTTGGGGCTGGGCTATCTGAGCCTGCACCGCCGTACACCGACGGTGTCGCCCGGTGAGCTGCAGCGGCTGCGGCTGGCCACCCAGCTGCGGGCCGGGCTGTTCGGCGTCCTCTACGTGCTCGACGAGCCGTCGGCCGGTCTGCACCCGGCCGATGCCGAACCGCTGCTCGACGTGCTCGACCGGCTGCGGCGTGCCGGGAACTCGCTGTTCGTGGTCGAGCACGACATGGACGTGGTGCGCCGCGCCGACTGGGTCGTCGACGTGGGACCCGGCGCCGGTGAGCTGGGTGGCGACGTGCTCTACAGCGGGCCGGTGGCCGGCCTCGCAGACATCGCGCCGTCGGTCACCCGGCGATACCTGTTCGCCGACGGCGTGCGCCCCGACCGGGCCGTCCGTACGCCGATCGGCGTCATGCAGTTGCGCGGCATCACGTTCCACAATCTGCACGATGTCGACGTGGACATCCCGCTGGGCGCGTTCGTCGCGGTGACCGGGGTATCGGGGTCGGGCAAGTCGACCCTGGTCTGCAAGGTGCTCGGTGACGTGATGGCCAGGCAGCTGGGCGGATCCGCCGACCCCGTCGACGAGGCGGGCGATGGTGATGCCGAACTCCTGGACATCGATGTCGATTCCAGCGTGGGGGTGACCGTCGACGGCGCCGAGGTGATCGACCGTCTGGTGACCGTGGATCAGCGGCCCATCGGGCGAACTCCGCGGTCGAACCTCGCGACCTACACCGGGCTCTTCGACGCGGTCCGCAAGGCGTTCGCCGGCACCGCCGAGGCGCGGCGGCGGGGCTGGAGCGCCGGCCGCTTCTCGTTCAACGTCGCCGAGGGCCGCTGCCCCACCTGCCAGGGGGAGGGTTTCGTGGCGGTCGAGCTGCTGTTCCTGCCCGGCACGTACGCCACCTGTCCGGAGTGTCGTGGGGCCCGCTACTCCGACGAGACGCTGGAGATCACCTACCGGGACCGCACGATCGCCGACGTGCTGGCCCAAACGGTCGACGAGGCCGCCGAGTTCCTCGGTGATCTGCCCGGTGCGGCACGGAGTTTGGCGACGCTGCGAGATGTCGGTCTTGGGTATCTGCGGCTGGGGCAACCAGCGACCGAACTGTCCGGTGGGGAGGCGCAGCGCATCAAGCTGGCCACCGAGTTGCAGCGGGCCAAACGCGGCCACACGCTGTACGTCCTCGACGAGCCGACCACCGGGCTGCACCCGGCCGATGTCGAGCTGCTGGAACGTCAGCTGCACCGCCTCGTCGACGCCGGTAACACCGTCGTCGTGGCCGAGCACGACATGTCGGTGGTGGCGGGGGCCGATCACGTCATCGATCTGGGACCCGGCGGCGGGGACGACGGCGGTGCGGTCGTGGTGGCCGGGCCACCGGACATGGTCGCCGGCGACGGGGTGAGCCGCACGGCGCCGTATCTGGCCGCGCAGCTCCGTCCCACCTAGCTGCCGTACAGATGAAGGGCGCGTGCGGATTCAGTGGCAACGCGACCACTCAGCGCGGCGATCGGCGGACCACCGCGCTGATGGATCACGTTCGCGAGGACGATCACGTAGGTGTCCGACCCCGGATCCATCCACAGGGTGACCCCGGTGAAGCCGGTGTGACCGAAGGTGCCGACAGGAAAGACGGCGCCACGCGGTCGCGAGTGTGCGGTGTCGATGTCCCAGCCGAAGCCCCGCAGGTCTTGTCCCGATATCGCTGGGTACCGTGCAGCCAGTAGGGGATCGGTTGCGTTGGAGGAACTTTCGTCAGCCGCGTTCGCCGCCTCGACCTGACCGGCACGATGCCCGGGCTGCTGCGGAGTCGTCATCATCTGCACGCTCGCCTGGGTCAGCGGAAAAGGGCTGGGCCGGTTGGCAAGACGATCGAGAAGAGCCTGCGCGAAAAGCCCCATGTCGTGCACGGTGGTGAACACCCCTGCGCTGCCGGCCACCCCACCCATGCGGCGAGCCGTGGGATCGTGCACGGTGCCACGCAGCGGGTGGCCGAAGTCGGGGTTGAGGCCCGGCGTGTCCTCGTCGAGAGCCGTCGGGGCGATGCGCTCCAGTAGATCGGTGCTCCACGAGCCCGCTGGGCAGGTGCCGGTCGTTGGGCTCTGAGGATCGAGGGCTATCGCGGTTCCCCGAATCGTGTGTGGACCACAGGCTTTGACGGCCGGAAGGTAGCGAGTGTCCGACATCCCCAGTGGCGCAAACACGGTGCGCTGTACGTACACGTCTTCGGGCTCGCCCGTGAGCTTCTCCAGCAGCGCGCCGAGGATGATGAAGTTGATGTCGGAGTAGTGAAACCCTTGTCCGGGAGGGAACACCACCCACGCGGCCAATGCCCGGTGGATGCCCTCGGGTTTGTCGGCCCTGTCCAACCCCCAGGGACCGTCCAGGCTCAGATCTCCCGCGATGCCCGAGGTGTGGGTGAGCAGCATGCGCACAGTTACCTCTGCGCGGCGCGGATCGTCGGCCGGGTTGAAGTCGGGCAGGTAAGTCTGCACCGGTTCGTCGATGCGTAGCCTGCCTTGTTCGACGAGTGCCATGACGGCGGTCGCGGTCGCCAGGCTCTTCGTCAGCGAGGCCACGTCGAAGATGGTGTCCTCGGTCATCGGCTCCGCCGGTGCGGGTGCGCCGTCCAGTCCCGGCTCGCCGGCAAGCTTGCGTGACCCGAAGGCCTGGCGGAAGACGACCTTGCCGGCGTGGCCGACCTGGACCACGGCGCCGGGAAGCCGGCGCGCCGCGACGGCGTCGTCGACGAGCCGGGCGACCGGGGAGAAGTCACCGGTCGGCGTCACCGGCACGACGACGGGCGCCGGTGAGGGGGCAGCAGTCGTGGCCGAGGTCGTGGTGGCCGGCGGCGGCGGAGGCACGGGATGCCCGCAGGCGGTTGCCGCGGTGAGGGCGCACACGATGGTGCCGACGGCATACAGCCGGGCACGGCGCGCACGTGACACGGTCACCACATCGACGGTAGCCGGGCACGGTACCGGTCGGATGACAACGCCCGGTCGTGCCGTTCCCACAACTCACCGAACCGCCGGCCGCGTGCCACAATCACAGCAACTTCGGTGGGGAACCAGCGCACCGCCGGCGTCACCGGGGACGACGACCGACATGAGGAGACCCAGTGTCCGAAACGAAGATCACCGTCATCTACGACAATCCCGCGAGCCCCGAGGAGTTCGAATCGAACTACGCGGAGCAGCAGCTGGAGGCCGCCAAGTCCATCCCCGGCCACATCAGGGTCGAAGCATCGAAGGTCTGGCCGAAGGAAGACGGCAGCGCCACCCCCGCCTACCGGATGATCGATCTGTACTACCCCGACTACGCCACCGCCAGTGAGGCGGTGACGACCCCAGAGGCGCAGCGCTTCTTCGAGGCAATGGCGCGGCTTGCCACCGGCGGCGTGCGCGTCCTGTTCTCGGACATCGAGGTGCCGCAGCAGTGACGCCAGGCCGCCACCGCTGAGCCTCCAGTCCGAGTAATCGAACGGTACTTTCATGGCTCTCACCTGTGAGGCGTCGACGTCAAGACCGAGAACCGCCATTCACTTCAGCAAGGTTGTGCGATAGCCTCGCACCAACCACGCACTTCGACGATCGGGTTGCTGCATGACCGTGACCGGCCAGCGTCCAGAGGTCCTCCTCGAGGACGTCGACTTCAACCGACGCAACCATCCCGATCGACCGCTGCGGCCCATCCCGCCCGGCCGTGACCACTTCGCCGACCAATGGCGTCACATGCGTGAGTTCATGTTCGGTGAGTGGATCGACATCGACAAAGAGGTCGAACCCAACGACATCACGCGCATGCG
This sequence comes from Mycolicibacterium aurum, assembly GCF_900637195.1. Taxonomy (NCBI): domain Bacteria; kingdom Bacillati; phylum Actinomycetota; class Actinomycetes; order Mycobacteriales; family Mycobacteriaceae; genus Mycobacterium; species Mycolicibacterium aurum. The sequence goes on along the minus strand of NZ_LR134356.1, from coordinate 5,944,454 downwards.
CGACGACTACTTCTGGCAGGCCGACGAACACATGATCGGCGCGGTCGATGCGTTCGAGCGCCTCGGCTATGAGCAGGGTCGAGCCCTGTTCGAGCAGGCTCTGACCAAAGGCGTTGACACGCTGGCGGATCCGCCGCAAGAGTTCGTCGACCTCTTCGAGCATCTGGACAATCTGCCGGGCCAGTTCGATCTCGCGGCCGCCGAACGCGGCCGCATGCTGGCCGTGTCGAGCACCAAGGCGGCCACCACGATCATCCAGGGATGGGCGTTCTACGAGACGGCGATGACCGGCGACATCTCGGCGGCCACCGGCGCCACCGGTCGTTTCGCGGATGACGGCCCGCGCCGCTTCATCGAGACTGCGCGGGTGTTCGCGGAGTTCACGTTGCCGGACATCTTCGATCGGCGCTCGGAAGCGTTCCAGGACGTGGTGCGGGTGCGGTTAATGCACGCGCTGGCCAGTCGGGGGTTACGGCGCACATGGGGCGACGACGTCTATCTCAAGTTCGGTGAGCCGATTCCGGTGACGTCGCTGCTCGGTTTCGGCAGCGGGATGCTGCTCGGACGTCTGGTCGACCATGCGTTCGGCCGCAAGCTGACCCCGCAGCAGCTCGAGGATCTGGCTGAATACTCGTCGTACTCAGGACGGTTGTGGGGTGCACCCGAGAGCCTGCACTCCGCCGGCGGTGTCGAGTTGATCAAATCGTTGAACTTCGTGCTGGCCAGGGGTGGCAACCCGTCGCCGTGGCGGGCCGAGCTCGTCAACGCCATCGCCGGTCCCGCCCATATCGAAACCCTGACGGAGACTCTTCCCGGCTGGGCCAGGACGTTGGTGGCCCGCTACGCCAACCAGATCACGGCAAGCATTGCGCTCGCCCCGGCCGGGGTGGTGTTCGGGTACAGGCAGATCGAAGCCATGGTCGCAGGCACGCTCTTCGAGCCGCTGGCCTACAACTTCGAGCGTCGGGTGTGGGTGGTCGAGCAGCTCACCAGGCTGAACGTCGCTGTCGCCAGGGTGGCGGACATGTTGCCGTGGTCCAATCCTGTTCGGGAGAGCCGGAATTCCAGCGGCGCACCCGCCCGCGAGCGGATCGCGATGCTGAACAAGATCGCCCGCGGCCGCAAGATCGCGCTCAACTACGACCACCACGACCGGTCCACGTCGGGCGAGGGTTTCACCGGCTAGACAGCGACACGGGGCCTGTCCGCTCGACGAATCACCTATCCAGCCGGTGTCACGTCACTCCCGGAGCCCTTGATGGACGACTTCGCGCGCTTCTCGGCCCGCACAGTCTTTCCCCCGCGCACGAACCCGGCCGCCGAGACCGCCGCGGCCAGCAGCGCGGCCTCGCCGCCCACGAACGGATGGAAGCCGACGCCGGCGCCGCCGCGGCCCTTCACCGGGATGTCGGCGACTTCGGTTACCTTCCAACCCTTTTCAGAGACGGACAGAATCGCCTCACCGTTCCCACACGTGAGCGGCAAGGCGGCGATCACCTCGTCGTCGTCACCCGCGAGCTTCACCCCGGCGACACCGTTGCCCGCCGCGCCCTGCGGGTTCACGGCTGCGGGATCGATGCGCAGAACCTTTCCGCGCCGCGTCACCAGAGCCAGGTGGGAGCCGGGCGCCAGCACACCGGACTGCAGCAATCCGGTGATGTCAGGGGCCACCGGGACGTCCCTGATCTTGTAGGGCAGACCGGCGCCGTGGGTGAACTTGACGCGGCCATCGGTCCACACCGCCCACCCCAGACCGGCGCTGAGCAGCTCACCACGACTGTCGGAGAGCACGCCGCGGTCGTCCAGGCGCCAGGAGGTGTTGACCTTTCGCTCGCGTGGACCGTCGTCATCGGCGCCGCCGGTAACGGGGGTGGCGTCGAAGTCCAGCACCGTGCGGCGGTCGAATTCGGCGTCCTTGAACAGCTTCGCGGTCTCGACCAGCTCCTTGTCGATCACCGTCCGGCGCGCATCAGGATTGGACACCAATTCGGTGAGCGCCAGGAACTCGGCATCCAGCTTCTCCGCTTCGGCCTGCAACTCGATGACGTCGAGCTTGGTCAGCCGGCGCAGCTGCAGGGCCAGAACATAATCGGCTTGTTCGGTGTCGATCCCGAACCGCTCCTGCAGGCCCTGGCGGGCGTCGTCGACGGTGTCGGAGCCCCGGATCACCGCGACGGCAGCATCGATGTCGAGGTGGATCGTCATCAGGCCGGCCACCAGGTGGCGCCGCGCGGCCACCTTCTCCAGCCGGTATTCGCTGCGGCGCAACACCACCGAGTCACGCAGGTGCAGGAACGCGGCGATCAGTTCCCGCACCGTCCACCAGCGCGGCACCCGGTCTTCGTCGAGGGCGACCAGGCTGGCGGCGAAGGTCGACTCCAGCGGTGTCAAGGCGAGCAGCTGGTCGCGGATGGTCTCGGCGCTGTGGCCGCGCTTGGCGGTCACCACGATACGCAGCCCGTTGCGGCGGTCGGTCAGATCGGACATGTCGGCCACACCGGACATCTCCCCGGACTCGACCAGTGCCCGGATCCGTTCCTGCACAGTGTTACTCGCCACTCCGGGTGGCAGTTCGGTGACGATGACGTTCTTGCCGTCGACCGACACCGTGCCGCGTACCGTCAGCTGCCCCCGTCCGGTGGTGATGTACTCCCGCAGCCCGGCCGTGCCCACCACGGTGGCGCCGCAGCCCCAGTCGGGACCGGGAATGAGTTTGAGCAACCTGTCGTCGGTCATGTTCGGGGTCTTCAGCAGCGCCCGGCAGGCGGCCATGATCTCGCGCGGATTGTGGGCGGGCACCTTGGTGGCCCATCCCTCGGCGATGCCGACCGCGCCGTTGCACAACAACACCGGCCACTGGGCGGGCAGCACCGTCGGTTCGATCCACTCCCCGTCGAATGTCGACACCATGGGCACGGCGTGATCGTTGAGTTCGGCGGTCAGCGCCGCACCGGGCGCCGACAGCCGCATCTCGGTGTAACGGTCGGCGGCGGGAATGTCACCTTGGATGCGTGGGAAAGCGCCTTGTCCGTCAATGACTTTCACGCGCTGGAACTCGGCGGCCATCAATGCTGCCGCGCCGTACATCGACGCGCCGCCGTGCGGGTGCAGGTTGCCGGTGACGGCCGAGCACACCTTCGAGGATTTCTGCGGCTTGTTGCCCGGCAGCAATCTGGAGTCGTGCATCTGATAGAGCAGTCGGCGCTGTCCGGGCTTGAGACCGTCGAACGCGGACGGGATGGCGCGGTCGCTGACGCTGTAGAGAGCGAAGGTCAGCTGGTAGTGGTTCCAGTAGTCGTCGGCGCTCTGGTCGAGCACCAGGTCGGGGTTCTGCTCAGGAACGTCCAGAGTGGCGGTCACAGTCATTCTCCCTAGGTGAGGTCGAGGGCGGCGGTGTCGACGCGGGCGGCCACGTCAGCCATCCACGTGCGCCGTCCCTCCGGCGGCCCGCCGAACAGCGTGTGGTGCAACTTCGGATCGCCGTCATCGAGGTGCACCCGAATGACGGTGCGCCGCTGCGGATCCAACACGGTGTTCCAGAAATCGTCGGCATCCATCTCGCCAAGACCCTTGTTGCGCTGCACCTCCACCTTGCGCTTGGAGGTGGCTTTGAGCTGGGCCACCGCGGCGTCACGCTCGGACTCGTCCTGGCAGTAGATGCGCTCCTGGCCGTCTTTGACCACGAATAGCGGTGGCAAGGTCACGTAGACCATGCCGGCCTTGACGAGGGGCCGGTAGAAATCGAGGAACATCGAGATCAGGCTCGAGTTGATGTTGCCACCGTCGGGATCGGCGTCGGAGGCGAACAGGATCCGGTCGTAGCGACAGGACTCCGGATCGCAGTTGTCGCGGACCCCGCAGCCCAGGATGCGTTCGATCGAATCGAACTCGTCCTTGATTCGGGCCTTGCTCACGGTGAAGCCGTAGACGTTGGGCGGCTTGCCTTTCAGCGGAAACGCGGCCTGGAACGTGGCGTCGCGCGCCGCTTTGATGGTGCCCAGCGCTGAATCGCCCTCGCACAGGAACAGCTCGGCGCCCGACCCGCGTCCGGTCTCCCGGCTGGGGAGCAACTTCGGCGGCAGCGACAGATTGGTCCCCAGACCCTTGGCCTTCGACGCGGCCCGGGACCGGGCTTTGGCGCCCTCGGCGCTGCGCCGCGCCCGCGCCGACTCCAAGGCCAACTTGGTCCACTGGGTGACGGCGTCCGCGTTGCCGGGGTTGGCCGCCCAGATGGTGACGCTGCGTGCCACGTCCGGGGCCATCGCCACGTTCAGCGACCGGGAGGACACCGCGGTCTTGGCCTGGGAATCCCACGACACATCGGGTGCCCGGGTGTCGACGGCCAGCGCGGTCACCGCGGCGAAATCCTGTGCCTCCGGGCCGTCTTCGCCTTTGGCCAGGCCCAGGTCGCGGATGCGCGAGGCGCGGTCGGCCAGGGCCTCGGACAGCCCCTTGACGGCAGCGGTGAGGTGAGATCCGCCACCGGGCGTGCGCACGGTGTTGCAGAACGCGGCCACGGTGGCCGGCTCGGCCGGGCCTGCGGTCAGCGACCAGCGGAACGGGGTTGGGCCGCGACCGGTGGTGTACTCGCCGCGTCCGTCGACCACGGCGCGCACTCCGGGTACGGGAGCGTCGGCAGCAACGCACATGAGATCCAGCAGGGTTTCCGTGCCCCAGGGACCGCCGAACGGCTCGAGCAGCTCGGGCCGGACCTCGTCGCCGGGCCAGCCTTCGTCGACGACGGTGAGGTGCACACCCGGGGACATCCGCGACGCGGCGTGTGCGCGGAGCAGCACCTCGTTGATGTCGACGCTTGAGTCCGGTACCACGGCGGGGTCGAACAGGATCCGCACCGTGGTGCCGTGTGCGTCCGGCTTGCGGTTGCCGACGCCGCGCAGCTTCTGCGTATCGGCGCGGGTGAACGGGGCGTCCGGGTCGAAATCCTTACCGTCGAACACCCCGGGGTAGCCGCCGCCGAAACTCTGCAGGTAGGTCTTCCCGGCCCGACGCACGGTCACGTCGGTCCGTGCGGAGATGAACACCGCGGCCGCGGCCCCGATGCCGTTCAGTCCGGCGCCAGTGCTCGCGGCGTCGGAATGCGCGGAGAACTTGCCACCCGCGCGTGCGGTACCCAGGGTCTTGACGATGCCGTTCTTGCCGTTCACCGGGTCGGAGTCGACGGGCAGGCCGCGGCCGTCGTCGGCGACGCTGACAGACCCGTCGGCGTGCAGGGTGATGGTCACGCGTGACCCGCCGTGGCTCGGCTCGGCGACCTCTTCGATCGCGTTGTCGACGATCTCGCGCAGCGCGGTGTTGAGCACGTCCAGGCCGAGGTTCACCGCCGGCCGCAGGCGTGTGTGCTGGACATCGTCGAGCTCGGTGATGTCGGCGGCGGTGTAACTCACTGCTCATCCTTTCGAGGCCAGGTACGGAGAGGAGAAACGCGACGGCCCTGGCGCGACCCACTCGGCAACTACACGTGTGTCGCAGGAATGGTAGACGGCCGATGGGACATCTTCGTGCAGCCGTGGCGGTGGGAGAGGCGCCCGGCGACCGTTCAGAGGGTCGGTGTCGCGTGAATGGGCAGTGCGCTGAACACCACTGTGAGGCGCAGGGGGCCGATCCGGTCACGGAGCTCGGCGTAGGTGTGCGCGCGCAGGTTGTCCTGCTCGGAGACCGACATCACGCCGTCGTAGGAGACCCGCAGGTCGACCTCGGTGGTCTTGCCCCGGCTGATGGCCAAGGAATCGATCAGGGTCAGTTGGTGGTCGAGTTCGTCGGCGTGCTCGGCGTTCACCGCGGCGATGGCGTCCCTGACGGCGGCGTCGAGAGCCGGGTCGGCCCGCCGTCCGGACAACCGCCCGAACTCCAGGCGGATCTGGCGGATCGGCTCGCCGACGAGCAGCACGCACAGGACGATCACGATGAGACTGTCGGCGATGTCCTTGATGTCGAAATCGGGCGAGGTGATGACGGTGCCCTCCGGGATCACCGTCACCAACACCAGCGACGCGCAGATGCCGCCGCTGATGATGGCTTCCATCTTCGCCGCGGTGGCTTCGACCCGCAGCAGCGCCGACGCCCCACCGACCGAACGGTTGTTGCGTTCGTGATTCCACTTGAGCGCCAGGCAGACCAGGACGCACACCGCGGTGTACACCGCAGCCACACCGAACTCCGGTTCACTGCCCTCGCCGGTGATGAGGTACTCCGCCACCTTGACGATGTTGATCACCAGGCCGACGATCACCACTCCGAGGATCATGAGCGAACGAAAGAGGGCGTAGAGATTCTCCAGGGCCAGGCGGCCGTACGGGTTGTCTTCGTCGGCAGGCTGTGACGCGGTGACCGCGAGGCGGGCGGCGATGAACGCGGCTGCCGCGTTGATCAGTGAGATCACGCCGTCGAGCTGGGTGGCCGACACGCGCGTGATGGCGTAGATCGCGAAGCCGAGGACCGCGAGGCCCAGCATCGTGACCATGTAGGTGCGCAGGCTGCGGCGCTCGGCCCGAAGCACCATCGACTCGGTCGCCAACGCCATGAGATCCCCCTGTGACGCATTCGGAAGGCGGGCGCCGGGCCCAAATATTGTGACCGTTAATTTAACCGGCCGAGGGGGAGAATGCGTCGCGGACCGGCTGTGTCAGATCTTGCCGCCCGGGAACATCGTCTTGACGGCCTGGGTCAGGTTGTCGCGGGCGGCGGCGGCGCCGGTGGGGTCCAGGGACCCGATCGCCATCACGTAGCGGCGGTCGGGTCCGATCACGCCCGTGGTCACGTGCAGTTGATTGCCACCGTTCCAGCAGCAGAACCAGCCCTGCTTGACGGCCACCGGCTCGGCGTACAGCCCGTCGGGAATCCCGAACCGCTGCGGGTACCCGTCGGTTCCCGTCGGGGTGGATTGTGCGAGGTCGCCGATGATGACGTTGGCCTGCTCAGGTGGCAGCCCTCCCGTACCGTCCAGCAGCATGTCGTAGTAGCGGACGAGATCGCTTGCGGTGCTTGTGGTCACGTCCCAGTGCCCGTTGGACGGTGCCGTCGTGCCCGCCAATCCGTACCGCGCCTTCACACGCGCGATGACGGCATTTCCGCCGCTCCGGTCCCAGAAGTTCTGCGCCGCGCTGTCATCGGAGGACCGCAGCATGGCATCGAGTGACCTACGGTCGGCCGCGGAGAGTTGCGTCTTGCCTTCTGACTCCTGCAGCAGCAGGTCGTCGGCGATGAACAGCTTCACCACGGAGGCGATCGGGAAGGGGTTGTCGCCGCCACCGGACACGGTCTGGCCGGTGTCGCGGTCCAGGACGACGGTCTCGATGTCGGCACCGGTGGCTGCTGCGTCGGCGGTGGCTTGCCGCACGCGGGCATCCAGTCCTGCGAAGGGCGCCTCCGGCGGAGCCGGCGGGGCTGCGGGTGGCGGGGCCTGCGGGGCGGCGACGGTGGCCTCCGGGATGTTCCCGGCGTCCGGCGGCGCACCGCTGACCTGGGCCTCGCAACCGTTCACCAGCAGGGCGACACAGACCACCGAGATCGTCGTCATCGCCCGTTTCGGCAGCCGCCAATGCATAAGTCTCCTCGACTCGGATTCGGTACCAGGGGAGCGGGTTGCCGCCGTGCTCACCGGCCACTCCAGCGTAACCGTCATGGCGCGCCGAGGGCGTCGACGACGGCGGCGCCCAGGGTCGCGGTGGTGGCGGTGCCGCCCATATCCGGGGTCAGCGCCTCGCCGCGCTCCAGCACGGTCTCGATGGCGGTGAGCACCGCTGCGGCAGCCTCGGTTTCACCGAGATGCTCGAGCATCATGGACCCGCACCAGATCTGTCCGATCGGGTTGGCGATGCCGCGGCCGGCGATGTCGGGCGCCGAACCGTGGACGGGCTCGAACAGGCTGGGGAACGTCCGCTCGGGGTTGATGTTGGCGCTGGGCGCTATCCCGATGGTGCCCGTGCAGGCGGGGCCCAGGTCGGACAGGATGTCGCCGAACAGGTTCGAGGCGACGACGACGTCGAACCAGTCCGGGTGCATGACGAAGTTCGCCGCGAGGATGTCGATGTGGTACTTGTCCACGTCCACCTCGGGATAGTGCGCGGCCATCGCCTGCACGCGTTCGTCCCAGTAGGGCATCGAGATGGAGATGCCGTTGCTCTTGGTCGCCGAGGTGAGGTGCCTCTTGGGACGAGACCGGGCAAGGTCGAAGGCGTACTTGAGAATTCGGTCGACACCGATCCGCGTCATGACCGTCTCCTGCATCACCACCTCGCGGTCGGTGCCTTCGAAGATCTTGCCGCCGACACTGGAGTACTCACCCTCGGTGTTCTCCCGCACGACGTAGAAGTCGACGTCGCCGGGCCGGCGACCCGCAAGCGGGCTGGGCACGCCCGGCATCAACCGGACCGGGCGCAGGTTCACGTACTGGTCGAAAGCGCGCCGGAACTGCAGCAGACTGCCCCACAACGACACGTGATCGGGCACCACCTCGGGCCACCCCACGGCACCGAAGAAGATCGCATCGAAGCCACGGAGCTCGTCGAACCAGTTGTCGGGCAGCATCTTTGCGTGCCTGCGGTAGTACTCGGCGCTGGAGTGGTCGAAATGCTCGACCTCGAGCCGGAAGTCGAACGCGGCCGCCGCGGCCTCCAACACGCGCAGTCCTTCGGGGACGACTTCGGTGCCGATGCCGTCGCCCGGGATGACGGCGATGCGGTGGGTCATTGCGAGACCTTTCGGTAGCGGCGCTGGCCCTCGGCTGAGACCGGTTCTTCGTTGGTACCCACCGGGGGAAGGACGGTGGGGGTGACGAGGCGGCGACGTAGCCGACCGTCGGCCCCGAGGAAGAGGCGGCCGAGTACGGCGGTCATCCCACGCAGATCGTCGCGCCCGGTGAGGTAGGTCCAGCGGTGGGACTCCGGTAGCGCGAAGAACTCTTCGAAGAAGCCCGGAACTTCCGTAGGCGGCATCCGCAGCAGCGCCTCCAAGCCGATCCGCCGGAGGCGGTGAACCACCTTCGCCTCGAAGGGCCATACGGTGCGGCGGGCCGCGGTCAGGGCGGTGCCCGGGTCGCCCGGTAGATGCGCGGCGAGGGCAGCGGCCACCTGCGGGGCCAGCGCCAGGGATGTGGCCAGGCTGAACCCCGTCGCCGGGTGAATGAACGGGGCGGCCGCGCCGAACCCGAGCACGCCGGGCCCGCGGTGGCGCCGGTGGTCGATCCGGAACGAGACCTTCTCGGACGCAGCATCTTTGGGAGGTTCGATGCCGTGGCGGGCCAGCCGGGCGGCCAGCCGCCGGCGCAGCGTGGCCAGTGGCAGCCCCGGGCGGCGCGCCAGGGAGGTCTCCTCCACCAGCACCTGCCCGCCGCCGAGCGGAACGACGTAGAGAAACGTCGGCCAGCCGGCCTCGCCGTGGTCGGCGCGCCAGTCCATGAACATCGCGTCGCCGGGGGCGATCAGCGGCGCGGCCGTCTCCTGATCGACGATCAATCCGTAGGCGGTCTGGGCAGCAGGCACCCGGCGTGAGGTGGTCGGGTCCAGTGGCCGTGCCTGGCCGCCGGCGTCGATGACCACCGAGGCCCGCAGGTGTGATCCATCCGCCAACGCCACGACGCCGACCTCCGGCGATCCGACGGCGCGCCCGGCGTGGATCTGCACCCCGGTCAGCCCGTCGGCGAGGTGTGCACGGAGCGCAGGCACGTCGAGGACGGCGTAGTCCCAGCCCAGCCGATGTTCCGTCAGCGCGATCGCCCGGCCCGCGGCACGAGCCGCGACGAGCGACGCCGGGAGATCAGCCGGAAGTTCCCGGCTCCACATCCCGTAGGTCGCCGTCCACGGCTTGTCGGGGGCGGAGTCCAGCAACCCGGTGGTCAGTCCCAGCCGGGTGCACGCCCCTGCCAGCGCCATTCCCGCGGGGCCGCCGCCCACCACCAGAACGTCCACACGTCCCATCGTGCCCGCTGCCGCTGATCCCCGTCGTATGGAGGGTGCGCGCGCAAGGATGACGACATAAACGGACATCGACGACAGCCGGGAATTTTTCGCGAAAGCGCATGCGCAAGCGCTTGCCTAGCCTCTAGGCTCCTGCAGAACACGGGGCGCGATCGGCGTCGCATCGGGACAAAGGAGTCCACATGTTCGGAAAGCGCAACAGGAGCACGCTCGCGGTCGGCGCGGTTCTCACGGCCGGCTCCCTCGTTCTCGGACTGACCGGCTGCAGCGGCGGGTCCGGTTCGGACGGCATCAAGATCGGGCTGATCACCAAGACCGATTCCAACCCGTTCTTCGTGAAGCTGCGGGAGGCTGCCCAGGCGCAGGCCGACAAGGACGGCGCCGAACTGGTGGCGCTTGCAGGAGCTTTTGACGGCGACAACGAGGGACAGGTGGCCGCCATCGAGAACATGGTCGGCCAGGGCGTCAAGGGCATCCTGATCACCCCGAACTCCTCCACCGGCGTGCTCGACGCGATCAAGAAGGCCCGCGACGCGGGTGTCGTCGTCATCGCCCTCGACACCGCCACCGATCCCGAAGACGCCGTCGACGCCACCTTCGCCACCGACAATCTGGCCGCGGGTGTCAGCCAGGGCAAATGGGTCAAAGCCGCGCTCGGCAACGTGCCGCCCCAGATCGTGATGCTGGACGGCACCCCGGGCGGCACCGTCGACACCTTCCGCCACGACGGATTCCTGCAGGGCTTCGGTATCTCCGAGGGTTCCCCGGAGATCGTCGGCCAGGAGAACACCAACGGCGACCAGACCAAGGCGCAGACGGCGATGGAGAACATCCTGCAGCGCGCCCCGGGTATCAACGCGCTCTACACCATCAACGAGCCGGCGGCCGCCGGTGCCTACCAGGCCATCCAGTCCGCCGGCCGGGCCGACCAGATCACCATCGGCTCGATCGACGGGAGCTGTACCGGCGTCGCGGACGTGAAGTCCGGAAAGATCGGCGCCACCGTCATGCAGTTCCCGGCCAAGATGGCCGAACAGGGTGTGCAGGCCGTGGTCAAGTTCGCCCAGGACGGCACCAAGCCCAGCGGATTCAACGACACCGGCTCCGAGCTCATCACCGACAAGCCGGTTCCCGGGCTCCCCTCCAAGGACACCGCCTGGGGCGAGCAGAACTGCTGGGGCTGAACCGTCCCATGAGCACCGACGCTCCGACCACAGCGAAGCCATCGGTATCGAGCCGGTTCAATGTGGACAGCATCCTGCGTGAACCGTTGCTCGGTCCGCTGGTGGCGCTCGTCCTCGCCATCATCATCTTCAGCTCGATCTCGAACTCGTTCCTCAACCCGCAGAACGTCTCGTTGATCCTGCAGCAATCGGTGGTCATCGGCATTCTGGCCGTAGGCCAGACCCTGATCATCCTCACCGCCGGTATCGACCTTTCGATCGGTGCGATCGCCGTCTTCGGCAGCATCGTGCTGGCCCAGAGTGCCGGTGCGAACGGTCCTTTCGTGGCGCTGGGGTCGACGCTGCTGGTCTGCGTGCTGTTCGGCGCCGTCAACGGCGGACTCGTCACGGCGCTGCGCCTACCGCCGTTCATCGTCACGCTGGGAACGTTCACCGCCATCCAGGCGGCGACCCGCCTGCTGGCGGGCTCCGAGACCTACCGCGTGGAGCAGGGGCCGCTCACGTTCCTGGGCACGTCCTTTCGCGTCGGATCCTTCTCGACCACGTACGGCGTGGTCGCGATGCTGCTGGTCTACCTCGCCGCCTGGTACGCCCTGAGCCAAACCGCTTGGGGTAAACATGTTTACGCGGTCGGCGGGAACCGGCAGGCCGCGGATCTCTCCGGCATCAAGTCCGGGCGGGTGCTGCTGTCGGTCTACATCACGACGGGCGTGATCGCGGCCATCGCCGCATGGGCCGCCCTCGGGCGCATCCCGAACGCCGACCCCAACGCGTACCAGAATGCCAATCTCGAATCGATCACCGCGGTGGTCATCGGTGGCACCAGCCTGTTCGGTGGGCGCGGCGGTGTCGGCGGAACGCTGGTGGGCACGTTGATCGTCGGTGTGCTCCGCAACGGCCTGACCCAGGCCGGCGTCGACAATCTGTATCAGAACATCGCGACCGGCATCCTGGTGATCGTCGCGGTGGCCGTCGATCAGTTCACGCGCAGGAGGTCACAGTGACCACGCAGACGACAGGCGTACCGGTTCTCGAGGCACGCGGACTCGTCAAGCGGTATGGGAGCGTGACGGCCATCAACGGAGCCGATTTCGCGCTGCGGGAAGGCGAAGTTCTTGCCGTCATCGGTGACAACGGTGCCGGGAAGTCCAGTCTGATCAAGGCGTTGGCCGGCGCGGTGGTGCCCGACTCGGGTCAGATCCTGATGAACGGGACTCCCGTGTCGTTCAAGAACACCCGAGACGCGCGCGCGGCGGGTATCGAGACGGTGTACCAGGATCTCGCGGTCGTGGCCGCACTCGACATCGCGTCCAACCTGTATCTCGGCCGCGAAGTACGTCGAAAGGGCATCGCGGGCAGTCTGTTCCGCCGGTTGGACATGCCGAAGATGCGGCAGGATGCGTCCCAGCACCTCGCCGATCTGAAGATCGGCATCAAGTCGGTGAACCAGGCCGTGGAGACGCTGTCCGGTGGGCAGCGTCAGGGTGTCGCGGTGGCGCGGGCTGCGGCGTTCGGCCGCGGCGTCATCATCATGGACGAGCCGACCGCTGCGCTCGGCGTTCGGGAGTCGGGCCAGGTGATCGATCTGATCCGGTCCATCCGTGACCGCGGTATCCCCGTGGTGCTCATCAGCCATGACATGCCGCACGTCTTCGAGGTGGCCGACCGGATTCACATCCACCGACTCGGGCAACGCGCCGGCGTCGTCGATCCGAAGAAGCGCTCGATGTCCGAGGTGGTTGCGCTCATGACCGGTGCAGAGGAGCCGAGCGATGAGGAACGCGCAGGTCTCTGAGAAGGCTCCGGTCGGGGTTTTCGTGGGGCTGGCGACACTCGACGTCATCCACCGCATCACGAAAGCGCCTGCGGAGAACCAGAAGATCACGTCGACGGCGCAGTTCGTCGCGGCGGGCGGACCGGCCGCGAACGCCGCCGTCACCTTCGCGGGACTGGGCGGCAGTGCCGTCCTCGTCACTGCGCTCGGCGACGATCCGGTCGCCGATCTGGTTCGGGCCGACCTCGCCGCCTTTGGCGTGCACGTCGTCGACGCGGCGGCAGGTACCCGCCGCGCGGTACCCGTCTCCGCGGTCTCGGTCATCGAATCCACCGGTGACCGGTCGGTCGTCTCACTCGACGCAGTGAACTCCGACGCCTCGCCACCGCCGGACCTCGCCGACCTGGTGGACGGTGCCGATGTGGTTCTCGTCGACGGACACCACCCCCTGATCGCCCGTGCTGCCGCTGGACTGGCGGCAGCACGGGCCACCACCCTCGTGGTCGACGCCGGCCGATGGAAACCGGTGATGAGCGACCTCGTCCCCGTCGCCACGGACATGGTGTGCTCCAACGATTTCCGGCTGCCGGGTACCGGCAGCCCCCAGGAAACCGCCGCTGCGCTGGTGCGCAGTGGCGTTCGCACCGTCGTCACCACCCACGGCGGTGGTCCCGTCGAGTGGTGGTCCGGTGGCGAGTCCGGGAGCGTGCCGGTAGAACCCGTGGTGGCCGTCGACACGCTGGGCGCCGGCGATGTCTTTCACGGCGCGTACGCGTACTTCTCGACCCAGAGCGAGAGCAGTATCACCGAGCGCATCGCGCGATCGGCCCGGGTGGCTGCACTACGGTGTTCGGTGGTCGGGCCGCGGGCGTGGCTGAGGAACCTCTCTGTCGCACAGAGTCGAAAGCGAGAACGGTGACCATCGACCAGGACGTGCAGGACGCCACCCTCGACGAGTTGGTCGGGTGGGCCGCGGCGCTCGTCGTCCCCGGCGAGCGCCGCATCATCGGTCTCACCGGTGCGCCTGGCGCCGGGAAGTCCACCGTCGCGGAGCAACTCGTCACGGCCCTGGGTCCGGACACCGCCGTGCTCGTCCCCATGGACGGTTTCCATCTGGCCAACCAGGTCCTCATCGACATGGGTATCCGGGAGCGCAAAGGGGCGCACGACACGTTCGACGACGGCGGGTACGCCCGGCTGATCGCGACGCTGCGTGCTCAGCGCGTCGATGACCCGATCGTGTACGCGCCCCGGTTCCGGCGGGAGATCGAAGACTCGATCAGCTCGTCCATCCCCGTCCTGCCCACGGTGCCGCTGGTGGTGACCGAAGGCAACTACCTCCTGCTGGAATCCGATGCCTGGCCCGCGGCCCGATCCTGCATCGACGAGGTGTGGTTCCTGGCCCCCGACACCGACGTTCGCCACGCACGTTTGGTGCGCCGACACGAGGCGTACGGAAAGTCGCCCGAGGAAGCGGCTTTCTGGGCGCTGGGGTCCGACGAGCGCAACGCCCAACTGATCGAGTCGACCGCAGGTCGCGCGGACCGCATCGTGCGTCTCCGGTGACCACGATGGGCGACGTCGCCCGCATCGCCGGCGTCTCCGCATCGACTGTCTCGCACGTGCTCAACGGCACGCGCAAGGTCGACAGCGCCACGCGCCTACGTGTCGAAGCGGCCATCGAGCAGACCGGCTACCGGCGCAACGTCGTCGCCCGCTCGCTCGCCGCAGGCCGCACGCACACGGTTGGACTCTCGATCTCGGCGCTGACGAACCCGTACTTCGGTAGCCTGGTGCACGCCGTGGAACGCGCACTCTCCGATGCCGGCTTCGTGCTGATCCTCGGTGACTCACACGATGACGTGGAGTCGGAGAAGCGGGTCACCGACTCGCTGCTGGAGCGGCAGGTCGACGGGATGATCGTCGCACCCGCGGCGGGTTCGGAGCGCGTCACCCTCCCCAAGATCACCCGGACCGGGACACCGCTGGTGCTGATCGACCGCGGCGTCGACATCGGCTGCGACCGGGTGGGCCCGGAGAACTTCTCGGCGTCGCAGTCGTTGACCGAGCATTTGCTCGACCTGGGACACCGGCGGATCGCCGTCGTCCGCGGGCTCGCCGGGATCTCCTCCACCACCGAGCGTTTCGACGGGTACTGCGCGGCACTCGCCTCGCGCGGCATGGCGGTCGACGCCGATCTCGTCATCGACGGACACTCCAGCACGGACGTGGCCGAACGCGAAGTTCGTCTGCTGATGTCGGCACGCGACCGACCCACCGCGCTGATCTCGCTGAACAACTCCATGACCATCGGAACGCTCAAAGCCGTTCGCGCCCTCGGCTTGTCGATACCGGCCGACGTGGCCTTCTCCTGTTTCGACGACTTCGAATGGTCGGACCTCTTCGAACCCCGGCTCACCGCGGCGGCGCAGGACGTCGAGACGATCGGCGCCACGGCGGCCGACTTACTGCTGCGCCGCATCCACGGACACGATGCGGCGCCACAACAGATTCGCGTGCCGACGACGATCCACCACCGCAATTCATGCGGATGCCCCGACGCAAACCGATAGGACGACCATGCCGATAGCTTCCCCCGATCACTATGTTGCGATGCTCGATCGCGCCAAGGACGGGGGATTCGCGTATCCGGCCATCAACGTCACCAGTTCCCAAACCCTCAACGCCGCGCTGCAGGGGTTCGCCGAGGCCGACAGTGACGGCATCATCCAGGTATCACTGGGAACGGCGCTGTATCTGTCCGGCAACTCCGTCGCGAACCGCTTCGCGGGTTCGAAGGCCCTGGCGCTCTACGCACACGAGGTCGCATCGCACTACCCGGTCACCGTGGCCCTGCACACCGATCACTGCCCTGCCGACAACCTCGACGACTGGGTGCGGCCGCTGATCGCCGACTCGAAGGAACGTCGCGCGCGTGGCCTCGACCCGCTGTACCAATCGCACATGTGGGACGGTTCGGCGGTCCCCCTCGCCGAGAATTTGCGCATCGCCGAGTCATTGCTGGCGGCATCGGTGGAGGCGAACACCCTTCTTGAGATCGAGGTCGGGGTGATCGGCGGTGAGGAGGACGGTGTCTCGCACGAGATCAACGAGCAGCTGTACTCCACCGTCGACGATGCGCGCGCCACCATCGCGGCACTGGGGACCGGGGAACGGGGCCGCTACCTGACCGCGTTGACCTTCGGCAACGTCCATGGCGTCTACCACCCGGATTCGGTGCATCTGCGCCCGGAGATCCTGGAGGAGATCCAGACCGTCATCGGCGGTGAAACCGGCAAGGCCAAGCCGTTCGACCTCGTCTTCCACGGCGGATCGGGATCGAGCGCCGAGGACATCGCCTCTGCTGTCGCCAGCGGCGTCGTCAAGATGAACATCGACACCGACACCCAGTACGCCTTCACCCGGTCCATCGCCGGCCACATGATCTCCCGCTACGACCAGGTGCTCAAGGTCGACGGCAGCTACGGCGACAAGAAGGCCTACGACCCGCGGTCGTGGGGCAAGCCGGCCGAGAACGCCATGGCGGGAAGGGTTGTCGAGGCCGCGCAGATGTTGGGGTCGGCCGGACGCGCGATGCGTTAGGTGCGCGCGCTCCACTCCGGAGTACGTGCGGGCGTCGCCTCGGCAAGCGCCTTGACGGTGTCGGCGACGTCGAAGTCCTTGCCGTACACCGGTGTTCCGGGCTGCTGGCGCCACGACTCGGAGATGGGTCCGGCCGCCACCGGGTCGAACCCGAGATCGTCGACCAGCGCATGCACCAGTGCACGGCCCGGACCGTCCTCGCCGGCGATCGGGAGCGCGATGCGTCCCGCCGCGCCGCTGGGCTTTCCACTCTCGAGCAGATGCTTCCACCAGATCCCGTTGAACACCTTGTACACCGGTGCACCGATCTGCTCCGCGACCCACGCGCTCTCGGCCTGACCATCCTCGATCGCCGGGATCTCACCGTCGCGCTGCTGGGGGTAGTAGTTGTTGGTCTCGATCACCGGTGCGCCCGGCTTGCGGGCATCGACGATGCCGTCGGCGAGGTCGGGGACGTTCTTCTGCGGGATGCTCACGATGACGAGGTCGGCGTCGGCGGCGGCGTCCTTCGCCCACACCGCCGTCGCACCGGTCTCCGCGGCAAGGTCGGCCAGCGTCTCGGGCGCGCGCGAGTTGGACACGGCCACGTCGTGACCGAGTACGCGCAGCCGGCGCGCGAGCGTGCCGCCGATGTGTCCCGCCCCGATGATCCCGATCTTCATGCCTGCCTCCGTACGCCGTTTCTCACTCGTCGGGGCAACGCCGGGCGCGGGAACCCTATTCCGCCGCGCACAATGGGCAGCACCTCATCACACGACTGGAGATACTCGGACATGGCCCGCCCTGACGCGCACTTCTACCGCCCCGCCGACGGCACCGGGCTGCCGCACGACCCTTTCAACGCCATCGTCGGCCCCCGGCCGATCGGATGGATCTCCACGCAGGACGCCGACGGCGTGCTCAACCTCGCCCCGTACAGCTTCTTCAACGGCTTCAACTACCACCCGCCCGTCATCGGATTCGCCTCGATCGGGTGGAAGGACAGCGTGGCCAACATCGACGCCACCGGCGAGTTCGTCTGGAACCTGGCGACCCGCGAGTTGGCGACAGCCATGAACGAAACGGCGGCCACGCTGCCGTCGCAGGAGGACGAGTTCGCCACGAGCGCCATGACCCCGGTGCCATCGGTGGCGGTGGGCGTTCCGCGGGTCCTGGAGAGCCCGGTCAACTTCGAATGCGTGCTGACCCAGCTCATTCAACTCAAGGACAGAAGTGGCCAGAACATTTCCACCTGGATGGTGCTCGGCGAGGTCGTCGCGGTGCACATCGATCGTCAGTGGCTGACCGACGGGGTGTACGACACCGCGGGCCCACGGCCCATACTGCGCGGCGGCGGCCCTGCCGACTATTCGGAGGTGCGACCGGACACGATGTTCAGGATGACCAGGCCGGCGTGACAAAGCGTTGATCATTTGTCACGGGACGTAGCGAACGGGACCACCGAAACCGCAGTGCATCGCCGGCGGGCGTGAGAGCATCACTGCGGTAAAAGTGCTCCCAATTCCTGCTGGAGGCGGCGTGAATCGTCTACCGAGCGCGGCTTCGGCGGCGCTGCTTGTCCTCGGCGCGATTCTGTGTGCGCCGTCAGCGGCCGCCGCTGAGGGGGACCAGACCATC
This sequence comes from Mycolicibacterium aurum, assembly GCF_900637195.1. Lineage (NCBI taxonomy): Bacteria > Bacillati > Actinomycetota > Actinomycetes > Mycobacteriales > Mycobacteriaceae > Mycobacterium > Mycolicibacterium aurum. The sequence goes on along the minus strand of NZ_LR134356.1, from coordinate 5,926,341 downwards.
CGAGTGCAGAACGGCGAGATCCGCTGCGTGCTCAGCGCCGACTACGAGGGCCGCGGGCGCCCCATGGCGATCTGCGGCAGGACGAACGGCGGCCCGTTCGCGGTGTCGCCGTCGCCGCTGAATCTTGCGGTGGTACAGGCTGCCGGCGAAATGTACTTCATGGCGGGAACCGTTCCCGGTCCCGAGACCGTCGACGTCGTGTTGGGACCAGGCCAGACCTATCGGGCGAACGGGTGGAATGTCAGAACCGAGGAATTGCGGACTCTGATCTGGAACGACGACGGCGGGCACGGGATACGGGTGAACCCCGTGGACGTCGCCGCCATCTGGATCTGACGCCGCCGAGACGGTAATGACGCAGCGAAAGTTCGAGTAGGGCCCTGCACGGATTCAGCCTCGGCGAGTTGTGAGGCTAGAGCTCAGGCGATCCACCGGCCCGGTCGACCGCGTGGAGGCCGATCGAGAACGCCATCTGATCGTCGTGGGACAGCGGGTCCCGGCCGGTGAGTTCGCGGATGCGCGCCAGTCGGTGCCGCACGGTGTTGGTGTGCAGGTACAGGTCTCGTGCGGTCTCGCTCAGCGATCCGCTGACGGCGAGGAATGTTCGCAGTGTGCGCACGTGCTGGGTCCCGCGCTGACGGTCCGTCTCGACCAGGGGGTCGATCAGCTGCTGCTTGAACGGAGCGAGCTGCGCGGACGGGAGTTGCTCGAGCAGGCTGTCGAGCGTGCTCAGCTGATCGGGTCCGACCCGGCGCCCGCGGCGCTGGGCCAACTCCAGCGCGATGCGTGCCTGCCCGATCGCCGACCCGATGTCGGTGAGCGGCAACGGTGCCGAGTGGCCCGACGGCAGTGACAGGTCGTCGGTCAGCTCGAGCGCGCCCGGAGTCAGCATGAGGCAGAGATCCGGGGCGTCGCCGACCAACGCCTCGGGGACCGCCATGGACAGCAATGCACCGGCGCCGGCCGGCCACGCCGAGCAGGTCAACGGTCCTGCGGCGGCGAATCCAGGCCAGTCCAGCAGTTGGCTCAGCGCATCGGGCAACAGCATGCGCCGCTCCACCAGCGAGAGCAGCTGGCCGACCCGCTCACGGGCGAGCGCGGCCTCGACATCCTGTTGCACCGTGGTTGCGCGCACGAAGCGGGCGATGAGATCGAGCAGCGCCGGCTCCGGTCGCTCGCCACTGCCCACCCAGCCGAGCGTCCCCACCCCGGGGACGTCGACCGTGACCACCGGCGACCCGGTGTCGGTCACGGCATCTGCTGTGCCGTGTTCCAGCAGGAAGTGACACTCCAGGATCTGGCCTGCGGTATCGAGCAGTCGGCGGGCCGAATCGTGGCGCCGTAGCGATGACAAGAGTGCCGGCACCAGCGCGTTGGTGGCGCGCGCGACAGCGATCTCCGCGCCGAGCCCGTATTCGGCGACGAAGCGGCTCACCGTGCTGAACGGCACGCTCGGCGGCGCGACGAGGACCGGCAGCCCGTGTCGACGGCACTGGGTCAGCAGGTCCGCCGGCACCACGTCGTGGCCGTCTCCGATGCCGAAGCACACGCCCGCCGCACCGGCGCCCGCCAGCGCATCGGCGAAAGTGCGGCAGTCCTGCGGCGTCTGCAGGCTGATGCCGACCGTGCAGACCAACTCGCCACCCCGGAGGTAGCGCGACGGATCCCGCATCTCGGTGGTGTGCGCCCAGCTGATCGTCCGCTCGAGATCCTGGGGGGCGTCGTCGGGCACTGCCACCCCCAGCCGGGGGGCCTCCAGCAGGTCGCGCAGCGTCGGGGCTCCGGTCTCGGCAGCGCCCGTCATTGGACGAGCGTAACGCCGCCGTCACACGCGCGGCGTCCCGCATTGTGCGATCGTCCAATACCCGGCCCCCGTGCGGTGCGATCGCCGCGTCTTCGTCGCAACGGCTGGCATGCCTGCCGACCTGGGGTGATAGTTCGAGCCAGTAGCGCACCGAACACGGGGAGCAGCACATGTCGTCACAGATCAGTTCCGAGCAGCAGCCGCACGTGCTCCGCAGGGAGTTCTCGCTGTGGTCGGCGTTCGCCTTCGCGTTCGCCTTCATCTCGCCCATCGTCGCCCTGTACGGCATCTTCGGTCTGGCGTTGTCGGCCGCGGGTCCCAGCTTCTGGTGGGGCTTCCTGCTGGTGTTCGCCGGCCAGTTCCTGGTCGCGCTGATTTTCGCGACCCTGGTGTCGCGGTGGCCGCTGGAAGGGTCGATCTACCAGTGGTCGCGGCGGCTGCTCGGCACCACCTACGGCTGGTTCGCGGGCTGGGTCTACATGTGGACGCTGGTGATCGCGATGGCCACCGTTGCTCTGGGTGCGGCCGGGTTCGTCGCCAACATCATCGGCATCCAGGAGCCCTCGGGAGGAACGCTTGCACTGATCGCCCTGGTGATTCTGTTGGCCGGCACTGCGGTCAACCTGATCGGGCGGGGTGCACTGAAGATCTTCATGATCGGCAGCATCATCGCCGAGGTGATCGGATCGGTGGTGCTGGGCACCTGGCTGCTGCTGTTCCACCGGCAGAATTCCATCTCCGTGCTGTTCACCGGCGGCGGCACCGACGTGGACATGCTGGCGTACCTGACCGGACCGTTCATGCTCGCCGTCGCCTTCATCGGCTGGTCCTTCGTCGGCTTCGAGAGCGCCGGCTCCATCGCCGAAGAGGTGCACGAGCCGCGCCGCGACCTTCCGAAGGCGGTCTTGTTCTCGCTGGCATTCATCGCCGTGGTGGTGGCCTACTCCAGCCTCGCGATCATCCTGGCGATCCCCGACCTGGGTGCGGTGGCCGAAGGCGCGGTCGCCGACCCGGTCTACGACACCCTGACCACGGCATTGGGCGCCGGAATCGCGGTACCGGTGGAGGTGCTGTTCGTCATCGGCTTCCTCGCCAGCTTCCTGGCGTTGCAGACCTCCGCGTCGCGGGTCATCTGGGCCTACGCCCGTGACGGCGGGCTGCCCGCGGCCGGCGCCCTGGTCCGGCTGCGCGGCAAGGCACGCATCCCGGTGGTGGCGATCCTGGTCACCACCGTGGTGGGTAGCGCGCTGTTCCTGCTCAGCATCGTCGCCGGGGACGTCTACTCGTTGATGGTGAACTTCACCGCGGGCGGTTTCTACCTCGCCTTCCTGTTCCCGCTGGTCGGCTTTCTCGTGGTGCTGTTGCGCCGGGCCTGGACCCCTGCCGCGTTCTCTCTGGGCCGCGCGACGCTGCCGGTGGCACTGGTCGCCGTCGTATGGGCGACCCTGCAGTTCCTCAACATCGCGTGGCCGCGGGTGGCCTTCGACCAGCGCTACCTGGACTGGTCGGTGTGGATCGGCGTCGTCGTGCTCGGCGTGCTCGGCGCCGCGCTCCTGGCCTCGGTGCGGTCCCGCATCACCGGCACGGATGCGGTCGACGACGCCGAAGCCCGCGATGAGCTGGCCGACCGTCGATGAGTGGACAACCCGTCGCGCTGGTCACCGGCGGCGCCAGCGGCATCGGTGCGGCCACTGTGGACATGCTCCTCCGGCGTGGGTTCACTGTCGGTTGCCTCGACCTCAAGGAATCGGTAGCCGGGGCTGAATACACTGTTGCCGCTGATGTTTCGGACGCCGACGCGGTGCGCGAGGCGGTTTCTGAGCTCCGCGACCAGCTGGGGCCGGTGTCCGCGGTCGTGACGTCCGCCGGCTACTACGAGATGGCCCCGGTCGCCGACATCACGGTCGACGCGTGGCGGCGGATGCTGCGCGTTCACCTCGGCGGCCTGGTCAACGTCGCGCGGGCGACACTGCCGGACCTCGTCGACGCGCGGGGCGCGCTGGTCGCGGTGGCCAGCGAACTGGCCGTCGGCGGTGGCGACGGGGACGCGCACTACGCGGCGGCGAAGGGCGCCATCCTCGGCTTCGTACGCAGCCTCGCCGCCGAGGTGGCCCCGCAGGGAGTGACGGTCAACTGCGTGGCCCCCGGTCCCACCGACACACCGCTGCTCGCGGCCGACTCCCCATGGCGCGCAAAGGAGTATCTGACCACGCTGCCGCTGCGGAAACTGGCCACGCCCCGGGAGGTGGCCCGCTGTATCGAATATCTGCTGTGTGACGCGACCTTCAGCGTGGGCGACGTCGTCAACGTCAACTCCGGAGCCGTCATATGAGTACCGATCTGACCGGGCGGGTCGCGCTCGTCACCGGCGCCGCCCAGGGCATGGGCAGCGCGCACGCTCGTCGCTTGGCCGCTGCCGGCGCCACGGTGGCGGTCAACGACATTCGTGACAGCCCCGCGCTGGCCGCCCTCGCCGATCAGATCGCCGGCGTGCGCGTCGCCGGTGACATCTGCGACCCGGCCGAGTGCGAGCGAGTCGTCGCCGACGTCGTGACGGCCACCGGCAGGCTCGACATCCTGGTGGCCAACCATGCCTACATGACCATGGCGCCACTGCTCGAGCACGACGACGCCGACTGGTGGAAGGTGGTGGACACCAATCTCGGTGGCACGTTCTTCCTCGTTCAGGCGGTCCTTCCGCACATGCGGGCGGCGGGCGCCGGACGCGTCGTGGTGATCACGAGTGAGTGGGGTGTCACCGGGTGGCCGGAGGCGACAGCGTATGCGGCCGCGAAGTCCGGGCTGATCTCCTTGGTCAAGACCCTGGGACGAGAACTGGCGCCCGAGCACATCATCGTGAACGCGGTTGCTCCCGGCGTCACCGACACGCCCCAGTTGCAGGTGGATGCCCGTGCGGCCGGCCTCGACCTGGGGACCGTGCACGAGCTCTACGCCGAATCGATTCCCTTGGCTCGCATCGGAGTCCCCGACGAGATCGCCGTCGCCGTCGAACTGCTGTCCGACTTCGAGTTGGAAGCGGTGGTCGGTCAGGTGATTTCGTGCAACGGCGGTTCCACCCGGTCGAGAGCGTGATGACGGAGGTAAAACGAATGCACAGCCAGCCCTATGTGGAGACCACGCCGGGCGTCTTCGGCCAGGTGGACGCACAGGCCGTCCCGCGTTACGCGGGCATCGCCACGTTCGCGCGGCTGCCGCAGCGCCACGAAGTCAGCGACTACGACATCGCGGTGGCGGGTGTGCCTTTCGACAGCGGGGTCACCTACCGTCCGGGCGCCAGGTTCGGGCCCGCGGCCATTCGCCAGGCCTCCCGGTTGCTGAAGCCCTACAACCCGGCCCTCGATGTGACACCGTTCGCCGCGGCGCAGGTGGTCGACGCTGGTGACATCGCCGCCAATCCGTTCGACATCACCGCCGCGGTCGACGAGATCCGCGCGGGCATAAGGGGATTGATCAGCAGACCCGAGCAGCGTGTCGTGCTGCTCGGCGGCGACCACACGATCGCGCTACCTGCCCTGCAGGCCGTCAATCAGGTGCACGGCCCGGTGGCGTTGGTGCATTTCGACGCCCACCTGGACACCTGGGACACCTACTTCGGGGCGCCCTGCACCCACGGCACACCGTTTCGGCGTGCCTCCGAGCAGGGTCTGCTCGTCAAGGACCGTTCCGCGCATGTGGGCATCCGGGGGTCGCTCTACGACCGTTCCGACCTTCTCGAAGACGCCGAACTCGGGTTCACCGTGGTGCACTGCCGCGACATCGACCGCATCGGGGTGGACGGAGTGATCGAACGCGTGCTCAATCGGGTCGGCGATCACCCGGTATACGTCTCGATCGACGTCGACGTACTGGATCCGGCGTTCGCGCCCGGGACAGGGACACCCGAGATCGGCGGGATGACGAGCCGCGAACTGGTGGCAGTACTGCGGGCCATGCGGGCGTTGACGGTCGTCGGCGCGGACGTGGTCGAGGTGGCTCCGGCCTACGACCATGCCGAGGTGACCGCCGTCGCCGGGGCGAACCTGGCCTACGAGCTGATCTCGCTTATGGTCGATGGATGAGTGAATTGCGCTGGCCCGACGGCAAAACGGCGGCAGCGGCGTTCACCTTCGATGTGGATGCCGAGTCGGCGGTGCTGTGGGGTCCCGAAGGCACCCTGGAGTCCGTCGGTGCCCGGATGAGCGTGATGAGCCATCAGGCGTACGGGCCGTTGGTCGGCATTCCCCGCATCCTGAACCTGCTCGAGCGTCACCAGGTCGCGTCGACGTTCTTCGTGCCGGGCCACACGGCGGACCGCTACCCGCAGGCGATCCGCAGCATCGTCGCCGCCGGACACGAGATCGCCCACCACGGCTACCTCCATGAACAGCCCACCGCGCTGACACTGGAGCAGGAGATCGACGCGCTCGACCGGGGGCTGGCCGCCCTGGCCGACGTCGCCGGGGTGCGGCCCACGGGTTACCGGGCCCCGATGTGGGACCTGTCCTGGCGCACGCCCGCGCTGCTGGCCGAGCGGGGCTTTCTGTACGACTCGTCTCTGATGGACGCCGACCACCCCTATGAGCTGGCGATCACGCCCGGTGCGGACCGGTCGCTGGTCGAGATCCCGATCCAGTGGGCCCTCGACGACTGGGAGCAGTACTGCTATCTGCCCGACATCTCCGGTAGCGGGCTGATCGAGAGTCCGCGCAAGGCGCGTGAACTGTGGCAGCTGGAGTTCGATGGGCTGCGCCGGGCCAGCGGCTGCTGGGTGCTCACCAATCACCCCTTCCTGACCGGGCGGACGTCGCGTGCCGCCGAACTCGACGATCTGATGCGCTATGTGCTCGACCACGACGACGTGTGGACCACGAACCTCGGCGCCATCGCCGACCATGTTCGGACACTGGGACTCTCACCACGGTCCATCACGCCGCCGGACTTGCTCCGCTGACCGGACCGACGACCTGCACCGACCACGGCTGACACCCGAGGCGAGTCGACACTCGCGTTAATTCCGGCCCGGAGCAGTGAATTTCGTCCGGTTCGCCCGTCTACCTCAGCTGATCCACCTATGATGTGAAACGCTGCGGACCCCGTCGAGACACTTTGCGGGGCGACGGGGGATTAGCGTGCGTATGGGAGATGTGGACGGGTGGAGTTCGAGGCACTCGTCCCGGACGTGGCGACGCCGGGACCGATGACCCTGTCACCTAACCTCTCGCGCGAGACCGCTGCGGTCGACGACACGCAGATGGTCCTCATCGTCGATGACGACGCGAGGCTGCGCGAGCTGTTGTGCACCGTGTTGACACCTTTGGACTGCGAGATCGCCCAGGCTGGCTCCGGCGAGGAGGCGCTCACCGCGCTCCTGCAACGCAAAGTCGCCGTGATCGTCCTGGACATCAACATGCCGGGGATGGACGGGTTCGAGACCGCGCAGTTGATCAGAGACGTCGAAGAGCTGGCGTCGACCCCGATCGTCTTCCTCACCGGTCAGGCAGACGACAGCGACCTGCATCGCGGCTACGACCTGGGAGCGGTCGACTTCCTGGTCAAGCCGGTTCCGCGACAGGTGTTCTACGCGAAGGTCAAAGCGCTGCTGGAACTCGATCGATCCTTCGCCCGGCTTCGCAGTGAAGCTGCGAGGCTGCACGAGCAGCAGATGCAGGACGCGCGCGCCGCCGAAGTCCGGCAACGGGACGAGCTGTCCTTCACCCGGCGCCGTGAGCGGCTGACCAACATCTTCGCCGAAGCCAGTATCGACCTGCCGTCTCTGGAACGGGCCATCGTCACCGAGTTGAGCCAGGTGTTCGCCGCCGAATGCGTGCTGCGCCTGCCGACTCCCGACCATGGTTGGCACGAGTCGCTGTCGCACACGGAGTCCGGTGGCACGTCGGAACTGTTGCAGGCGTTGCTCGTTGAGCCCGAGGCCGACCAGGTCACGACATCGACCACCTATGGGGCCGTCATGGTCGAGGAACTGACCGCCCGCAGCCAGCGTTTCGGCGTCGTCTGTGTGGGCCGACCCGACGGCCCCGACTTCACCGAGGCCGAAGTCGCGCTCTTCCGGGGTGCGTCCGCGGCGGCTGCGCTGGCCATCTCGAACGCCACGCTGTACCGGGTCCAGGCGGAGTACGCCGCGGTCATGCAGGCGACCGGCGACGCAATCCTGGCTGTCGACGTCTCCGGTGTCATCCGCAGCTGCAACAAGGCCGCCACGGCGCTGTTCGGCGGTGATGACGACACTCTGCTGGGTCGATCCATCGTGGAGCTCGCGGTTGCGGCGGATCGGCAGCGCCTGGAAGAACAGCTGGATGCCACACTGGCGACGCGGCAGGAGGTTTCGCTGGAAATGACGCTCGCTGCGCACGATGGGCGGCCGGTCGAGGTGATGATCACGTTGTCGCCGATCGGTGACTCGGTCGACCTGCTCGTCGCCGTCGTCGTCCACGATCTGACCGAGATCAAGCATGCGCAGACAGAGATCCGGCACCTCGCGAGCCACGACCCCCTGACCGACCTGGCGAATCGTCGCCAGCTCAACGAGAAGTTGGCCGTGCTCGCCCGCGAGCAGGACACCGCGCAGGGACTTGTCGCGCTGCTGTATGCCGATGTCAACCAGTTCAAGATCGTCAACGACACCTACGGGCATGACACCGGTGACGAACTACTGCTGGAGGTGGCGACGCGCCTGCGGGCCGCCGTGGGCGACGAGACACTGGTGTGCCGTGTCGGTGGGGACGAGTTCGTCGTGCTGTTGGAGGGCGTGCCGTCGCCCAATACGGCGGTGATCGTCGGAAATACGATCCTCGAGCAGGTTCAGGACGAGCTGGTGCGCTGCAGACACGCGACCTTGCGTCCGTCGCTGAGCATGGGCATCGCATGTCTGGGAGCGGGCGCCCGCACCCCCGAGGAGTTGCTGTCGCAGGCCGACATTGCCATGTTCGAGGCGAAAAAGAACCAGCTTCGCGAATGCGTGCTCTACACGGATGCGATCGGGTCGCGGCACCAGGGGAGGGCACATCTGCGCGCCGAAGTGTCCGATGCCATCACCCGATCGGAATTCCGCATGGTCTACCAGCCGATCGTGAACGCGGCATCCGGTGCCCTGTTCGGCATCGAGGCCCTCGTCCGTTGGCGGGTGGGCGATGAAGAGATCCCCGCGAGCGAGATCATCGCTCTGGCAGAGGATTCCGGGCAGGTACGGCCGCTGGGCCGCTGGATCCTGACACGCACTTTCGAAGACTATGTGGCTCTCGACAGGCGTGATCTGAAGCTGCACGTAAATCTCTCGCCCGACCAGGTGCTCGACAGCGAGTTCCTCGATCACCTGGTCAGCGCTCACCGCAACACCGGAGTCGCGCCGGAGAACGTGTGCCTGGAACTGACCGAGCGCGCGTTCGCCGGAGATCCCGCGCCCGCCCACGCCGCCCTCCGGCGTGCCCGGGACATCGGTTTCAGACTGGCGATGGATGATTTCGGGGTGGAGCACGCGAGCATGGCCAATCTGATGCACGTTCCCGTCGACTGGTTGAAGATCGACCGATCGTTCATCTCCGAGGTTCACGAGAACGAGCGTGTGCAGCGGCTGGTCCGCAGTCAGATCGCGGTGGCAGCCTGCATGCAGATCGACCTGATCGCCGAGGGTGTGGAGACGGAGGGTCAGGCCGATTGGCTTCGAGAAGCGGGTTGCGTTCTGCAGCAGGGCTTTCTGTACTCGCATCCGATAGAGGTAACCGACTTGGCCGCTTATGTCGGTAACCGGATGTCTGTCGGGTCCGATCAAGGTGCGGACGAGAGATAGGGCGACATGACGCTCACCAAACGACTTGCAATCCTCTGCGGATCAGCTCTGTTGGCGATCATCCTCGCGAACGCGCTGTATACGGTCCAGATCAACCGGATCTCATCCCTCTACGAGAAACGTGCCGAGGCCAGGAATTCGCAGGTGGCCGCGCTGGACACCGCGCGGGACCTCCAGAGTCTGCTGACCAAGTACAACCAGTTTCTGGTGGCCGACGATCCCGCGCGGCGTGCCGAGCTCTCCGACGAACTCGACAATCTGGACAGCGTCATCGACATGGACCTCCGCACGGCGGCCGCCGAGGAGACGAACAGCAGCATTCGGTTGCAGTACCAGCAGGCGCTGGCGACCTGGGCGACATTCCAGGACAACTATCGGGCCAGCATCGCGAACAACCAGGAGTCACGAGACGCGGCGACCTCCCGAGAACTCGACGATGAGGCGGCCGGCTTGGAGAACCAGCTGAGTCAGGTTGAGCAAGAGGCGGTACGAGCGGTGGATGACGCCAATCGCACTGCTGCGCAGGCGATCCGTTTCACCAAGGGCACACTGTGGATCTTCGCGAGCGCGATTGTTGCGGTGCTCGGTGCCCTGCTGCTCGTGACCAGCCGCAACATCCACCGCACGGTCACGGGCGCCGCGCTGCAGAATGAGAAAGCGCGGCGTGCCAAAGAGATTCAAGCGAACCTGATGACCGACGTGCAGGGAGCGGAAACCCTGGCTCAGGTGGGCGGGATCATCGTGTCGGGCACCGCGCACGCGGTGGGTGCCAAGCACGGTGCGCTGTATCTGCAGGACCCCGACGATCACAGCCGGTTCTCCCTCACTGCGTCGTATGCCTTCCACCGCCGCAAGGGATTACCGACCTCGTACGGCCTCGGTGACGGACTGATCGGTCAGTGTGCTCTTGAGGGGCAGCGCATCGAAGTCACCGGCGCCCCGGGTGACTACGTCGAGGTCGTGTCGGGGTTGGGCAAGACCGATCCGGTGTCGTTGATCCTGGTTCCCATCAAGTTCGAGTCCGAGGTACTCGGCGTGCTGGAGCTGGCAGGCCTGCGACTGTTCTCCGACGACGACATCGAACTTTTGGAGAGCATCGCCCTCGGCGCAGGGGTGGCCATCGGCGCCGTCGAGTCGGCGCAGAAGACACGCGAGCTGCTGCGGGTATCGCAGGCGCAGACCGAGGAACTGCAGACCCAGGAAGAAGAACTCCGAGCAGCCAACGAACAGTTGATTCAGCGCGAGGACCAGCTCTCGGCCCAGAACGCCGAGCTGGAGGAGACCACCGAGGAACTCCGCTCGCAGCGGGAGGAGCTGCGGGCCAGTTCGGAACGACTTGAATCGCAGGCCCAGTCGCTGGAGCAGAAGAACGAGGAGTTGCAGCGGCTCAGCGCTTCCCTGGAAGTCAAGGCCGAGGAACTGGCCGTCTCCTCGCGGTACAAGTCAGAGTTCTTGGCGAATATGTCGCATGAACTGCGTACCCCGCTGAACAGCATCCTGATCCTGGCTAGCCTGCTGACCGACTCGGACGAACTGAACGACAAGCAGCACGAGTTCGCGGAGACCATCCAGCAGTCGGGAAAGGATCTGCTCAACCTCATCGACGAAGTGCTGGACCTGGCGAAGGTCGAATCAGGGTCGTTGCACTTCGAGCGGGAATCGATCGATGTCGCGGAGCTGGTCCACTTCCTGCAGCGCACCTTCGGCCCCATCGCGCAGGACAAGGGTATCGCGTTCCGCATCGACGTCGAAGATACTGCGCCGCAACGTCTTACCAGCGACTACACCCGGATCAAACAGATCGCCAAGAACCTGGTGGCGAACGCGATCAAGTTCACCGACCAGGGATCGGTGACCGTCGTGCTGTCCGGGGCCTCCGACACGGCGGGCACCCCGGGCGAGGGGTACCTGGCTCTGGCTGTGGTCGATACCGGCATCGGTATCGACGAGGCGGACCACAACGTGATCTTCGAGTCGTTTCAGCAGGCAGGCCGGGGATCGGCCCGGCAGTACGGTGGCACCGGACTGGGGCTGGCGATCAGCCGCGAGCTGTCACGGCACCTGGGCGGCGACATCCTGCTGCGCAGCGTCCTGGGACAGGGATCCACCTTCACCTGCTACCTCCCCGTCGGTGGGAGCGCGACTCCCGAGAGTCGAAGCAACACAACACCATCGAGGCTCGACGTACCGGCGCCCGCGGCGCAGGCGCCGGGCTCGCCCGCGCCCGTGGAGGGCGGTGACGACGAAGCGGCGCGCTTCGGCGCAGTCGACACCTCGAGTGTCACCTGGCCCGCGGGCACCAAACCCGTTCTGCTGATCGTGGAGGACGACGCCACGTTTGCGAGGATGCTGGCCGAGCTTGCCACCGAGGCCGGCTTCGAATCTGTGGTGACCCCGAGCGGCCGAATGGCTCTGGCCCTGGCCAAAGAACGGCAACCTGCTGCCATCACGTTGGACATCGGGCTGCCGGACATGGCCGGCTGGGTGGTGCTGGACGTCCTCAAGCACGATCTCGCCACCCGCCACATTCCGGTCAATGTCGTCTCCGGGTCCAACGACGACGGCCGCGGCCGACGGATGGGCGCCATCCAGACGTTGAACAAGCCCGCCGAGATCTCCGATCTGCGTTCGATGTTCGCCGCCACGGCCGACTTCCTCAAGCCTGGACCCCGTCACGTCCTGGTTGCCGAGGATGACGCCAATCAGCGGCAGGTGGTCAAGCACATGATCGAGAGTGACGACATCTCGATCACCTGTGTGGGCACCGGTGAGCGGGTACTGGAGGAGCTGTCCGGACCCACGACCTACGACTGCCTCGTGCTCGATCTGGGCCTACCCGACATCGACGGCATCGACCTCATCGAGCGGATCAAGGACCAGCTCAAGGAGAAGAGCCTGCCCGTGATCGTGCACACGGGTAGAGAATTGACCGCGGCCGAAACCGGGCGCCTGGAGCACCTGGCCGCCGCCATCGTGCTCAAGAACGCCAGATCGCCGGAGCGACTGCTGGACGAGACAGCGCTGTTCCTGCATCGTGTGGCCGGTGACATGCCGGACTCGGCACGCGAGATCCTGGCGAACCCCCGACGCATCGATGAGTCGCTGGAAGGCAACACTGTCCTGCTCGTCGACGACGACGTCCGGAACGTCTTCTCACTCGGCAGCGCTCTAAAGCGGTACGGCATCACGGTGATACCGGCGAGCAACGGGCAGTTGGGGCTGGACAGCCTGGCCGAGCATCCCGAGATCGGACTGGTCCTGATGGACATCATGATGCCCGTCATGGACGGCTACGAGGCGATGCGCCGTATCCGGGCCGATTCGCGCTGGCGCAATCTCCCTATCGTCGCGCTCACTGCGAAAGCCATGAAAGGTGACCGGCAGAAGTGCCTCGATGCGGGCGCGTCGGACTACGTCACCAAACCCGTGGACATGGATCAGCTCACCTCGGTGCTGCGAGTGTGGCTGGCCGGCCGACCCCGGGCACAGCCTCAATCCGCAGAGACGTGATGTCCGCGGACAAGCCGGAGTCGGGCCGGGCGCGGGAGTTGGCCCAGATCGAGGCGGACGCGTTCTTCTACGCGGTGTACGAGCATCTGGGGTACGACTTCCGCCACTACAGTGACGCGTCGCGCAATCGACGGCTGGCCGCGTTCGTGCAGCGGCACTCCTTCCGCACCATCTCCGAAGCTCAGGGACAGGTGTTGCGCGATCCGGACCTGCTGGCCGCGCTTCTGGCGGGGATGACGGTGAACGTCACCGAGATGTTCCGGGATCCGAAGGTGTTCGCCAAACTCCGCGAGGAGGTGCTGCCGCGATTGGCGACCTATCCGCGGATCCGGATCTGGGTCGCGGGATGCGCCACAGGTGAGGAGGCCTATTCCATCGCCATCCTGCTCGCCGAGGAGGGACTGTTGGATCGGACCACCATCTACGCGACCGACATCGACAGCGACTCGCTGAGAGTCGCCACCACCGCGATCTATCCTGCCGACGCCATCGTCCGCGCCACGCGCAATTACCAGGCGAGTGGCGGGCAGCGTCCGTTCTCCGACTGGTACGTGGCGAAATACGATCGGTGCATCCTCAGCCCGGAACTGCGCTCGCGGCTGGAGTTCTTCTCGCACAATCTCGCCACCGACAGCACATTCGGGGAGTTCAACCTGATCATGTGCAGAAACGTCTTCATCTATTTTGAGGAGACGTTGCAGCGTCGGGTGGAGGGCATCTTCGAGGAAAGTCTGGCGCCCTTCGGCAATCTCGTCATCGGTCCGCGGGAAGGACTCACCGGTGACGGGGCCAAACTGTTCACGCCACTGGACCGTCGCCTGGGTATCTATGTGACCAAGAACCACCGTGTCTGGCCCTGACGTCGTCGTCTTCGGCGGCAGCGCCGGCGGCATGAAAGCCCTCCGCGGCATTTTCGAGACGCTCGACGACATCCGCGACACCGTGATCGGCGTTGTACTGCACCGCTCTCCAGACCCGTCGCCGCTGGCCGACGTGCTCCAGACCTATACCGCGATACCTGTTCACGAACCCGATGCCAGTCCATGGGTGTGTCCGCCAGGTGCAGTGACGGTGGCGCCCGCCGGCTACCACCTGGTGTTGGGTCAGGAGCGACGGCTGTCCACAGAGCAGGGCACCCCACTGTCCCTCTACCAGGCGGGCCCCGGGGTGCGGGCGCACCTGACGCTGGATGCGCCGGTCGCGCATTCGCGGCCATCGCTGGATGTCGTCTTCGCCAGCGCCGCCCACCTCACCAATTCGGTGACAGCGGTTCTTCTCTCGTGTGCCAACGACGACGGCGCGTCGGGCTGTGAAGCCGTCAAAGCGGCCGGCGGCAGGGTCGTGGTGCAAGATCCGGCCACCTGCGAGGCCCCGATCGCCGTCAACGCCGCGATGCGCAGGGTCGTTCCCGACCACGTCGCTGATCCGCGGGGGATCGGGAGATGGCTGTCGCAGACGCTGGCCTCGGGCCGGTGATGCGAGGGATCAGCGGAAACGCACATTCATGGTCGCGAGCCCGAAGATCTTCTTGCCCGCCGACTTCGCGCCGACGATCACCACACCGCTGCGGGTGTCCGGGTCCAGGGACCTGACCTTGCCGCTGAACTCGATGTCCGCACCCTCGGTGGCCGGCACGATCGCCGGCGCGGACAGCCGCACCGCGTACCGGGTGACCGCACCCGGATCGCCGGTCCAAGTGGAGGCGAAGCCGGCACCCAGCCCCATCGTGAGCATGCCGTGCGCGATCACATCGGGCAGGCCGGCCAGCTTGGCGACCTCCTCGTCCCAGTGAATGGGGTTCGCGTCACCGGCCACCCCGGCGTAGTTCACCAGGTCACCCCGTGACAGCCGGGTGTGGTGCACCGGGAGTTCGTCGCCCACCTTGACGTCGTCGAACGACGGCGTGCCCGGAGTCCGGGTGAGCCCGCCGTCGGACATCCTGATTTCCCCCTCGGGGCGCAGCTCTTTGTCGTAGGCGCCGTCCGATCCCGGAATGTCCAGGATGTTCATGTCGTGCATCATCACCTTCTGCACGGCCGTCTTCACACCCGCGTCGATGTCCTCGGCGGTGACGCCGACGACCGTGGTGTGCAGGGTGTGTACCCGCTCGCCCGCGGTGTCGGTGAAGGTGTTGGTGACCGTGATGAAGTCCCTGCCCGCGGTCCGGCGCACCGCCGTCAGTTCGACGTCGATCAGTAGCTCGTCCCCGGCCACGATCGGGCGGTGCTGCTCGAACACCTCCTCGGTCTGCAGGTAGGTGTCGTAGCCGACGACGATCTGTTCGAACATCCGGCGGTTGCACTGCATCCCCGGGGCAGAGGTGAATGTCAGCGGCGCGATGACGTCCGAATAACCGAGCTCGGCGGCGGCCGCGACGTTCCAGTGGGCGGGGTGATAGTCCTGCACGGCGCGGGCGTACTCGCGAACCTTCTCGCGGCCCACCAGGTAGGTGCCGTCCATCTGGTAGTAATGGCCGACGCGCGCCTCCATCGGCGACGCTTCTGCTGCTGCGGTCATGAGAGGCACACTAACCAACTCGCCCCGCCGCCCTTCACACCGATGCGCCGCACCGCGGCCGTGTGAGCTGCTATTCGACGAGGAAGACGGGGATCTGCCGCGAGGTCTTGGTCTGGTACTCCGCGTACGGCGGGTACGCCTCGACGGCAAGCTTCCACCAGTGCTCGCGCTCGTCGCCGTCGATCTCGCGTGCGGTGCCCTCCAGGACTTTGTCCCCGTCCTGCACGGTCACCGACGGGTTCGCCTTGACGTTGAAGTACCAGCTCGGATGCTTGGGATCGCCGCCCTTGGACGCGACCATCGCGTAGCGGCCGTCCTCCTCGACCCGCATGAGCGGCACGTACCGCTTCTTGCCGGACTGCGCACCGGTGGTGGTGAACAGGACGATCGGCCGGTCGAGTACCTCGACGCCGTCGGTCGTGCCCTGCTCCAGGATGCGCTGGGTCTGTTCCCGCACCCAGTCGGTGGGACTCAATTCTGCGTTCTCACTCACGTGCGTCTCCAACCGTGTTCGCCGCCGAGCCATTCCCGTCGGGCGATGCCCTCACAAATGTAGTCCGGCGTCATCGCCGCAGCCCCCGGGTGAATCTGCCCCGGCTGTCCCCTCGGTTGCCGTCAACCTGCGCGCGGGTAATCGGGCAGCGGCAGGCGGTCGGCCCCGAGGTTGACCACGCCCCTGCCCGCGATGCCGGCCACGGCCCTGCCGACGGGTCCGGCGGCGAGCGCGGCGCCGGCGTGGAGAACGCGAATCCCGTTGCGCGTCCGCGGATTCGCCAGACGTAGTACCCCGGCACGGACACGGGGAGCGGCGTCGGCAAAGGGCTGCATCACGCGTTGGTACCGCGACAGGGCCGACTCGACGTCGGCGGTGGCGGCGAGCTCACCCGCGAGGATGTAGGCGCCGATGAGCGCGAGGCTGGTTCCTGCGCCGCCGAACGTGGCGTTGCAGGACGCGGCGTCCCCCAGCAGGGTGATCCTGCCCTTGCTCCATTGCGGGGATCGCACCTGACCGGCGACGGAGAAGTACATCGGCGCACCGGCCTCCAGCGCTGCGAGCACGCGCGGGGCGGCACCGCCGACGTCGGCGAAAGTGCTTCGCAGGATGGTGATCTGGCTGTCCCGGTCCAGCTCGTCGAGGCCGCGGACGTCCGAGATGAAGGTCAGGATGGCACGGGTGGTCCCGAGGTTGTCCGGCCGCAGATGGACGGCGCGCGACCTGGTCGCATGCTGCCACTCCCACCAGAGGTCGTCCGATCCGTCGCGGGGGATCGTCGCGTAGGCGAAGTACATGCCCAGGTCGTTGACGTGGACGTCGGTGACCAGTCGGCGCGACCGCG
Source organism: Mycolicibacterium aurum (assembly GCF_900637195.1). Classification (NCBI taxonomy): domain Bacteria; kingdom Bacillati; phylum Actinomycetota; class Actinomycetes; order Mycobacteriales; family Mycobacteriaceae; genus Mycobacterium; species Mycolicibacterium aurum. The sequence continues at coordinate 5,909,369 of NZ_LR134356.1, read as the reverse complement.
AATGCAGGCCCTCGGCGATCACCAGCAGGTCGGCGTCGAGCGACGTTCCGTCAGCGAGCGCGACAGACACGCCGTCACCGTGCTCGGTGACGCCGGTGAGCTGCGTGTCGAACCGGTAGTCGGTGCCGTCGGCGGTGCGCTCGATGAGGATGCGGGACAGTTCGCCCCGCAGGATCTCCAACTCGGCGGTGGGACCGTCCGTGTCACCGGGGCTGCCGACCCGAAACGACGCGGCCGCCGACCCGTCTGCCCTGACGAAGCGGGTGCCCACCTCGCCGGTGCCGGCCGCACGGATGTCGGCGTCGACGCCCATCCGCCGTACCACCTCGCGCGCCGCGCCGCGGATGTCGACGTTCTGGCCTTCGTCACGGCGCTGCGGGTAGCGCTCGATCACGGTGGTTCGCCAGCCGCGCGCTGACAGTTGATGGGCCAGCGCCGGACCGCCGATGCCGGCACCGGAAATGATTGCATGCGGAGTCACACGCGCCAGAGTGTCACGACCGCAGGAAGTCGCAGTTCAGGCCGCTGGGTGGGCGCAGAGGAGCATCAGGAGCGAGGCGCCCCGCCCAGCTCGAACAGCGAGTGGGCGAATTGAGCGCTGAGAAAGTCGCGCGCCCGGTCTTCTGGCCAGCCCAGCACGGTCACGGTGAAATGAAAGCCGTTCTGCGGGCCGTAGTGGTACAGGGTGATGTCCGCGAAGTCGTCGTCGGAGAACGTGCCGTCGAAACCACCGAGGTGACGGACCTTGCGGGCGATCTCGTGCAGCGCGCTTCGGTGCCGAATTATCGCCTGGGACAACGACTCCGTCGCGTCGCCATCATGAGCGGCGGTCGCGGCGACGAGCTGGACGATGTCGTCGAACCGGCGCCAGAACTCGAGGTAGGAATCGGCGAGCACGCCGAGCGCCTCGTCGAGGCTCTCGGCCGCGTTGACCTGGTCGAGCGTCTGCTGAACGAGAGGTGCCGTGGTCCACATGTCCATCAACGTGCGCAGCAGGCCTTGCTTGCCACCGCATTGCTGGTACACCGTGCCCGCCGACACCCGGCTGGCCGCAGCGATGTCGTTGACGGTGGTCGCGAAGTACCCGCGCTCGGCGAACAGTGCCCTGGCGGCCTCGACCACGGCCTGACGAGTCTGTTCGGCGTATTCATCGCGCCGGGTACGACGCGGCGAAGATCCGGTGTCGTCCGGCGCCATCACCGGCAGGCCTGGCGCTTCATGGAACGCCAACATATCAGAAGGCCACAGCGACACTCAACCGACTAGACCTACAAGCTAGTTATTGCAGTGACCAAATTGTCACTGTAGTCTCACTACACTGAGTGGGTCGATCGACCCTCACTGAACGGGGGCGCCGATGGCTGCGACCAGTGCCATCGGCTATCAGCACCCATCGGCAGAACTCATCGCCGAATTGGCAACGCGGACAGAGGCCGACTCTGCCGCGGCGAGTGTGTGGCCCGGGTTGGCGTTCTACCGACTCGTCGACCCGTCCGACACGCGGTGGGCTCAGGCCAAAACTCTCTCGATAGGCATCTTCGGGCAGGCGAGACGAGAAGCCGGCGCGGACGGCGACCGTCACAGCGTCACGTGTGTGGTGATCGGCAATCATCGGTCAGGCGAATGCCGGCCCTTCGACGCGTCACCCGAGCGGCCGTGCCTCTGTTTCGTTCTGGAGGTCGACCCGCAGCTCATCATCAAGGTTTCAGCCGACATCCTGTTGTGCGACAGACCGTTTCCGTGCGGGGAGCAGAGCGACGAATGCCTGGTGTCAGCCGTCGACGACGTGCTGATGGGCAGCGTCGTGCGCTTTCTGCGCTCCTTGTCGAGCGTTCCCGATCGTCGGGTCCTGTCGCCGCTGTATCTGCAGGAGATGGTGTACCGCGTATTGCAGCGTGACCAGTACGCATTTCTGGTTCGCCTTGCGGCCCAACAGATGGCGGCCAACACCATCGCCGCGGCGCTGGACTACATCGCCGTCCATCTGGCGGACCCGTTGACCGTCACCGATCTCGCCCGGCAGGTCAACCTCAGTCCCTCGGCGTTCTCCCGGTTGTTCCGGGAGAGCACGGGGCGTTCGCCGTACCAGTTCGTGAAAGAGCAGCGGCTGACCCGGGCGCGGGAGTTGCTCGACGAGGGCCGGCTCGGCGTGACGGAGGTGGCGCGCAGAGTCGGGTACCCGAGTCTGTCCCACTTCATCAAAGCCTTCCGCAGTCGGTTCGGCGCCACGCCGGGCGAGTACCTGGCGTCGCAGACGTGGGCAGGCAGGGTCAGGGCGCACCGCGCCATGAGCATGCCTCGGTGAGACCTGTCGCGGTCATCTCCCGACCACGTCGTCGGTCAGGAATTCGCGGATGTATCCGCTGATCTCGTCGCCATGCGTCTCCAGCGCGAAGTGGCCGGTGTCGAGCAGGTGGTACTCGCCGTCGGGCAGGTCGCGGCGGAAGGCCTCGGCGCCGGCAACGCCGAAGATCTCGTCGTTGCGGCCCCACGTCACAAGAAGCGGCGGCTGATGCGTGCGGAAGTACTCCTGAAACGCCGGGTATCCGTCGAGGTTGAACTGATAGTCCCAGAACAGCTGCAACTGGATGGCGTCGTTGCCCTCGCGATCCAGTCCCAGTTGGTCGAGAAGCCATGCCTCAGGCGCGATCCGGTTCAGACGGTCCGCGGGAACCCCGTGGGTGTACTGCCAGTGGGTGGTCTTGAGGGTGAAGTACTCGCGCACCCCTTGCTCGTTGGCGGCGCGGTCCTTGGCGTGGGCGAACAGGATGTCCCAGAACGGGGTGAAGCCCTCCAGGTACGCGTTGCCACTCTGGCTGATGATCGCGGTGATGCGTTCGGGGCGACGGCTGGCGATCCGCAGACCGATCGGCGCGCCGTAGTCGTGGATGTAGATGGCGAAGCGCTGGAGTCCCAGCTGCTCGATCAGCGTTTCCGTCACCTCGGTCAGCCGGTCGAAGCTGTAGGTGAACTCGTCCACCGACGGCATCGCCGAACGCCCGAACCCGATGTGGTCGGGCGCGACGAGGTGGAACCGGTCGCTCAGCGAGGCGATGAGGTTGCGAAACATGTGGGAACTGGACGGAAACCCGTGCAGCAGAACAATTGTGGGGTTGGCGGGATCACCGGCCTCGCGGTAGAACACGTCCAGCCCGTCGACGGTGGCGGTGTGATAGCGGGTGGCAAAAGCAGTCATTCTTTCCTCGCGATGGTCGGGTCGTCTCGGCGCTTGCCGGCCGAAGATCTCGAAGCGACTGTAGGTCGCTGCGGCCCAGTGGAAATAGCGCATTCGCGCCCGGTAGGTGTCGATTCCGCGCACGTGATGTGATCGGCTGCCGACCCCCGGGGCCGCGTGCTTACATGAGCCGGTGAGCAAGCACTACGGCGCCATCGCGTTCACCGACGCCGTTCGCGACGTCCAGCACCGCTACGGCAGCGACGCCTTCTACGATCGCAAGCGCGTCCAGGGCAAGGCGGTTCCCGGCACTGATGCGCTCACCGACGACGAGAAGGACTATCTCGCCGAACGCGACAGCTTCTATCTGGCGACCGTCAGCGAGACGGGGTGGCCCTACGTCCAATTCCGAGGAGGGCCGGTCGGGTTTCTCCGAGTCGTCGACGACCGCACCATCGGCTGGGCCGACTTCCGCGGCAATCTGCAGTACATCAGCACCGGGAATCTGGGCAGCAACGACCGCGTCGCGCTGATCGCCATGGACTACGTGCACCGGCGCCGGCTGAAGATCTTCGGTCACGCGCGGGTGGTCACCGCCGAGGACGACAGCGCACTGATCGACACCTTCGCCGACCCCGGCTATGACGCGGTGGTCGAACGGGCTGTTCTCGTCACGGTGGAGGCCTTCGACTGGAACTGTCCGCAACACATCACCACGCGGTTCAGCGCCGCCGAACTGGAACCACATCTGGTACCGCTGCAGCGCGAGGTGGCCGCGCTGCGCGCCGAGAACGCGCAACTGCGCGCGCAACTCGACCAACCCGGATAGCCGGTCCGCCACCGGTCGACGATCAGGGTGGCCGGGGAGCGTCAGTATCCTTCTCGCAATGGGACCTGATCGACCGGAGGGAACGTCCCGTCGTGCGCGGCGACTGCGTATCGCGCTCCGCGGAAGCCACGACCCCGCGCCCGGCGCAGGCCAGCGCAGCAGGTTCGCCGGAGCCGGCCTGGACGACCGCTACACCCGCAAAGTGCTCGACCTCACCATCCGGCTCGCCGAGGTGATGTTGTCCGCCGGATCCGGCACCGCGGACGTCGTCGCGACGGCGCAGGACGTGGCCCAGGCCTACCAGCTCGACGACTGCGTGGTCGATGTGTTCGTCACCACCATCTTCGTCTCGGCCCCGCCCACCGCCGACAGGCCACCGGTGACGATCGTCCGGTCGGTGCGGGCCCGCTCCACCGACTACTCACGACTGGCGGAACTCGACAGCCTGGTGCGGCGGATCACCTCCGGCGGGGTGTCCGTCGATCAGGCGCACGACGCGATGGACGAGCTGTCCGAGCGGCCGCACCCGTACCCGCGCTGGGTGGCGACCGCCGGGTGGGCGGGGTTCGCCCTCGGTATCGCCGTGCTCTTCGGAGGTACCTGGCTGACCTGCCTGCTGGCCGCGGTCACGTCCGCGGTGATCGACCGGGTGGGTCGTCGGCTCAATCGGGCGGGCACCCCGTTCTTCTTCCAGCAGGCGGCCGGCGCCTTCATCGCGACCCTGGTGGCGGTGGCCGCGTACCGGTTCGCCGGGCAGGGGCCCACCCCGCTGGTGGCCACCGGCATCGTGATGCTGCTGGCGGGGATGACTCTGGTGGGTTCGGTGCAGGACGCGCTCACCGGCTACATGCTCACCGCGGCCGCCCGGCTCGGCGACGTGCTGTTCCTGACCGCGGGGATCGTGGTCGGCATTCTTGCCGGACTCCAGGTGTCGGCGTTCCTCGGGATCGAGATCGCGCTGCAGGTCGACTCCACCGAGATCTTCGTCCTGCCGAATCAGCCGATCCCGATCACGCTCGCCGTCCTCGGCGCCGCGATGGCCGGGGCATGCCTGACCATCGCGAGCTACGGGCGGCTGCGCTCGGTGGCCACCGCGGGCATCGCGGCCGGCCTCGCCGAGCTGGTGCTGATCGGTCTCGGTCTCAGCGGCTTCGGCTCGGTGGTCGCCACCGGTATCGCGGCGGCCGGCGTCGGCTTTCTCGCCACCCTGATCTCGATTCGCCGACAGGCCCCGGCTCTGGTGACGGCGACCGCAGGCATCACGCCGATGCTGCCGGGCCTCGCCGTCTTCCGTGCGGTGTTCTACTTCGCCGTGGACAAGAACTTCGCCGACGGCGTGGCCCAGGCGCTGGCGGCTGCCGCGACCGCGCTCGCCATCGGGGCCGGCGTGGTGATGGGCGAGCTAATCGGCTCACCGCTGCGGTATCGGGCCGGCCGGATCGGAGAGTTCCTGCGGGTCCAGGGGCCGCCGGGACTTCGCCGCGCCGTCGGCGAGGTGGTGCGGCTGCGTCCGGCCGAGAGCGACGGCTCGCCGCGCGTCGCCGCTCATCAGCGGCTGTGGAGCGTCGCATTGGAGCCGACGCCCACCCAGCGGCAGGACGCCGGGGCCGGTGGGAACCGGGCGGGGGCCGACGGCGGCCGAGGCGACGAGGAGTAACTTCGTCCCCGGCGTTTGCGGCTCATGCGCCCACGCCCAGTTCCCGTCGCGGGGTGCACCCGAACGACTTCGCCGGCACGCTTTCACGCTCTGTGCCCGGTTCGCCTCCGCAGCGGCATCTGTTTCTGTCATCAGAATCGACGCGGCGGCAGCCTTGTTTGGTGATCTCGCGGTCGATTCACTATGAGGGGAAGCCATTGGACTCCAGCAATACCAACCAGCCGACAGCCGGGCGTGAGCCGCCACCGGGCACCGTGAAGAAGGCCATCGCGGCGTCGGCGATCGGCAATGCGACGGAGTGGTTCGACTACGGCATCTACGCGTACGGCGTCACCTACATCTCCGCCGCGCTCTTCCCGGGGGATGCCGCGGAGGCGACGCTGCTGGCGTTGATGACGTTCGCCGTCTCCTTCCTGGTCAGGCCGCTCGGCGGGTTCGTCTGGGGACCGCTGGGCGACCGCCTCGGCCGGAAACAGGTATTGGCCATCACCATTCTGCTGATGGCCGGCGCCACGTTCTGCGTCGGACTGCTTCCTACCTATGCCGCGATCGGGCTGTGGGCGCCCTTCCTGCTGGTGCTGTTGCGGATGATCCAGGGCTTCTCGACCGGCGGCGAGTACGGCGGCGCGGCGACCTTCATGGCCGAGTACGCCCCCAATCGCAGGCGCGGCTTCCTCGGGAGCTTTCTCGAATTCGGCACGCTGGCGGGCTTCTCCTGCGGCGCCCTGCTGATGCTCGGCTTCTCGCTGGCCCTCGGTGAGGAAGACATGCAGGCGTGGGGTTGGCGACTGCCCTTCCTTGTGGCCGCGCCCCTCGGTCTGATCGGTGTGTATCTGCGATCGAGGCTGGAAGAGTCCCCGGTGTTCCGTGAGCTGGAGAACAAGGGCGAAACCACGCAGGAGACGTCGACCCAGTTCCGTGACCTGCTGGTCAAGTACTGGCGGCCCATCGTGCAGCTGGGCGGAATGGTCGTCGCCCTGAACGTGGTCAACTACACGCTGCTCAGCTACATGCCGACCTACCTGGAGAACGAGATCGGGCTGTCGGCCGACCAGTCGCTGATGGTGCCCATCATCGGCATGCTGTCGATGATGGTGTTCCTGCCGCTGGCCGGGCTGCTGTCCGACCGGGTGGGACGCAAACCGCTGTGGTGGTTCTCGCTCGCCGGCCTTTTCGTGGCCGCCGTGCCGATGTTCCTGCTGATCGGCACCAACCTCGCCGGGGCGGTCATCGGGTTCGCCGTCCTCGGCCTGTTGTACGTCCCGCAGCTGGCCACCATCTCCGCGACCTTCCCTGCCATGTTCCCGACGCAGGTGCGCTACGCCGGTTTCGCGATCGCCTACAACGTGTCGACGTCGATCTTCGGCGGCACCGCCCCAGCGGTGAACGAGTGGCTGGTCACCAGCACCGGCGACGGCCTGGTGCCGGCGTACTACATGATGGGGGCCTGCGTGCTCGGCGCCATCGCCCTCATCAAGGTTCCTGAGACCTCCCGCTGCCCCCTGAACGGCACTGTCACGCCCGGCACGGAGGACGCGCCTCCGCCGGTGGCCTACGACAAAAGTTCTGCGTGACCGAACGAGTCGACGCGGCGGCCCGGGGCAGTTGGCCGGGCCGCCGCTGATTTGGCGCTCGTTGCGCACCCGCACTACTTTTCAGGGGTGATGTCCTCAGCTGCTCACGCAGTCGCACGGTGGATCTCCCCTTTCCTGGCCTTCGCGGTCGTTGCCGGTGTGGGCCTCGCTGCCGCCCCGGTGCAGACCGGCCCCGCCCCGGCGGTGCGGCTGGCCAGCGACGCGAATCCCCTGATCGGCCGACCGTTCTACGTCAATCCGAACTCCAAGGGCACGCGTGCGCTGGCGGGCAATCCTGATCCCCTGCTGGCCGCCGTCGTGAACACACCGACCGCGTACTGGATGGATCACCTGTCCACGCCGTCGGTGGACGCGAAGTACATCGCGACCGCGCAGGCCGCAGGCACCATGCCGATCCTGGCGCTCTACGGGGTCCCCAATCGTGACTGCGGAAGCTACGCCGCGGGCGGGTTCGGGTCGGCGGGGTCCTACCGGGCATGGATCGACGGTGTCGCCGCCGCCATCGGTGGTGGGCCCGCCACGGTCATCCTCGAACCCGACGCCCTCGCCATGATCGACTGCCTGTCGCCGGGACAGCAGCAGGAGCGCCTCGACCTGATCCGCTACGGGGTCGAGACGCTGACCCGCAACCCCGGGACAGCCGTGTACGTCGACGCCGGGCACCCGCGCTGGGTGGCCGCCGACGTCATGGCGGGCAGGTTGAACCAGGTCGGCATCGACAAGGCGCGCGGCTTCAGCCTGAACACCGCGAACTTCTTCACCACCGAGGAGAACGTCGGCTACGGCGGCATCATCTCGGGGATGACGGGCGGCAAGCCCTTCGTCATCGACACGTCGCGCAACGGCGCAGGTCCGGTCGAGGGCGACGACCTGTACTGGTGCAACCCGAGCGGTCGTGCGCTGGGCGCCCGTCCCACCACCGACACCGGTAACCCGATGGTCGACGCCTTCCTGTGGGTCAAGCGACCCGGGGAGTCCGACGGATCGTGCCGCGGCGCGCCGAGTGCCGGCACGTTCGTCGCGCAGTACGCCATCGATCTGGCGCGCAACGCCGGCTGGTAGGCGCCCGCGGCCGACCTCGGGCTACTCAGTGGTGATGCGACGATAGAGCCATGACCGCAACGCTCGTCGCGAAGAACGTGGCCGGCGGGTTCGCCCATCGCACCCTGTTCGAGGGGCTCGACCTGACTGTGGCGCCGGGCGACGTCATCGGAGTCGTCGGCGCGAACGGCGCGGGCAAGAGCACGCTTCTGCGCATCCTGGCCTCGGACCTCGAGCCGCTCGCCGGGTCGGTGCACCTCGCACCGGCCGACGCATTCGTCGGGTGGCTGCCGCAGGAACACGAACGGGTGCCCGGCGAGACGGTCGCCGGCTACGTCGCGCGCCGGGCGGGATGCACCGACGCGACGCGGGTCATGGAGGACGCGGCCGCGGCCCTGGCAGATCCGGGCCGCAGTCCAGCGGGAGTGGATCCGTCCGACGCCTACGCCGCGGCGCTGGAGCACTGGCTGGTCACCGGCGCGGCGGACCTCGACGAACGGTTGCCGGCCGTGCTGGCGGACCTCGGGCTCGACTCCGTAACGATACGGCCGGACTCGACCCCGATGTCCGCACTGTCGGGAGGGCAGGCGGCACGGGTGGGGCTGGCGGCGCTGCTGGTGTCGCGATTCGACATCGTCCTGCTCGACGAACCGACCAACGATCTCGACCTGGAGGGCCTGACGCGGCTCGAGGACTTCGTCGGCGAACTCCGCGGCGGCGTGGTGCTTGTGAGCCATGATCGAGAGTTCTTGGCGCGCACCGTGACCCGTGTCCTGGAGCTGGATCTGGCGCAGAACACCACCACGGTCTTCGGTGGCGGATACGAAAGCTATCTGGACGAACGTGAGGTCGCCCGCCGGCACCGGCGGGCCCAGTACGACGATTTCGCCGAGCGCAAGGCCGACCTCGTGGCGCGCGCACGTATCCAGCGCGAGTGGTCGAGTCAGGGCGTCCGCAACGCCATGCGCAAAGCGCCCGACAACGACAAGAACCGCCGCCGCGCGGCCACCGAGTCCAGTGAGAAGCAGGCGCAGAAGGTCCGCCAGATGGAGAGCCGGATCGCCCGGCTGGAGGAAGTCGCCGAACCCCGCAAGGAATGGACGCTCGAATTCAGCATCGGCGCCGCACCGCGTTCGAGTTCGGTGGTGGCGACACTGGACAATGCCGTTGTGCGCCACGGCGACTTCGTCCTCGGCCCGCTGGCTCTGCAAGTCGACGCCGGCGAGCGCATCGGTATCACCGGACCCAACGGTGCGGGCAAGTCGACGCTGCTGCGGTTGCTGCTCGGTCGGCTACAGCCCGACGAGGGCCGCGCGAGCCTGGGGGCGAACGTGGCGATCGGCGAGATAGACCAGGCGCGTGCCGATTTCACCGGAACCGGACGGCTGGTCGATCGTTTCGAGCAGCGGGTGCCGACCTGGTCGACCGCCGACGTGCGCACGCTGCTTGCGAAATTCGGGCTGCGCGCCGACCACGTGGAGCGGCCGGTCGGTGAGCTGTCCCCCGGTGAGCGCACGCGCGCGGGACTCGCGCTGCTGCAGGCCTGCGGTACGAACGTGCTGGTGCTCGACGAGCCGACGAACCACCTCGATCTGCCCGCTATCGAGCAGCTCGAACAGGCGCTCGACACCTATGACGGCGCGCTGTTGTTGGTGACGCACGACCGCCGCATGCTGCAGAACGTGCGACTGGATTCGTCCTGGCTTGTCGACAACGGCCGTGTCACCGAGCTGTAGCCTGGATGCGGCGAAGGAGGCGGCAGTGGCCAAGCTGATCTCGGTGAACGTCGGTCTCCCGACGGACGTGAATTGGCGCGGCCGTACCGTTTTCACCGGAGCGTGGAAGTCGCCCGTGGCCGGCAGCCGAATGGTGCGGCAGCTCAACGTCGACGGCGACGGGCAGGGCGACCTCGGCGGCCACGGCGGTGAGAACCGTGCTGTGCTCGTCTACCAGCTCGAGTCCTACCGCCACTGGGCCGAGGAGTTCGGCCGCGACGATCTGGTGCCCGGGATGCTCGGGGAGAATTTGACGGTCGACGGCCTTCCCGACGACGAGGTGTGCATCGGGGATCGCTACCGCATCGGGGCGGCGGTCTTCGAGGTCACCCAGCCACGGGTGACGTGCTACCGCGCCGGCATGCGCATCGGAGTGCCCGAGATGGCCGCTCTCCTGGTTGCCCATCGGCGCCCCGGGTTCTACTGCCGGGTGCTCACCGAAGGTGAGATCGAGGCCGGTCAGGAGATCGTGAAGATCGCGAGCGGACCGGAGGCGGTGACGGTCGCCGAGATCGACGCGTTGCTCTACCTCCCGGGCCACCCGCGCGACGTTCTCGAACGGGCCCTTCGCATTCCGGCGTTGAGCCCAGGCTGGAAGACGTCCCTGCAGAACCTGGCCGCACAGGCCGACGGCGATTCACCGGCGACCGGCAACGCCGGGCTGACGGCGGCGGGCGGCCCGCCGCCGGGGTGGGCGGGGTTTCGCCCGATGGACGTCACGGCCGTCGCCGAGGAGAGCAGCACGGTGCGCTCGATCTCCCTGGCCGATCCCGACGGGGCGACGCTTCCGGAATGGCTTCCCGGTCAGTCGATCACAGTGCGTCTGCCCGGCGACGGCGATCGTCCCCTGATCCGCAACTACTCGTTGTCCAACGCGCCTGGCTCGGCTGTCTTCCGCATCAGCGTGAAACGTGAGAACCACGGACTGGCAAGCAGTTTCCTCCATTCGCAGGTGGAGCCCGGCGATCGGATCGATGTCGCAGCACCCCGTGGATCGTTCTTCCTCACCGATCGCGAAAACCCGGTCATCCTGCTGTCGGCTGGCGTGGGCATCACGCCCGTGCTCGCGATGCTGCATGTCCTCGCCGACGCGGGCTCTCGACGCCAGATCTGGTGGCTGCACGGCGCCCGCAACGGCTCCGAGCATCCCTTCCGCGCAGAGAGTGTCGAATTGCTGGACCGGCTGTCGCACAGCAGATCCCACATCTTCTACAGCCGCCCGAACCCGGATGATCGACCGGGGGTCGACTTCACGGATGCCGGCCGGCTGTCCATCGAGGCCATCCGTGCGCTCGGGGCGCCCCGGGATGCCGACGCCTATCTCTGCGGGCCCACTGCGCTGATGACCGAACTCGGTGCCGCGCTCGTCGACTACGGCCTTGACCCGTCCCGGGTTCACACCGAGATCTTCGGTGCGGCAGCGGCACTCACACCGGGGATCGCGGCTGCCTCGGTCCCGCCACATCTGCCCGCCGGACCGCCGGGGCCGGGCCCCGACGTCCAGTTCGCCCGCAGCGGCATCTCCGCGCCGTGGGGTCCGCCGAGCAACAGCCTGCTCGAGTTCGCGGAGACATGTGACGTACCGACCCGATGGTCGTGCCGAACCGGGGTGTGTCACAACTGCGAGACCGCCGTGCTGTCGGGCAGCGTCCGTTACGACCCGGAACCCCTGGAGGCTCCCGCGGTGGGAAACATCCTGATCTGCTGTGCGCAACCCGCCGAGGCCGTCGTGGTCGACCTGTGAACGAAGATCGTGAGCAGCGCCGGGAGCCGGCCGAGCGCCTGCTGGTACCTGGGCAGACCTGCTGGCAGGTGGGGCGTGCGGACAGGTACGCACCGGTCGTCGACGGAGCCGACTACCTGGCACTGGTCAAGGCGGCGATGCTGCGAGCCAAGCGACGGATCATGCTGATCGGTTGGGATCTGGACCACCGCACCACATTCGAGCCGGGCGGCGCCACGATGGCGGGCCCCAATCAGCTCGGTAACTTCATGCATTGGCTGCTGTGGGACTGCCGCGATCTGCGGGTGTATCTACTGAAGTCCAACCTGCGCCTGCTCCCGGCTTTCGACGGGCTGTGGTTCGGGGCCACCCCGGTCACGCTTCTCAACCGAATCACCTCGCGCAGAATGCATTTCGCGGTAGACGGCGTGCACCCCACCGGTGCGGTGCATCACCAGAAGATCGTGGTGATCGACGACGCGGTGGCGTTCTGCGGCGGGATCGACCTCACGGTCGGTCGCTGGGACACCCGCGCGCACACCCCCGACGATCCGCGTCGCGAGACGGCGGGAGAGCCGTACGGCCCGCGCCACGAGGTGGCCGCCGTGGTGGACGGCGCCGCTGCCCGCATCCTCGCGGCGCAGGCGTGTGACCGGTGGCGCGCCGCGACGGGTCAGGTCCTGCCCGCGCTGGCACCCGGTGAGTCGGTGTGGCCGCACCGACTCGCGCCGGCGTTGCGGGATATCGAGATCGGGGTGGCCCGCACGTCGCCGAGACTGCCGCGGCGTCCCGAGGTGCGGGAGGTGGAGGCGCTGAACCTGGCGGCGATCGCCGCGGCCCGCCACGTCATCTACCTGGAGAACCAGTACCTGGCCGCGCGAAGCCTGGCGGAGGCGCTGGCGGCGCGGCTCGGCGAGCCCGACGGGCCGGAGGTCGTGATCGTGCTGCCGCGCAGCTCCGAGAGTCGCCTGGAGCAGACGTCCATGGACAGCGCCCGCGAACGCCTTCTTCGACTGCTGTGGGCGGCCGATCGGCACGGCCGGTTGGGGGTCTACTGGCCGGCGGTCAAGGGCGGCACGTCGGTCTACGTGCATTCCAAGGTGCTGGTGGTCGACGACCGGTTGCTGCGCATCGGCTCGTCGAATCTCAACAACCGGTCGCTGGGCTTCGACAGCGAGTGCGACGTGGCGCTGGAAGCCCCGGCCGACGGGCGCGACGACGTGCGCCGCCACATCCGCGACACGCGCAACGGCTTGGTCGCCGAGCACCTCGGGGTATCGCCCGAGGTTTTCGCCGAGGCGGTCGAGACCCACGGGTCGTTCCTGCAGGCGGTCGAGGCGCACCGCGGCACGGGTCGCTCTCTGCGCAAGTTCACCCGGTTCATGGTCGAGGCCGACGTGAGCCCCCTGGCCGAGAACGATCTGATGGATCCCGACCATGTCCCCCCGTCGGTGGCGCGGAGCGTCGCGAATCTGGTGACCGGGGTCGCCATGTGGCCCTTGAACCGGGCCGCGCCAGGGTTGGCGTCCTTTGTCCGGGCCGTCACCGACGTCGACCGAAACGGAAATTGACGGACCCGACCAATCCGATCTGTCGGCCGCTCCGAATCGATCGTGTGCCGTCGAAATGTGGGGCAGCGACCAGGCCGCAGGCGTGCCGCGCTATGCGTCGGGAGGTCCGATGGCGGTAGTGCTGGCGTACACCTCGCCGGCCATCGGCCACCTCTTCCCGTTCTGCGCGCTGCTGACGGAACTGGCCTCCCGCGGCCACGTGGTGCACGTCCGCACGCTGGCCTCGGGTGTCGACCTGTGCCGCCGGCTGGGTTTCGTGGCCGAGGCTGTCGACCCGCGCCTCGAGCAACTCCAGAGCGCGGAGTCGCACGGGTGCGTGCTGCAGTCCGCGCGGGACACCGTCGGGGTGCTGAGCCGGCGAGCCGTGTGGGAGGTCGACGACTTCCTCGGCGCGGTGGATCAGGTGGATCCCGACGTGACCGTGGTGGACACGAACTGCTGGGGTGCGATCTCGGCGGCCGAGGCACATTCACGGCCGTGGCTGGTGTTCTCCCCGTTCACCCCGTACCTCCGCTCGCCCGGGTCGCCGCCGTTCGGGGCCGGGGCGGCACCGTTGCGCGGTGTCGTCGGCGGGGTCCGCGACTGGGGCATCGGCATGGTCACCCGCGCCGTCTTCGACCGGCCGTTCAGCGCTGGGATGCGGCCGGTTCGCGCCTCGCTCGGCCTGCCGGCGGTCCACTCGGCGGAGCAGCTGTTGCGGCGCGCGCCCCGGGTCCTGGTGGCGTCGGGCAAGCCGTTCGAATACGTCCACACCGACTGGGGCTCATCGGTGGACCTGATCGGACCCGCAGTCTTCGACCCGCCGGCCGAACCGCCCGCGTGGCTCGAGGAGATCGACCGACCCGTCGTGCTGGTCACGACGTCGTCGGTGCGTCAGGCCGACCAGACGCTGGTGAACGCTGCCGTGGACGCGCTCAAGGACGAGCCCGTCCACGTCGTGGCGACCGATCCGAACGGCGCCGGCGGCAGCTCGTCCACCCGTGACGGCGTCACGATGGCAGATTTCGTCCCGCATTCGCTGATTCTCGACCGGGCGGTGTGTGTGGTCACCCACGGCGGCATGGGAGTCACGCAGAAGGCGCTGAACCGAGGTATCCCCGTGTGCGCCGTGCCTTTCGGCCGCGACCAGTTCGAGGTGGCCCGCCGGGTCGAGGTCGCCGGGTGCGGCACCCGGCTGCCCGCCCGCAGGCTCACTGCGCCGAGATTGCGGTCGGCCGTCAGGTCGGCGATGGAGATGTCCGCCGGTGCCGCGACGATCGCCGACGGTTTCGCCGCCACCGGTGGTGTCGGCCGCGGCGCCGATCTGGTCGAGGCGCAGATGCGGTGAACGTGAACGTAGCCCGGACGCTCATGTGCTGACACTCCTCACGCGCTGCGCACTCACGGCTCCGAAGCGCATCGTGATCTTCGTGGCCCTGATTGCCATCGGTGCCGCGGTGTTCGGCGCCCCGGTGGCGAGCGTGCTGACGCCCGGTGGTTTCCAGGACCCGAACTCCGAGTCGGCGCGCACGACGGCACTGCTGGCCGACGTGTTCGGCAGGGGGGATGTCCAGCTGGCGCTGGTGGTCACCGATCCAAACGGGGTCCAGGCCGACGGGGCGCAAACCGTCGGGCGGCGGATCACCGAGAGGCTGCAGCAGAGCTCCGATGTACTCGGCGTGGAGTCGCCGTGGACCTCGCCGCCGCAGCGGGCGTCCGCGCTCTACAGCGCCGACGGCACCTCCCTGTTGATCGTCGCCGACCTCCGCGGCGGCGACAGCGAGGCACCCGGGTACGCCGGCCAACTCGTCGATGCCATCGCAGCCGACACCGCCGGATTCCCCGAAGTCGTGGTCGACGCCGGGGGCGCGGCGATGGTCTATCGGCAGATCACGCAGCAGACACTGCGCGACGTGCTGATCATGGAGTCGATCGCGATTCCGCTGAGTCTGCTGGTCCTGGTGTGGGTGTTCGGTGGTCTCGCAGCCGCGGTACTGCCGATCGTCGTCGCGGCGGCGTCCATCGTGGCGTCCATCGCGGTCCTGCGTGCCATCGCGCTGTGGACCGAGGTGTCGATCTTCGCCCTCAACCTCACCACGGCACTCGGACTGGCGCTCGCGATCGATTACACGCTGCTGATCCTCAGCCGGTTCCGCGACGAGGTCGCCGGCGGCGCCGAACGCACCGTCGCCCTGCGCACCACGATGGCGACTGCGGGGCGGACCATGGCGTTCTCCGGCCTCGTCGTCACGTTGTCGATGGCCACGATGCTGCTGTTTCCCGTGCCGTTCCTGCGGTCGTTCGCCTATGCCGGGGTGGCGACGGTGGTGTTGTGTGCGGCGGCGTCGCTGGTGCTCACTCCCGCGCTGATCGTGCTGCTCGGCCCTCGGCTCGACATCCGCCGGGGACGCCACCGGCGGGGCGGGCACCAACAGCCGATACAGCACAACCCGTGGTACCGCAGTACCGCGTTCGTCATCCGGCACGCGGTGCCCCTCGCAGTGGCAGGCACTGCGCTGCTGATCCTCGTGGGCGTGCCCTTTCTGCACGCGAAATGGGGATTCCCGGACGACCGCGTGCTGCCGCAGTCGGCTTCGGCCCATCAGGTCGGTGACCGGCTGCGTGCGCAGTTCCCTGGTCAGGCGGGCACGCAGCACATCGTGGCGGTACCCGATGCCCGCGGCCTGTCGTCCGGCGACTGGGCCGAGTACGCCGCCGCGGCGTCGCGGCTGGACGGGGTCGTCGCGGTCTTCGCGCCTCCGGGGACCTACGTCGACGGGCAGCTGACCGGGCCGTCGGCGGGAGGCGCCGCGGTGGCCGACGGCAGCGGCTACCTCACCGTCGTCGGCGACACCGAACTGTTCACACCGGGCGCCGAGAAGCAACTGGATGAGCTGAGGGCGCTACCGGGCCCCGGTGGGCGCGCGGTGGAGATGACGGGTGGGACCGCCATCAACCGGGACAGCGTGGATGCCGTCGCGTCGCGGCTGCCTCTGGTCCTCGCCGTCATCGTCGCGGTCATCTTCGTCGTGCTGTTCGCCCTCACGCGCAGCGTGGTCCTGCCGCTGAAAGCCCTTGTGCTCAATATGTTGTCGTTGACGGCCGCCTTCGGCGCGCTGGTCTGGATCTTTCAGGAGGGCCACCTCGGTGCGCTGGGTACCACGCCAACGGGCACCCTGGTGATCAACATTCCCGTGCTGCTGTTCTGCATCGCCTTCGGTCTGTCCATGGACTACGAGGTGTTCCTGTTGGCCCGGATCCGGGAGTTCTGGTTGCGCAGCGAACGAACCGCCGCGGACCAGGACCAGAGTGTGCTTCTCGGTGTGGCGTACACCGGACGGATCGTGACTGCCGCGGCGTTGATCATGTCGATCTCGTTCGCGGGCCTGATCGCGGCCCAGGTGTCGTTCATGCGGATGTTCGGCGTCGGTCTCGTGCTGGCGGTGCTGGTCGACGCGACGCTGGTGCGGATGGTGCTGCTGCCGGCGTACATGCATCTGCTCGGACGCTGGAATTGGTGGGCGCCAAGGATTCTCACGTCGTCGAAGGCCGACGCCTAGGCTGGTGCGATGTTGTTCTTCCTCTTCGGCTACGGCACCAAGCAGAAACCTCTCGGTTCGGGGGAGACCAGGACCTGCCCGCGCTGCCACAACACCACCCAGTGGACCCGGATGCGGGAGTTCAAGCAGTTCACGCTGTTCTTCGTTCCCGTGGCGCGCTGGAAGCGCAGGCAGTTCGAGATGTGCGGCATCTGCGGAGCCGCCGTGGCGGTCTGACCTGGGGCAGCCGTGCCGTGGGGACGGTCCGCGCGAAGACTACGAGGTTTGCGGGGTCCCGCAGCTCGCCGCAGGCGTCAGGCTGCACGTATGGCAGATCACGTGCTGGAGCCGGCCGCACAACAGTTCGCCGACGCGACGGCGCAGCCGCCGTTCCTCTACGAGCTCGGGCCGGAAGGCGCCCGCAAGGTTCTCGACGACGTGCAGGCCGCGCCCGTCGGCACCCTCGCCGCCGACGAACGGTGGGTCACCGTGCCGTGCGACCACGGCGACGTGGCCGTGCGCATCGTCACCCCGCCGGGGGTGACCGGACCCTTGCCGGTGGTGCTGTACATCCACGGCGGCGGATGGGTGCTCGGAAACGCGGGAACCCATGACCGCCTCGTGCGGGAGCTGGCGGTGGGGGCGGAAGCCGCCATCGCTTTCGTCGAGTACGACCGCGCACCGGAAGCGCAGTACCCCGTGGCCATCGAGCAGGCGTACGCCACGGCTCAATGGCTGACCCGCCACGGTGATGTCGAGGGCTTGGACGTCTCGCGCCTCGCCGTGGCGGGCGACTCGGTCGGGGGCAACATGACCGCCGCGGTGGCGATCCTGGCCAAGCAGCGCGGCGACGTCACCTTCATCCATCAGTCGATGTACTACCCGGTGACCGATGCGGGCCAGGACACCGACAGCTACCGGGAATTCGCCGACGGGCCGTTCCTGACCGCCAAGGCGATGGCGTGGTTCTGGGACTGCTACCTGCCCGACGCTGCTCGGCGCGGTGAGATCACCGCCTCGCCGCGCAGGGCCGGTCCCGAGGAGTTGCGGGGGCTGCCGCCTGCACTGGTCATCGTCGACGAGAACGATGTGCTCAGGGACGAGGGCGAAGCATACGCCCGACATCTCACGGCCGCGGGCGTGCGCACCACCAGCGTCCGGGTCAACGGCATCCTGCACGACTTCATGATGCTCAATCCGGTCCGCGAGACCGCTGCGGCAACAGCAGCGATCGAGCTGGCCATCCACACTCTACGAAAGGCGTTCGGGCAGTGAATATCACCGTAATCGGAGCCACCGGTCAGATCGGGTCACAGGTCGTCACCATCCTGCGTGCCGCCGGACACCACGTGGTGGGCGCGGCGCGCAGCACCGGCGCCGACGTCCTGACCGGGGCCGGGCTGGGGGAAGCGCTGGCCGGCGCGGAGGTGGTGGTCGACGTCACCAACTCCCCGTCGTTCGACGACGAGCCCGTGATGGAATTCTTCACCACCGCAACGGCCAACGTGGTGGCAGCCGCGAAAGCGGCGGGGGTGGGTCACTACGTCGCGCTGTCGATCGTCGGAGCCGACCAGCTGCCGGAGAGCGGGTACATGCGCGCGAAAGTGGTGCAGGAGAACACGATCGCCTTCTCCGGAATACCGTACACAATCGTGCGGGCGACCCAGTTCCACGAATTCGCGGAGATGATCGTGGGATCCCTGATCGTCGACGGGACCATCCATGCCCCCGACGCCAGAATCCAGCCGATCGCCGCGGCCGAGGTGGCCGCCGAGGTGGCCGACGCTGCGCTGGCCGCGCCGTCCAACGGGATCATCGACATCGGCGGACCCGAGAAGATCAGCTTCGCCCGACTGGCCGGCATCCTCACCGAGGCGCGAGGTGACGACACCCCGGTTGTCGTGGATCCTGCGGCCACCTACTTCGGAACCCCCGTCGGCCAGGACAGCCTGGTCACGGGCCAGGGTGCCGCCATCGCCGACACCAGGTTCGGCGACTGGCTGGCCACTCGGTGACGGAGTCCGTCGATGACGAGGGAGCGCTGCCGGGCAGCGGAGCTGCGCACGCTCCCACTCTTCGCGAGTCTCACTGAGGCCCAGCTGGATTCACTGTGTGCTGATGGGCGGGTGCTGAGCCTTCCGGCGGGCCCGCTCTGCGCGGAGGGCGAACCGGCGACGGAGTTCTTCGTGCTCATCGACGGTGAAGCGGTGACGTCGAAGCGCTCCGCAGGGGTGGACGTCGACATCGTGCGGACCTCACGCCGCGGCGAGTTCTTCGGGGTGTGGGCGGCGCGGAGCGCGGTGCACGAACACCACTACGACGCCTCGGTTCGCTTGGCGAGGGCGTCGCGGGTGTTCGTGATCGGCACCGGGTCCTTTGTCCGGTTTCTGCGGGCACACCTGCCCTTGGCGCTGGACCTGCGGGCGGGGCACCTGCACGATCATCAGCAACAGCGCGAGTCGCTGAGCCGGCGGGACATGCTTCTCGCACTCGGTGCCCTGACCGCCGGGCTGACCGACCAGCTGCACACTGCCGCCGCCGCACTGGACCGCTCGATCAACGGTCTGCGCGCGGGGATGGGCGAAGCGCGCTGCAAGCTCCCCGATCAGGTCGAGGCGACGTTCACCCCCGAAGCCCTGCGCGTGCTGTTCAGCATCGAGGACGAGGTCGCCGCGCAGGTGGCGAAGTACAGCCAACAGTTGAGACCGGTTGCCGGACAGGCATATGTCGCGCCCCTGACGGCCGACGAGGCCGCCCACCGACGCCGAGGCGTGGGCGAGTGGTTGCAGCAGCACGGCATACCGGCCGACAGGGCGAGCCCGGCGACGTTCGTCGACGGAGGCGTCGGCGTGGACCGGCTGGAGTGTGTCGCGGCGTCGGTCGCCGACATCGGCGCCTCCGGATCGCTGCCGGGCGTCGTCGACCGGCTGCAGCAGACGATCGGCACCGAACTGCACATCGGTGAGATCGCGGCCGCGTGCGAACGCATTTCGGCGTTGCTGACCGGAGTGAAACAGTATTCGCAGATGGACAGGGGCGTCTATCAGAGCGTCGACGTCCACGACCTCCTCCGCAGCACGGGGGTGATGTTCGGTGACCGCGTCGCCATGCCCGGGAAAGGCGCGCCCGTCACCCTGGTGAAGGAGACCGACCTTTCGCTACCTGAATTACTCTGCTACCCAGGTGATCTCAATCAGGTCTGGACGCAGCTCTTCGACAACGCACTGCAGGCGATGGGTGGCCGCGGCACACTGACGGTACGGACCATGCGCGACGGCGAATCCATGATCAGGGTCGAGATCTGTGACGACGGTCCCGGTATCGCCCCGGACATCATCGACCGGGTCTTCACTGCCTTCTTCACCACGAGGCCTGGCTCCGCGGCCGGGCTCGGGTTGGATCTGGTTCGGCGCATCGTCGTGGAGAAGCACCTCGGGACCGTCGCGGTGCAGTCCACGCCCGGCGACACACGGTTCATCGTGTGCCTTCCGCTGCGGGCGCCGGCTCCCACGGTGCGCGGCCTCGAGGGTGACTAAAGGAGTCGGTCGAGCGGGCGGGTGGCTTCCGCCACCCCACGCAGCACGTCGGTGACGATGTCGTCGAACGACGCCTGCTGTCCCGCACTGATCCAGCGGCCGAATGTGATCCCGAAAGCCATGACGATAGTGCGCGCCACCACCTCCGCGGTGTGGCCGTCGGCCCCTGTGCCGCGCAGCGCGTCGGCGAGTGTGGCCCCGAGGACCGCAAGCTTGTGCTCCTCGCGTTCCTGCAGTGCTGGGTTCTTGTCGATGACGGACTGGCGGACGCGCGAATGCGGCCGCCGGTCATCGGGAAAGAACGTCGACGCCGACCGCAGGGCCTGGACGCCGACCTCCATCGGCGACGCGGTCGGCGGCGCACCGTCGACGCCGGCGAGGAAGGCGTCCGCCAGCACCTGTTGACCGTGGAACAGGACCTCGCGCTTGTCGGTGAAGTGGCGATAGAAGGTGCGTTCGGTGAGGCCGACTGCTGCGGCGATTTCGGTGGCCGTGGTCTGTTCGTAGCCGTGGGCAGCGAACAGCTCGAGCGCGGCCTCCTGCAACCGCTCGGGAGTGCCCGGAGCCCACCGCACCATGCCGCGAAGTCTAGTGATGACAGCAACTGACTTCAGGTGTACGGTCATGTCAGTACCTGACATCACTAAGGGGAGAGACCTCATGCACGTTTTCGTCACCGGGGCATCCGGCTGGATCGGCACCGCCGTGGTCGAGGAACTCCTGGCCTCGGGGCACGACGTCACCGGCCTGGCACGCTCGGACACGTCCGCACAATCTCTGGAGCGCAAAGGCATTCGTGTGCGCCGCGGTGATCTTGACGACCTGGCAGGGCTTCGCGCCGGGGCGGAGGACGCCGATGCGACCATTCATCTGGCGAACAAGCACGACTGGGCGAACATGGCGGCGTCGAATGCCGCGGAGCGGGCCGCGACGCAGACGATCGGCGACACCCTCGCCGGGACCGGCCGCCCCTTCCTGATCGCGTCGGGCGTCGCCGGACTCGCCGAGGGCAGAGCGGCCACCGAAGACGACCCCTCGCCGTTCCACGGGCCCGAATCTCCGCGGGGCGGCAGCGAGAACCTGGCCCTGGACTTCGTGACACGCGGCGTGCACTCGGTGAGCCTGCGCTTCGCCCCGACTGTCCACGGCGCCGGCGACCACGGGTTCGTCTCCAGGCTGTGCCGAATCGCCCGAGACACAGGGGTTTCAGGCTATCCGGGCGACGGATACAACCGCTGGCCGGCGGTGCATGTGGCCGACGCGGCCCGCATGGTGGTGCTCGGCCTCGCCAAGGCTGCCGCCGGCGCCCGGCTGCACGCAGTTGCCGAAGAGGGTATTCCGACACGAACCATCGCCGAGGCGATCGGGCGGGCGTTGGACCTCCCCGTCGCCCCTGTGCCGGCCGACCGCGTGCCGGAGCATTTCGGTTGGATCGGAGGCTTTTTCGCTCTCGATGCACCGACGAGCAGTGCCGCAACGCGGGAACTTCTCGGCTGGACACCGACCGGCCCACGCTTGATCGACGATATCGACGCCGGGGCCTATCGGGAGAACTAGGCTCGGAGCCCATGGGTACCGAGGGGCAGGACGGATCACCGACGACACCCGTGTCGAACGTCTCCGACACCGCCCGCTGGGTGGCGGTGTATCGCGCCGTCGAGTCGGCGCGGCCGGACGCCGTGTTCACCGACCCCTATGCCGACAGGTTGGCCGGCGAACGGGGCCGGGAAATCGTCGCGACAGTACCCCGGCTGATGCGTTCCGGCTGGTGGATGGTGGCGCGCACCAAGACGATCGACGACCTCATCATCGAGTCGGTCCGTGCCGGCTGCGACCGGATCCTCAACCTTGCCGCCGGTCTCGACACCCGGCCCTACCGCTTGGACCTACCTGCCGAATTCGGCTGGGTGGAAGCCGATTTGCCTGGATTGATCGCCGAGAAGGAACAACTGCTCGCGGGCGACACACCGCGTTGCCGGGTGACGCGATTCCCGGTGGACCTGGCCGACCCTGTCGCCCGAGACCGATTCCTCTCCGAGGCGCTGGCGGGTGCGACCAAGGCTCTGGTCCTCACCGAAGGGCTGTTGATGTATCTCGAACCCGCCGACGTCGATGAGCTGTCGCGCGCGCTGGTCCGTCCCGAGGTGACCTGGTGGATGCTGGACCTGGCAGGCCCCGGCCTGCGGAAGTGGATGAACGACAAGAGCGGAGGCCTGCTACGCAACGCACCGTTCAAGTTCGCTCCGCCCGACGGCGTCAGCTACTTCGAGGACCGTGGCTGGCGCGTAGGCGAAGTGGAGTCCGTGGTCGTCGTCGCGCGTCGGCTGCGCCGGCTGCCATTACTCATGCGGCTGCTCGCCCTACTGCCCCAGCCGGACCCGCGCCGGCCACCGCAGGACAGACCATGGAGCGCGGTGGTCCGTCTCAGCCGGTGAGTTCCGAAACATGCCGGAAACACGATCGTCGCGCGGCTGAAACCTGAGCCCTACATTCTCGTCCGGACCGTCGAAGGAGCCGGATTTTGGACCAGATCGATCCCGCCGCCACCGCCTGGCTGTTGGCCAGTACCGCCCTCGTGTTGCTGATGACCCCGGGCCTGGCCATCTTCTACGGCGGCATGGTCCGCACCACGGGCGTGCTCAACATGATCATGATGAGCTTCATCGCGATTCCGCTGGTCACGGTGTCGTGGCTGCTGTTCGGCTACACCCTGGCGTTCTCCGGAAACAGTCCGGGAGGAGTGATCGGTGGCCTCTCGCACGTCGGCCTGAGCGGCATCGGGCCGGACGCCGTGCACGGGCAAGTCCCCGAGCTGTTGTTCGTCACCTTCCAGCTCAGCTTCGCCATCATCACCGCGGCGCTGGTCAGCGGGGCAATCGCCGACCGAGCCAAGTTCGCCGCGTGGGTGGTGTTCGTGCCGGTCTGGGCGATTGTGGTGTACGCCGTTGTGGCGCATTGGGTCTGGGCGCCGGGCGGCTGGTTGATGGAACTCGGGGTGTTGGACTACGCGGGCGGGCTGGTCGTCGAGATCGTCTCGGGCGCTTCGGCGCTGGCGCTCGCACTGGTGCTCGGCCCGCGCATCGGGTTCAAGCAGGACGCCATGCGGCCGCACAACCTGCCCTTCGTCCTTCTCGGGGTCGGCCTGCTGTGGTTCGGGTGGTTCGGATTCAATGCCGGCTCAGCTTTGGCGGCCGACGGTACCGCCGCGGCGATCTTCCTCAACACGTTGGTCGCCGGTTGCTTGGGCATGCTGGGCTGGCTGACGGTGGAACAGGTGCGCGACGGCAGGCCGACGACGTTCGGCGCGGCGTCCGGGGTCGTTGCCGGTCTGGTGGCGATCACGCCGGCCTGCGGCACGGTCAGCACGGTGGGTGCGGCCGTGGTCGGCGTGGCCGCAGGCGTCGTGTGCTCGTTCGCGATCGGCCTCAAATTCCGCCTCGGATATGACGATTCGCTCGATGTCGTCGGCGTGCACTTTGTGGGCGGCGTGGTCGGCGTGCTGCTGATCGGGTTGCTGGCCACCGACGTGATGACCGGCGGCCCGCGTGGGCTGCTCTACGGCGGCGGACTCACGCAGCTGGGCAAGCAGGCGCTCGCTGTCGTCGTCGTGGCCGCATACGCGTTCGTCGCGTCCTACCTGCTGGCGAAGCTCATCGACCGCGTGATGGGTTTCCGGATCAGCGCCGAGGACGAAACCTCCGGCGTCGATCTGTCTCAGCACGCCGAAACCGCCTATGCCGAAGGCGTTCACGGTCACGCTGCGCCTCGCCGGCCGGGACCGGAGCCGCACCGGCCACACTAGTTGTTCGTCGGTGGTGGTCTGCGGTAGGGGTGGTACCACTTCCATTGGGCGCGTTCGCCGGTCGGTCCGCGGTACGGCGGAACGTGAGGTGGGGCGGTGGTGGGTGGCCGGGCCAGTGAGGCCCCGCTGAGTGGACGACCTCGGGCGTCGGCAACGACGAGGGTATGCGCCGGGCCGGTGAGGGTGATGACCCCGCGGTGATGCGCCCGATGATGAAACGGGCAGACGAGCACGAGGTTGTCGAGTTCGGTCACGCCGCCGTCTTCCCGGTGGATCAGGTGGTGGGCGTGCAGGCCGCGGGTGGCGCCGCAGCCGGGGACCACACAACAGCGGTCGCGGTGCTCCAACGCCCGCCGTAGCCGCCGGTTGATGGTGCGGGTGGCCCGCCCGGCCCCGATGACCTGCCCGTGGCGTTGGAACCACACCTCGCAGGTGGCATCGCAGCTCAGGTAGCGGCGCTGCTCGTCGGTGAGCACCGGACCCAGATGCAGCGCCCCCACCTTGGTGTCCACATCGACGTGCACGACGACGGTGGTGTGCTGGCCGTGCGGTCTGCGGGTGGCTTCGGCATCCCAACTGGACTCGACCAGCCGGGTGAACGCCCCCAGCATGCTCGGAAACGGCGGCACCTGCGCCCCGTCGCGGCCCTCGATCCGGTGGTCGTCTTTCCACTCGGCGATCAACGCATCACGGTGGGCGGATAAGGCGGCGTCGAACGCGGCAGCCTCGGGATTCGCCAGCCGGATCCGCCAGGTCGTGAACCCCGCCTCGCTGATCTTGGTGATCGACGGCCCGGACGCACCGGGATCCGGACCAGGCCCGTCGTCGGTGCCGCCGTCGTCCTCTTCGTCGTCGTTGTCGGGGGTGGGGTCGGGTTCGGGAGGCAGTTCTTGTGTGACCGCGGTGCGTAGCTGGGTGACCGTCGCATACCGCGCCAACCCCACATAGTGGTCATCGGAGCCGTCACCGGCGCGCTCAGCGATCACCCCCACCTGATCCAGCGACAACCAGCCCTGCCGCAGGCCGGTGGTGCAGCGCGGAAACTGCTCGGCCCGATCAGCCACCGCGACGATGGTCTCGGCGTTGCGCGGGGAAACCCCCAGCTTCCACGCCATCAGCGAGGCAATCGATTTCGCCCCCGTCATGCCCCACAGCCGGTCACCATCGAGTTCGGCCACGATATCGACGATGCGCCCATCGATCGCGTTACGCTGACCCGCCAACTCCGACAACTCCTCGAACAACACCTCAAGACGCTCCTTAGGTCCCAAAGATGTTGCCGCCAAGGCCATAACACCATCACACCACAAGCCACCGACAAACTTCGGGCTGCAATCCCTCGATGTCAGTCGCGGAAGGCGGCCGTGATCTCGGCGACCCTGGGGTCGGTGCGCAGCTCCTCCAGAGTCACCGGCAGCGGGAGCCGCCAGTTCGGATATTCGTCAACTGTCCCAGGCAGATTCGGCTGCCGGGGTTCGTGGACGACGTCATACGGCGAGACCAGTTTGAGTTGGCCCGGAGTCGCCGCCAGAAACCGGTGCATCGCGACGATGATGGCCGACTCGTCGGGTTCGGTCGAGGAGTCCAGCAGTCCCTCGGCCTTCAGCATCGACACCCACTCGGCCCGCTCCTTGTCGGCGTTGGCCTGCTCGGCGGCCGGGTCGTCGAGCAGACCCAGGTCGGCGCGCGCCCGCACATGTTCACCGCGCAGGAAGCCTGCCGCGGTCGGCAGATCGTGGGTGGAGATGCTGGCGGCTGCTCTGGGCGGCCAGTTCGCAGGTGCCAGAAGCGGTTCGTCCGGCGCGGACTGGTCACGGGTGAACCAGGACACCGCGCATCCCAGCATCCCGTTGTCGGCAAGTGCGGCCGTGACTTCCGGCTCCACGGTGCCGAGATCCTCGCCGACGACGGTGGCGTTCGCGCGATGCGCTTCCAGCGCCAGCACCGCGAGCATGGTGTCGGCGTCGTAGTGCACGTAGGTACCCCGATCCGGACCGTCGCCCGGCGGAATCCACCACAGTCGCCACAGCCCGGCGACGTGGTCGATGCGCAGACCGTCGGCGTGCACCAGCACCGCGCGCAGCATGTCGCGCAACGCCGCATAGCCGGTGGCGGCCAACCGATCCGGGCGCCAGGGCGGCAGACCCCAATCCTGGCCGCGAGGTGTGAAGTTGTCAGGCGGCGCGCCGACGCTCACCCCGGAGGCAAGAACGTCGGCCAGCGCCCATGCGTCGGCGCCGTCGGCGTCCACGCCGACCGCCAGGTCGTGCAGCACCCCGAGGCCCATTCCCGCGTCGCGCGCGGTCGTGCGGACAGCGGTCAGCTGCGCGGCGCACTGCTGCTGAATCCACGCGTGGAACGCCACCCGCGGCGCCAGCTCGTCGCGGGCTGCGGCCACCGCGGCACCAGCGACGTCGCGTAGCCGCTCGGGCCACCTGCTCCACCGTCCGCCGTGGCGCTCCGCCAACGCGCAGTAGGTGGCCCAGTCCCGCAACCCCTCCGTCGCGGACGGCTCGCCGAGAGGGTCAGGCCGCCCCTCGGCTCTCCACAGCAGTTCCAGCGCACCACGTTTGGCGACCCACACCAGATCGTGGTCGATGCGCGGGGTGGTCGCCGAGACGCGCAGCGTGTCCACCTCCGCCCGGGTGACCGGGTCGGCGCGACGGTAGGCGTCGATGTCTTCGATGCGCAACGCCAGTGGGTTGGCGAACCGTCGACTCGATGGGGTGTACGGCGAGGGCTGCACCGGATGCGTCGGTCCCGGCGCGTGGAGCGGGTTGAGAAGCACAGAGCCCGCGCCGTGCTCGGTTGCGGTCCAATCGACGAACTCGCGTAGGTCGCCCAAGTCGCCGATGCCCCAGGACCGCGCCGAGCGCAGTGCGTAGAGCTGCAGCATCCAGCCCCACGTCGCCGGTGCCTGCGGGACCCGCCGCGGGGCCGCGACCAGGGTGGCCTGCCCGCCGTCGCGGGTGTGCACCCGGTAGTAGCCCGTGGACAGGTCACCGGGCAGCTCGTCGCGCACCCCGATCTCGGTGCCGTCCTCGGCCTCCAGGGACACGGCGCCCGGCAGCGACAGCGGACGGCCGTCGACACGCACCGACATCGTCGGTGGCAACGCGCCGGCGCGGCTGCGGTCGTCGAGTCGCGCCAGTTCGCGCTGACGATCAGCCTCCGTCCCGGCATCGACCTCGAGCAGACCGAGCACCCGGATGACGACGTCGGCGTCCACGTGCACCGGCTCACGGCGCTCGTTGCGGTAGGAGGTGGCCACCCCGTGTGCCTCCGCCAACCGGCGCAGGTCCTCGGGCACGGGTGTGGAGGTAGCGGTCACGGACCGGCTATACCCCGGGCGCCGATCCCTACACCGGCGGGACCGAGTGATGACTCACAGTCAGCGCCAAGGTTTAGCGCGTCGCGATCCTGGTGAATAACCCTCCCACGCGCAGTGTGACGCCCGTCACGAGCAAGCCTGAAAACGGATGGGAGCCACAGGTGGCATCGACGATTCGAAAGCTGAAGCGATGGAGCGTCGAACCTGCGAAGGAGGTCGACACCGCCACGACACCCACGGTGAACGTGATACGCGGGCTGGCGGCCAGGGCGACGACGCCGTTGCTGCCGGACGACTACCTGAAACTGCTCAACCCGCTGTGGTCGGCCCGCGAGCTCCGCGGCCAGATCGTCGACGTGAAGCAGGAGACCGAGGACTCGGCCACCGTGACGATCAAACCCGGTTGGGGCTTCTCCGGCGACTACCGACCCGGGCAGTACGTCGGGATCGGCCTGCGCATCGACGGGCATTGGCACTGGCGGTCCTATTCGCTCACGTCGATCCCGCGCCGCGACAAGAAGCTGATCTCGATCACGGTCAAGGCGACGCCGGAAGGGTTCCTGTCCACGCACCTGGTGAGCGGCGTCGAGCCCGGCACCATCGTCCGGTTGGCTTCGCCGAAGGGCGATTTCGCGCTCCCCGACCCGCCGCCGCCAAAGCTGCTCCTGGTCAGCGCGGGTAGCGGTATCACCCCGATCATGGCCATGCTGCGCGCTCTCAACGCCCGCGACCAGCATCCCGACATCGTGCACATCCACTCGGCCCCCTCGGCCGAGTCGGTGATCTTCCACGACGAGCTCACGGCATTGGACGCCGAACTCGCGGGTTACCGACTGCATCTGCAGTTCACCGAAACCGACGGCCACGTCGATTTCGACGCGTTGGACGACATCGTCGAGGATTGGACGGACCGCCCCACCTGGGCGTGTGGCCCCCCGGCGATGCTCGACTCCATCGATGCGGCCTGGAGCAACGCCGGCGTCGAGGACAACCTCCACACGGAACGCTTCGTCATCGCCCGGACCGACAAGGGCGGCGAGGGCGGCACGGTCACGTTCGCGCTGTCCGACAAGACCGTCGACGCAGACGGTGCCACGTCCCTGCTGGAGGCGGGCGAACAACTCGGTATCCAGATGCCCTTCGGCTGCCGGATGGGAATCTGCCAGTC
Organism: Mycolicibacterium aurum; assembly: GCF_900637195.1. NCBI lineage: Bacteria > Bacillati > Actinomycetota > Actinomycetes > Mycobacteriales > Mycobacteriaceae > Mycobacterium > Mycolicibacterium aurum. The sequence goes on along the minus strand of NZ_LR134356.1, from coordinate 5,880,648 downwards.
CTGCGTGCTCTCGCTGGAGGCGGGGCATGTCCGCGACATGCGCTCCGGCGAGGAGCACGGCGAAGGCGACCGGATTCAGACCTGCGTCTCCGCGGCATCCGGCGACTGCACCCTCAAGATCTAGAAGGAGCGACATGGCGATCACCGATCTCAAGGAGTACGCCCACCTCAGTGCCGAGGACGTCGAGGCACTCGGGCGGGAGCTGGACGCGATCCGCGCCGACATCGAGGAGTCCCGCGGCGAACGCGACGCCCGCTACATCCGCCGCGCCATCGGCCTGCAGCGCGCGCTGGTGGTCGGCAGCCGGGTGGTGTTGATGGCGAGCCGCAACAAGTACGCATGGGTCGCCGGCACGGCGATGCTGGGCGCGGGCAAGATCATCGAGAACATGGAGTTGGGCCACAACATCATTCACGGTCAGTGGGACTGGATGAACGACCCGGAGATCCACTCCACCGAATGGGAGTGGGACACCACCTCACCGAGCGAGCACTGGAAGAAGTCGCACAACTACATCCACCACAAGTTCACCAACGTCGTCGGCATGGATGACGATGTGGGCTACGGCATCATGCGGGTCACCCGCGATCAGCCGTGGGCGCCCTGGATGCTGGGCAACCCGATCTACAACCTGTTGCTGGGCACCCTGTTCGAGTGGGGGGTGGCGGCGCACGGGTTGGAGCTGTCGCAGGTTCGGCGCCACGAGAAGTCGTGGGCGGAAGTGCGCAAGGACCTGAGGATCATCACCAGAAAGGTCGGCAAGCAGGTCGGCAAGGACTACATCGTCTTTCCTGCGCTGGCCGGACCCGGCTGGAAGCGCACCCTTCAGGCCAACGCGGTGGCGAACCTGATCCGCAACTACTGGTCCTACGCCGTCATCTTCTGCGGGCACTTTCCCGACGGTGCCGAGAAGTTCACGAAGGAGGAGTTCGAGGCCGAGACGCAGGCCGAGTGGTATCTGCGACAGATGTTGGGATCGGCGAACTTTCACGCAGGCAAGACGATGGCGTTCATGAGTGGCAATCTCTGCTATCAGATCGAGCACCACATGTTTCCCGATCTTCCGAGCAATCGATATGCCGAGATCTCGGTACGCGTCAAGGAGTTGTGCGACAAGTACGACCTGCCGTACACCACGGGCTCGTTGCCGCGTCAGTACTGGCAGTCGTTCTGGACCATCGCGAAGCTCGCGGTGCCGGACAAGTATCTGAAGGGCACGCCCGACGATGCGCCGGAGACCAATTCGGAAGTGAAGTTCCGGAATCTCCGCAACAGATTCGGTACCGACCCGGTGACCGGGAAGCGGCGCGGACTCCGCACGGCCATGCGTGAACACGCCCGGGGCGCGGCGGCCTAGACACCGGCCCGCCGGCTACGCCGTGACGCGCGCGACCGTGTCGGGATGGATGACGACGCGCACCCAGTCCTGTCCGAGCATCTCGGCCAGAGCGTCGGCCCGCGGCGCGTCGTCGAGGTCCCAGTAGCGCGCCGCGAGGCGCTTCACCAGTTCGTGCGCTCCGTCTGCCTCCACGGTCACGGGACCTGCGACCGACACCCAGCGTTCGGCCTCACCGACCGGTGCCGCGACGACGATCGACGCACGCGGGTCTCGGGCCAGGCGACGAACCTTGACAGTGTCTGGGCCGGTGAACAATTGGATCGTGCCCTCCGCGGTGACCTCGAACCAGACCGGGCGGGGCTGGGCTGGGGCCGGCCCGGCGGCCGTGGACAGGAACCCGTGCAGCGGGCGCCGCAGAAGCTCGAGGTCCTCGGCAGTCAATGCGCCGCCGCTCATCGCTGCCACACTCCCTTCACCGCGGTCCGCACGGCGTAGTCTTCGAAGCTCCGGGGTGCCCGTCCCAGCACGCCGGCCACGCCGTCGGTGGTGTCGGCGATGAGCCCCCGTTCCATCAGCACGAACATCGCGGCGATGTCCTGTGCGACCTCGTCGGGCAGCCCCTGCTCAACCATCGCGGCGGTGTACTCGTCGGGCGAGATCTGCTTGTAGGTGATCGGCAAACCGGTCGCCCGGGCGATCACCTCGACGGCCTCGGCGAAGGTGATCGCACGTGGCCCGGTCAGTTCGTAGGTGCGTCCGCTGTGGCGACCGGGCTCCGTCAGGACGGTAACGGCGACGTCGGCGACGTCCTCGATGTCGATCAACGGTTCGGGGATCTGCCCGGCCGGAAGGGCGAGTTCACCCGCCACGATGGGCGCGTACCAGAGTTCCTCGTCGAAGTTCTGCGCGAAGTTGTTGGGCCGCAGGATGGTCCATTCCAGTGCCGATCCGCGGACGGCGTCCTCGGCGTCACGCATGTTGCGGCCGAATGTGGAGTCGCCCCAGGTGTCGGCGCCGCGCCCGGACAGCAGCACCAGATGCCGAACCCCGGCCGCCTCTGCTCGGGCGACGAACTCATGTGTCGGGCCCACCACCTCGGGGGCGACGATGTACACGGCGGCGACGCCGTCCAGGACAGCGTCCCAGCCCTCGGGCTCGGACCAGTCGAACGGTGTCTCACTGGATCGGGACGCGGCGCGCACCGGGGTGCCGTGCACCCGCAAGCGGGCGGAGATCCGGCGCCCGGTCTTACCGGTGGCGCCGAGGACGAGAATGGTGTCGGTGCTCATGACGTCAATTGAACGCGCCAATTTCGGAGTATTCCATGGGTGACAGCCCGAAATGCATGTCTATTCGTCTAACGTCTCGTGGGTGGATGTCTTCGGGGACCTGTTCCGCGGTGTTCGTGCGCACGGCTCGTTGTTCGGCAGTTCGACGTTGTCGCCACCATGGGCCCTGCACTTCGTCGACGGCGCGCCGCTGACGTTGTGCACGGTTCTCCACGGGTCGGGCTGGATCGTGCCGGAGCACGGTGCACCCGAGCAGCTGAACGCCTACGAGACGGTCGTGGTGCGAGGCCCGGGAACGTTCACCTTCGTCGACGCACTGGACACGCGGGCGGAGCCGATCGCGTGCGGTGAGGATTGCGCGACGCCTGAGCAGGGCGGCACCCGGCACCGACTGGGCTGGCACGATCCCGGTGACAACACCGGCGCCGCAACGACTCTGATCGTCGGCGCCTATCCGGTGCGCGGAGAGATCAGCCGCCGCTTGCTCGACGTTCTTCCCGTGGTGCTGCGGGTCGAGGCCGGGGGCACCGGTGACGCGGTGCTCGACCACCTCGCCGCCGAGGTCGCCATCGACGCCCCTGGCCAGCAGGTGGTGCTGGACCGGCTGCTGGACTGGATGCTGGTCTGCACGTTGCGGGAGTGGCTCGATCGACCGGGCGGCGAGCCGCCGGCCTGGTGGGCTGCCCAGCGTGATCCAGTCGCCGGAGATGCGCTGCGCCTGATCCACGCCGAGCCTGCGGCGGCCTGGACGGTGTCCGCGCTGGCCGACCGCATCGGGGTGTCGCGGTCGACGCTGGCCAAGCGGTTCGCCGACCTGGTGGGCGAACCGCCGCTGACCTACCTGACCCGCTGGCGCATGACACTCGCGGCGGACCTGCTGGTCGAGCAGCAGGCGGCGACTGTCGCCGAAATCGCCCGCGCCGTGGGCTACAACGACCCGTTCGGCTTCAGTGCCGCGTTCAAACGCGTCCGGGGTGTCAACCCCAGCGACTTCCGCCGGGCCGCGAGCTAACCGTGCGGTGCCAGGCGCGTCATCAACATGCGCGCCGCCCGCGTCACCCGGGTGCGGTCGAAGGTGATGGCCGCCTCGAAGCGGCGCTCGCCGTCCGAGAGTGACAGCGGGCAGTCCGGCGGAAACTGTTCCTGGGCAATCAACGCCGCCGCAGTGTGCGGTCCGAGGACGACGATGGTCCACTCCGTGGAGAGCGGGTCGTCCGCCGCGATGTCCACCCACCGGACGTCGGGGTCCAGCTCGTCGGGAACGCCCACTCCGAAAACGAGCACCAGCGGTGAGCGTTCCGCGAGAGTGGTGTAGCGCCGACGCGTCAGCAGGCTGAAATTGCTGTGCTTCTGCACCGTCGTCAACACGATCGGGGCGCTTTCGGCGGCCTCGGCAAGACGCTCGATGTGCCGCGACAACTCAAGCAGTGTGCGTTTGCGCACCACCCTGGTCGTCAGGCCGGGTGCCATCAGATCGAAGATCGACGGGCCGGTGGCCTCGGGTGTCGAGCGCTGCCAGTGCGGCACGCTGGAGATGTCCGGGGCGGTGTCGAGTTCGCCTGGATGCCCGAAGCGGTAACCCTGCCCCAGGGTGGCACCGTACGCGAGGGCTTGCTCCAGATGCTCGTCGGTTTCGATCCCCTCGGCCAGGATCAACGCCCCGGTGCGTTCGTGATGCGCCATCACCGCTGCCACCGTGCGCGCCTGGATACGGTCCGGCTGGTGCTGCACGAGTCCCATGTCCAGCTTCACGATGTCGGGCGCCACGATGTCGAGCAGCGCCAGTGAATCGCGATGCGCCCCAACATCGTCGAGCGCGATCAGGAAACCGCGAGAGCGTAGGTACGCGACCTTGCGCAGGAGCGCGCCGGGGTCGGTCAGCAGTCCGCGCTCGGTCAACTCGAATACGACGTGGAAGGACCTGGCCGCATCGGCCAGCGCGGAGTCGACGGTCATGTCGAGATCGGCGGCTGTGGGTTCGCAGTTGACCAGGAGCAACATTCCGTCCGACGAGTTACCCGCGAGCGCGCCGCGGGCCGCCGCCGTGATGCACGCATGGTCGAGTTCGTCGAGGTTGCCCTCCGCCACGGCATGCGCGAACACGTGCAGGGGGGTGAGTCCGTCGAGGTCCGGCCACCGTGCCAGCGCCTCATAGCCCACAACGGTTTCGCTGGGCAGTGACACCACCCGCTGGAAAGCCGACACGACGCCATGACCCGCTGCTGCCGTGTCGAGCAGGTCTGTCATCGATTCCTTCGTGCTCCGTGGTCTGTCAGCCCACCCTAACCGGCACGAACGGATCAGACGGAGTGGTGGTCGGCCTCACGGCGGCGAGGCCCGGCGTGCCATCCGGCGCGTCCCGACCAGATGATCTGCGGACGGACCTGGGCACAGCGGTCGAGTCGGTCCAGCGCCGAGGAAAGGTCGGCGACCAAAGGGAGTTCGCCCTCGGGATCGCAGATCGACAGCAGGCGACATACCGCGTGGCTGCCGACGATCACCCAGTCCACATCGCTGCGGGTGCAGTGCACGCTGATGAAGTACAGAGCGGTGAATCCCTGGGAGCCGAAGTAGTCGACGGCGCGAAGGTCGAGTACGAGCTGTTTGGAAATCCTGGTGTGGCGCTCCACGTAGCGGCCGAGGGCGCGGCCGTTGACGGCGTCGATCTCGCCGACGACACCGACGGCGGCGCGCGTCGGCGAGCACTGGCGGACGGCGAACGTGGCCCGGCCACATCGGAGTGTGTCTTCGGTTGAGGCTTCTGCGGTGCGGTACATCGAATCGCTACCAGCGGCGAACATATCTGTCACCCAAGTTCCGTTGAAGATGGCGGTGGAGACGCGCCGCACGGCTGGGCGGGCCGGGCATCCGAGCTCTGCCGCGCCGCGCCGCCATGGCGTGTCCGTGGGCTGCAAGCTCAACCATCGACCAGGTTAGTACGAAATCCGAAGCAAGTGGGGATTCTTTACTCTTTCTCACAGTTGGCTTTTGCCAGTGCTTTTGGAAAGCCGACCGGCCGTTGAAATCTACGCGAACGTCAATCCCGGGTATGTGCGCTACGGAATCCGTCGCCGGACCGCGCGCCGACTACTGGAACAGTGGAGGTAGTCAACCCGGAGGAGGTCCCGTGCCGACGACAAGCCCGCTCAGCCTGGAAGACAAGGCCGCACTGGTGTGTGGCCGGGACTTCTGGTCCACGGTGCCGGTCGATCACGCCGGCATACCGTCGATCGTGCTCACCGACGGCCCGCACGGTATCCGCCGCCAGAGTGGGGCATCGGACCACCTGGGACTCCACGACAGCACACCAGCGACCTGCTTTCCCCCGGCCGTCGCGGTGGGAAGCAGCTGGAACCCGCGGGTCGCCGAACGGCTCGGCGCAGCAGTGGGGCGGGAGGCCCGAGCGCTGGGCGTACACGTGGCGCTCGGACCGGGGATCAACATCAAGAGGTCGCCGTTGTGCGGGCGCAACTTCGAGTACTACTCGGAGGATCCGCTGCTGGCAGGCGTGCTGGGTGCGGCGCACGTCCGCGGCCAGCAAGGCCAGGGCGTGGGTGCCTCGGTGAAGCATTTCGCGGCCAACAACCAGGAAACCGAGCGGATGCGGATCAGCGCGGACGTCGATGAGCGCACGCTGCGGGAGATCTACCTGCCGGCCTTCGAGCGGGTGGTCGTCGACGCGGATCCCGCCACCGTGATGTGCTCGTACAACCGGATCAACGGGGTGTACGCCGCGCAGAGCCGCTGGCTGCTCACGGACGTGCTGCGCGACCAGTGGGGATTCGCCGGGTCGGTGGTCTCCGACTGGGGAGCCGTCCACGACCCCGTCGCCTCGGTGCGCGCCGGGCTGGACCTGCAGATGCCCGGAACCGGGGGCAGGAGCGCGCAACGGATCGTCGACGCCGTCCGTGCCGGAGAGCTCGACGAGAAGGACCTCGACGCGGCGGTCAGCCGAGTGGTCACACTGGCCAGGCTCGCCGAGGCCCCCGCCGTCGATTTCGACGCCGATGAGCATCACGCGCTGGCCCGCGAACTGGCGACCGAGTGTGCCGTCCTGCTCAAGAACGACGGCGCGGCGCTGCCGCTGAGCGACGGGACCCGGATCGCCGTCATCGGTGAGTTCGCCCGGAACCCTCGGTTCCAGGGAGGCGGGAGCTCACATGTCAACGCCACCCGGGTCGATGCCCCGCTCGATGCCCTCCGGGTGTCGGCCGACGCGGCGCACTGCGTCATCGACTTCGCGCCGGGGTTCTCCCTCGACGGGACCGCAGACACGGAGGCACTGCTGGACGCGGCGGTCGTGGCCCTTGACTCCGACGTCGCTGTGGTCTTCGCCGGGCTTGCCGATGCCGACGAGTCCGAGGGATTCGACCGGACGGCACTGGAGCTCCCCGAGACGCAGCGCCGGCTGATCCGTGCCGTCGCCGCGGCCGCTGCACGCACGGTGGTCGTGCTCGCCAACGGCGGGGTGGTGTCCCTGGAGGGCTGGCATGACGACGTCGACGCGATCCTCGAGGGTTTCCTGCTCGGCCAGGCCTGTGGCAGCGCGCTGGCGGACCTGCTCTTCGGCGTCGCCAATCCCTCGGGCCGGCTCGCGGAGACGATCCCGGTCCGCCTGGCCGACACGTGCTGCTATGTCAACTTTCCGGGGGAGCAGGGCCACGTGCGTTACGGCGAGGGGGTGATGGTGGGCTACCGGTGGCATGAGACGGTCGCTGTGCCCGCGCGGTACCCGTTCGGACATGGGTTGTCCTACACCACGTTTGCCACCACCGACCTGACCGTCGAAGTGACCGGTGACGACACCGCCCGGGTGACGGTCACCGTGACCAACACCGGTGAACGTGCCGGCAGCGAGGTGGTCCAGGTGTACGTGGCCGCAGCGCACGGACCGGTGCGCAGGCCGGCACGCGAACTGCGCGCCTTCGCCAAGGTCGAGCTCGATGCGGCCGAGTCACGCACAGTGTCACTGGAATTGGGTCGACGTGCGTTCGCCTACTGGGATGTCGAGCATGCGGACTGGGTGGTCACCCCGGGCACTTACGTCGTCCAGATCTGCCGCGATTCGGCGACCGTGACGCTCGAGGAGTCCGTCGCGCTCACCGGTGACCACCTGGCCATCGAACTCACGATGGAGTCGACGGTGCAGGAGTGGTGCACGCACCCGGTGGTGGGTGCCGAGTTCCTCGCGCAGGTGGCGGCCGCGTCCTCCGCCGGGGAGGGCGGACCCAGCGCCACGCCCGATCTGCTGCAGATGGTGGGGTCCATGCCGATGCAGACCATCGTGAACATGCTCGGTGCCGCCGCGCCCGTGGCCGAGTTGGAGCGGCTCATGGCCCGGACGCACCGCGGGAGAGACCAGTGATGAGCAGGTCGAGAAGATTCTCGAACGATGCTGCGGCGTCCTCGGTTTGGCCGATTCCGACCTGCTCGATGCTGACGGCTCCGTGTATCGCGCTCCACACGGATTGCGCGGACTCCCAAGGATCGTGAGGGGCCCCGCCGCCTGGCAGCCCGCTGATCAGATCGGCCAGGACGGTGAAAACCGCCCGCCCTCGCCCGGCGACGGCGCTGGTCTGATCGCTGAGCGGGGTTCCGCTGGCGAAGATGAGCGAGTAGCGCGCGGGGTGGGCGAGGGCGAAGTCGCGGTAAGCCCGGCAGGCCTGGCGGAAGCGTTCGGCGCCGTCCTCGTCCTCGGGGCTCTGAATGGCCTCGGCCAATTCGTCGAGGGCGCGCATCGCCAGCGCGGTGAGCAGGCCGTCCTTGTGGTCGAACCTGTTGTACACGCTCATCGGGGCCACCGCGGCCTCTCGCGCGACGGCCCGGATGGTGATGCCGCCGGAGCCGTCCCGGTCCAGCACGGCCTCGGCCGCGTTCAGCAACGCGGCCGAGACCTCGGCGCTGGCGGTGCGACGGCGCGCCGGAGTGTCCGTCATACGTCGGCGGCCACCTGGCGGTGCGCCAGCCAGGCCAGCGATGTGTCGGCGACGTCCCGCCACCCGTGGTCGACGGTCAGCGAATGTCCGCGTCCGTCGAATTCGTGGAAGTCGGTGACAGCGCCCGACTTTCCGTACAGCTTGTGCGCCGCCTTCGCGGTGACCAGGGGGACGGTGTGGTCGGCCGTGCCGGCAGTGATCAACAGTGGCCCGCGGGTCTGGTTGGCGGTGTCGACTCGTGCGGGCGAGTTCGGCGCGAAGTTGGCGACGGCAGCCTGGAACAGCGGCCGGCCCGGTGACGGGATGGACCATTGCTCCCACAGGGCGTCGGATTCCTTGTCCGACAGGGCATTACCGAACGCGTAACGCCACTGCTGCGCGGTCAGCGCCTTGGCTCGACCCCGGTTGCCCGGGTTACCCAGCACGGGTGACGCCGAACGCAGCTGTGCGATCGGCAGCGGCTTGACGCCCTTGACGGGCGCGGGATCGATGGCGATCGCGGCGGCTGCCTTGTTGTCGCCGAGCAGCTTCTGCGCGATGAGGCCGCCGAACGAGTGTCCGATCACCACCGGCGGTGTGTCGAACTGCGCCGCGATCTCGGCGAAGTAGTCGGTCAGCTCGTCGATGCCGACACCCGCTTGCCCGGCGGGATCTTCGCGGGTGGCGGTCACCGTGGCGTGCTCACCGGGCCATGCCGGAGCGATGGCGTGGTGTCCCTGGGCGGCGAAGTGCTCGATCCAAGGTTGCCACGCGGTGTGGGAGACCCAGAGTCCGTGGATGAAGACGACGTTGGTCATGGGGTGTTCCTGTCGAGACCTGTCGTTCGAGTGGGTGCGGGCGTTGCCCGGCGATGCCTTATAGAACGACGTTATATAAGCATTGCAAGGTCGTCAACCGCACCGGGCACCCTTTCATTCCCGCCGGCTCTGCGCCACCTATTCGCCGGAACTGTCCTCCTCGTCGGTCGGAAGTGCCTGTGCGCCCGGGGTGGCGGGCGTGCTCAACACGTCGTCGGTCTCGTCGGTGGGTTCAGGAGTCGTCATGGTCGGCCCTTCTCTCGCGCTTCCGTGATGGTCCACCGTGACAATCAGCGTGTGATTCGTAACGGTGCCCGGGTGTCATACCCGAAGGGTGGGGACATCAATCCACCGATGGTGGTGCGGAAGCGGAGGGATACACGCCCGAAAAGTTCAGCTGGATCGAACCTGTGTGTCTGAGCGACCGCGAGGGGCCGTTTCCCATTACCGGTCGTAACACGCTGGTAAATAAGCCAAAGGTCGATGATCGCCGCGGTGCGCCATGGTTGACGGCGGTTCAGTGATGCAGTACACATTCTTGTGTGTCTGAAGTCAGGCCTGACGCTGACAATGTCCTGGATGTAGGTATTCAGGATCGGCTGTCACTGCCCAGGACCGGCTTGTTCGGTCTGCAGCACCTGCTCGCGCTGACCGGCATCTGGATCTTCCCGGTGCTGATCGGGTCAACCCTGGAGCTGGGCGCCCAAGACGTGAGCCGCATCGTGCAGGCCTGCTTTCTGCTGACCGGCATCGTGACCATCCTGCAGTCGAGCCGGATCGTGCGGCTGCCCATCGTGCAGGGACCGACCGCCGCATTCTTCGTGGCCATCCTGGCCGGCGCCGCCTCCTACGACCTCGGCACCGCCTTCGGCTCGATGGTGGTGGCGGGCCTGTTCTTCATGGCCCTGTCGATCCCGTTCGGTCGCCTCGGTCTCTTCGGCCACATCCGCAGGTTTGCCGCCGACCCGATCGTGTTCGGCACGCTGTTCATCATCATCGGTGCCCAGTTGGCCAGCATCGGCCTACCGGGCTGGTTCGGTACGCCGGGAACCGACACCTACGGGTGGTCCAGCTTCTGGATCGGCCTGGTGGTCGTCGTGGCGATCCTCGCGTGCATGATCTTCGGGGGCAACACGCTGTTCAAACGAGCGGCCATCGTCATCGGCATCGCGATCGGCTCGGTGCTGGCGCTGGTGACCGGGCTGTGGTTCCCGCCGGATCTCAGCCAAGCCGCCGTCATCGGTGCTTCCACCTTATTCCCGTTCGGATTCTCGGTCGCCTGGCCGGTCGTGATCCTGATGCTGCTGGCCTACTTCCAGGCCGGTGCCGAGGCCATCGGCATGTACACCCTGGTCGCGGGCTGGGGCGGTGAGAAACTGACCGTCAACCGCATCAATCGCGGTCTGTTCACCGAGTTCCTCGGGTCGACAGTCGGAGCCGCATTCGGGGGCATCGGGACCACGTCCTATCCGGAGAACGTCGGGATCATCCGCATCACCCGAATCGGGAGCCGGTTCGGCACGATGGCGGCCGGAATCTTCGCGCTGGCACTGGCCTTCCTGCCGCAGATCAGCCTGTTCATCGCCGGCCTGTCCGGAACGGTGCTGGCCGCGGCCTCGACCATCCTGTTCGGCATCATCGCCATCAGCGGCGTGCAGATGCTGCAGAAGGTGCAGTGGGACGATCTCAACGTCGCGGTGGCAGCCACCTCCTTCATCGTGTCCCTTGGCGCCCAGTGGATTCCGGACGACATCATCGCCGGTCTGCCTCCGCAGATCGCCGGTCTGATCGACACCCCGATGATGCTCGGCATCATCCTGCTGCTCACGCTGCACATCCTGATCGACATCTGTGCCCGGCCGCTGCTGGAACGACGCGGGGCGAAGGCGGCCGCTACCGTGCAGGCCCACGAGCCCGCCGGATCCGGTGAATCATGAACAGTCACTTCGTCTACGGGGCAGCGCACGAACTCGATCCGGCGGGTGAGTTCGCCGACTGGCTGAATCCGCGGCGCACCGCCGTCGTCTCGATCGACATGCACGAAGGGCACCTGTCAACCGATCCGGCATGCCCGTGCCCGGCACCTCGGGGTCGGGACATCGTCACGGCCATCGACGAATTCCACCGCACGGCCCGTGACCGCGGTGTGCCCGTCATCCATGCCCGATCGGAACTACGGGCCTCCGGTGCCGATGACGTCAACGGGATCAGCAGCAGCGCGTGGCGCGTGACCTTCCCGAAGTATGTCGGTGCAATCCCCGGCGCCGACCAGCATGCGCTGCAGGGCAGCCGATGGACCGAGTTCGTCACCGAGGTGGCACCGAACGACGAGGTGGTCACTGGCAAGAAACGCCTATCGGCGTTCTACCCCACCGATTTGGACTTCCTGCTGCGGCAGATGGGGGTGACCGCGGTGGTGCTGAACGGCATCATGGCCGACTGCTGCGTACTGAACACCGCGTTCGACGCCTCCAACCTCGGCTACCGGGTGACGGTCCTGCAGGACCTGGTGCGGGGAACGGACACCACACTGGAGGCGGCTGCGCTGTCCATGGTCTCGCTGCATCTGGGCCTTGTCACCGCCTCGGGTGCACTCGTCGACAGCTGGGACGGGGTTCTGCGCGACCAGGGCTGAGGCGTCACCCCCGCCGCGCAGCCCAATCGGCAAGGGCTGCTTCGGTGGTGATCCGGTCCAGCGCGATGGCAACCGCGCCGTGCAACGGCGCATCCTCACCGAGCAGTCCGTCGCGCACCGGGGGAGCCCCGGACTTCCGGAACGTCATCAGCCCGCCTCGGTAGGCGTCGTCGAAGGGCCCGGGCGCCGCATCGCGCAACGGGGGAGCCAGTCCGCCAAGGGTGACGATGTCGGGGTCGTGCAGGTTGACCAGCCCCGCGATGCCCCGCCCCAGCGAGGATGCCACGGTATCGAATGCCGCCTGTATCGCGGGTGTCCTTGGCGCCGAGAGCAATCGCCGGGCATAGGCCACCGGGTCGGACGGCGGCGCGATCCCGAGATGGCGGGCCAGCGCACGACCGTCCACGGTCAGATCCCAGCAGCCCCTGGCCCCGCACGGGCATTCCAGGTCCGGTTCTCCGAAGGGAATGTGCCCGTATTCGCCTGCGGCGCCGTGTGAGCCGGTGACGGGCTCTCCGCCCACGACCAGCGTTCCACCGAGCCCGACGAGGACGATCAGGTGCAGCGCCGTGCGGGCGTCGCGGGCCGAGCCCGCTCGGGTCTCGGCGAGACCGGACAACGTGGCGTCGTTGCCGAGGACCAGTGGCAGTGCCGCGGACCGCGGCAGGCGCGCCGTCAGCGCCGTCAGGTCGACGTCGCGCCACCCTCGCGTGGTGAACTGGACCAGACGTGAATCGCTGAGGGTGCCCGCGACCGACACCGACACCGCACGCACCCGGCCGGCCATGTGCCGGTAAGCGGCGGCGATCTCGTCCGCGACGTCGTCGAGGACACGTGCCTGTCCGGTCCGGCCCTGCCTGCCCTGGGCGAGTACGTGCGGCACACCGTCGAGGCCTGCCTGCGCCAGCCGCCAGTCGCGCGACCGCAGTTCCACCGCCAGCACCACCGGCCCCTCCGGATGCGGTCCGAGAATTGTGGTCGGTCGGCCTCGGCCCTGTGCGGGAGCGGGAGTTTCGTCGAGCAGACGCTCCCTGCGCAGTCGCGCTATCAGGTCGGCCGCGCCCCCGCTGCTCATGCGCAGTCGTCGGGCGGCGGCCGCGCGGGTGACGCCGGGCTCCGAGCGCACGAGACCGATCACCTTGGCGGCGCCGTACCAGCGCACCTGTGAAGCGGATCCGGGCCCGTCAGGCATGACACCACTATCTCCGTTGATTTAACTCGATGCCTGAGTATATTACCGATAGTGGGGAGTTCGACCCGGATCGAGGGCAGCGGCGCGGCGGCGGGTCTGCGGCCGATGCTGCCGGCGCTGCTGTCGCTGGCCGCCGGGTCCTGCCTGGCCGTCACCACCGAAGTGCTGCCCGTCGGGCTGCTGACCCCGATCGGTGACAGCTTCGGAGTGGAGGCGTCACTCACGGGTCTGCTTGTGACCCTCTATGCGGTCATGGTCGCCGCTCTCGCGGTGCCCCTCACCATCGTGACGACCCGGTTCGCCCGCAAGCCCCTGCTGTTGCTCACCCTGGTGGGCTATGCGGTGTCGAATGCGATGGTCGCCGCCGCGCCGGCTTTCGCGGTCGTCGCCGCCGGCCGGGTGGTCGGCGGCATCACCCACGCCCTGTTCTTCTCACTGTGCATCGGGTACGTGCCGCGGCTGGTCTCCGGCGCCTATGTGGGCAGGGCGCTGGCGATCGCGACCGGGGGAGCGTCAGCGGGATTTGTTCTCGGCGTGCCACTTTCGACCTCACTCGGCACTGCCCTCGGATGGCGGCTCTCGTTCGCGGCGCTGGCATGCGCGGCGGTGACGATCCTGCTGCTGGTCGCGCGCTTCCTCCCGGGTGTTCCCGGCGATCGTCCCGGCGGAACCGGCTCGGGACGGCGCCGGGAGCTGGCGGCGGTGGTCGCCGCGAATGTGCTGACCTATCTCGGACAGTTCACCGTCTACACGTTCATCAGCCTGCTGTTCCTGACCTCCGGGCTGAGTCCGGCTCTCGTCGGCCCGCTGCTGCTGGTCTGTGGCGCATGCGGGTTCGTCGGACTGTGGTGTACTGCCAGGACATTGGACCGAAACCCACGGCTGACGGCGGTGGTGGTGTTGTCCATCGTGATCCTCGGGCTGCTGATTCTCGGGGCGGCCCCGCCGTCGCTGGGATGGGTGGTGTTCGCGGCGGCGGTGTGGAATGCGGCCTTCGGTGGCGTCCCGTCGATCTATCAGGCATGCGCCGTCCGCGCCCGGGCGGTGTCACCGGAGTTGGCGGGCGCCTGGGTGAACGCGAGCGCCAATCTGGGCATCGGCGGGGGCGCCGCGATCGGCGCGGCGCTGCTGGACGTCGCCGACCTCGGAGTCCTCCCGTGGATCGCGCTGGCCCTGATCGCGACCGGACTCGGTGTCGTGCTGGTGTGCCGCCGCGCGTTCCCGTCGCGGCCGTGACAGCGCCGCGGCGAAGTGCAACCTGGCGGTAACAGAGCCGGGCTACATTGATCGCCACAATGAGTGCGTCGTCGGTGGTCAGCGACAGAATCGTGGTGTTCGCGCTCTATGACAAGGTCACCCTGCAGGACGTGGCCGCACCTCTGGAGATCTTCGCTCGCGCCAACGACTTCGGTGCGCGCTACACGGTGCTGTTGGCCTCTCCGGCGGGCGAGCCCGTCGGCACAACGGCTTTCGCGACGCTGAACGTCGACGTCGCCCTCGCCGACGTGCCCGAGTCGATCGACACGCTGCTCGTGCCCGGCGGTGTCCCGGCGGACTTCGCGTTCACCCCCGGCCTGCACGACATCCCGGAGGAGCCCACGCCCGACTCGGTCCCGGATGCGCTGGAGATGGTGCGCCGTCTCGCGCCGCGGGCGCGCAGGGTCGCCTCGGTGTGTACGGGATCCTTCGTGCTCGCCGCCCTCGGCCTGCTGGACGGTCGCCGGGCAACCACGCATTGGGCGCACTGCCAGGAACTGGCCCGCACCTATCCCAAGGTGATCGTGGACCCGGATTCCCTGTTCGTTCAGGACGGTCCGTTCATCACCGGCGCGGGGATCACCGCCGGGATCGACCTCGCCCTGGCCATGGTGGAAAGCGATTACGGACCGGCCGTGGCGCGGCGGGTGGCGCGCTGGATGGTGGTGTTCCTCCAGCGTCCCGGGGGCCAGGCGCAATTCAGCGTGTGGGCCGAATCGGCACTTCCGGTGACCGGCGGTCTGCGCGCGATCGTGGACTCCGTGATCACCGACCCCGGCGCCGACCATTCGATCGCGTCGATGGCGACTCGTGCCGCGGTCAGCGAGCGGCACCTGGTCCGGGTGTTCCGGGACCAGGTCGGGATGACGCCGGCACGGTTCGTCGAACAGGCACGGCTGGAGGCGGCGAAGGTCCTGCTCGCAACGGGGGACCAGAGTCAGGAATCGGTGGCGCGACGCGCCGGCTTCGGTACCCCCGACACCATGCGGCGCACGTTCCGTCGGAATCTCGGGATATCGCCCGGAACCTACCGAACCCGGTTCCGCACCACGGGAATCGGTCAGTGACGGGCCGCTAGGCGCTGGTGGCCTCCAGCCGGTGCGCGGACAGATAGTCCCGGACCATCGCGCCGTCGCGCAGGCCGCTGCGCCGGGCCGCGGCGTGGAACGACTCGCCGCCGAGCACCAGGCCGACCGCGGTCTCCAGGCGGACCTCGTGGACGTACTGGCGCAACGTCACCCCCACCTGGCCTTTGAACAGCCTGGACAGGTGTCGCGGACTGATGCCGAGTTTCGCGGCCACGGTGTCGAGGTCGTAATGCGCGGCCGGATCCGCGTTGACCGTGGCCAGCAGGCGTTCGAGTTCCGGGTGTTTGGGGCGCGGCGTCCTGGCGGCGACCGAGATCTGCGGATGACCTTCCATCCGTCTACTGAGCACCACCATGTCCTTCGAGATCTCCTGGGTGACCGCAGCGCCATGGTCGTCGCTGACCAGAGCCAGCGCCAGATCGATACCCGCTGCGACACCGGCGGAGGTCCACACCGCACCGTCGCGGGTGTAGATCGAGTCGTGCTCGATCCGCGACGAGGGATGCCTGGCTGCCAGGGTGTCCAGATGGCGCCAGTGCGTGGTGGCGCGCCGCCCGTCGAGCAGGCCGGCCGCGCCGAGGGCGAACGACCCGGCGCAGACCGAGGCGACGCGCCGGGCGCCGCCCGCATGCGCACGGAGCACGTCCTCAAGATGGCGCGGAACGCCGTCGGTGACCAGGCAGTCACCCCCGGGCACCATCAGGGTGTCGATGTCCGCCGGCATCGTCGAGGCCGGCCTGGCATCGAACGTCAGACCCGAAGAGCACTGCACGGACGTGGAATTCGCGCTCGAGTAGAGCGTCACCGTGTAGGCGCAACCCAGGGACCGCGCCACGTCGAACACTTCAAGGGGCCCGGCGACGTCGAGTGTGCGCACGCCGTCGAACACCAGCACCGCGATGTGCCGCGGCCGGCGGTCCTGCTCGTGACACATAGGGTAAGCGTGCCGCCACCTGCGGCCAATGTGCGCGCCGATGTCCGGATTTTCTCAAGTCCTGTCCGTCTCGGTCGGCCGCACCTGGCGATGTCCGGTTCTGCGTGAAAGATGTCCACGCCGGCGATCAGCCGCAAAGCATCGGTTACTTGCCGGAAACACCTTGCGCTCAACGTTGTTCGCATACCCGACAAAGCAAGGTGGAACTGTATGGATTCGCGATCTGCGCTGACACTGAGCATAGGCGTGCTCGGTGGGGTTGCGGTGGCATTCACCGCGACGTTGGTGACCGTCCCGATCTGGGTGGTCTTCCTGGCATGGGCGTCGTTCTTCTTCGTCGGCGGTGGCCCGGCCGGCTGGGTGCGCTCGGTGGCATCCAATCTCGTGGGTGTCGTGATCGCGTCCGCGAGTCTCTACGCCGCGCACCTGCTCGGTGGCGGCCTCACCCTCACCGCGATAGCCGTAGGGGTCGGCAGCGCCCTCATGGTCCAGGCGTCCTGGGTCGGACTGCTCTCCACCACACCGGCTGTGGTGGTCGGATTCGCGTCGACGGTGTCGACGGTCGCGGGAACGGGCCAGTTGGTCACCGCGACAACCATTTCGCATCCGGGGTTGGTGGCCGCGTGCGCCTGCGTACTGGGCGCGACCTTCGGAATCGCGTCAGAGTATCTGGCCAAAGTGATGACAAGTTCGGCTCCTGCGAGCCAACCCGGCACGGAAGGAGCACCGGCATGAGACTGCAGCACTACCTCGGCGGACTGGAGGGCCTGCCCCAGCCGTTGACTCTGGAGAAGCGCGTCTTCGTCGAAGAGTGGGAGAAGCGGATCTTCGGCATCCACGTCGCGATGATGGGCCTGAGCAACCACCTCGGATCTGCACTACCGGAATACCCGATCGCCGACGTGCCGACGGAGTTCCGCGACGAATGGACGTGGGCATCGCTGCGCACGGGCGCCGAGGGCATGAACCCGTTCGACTACTTCAAGTTTCGCTATTACGAGAAGTGGTTGGGTGGCATCAGCGCGTTCTTCGTCGAGAACGGCTATGTGTCGGAGGACGAGATCAGCGCGCTGCTGAACGCATCCGAGCCGGCGACGGGCGAGTCCGGTGATCCCGCGATCGACGACCAGGTCATCGACTACCTGCGCCGCGGCGACAGCCCGCGCCGCGACGTCGCGCACCCGAAGTTCACCGTCGGCCAGACGGTGCGTATCGCCGATCTGCCCGCCGGGGACCACACCCGCCTGCCGGGCTACCTGCGGGCCCGGCTCGGTACCGTGACGCGCATCTTCGAGGGCGACTACGGCTATTTCGTCCACACCGGTGACGGGATCGGCGACCCGATGCCGATCTACATCGTCGAGTTCACCCCGGACGAACTGTGGGGCCCCCGCGCCGAACCCGGCGCCAACACCGTCTACGCCGAGCTATTCGAGGCCTATCTCCAACCCGTCGAGGAGGATCAGTGACCGATCAGTTTGCCTACCCGTCCGACCGCGAGCAGTCCAGTGCCGCCCGTGTGCACGCGCTGGAGCGTCTGCTGATCGAGAAGGGGGTCATCACAGGTCAGACCGTGGACAAGGTGCTGGCCTACTTCGAGTCGGAGATGACGCCGCTGAACGGCCAGAAGATCGTGGTCAAAGCGTGGACCGATCCGGACTTCGCCGCCCGGGTGGTGGTCGACACCCCGGCGGCGTTGGAGGAGCTGGATCTGCCCGAAGGGATGGCCGGTGCCGAGGGCGAGCACCTGCAGGCTGTCGCCAACGTCCCCGGTGTGCACAACCTGGTGATCTGCACCCTGTGCTCGTGCTTTCCGTGGCCGGTGCTCGGGCTGCCGCCGTATTGGTACAAGGATCCGGTGTTCCGCGCCCGCGCGGCGCGCGAACCGCGTGCGGTGCTGGCCGAGGTCGGTGTGCCGCTGCCGGACGAGACCGAGATCAAGGTCTGGGATTCCAGTGGCCACTCGCGATGGTTCGTCATTCCCGAACGCCCCTCGGGCACCGAGGGTTTCACCGACGAGCAGCTGATGGACCTGGTCACCACCGAATCGATGATGGGCGTCGCCCTGGCAGGAAAGAGCGCATGAAACTGCACAACACCTGCACCACCGACCAGGCCGCGCCCTCCTTCGATCACGAATGGCAGCGCCGGGCGTTCGGACTGGCGTTGGCGCTCTCGGAGTTCGGCCACTATCCCTGGAGCGAGTTCCAGCAGAACCTGATCGACACCATCGGTGCCTGGGAAACGGCTCCGGAACCGGTGCGGGGTGAGTGGGAGTACTACGACCACTGGGTCGCCGCCCTGGAGGACGTGGTCGACCAACGCCAGATCCTCACCGCCCCACTGATCACCGACGATGGCGATCACGCAGTCCACGACGACCACCACTGACCCAGCGACAGAACGGAATTCGGCATGCACATCGAACCAGGACTCGTCGACGGCGCGAAGATCGCGCTGAGCTATGCAACCGCGGGTGGCGCAGGCGCTTACGCGCTGACCGCGGCGTGGAAGCACCTCAGGGAGCGCGGCGCCGGGTCGCTGATCGTCGGCACCGGGGTCACCACGGCGTTGGTCTTCGCCTTCTTCGAGATCTTCCCGCACTTCCCGGTGGGCGTCTCCGAGGTTCACCTCATCCTCGGGTCGACGCTGTTCCTGCTGTTCGGGGTGGCGCCGACCGCATTCGGTCTGGCCCTCGGTCTGTTGATCCAGGGCCTGCTCGTCGCGCCGTTCGATCTGCCCCAGTACGGCATGAACGTCACGACGCTCTTGGTACCGCTGTTCGCATTGCAGTACGTGGCACACAAGACCATTGCCCCGCAGACCGCCTACGTGAACCTGAAGTACCGCCAGGCCCTGACTCTCTCCGTCACCTATCAGGCCGGGATCGTGTCGTGGGTGGCGTTCTGGGCGATCTACGGGCAGGGTCTCACCGTCGAAACCTTCACCAGCGTGGCCACATTCGGTGCTGCGTACATGCTGGTGGTCGTGCTGGAACCGCTGGCGGACCTGGCGGTGCTGGCGGCCGCGAAGGCGGGTCAGCGGTTCAGGGACGGAGCCTGGCTGGAGCCTCGGCTGTTCAGTCCCGCCTGAGCCCGACGGTCAGCGGTGCGCGGCCACTCGCGGTCGCGCGCAGCTGACCGGCGCGGGGGCCACCGGCGCGGCGGCGGCCTTGCGGGCGTGGTCCTCGCGCAGGATGCGGCGGTTGAGCACCCGGTCGTCGCGCTTGGACAGCGAGCGACTGTGCCGGACCAGTTCGTCCAGCTGCTGCCAGCTCAGTCCATCGAGGTCGCCGTCGGAATCGTGGGTCGCGATGACGACGGCGCCGCGCAGCAGAGGCACCGACTTCGCATTCAATTGTGTTGTTGCCAGGAGAAGCTCGGTCGCGGCTCGATTGACGCGGCGCTGGCAGTTGCGTGCCGAGGGGCTGAACCAGAAATCGAACTGCCGGTCGTCGCTGGTCAGGCAGTACAGACCCTGGTCCTGGATCAGGCGGTCGATGTCGGCCTTGGTGTAGGCCCGAGTTTCATAGATGGTGCCGCTGGCGCTGAAGTAAAGGACGGTATTCATTCAAATGATCCATTCGACTCTTTCTTCGGATGTGGAGTGCGCCGGCGTCCCGTCGCTGTGACTAGAGTTACCCAAGTGGCAAATGGGACAAACCTCGATAACGAATTCGCCACGGCGGGTTTGGCCCGTCAGCTGCCCGGTACGCCGGATGTCGAGAATGGAGTCGCGGCTCCGTCCCAGGGGTAAGTGACCAACACGGGTCACGTACCGAAGGGAGAACCTGATGGCGAAGTACCTGTTCCTCAAGCACTACCGCGGCGCGCCGGAAGCTGTGAACAGCGTCCCGATGGACAGATGGACGACCGCCGAGATCGAGGCGCACATCCAGTACATGGAGGACTTCGCGGACCGCCTGCGAGCCAGCGGCGAATACGTCGACAGCCAGGCACTGGCCGCCGACGGCGCCTGGGTCCGGTACGACGGTGACGGGAAGCCCCCGGTGACCGACGGCCCGTTCGCCGAGACCAAAGATCTGATTGCCGGCTTCATGATCGTGGACGTGGATTCCTACACGCGCGCCGTCGAGTTGGCCGGAGAATTGTCGGCAGCGCCGGGCGCCGGTGGCCGGCCGATCCACGAATGGCTGGAGGTGCGGCCGTTCATGGGTGCGCCGACGACCGTTACCGAGTGACGACGGGTGCCGGGATGGGCAGAGTGGACGACCACGAGCTGCGGGCGCTGATCCCGGGGGTGCTCGCGGCCCTCGTCCACAGGGGAGCGGATTTCGCGACCGCCGAGGACGCCGTGCAGGACGCCCTGATCCGCGCTGTCGAGACGTGGCCGGACCGCCGCCCGGACGACCCGAGGGCGTGGCTGGTCACGGCGGCGTGGCGCCGCTTCATCGACCTCACGCGATCGGACACCGCACGGCGGCGTCGTGAGCAGGAGTTCAGCCGGGAGCCGCCGCCGGGGCTGACCGAGTCCGCCGACGACACGCTGGCGCTCTACTTCCTGTGCGCGCATCCCCGGCTGAGCCCGTCCTCGGCGGTGGCGCTCACCCTGAGGGCGGTGGGCGGGCTCACGACCCGGCAGATCGCCCAGGCCTACCTGGTGCCCGAGACGACGATGGCCCAGCGGATCAGCCGTGCCAAGCGAGTCGTCGGCGAGGTTCGACCGGGTCGGCCGGGTGACCTGCGCACGGTGCTGAAGGTGCTGTACCTGGTGTTCAACGAGGGATACGGCGGCGATGTCGACCTGGCCTCGGAGGCGATCCGGCTGGCCCGTCAGCTCGCGGCGGCGACCGACGCCCCTGAGGTCGCCGGACTGCTCGCACTGTTTCTGCTGCACCACGCCCGGCAGCCGGCCCGGACGCGTGCCGACGGCAGCCTGGTCCCGCTCGCCGAGCAGGATCGCGACCTGTGGCGGCGCGAGCTGATCACCGAGGGCGTGGCCGTGCTGCAGGCCGCGTTGGCCCGTGACCGACTCGGCGAGTACCAGGCGCAGGCGGCCATCGCGGCGCTGCACGCCGACGCCCAGTCCGTGGAAGAGACGGACTGGGTGCAGATCGTCGAGTGGTACGACGAGCTGGTCCGGCTGACGAACAGCCCGGTGGTACGGCTCAACCGTGCCGTCGCCGTGGGCGAGGCCGACGGACCGCATGCCGGGCTCGCGGCCCTGGCCGAACTCGATCCCGACCTGCCTCGCCATACGGCGTCGTCTGCCTACCTGCACGAGCGTGCCGGTGACATCGACACCGCCGTCACGCTCTACGTCGACGCCGCCGCACGGGCGTCCACGGTCGCCGAGCGCAACCATCTGACGCTGCGGGCGGCGGCTCTGCGCGACCGCCGCTGACGGGAGTTCCTCCGCGCGTGCCGTTTGGACGGGTGATTGCCGGGCACATGCTCCTGGTGGCCCTATCGCCGGACATTGTTGGCATGACCTACACCTATCCCGATTGTTTTGTCGTCGGTCGAGAACAGATCCGCCAGTACGCGGCGGCGGTCAAGAACGAGGACGACGCCTACTTCGACGAGGAGGCAGCCGCCGCCCTCGGGCACGACGCCATCGTGGCGCCGCTCACCTTCATCGCGATCTTCGGGCTGAAGGCCCAGATGGCGTTCTTCGCGCATGCGGGCATTCCGATCACCGAGGAGAAGGTGGTGCAGTCAGAACAGGGGCTGAGGTTCCTTCGCCCGATCAGGGCCGGAGACACGCTGTACTGCCACATCCGCCTCGACTCGCTCCGCCAGGCCTTCGGTGCGGATGTCCTGACGATCAGAAGCCGCATCACCAACCAGCATGGTGACACCGTGCAGGAGGACTACACCACCATGGCGGGCCGCAGCGCGTCGGACTGACGCCGCTCGCAACTCATCGCCGCAACGTCTCGTGAGGGCTTTCCCCGTAGGTGTCTCGGTACAGCACGGCGAACCGCCCGGTGTGCGCGAATTTCCAGCGCGCGGCGACCGCGGCCACCGTGGTCATCCGCCGGTCGCCGGCGAGCAGTTCCTCACGCGCGTGCGCGAGCCGGACCTCGCGAAGATAGGTCGTCGGCGTGGTGCCGAGATGGTTGCGGAACATGTACTGCACGGTGCGCGGCGTGAGGTAGACGGCGGCGGCGACGTCGCCGACGCCGATGTCGTGCGCCGCATTGCGCTCGATGAAGTCCATCGCCTGCAGGAGCAGGGCCGGATGCTCATCTCGCGGATCGACGGCCGCGGCCGGCAGATCGTTCGGGAAGGTCGCCAGCACCGCACTCGCGACCATCCGGCCTGCTGCACCCAGGACCAGAGCGGCTTGTGACATCGGCGCTGTGGTCAGCAGCCGGTGCAGGAATCGTTCGGTGGCATCGAGCGTGTCGGCCATGGCGGCATCGATCGGCATGCGGCCCGTGAACCGGATGACCGGGACCGACGTTGTGGCGCGGTCAGCCGCCGCCTCGGCCACCAGCGAACGGTCCAGCACGATGGAGCGCACCACGGCATCGAGAAGGCGGATGCGCACTCCGTCGGCGCCGGTGGACGCAAGCACCCATTCCCCGGGTCCCGCCACCCCGGAGATCCCGCCGTACTCGCATTCGACCCGGCCCGTGACGGTTCTCAGCGCGACCACCGACGGCACGTGGTCGGACCGGAGGAGCACCTCGCCGCTGTGTCGCATCTCCTCGATCGCGTAGCCGCCGGCATCTGTGCGCGAGTGCTCCCACGAGCATGCCCCGTGCGACGCGGGGGCTTCGACCGCGAAGTGGGCGGAGTAGGTGTGGTCAAGGTATTTCTGGAGGAGTTCAGGATCGTCGGTCTGGACTCCCGAGCCCTCCGAATGAAGAGCAACGCGGTGGAAAGTCATGTGTTCTCCGCAGGACGTGCTTGCCGGGCATCGACCTGAACCCACGGTGTGCGTCCATCCTAGCGGCCCCGCCACTGTGGCCGGCGTTTGTCCCGCCACGCCTGAATGCCTTCCGCGACATCTTCGGTGGCTGCCGCGACCTTTCGCATCGTCTCCCCGAACCTGACCGACTCGATCCACCCCATGTTCGCCGTGCGCATCGCGACCTCTTTGGTGGCCCGCTGGGCCAGCGGTGCGGCCTCGGTCAGGGTGCGCGCCCACGCGTGCGCTTCCGCCTGCAGCGAGTCGGCGTCGACCAGCCGCCAGACCAGGCCGATCTCCTTGGCGCGCTCAGCGGTCATCGGCTTGCCGGTCAGCAAGATCTCCATGGCGTCGGCCCACCGAACCCGTTCCGGAAGCCGGATCGCGCCGACGATGGTCGCAAGCCCCAGCCGCACTTCCGGGAACGAGAACGTCGCCTGGTGGGAGGCGATGACGAAGTCGCAGAACAGGATTCCGGTGAGCCCGTAACCGATGCACGGCCCGTGCACGGCGGCGATGGTCGGCTTGAACAGCTCCATACCGCTTTCGAACGAGTTGATGGTCGGCTTCTCCCAGAACGTGCCTGCGAAGGTGCCGACCGAACCCTCTCCGTCTTTGAGGTCGCCGCCGGCGCAGAAGACGTCACCGGTGGCGGTCAGGATGCCGACCCACGCGTCCTCCTCGTCGCGGAAACGTTCCCACGCGGCGTTGAGCTCCTGACGGACCGCGCCGTTGATGGCGTTGCGCGCCTCGGGGCGGTTGAGCGTGATGGTCGCGATGTGATCGTCGCACTCATAGGTGACGAGGCTCATCGCGCAACCATAACCAGTCAGCGGGAGAACACCAGCACAACGATGATCGACAGAGCGAAAAGTGCCGTGCCGTAACCCAATAGGCTCACCTCGACGCCGGCTGGTGGTGTGCCGCGCGCGCCGCCGAGGAGCCGGCGCGATCTGAGGTAACCGAGGGCGAGGACGAGCAGCGCGAGCGCTCCGGCGAGAGAGGCGAGCGCGGTCCGGCCCAATTCCAGGGCACCATGGGGGCGGAGCAGGATGAGGGCGCCACCGACGAGGAACCCGAACGCACTGCGTTCCCAGGACAGCGACGTACGCTCCGCCTGCAGGCCAGGCTTGCTCTGATTGTCATCCCGCACGTCACGGGCCTCCCGGCGGCCAGACGAACAGCACGACCAGTACCGCGACGGTGATGACGAAGATGCCCACACCCAGCACGGCAGGCACGTGTGTCGGAGGCAGATCCTCTCCGTGCCGCATCGCGGTCTGCACTCGTCGCCAGCGGTTGACGGCGAGTACCGCCAGGACACCGCCACCGGCGGTGAGGACGACGCTCAGCGCGTGTCGTACGCCGGCAATGCCGAAGGCGGGAAGAAACTGCACCACTGCCACGCCGCCGGCGATCAGCGCCAGTGATGTCCGGATCCAGGCGAGAAACGTTCTCTCGTTGGCCAGCGTGAACCGGTAATCCGGCTCTTCTGGGTTTCCGCGTGGGTGATCGGACGGCTGCACGACATGACCGTATCGGGCCGTGGACTCCGTAGCCGGTGAACCGCGGCCGCAGACCACGGGTTTCACGGGGTCACGGGCCGCGTCGTCGATGCGATCGTCGAAGACGGCACGACGGACTGTGAGAGGGATGACGCATGGGTGACCTGGAACTGACGGGCCGGACCGCGCTGGTGACGGGTGGCACCGCCGGCATCGGACTGGCATCGGCGCGAGCGCTCGCCGAGGCGGGCGCCTCGGTCATCATCACGGGCCGCGACCCGGAGAAGGGCGCCGACGCGGCTGCCGAACTCGGCGCGCGAGTCCGGTTCGTGGCGGCCGACATGGCTGATCGCCACTCCGTGGACCAGCTGGCACACCAGGGCGTGATCGACATTCTGGTCAACAACGCGGCGAGTTTTCCCGGCGCGATGACCGTCGACCAGGACGTCGAATCCTTCGAGCGGACCTTCGCCACCAACGTGCGCGGCGTCTACTTCCTGGTGGCCGCGCTGGCACCGGGCATGATCGCACGGAGACGCGGCGCGATCGTCAACGTGACCTCCATGGTTGCGGGCAAGGGGGTGGCAGGCGCCTCCACCTACAGCTCCTCCAAGGCCGCGGTGGAATCGCTCACCCGCACCTGGGCGGCAGAGTTCGGCCCGCACGGAGTGCGGGTCAACAACGTCGCGCCCGGTCCGACGGCCACCGAGGGCGTCGCGGCCGAATGGGGCGAGGTGAACGAGGAACTCGGCCGGGCACTGCCCCTGGGGCGCACCGCGGATCCTCGCGAGATCGCCGACGCGGTGCTCTTCCTGGCCTCGCCGCGAGCGAGCTTCATCACGGGCACCACCCTGCATGTCGACGGCGGCGGCGCCGCCGTCTGAGGAAGAGATACGACATGACACGGGCAAGTCAGTTCGAAGAGATCGTGCACCGCCGGCATTCGTCACGAAAGTTCCTGCCGGACAGGCCGGTACTCCGCGCCCGTCGCCGGGATCGTGTGCATGCACCGGGATCTGGCGATGTTAGACGCCGCGCAATGACCTCTCACGGGATGTCAGCTTCGTGACGCGGTGACGGTGAGGCCGCTTCACCCGGCTCGCAAGCCTCGCAGAATGATGTCCAGGTGCCGCCGCCACAGTTGCTGACCGCGGCGGGCCGGATCGATGCGCTCAGATTGGATGACGCCGCGCAGCGCCCAGACCGCGGCAGCGATGTCATCGGGGGTCACGTCCTGACGCACGGCACCGGCACGCTGTGCGCGCGTGAGCAGTTCGGTGGAGAGGTCGCGCAGCTCGGTCACCAGTGACACCGGTGCCAGCTCGCCCCACACCGGAGCCGAAAGTCCGCTCTTTTCGGCCAGTTCCACGCCCACGGTGCTCAGAAATGCCTCAAGTCCGTCCGCAGCCGGTGCGTCGGCCGCGCGGCCCGCGACGTCGATGAGGCGTTGGAAGAAGCTACGGAGCACCTCCTGCACCAGCTCCTCTTTGTTCGCGAAATGTCGATACAGGGTGGCGGGGCCCACCTCTGCGGCGGCGGCGACATCGTCGAGGGTGGCTGCAGGCCCGCGCTCGGCGAACACCGCTTCGGCGGCGGTCAGGAGCCGTCGACGGTTGACGGCGGCGTCGCGGCGCATCGGACACTCCCTCGAAGTTCGGGGCCGGGCGTGGAAGAAAACCTCGACCCGACGCGTTCAGCTTAAATGATAGTCAAACTCTCAGATAGTAAAGGTGGCCACCACGGAGGCACCCGGACAGATCCGGGGCGATCGATACACGGCTGCGCACGCGCGCACCGTCGCGAGCTGAGGAGGAGATCATGAGCATGGTGTGGTTCGTCACCGGGTCGTCGCGCGGCTTCGGTCGCGCTCTGGTGCGCGCTGCGCTGGCGGCGGGAGACCGCGTCGCCGCCACCGCCCGGCGCCCCGAGCAGCTGGCCGATCTGGTGACCGAGTACGGCGATCGGGTGCTGCCGCTGGCGCTCGATGTCACCGACGCCGGCGCGGCAGTCACGTCGATCGCCACGGCCCGGGAACACTTCGGGCGCGTCGACGTGGTCGTGAACAACGCCGGGTATGCCAACGTCGCGCCGATCGAGACCGGTGACGACACCGACTTCCGCGCCCAGTTCGAGACGAACTTCTGGGGCGTGTACCACGTCTCGAAGGCCGCCATCCCCGTGCTGCGCGAGCAGGGCGGGGGCCTGATCATCCAGTTCTCGTCCATGGGTGGCCGGGTCGGCGGGTCTGCGGGCATCGCCTCGTATCAGGCGGCGAAATTCGCCATCGACGGCTTCTCGCGAGTGCTACAGACGGAGACGGCGCCGTTCGGCATCACCGTTCTGGTCGTCGAACCGAGCGGGTTCGCCACGGACTGGGCGGGGGCGTCGATGGAGATCGGCGACGTCCCGGACCGCTACGCGGGCACCGTCGGAGCGATGACGACCATCCGCACCAGCCCCGCGGTCTCTGCGGGAGATCCGTCCCGCGCCGCCGAGATCCTCGTGCGCCTGTCGCGGCGTCCCGAGGTGCCCTACCACCTACCGATCGGGGTCAACGCCGTGGAGGGGTCGATACGTCAGGACGAGCAGCTGCTGGCCGAGGACCGCAAGTGGGCTGCCGTCGGCAGGTCGGCCGACTTCGCGGAGCCCTATCCGGTTGCGTTCCCACCGAAGGGCTGAGGCCGTACGGTCGG
Source organism: Mycolicibacterium aurum (assembly GCF_900637195.1). Lineage (NCBI taxonomy): Bacteria > Bacillati > Actinomycetota > Actinomycetes > Mycobacteriales > Mycobacteriaceae > Mycobacterium > Mycolicibacterium aurum. The sequence goes on along the minus strand of NZ_LR134356.1, from coordinate 5,853,103 downwards.
GCCATGGACTTCGAGGAGTACCGCGCACACGACGCCACCGCGCTGGCGAAGCTGGTGGCCGACGGAGAGGTGTCCGCGGCGGAGTTGCTGACGCTGGCCCGTGCGCGGGCCGCCGCGGTCAATCCGCGGATCAACGCGATCGTGCGCGACGTTCCCGCGGCCCCGACAGACCAGCTGCGGGGCCCCTTCGCCGGGGTGCCGTTCCTGATCAAGGACCTTGCGCAGGACTACGCGGGGCTGCCCACGTCGGCCGGCTCGCGGTCCTTGATGTCGACCCCGGCGGCCGAGCACGCCACGGTGGTGCAGCGCTGGATCGACGCAGGGCTCGTCATCTTCGGAAAGACCAACACCCCTGAGTTCGGCGCGAAAGGGGTGACCGAGTCCCTCGCGTGGGGCCCGGCACGAAACCCGTGGGACGTCAACCGGACCCCAGGCGGCTCGTCGGGAGGGTCGGCCGCGGCCGTCGCGGCCGGGATCGTCCCGTGCGCGGGCGCCAACGACGGTGGCGGGTCCATCCGGATCCCCGCGGCGTGCTGCGGGCTGGTGGGCCTGAAACCCGGCCGCGGTCTGACGCCTTCGGGTCCATTGGCCGGCGAGGCCATGCACGGCTCCGCCGTGCAGGGTGTGGTGTCGCGGACCGTGCGTGACACCGCGGCAATGCTGGACGCGATCAGCGGTGGGGAACCGTTCGGGCCCTACCTGCCCGCCATGCCGCCGGCGTCGCTGGCGTCGTGCGTCGGGCAGAACCCGGGCGCGCTGCGCATCGGCGTGCGGGTGCCGTCGGCGATCACGCCGAAGCCCCACCGCGAGGCCTACGCCGCGGTGGGGGCGACCGTGCGCGCGTTGACCGACCTGGGCCACCACGTCGAGGAACTGCCTGCGGCGCCGTACGACGACGCCGAACTCGCGCGCGACTTCCTGCTGACCTGGTTCGTCGTCGCGGCATGGGAGGTGGCCGAAGCCAAACGGGTGAGCGGTGCGGGGGACGAGTCGTTCGAGCGGGACACGTTGATCATGGCGGCGCTCGGTCGCGCCACGAGCAGCGTCGACTATGTGGATGCCGTGGAACGCCGGCACGCGCACACCCGGCGTCTCAGCACGTTCTTCGAGTCCTACGACCTGCTGTTGACCCCCACGCTGGCCACTCCGCCGCCGACCATCGGCGAATTCGACCTACCGGTGGCGCTGGCCCGCGCGGCCGACGCACTGCTGAAGACCCGCACGGCCCGGTTCCTGAAGTACACGAAGATCGTCGACGACATGGTGGACAAGAACCTGAACTGGGTGCCCTACACCCAGTTGGCGAATCTCACTGGGCGCCCGGCAATCTCGTTGCCACTGCACTGGACGCCGGAGGGCTTGCCCCTGGGGGTCCAGTTCGTCGCACCGCTCGGCGGTGAGTCACTGCTCGTCAAGCTGGCTGCGCAACTGGAGCAGGCGATGCCGTGGTCGGGGCGGGTGGCGCCGGTCTAGGGGAATAGCCTTGTCTCGGCGCGTGTTGCCGGCGCCTGAGCACTGAGACGAAGGGCCGCACATGAAATTCGGTATCTCCACGTTCGTCAACGACGAGACCATCGACACGGTGTCGTTGGCTCGTGCCATCGAGGAGCGGGGATTCGATGCGCTCGCGGTCGCCGAGCACACCCACATCCCGGCCAGCCGGGAGTCGGCGTACCCGCTCGGAGGGAAGCTGCCGTCGATCTACTACCGCACGCTCGACCCGTTCGTCACGCTGGCTGCGGCGGCCGCCGTGACCTCCACCATCCAACTGGTCACCGGTATCGCGCTGCTCATTCAGCGCGATCCGATCATCACGGCCAAAGAGGCGGCCAGCATCGACCTGATCTCCAACGGCCGCTTCGTGTTCGGTGTGGGGGCCGGCTGGAACATCGAAGAGCTGCGCCATCACGGCACCGACCCCAAGACGCGCGGGGCACTACTGGACGAGCGCATCGAGGCCATCAAGGCGCTGTGGACCAGCGAACCCGCGGAATACCACGGCAAGTACGTCGATTTCGACGCGTCCTACTCGCGCCCGAAGCCGGTCCAGAAACCGCACCCGCCGATCCTCATCGGCGGTGACTCGGACGCCACCGTCAAGCGCGTCATCCGCCACGGGGCGGGCTGGATCTCCAACCCGCTTCCCGTGGACAGGCTGCAGCGGCGGATCGACCAGATCCGCGACGGCGCGAGCCATCAGGTGCCGCTGTCCATGTTCGGTGCGCCGGTCGACGCCGATTACTGGAGTGCCGCTGAGGATCTCGGTTTCGGCCAGCTGAATCTGCTGTTGCCGACCAAGCCGTTGGACCACTCGCTGCGCCTGCTCGATCAGTACGCCGAGCAGGTCGCGCTGTACCGCGGCTAGCGCCAGGTGCAATGCCCTAAGCGGCATTGAGTCGTCGTTCGTCGTCGATGCGCTGTCTGCGTGCGTCTGCGCGGGTGATGGTCCGCTTCGGCATGGTGAGGCCTGCGGTGTGTTTGGGCGGTGGGCGCCGTGGATTCACGACGGCGGCGGTGGGTGCGCAGAGTTCGGGGAACAGCAGGCGGCTGCCGGGATAGGTGGTGCAGCGCTGGCCCTCGGGGTCGGTCCAGACGAGGGTTCCGTCGGGGAACTGCTGGGTGGACCAGCCGGGCCAGAATGTTTTGAGCAGGTGGTGTTCTCGGCACAGGCAGACCAGATTCGATGCACAGGTGGGCCCGTACGGGTATGGAATCGTGTGGTCGATGTCGGTGATCGTGGCTGGTCGTGTGCAGCCGGGAAAGCGGCATGTCTGATCGCGGCAGCGGATGAACTCTGCGAGCGTGCGCGACGGCCGGTATCGCGGTTCGGGTGGGGCCTGTCCGGGGTGGATGAGCGGCCGGATGGTGGCGTGCATCGCGAGTTGCGCTGCCACTGGAGCCGGGATGACCGCGCCGCCGAGGATGGCGGCGGGGCCGGCGGTGCTGAACTGCCCTGGTCCGTCCGTGAGCGCGGCCAGCAGCCCCCGCAAGGTGTAGGAGTACCAGGGTTTGGGCAGCAGCGGCGGGTTGTCACCGACGAGGGCGCGGCGTTGGGCTGTCAGGCTGGCGGCGGCCGGGCAAGGCTGCTGATCGGCGGTCGGTTCGGTTGTGGTGGAGGTGGTTTCGGGCTCCAGACGGTGAGCGCCTGCCGGATCAGGAGTACCGTCGGCATGGCCGTCGACGTTGTCAGCGGTCTCCGGGCGGCCCTGGGAATCCTCTGCGCCCTCCGGACCGCCACCGGGAACGCCGGTGTGTTGTGGATCAGAAGGGTTCTGCGGAATGCCGTCGGGGTCGCTTGGGCCGCCAGGATTGCTTGGCCCGTCGGGTTCGCCCGCGTCGAGGGTGTCCTGGCGCACGACAACGTGGACAACCACGCCACCTACCGGAGGTTTGGCGGCGGCGTCGCAGTCGTCGTTCTCGCACATGCACGGCAGCCGGTCCCAGCCGAATCCCATGGCCCCCAACGCAGCGCCGCGGCGCTGGTCGAGGGTGCGGGGATCGCGTGCACATACCGTGCGCGCCAGCGCATCAGCGCGGCGGTCGAACGCCTCACCGTCGGTCAGCGACACCGTCGCTGACACATATGCGGTTCCGGTGGCGTGCGCGGCGTTCACCTCGACGTAGGCGCCGCGGTTGCTGGACTCGGTGCGGCGTACCGCATCGGGGTCGTGGCACAGCACCAGGGTGTCGATGTCACGCTCGGCCTGGTCCATCGACTTCGCACCCCACTGGCGCAGCTGGTCCGCCAGTTCGTTATCCACGGCCCGCAAGGCCTCTGGGTCCGTGACCAACATCGTGCGCGCGCAGATCAGATGGACAAGCCGATACGCGATCAAGCCCTCGGCGAAGACCGCGCCCACCCTGGGTAGCCGTTCACGCAGCGTGACCGCATCCATCAGCAGCCCGTTGACCACCCCGCTGGTCACCGCGTGGGCAGCGCCGATCTGGGCGCACACCGCGCTCCAATTGTCGACGCGCCACTGCTCACGATGGGCCGATCCCGATACCGCGTAGGCGGCGGCGAGCATGTCGGCCATATGCGTTAACCGCGCAGAGCAGGCCGCATTCTCCAGCCGGGCACACGCACGGACTCCCGATCCCGGGGTACGCGCCCCCGCAACAGCGGCCAGAAGTTCGTCGAACACACTTTCGAATCTAGGCGCGCATCCAACGCCCTGCCACGTCGCCGCGTCGATCTGTGGATGAACTCCGCATTGGGGATAACCCAACGCGAGCGCGCGAACTTGTCAGAGACGAATGCTATTGGCGTGCAGCATCTAACAGATAGATGCGCCGACAGGTGGTGCCTGGGGCTAGTGCTCGCCGTGCTCGTACCGCTGCGCCACGGCGATCAGCTCTTCGCGGACCGTCGAGTGGGGCATCGTCGCGATCCGCGCGTAGAGGCGTCGCCGATCTCGAGCGATCTGGCGAGCAGCGCGGTTCTTCGCGAAAGACATGGTCGGGCACTCCTTGTTGATTCCCCGGATCCCGGGGGTGTTTCTGTGGTTTGGGGTCCGGCGCGAGTGAGGATCGCCCATCGGCCGGACTACTCCATGGTCCGTGTTACATCCAGGTAAATCAAACCGCTGACGTGTGATTTTGCGGACAGAGAGCGCCGTCACACCGTCGCTCAGAGCCGGCCGAGCAGCTCTGTCTTCTTGGCCGTGAACTCCTCGTCGGACAGGATTCCGCGCGCGTGGAGGCCGGCCAGCGACTCGATGGCCGCGATGATGTCGGCCGTGTTGCCGGAAGCGGGCGCGGAAGCAGGCGCAGGGGCAGCGGGAGGCGGGGGCGCGGGTGCCGCTGCTGGGGGAGCGGTGGCCGGCGCCTCGTCGCCGATCTCGCGCAGGCTCGAGACGCCGAAGGTGCCCAGTTGGCTGGTGAAGGTGACCGAGCCGGAAGGGCCGCCCTGTTGCTGTTGCACGCCGCCAATCCGGTGCTCGCCCGTATCGAAAACCCTTGTGACCCCGTTCATGTGGAGGGCCAGCCGTCGGGCGCCCGGGAAGACGGCGTAGCGGGTGTCGTTCTGCCCGCCGGTTGAGCTCGGCACGCCGAGGTCCGACGGCCACCAGGTACCGCCCGCGCCGGACCCGCCGCCGGCGGACGCGGTGGGAAACACCGTCGTCGTCGCGCACAGCTGCGCCAGCTCGTTGCACACGGCGTCGACGCGGGCCTTGAGCGCATTGTCGAACATGTTCCCCACCATCGTCATCCCGCCGCGCATCCACTGACCGGACCCGCCGAGCTCAGGAATGTCGAACTGGGCCATGGTGCCGCCGCCGGCCCGGAGCGCGAACAACATCGCCAGCACGGCCTCCCGCGACAGCCCGTGGCGCTGGGCGATGTCGGCGACCGCATGCTCGGCTTCGGGGGTGACCGGTGCATTCATGATCAACGTTGTACCCCCTCGGCGTCAGTCCATGCGACCGGCGTCCACCACGTGCAGCACCGCCGCCCCCTCCTCGTCGGAGGCGGCGAGATCCACCTCCACCTCGAATCCCCAGTCGTGGTCGCCCGCAGGGTCGTCGAGAATCTGCCGGACCCGCCACACCTCGGGTTGCCGGTCGATGATCAGCAGGGCGGGTCCCCGTGCGTCGGCGCCAGTCCCCACGTCGTCGTGCTCGGCGAAGTACGCGTCCCCGACCTCCTGCCAGCGCTGCGCGGTCCAGCCGGACCGGCCGTCCAGCGCCGCGAGCTCGTCCCAACGGTCGCGGGCGAACAACTCCACCCGCCGGAACAGGGCGTTGCGCACCATCGCCGTGAACGCCCGTTCGTTGCCGGTCAGCGGACGCGGCCGGGCCGGAACCGACACGGGTGCGTCGAGCGGCTGATCAGGGCTGGTCAGCTGTTCCCACTCGTCGAGCAGGCTCGAATCCACTTGCCGGACAAGCTCGCCGAGCCATTCGACGATGTCTGTCAGTTCCTCTGTCCTGGCTGCGGCGGGCACCCCAGATCGCAACGCCTTGAACGCGTCGGACAGATACCGCAGCACCGCGCCCTCCGAGCGGACGAGCCCGTAGACGCTGACGTACTCCCGAAACGTGAACGCCCGCTCCCACATCTCCCGCACGACGGACTTCGGCGACAACCTGGCGTCGGCCGCCCACGGATTGCTTTGCGCGTACACCTCGAACGCGTGTCCCAGCAGCTCCTCCAGCGGCTTGGGATAGCTGACGTCGTCGAGCAGCTCCATGCGCTCGTCGTACTCGATCCCGTCGGCCTTCATCTGCGCCACGGCCTCGCCCCTGGCTTTGTTCAGCTGTGCCGCCAGGATCTGCCGGGTGTCCTCCAGAGTCGACTCGATGACCGAGACGATGTCCAGCGCATAGGTCTCAGCGGACGCATCGAGCAGACCGATCGCCGCAAGCGCGAACGTCGACAGGGGTTGGTTCAGCGCGAAATCGTGCGGCAGGTCCACGGTCAATCGGTATCGCCGCCCGTCGGGTTCGGGCTCGGCGAGCCGTTCCACCACCCCGGCCTGCAGCAGCGACCGGGCGATGCCGACGGCCTCGCGGATCAGTCGGAGCTGGCGCTTGCGGGGCTCGTGGTTGTCGGTGAGCAGCCGGCGCATCGCCGCGAACGGATCGCCGGGGCGGTCGACGACGTCGAGAACCATCGCCGTCGACACCCGCATGTTGCTCGTCAGCGGCTCCGGGACCGCGTCGACCAATCTGGTCATCGTCGACTCGCTCCACGGCACCATCCCCTCGGGCACCTTGCGGCGCACCAGCTTCCGGCGCTTCTTCGGATCGTCGGCAACCTTCGCGAACTGTTTGAGGTTCTCCACCTCGTGATCGGGTGCCTGCACGACGACGGTGCCCGCAGTGTCGTAGCCGGCCCGCCCGGCCCGCCCGGCGATCTGATGGAACTCCCGCGCCTGTAGCAGCCGGGTGCGCACGCCGTCGTACTTGGACAGCGCCGAGAACACCACGGTCCGGATGGGGACATTGATCCCCACGCCCAGGGTGTCGGTGCCGCAGATCACCTTGAGCAGCCCCGCCTGGGCCAGCTGTTCGACCAGGCGCCGGTACTTGGGCAGCATGCCTGCGTGGTGCACCCCGATGCCGTGGCGGACGAGTCGGGACAGCGTCGAACCGAATGCCGTGGAGAACCGGAACGCGCCGATCATGTCCGCGATCGCCGCCTTCTCCTCCTTGGAGCTGACGTTGACGCTCATGAGCGCCTGCGCCCGCTCGAGCGCCGAGGCCTGGGTGAAGTGCACGACGTAGATCGGGGACTGCTTGGTGTCGACGAGGTCCTGGATGGTTTCGTGCATGGGGGTGGACGCGTACGAGTAGTACAGCGGGACGGGCCGCTCGGCGTTGGCCACCAGCGCCGTGGGTCTGCCGGTGCGCCGGGACAGGTCGTCGCGAAGAAAGGTGACGTCGCCCAGCGTCGCCGACATCAACAGGAACTGCGCGTGGGGCAGCTCGAGCAGCGGCACCTGCCACGCCCAGCCGCGGTCGGGGTCGCCGTAGAAGTGGAACTCGTCCAGCACACACAAACCGATGTCTGCCGACTCGCCCTCCCTCAGCGCGATGTTCGCCAGGATCTCCGCGGTGCACGCGATGATCGGTGCGCCCGCGTTGACTGCGGCGTCCCCGGTGAGCATGCCGACATTGGCGGCGCCGAACACGTCGCACAGGGCGAAGAACTTCTCACTGACCAGGGCCTTGATGGGTGCGGTGTAGTAGCTGCGCCGGCCCGCCGCCAGCGCCGCGAACTGGGCGCCCGTCGCCACCAGCGATTTACCCGACCCCGTCGGGGTGGCCAGGATGACGTTCGCCCCGCTGACCAGCTCGATCAGCGCCTCTTCCTGCGCGGGATACAGCGGCGTGCCGGCCGCCTCGGCCCAGGCCGCGAACGCGGTGAACAGCTCGTCGGCATCGGCGCCCATGGCGCGCAGTGCGGACAGGTCGCGCGGGTCGTCGATCAGGGGAACGGTCATCAACCGACAGCCTGCCAGGTTTGCCGAGGGCAGCCGCTGTCAATAGCCCTCCCATGGCGGGGATCAGACCACTACCCTTCGCGCAAGCGCTCATCGACGATGCTCGCGAGCGGGTCAAGCACGAGGTGGCCGCGCGCGTCCCGAAGGCCGACCTCGACCAACGCGATGCGGACTACATCCGGGAACAGCTCCCCGGGCTGTGGCTGCTGGCGTCGCTGTACTTCCGGGCCGACGTCCGGGGCCTCGACCGGATCCCGGCCACGGGCCCGGTACTGCTGGTCGGCAACCACAGCGGAGGCAACCTCCCGCCCGACACCTTCGTGTTCACGCTGGCGTTCTGCTCGTACTTCGGCATCGAGCGGCCGTTCTACCAGCTGGCCCACAACCTGGTGGTGTCCATGCCGGGTCTGGGCTCGCTGCGCAAGTTCGGCACCGTCGCCGCCAACCACGACAACGCCACCCTGGCGCTCAAATCCGGTGCCGCACTGCTGGTCTATCCCGGTGGCGACTACGAAGTGTTCCGGCCGTCCTGGAAGCGGCACGAGGTGGACTTCGGCGGTCGCAAGGGATACGTGAAGCTTGCGCGAGAGGCCGGCGTCCCGATCGTGCCCATTGCCAGCGTCGGCGGCCAGGAGGCGGCCCTGTTCCTGGACCGCGGGCAGTGGCTGGCCCGGCTGCTGAGAGTCGACAAGATCGCGCGACTGAAGAGCGTGCCGATCCTGCTTGCGCCGCCGTGGGGAGTCGCCGTCAGCGACATGGTGCCGCGACTACCGCTGCCGACCAAGATCGCGATCGAGGTGCAGGATCCGATCTCGGTGGACGAGATCGCGGCAGGGGACGACGACACCATCCACAACAGGGTCGAGGGCGCACTGCAGGCGGGCGTGGACCGCCTGGCCGCCGAGCGGCGCTTCCCGGTGATCGGCTAGGAGGAACCTATGCGGATGCAGCGCAGCGTTCGGATCGACGTCGACCCGCATCAGGTGTGGAAGCACGTCAGCGATCCGGGCTGCTACCCGGAGTTCATGGCCAACCTCGAACGCTGGGAGACCGTCACCGAAGGCCCCGTGGAAGTCGGCTCGCGCTACACGGTGCACTGGAAGGTGGGCTCGGTACCGATCGGAGGTGTCATCGAGGTCTCCGAGTTCGACGAAGCGCGCGATCTGGCGTGGATCGGCATCACCGGCGTGACCCTGCGTGGCCGGTTCCGGCTGCGCGAGGACGGCGACGGACGGACCAAGGTGAGCTTCCGGATGTCCTACGAGGCGCCGGGCGGTGTGCTGGGGCTGGTCGCCGACTGGGTTGCCGCACGGCAGGTGGGGCGCATCATGGACCGAACCCTTCATCAACTGAAAGAGCTTGTCGAAGGCTGACTTTCACCGCCGCGGCGGCGGGAAGTACATCTCCTGGCGCACCGTGCAGACCAGCTCGCCCGTCCGGTTGAACATCGTCCCGCTGGCCAGCGCGAGGGTGTCTGCGCTGCTGGGTGAGGACTGCTCGTAGAGAAGCCAATCCGACAGATCCGCGGCGGCGTGGAACCACACCGAATGATCGCGCTGGGCCGAGACGGACACGCCGCCGCGTGCGGCGTATGCCGGTTCGGTCAGCGTCACCGCCGACAGGTACGCCACCAGCGACGCCGTCAGCACCGGATCGGCGGGAACGGGCCCGCCCGGACGCCACCAGATCCGCGACCGTGCGGGCGGCGCTGTCTCGGCGTCGACGATCCGTCGTTCGAACCAGCGCAGGCTGGCCCACTGGCCCTTCGTCACGGTGTCGGATTCGGCGAAGTGCGGCGCCACCTCGGGCAGTGACTCCGGGGGTGCCACGTCGGGACACGGCGGCTGATAGGTGACGGGCTCGGGACTGGTGGTGTCGGTTTTGAACGACGACATCGCCTCAAGCAGGATCTCGTCGCCCTGACGCGCGGTGACCCGCCGCGCGGAGAAGGTGCGGCCCTCCTGCAGGTCGGTGACCTCGAACGTCACCACATGCCGCGAGTCGCCGGGCCGCAGGAAGTAGGTGTGCACGCTGTGGGGGGTGCGGCCGGGCGCGGTCAGGCTGGCGGCCAGCAGTGCCTGCGCGGAGATGTGACCGCCGAGGATGTGGTTGGCCGGTGCGGGCAGCTGCTTGCCTTCGAACGATGCCGCGCCGACACGGTCGAGCTGCATGGAGGCGAGCACGTCGCCGAGCGAGGAGGACACCCCCGACATCCTGCCTACTGACCCCTGCGCAGCGTCAGCAGGGTGATCTCGCTCGGGGCGAAGACGCGGAACGGCGGGCCCCAGAACCCGGTGCCGCGGCTGGTGTACAGCTGGGTCCGCTCGCCGTGTGTGCTCAGCCCGTGGACGACGGGTTGTTCCAGGCGGACGAGGAAGTTGAACGGCCAGATCTGCCCGCCGTGAGTGTGCCCCGACAGCTGCAGGTCCACCCCGGCGCGTTCGGCGTGCCGGACCTGCTTGGGCTGATGCGCCAGCAGCAGCACCGGTGAGTCCGGATCGGCGCCTGCCAGCGCGGCGTCCAGATCGGCGCCGTGACCGCGGAGTCCCGATCCGCGCGCGGTGGCGTCGTCGATGCCCGCGACGACGAGGCGGTCGCCGCCGCGCTCGACGGTGATGTGCCGGTTGTGCAGCGCGTCCCACCCGATGCGGGTCATGTAGTCGAGCCAGCCCTGCGCCTCGCTGAAGTACTCGTGATTGCCGGTGACGTACACCCGGGCCGACGTGGCCTGCACCGACGCCAGGGGCGCCGCCTGCCGATCCCGGACCTCCGGCGTGCCGTCGGCGATGTCGCCGACGTGGCACACGATGTCCGCGCCGAGGGTGTTGACCCGCTCGACCACCCCGGCCGACCACCGGGCCCGGTTGATCGGGCCGTAGTGGGTGTCGGTGATGACGGCGACGCGCAACCCGTCCAGTCCGCGGCCGAGCCGAGGGACGGTGACGTCGACGTTCTTGATCCGCGGCACCCGCATCGCCTCGTAGTGGCCCCACGCGAGCAGGACGACGGCGACCACCAGCACCGCCGCCGCCACGATCCGCGAGCGCGCGGGGTCGGCCACTCCGGCCAGCAGCAACCCGAGCCCGAGCAGCTGACCCAACACCGACCACACGAACAGCACCCACACGGCACCCAGCAGTCCGTCGCCCAGGGCGGCAGGTCCGTCGGCACGCGTGCGCCCGTGTCCCAGCATCATCGTGGCGGGCAGGGCGGCGAACGCCGCGACGAACGCGGCGCCGCCGATGACGAGCACGGCCGGTGGCCATGCGGTGCCGCCGCCCAGCAGTGTCCACGCCGGGACACCGAACAGCAGCGCCATGATCGTCAGCACGACGAGGATGCGGCGCCACGGGCGCCGCGGCCGTGGCGGACTCGCCGCTTCCTGCACGACGTCGGCGGGGTTCTCGCTCATCTCTCGAAGGTACCGACGGTCTCTCGGAGGTACCGACGGTCGCTCCTGTTGAATGTCCGCAGGAGGTTTACACATGGCGACAGTGTCGTTAATCACCGGCGGTGCCGGCGGTATGGGTCTGGAGACGGCCAAACTGGTGGGCGCCGACCACGCGGTCGTGCTCTGCGACGTCAGGCAGGACAAGCTGGACGCTGCCGAGGCCGCGCTCGCGGAACTCGGCATCGCCGCCACCGCCGTCCACTGCGACGTGACCGACCGGGCGGCAGTCGACGACCTGTTCCAGACCGTGTCCGCCGTGGGGACGCTGGTCTCGGTGATCCATGCCGCTGGTGTCAGCCCCAGCATGGGCGACGCGGACTACATCGTGCGGACCAATGCGGTGGGCACCCTGAACGTCGACGAGGCGTTCTTCGCATCCGCCGGCGACGGGGCGGCGATCGTCAACGTGGCGTCCATGGCGGCTCACCTGCTGCCGGCCGAGATCATCCCGAGCGCCAAATTCCCACTGGCCCTCCGGGATCAGGGTGAATTCATGGCGGAGATGATGGCGGCCTGCGCCATCGCGCCCGAGGAATCCCGCCCCGGGTTGGCCTACGCGGTGAGCAAGAGTTTCGTGCGGTGGTACAGCATCTCGCAGGCCGAACGGTTCAACGGCCGGGGACTGCGCATCGTCTCGGTCTCGCCGGGATCCGTCGACACCGAGATGGGCAGGCTGGAGGAACGGGCCGGCGCCGGTGCGATGGTCACCAACGCCGCGGTGCCCCGCTGGGGCAGGGCAGAGGAGATGGCTGCGCTGTTCGCCTTCTGCGCGAGCGAGAAGGCCGGCTACCTCACCGGCACCGACATCCTCAACGACGGCGGTGTGGTCGCCTCGATGACCGAACGCGCCCGGGTCGCTGCCGAAACCGCCTGAGCGGCAAGTCCTCGCCCACGTGATACCGCTGTTCTTCATTGCGGGAGCGCTGTCGCAGTATGTCGGCGCGGCGGTCGGCGTCTATCTGTTCGACAGCACCGAGCCGGCGACGGTCGCCTGGTTCCGTGCCGCCGGCGCCGCGGTGGTGTTGCTCGCCTGGCGCACGCCGTGGCGCAACCGATGGACTAAGCGCGCGACGGTGGCCGCCGCCGCGTTCGGTCTGGTGACCGTCGCGATGAATGTGGCGTTCTACGAAGCGATCGCCCGCATTCCCCTCGGCACCGCCGTGGCCATCGAATTCGCGGGCCCGGTGGCCGTGGCGACGCTCGGAGCCCGTCGCGCCCGTGACTTTCTCGGCGTCGTCACCGTCGCCGCCGGTGTCTATCTGCTGACCGGGGCAGAGACCGCTGCCGACGCCGTCGGTGTCGGGTTCGCGCTGCTGGCCGCCGCACTCTGGGCGGGATACATCCTGCTCGGTAAACGGGTGGCCGACGCCGGCAGCGGGCTGGATTCCCTGGCGGTCGGCATGGCGCTGGCCGCCACCGTGACGGCACCGGTGCTGCTCGGTCTGCAGTACACGACGGACGCGTCGGTGTTCACCGACTGGCGTACCTGGCTCTACGGCGCCGGGGTGGGCGTGCTCTCCAGCGCGATTCCCTACGCGCTGGACCAGCGTGTCCTCACCCTCGTCGGCCGGGAACGGTTCGCACTGCTGCTGGCGTTGCTCCCCGCCACCGCAGCGATCGTCGGCGCGGTCATGCTGGCCCAGCATCCCGCCGCCCGGGAGATCGCAGGCATCGCGTTGGTGATGCTCGCCCTGCTGGCCACCGCCACCACCGGGGTGCGACCCGGCGCTTCGCCGCCGCAGCCGCCGGGGCCGATATGATGCCCGCGTGCGTAGCCACGGTTGGGGCGGGAACACTCCGGCCTCCGACGAGGAGGCCATCGACCGGATCCTGAACGCCGCCGACAAGATCATCGCCGACCGTGGCGCCGCGATGCGGATCGCCGACGTCGCGCGTGAGCTCGCGGTCACCCGCCAGACGGTGTACCGGTATTTTCCGAGCACCGACGCACTGCTGGTCGCGTGCGCGATGCGCTCGGCCGATGGGTTCCTCGATCAACTCGCGGCCCACCTGCGGGGCTACACCGAACCCGCCGCCGCGATGGTGGAAGGCGTCGCGTTCGCCATCGAGGCACTCGCCGACGACGACACCATCGAATTCCTGTTCCATCAGCGTGAGCGCGGCGACGTCATTCCCTCGATCACCTCGGACACGGCGCGGGCCTTCGGCCGGGCGTTGATGCATCGCCTGGACGTCGACTGGGAAGCGCACGGATACGACGAGGTCGCGCTGGACCGACTCAACGAGTTCGGCCTGCGCTCAATACATTCACTGCTGCTCGACCCGGGAAGCCCGCCGCATACGGGGGCGGAACTGCGGAACTTCCTCAGCGGCTGGCTCGGCCCAGCAGCCGCCCGGCCGGACCTCGACCGGCCGTCCCCCGCCAAGGCGGGGCGGCGCCGCAGGTCCGCCGCATCGTGACGGTCAGGAGGATGGTGGGATGAGCTGTTGTCATCACGACGACATCGACGGGGGTGACCGCGCCTTCACCGTCGATGCATCCCGGATCACCTTCGGGCGCGGCTGCCTGAGCGAGGTCGGTGACCGCGCCAAGACGCTGGGGATCGCCCGGGTGGCGTTGTTCTCCGACACCGCCGTCGCCGCGCTGCCCGTCTTCGAGACGGTGCATCGGTCGCTGCGCGCCGCGGGCATCGACGTCGTGCCCTACACCGATGTCCGCGTCGAACCGACCGACGAATCCTTCCGGCAGGCAACCGGTTTCGCCGTCGACGCGGACGCCGACGGCTATATCTCGCTCGGTGGCGGATCGGTCATCGACACCGCGAAGGCGGCCAATCTCTACGCGAGCCATCCTGCCGACTTCCTGGAGTACGTCAACGCTCCGGTCGGGGCCGGGACGCCGGTGCCCGGCCCGCTCAAACCGCACATCGCCTGCCCGACCACGTCGGGCACGGGCAGCGAGGTGACGGGCATCGCGATCTTCGATCTGCTGTCGATGTCGGCCAAGACCGGTATCGCCTCCCCGGCGCTGCGCCCGACCGAAGCGCTGGTGGATCCCGATTGCACCGATACGCTGCCCGCCAATGTGGTGGCCTGCAGCGGGCTCGATGTGCTGTCGCACGCGCTGGAGTCCTACACCGCCCGCCCGTTCCTGCGCCGTCCCGCCGCGACACCCCCCAGTAAGCGCCCGATGAGCCAGGGCGCGAATCCGTGGAGCGACCTGGGTAGCCGGGAAGCGCTGAGAATTCTCGGCACCTACCTGGCACGGGCGGTCGCCGACCAGTCCGACCGGGAAGCCCGCGAGCAGGTGATGTGGGCGGCCACCCTGGCCGGTATCGCGTTCGGCAACGCGGGAGTGCACATCCCCCATGCCATGGCCTACGCCGTCGCCGGCCTGGTGCGTGACTTCCACCCAGCGGGGTATCCCGGCGCCGAGGCCATCGTGCCGCACGGCATGTCGGTGATCCTCAACGCGCCCGCGGCATTTCGGATGACCGCACACACCGACCCGGTGCGCCACCTCGACGCGGCCACACACCTGGGTGCCGATACCGCCGCTGCGTCGCCCGACGATGCCGGCACGGTGCTGGCCGACCATCTGATCCAGATCATGCGTGCTGTCGGCATGCCGAACGGCCTCGGCGGCGTGGGCTACACCGGCGCCGACACCTCGGCCCTGACGGACGGGGCCTGGCCGCAACAGCGGCTGCTGAGCAACGCCCCGGTCGAGGTCGACAGAGCTTTGTTGACAGGCACATTCGAGCAGGCGCTGCGGTACTGGTGACGGGCTACCGGTACTTCCTGCCGATCACCACCCGGTGGATGGACAACGACGTGTACGGCCACGTCAACAACGTCACGTACTACAGCTACTTCGACAGCATCGCCAACCACTTCCTGATCTCCGAGGGCGGGCTCGACATCCACACGTCGCCGGTGATAGCCCTTGTGGTGGAATCGAAATGCGCGTACCGCGCGCCGGTGGCCTACCCCGACGAGCTGCGGGCCGGACTGCGGGTGGACAAGCTGTCGAATCGGTCCGTGACCTACGGCGTGGCCGTCTTCGCCGCCGACGACGACGAGCCGGTGGCGCACGGCTACTTCGTCCACGTCTTCGTCGACCGCGAGCGCCGCAACGCGGTCCCGATACCGGAGCGGATCCGCGAGGCACTCGCGACACTCGTCGTCGGGCCGCAGGACACGCAGTGAGCCAGCCCGACGGCCGGCTCGATCCGGCCCAGCGCCGGGCGTGGTTGAGCTACATGCGGGTCTACCATCGACTCGAGTACGAGATGAACCGCCAGTTGCAGAGTGACAGCAATCTGTCGCTGAGCGACTACACCGTGATGAATGCCCTCACCCTGGCGCCGAATTCCCGCGCGCAACTGACTGTTCTGGCCACCACCATCGGTTGGGAGCGCAGTCGGCTGTCGCACCATGTGCAGAGGATGAGCCGGCGCGGCCTTGTCGACCGGGTTCGGTCGGACACCGACCGGCGGGCGACCGAGCTGATCCTGACCCCGGCAGGCCGGGAGGCCCTCGATTCCGCCCGCCCGGGGCACGCGGCCTGGGTCAAGCTGCTGTTCTTCTCCGACATGAGTACGCAGCGGCAGAAGGATCTGGCCGAGATCCTGGAATCGGCCTACGAGTCGATCCTGCGCCACGGGACACTGCCGCGACCGGACCTCGACGAGGACCGGCCGCGGTAGCGCGGTCTCAGATCTGCTCGGTGCCGCCGTCGACGAACAGCTCGGTTCCGGTGATGAAGCTGCTCAGATCGGACGCCAGAAACAGTACGGCGGAGGCGATTTCATCGGGCCGGCCGAGACGCCCGAGCGGTACGTCGGCCTTGAGCTGATCCAGCAACTCCTGGTGCTGTCCTTCCGGCGCCAGCCCCGTCAGCCCGGGGGTCTCGGTGGCACCGGGCGTGACGGTGTTGACGCGGATTCCGCGTTCGGCCAGTTCGGCCGCCCAGGTGCGGCCCAGCGACCGGATGGCGGCCTTGGACGCGGCGTAGGCGCTGAAGGCCGGTGTCCCGTTGTGGGCGGCGGTGGATCCGGTCACGATGACGGAGGCGCCGGGATTCAGCAGCGGCAGCGTTTTCTGCACGGTGTAGACGGTGCCGTAGACGTTGGTGCCGAACGTCGCCGCCAGGTGTTCCGAGGTGATGTCGGGCAGCGTGGCGAACTCGCCGCCGCCGGCGTTGGCGAACACCACGTCGAGGCCCCGGCCGTGGGACCGGATGACCTCGACCACGGCATCGAGGTCCTCGGGCCGGGAGACGTCGCCGCGCACGCCGGTGGCCGCGGCGCCGATGGAGTCGACCGCCGCATCGACCGTGGCCTGGTTGCGGCCCGTCACGAAGACGTGCGCGCCTTCGGCGGCCAGGCGTTGGGCGGTGGCCAGCCCGATACCGGATGTACCGCCGGTGACCAGTGCTGTCTTGTCGTCGAGTAGTCCCATGGTTTCGGTCTCCTTGAGTCGTGGTTGGCGAGCTTCCTGCCCCTCACAACTTCGGTGACATGTCACCTATTCCATCGGGCCGAATCCCAGGCCGGCCGCGAGCGGACTGCAGACCGCACACAGTGCCGCGTTGACGGTGGGGTAACCGCAGGCCGGGCACGTCGCCGTATGCCGATATGGCGGGGGAGAACAGGGGACCATCAGCGACTCCTCTCGGGTGATGCGGCTATGTACCCGCTTCCGCCGCAGCCCAAGCGCCCGCGTCAATTTCGGTGATACCCGGGCGGCAGGGCCATCCCCAACTCGGACATCACCTCGCGCAGCCGAGTCGGATAGTCGGTGATGAGGCCGTCGACACCCGCGGCGATCTGCGCGCGCATCGCACCGGCGTCGTTGACGGTCCACGGAATCACTCTGCGGCCCGCGGAGTGCGCCCGGTCCACGAACGCCGCGTCGACCAACGAATACTCCGGCGACAACACATCTGCTCCGACCATGGCGGCCGCCGCGATCGGATCCCGAACCGTGGCCGGGTCGATCCCGTTGAGCCAGGGCGAGCCGGGAACGAAGGTGGTGTCGTCCCACAGCGCGACCAGCGGGATCGAGGGCTCGGCCGCGCGCACCATCGGCAGCGTGCGCCAGTCGAAACTCTGGACCTCGACCTTGTCGGTCTTGCCCGCAGCGCGGACGGCCGTCAGGATGGCGTCCACGAATTGCTCTGGGGGCGCGGACTTCTCCGGCTCTGCCGCCTCGATCTTGGTCTCGATGTTGTAGCGCACCGGGGCCTGGTAGGGATCGGCCAGCGCGAACACCTCGGGCAGTTCCGCGATCGTGTTGTTCGCCACCACCTCCGCGTCCGGGTACGTGGCGAGCAGCTTGCCGCAGTCGAGTGTGCGCAATTGGTCGAACGTCAGCTCGTGCACCAGCCTGCCCACATAGGGAAACTGCGGATCACCCGGGAACGCCGGTGCGGTGTCCGTGCATTTGTCGGCCTGGATCACCGGGTCGTGCCACACCATGGGACGTCCGTCCCTGGAGATGACGATGTCCAATTCCAGTGTCGTGACGCCCAGTTCGATTGCCTTGGCGAAGGCGCGCAGCGATTCCTCGGTCGTCTCGCCGCGACCGCCGCGGTGGGCCTGCAGATCGAACTCGCCGGGCGCGGCACCGGCCTGCACGGGGGCGGACAGGCCGAGCAACAGTGCGACGGACGCGGTGAGGCCGGCTGCTTTACGCGCGATTCCCATAACCGGAACGCTAACAATCGAAGGTGAATTCGACGTGTCGCCTCACAGTGGGAACACCTGACCGTCCCTCGCGATGGTGGTACGGCCGGTGAAGTTCTTCCTGATCGCGTCGAACCACTGCGCATCGGGCAGATTCGGCGGATCGTAGTGGCTGACGATCAGGTGGCTGGGCGCCACGACGGCCGCGATCTCACCGACCTGCACGGCCGAGGTATGGGAGTTAGGCAGGTAGTTCGGCGGAAATCGGTTGTCGTAGAACGCGGTATCGAGGCTGAACATCGCCTCGTGCACCAGAATGTCGGTACCCCGGGCCAGTGTGATCAGGTTGTCCGACTTGACGGTGTCGCCCGAGAAGGTGATCGAGACGCCCGACCGCCTGAGGTCGAAGCGGAACGCGAACGACGGATACACGTCGTAGTGGGGTACCAGGATGGCGGTCACGTCGACGTTGTCGTCGGACACCACCGGGAACGGTGCCATGCGGGGTGACCGGTTCTCGAAGTTCGATCCCGGCGGCACCGCGATCTCGTTGACCTGGATCAGGTTGCGAACGTCATTGGTGCCGTTGTCCCGGATGAAGATGTTGCTGGTGTAGGCGAACGCCTGGATCAACGATTCCGTGGTGGCGGCGAGTCCGGGGGCAGGATTGCCCGGGTCGACGACGAGTGGGTCGGGATTGCCGACTTCACTCGGCGGCAGGCCCCCTGCCGGGCCGGGCCCGTAGACCTGCACCGCGCCGGCACCGGGCCGCATCGACGCACCGCCGGACAGGAAGAAGCTGTAGTAGTCGACGATGTGGTCGGCGTGCAGGTGGGTGATGAACATCTTCTTCAGATCGCCGAATCGAAGGCCGGCGTTGGCGAACGCGTTCAATGAGCCGAGGCCACAATCGATCACGTAGACGTCGCTGCCGATCTTCAGCGCCGACGAGATCCCGACCCGATGGGGAACCGGCGGCGGGCCCGCCTGCACCCCGAGCGTGATCAACGCGACGTCCGGGAGCGCCGCCGGCGGCGAACTCGGAGGTTGCGCCGCGCTGGTACCCGTTGCCGCGCCGATGATGCCCGCTCCGAGCACGGCCGACCCGGCGAGCGCCGCCCGCCTGGAGATCGCACCCGGCACCTGTTCGCCCCCGCACCCGCAACCGCCCCCCATGGGGCAAATCTATAGTGCGGTTCAGCCGCCCGCG
Organism: Mycolicibacterium aurum; assembly: GCF_900637195.1. Lineage (NCBI taxonomy): Bacteria > Bacillati > Actinomycetota > Actinomycetes > Mycobacteriales > Mycobacteriaceae > Mycobacterium > Mycolicibacterium aurum. The sequence goes on along the minus strand of NZ_LR134356.1, from coordinate 5,833,844 downwards.
GCCAGATCGACGGGTCCGCCCGAGCCGGCCGGTGGCAGTTTGCCCACCGCGAACTCGGCGGCCTGGTCCGTCATCCCGTTCCACATGTAGGCACCGTGCGCACCGTTGTCGCCACCGGTGGGCGAACAGACCGGGTCGGCATCGATGCAGAGGTCGAGCGTCTTCGATGTGTAGAGCGATCCCACGGTGATCGGTGGCGCGCCATTGTGGATCATCTGCAGAAACCCACTGGACGGTTTGCCGAACAGCGCGACCGCGGCCACCTTGTCGGCCACCGCCGGGGGCATCGGGCCGGTCATCCCCGGCGGGGGCGTGTATCCGTCGGGAATGGCGTCCTCGGTGATGTAGGCCGCAACGGCGGCTCCCTGCGAGTAGCCGCCGAGCACGATCTCGGTGTCGGGGCAGTTGCCCGACATGGTGACGATCCGGTTGCTGGCGTCGATCACGCCGTCGGCCGCTGTCGCAAAGTCAAGGCTGGCAGGGTAATTCACCGGATACACGTCGACGGTGCGTGCGCCGGCCTTCGCTCGGATCGAGTCGACGAACGCCTGCCCGGTGGCCCCGACGCCGGGCGGCTCGAACGTGCCCCGTGCGAAGACGACCTCCACATCGGGGCACGGCGCGGCGTAGGCCGGAGCGGCGACGAACGGTACACCCGCAGCCGCGAGGACGATGGGAGCGGCTGTTGCCAGCCGACGACCGATCTTGTGCATGTGCGAACCGCCTGTACTCGATCTCAGACCCCGCGGCCGGCTCCGTTGCCCCTGGGGACGGCGGGGTTGTACCCAGGGTATTCGAGGTCGAAACGCGGCGCCGTATGGTGGCACCGAATGACGGACCCGGCCGACCGTGGAGGAAACGCGTTGTCGAGCAACGAGCAGTTCTGGCAGGCCGCCGATCAGCATCTGGTGCGGTACGGGGCACCGTTCGTGCCGCGGATCATCGAACGCGCCAGCGGAAGCTACGTCTATGACAGCACCGGAGCGGCGATTCTGGACTTCACGTCCGGCCAGATGAGTGCGGTTCTCGGCCACGGGCATCCCGACATCGTGGCCACGGTGTCCGGCGCGGTGGCCAGCCTCGATCACCTCTACAGCGGGATGCTGAGCCGGCCGGTGGTGGATCTGGCCACGGCGCTGTCGGCCACGCTGCCTGCGTCGCTGTCCCGTGTCCTGCTCCTGACCACCGGGGCCGAGTCCAACGAGGCGGCCATCAAGATGGCCAAGCTCTACACCGGCAAGTACGAGATCGTGTCGTTCGACCGCTCGTGGCACGGGATGACCTCCGGCGCGGCGTCGGTGACCTTCAGCGCCGGGCGGCGGGGCTACGGCCCCGCCATGCCGGGCAGCCTGACGCTGCCCACCCCGAACTCCTACCGATCACCCTTCCGGCACCCCGACGGCACCCACGACTGGGAGTCCGAGCTCGACTACGGCTTCGCCATGGTCGATGCCCAGTCCTCGGGCAGCCTGGCGGCGTGTCTGGTCGAGCCGATCCTGTCGTCGGGCGGAATCGTCGAACTGCCCGCCGGTTACCTGCGCGGCCTCAAGGAGCGCTGCGCCGAACGGGACATGCTGTTGATCGTCGACGAGGCCCAGACCGGTATCGCGCGCACCGGCCTGATGTATGCGTTCGAGCGAGACGGGGTCGCACCGGATCTGCTGACGCTGTCCAAGACCCTCGGTGCGGGATTGCCGGTGGCCGCCGTCGTCACCAGCGACGAGATCGAAGCCACCTGCCACGACAGGGGATTCCTGTTCTTCACCACCCATGTCTCCGACCCCCTCGCCGCATCGGTCGCGTGCACCGTGCTCACCGTGGTCGACCGCGACGGACTCGTCGAGCGGGCCGGAGTGCTGGGCGGACAACTCGGCGAGCGCCTGGCAGACATGAAGGAGCGTCACGAGCAGGTCGGCGACGTCCGCGGACGTGGGCTGCTGCAGGGGATGGAGCTCGTCACGGACAAGGCCACCAAGGCTGCCGCCGACGACCTCGGCGCAAAGGTCACTGCGGCCTGCCTCGACCGAGGACTGCACATGAACATCGTCCAGTTGCCGGGCATGGGCGGCATCTTCCGCATCGCGCCACCGCTGACGATTTCCGAAGCCGACCTGCACCGCGGGCTCGACATCCTCGACGAGTCGCTCGCGTCGGTGCTGGGCAGCGTACGCTGAACCGGCCCGAGCACGCGTAGCGCCTGTCCGAAAAGCGAAATCCGCTATGGGCGTTGGCAACACGTTGAATCTGACGTCTTGGGCAAAGCTGTAACAGCACACCGCCCGGGGTCGATACACTGGCGACCGTCGACTTGTCCGACACGTTCTCCAACGACGCCGGAACGTCCGTTGCAGGCGTGACGCGGGCAGGCTTCTTGCGGGTCGGTCCCGCACAGCGTCACTCACTTTCGCCGGGGGAGCACTGTGCTGAGCCGGGCTGACGACGGATGACCGATCTTTGGAACAAAGGATTGCACCTTGTCACCCAAGTCCCCAGTGGACCGCCGCGGCGCGCTCAAGCTGCCGATCGTGCTTGCCGCCGGTATGGCGTTGTCGAGTGTGCCCCGGGCCTCTGCCGAGCTCACCCGCTGGTCGCCTGACCGCGCCCATCGGTGGCACCGGGCCCAGGGTTGGCTGGTCGGGGCGAACTTCACCCCCGCCAACGCCATCAACCAGCTCGAGATGTTCCAACCGGGTACCTTCGACCCGCGGCGTATCGACAGCGAGCTGCGGATGGCGAAGTTGATGGGCCTCAACACAATTCGCGTCTTTCTGCATGATCTGCTATGGGTGCAGGACCGCGTCGGTTTTCAGCGGAGGCTGGCCCGGTTCGTGGACATCGCGGCGCACCACGGCATCAAACCGCTGTTCGTGCTGTTCGACTCCTGCTGGGACCCGCATCCGCGGCTCGGTAAGCAGCGCGATCCGACCCCGGGCGTGCACAACTCCGGCTGGGTGCAGAGTCCGGGCGCCGAGCACCTCGACGACCGGCGCCACCGCCGGGTCATGCAGGACTACGTCATCGGCGTGCTGAGCCAGTTCCGCCACGACAAGCGGGTCCTCGGGTGGGACCTGTGGAATGAGCCCGACAACCCGGCCGACGCGTATCGCAAGGTCGAGCGCAGCGACAAAGTGGAACTGGTCGCGGATCTGCTGCCCCAGGTGTTCCAGTGGGCCAGGTCTGTCGACCCGATCCAGCCGTTGACCAGTGGCGTCTGGGACGGTGAATGGGGCGATCCGCGTCGTCGCAACACGATCAACCGTCTTCAGTTGGACCTCTCCGACGTGATCACCTTCCACAGCTACGCCGAGCCCGAGGGCTTCGAGGCGCGGCTGGAGGAACTCACGCCGCTGGGACGGCCGATGCTGTGCACCGAATACATGGCCAGGACATTGGGCAGCACCGTCGAGTCGATTCTGCCAATCACCAAGCGGCGCAACGTCGGCGCGTTCACCTGGGGCTTCGTCGCAGGCAAGACCCAGACCTACCTGCCGTGGGATTCGTGGGACCGACCGGTGATGGAGCCGAAGCTGTGGTTCCACGATCTGCTGAACACCGACGGCAGTCCCTATCGCGCGAGCGAGATCACCACGATTCAGGAACTGACGGGACGCCGGCGCCCCAGCTAGACCGGCGGGCCGGAGAGTCGCGACGGCAGGCACAGCACGGTGACCACCAGGCTCAGTGCTGCGGCAACCGCGAATGCCGCGTAGACGTTCAGAACGTCGGCGGTGCCACCGAGCACGGCCGCCGCGATGGGCCGCGAGCCCAGGAACCCGACGAGCCACAGCGCCATGATCCGCCCGCGAAGTTCCACCGGTGCCCGCTCCTGCACGACGGTCGCCAGCCCGGTCATCGCGCAGCCGAAGCCGAACCCGGCCACCACAAACCCGGTGAAGGCCACCCACGGCTGCATGCCGACGGCGAGTGTCACGCTGCCGGCGGTCAGCGCGACCATCCCGATGGACGAGACGGACGCCGACGCGATCCGGCCCCGCAGCAACGCCAGCGCGCCCATCCCCACGGCGGCGCCGACGCCGAAGACGGCCGACAGTGTGCCGACCATTCCCGCGCCGCCGCCGAGCTCGTCGGCCATCGACGGGGCGAGCGTGATGGACGGGTCCGACACGATGCCGACCGTCGTCACCGCGAGCAGTGCCAGAAGGAGCGGCCGGTCCCGCAGCACGTACCGGACGGCGACGCGTACGCGGTAGTCGGTGTCGGCCAGCTTCGCCGGCGGGGCCGGGAAGCGCACCGCGAGCAGGAAGATGGCAAACACCAGGTGCAGCACCGTGCTGACGGCGAAGGCCGGTGCCGGGCCGACGTGTGCGGCCAGGTAGGCGCCTGCGGCCGGTCCGAGGATCCGCCCGACGGTCATCGGGATGCTGTTGAGTGCCATGGCCGTCGGCAGCTCGCCGTCGCGAATCAGCGTCGGAACGATCGACTGCATGGCCGGGCCGCCGATGACGAAGCCGAACCCCACCAACGTCGTCCCGAGCAGGATGGGAATGGCCGCAGCGGTGCCGCCCGGGGAGGGTTGGGCGAACATCCACGCCGCGATCGACCCCGATCCGGCGACACAGAACACCCGCCCGAGCAGGATCTGTCGGGCGGGGTTGCCCGTGTCGGCCCATTTACCGCTGGTGGGACTCAGAATCAGCTGCGGCGCGAACTGCACGACGCCGACCAGACCGACCATCAGCGCCGACCGGGTGGCCTCGTACATCACGATCGCGGCGACGATCCCATGTGTCCAGACCGCGACGACGGCGAACATCTTGCCCCAGAACAACGCGCCGAACACCGGGTCGAACATCAACCCGAGCGCGCCACGCGACGGCAGCGCCTTCGCCGACGTCTCCGCGGTCACCGGCCTGCCTCCTGCTCGAAACGTCGCGTCAGGCGGTCCAGAAGTGCCACGAGGGTGTCGACGTCGGTGTCGGGCCAATCCGCAACGGTGTCTGCCACCAGGTCACGCCGGCGATCCGTCATGGCCGCCAATTCCTTGCGGCCGACGTCGGTCAGGGTCAACGCGCAGCGCCGTTGGTCATCGGCCGCCGACGACTTCGACAGCAGTCCGGCAGCGACGACGGCGGCGACTATCCGGCTGGCGGTGGAATGCTCCACGGCCAGGAAGTCGGCGACGTCGCGGATCGACGCGCCCCCGGCGTCCTGGCAGTGCTCCACCGCGCGCAGCGCCCGCAGGGTCGACACGGTCGACACCGGGCTGTCGGTGCCCAGCACGCGGTGCCGCCACTGGGGACGCTGCCGCGCGACGTGGATGCGCGTCAGCAGATCGTCGAGCTGGTCGTAGCGGGACGGCGGCACGAAATATGCATAGCACATACATGTTTGCCGTCCGCACTCTCCTAGGTGTGTGCCGGGGTGGCGGCGAACTGGTCGGTGATCGCCTGGCAGAACCCATCCAGATCCTCCGGCGAACGGCTGGTGATCAGGTTTCCGTCGATGCAGACCTCTTGATCGACCACGGTGGCGCCGGCGTTTCGCAGGTCAGTTCGCAGGCTGGGATACGACGTCAGCGTGCGGTCGCGGACGACGCCCGCTTCGATCAGCGCCCAGGGCCCGTGGCAGATGGCGGCGACGGGCTTACCCGAGCGGACGAAGTCGCCGACGAATGCCACCGCCGACTCGTCGAGTCTGAGCTTGTCCGCGTTGACGGTTCCACCCGGGATGACCAGCGCATCGAACTCATCGACACTGGCGCCGGCGACCGCGCGATCCACGGCGAACGTCCCGGCGGGTTCCAGGTCATGGTTTCGGGCCTCGATCTCACCCGTCTCCACCGACAGCAGTTCCACCTGTCCGCCGGCATCCTCGACCGCGGCGCGGGGGCGCTCCAGTTCCACCTTTTCGACACCGTCGGTGGCAAGGAAGGCGATTCTGCGGCCTTGCAGTTCATTCGGCATTCGCGTGCTCCTTTCGCTCCGGTAGGGCGGTTACCCGCTGCGGTGCGCCGGAATCCTGCTGATCTACCGTCGAACCCATGACCGCACAGTCCGACACCGACCGGCTCGACAACGTCGCCCCCGGTGACGTCATCTCGCTGACCCCGCCGAACGCGCCCGACGGCGACGCCCAGCAGTACAAAGTCGTGCACACCGACACCCGAGATGATCCGGCGGGTACGACGATGATCGTCACCGTGGAGAGCGACGACGGCCAGATGCGCGATCTGGAACTACCGGCCGACACCCTCGTCACCCGCACCCTGGAATCGAAATGGGAGTCGCCGCAGAGCCCGACTCCGCATGACGGCACCGGCGAGGCATGACGGCGCCGCGGGAGATCCCCGCGGCGACGGAAACCACCGCTGACCGCTGAAAAGGTCCGCACCTGTTGCACGTTCGTCCCGCGCCGTCACATTTCGGCCACCCGCATGGCCGTTTGGTCGGTCAGCAGCGGTGGTACGGGACACACGCGCACCTCTGTGTGCCCAGGTGGAAGGAATACGCATGAAGATCAGTCGAATTGCCGGCGCGACCAGCGCCGCGGTGGTGGGAGCATGGACCGCTGTACTCGGGTTGGGCGTACCGTCCGCCGTAGCCCAACCGCCGGCACCCGCGTGCCCGGATGTCGAGATCGTGTTCGCGCGCGGTACCAGCGAGGCGCCCGGAGTCGGTGGCGTCGGCCAGGGCTTCGTCGACGCGGTGCGCGCGCAGGCCGCACCCCGCACCGTCGGCGTCTACGCCGTGAACTACCCGGCGGGCAACAACTTCGCCGACCGTGAGGTCTTCGCCTCCACTGTCATCGACGGTATCCGCGACGCGGGCAACCGACTGCGGACCATGTCGGTGGACTGCCCCAACACGAAGATGGTGCTCGGCGGTTTCTCCCAGGGCGCCGTCGTGTCGGGGTTCGCAACCTCCGACACCGTCCCCAGCAGCGTGCCGGCAGCCGTCGCACCGGCTCCACTGCCGCCCGAGGTGGCCGACCACGTCGCCGCTGTGGTGCTCTTCGGCACCCCCTCCGGCCCGTTCCTGGAGAAGTACGGCGCACCGGCCATCACGATCGGCTCGCAGTACGCGGACAAGACGCTGCAGCTGTGCGAGCCCGGTGACACCATCTGCAACGGCGCCGCGGACGCCGGGCCCAACGTGGCCCATGCGCTCTACGGGTTCAACGGAATGGTGAATCAGGGCGCGACCTACGCGGTCGATCGGTTGTAGGGCGCATCCGCAGGGGAACGAACCGCAGACCGTCGAACACGGTCGTCGGCACTGGCGTCCTTCGGCGCGCACCCAAGGGCGCCTTTGTCGTGTCGATGGGTGCGGTCGTGGCCGGGTGTTCTCGCCGCGGCGTCGACAACCGTTGGCCGGGAAACGTTTGGGCGGTCCGTAAGCGGGCATCAAGAATCCGTGACGAGCGCATATACCGAATTCTTCGCCCCGGAAACCTCGGGAGAGGTCTATCCCCCGCAGGAGGATTCACTCCTGCTGATCGAAGCGATGACCGACGCGGGTCTGGCACCGGGAGCCCGGGTCGCCGATCTGTGTACCGGGAGTGGCGTCGTCGGGATCGCGGCCGCATCGGCGGGCGCGGAGGTGACCGCGTTCGACATCAGCGGAAAGGCAGTGCAGCGCAGCCGGGAGAATGCGCTGGCGGCGGGCGTCGACATCGACGTCCATCGGGGTTCGTGGGCACGCGCAGTCGAATTCGGTCCGTTCGATGTGGTGCTGGCCAATCCGCCCTACGTGCCACAGGCCCCCGCCGACGACTCCGGCATGATTCCGGCCACCGCGGGACCCGCGCAGGCATGGAACGCCGGCCCCGACGGCAGGCAGGTGCTGGACCCGATGTGTGCGGCGGCGCCGCTGCTGTTGGACGAGGGCGGCACGATGCTCGTGGTCCAGTCGCAGTGCTCGAACGTCGGGCGCACGGTGAGCATGCTGCGTGAGCAGGGAATGCGCGCGGAAGTGGTTGCCCAGCAGATGATCCCGTTCGGCCCCGTGATGTCGGCGCGCGCGCCGTGGCTGATGCGCACGGGTCTGCTGCCGCGGGGCAGTCGCCTCGAGCGGATCGTCGTGATCCGCGCGGACGCGCCGTGACCGACAAGCCGTCGCGGGCGGTCCGGGTAGTCCCCGGTGGCCCCGTCATGGTCGAAGGCCCTGTGCGCATAGAACTTCCGGATGGCAGCGCGGTGGAGTCAGATCGCTTCATGGTGGCGATCTGCGCGTGCCGTCGCTCGAAGACCTACCCCCTGTGCGACACCAGCCATCGTCGCCGTGAGCGAACCGGCGGCGAGTCAGCCCAGGGCGAATCAGTCCAGGGGGCGCCGCAGTGACGTGCGCCCGCCGCGCCAGCACTGCATGAGGTGATCCGCCAGGCGGTTCTCGACGAGATCGAAAGCCCGGATCCCGAACACGACGTCGCGGTCCAGGTGCGGCTCGCGCGCCACCAGATCGCCGACCACATCCGTACGCACCACCTGTTCGTGGACAGCGTCGGCCTCCACGTGCTCGGCGTAGAACCCGCGGCATTCCGCCGGTGCGCCAAGGCGTTCCAGCGCCTGCACCATGCGGCGCGATCCGGGGGGAGAGGTGACCTCGGTCGCGGCGAAGTGACCCACCGCCGCGCCGCGCAGGCGACGGTGCAACCCGAACAGTGACATCAGATTCACCACCGCCAACGCTTCGGCGGGCACGTGGTCGAGGTAGGCCAGGTAGGCGGTGTCCAGGTCTGCGGCCGCCATCAGATCGGCGAACAGCTGTTGGTGCAGCCGGGCACCTTTACCCGCGCCGAATTCGTCGTACTCGACCGCCACGAACGACGCCTTTGCCTGCCCGGTCAGGCGCGGAATGGCCCACGCATGCGGATCGCCCTCCTTGAGGTGATACAGCGACCGATGCGCAAAGTACTCGCGCATCTGATCCCAGCTGCCCTCGTCGCGCAGGAAGTACGACGGCCCGTCGCCACTGACCGGTTCGATGCAGAGCTTGTCGAGTTCGGCGAGGCCGGCGGCGTCGGGCTCGATCTCGCCGACACCGGAGGTGACGTCGCTCAAGAACAGGTCTTCCAGGCGGCCACGCAGGGCCAGCAGGCCGGGATTCCACTCCCAGCGGCCGTCGACACCGGCGAAGCTGCGGTAGTGCAGCTCGTAGCAGACGTAGAGCGCCAACTGCAGATCCAGGCCCGTCGGGTCGGCATCGGCCAGCGACGTCTCGACCTTCTGCAGATAGTGCAGCGGGGCCCGCTCGGCCAGTAGCTCGACCACCGAATTCGAGATGGGACCGCGAGGCTCGGGCAGAGTTGGTTGGACCAGCAGGGGCATCACGAGGCGGTAGATACCCGCCGGTTGGGACGCCAAACCGGATGGGGCGACTCGGCAGATCACCGCGGTCTTCCCGTGCGGTCGCGCGGGGGTACCCGCGGGGTGCACTTCTCTACACATCTTTGAATCGTTTGTCACAAGGTGCGCACAATCCGGTGCTGAGCGCCGCAGTGGGTAACCGATGAGGGAGTGCAAACCGAGCGCTGAACAATCGCGACACAAACCCACAATCGACAAGGGGTGACACCAGACTTATGGCTACACCAACCGCAACGATCGAGTCCACCACCGCCACACTGATCGCCCAGCTGCGCACCGTGCTGGACCTCACGCACACCGAGATCCAGGTCGCCGAGACCCGGGTGGCGCAAGCACGTACGGACGCCGTGCGCCGCGAGCTGACGCAGAACGCGGACAACGGGCGGCTGCGTGCCGCCGCGATCGAGAAGACCATCCGCGACCTCGGCGGATTCCCCGACGTCATCGGCCCGTTCCTCGGTCGCGCCGCGGCCGCGGTCAAGGCGCTGACCGAGCAGGCGGAGCCCTTCGACGAGGCCCTGCTGGGTGACCTCGCCCTCGAAGGTCAGCTGCTGGATCGCTCGCGTTACGTCAAGGCACTCGCGGTCGCCGCGAAGAACCAGGACGTCGAAGCTCTGGCCACCCGATTGATCACCGCGCACTCTGCCACCGTCGAGTGGCTGACGACCGTGCTCGCCGAGGACGCCCTCGGTGGCCCCGCGGCACTGCGGCGGACGCCGCTGCAGGCCGCCGCCGGGCTGGCCGTCAAGCTGGCCAACCTGCCGTTCACCTGGTCGACACGACGGGCGGACCAGCTCGCCGAGTCGCTGCGTTCGGTGCGTCCCGCGGTTGCCGAGCTCGTGGAGCGCGGTTCGCGCACCAGCGACGTTGCCGTCAAGGTGCTCTCGGGTGCGCGTGATTCGGCGCTGCAGACCGCCGAGCGCATCTCCCGCGAGCAGGGCGCCGAAGACGCCGCCGATGCGATCCACGCGGCCCGCGGGACGACGGGAATCCTTGCAGCCGAAGAACTTCCGATCGCCGACTACGACGACCTGAATGTGGCCGACGCTGTCAACGCGGTGAAGGATCTCGAGGATCCGTCCGACATCAGGGTGGTCGTGGCCTACGAGGAGGCGCACAAGAACCGTCAGCGCGTGGTTTCTGCGGCGCAGACCCGAGTGGCTGCCATCGCGCAGGACGTGGTGGGCATCAACAACTGAGATATCGATTCTCTCGCCGGGCCGGCACGGGATATCCGTGCCGGCTTCGGCGTGTTGACGGGGCCACCTAGTCTCGAACGGTGACGATCAGATACGACGACGCGCTGCGGAACCGGATCCGGGAGCACCTGACCCGACACGACCGGCGCGTCGTGTCGGACCCGTCCAAACGCCATGCCGCCGTCGCCGTGGTTCTGGTCGACTCGCAGGTCGGCGAGGACAGGGTGGACCCAGCGCCGGTCGAGGACTGGATCGCAGGCCGGCCGATGCCCGAGGACCTGGACGGGCGAATGGTCGACGTCTCCGGGGGTGCATCGTTTCTTCTGTGCCGCAGGGCATCTCGTCTCTCGTCGCACTCGGCACAGTGGGCGCTGCCCGGTGGCCGGCTCGATCCGGGGGAGACCGTGGTCGACGCTGCGCTGCGGGAACTCGACGAGGAGGTGGGCGTGGCGCTGACCGACTCGACCGTCCTCGGTCTCCTGGACGACTATCCGACGCGTTCGGGCTACGTGATCACCCCCGTCGTGATGTGGGGTGGAGGTCGGCTCGACCCGCGGCCCGCTCCCGACGAGGTGGTCGCCGTCTACCGGGTCGGGCTGCACCAACTCTTGCGTGAGGACTCGCCGCGGTTCATCGACATCCCCGAGAGTCCGCGACCGGTGGTGCAGATCCCCTTGGGCAACGACCTGATCCATGCTCCGACCGGTGCGGTGCTGTTGCAGCTCAGGTGGCTGTGCCTGGAGGGCCGCAACGACCCGGTGGCCGATCTGGAGCAGCCGGTCTTCGCCTGGAAGTAGCGCCGCACCGCTTCGGAAGGTGTTTCACTCCGCATCTGCGGGGTAGTCAGGAGTCGACAGCGAACATCGCCGACCTGGATGCGACGGATATGACAACCATTCATCACACCGGACGACACCGGCGCTCACGGTGGCGCCATCACGTCACCACGGCATCGATGATGGGCGTGGCCGGGGCCGCAGGCTGGTTGATCACTGCGCAGGCCGCACAACCGCAGGCCGCGCCGGAGGCCACGCCGCCCCCCGCCGCCGCTCCCACGCCGGAGCACATCCAGCAGACGGGCCAGGTGATCGCAGCAACCGAGGACGCGCTGACGACGAGCACTCCGGACGGACAAACCACCACGTTCCGCATCACCCCCGACACGGCCCAGATCGGCGCCCCCGGTCTGAAGAAGAACGTCGTGGTGCTCGGGCACGTGCACGACGGGGTGGCAGTGGCCACCGCCATCGCCGACCAGGCAGCCATCGGCCCCGCCGGACCGCCGATGGACTACGGGCTGCCGACCTGACGCACTGGCCACCGCGCCGTACTCATCGGCAAGAATCGACCCATGGAGCATGGGAGCGTCAATGCGATGGCGGTCAGCGCCACGCTGCACTGTCTCACCGGATGCGCCATCGGCGAGATACTGGGCCTGATCACCGGCACCGCCCTGGGTCTGGACACCGTCGTCACCATCGCGCTGAGCATCGCGCTGGCGTTCCTGTTCGGCTACACGCTGTCCACGCTTCCGCTGCTGAAGGCGGGTCTCGCACTGGGTTCGGCGCTGAGTGTCGTATTGGCGGCAGACACGCTGTCGATCCTCACGATGGAAGTCGTCGACAACGCTGTCATGGCCGTCCTGCCGGGCGCGATGAACGCCGGCCTCGTCAACCCGATGTTCTGGGTAGGCATGATGATCGCGTTGACCGCGGCGTTCTTCGCCGCGTATCCCGTCAATCGCTATCTCCTGCAACGGGGTAAGGGCCACGCGCTGACCCACCGGTACCACGGGGCGGGGCGCGAGGTCGGCGGCATGCGGCGGTACATCCCGTCGCTGAGCACGGCAACGCTGATCGCGGCCGTCGGAGCCTTCATGCTGGGTGGTCTGGTGGTCTCGATCGCCGATCAGCTCAGCTGAACGGCTCGGTGTCGCGCCACTCCTGCACTGCCGCGGTCATCGGGCCGGCCAGCAGTGGCAACTGGGGAACCAACGTGACGCACCCGACGAACTGCAGGCGTCGGGCACAGTCCATCACCCGCTGTACCTCCGGATCGGCGGTGCGCAGGCCGCGGGCACGCGCGGCACGGTTGTACTCGGCAACGGCGTCGGCGCCCAGCAGTGCGAGATCCCATTCCACCGGCCCGCACGACACGTCCTCGAAATCGGAGAACTTGATCCCCGTCTTGGTCCGGATCACGTTGTGCGACGGCCCGTCTCCCTGGATCGCCTGCACGGGCACATCGGGAAAGGCGGAGCGGAATGCGCCCCGATCTCGGAGGATCCGGCGCAGGCTCTCGAACTCCGTTCGGGCGCGGTCGATGTCGGCGGGGGTCAGTACCGCGTCCCGTCGTCGGTCTGCGGGCAGGTCGGCGAGCATGTCGGGCAGGCCGTCGTTGAACGGCGCAAGGAACGGCAGATCGCCCGGATATCCACCGAGGCGGCCGTGCAGTTCGGCACTGTAGGACACCTCGACACCGCGATAAGGCTCATGGTCGTCGGCGACGTCGGCCAACTCCCAGAACGTCATCGGGAAGCCGTCGCGGCGGACCGGCACGCGCGGAAGCCCGGGGGCGGGCGCCACCACCGGGACACCGTGACCGTCGAGCCAGGCGACGACATCGAGTTCGCGCTGCTGACGGGCGGCTTGCCGGTGCGGGTCCGTACTTGCGGTCAAGACCACCGGGATCCGTGCCACCACGGGTTCGGGTGCGAGGTGCACGACAACCGAGAAGACGTCATGCAGAACCGTCGCCTGCTCCACCCGCAGGCCGAGGTCGCGGCCCGCATCGACCGCCGCTCGGGTGGCGCGTCGCGTGCGGTCGGCGAGCTCGTCAGGCAACACGCGTCCATGCTAGGACGCCGGCTGTCGCCGCTAACCGTCGTAGTGCACGCCTGCCAGCGCCCGGCCGCGACGCTCCGCTTCGGCGTTCCCGCTGAACAGCCCGGAGTCGGCCTGTGACGTGCCCAGGTGCGCCACACCGTTCGACACGTCCCGCTCGGTGTCGGTCTGGTGCTCGATGCGCTTGCGGGGCAGTGCGCCCGGATTCGTGCGCTGCAGCCACTCGACCATGCCCTCACGGATATCGCACCTCAGATCGAACAGAGCGCCCGCGTTCGACGCGCTGACAAGCATGCGCACCCGGACCAAGCCTTCGACGGCATCGGTGACCTGCAGGACGCCGACCCGGCCGTCCCACAGCGTGTTGGCATGGAGTATCCGGTCCAGCTCGGCACGCATCGCAGCGAACGGAATCGTGAAATCGACATCGAGCTCCGCGGTGCCGAGCAGCTCGGTGGCGTTGCGGGTCCAGTTCTGGAACGGCGTCGTGGTGAAGTACGTGCACGGCAGCACCAACCTGCGTTCATCCCACAGGTGTACGACCACATAGGTCAGCGTGATCTCCTCGATCCGCCCCCACTCCTCCTCCAGCACAACGACATCGCCGACGCGGATCGCGTCGGAGAAGGCGATCTGGATTCCCGCGAACACCGAACCGAGCGACGTCTGCGCGGCCAGGCCGGCGACCACGGTCAGCACCCCGGCCGAGGCGAACAGTGTCTTACCGATGTCGCTGAACGACGGGAAGGTCATCAGCGCTGCTGCGGCGCCGAGCACCACCACGATGGCGACGACGATTCGGCGCAGGGTCAACACCTGGGTCTTGATCTTGCGGCGGTGCCGGTCGGCGTCGGTAAGCCCGGTGTCACCACCGGCGAACCGGGCGATGACCTGCCGCTCGGCGACCCGCACGAGGCTGACCAGCACCCAGGTCAGCGTGCCGATGAGGAGGATGACCAGCATGTGGTCCACCCAGCCCCGCCATCCCGACGCCGGATCCGTGGCGTGCCTCAGGGCTGCGCCGGCCGCGATCACCACCAGGGTGGCGCGCAGCGGAAGACGGGTCAGGGAAGCGACGTCGGAGAGCACCGCGCTGCGTCTGCCCAGCCGCTGGAGCAGCCACGAGATGGCGAGGCCCACCACATAGGCGACGGCTATCGCGCCGGCCAGCCACGCTGCGGTGACGGCGAGTTGGGTTGCAGAGTCGAAGGGGATCGCGTCGTCCATGCCAGAGAAGAGCTCCTGGGTCGGCGTCGAGGAATCTCGGAAGCGCGACAACAGCGTCGCGTCCTGAAGGCGTTCCCGGCAGCCACGGGTGACCAAACCGGCCGTCGTCGTCGCCGGCCGGTTTGAGATTCAGTTCACATCGGGCTGCATGCCCGGTCGATCGGGCGGGCGGTCCGACGCGGGCCTCAACTGTGCTTGGCCACCTGCTGCTTGATCTTGTCGGGCAGCGCATCGGCGGGGGCCAGTGCCGGCCACAGCGTGCGTTCACCCATCAGCGCGCGGAACACCATGCCGATGGTCACCGCATGGTCGGGACGCGACACCACCTCGATGCTGTCACCGGCCCGCACCGTGCCCGGCTCGATGACCCGGAAGTAGGCGCCGGGCAGGCCCGCGGCGGTGAACGTCTTGATCCAGCCGGGGATCTCCAGCCGCTTCACGAACGTCTGGCAGGGGGTGCGCGGGCTGGTGACCTCAAGCAGCAGGCCGTCATCGCCCACCGACCAGCGTTCCCCGATGAGGCACGCGGTCAGGTCCGCCCCTGCGGTCGTCAGGTTCTCCCCGAACATGCCGTTGGACAGTTCACGGCCCAGCTCGCCCTCCCAGCGGTCCAGGTCCTCCCGCCCGTAGGCGTACACGGCCTGGTCGTCGCCGCCGTGATGCTTGCTGTCGCAGACGGAATCACCCACGACGCCACTGCCGAGGCCGCCCTTGCGCGGGCCCGGCGCGCGCACGGCCAGCGGCTCGGCGCTGGGCCGCTTGTCGATCCCCGAGCGGCGCGTACCGAGGCGGATAGGGGCTGCCGCCATGTTCACCGTCAACACCGATGCCATACCGAAAGCTAACCGCATCTCGCGGGGACGGATTCCTACCGGCTACCCGGAACCGCGATTTGCGGCCAGCAATGGCGACACGGTGTCCCGCGAGGACGAGGGTCGAGGCATGACCCAGACATCGGCGACACCGGACACCGACGGCGCCCACCTGGTCGTGGAGGCGCTGAAGCGCAACGGCGTGTCCACGATCTATGGACTCGTCGGGATCCCCATCACCGACCTGGCGCGGCTGGCCCAGGCCGAAGGGATCCGCTTTCTGGGCTTCCGCCACGAGAGCGCGGCAGGCCACGCCGCCGCGGCAGCCGGGTTCCTCACCGGCAGGCCGGGCGTCTGCATGACGGTGTCGGGACCGGGCTTCCTGAACGGCCTGGTGGCACTGGCCAACGCGACCACCAACTGTTTCCCGATGATCCAGATCGCCGGCTCCAGCGACCGGGCGATCGTCGACCTGGGCCGCGGCGACTACGAGGAACTCGATCAGCTCGCGGTCGCCAAGACCCTCGCGAAGGCTGCCTATCGGGTGAACCGCGCCGCCGACGTCGGTCTGGCGGTCGCGCGGGCCATCCGCACCGCGACGTCAGGCAGGCCCGGGGGCGTCTACCTGGACATCCCGGCCGCCGTGCTCAGCGAGGTGATCGACGGCGACGTCGGCGCGGCCTCCCTGCGCACCGTCGTCGACCCGGCACCGCGGCAGTACCCGTCCGACGCTGCCGTCGACCGGGCCGTCGCGCTGCTGTCCGGTGCCGAGCGGCCCCTCGTCGTCCTCGGTAAAGGCGCCGCGTATTCCAGGAGCGAGGGCTCGATCCGTCGTTTCGTGGAGGCCACCGGGGTGCCGTTCCTGCCGATGTCGATGGCCAAGGGACTGCTGCCCGACGACCATCCCCAGTCGGTGGCAGCCGCGCGGTCGCTGGCAATGCGGCAGGCCGACGTCGTCATGCTGGTGGGCGCCCGGTTGAACTGGCTGCTGGCTCACGGGGATGCGCCCCGCTGGAATCCGGAGGCACAGTTCATCCAGGTCGAGATCGACCCGACCGAGCTGGACAGCAATCAGACCATCGCGGCCCCGCTGGTCGGCGACATCGCCTCGGTGATGGAGGCGGTGAACCGCCACCCGGGAACGGCGCGCATCGCCGTGCCGCCGTCCTGGCGGGACCGGCTGGCGGAGAAGGCCGCCGCGAACAAGGCAGCGTTGTCGGCCAGACTGGCCGTCGACACCGACCCGATGGGTTTCTACCCGGCGCTGCGTGCGATCCGCGACGTGCTCGCCGACCATCCGGACGTCCACCTGGTGAACGAGGGCGCCAACACCCTCGACCACACCCGCAACGTGATCGACATGCCCTTGCCGCGGCACCGCCTGGACAGCGGCACCTGGGGGGTGATGGGCGTCGGACTCGGGTATGCGGTGGCGGCGACTGTCGAGACCGGGGGACCGGTGGTGGCGATCGAAGGCGACAGCGCATTCGGGTTTTCGGGAATGGAGATGGAGACCATCTGCCGCTACGGGCTACCCGTCACCGTCGTGATCTTCAACAACGGCGGCATCTACCGCGGCGACGAGGCCGACCCGGCGTCCCCCGACCCCGCACCGACCCGGTTGCTGCAGTCGACGCGTTACCACGTGCTGGCCGAATCTTTCGGGGCAACAGGTTATCTCGCCACCAACCCGGCCGAACTGGGATCGGCGCTCAGTGCGGCCATCGCCTCACGCACACCGACGCTGATCAACTGTGTCATCGATCCCACGGACGGCACCGAGAGCGGCCACCTGACCGACCTCAACCCTGTACTGAACGGAGCCCGGCGATGACGACCATTGCGGACCACCCCCCGCACGCGACGGCACTGATCGTGGGCGCCGATCGAGAGGTCCTGACCTACGCCCGGCTACACGACGCGGTGGGCGAGGTCAGCCGCACCTTGCTCGGGCACGGGTTGCGCACCGGCGACGTCGTCGCGGTGCTCGCGGAGAACACCGTGGAGTTCGTGGTCGCCCTCCTCGGTGCTGCGCGGGCCGGGCTGGCCGTGGCGCCGATGGATCCGGCACTGCCCGAGGCGGGAATCCGCAGCCGTCTGGACATGAGCGGAGCGCGAGTGGTGCTGGCGGGACCGGTTCCTGCTGCAGAAAGCCTTGCCGGCCAGCGGGTCTGGAAGGTGAGAGGACTGCGCGTGCACGCCGACGGGCCACCGCGGACGGCGGCGCCGCCCGTCGGCCTGACCCCCGACGATGTCCTCATCATGTTCACGTCGGGCACCACCGGGACCCCCAAGATGGTGCCGTGGACCCGTCAGGCCCTCGGCGCGTCCGTCGCGACGATCGCCCACACCTACGGGCTGACCTCGGGTGACGCGACGGTGGCCGTGATGCCGCTGTTCCACGGACACGGGCTGGTCGCCGCCCTGCTCACCAGCCTGTCGGGGGGCGCCGCCGTGCTGCTGCCTGCAGGCGGCAGGTTCAGCGCGGGCACGTTCTGGGACGACATGGCTGCCGCGGGTGCGACGTGGTACACGGCGGTGCCGACGATCCATCGGATCGTCCTGGATCGAGTCGACGACCGCGACGTCGGCGCACTGCGCTTCGTCCGCAGCTGCAGCGCGCCGCTGGCCCCGGAGCTCGCCGCACGGATGGAATCCGTCTACGGGGTGCCCGTGCTGGCGGCATACGGGATGACCGAGGCCACCCATCACGTCACCGGATGCACACCGGCCGACAGCGCCGCGGTCCGCCGGACCACGGTCGGGGTACCGACAGGCGCGAGGGCGACGATCGTCGACGGCGAGGTCTGGTTGTCCGGGCCCACCGTCGCGCGTGGATACCTGGGGGACCCGGCGCGCAGTGACGGCGCATTCACCGACGGTTGGCTGCGCACAGGAGATCTCGGGACGCTCGACGACCGCGGCAACCTGGCCATCACCGGGCGGATCAAGAACGTCATTAACCGCGGCGGCGAGAAGATCTCACCCGAGCACGTCGAGCAGATCCTCGCCGGATACCCCGGCGTCGCGCAGGCGGCGGTGTTCGGAATGCCCGACACCGTCTACGGCGAGCGGGTGGCGGCCGCCGTCGTCGCGGCGGCGGGAACGCGATTCAGTGAAGCGGATCTCGGTTCCTACACCCGCACGCGACTGGCGAAATATGAAGTGCCTGAACGTCTCTCGATCGTCGAACGGCTACCCCTGACCGCAAAGGGGGATGTCGACCGCACCGCTCTTCGGGAGGCGATCAGTTGAGCAGTTCCCAGCTGTCGTCCTCGCCGACCGGCGCCGCGGTGATCTGCACCGTGCGTTCCAACCCTTGCGGATCGGTTGCCGTGCAATCGAGCGTCTTGCCGACCTCGACCGTCGCGAGCCCCTCACCGCAGTCGACGGTCACCGGGAACCCCACCTGCCGCGACACCTCATCCGACAGGGTGGCCGACACCGTCGGCAGGTCGTACAGGGTGTCCTTGGTCTCGTAGGCCACGTTGTTGTACTCATCGTCTTTGACGTCGACAACCACCCGCACCGTCTGGCCGCCCACCTCGGCCGTGCACTCGAACGTGTCGCCCGCCTTCGGGCTCGGGGACTGTTCGGGACAGTTCACAGCCGAGACCTGCTGATCGATCGACGAGTAATTGCTGTTGAGCTCGTTGGTGATCTCGCTCTCGAGCTTGTCGTAGTCGAGGCCGCCGATCGAGAAGCTGCACGCGGACAGCGCCGCGGCGGCGCCGCAGCCGAGCAACAGGGCGGGTGCGGTGCGCGTCCGAGACAGGGCCATGAAACCAGGATGGTATTGACGAGGGGGTCACATGTAAAGGGCGGGCTCTCGCCACTGGCGTTTGCTACAACCCCGCAAGGTCATCGGGCACGTCCACTGCGTAGCGCGCAAGCACGTCCAAAGCGACCACGTCGAGCGTCCGTTCGTGTGTCGAGGCGAGCACCACCGGGCACGCCCGTCCGTCCTCATGGGCGCGTAGCCAGTTCAGCGCGGTCACGCACCAGCGGTCGCCGGGGGACAACCCAGGGAACCGATAGGCGGGCATGGGCGTCGACAGGTCGTTGCCGATGGAGCGCTGATGAGCGAGGAACTCCTCCGTCACCACGGCGCAGATCGTGTGCCTGCCGAGGTCCTCATCGCCGGTGCTGCAGCAGCCGTCCCGGTAGAAGCCCGTCACGGGGTCGGTGCCGCAGGGGTCCAGTGGGCCGCCCAGCACATTTTTCTCCAGCATCGACCCAGTATCACGTAGCGTCGCCGGATGAGGTCGGCGCGATACGTGGCGTGGCTGCGGGGCATCAATGTCGGCGGGCGCAACAAGATTTCGATGGCGGACCTGCGCGGGATCTTCGACGATGCCGGCTTCGCCAACGTCAGCACCTACATCCAGTCGGGCAACGTCGCGTTCGAATCCGCCGCTGCGCCCGCGACGCTGGAATCCGAGATCGAGGCGCTCCTGACCGAGCGGCTGGAGAGCCCGCCGGTGGCTGTCGTGCGCTCACACCGCCAGCTGCGCAGCGTCGTCGTCGACGCCCCCGCAGAGTTCGTGGAGCGCACCGCCGACCATCACCGCGACGTGGTCTTCCTGAAGGCGCCGCTCACCGCGGAGCGGGCGATGGGTGTGGTTCAACTACGGGACGGGGTCGACGACGCGTGGGCCGGTCCGGGGGTGGTGTACTTCAGCAGGCTGATCGCCGAGAAGGCCAAGAGCAGGATGAGCCGAATCGTCGGAACCCCCGAATATCGGCTGATGACCATCCGGAACTGGGCGACGACGTCGGCGATGCTGCGGGTGCTCGACGGGATGCCCTGAATCAGATGCTGAGCCGGCGATAGCGCTGGAGCCGTCGAATGCCCTGTGCGGGTGTGGTTCCGGTGACAGGTGCCAGGGCGCAGCGCATGCGCTCCCGCACGTCGTCGGTGTCGAGGTTCATCCCGATCGCGACGAGGCTGTTGGCAGTGGAACGAGAGGGCGCCACGGCGATGTGCACCGACGGACCCACCACGTTCACCGTGTAGTTGCGCGTGCCGGCCCGGTAGCGGACACCGACGGTCCCCTTCATCCGGTACACCCCGGCCGGCGGCTGCTCAAGAAGGTCGATGACCGCGGCGGGATCGACACAGCCCTCGCCAATCACGGTGACCGAATCGGCATGGACGTGGTGGTGGTCGCCGTCACCGTGGCCGTGTGCGGCCGGTGCGGGCTCGGCGTCGAACAACAACTCGCGGAACGTGAGCTGGCCGGCCTCCTCCGCGGCGGCGGGGACGTCGTAGAGCAGTGCGGGGTCGATACGTCCGCCAACCGCCCCGACGACGTACGCGTGCGGGTTGAGTGCGCGGACCCGGCTCTCGATGCGCGCCAGCGCGGCCGGCCGCTCACCCTCGGGGACCTGGTCGAGCTTGTTGACCACGACAAGGGTGGCGGCGCCATAGCGTGCCGGCGGGGTGGCGTCACGGTCGACGATGTGGAAGTGGGTGGCTGCGTCGAGCACGTCGACGACACCGCCGGGACGGACGCCGTCGACGCCGCTGAAGCGGATGATGCGGGACACCGCGACAGGATCGGCGAGGCCACTCGCCTCGACGATGATCGCGTCGAGGCGGAGCTTGGGGTCGGCGAGGCGTGTCAGTGCGACGTCGAGGCCGCCGTCGTCGGGCAGGCAGCAGATGCAACCGCCCGCTATCGAGGCGGGTTCGTCCACCTGACCCGTGACCAGTCCCGCGTCCACGTTGAGTTCGCCGAAGTCGTTGATGACGACGCCGATCCGGGCGTTCGGGCTGCGCAGCACGTGGTTGAGAAGCGTCGTCTTACCTGCGCCGAGATAGCCGGTGAGGGCGATGACGGGAATCGGCTGCACAGCACCGCAGGCTACCGTTCCCCATCCCCCGCCGACCACGCGCGGCGGCGCAGTGATGTGGGTAACATGACTTTCCGTATCGTCAGCATCGGGGCGTTGGGGGATCTCAGTGCACGGGCCCGCAGCGCCATATGAGGCCTCGATCGAGGTGCCCGTCCTCAGAGCTCTGCTCGGGATCTCCGAAGCTGTGCTGCGCGCAGACTATTTCGACGAGGTGCTCGAGGTCATCGCCGAGCAGGCACGAACTGCGTTGGCAGCCGCGTCCCTGTCGATCTGCCGGTGGGAACCCGACCGCGCGGCGATGCGGATTCTCGTCAATGTCGGTGATCTCGCTCCGCACGAACAGCGTTGGCCCGAGGACGTGTTCTACCCCGTCGAGTCCTACTCGAACATCAACGCATTGCTCAGGCAGGGCGTCTCCTACGCGTTCGCACTCGACGACGCGGACTGCCCACCCGAATCACGGCGCGCGCTGGTCGGCCTCGGCAAGGAGAGCGAACTGGCCGTTCCGGTGATGGTCGCCGAATCGATGTGGGGAATCATCTGGGCCACCGGTGCCGGCAGTCGGAAGTTCGGCAGCGCCGACATCCAGCTGCTGCAGGCCATCGCTGCACACACGGCCGTGGCGATCGGCCGCTCCGAGCTGCTGACCACGGTGTGGCGGTACGCCTACGAGGATCCGCTGACCGGTATCGCCAATCGGCGGGTGATCGACCAGCGGCTCGCCGAGATCGACTGGGAGCGTGCCTATCCGGTTGTCCTGCTGTGTGACCTGGACGGTTTCAAGCGGATCAACGACCGCAACGGTCACCCTGCGGGCGATCAGCTCCTGCGCGACGTCGCCCGCGAGCTGGACCGGCAGACCGCCACGATCGACGGAGCCGTCGCCGGGCGCCTCGGCGGGGACGAGTTCTGCGTGCTGCTTCCCGATGGCACGCTGGCCTCAGCGCAGGTGTTCGCCATCGACGCGACCAAGGCGATCCGCGGCGCGGTGGGCCCCGATGTCAGCCTGTCGTGGGGAGCCGCGGCCGCCGGTCCCGATATCCGCGACGGCCAGCATCTGCTGGCCGCAGCGGATGCCGCGCTGATGGAGTCCAAGCGGCAGGGGCCCGCGCGGTTCAGCACCGGGGTGTCGACGACGATGGTGCCGGGTGGCATCGACCGTCGCGACCGTCTGCAGGGTGAGCTGCGCGGAGTCGAGCAGCTGGCCGGCATCGTCGTCCACGCCCTCGACCGCCAGCCGGAGTTGACCGTGCCCGCCGCGCTGGAGATCCTCGCGATGCAGGTGCAACAGGTGATCAGTACGTCCGGCTGGTCCATCTCGGTGTGTCCGGAGGGCTCCACGACGCTGCGTGCGGTTCGCAGCGTCGACTTCGTGCTGCGGCCGGAGTCCGGTCTGTCGGTGATGACCGAGCTCGGGCCGGGTGCGTACGACGTGGCCGACTACCCGGCCACGGCGCAAGCCCTGGCCGAGGGCACCACGTTCGTGGCGGCCGTCGGTCTGGAGGGCTCCGATGCCGCGGAGATGGCGCTGCTGTCCAGATTCGGGTATCGGGCGGTTCTCGGCGTGGGGGTGCCCGCCGGGCGGCAGGCATTCCTGCTCGAGTTCTTCTCACACGGCGGCCATCAGGAACTTGTCGAGATCGCGCCGCTGATACGGGTTCTCGCCAACTACTGCGCGTCGAAGCTCAGCGGAAGCCCGCTGCCCCACCGTCCAGCATGATGGTCTGCGCGGTGACGAATGACGCCTCGTCGCTGAGCAGGAAGCACACCGCGGGCCCGATGTCGTCGGCGACGTGGCCGAGCCGGCCCAACGGCACCGCGCGCACGGTCCGCTCGTAGGTCTTGGGGTCCCACTCGCTCCACGCCTTGATGCTCTCAGTCTCGGCGTACGGGCACACCACGTTGACCCGGATGTTGTGCTTGCCCCACTCCAGCGCAGCAACTTTCGACATACCCCGGATCGCCTCCTTGGCCGCCGCGTACGCGCCGAACCTGGGCAGCCCGATGGTGCCCGACCCCGATCCCAGGTTGACGATGCTGCCGCCGCCGTTGGCGAGGAACACCGGGTACACCGCCTGCATCAGCTCGAACGTGGCGCGGGGGCCGACGTCGAACACGAGGTCGTAGTCCTCACGGGTGATGTCCTGCAGTGGTTTCGGTTCGTTGGTGGCGATGGCATTGTTCACCAGCCCGTGCACGGTGCCGAATGCCTCGATCGCGGTCGCCACTATGCGCTCGGCACAACCGGGCTCACGCAGGTCGGCCACCAGTGGCTGCACCGGCCTGCCGGACTCGCGGAATGATTCGGCGGTCGCGGCCAGGGCTGCGTCCTCCCGGTCGACGATGAGCACCGATGCTCCGCGTTCGACCAGCGCCGTGGCGATGCCCTTGCCCACCCCACGCGCGGCACCGGTGACGATCACGGTGCGGCCGGCCAGCAGCGTGGTCGGAACCTGAGTGTTCACGTCGCCACCGTAGTGCGGGGCACGCGGTTCTCGACGGCGACACCTCCGAGCGCGCGCAGGAGGTGCGCTGCACACCAGAAAGGCCGAGCCCGTGTGGGGCCCGGCCTTTCCGAAGCGGTTATGTGCTGGTGGACAGATCAGGGAGCGGGAATGGTGGCGCAACCGATGCCGGGGATGCAGCCCGAGGCTCCACCCGGTCCGGCGGTGCCGGAGGGCCCGCCCGGAATGGCGCCGGTGGCACCCTCAGGTCCCGCGGCGCCGGAGACACCGCCGGGGTTGGTGCTGCCGCTGACGCCGCCGGGGCCGGCCTCGCCTGCGGGGCCGCCGGGGATGGCACCCGCCGCGCCGCCGGGGCCGGCTTCACCGCCGGGGCCACCGGGGTTGGTGCTGCCGCTGACGCCGCCGGGGCCGGCTTCGCCGCCCGGTCCGCCGGGGATGACGCCCGCGGCGCCGCCCGGTCCGGCCTGGCCGCCCGGTCCGCCGGGAATGGCGCCGGCGGCTCCGTCAGGTCCGGCCGTGCCGATGCTGGCGCAGGCGGTGCCGTCCGGGTTGACGCACGGCGGCGGTGCCGGCTGCGCGAACGTCAGGGGCGCGGTTGCGATGGCGGTAGCGGCAGCGCCTGCGAAGAACAAGGATCCGAGGTTCAGAGTCTTATGTCGCATGACAGTTTTGTTGCCCGGCGGTCGATGCTTGAAACCATTTCGATTCTGAAGGTTCTCTAAGCAAGGCATGAGGTCCGGCAGTGGCATTGTGGCGGTGTGGGCCTCGTCATCCGACTGATCGAACTGTTGCTCATCCTGCTGCCGCTCATCGGCGTGGGCTACGCGACGTTCAAGGGCATCGTCGCGCTGCGGGGCCGCTCCACGCCCGAGATCGCCCCGGTATCCGATCCGGTCCCCGGTCCCGCTGCCGATCCCGGCGCCGCGCAGCGTCGGGCGATCAGCCGCGCCATGGAGGAGCACGATCGCACGCACACCCGCTGGCTCGACTACGAGATCGACGTCGCGAAGCTGCTCGACTACCCCCTGATGACCGACATGCGCAACCCGCTGACCGAGCGGTTTCACCGGGCGAAGCTGCGGGCGGACTTCCACCGTCCCGACAACGTGGCCGACCTCCTCGACGACCGCGACACCGCGCGCGACTACCTCGACGCCGTCCAGGAGTACGTCACCGCGTTCGACATCGCCGAGTCCGAGGCGATCCGCCTGGGCCGCGCCGCCTTCACCCAGGAGAATCAGGAACGCCTCGAGAGGGGGCAGCGCCTGTTTCGCGTCGCGGCCGACGGCGGCGCGACACAGCAGGAACGCGACCGGGCCTACCAGCTCGCACGGCGCGAGCTCGACGGGCTCATCGTGTTGCCCGAGCGAGCTCGCGCCGCGCTGGAGCGCGGGATCAGCGGGGAACTGGACTAGGCGTCGGCGATCGCCGCGTCTGCGACGTCGAGGGCGCGGTCCAGGATCGCCAGACCTTCACGTGCCTGTTCCTCGGTGACGATGCACGGCGGAACGACGTGGATGCGGTTGTAGTTGGCAAAGGGCAGCAGGCCCAGCTTCTTACACTCGGCGATCACCGAATTCATTGCGGCGCTGGAACTTCCGTAGGGTGCCAGTGGTTCGCGGGTCTGCTGGTCTGCGACAAGTTCGACCGCCCAGAACACACCCGCGCCGCGCACCTCACCGACGCAGCGGTGACGGGCCGCCAGATCGGTGAGCGTGGGACCGATCACCTCGCTGCCGATGCGCGCCGCGTTCTCGACGATGCCCTCCTCGGCCATCGCGTTGATCGTGGCCACCGCGGCGGCGGTCGCGAGTGGATGGCCCGAGTACGTCAGGCCACCCGGATATGCGCGGTGGGCGAAGGTTTCGTAGATCGTGGGACTGATGGCCACGCCGCCCAGGGGGACGTAGCCGGAGTTGACGCCCTTGGCGAAGGTCAGCAAGTCCGGGACGACGTCGAAATGGTCGATGGAGAACCACTTTCCGCTGCGCCCGAAGCCGGCCATCACCTCATCTGCGATGAAGATGATGCCGTACTCGTCGCACAGTGCGCGTACGCCCGCGATGTAGCCGGGCGGCGGCACCATGATGCCCGCGGTGCCGGGAATGGACTCGAGAATGATGGCCGCGATGGTCGACGGGCCCTCCATCCGGATGACGTTCTCCAGGTGGGCCAGGGCGCGCTCACTCTCCTCTGCCTCGGTGGTGGCATGGAACTGCGACCGGTACAGGAAGGGGCCGGAGAAGTGGACCACACCCGCGTTGCCGTGGTCGTTGGGCCAGCGCCTCGGGTCGCCGGTGAGGTTGATCGCCGTCTCGGTGCCGCCGTGGTACGAGCGGTAGCGGGCCAGCACCTTGTAGCGGCCGGTGTGCAGACGGGCCATCCGCACCGCGTGCTCGACCGCGTCCGCGCCGCCGTTGGTGAAGAAGATCTTGTCGAGCTCGCCCGGGGTGCGCTCGGCGATCAACCGCGCCGCCTCCGAGCGGGCGTCGTTCGCGTGCTGCGGTGCCACCGTGCACAGTTTGGCGGCCTGGTCGGCTATGGCGGCAACGACTTTCGGGTGCTGATGGCCGATGTTGGTGTTCACCAGCATGGAGGAGAAGTCGAGCAGCTTGTTGCCGTCGCCGTCCCAGACATGGCAGCCCTCGGAGGCCACGATCGTCATCGGCGAGATGTCGGCCTGGGCCGACCACGAATGGAAAACGTGGGCGCGATCGAGCTCGTACGTGCGAGCGGCTTCCGCGCGCGCCGCCTCGACGGTCAGGCCATTGGGAAGCAGGGTTTCTTCAAGAGTCTCGTTGAGCACAGTCAAACGGTAGATCCCCGACGTCAGAACCGGAAACTGCCCTACGGATCTGTCAGTCCACGACAGAAGAACAGGCCCATTGTCGGGAGGTTGGCAGTACTTCAGGCCCGACAGTTGTCGGTGGCTGCTGGCATACTCGAACACATGTTCGACAGATCGCTTCCGGAGCCGACGGAACTGGCTGCTGCCAGCGACGCCGCGCTGGCGGCGGCGGTCTCGGGCTGGGCCGCCGCGTCGGCAGCCGCGGAAGCGCGCAAGTTGGCCGCGATCGCGGAGGTGCAGCGCCGGGCTGCGACCGCAGGAGTGCGGGACCTGGACGGCGTCGATGATGTGGACGCCGCCGCAGCGGTCGTGTCGTGCGCGTTGACCGTCAGCCACGGCAAGGCGGTGCATCTGGTCGATGTCGCGCTCACCTTGCGGGATCGCCTCCCGATGACCGCAGCGCGGTTCCTCGCCGGCCAGATCAGCGGCGCGATGATCGCCACGATCTATGACCGCACGTTGCTGGTCACCCCTACCGCACTGCCCCACATCGACTACGAGGTCGCCCAGCGCGCCTCCGCGTGGGGGGTGCTGACGAAAACCAAGCTCGAACACGCCATCGATGTGTGGATCGACCACTATGACCCCGATGCGGTACGCCGCACCCGTGATGCGATGCGCGGCCGCTACATGAAGGTCGGGTCACGCACCGATGCGGCCACCGGCACAGTCAGCGTGCACGGCCGGTTGTCGGCCGGTGACGCCGCCATCGTGGCTCAGCGGCTTGCGGCGATGATCGGGTCGGTGTGCCAGGACGATCCCCGCACCAAGGACCAGCGCCGGGCAGATGCCACCGGCGCGGTCTACGCGGGATCGTTTTTCCTCGCGTGCAAATGCGACAACCCGGACTGCGCCGCCAAAGTCGATGACGGGCGCGCCAGCAGCATCGTGATCCACATCGTCGGCGAGAAGGAGTCCCTCGACGCTGCCGAGGACCCGCTGATGGACGGTCCCGAACCCCAACCCGAGCCCGAACCTGCACCGGCTGCGTCGAAGCCCGAACCTCCGGCGCGGCGCAAGGCAGCGCTGATCCCGTCGCTGCACGGTGCGATCGTGCCTGCACCGCTGCTGGCCGAGCTGATCGCCCACGGCGCGAAAGTCCGTCTCGTCGCCCTTAAGGACTGCACCGCCGAGCACCGCTACCGCCCCTCGGCCGCATTGCAAGAGTTCGTCCGCACCCGAGACCTGACCTGCCGCTTCCCCGGGTGCGACCTGCCCGCCGTCAACGCCGACATCGACCACACCGTGCCGTATCCCGCCGGCGCCACCCACCCCGCGAATACCAAGTGCTACTGCCGAAAACACCACTCGATCAAAACGTTCCTCGCCGGCTGGCGTGACCGCCAACACCCCGACGGCACCGTCGTGGTCACCACCCCCGCCGGGCTGTCCTACGCCACAACTCCGTTCAGCCGCTTGCTCTTTCCCGGTTGGAACACCCGCACGCCGCCGCCACCACCCAGCCAGGCGCCATCGGCACCGGCCCACCCCGGCCGGCACCTGATGATGCCCACCCGTCAGCGCACCCGCGCCCAGAACCGGGCCGCCCGCATCACCGCCGAACGCCGGCACAACGCCCTCGAACGCGCGCGCAAACGCGAAAAGGCTTCGGCGGCAACGCCGACAGCCTGGCACGACGACTACTGGAGCTTCCTCGACGAACCTCGACCCGATTACGGCGATGACCCTCCGCCGTTCTAGTGGCCTAGTCCTCGGAGGCCTTCTCCAGTGCGTCAAGGGCGTCACCGGTGTACACGGCCAGACGCTGCAGATGCGGCAGACGGTCGCGGCAGCCGACGAAACCGAAGTTGATGGTGTCGGCATAGCTCTGCAGCGTGATGTTCAGCGCCATGCCGTGGATCGGGATGGATACCGGGTAGGTGGCTTCCAGGCGAGAACCCCTGAAGTACAACGGCTCCCGAGGTCCCGGCACGTTGGAGACGCACAGGTTGAAGGTGTAGGGCCACGGTGGCTGCACACCCGTCAACGCCCCGGCGATCTGACTGCCCGCAGGAGCGAGAAGCGCTGCGCTGTAGGCGATGATCGCCGCAGGCGACATCGTCTGCAACTGGGCCTTGGACGCCCTCGTCGCCGAGGTGATCGCCTGCAGCCGCTCCACCGGGTCCTCGATGTCGGTGCCCATGGGCGCCAGGATCGCCCCCACGGCGTTGCCGCCACCCTCGTCTCCCTTGGGGCGGACATTGACCGGCAGGAAGGCGACCAGCGACCGGTCCGGGAGCTTGTCGAAGTCGGTGAGGAACTTACGCAGTCCGCCGCCGATGAGCGCCAACGCCACATCGTTGATCGTCGAACCATGCTGCGCACTCAGCTTCTTGAGCCGGTCGAACTCGTACTGCTGGGTGGCGAAGCGGCGATTGCGGCTGATGCGGGCATTGAGAATGCTGTGCGGCGCCGACGCGGAGCCCGCGATGTGGCCGTAGTCGCCGTCCCGCCGGATCTGCGTCTTGACCAGTGCCGCCGTCAGGTCGAGCGCCGAACTGACGCCCCCGGATACCGTCGCGCCCACCCCGCTCAGCGCGCGCAGCGTCGCGGTGAGGGGATTGGCAGGCTCCGCCGCCGCGACGGCGCGGCGTTCCCGCGGCGGCACCGGCACGTTGAAGAACATCTGGGTCTGCCGGTCCTCCGGATCGGTCGACATGCTGCGGCCCAGCATCCGCATCGCGCTGTAACCATCGACGAGCGCGTGGTGGATCTTCAGATACAACGCGAAGCGACCACCCTCGAGACCCTCGATGACGTGGAGCTCCCACGGCGGCCGGGTCAGATCCAGGTGGTTGCTGTGCAGCCGCGACACCAGGATGCCCAGCTCCCTCTCGTCACCGGGGCTGGCCAGCGCGGAGCGCCGCACGTGATAGTCGAAGTCGAAATCCCGGTCGGTCACCCAGCTGTGCAGCGGACTGAACTGCAATCGCGGATTGGCGAGCTTGCGGTTCCACGGCGCCAGCACTTCCTGCCGGCGGGCTTCGTCGACCATCTGCCGCAGGTAGTCGCGTCCTGCATCCGCGGGCGGCGTGAACGGCAGCAGCCCGCCGACGTGCATCTTCGAACTCGACGTCTCGCCGTAGATGAACATCAGATCCTGCAGTCCGAGACGGACACTGTTGGCGCTCACCGTTGCACGCTATCGGTACCGCTCAGGTTCCACAGAACGTTTGGAAGGAGGCGCTGAACTCCTTCTCGCCAGGTTCGGCATAGCGCTGAAGATGCGGGCGCTCGTCGAACGGCGACCGCACCGCATCGAGCAGCAGTCCCAGCGGCGCCAGGTCGCCGCCCGTCGCAGCGGTCAACGCCTCCTCCACGAGATGGTTGCGCGGCACATAGACGGGGTTGACCCGGTCCATCGCGTCGGGATCCGGCCCCAGCGCGCGCCACCGATCCAGCCAGGCGTCGAAACCGGCGAGGTCGATGAACTCGCCGCGTACCGGTTCGCTGTCACCCCGGGCGGCCGTCGCGAGTCGCCGGTAGAACGACGTGTGGTCGACCCCGCTCTGCTGCAACTGCGTGAGCAGCTCCTGGATCAGCGCAGCGGAGACCTCGGGAGGGGCTCCGGGCACGCCGAGCTTGGCCAGCATGCCCTCGGTCCACGCGGCCTCGTAGGTCTCCTTGAACTTGCCCAGCGACGCCTCGGCGAGCGCGATGGCTTCGTCGGCGTCGGGAGCGAGCAACGACAGCAGCGTCTCGGCGAAACGAGCCAGGTTCCACAGTGCGATCGACGGCTGGTTGCCGTACGCGTAGCGGCCCCAGCTGTCGATCGAGCTGAAGACGGTCGCAGGGTCGAACGCCTCCATGAACGCGCAGGGCCCGTAGTCGATGGTCTCGCCCGAGATCGTCATGTTGTCGGTGTTCATCACCCCGTGGATGAAGCCGACCAGCATCCACCGTGCCACCAGCCGCGCCTGCACCGCACTGACGGCCTCGAGCAACGCCAGGTAGGGGTGCTCGGCATCGGCGGCCTGCGGGTGATGCCGGGCGATCGCGTGGTCGGCGAGCCGGCGCAGCAAGGGGGCGTCGCCCGTCGACGCGGCGTACTGAAACGTGCCGACCCGAAGATGACTCGATGCCACCCGGGCCAGCACGGCGCCGGGCAGTGCGGTCTCCCGGTACACGGTCCTGCCGGTGGCCACCACGGCCAGGGCGCGTGTGGTCGGGATGCCGAGCGCGTGCATCGCCTCGCTGATGATGAACTCGCGCAGCATCGGTCCGACCGCCGCCAGCCCGTCGCCGCCCCTTGCGAACGGCGTCCGTCCCGAGCCCTTCAGGTGTAGATCGCGCAGTTGCCCGGAGGTGTCGGTCAACTCGCCGAGCAGCAGCGCGCGACCGTCGCCCAGCCGTGGCTGGAAGCCGCCGAACTGATGACCGGCGTAGGCCTGCGCGACGGGCGTCGCATCGGCGGGGACCATCGTCCCCACCAGGAGGCCCAGGCCGTCGCGGCTGCGTAGCCACTCCGGATCGAGGCCGAGTTCGGCAGCGAGGGGCTCGTTGAGGGTCAGCAATCGCGGTTCGGGTGCCTCCTCGGCCTTCCATTGCACGGTCAGCTCGGGTAGCTCACGGACGAACCGGCCCTGCAGCGAAAGAGTCACCCCACCAAGCCTACGGAGACGGCTCGATCACCGCGATGGCGTCGACATCCGGTTTGAGCGGGATCCGTCGCGAACTCTCCTCGAACACCAGCGCGCCCGAGAGTTCCGTCGGTGCGTCGCTGCGCGGCAGGATCAGTGCCCGCTGCCCCGGCGCGATCTCCGCGGCCTGCAGGGCGGACGTGGGCGGCGTCGTCTGGGCGATCTGGTCACCGGACACCTGCCACACGACCGGCGGGTACGTCTGCGGCTGGCCGCACTGCCAGGTGGTCAGGCTCAGCTTGGGCGCGCCGGCAGGCGGCCACCACAGTTTGGTGACCCGGGAGCCCGCGCTGGCATCGGCACCCGCGACGTCGAACGTCTGCTGCGTACCGTCGGCGCCGGACGTCACCACGGCCGCCGTTCCGCACCCGCTGTCCGTTCCGCGATACAGCGCGTACGCCAGCTGTGCCCCGTCGGGGCTGAGCCGGGCGACCGAGACCGGACTGTTCGCATCGGCCTGGCCGAGTGGGGCGGGCGCGCCTGGCCCGCGAACCGCGTAGAGGGTGTCCGGCCCGCCGAACGGCGAGGGCGGGGCCTCCAGCCGGGCCAGCACAGCGGTGCCGCCGCGCGCGACCAGCAGACGCGGTTCACCCGGCCGCACTCCGGCGACGGGCGGCAGGTCGACGATCTGACCCAGTTCGGGCTGGGAGTTCGGGTCGGCCAGATCCAGCCGCATCAACCGGTTCGGCTGCTCCCACCACACGATCGTGCTGGCACCGCCGGTGCCAACCGACGGGCCGACCGCCACCGGGCGCAGGGTGCCCGTGCCGGTGGCGACGTCGAGCGCAGCGAGTTGATTGTCGGTGGTCCGGGCGAAGACGAACTTGCCGTCCTCGGTGGTGATCAGGTCGTTGGACGGGCCGAACGTGCCCGGTACCGATCCGACCACGGTGGTGCCCTCGATCACGCCGATCTCGTCGGCGGCACGGTAGGCCAGCAGCGGACCTGTCAGCTCGGGCCGTGGGCGTGATGTCGTCGGGTCGAACGGTGAACCGGTGGTGGTGGTGGCCGACGTGGCCCCGGGTGGGCTCTCCACGCCGGTGCAGGCGGCCAGCAGGCTCACGAGTAGGGCCAGCGCTACGACGAGAAACGGATGTCTTCTGGGTGTGTGTGTCTTCTGCGGCATTGTCATGGGGGATCTACCCCATGAAAGCTCACTCAGGCGCCGGGTGTCGCCCCAGGTATGGTGATTTTTCCCCGCCCAAGGGGGGAGTGCGAGGCCACGACGACGAAGTCTGCTGGCCGCCGGGGGACAAGCCATCGGA
This sequence comes from Mycolicibacterium aurum, assembly GCF_900637195.1. Taxonomy (NCBI): domain Bacteria; kingdom Bacillati; phylum Actinomycetota; class Actinomycetes; order Mycobacteriales; family Mycobacteriaceae; genus Mycobacterium; species Mycolicibacterium aurum. The sequence goes on along the minus strand of NZ_LR134356.1, from coordinate 5,801,361 downwards.
TCTGGAGCAACGCTGTGAGCCTGAACACCATCGCCCTTGAGCTCGTTCCGCCGAACGTCGAGCGGGGTCGCGAACAGGCAGCCGAAGACGCCGAGAAGGTGCTGCGGTGTTCGGCCGAGGCGGGCCTGGCCGGCCGGGTCCGGCACGTCATGATCCCGGGAATGATCGAAGAGGACGGCGACCGTCCGATCGAGATGAAGCCCAAGCTCGATGTCCTCGACTTCTGGACGATGATCAAGCCCGATCTGCCCGGTATCAAGGGACTGTGCACCCAGGTGACCGCGTTCATGGACGAGCCCACGCTGCACAGCAGGCTGACCGAGCTTGGCGCCAGCGGGTTCGAGGGAATCGCCTTCGTCGGTGTCCCGCGCACCCTCAGCGACGGTGAAGGCTCGGGAGTGGCACCGACCGACGCGCTGTCGATGTTCGACGAGGTCGTCGACAACCGCGGCGTGATCCTGATCCCGACACGCGACGGCGAGCACGGCCGGTTCAACTTCAAGTGCGACCGCGGCGCCACCTACGGGATGACGCAGCTGCTGTACTCCGACGCGATCGTCGGCATGCTCACCGAGTTCGCCGACAAGACCGATCACCGCCCCGAGATCCTGCTGTCGTTCGGCTTCGTGCCGAAGGTGGAGAGCCGGGTCGGCCTGATCAACTGGCTCATCCAGGACCCCGGCAACGAGGCCGTCGCGCGGGAGCAGGAGTTCGTCCGGACCCTCGCCGAGACCGACCCGGCGGGCCGCCGCAAGCTGATGGTCGATCTGTACAAGCGGGTCATCGACGGGGTGGGTGACCTCGGGTTCCCGCTGAGCGTGCACTTCGAGGCGACCTACGGGGTGAACACCGCGGCCTTCGAGACTTTCGCCGAGATGCTGGCGTACTGGGCTCCCGACGCCCCCTGACCGCCGCTACTGCGGGACGGGCCCGAAAACCCCGGCCGGACCTTCGCGAACCGTTCCCGGCGTCTCCAGGATCGGCGCCGGGTAGCCGCCCGGGGTGCTCAGCTCCTGGGGCTGGTCCGACTCGATCGGCGCTGAGGTCTGCGGTGGCTGACCGGTCGGCGACTCGCCGGCCAGCTCGCCCGCGATACCGGCCCGGGCGTCGATGCCGGGGTTGGCCGGCTGCGGCGGTTCGGCTCCCGCGGAGATGCCGTACCGGGAGTTCGACGACACCAGAGGGCCGTCCGCCTGCGGGGAGTTGCCCAGGCTGCTGCCGGGCAGACCGGTCGATTTCATGTCGGTGTCGACCGACGCGCTGATCCGGGTGCCGCGCGAATCCGTCGCGGGCGGCGGCCCCACCACGATGACGTTGTACGGATACGAGAAGCTGCCGGGCTCGACATCGGGCGCGCCGGGCACATATCCGGGGGCGCCGGGCGTGGTCGGCTGTGCGCCGGCAGGCGACGCCAACGACAGTGCGACGCCGGCGACGGATGCCGCCAGCAGGTGCCGCGTCACGTGCCCCACAGCTCCGCTCCTCAGATCTTGATCGGATCGCCGTAGACAGCGAACTGGGTGTGTGCCGCTTCGGTGGAGATCCGCAGGTAGGCGTACGACCGGACCGTGACGTCGCCGCCGCACGCGTCGGCCTTGATGTGGATGTTGTCGATGTCGAGCATGGCCTGACCGTTCGGGCTGAGCGTCATGTTCGACAGCGGTAGGTCCACGATCACGCCGGGCTGCAGCACCGTCTGCACGAACCCGGCCGCGCCGCCATCCAGGCCGACCGATGCGCTCGGCAACACACCACCCCCGACACCGATGGCCCCGACCGGCCCGACGCCGGCCGTCCCGCCGTACTGCAGACCCGCGGACACATCGGACTGACAGCCGAGCTGGTAGCCCAGGATGAAGATGCTGTCGGTGATCGGGTTGGCGCCGCCGACGGCCGTTGCGGTCGCCGATGCCGTCACGAAACCCTCGCGCGAGTCCCGCGCGTTCGCCAGGTTGGGGATGGAGTTGACGATCTCGTTCTCCACCCTGATGTTGAGCTGCCAGCCGTCCCGGGAGGTCTTGTCCGCGCTGAGCGGCCGCATCGGGACGGGCTCGGCCCCTGCGGGAGCGACGCCGACCGCCGCCATCAGCGCCGCCAGCGCAGTGCCGAGCCACATCCGCCACTGCACGGGCATCTCCTGGGTGTTCGGCCGACCAGCAAACCCCCGTCGGCAATGCGCTTAGCGGGATTCTAAGCAGAAGCGGGGCCGCGGCGCTTGCTGCATCCGAAGTCGAGATCTGTCCGCGATGAAGTTTGGCTCCAGGCGTTGTCTACTTGGGTATGCAGCCCCCGCAGTGTGCCGACGGGCGATGAACGCCGCCGTCCGCGCCGCAGGCGCCGCGCTTGCCGTGGGTTCGGCTGTCCTGCACGGCACTTCGCTCAGCGGCGTGGCCCTGGCCATGGCGGCGGTGTGCCTCTATTGCGCATACGAACTCTGGCGTTTCGACACCGTCCGCAGCTGGGTGCTGGTGGCGGTCATGAACATCGCCATGATCGGCGTGCACCTGCTGACGACGGGCGGCCACCACCACAGCGCGGCGGTGCATGCGCTGCCTGCGGCGCCGGCCGTCGACATGGGGCCGGCGATGGGGCTGGCCACCACGGTGGCGATGGTCGAGATCCTGCTGGCGGCGACGGTGTTGTTCGTCCGCACCCGCCCTCCTCGATGAGGGCATGCCGCCTATCCTTGCCGGAGTGTCCGAACCGCCCACCCCCGACCTGCGCGCGTTGCGCGCACGCCTGGACGGTCTGACCCTGCGCGACGCCGCCCGGCTGGGCCGGCGACTGCGCCAGCTGCGGCAACCCACGGACGAACAGCTGGCCCGGATAGCCCAGCAGGTCAGCGCGGGCGAAACGCTGGTGGCCAATCGGCTGGCCGCGGTACCGGCCATCACCTACCCCGAGTTGCCCGTGACGGAGCGCCGGGACGAGATCGCTGCGGCCATCGCCGCGAATCAGGTGGTGATCGTGGCGGGCGAGACCGGTTCGGGCAAGACCACGCAGCTGCCGAAGATCTGCCTCGAGCTCGGCCGGGGCATCCGCGGCACCATCGGGCACACACAGCCACGCCGGCTGGCCGCCCGCACCGTGGCCGCCCGCATCGCCGAGGAACTGGGCACACCGCTGGGCGAAGCGGTCGGATACACCGTGCGATTCACCGACCAGGCCGGCGATCGCACCCTCGTCAAGCTGATGACCGACGGGATCCTGCTGGCCGAGGTGCAGCGGGACCGCCGCCTGCTGCGGTACGACACCCTGATCATCGACGAGGCCCACGAGCGCAGCCTCAACATCGACTTCCTGCTCGGCTACCTGCGGCAGCTGCTGCCGCGGCGGCCCGACCTGAAGGTGATCGTGACGTCGGCGACCATCGAACCGGCGCGCTTTGCGGCGCACTTCGGCAACGCCCCGATAGTCGAAGTCAGCGGTCGCACGTACCCGGTCGAAATCCGTTACCGCCCACTGGAAGTGACGGTTCCGATCCCGGGCGACGAGGACCCCGACGATCCCGACCACGAGGTGGTGCGCACCGAGCTGCGTGATCCGACGGAGGCCATCGTCGACGCGGTGGCCGAGCTGGAGGCCGAACCGCCCGGGGACGTACTGGTGTTCCTGTCCGGTGAGCGGGAGATCCGGGACACCGCAGAGGCGTTGCGAGCGGTCACCGACCCGTCCCACACCGAGGTGTTGCCGCTGTACGCCAGGTTGCCGACAGCCGAGCAGCAGAAGGTGTTCCAGCCGGCCCGCACCGCGCGCCGAATCGTGTTGGCCACCAACGTCGCCGAGACATCGCTGACCGTTCCCGGGGTCAGGTACGTCGTCGATCCCGGCACCGCCCGCATCTCGCGCTACAGCCGCAGGACCAAGGTACAGCGACTGCCGATCGAGCCGATCTCGCAGGCCTCGGCGGCGCAGCGTGCGGGCCGGTCCGGTCGCACCGCGCCGGGTGTGTGCATCCGGCTGTATTCGCAAGAGGATTTCCTGGCGCGGCCGCGCTTCACCGATCCGGAGATTCTGCGCACCAATCTGGCCGCCGTGATCCTGCAGATGGCGGCACTCGGATTCGGTGACATCGAGGGCTTCGGCTTCCTGGATCCGCCCGACGCCCGCAGCGTCCGCGACGGCGTATCGCTGCTCCAGGAGCTCGGGGCGTTCGATCGCGGCGGGGAGCTGACCGACGTCGGTCGCAGGCTGGCGCAGATCCCCGTGGACCCGCGGCTGGGGCGGATGATCCTGCAGGCGCAGGAAGAGGGCTGTGTCCGTGAGCTTCTCGTGCTGACCGCCGCGCTGTCGATTCCGGATCCGCGGGAGCGGCCGGCCGACCGCGAGGAGGCGGCCCGGCAGAAGCACGCACGATTCACCGACGAGCATTCGGACTTCACCTCGTTCCTGAACCTGTGGAGGTACCTGACCGAGCAGCGGAAGGAGCGCTCCGGCAGTTCTTTCCGCCGGATGTGCCGCGACGAGTTCCTGCACTACCTGCGTATCCGCGAGTGGCAGGACCTGGTGGGCCAGCTCCGCGGCATCTGCCGGGACCTCGGCATCAAGGAGCAGGACGAGCCCGCCGACATCTCCGCCGTGCATGCCGCACTGACGGCAGGTCTGTTGTCGCACATCGGTATGCGGGACACCGACGGTCGCACCTACGAGGGCGCCCGCAACGCCAAGTTCGTGCTGGCCCCCGGTTCGGCCCTGAGCCGGCGCCCACCCCGATGGGTGGTGGTGGCCGACCTCGTCGAGACCAGCAGGCTGTTCGGCAGGACAGCGGCGCGTATCGAGCCCGAGGCCGTCGAGCGGGTCGCCGGTCATCTGGTCCAGCGGACCTACAGCGAGCCGCACTGGGACGCCGCGCGTGGGGCGGTGATGGCCTTCGAGCGGGTCACGCTCTACGGGTTGCCGCTTGTCGCGCGGCGCCGGGTCGGATACGCCGACGTCGATCCCGAGGTGGCGCGCGATCTGTTCATCCGGCACGCCCTCGTCGAGGGGGATTGGCAGACCCGGCACCACTTCTTCCGCGACAACGTGCGCCTGCGCGAGGAACTCGCCGAGCTGGAGGAGCGGGCACGCCGCCGTGACCTTCTCGTCGGCGACGAGGAGGTGTTCGCGTTCTACGATGCGCGCGTCCCCGCCGACGTGGTGTCCACCCGGCATTTCGACAGCTGGTGGAAGAAGCAGCGCCACCGCACCCCCGACCTGCTCACGCTGACGCGGGATGACTTGCTGCGCAACGAATCCGACGCGGACCAGCCGGATGCGTGGCAGGCCGGCGACCTCTCGCTGCCGCTGACCTACCGCTTCGATCCCGGTGCCGCCGACGACGGCGTGACGGTGCACGTACCGGTCGACGTGCTCGCCCGGTTGGGTGGCGACGACTTCGCCTGGCAGGTACCCGCGCTGCGTGAGGAGCTGCTGACCGCGCTGATCCGGTCGTTGCCGAAGGACCTGCGCAGAAACTTCGTGCCCGCGCCCGACACGGCCCGGGCACTGCTGGCTTCCATCACCCCGGACAGCGGTCCGCTGCTGGACACCGTGCAGCGTGAGTTGCGGCGCCGCACCGGCGTTCTGGTGCCGATCGACGCTTTCGACCTGGACAAGTTGCCGCCGCACCTCCGGGTGACGTTCGCGGTGGAGAAAGCGGACGGAGCGGTGGTCTCTCGGGGAAAGAGTCTCGACCAGTTGCAGCGCGAACTCGCCGCTCCATCCCGCCAGGCCGTCGCCGAGACCGTCGCGGGCGATCTGGAGCGCAGCGGTCTGCGGTCGTGGCCCGACGACCTGGACGAGCTCCCGCGCGTCGTCGAGCGCACCGGGACGGCGGGCCACCTCGTCCGCGGATACCCGGCGTTCGTGCCGGCAGGCGCGGCGGTGGACATCAGGGTGTTCGCGACGGAGGCCGAGCAGGCTGTCGCCATGCCGCGTGGCAGCCGCCGCCTGCTCCTGCTCGCCGCGCCGTCGGTCGCCAAAAGCGTTGAGAAGGGCCTGGATACCCGCACCCGGTTGATGCTGGGCAGTAACCCGGACGGATCGCTGTCGGCGCTGATCGAGGACTGCGCGGACGCGGCGGTGCAGACGCTGGTGCCCGCACCGGTGTGGACGAGGGCGGAGTTCACCGCGGCCCGTCAACGGTTGTCCAGTGGGCTCGCCGGCGCCACGGCGGACGTCGTGCGCCGCGTCCAGAAGGTCCTCGCCGCGCTGCACGACGTAGAGCTGGCCCTGCCCCAGAAACCGCCCGAATCCCAGGCCGCCGCGATCGCGGACATCCGCGCGCAGCTGGCGCGGTTGGTCGCGCCGGGATTCGTCGCCGCCACGGGAGTAACCCACCTCGCGGACCTGACCCGCTACCTCACCGCGATCGGCCGCCGGCTGGAACGGCTTCCGCACGGACTCGGCGCCGATCGCGAACGGATGGACCGGGTGGCCGCGGTCCAGGACGCCTACGACGAACTGCGGCGCGCACTCTCGCCGGCCCGCGCCGCTGCGCCCGACGTGGCGGACATCGCGCGGATGATCGAGGAGTTGCGGGTGAGCCTGTGGGCTCAGCAGCTCGGGACGCCGCGCCCGGTGAGCGAACAGAGGATCTTCCGCGCACTGGATGCAGTACACGATTAGAGTTGACGAGGGACATGCCTGCTCAGTGGGAATTCGTCGATCCAGCGGTGCCGCAGGAACTTCGGGAGCGCGTGCTGGCGGCTGCCCTCGATGAGGTAGTCCGTTGGGGCGTCGAACGTTTCAGCGTCGGCGCACTCTCTGATCGGCACGGAATCGATGTGGAGGCCGTGGTCCGGTACTGGGGCAGCGGTCAGCGGTTGCTGCTGGACACCCTGTTCTATCGGTGCGAGGACATCATCGTCGCGCCCGACACCGGATCGTTGCGCGAAGACCTGAAGACCGTGGCGCTGTCGGTGGCCCGATACCTGAACACCACCGACGGCCGTCGTCTTCTGCGCGCCATGGTCCTGGATGACCGGGCGGCGCAACACCCCGACGACACGCGGATGGTGTACTGGCGGCGCCGCTTTGCGACGGTGCGGGCGATCCTCGACCAGGCGGCGGTCCGCGGCGAACTGAGAGAGGGTGTCGACCCGGTGACCGGAGTTCAGGTCCTGTTGGCGCCGATCAACATTCGGGCGCTGTACACCGACCAGCACATCGACGACGCGTACTGCCTGTCGGTGGCCGACATGGCGTGGCGGGCGCTGGTACGGCGGTGACGTGACGGGTCACTGCACTGCCGCGATCCGGGCCACGGTGAGGGCCGCGGTCAGCTGCAGCAGATCTCCCGGCCGCGCCAGATCGAGCTCGGTCAGCTCCTCGAGTCTACGGACCCGCTGCGCGACGGTGTTGGGGTGCAGGTGCAACGCGGCGGCGGCGGCACGCCGGTCCAGACCGTGGTCGAGCAGCACCCGTGCGGTGTGGAGCAACTCGGTGGAGCGGGTGCGGTCGTAGTCGACCGCGCGGCCGAGAACCGACGACGCGAACTCCCGCAGGCGCCCGGGGTCGTCGAGCTGCAGCAGTAGGTGGTCGATGGTGATGTCGTGGAGATCGATCACCGTCGAGGTGCCCGTGTCGCCGGCAAGATCGAGCGCACCGCGGACCGTGCGGAAGGCGCCGGGCAGCTCGCGGGCCGCGACCTGGCGGGACACCGCGGCGGTCAGGTGTCCGGCGGCGGTGGTCGACAGCATGTCCACGAGCCGGCCGGCGATGTCCACGGCAGAGCGGCCGGCGGCCGGCCACACAAGCACCAGGTCGCCGCGGTGCAGCGCGGCCAGTGGCCGGGGGGAGACCCCGGAGAGGAACCTGTCCGCGGCGGCGAGGGTGCGTTCGGCGGCGGGCCGGACCGCGATCAGGGTCTGGACGCCGGACAGGTCCCAACCGAGGCGGCGGGCGCGGTCCAGCAGTGCGGGCATTCCGGCGTCGTCGGAGCCGAGGAGATCGGCCACGAGCGAGCCCCGGATGCGCTGTTCTACCTCGGCGGCGGTACGCGCACGCAACAGCTCCAGCGCGGTGACGACCGTCGCATGTTCGACGGCCCGCACGTCGAGCCCCGACAACTCGGAATCCGTTGCCGCCACGTGAATCCGCGCGACGGCCTGGCCGTCGAGCAACACCTCGGCCACGACGTGCGCATCAGAGACCTCGTCGCCGGCGTCCTGCCATCCGGCGTCGGCCAGCGGCTCGTCGTAGACGTCTTCGATCAGCACTGCGCGCCCGAGCAGCTCGGCCAGTGCCGTCGCGACACCGGTGACCCCTTCGCCGCGCAGTGCCGTCGCCGTCAGCAGGGTGTGCACTTCCTCGGCGCGACGCAACTCCCGGATGGTGGCCTGTTCCTGGGCGCGTAACTGTGCGGTGCCGAGTGCGATCGCGACCTGGGTGGCCAGCGTCGTCACCAGCGTCACCTCGGCGCGGTCGAACCGGTGCGGGGTGGTGCGGTACCCGTTGAGCGCACCGACCACCGACCCGCCGCGCCGCAGCGGCACCGAGATCAACGACCGGTAGCCCTGCTCCTGGGCGACACCGCCCCAGGTGAAGTCGGGTACCAGCGCGATGTCCTCCAACGTGACGACGTCGCCGCTGCGGAAGGCGAGGCTGGTCGGCGCCTCCCGCTCGCCGCGCATGTCCAGCAGGATCGGCCGATCCGCGTTGACCTGCGCGACGTAGTCCGCAGACAGCCCATAGGAACCCTGGATGGCCAGGGTGCGCCCGTCATCGGTGGGAAGGAATACCGCGCAGAAGTCGTAGCCCAGCAGCGTGCACGCCGTGCGGGCCACCCGGGCCAGCACGTCGGCGACCGGCTCGTCCCCGCCGACCGCCTCGCCGATCTCGGCGAGCGCGACCAGCCAGCGCTCCAGCGGCGGCACCCCAGATGTGTCATCAGACATAGCCACGAGCATAAGTATGTCTGGCTGAACATTGCCGGGAATGGTCCATACCCCGCATCGTGAACATCGTGATCACCGTCACAAACAAGGAGGTACCGGTGGCCCTATCGCTTCGCACCTGCGTCAGAACCGCGGCGGCAACTGCCGCGGCGGCGATGCTCGCGCTCACCACCGCATGCTCGGCCGGCCTCGGCGGTCCGGCCTCGTCGAGAACCGCTCAGGACGGCGTCATCCGCTTCACGTTCGCCCCGGACCCGATCTGGGACTACATGCACGACACCGGCATCGTCGACCAGTGGCAGCGTGACACCGGCTACTCCATCGAGACCAGCGCCACCTGGGACGAGTTCGGGCTGTTCGCCGGCGGCCACGCCGACATCATCTCCACGGCGTCGTTCGAGGTGCCCGGTTTGGAGGAGCAAACCCAGCGCGAAACCGTCATCATCGGCCGCTACAACGCCGAGCGCAGCCGCATCATGGTCCGCGCCGACGATACCGCGCAGTCGCTCGCCGATCTGCGGGGCCGGCGCCTCGGGGTGTTCACCACCGTCTCCGGGACACTCGTGTGGAGCGCGCTGGTGGCGCAGATGCACGACATGAAAGTGCTCGACGGCGACTTCGACATCGTGGTCGCCGACATCCAGAACCTGTCGAACCTGTTGGCGCGCGGCGAGATCGACGCCTGCATCTGCTATCCGGACCTGTCCGCGCGCGAGCTGCGGGACGGCTCGGTGCGGCCGCTCTACGACGGCAAGTCCTCGGCCGACCTGTTCGCCGAGCTGAACGCTCCCGGCCACGACGGCCCGATGGGCAACGTCTTCGTGGCGCGCAAGGACTGGGTGGACGGCCACCCGGGCGAGGTGTCGGCGTTCCTGGACCTGTGGGACCGCGGACTCGCCGAGTGGCAGGAGCACCGCGACGAGATGATCGAGCGATACCCCCAGCACTTCGCGGTGGCCACACCCGAAGACATCGCGTTCATGAAAGCCTATGTCGCCGAGCATGACTGGGTGACCGACGAAGTCCGCTTCGACGAGCAGTGGGCCGAGGACGAGAGCTCGATCTTCGACCTGATGCGCACCACCGGCGTCATCTCCGACGACATCACCGACCCGCAGTTCCTGCCGACCGAAGGAGTCCAGCCGTGACCCAGGCTGTCGCCCCGCCGGACACCCGGCCCGAGCCGGCGCCGCCGGCGTCCCGCCGGCCCGCGAAAGCACCTCTGCAGCAACGACGCTGGCTGGTCTCCGGCCTCGCGCTGCTGCTCGCACTCGGGGCGTGGGCCGCCCTGGCCGCCTGGGTCGACGACCCGATCCTGCCGCGGCCGGCGCAGGTCGGCGAGCAGGTCTACGCGATCGTCGTCTCGGGGGAGGCCCTCTCCAACTTCGCGATCAGCATCGCCAAGATCGCGGTCGGCTTCGCCATCGCGATGGTCGGCGGCCTGGTGATCGGGTTCGTGATGGGCCGGTCCCGGTTCATGACGGCGTACTTCTCGCTGCCACTGTTCGTGCTGGGCAACATGCCGGGCCTGACGTACGCGGTGTTCGGATTGCTGATCTTCGGCGTCGGGGCAGGCGGGCCAATCGTGGTCTCGGCACTGGTGGCCCTGCCCTTCATCGCGATCAACGTCGCCGAGGGCGTGCGATCCGTGGACGGCAACCTGCTGGCGATGTGCCAGGCCTTCGAACGCGACCGCACCGACGTCATGCGCCACCTCTACCTGCCCGCGCTGACCACCTTCGTGTTCGCCGGCGTGCGATACGGCTTCGCGATGGCGTGGAAGGTCGAGGCGCTCACCGAGGTCTTCGGTGCCAGCTCCGGTGTCGGGTTCATGATCCGCAAGGCCTACCAGGAGTTCCAGGTTGCCGACATGCTGGCCTGGACCGCCCTGTTCATCGTGACCATGATCCTCATCGAACGAGGCCTGGCCCATCTGGAAGACCGATTCTTCGCATGGCGGAAGGACGTGGCATGACCACCACCCAGACCTGGCAGCGTCAGCTGCGTGGGCAGACCACCACCGTCACGGCGACCCTGGCCGCGGTGCTGAGCATCCTGGCGGCCTGGCAGTTGGCCGTCGTGATCGGGAATCGCGTGCCCTCGGTGGGCGACACCATAACGCGGCTCGGCGCAGAGGCGACAGCCGGAGAGCTCTGGCACAACCTCGCCATCAGCATGAACCGCTTTCTCCTCGGCCTGGTCGCGGCGCTGGTGGTGGGCGCGGCCCTCGGGGTCCTGATGGGGCTGTCCCGCATCGCGGATCTCGCCTTCTCCGATCTGAACGCGGCGGCACTCGCCATCCCCGCGGTCATCTGGGCGCTCCTGACCACCATGTGGTTCGGGTTCGGCTGGCTGACACCGGTGGTGACGGTCTTCCTGTCCGGTCTGCCGTTCGTCGTCGTCAACATCGCCAAGGCCACCAGGGCGGTACCCGCCGATCTGGTCCTGATGGCCAGGTCGTTCGGGGTGCCGCGGGCGCGGGCGCTGCGCGAGATCGTGGTACCCGCAGTCGCCGGATCCACCGTCGCCGCAGTGCGTTTCGCGATCATGAGCGCGTGGAACGGGCTACTGCTGGCCGAATGGTTCGGCGCCACCTCCGGGGTGGGATGGCGGGCGCGCTACTGGTACGACGCCAACCAGCTCGACGGGTTCCTGGCCTGGGTGCTGGTGTTCATCCTGCTGCTGGTCATCGCCGACCTGCTGCTCCTCGGTCCGATCGAGCGCTTCGCCACCCGCTGGCGCAACGCCTAGTCACCTCAGTCACCGCTCACCTCTGAAAGCGAGAAACCATGGCCTCCATCGAAATCCAGAGTCTGGTCAAAGAGTTCACCGACCGGCGCGGCGCCGTGACCCGCGTCATCGACAAGATCGACCTGACGATCTCCGGCGAGACGTTCGTGTCCGTCGTCGGCCCCTCCGGCAGCGGGAAAACCACGCTGCTGAACATCGTGTCCGGTATCGAAACCCACACCTCGGGCACCGTGTCGCTGCGCGCCGGCTCGCGGGATGCACGAGTGGGGTACGTCTTTCAGGATCCGCGCCTGCTGCCGTGGCGTACGGTGATGGCCAACCTCGGCTTCGTCCAGCATGAACGGGCCGGCTGGCAGGACCGGGCCGCGCACTACCTGGACCTGGTGGGGCTGAGCCACTGCGCCGACCGGTTCCCCGCCCAACTGTCGGGCGGTCAGCAGCAGCGCATCGGGATCGCCAGGGCATTCGCCGTCGAGCCCGACGTGCTGCTGATGGACGAGCCGTTCAGCCACCTCGACGCCATGACGTCGCGCACGCTGCGCGAGCACCTGGAGCGGATCTGGCTGGAATCCCGGCGCACCGTCATGTTCGTCACCCACGACGTCACCGAGGCCGTGCAGCTGTCCGACCGGATCGTCGTACTCGAACCGGGTGGCCGGATCCACGAGATCATCGACGTGGACCTGCCGAGGCCGCGGCGGGCCTCCGACCCCGCGGTCGCGCTCCTGCAGGCCGAGGTGCTCGCCCGCTTCGAGGCGCTCGAGGCGAAAGCGTCGGCCGCGTGAGCATCCGGCCGGGACCCATCGACGTCCACGCACACTGGTTGCCGCAGAACCTGTTCGGGCTCGCCCCTGGCTCGCCGGTGCCCGCCCTGCGTGACGTGGCGGGACAGCTGCATCTCGGTGATCTGCCGCTGTCCATCGAGACCGACGCGATGAGCGACGTCACCCGGGTACTGGGTGACACCGACGCCGCGGGGCTGGGCTCCAGGGTTCTCTCGGCGCCGCCGTTCGCCTTCCCGGTCGTCGACCACGCCGGCGTCGACGACTTCGTCGCAACGTTCAACGAGGACCTGGAGAAGGTGTGCCGGGACAGCGGCGGCCGACTGCTCGGTCTCGCGCTGACGTCGCTGCACAACCCGGAGTCCGCGCGGAAACAGATCGCGGCGATGGCAGATTCGGCGTACGTGCGCGGCATCGCGGTACCGCCGCTACTCGGCACGACGTCCTTCGACGTCGCACCGATGCGCGAGGTGCTCTCGGCTGCTGCCGAATACGACGTCGCGGTGCTGGTGCATCCGATGCAGCTGGCGCGGCCGGAGTGGACGTCGTATTACCTGACCAACCTGATCGGGAACCCGGTCGAGTCGGCGACGGCCGCCGCCGCACTGACCCTCGGCGGGGTGCTGGACCAAATCGAGGGTCTGCGCATCTGCCTGGTGCACGGCGGTGGGTGCGCGCCCGCACTGGTGGGGCGCTGGCAGCACGGCTGGCAGCAGCGGGCCGACGTGCGGTCCGCCGGCACCCGAGCGCCGCGGGAGGCCTTCGCCGACCTGTGGTTCGACACCCTCACCCACGACGTTCCCACGCTCAAGCTCCTTGCCGCGCAGGCCGATCCGACACACCTGATGTGCGGCAGTGACTACCCGTTCGACATGGGAACCCACGACCCCCTGCAGCTACCACACGCGGCGGGCATCGACGACGCCGTGCTGGAGACCAACGCCCGCGCATTCCTCGGGCTCGGATAAGGAGACACACATGTTTGACTGGAGTGGACACCGCGCGATCGTCATCGGCGGGTCGATCGGCGGCCTGACCACCGCGCTGCTGCTGCGCCGGCTCGGTTTCGACGTCGAGATCTTCGAGCGCACCCCCACCGACCTCGACGGGCGTGGCGGCGGCATCGTGCTGCAGCCCGACACGCTGCGCTGGTTCGTCGAGTGCAGCCAGCAGCATCCCGAAACCGTGAGCACGTCAACGCAATTCGTGCAGTACCTGGACATGGACAACACGGTGGTGCACCGCGAGGTGGCCCCGTGGAGCTACACGTCATGGGGCACCTTCTACCGGGCGTTGCTGGCCGATTTCGGAACCGAGGGCTATCACCTGGGCGCGTACGCCGCCGGCTTCGATCAGGACGCCGACGGCGTCGAGGTACGGTTCACATCCGGCCGGCGTGAGCGCGCCGACCTGGTGGTGTTCGCCGACGGCATCGGCTCACCGAGCCGGCGGCGCATCTCGCCCGACTCGACACCGGAGTACTCCGGGTACGTCGGGTGGCGCGGCACTGTTGCCGAAAGTCAGGTCACACCGCAGACATTCGAGCTGCTGCGCGACTCGATCAGCTACAGCTTCGGCCCGCACACCCACATCAACGTCTACCCGATCCCGTCGTCCGACGGTGGCCTCGCCCCGGGGCAGCGGCTGCTGAACTACGTCTGGTACCGCAATGTCACCGAGGGCTACGCCCTCGACGAACTGATGACCGACAAGCGCGGCTTCATCGCAGGCGTGTCGCTGCATCCGGGTCAGGTGCAGGACCGCTTCGTCGACGAGATGCGCTCGGCGGCAGCGCAGGTGCTGGCGCCGGCGGCGGCTGAGGTGGTACTGCGCACCGAGCAGCCCTACCTGCAGGCGGTCTATGACGTCGAGGCGCACCAGATGGCCATGGGCCGGGTCGCTCTGGTCGGCGACGCGGCCAGCGCCGCCCGCCCGCACGCCGCGGCCGGCACCGCCAAGGCGGCGGCGAATGCATGGGCCCTCTACGACGCACTGTCCGAGAGCGACGACATCGCTGAGGCACTGGCCAAGTGGGAGCCCGGGCAGCTCGAACTCGCGCAGCGGCTCATCCGGCGCGTCAAGGAAATGGGCACCCGCTCGCAGGTCACCGGCACCTGGGTGCCCGGCAGTCCCGACAACCGGTTCGGCCTCTACGGGCCAGGCCGTTAACCGCACACCGAGGAGAGGAACCGCACACGATGACGAGCACCAGAGAATTCCTGACAGACGCACCCCTGGCGGGCACGCTGGTCGGCACCGACTTCGACGGATGGACCGACGAGCTGCGCGCCGAGTTCGACACCCACTCCCACGACGGCAACGTCGGATCGCGGCTGCTGAGTGAGAACGACCGCGTCCGGGTGTGGGAGATCCGGCTGTCGCCCGGGCAGCGTTTTCACGCCCACCGGCACGTGCTGGACTACTTCTGGACCGCGGTCAACGCGGGCACCAGCAGGCAGCACACATCCGACGGCACCACCCGTGACGTCTCCTACGGCGCAGGTGAGACACGGCATTTCAGCTTCGCGGCGGGCGAGTACCTGCTGCACGACATCGAGAACGTCGGCGATGAGGAGCTCGTCTTCACCACCGTCGAGCACCTCGACTCGGCGAACGAGCCACTGCCGATCTAGGGGGCGACGGCGGCGCTGGCCGGGTCGATGAGGATCTTCGCGTGCGTCTCCGGGTCGCCGAGTGCCTCGAAGGCCGCGGCCACGCCGCCGAGTCCCACGGTCCCGGTCACCAGCGCCGACGCGTCGACCTTGCCGTCGGCCAGCATGTGCAGCGTGTCGCGGAACTCCAGGGGCGTGTATCCGAACACGAACCGCAGGTCGATCTCCTTGCCGATCGCCATCGCCGGACGCAGCTTGTCGTCGCCCATGCACACCCCGACGACGATGACGCGCGACGCCAGCGGCGCCGCGCCGATGACGCCGTCGATCATTCCGGGCACGCCGACGCATTCGAAGATCACCGGGCGCTTGGGAGCCGTGCCGCCGAGACGGTCGGCCACACGGTAGACGTGGGACCAGCCGGGGACCTTGCGCAGTTTCTCCATGGAGCCGATGCCCAGCTCGTAGAGCGCGGGGAGTTCGGTCAGGCCGCGCTGCTTGGCGGGGACGGCTTCGTACGGGGACTCCGCGGCGGGATCGACGACGACGTCGGCGCCGCATCGGGTAGCCAGGGCGCGCCGGCCGGGAGAGAAGTCGCTGGCGACGATGGTGCGCACACCGCGCGCTTTCAGGTGGGCGATGACGGCCAGTCCGACCGGGCCGCAGCCCAGCACGATCGCGACGTCCTTGGTGGTGATGTCGCTGCGGCGGACCGCGTGAAACGCCACGGCCATCGGCTCGGTGAGCGCGGCGATCGCCGGGTCGAGACCGTTGGGGACCGCGAACGTCAAGGCCGCCTCGGCGACCACCTGTTCGGCGTACCCACCGGGGGCGACCGGCGAGAGCCCGGTCAGGTGCACGCCGCCGGCGGCCCTCACCAGCGGGAACGACACCACCGTGGTGCCCGGGGTGAACTCCTTGCCCACTTTGCGTCCCCGCTCGGCGACGACGCCGCAGAACTCGTGCCCCATGACCACCGGGGTGTCGCTGCGCATGAAGTCGTGGTAGCCGCCTTCGGCGAAAACGTCGGTGAGTTCGTCGGCGTGATCCTTGGCGTGGAGGTCGGATCCGCAGATGCCGCACCGCAGCACGTCAAGCACCAGCTGACCGTCATCGGGGCGCGGAGAGGGTAGGTCGACGACCTCGAGTGAGCTGTTGACACAACTGACCGCTTTCATTCCGCCATCGTCGCACGGTAGAACTCCGGTATGACTCCCTCTTCTCCCAGGGCCGTGCGGCGGGTGTGCGCGGCGCTGACACTCGCGGTGGTGGCGGGGTGCTCGTCCCCGCCGGTCGCGCAGGCCGGCCCCCCTCCCGTCGTCGAGCCGGTCGTGCTGGCGGAGATCCCGCACGACCCCGGTGCGTTCACCCAGGGATTCGAGATCAACGGTCCGGTCCTCTACGAAGGCACCGGGCTTGCCGGCGAGTCGCAGATGCGCGAGCTCGATCCGGACACCGGTGAGGTCGGCCGCGCCGTCCCCGTCCCGAGCGACTACTTCGGGGAGGGCATCACCGTTGTCGGTGATCGGATCTGGCAGCTGACCTATCAGGACGGTATGGCCGTCGAATGGGACAGGACCACCATGGCGCCGGTCCGCGAGGTTCCGCTGTCCGGGGAGGGGTGGGGACTCTGCTACGACGGGCAGCGACTGATCCGCAGCGACGGCACCAGCCGGCTCACGTTCCATGACCCGACGGATTTCTCCGAGATCGGCGGCGTCGATGTCACCAACGACGGCGGTCAGCTCAAGGGCCTCAACGAGCTGGAGTGTGTCGACGGTCAGGTCTGGGCGAACGTGTGGCCGACGGACACCATCGCGCGGATCGACCCGTCCAGCGGTGCGGTCACGCTGATCGTCGATGCCGCGCCGCTGCGGGAGCGCGGCATCCCCCCGACCGCCCAGGTGCTCAACGGCATCGCGCACGTTGAGGGCTCAGAGTTCCTGCTCACCGGCAAGGACTGGCCGAAGACGTTCCGGGTGACGCTCGATGGGTAAGGCACGATCCCTGGCCGTCGTCACCGCCGCCTACGTCATGGCTGTCGCCGCTGCAGGGGCCTGGTTGTTCCTGGGACCGACCACCGGCAGGCTGTGGCTGGACACCTTGATCGCCGACCTCGTGGCCACCGTGGTGGTGTTCACCTTCAGCCGCGTATACCGCAACTCCAGCTTCTACGACGCGTACTGGAGCGTGATCCCGCCGCTGCTGCTGTTCTACTGGTGGTACGAGAGCGGCGTCACCACGCTCAGTACGTGGCTGCTGGCGATCCTGGTGGTGACGTGGGCGGTGCGGCTGACCGGCAACTGGGTGTACGCGTTTCCCGGTCTGCACCATGAGGATTGGCGCTACCCGATGTTTCGGGAGCGGGCCGGCCGCTTCGAGTTCGTCGCCGACCTGGTGGCCATCCACCTGATTCCCACCATGCAGGTGTTCCTCGGCATGCTGCCGGTCTACGTCGCCGTCACGGCGCCGGGAGAAACCCTCACCTGGCTGGCGGTCCTCGCCTTCGTCGTCGGAATGGCGGCTGTGGCACTGGAATTCGTGGCGGATCTGCAGATGCATCGCTTCGTCGCCGACCGGCGGCCCGGAGAGGTGATGGACCGCGGACTGTGGAGTTGGTCGCGGCACCCGAATTACTTCGGCGAGTTCGGGTTCTGGTTCGCGCTGGCGCTGTTCGGGGTGGCTGCGTCGCCAGGTGACTGGTGGTGGCTGTTCCTCGGGGCGGCGGCCATGCTGGCCATGTTCCTGGGCGCCAGCATCCCGATGATGGAGGCGCGCAGCCTGGAACGCCGGCCCGGATACCAGGCCGTCGTCGACCGCGTCTCCCGGTTCGTGCCCTGGCCGCCGGCGAAGGTCCGCGCGTGACGGGCCGTCGGGTGGTGATCGCCGGGCTCGGCGACGTCGGGGTGCTCACGGCCATCAAGTTGGCCAAACATGCTGACGTGGTGGGGATCTCCGCCAAGCCCGGCCTGGTCAGCGGGCAGGAACTCGGCTGGCGGCTGGCCCGCCCGGACGAGTGGGCGCGGCACAACTGGATCCCGTTCGCCCGGTTCCGCGGACTGGACGGGGTCCGCACCGTGCACGGCACACTCACTGGCGTCGACCTGGACGCCAGGACCGTGACCGTGGAACTCCCGGACGGGACCGCCACGGAGGTGCCGTACGACGTGCTGGTCATCGCGACCGGGGTCACCAACGGATTCTGGCGCAGGCCGGCGCTGCAGACCGCCGCCGAGATCGGTGACGATCTGCGGGGTCCGCACGAAAAGCTGGCCGCGGCACGGTCGGTCATGATCGTGGGGGGCGGTGCCGCCGCGGTCAGCAGTGCCGCCCAGATCGCGACCGCGTGGCCGGACAAGCGGGTCGAGCTGTACTTCCCCGGCGACCGCGCCCTGGTCGGGCACCACCCGAGGACCTGGGCGAAGGTCCAGCGCAGGCTCACCGACGCGGGAGTGCAGCTGCGCCCCGGGTACCGGGCCGCGTTGGTGCCCGGCTTCGCCGGCGACGAGCTGACCAGCGATCCGGTGCAGTGGACCACCGGGCAGCCGCCGGCGACCGCGGACGCGGTGCTGTGGGCGATCGGGCGGGTGCGGCCCAACACCGACTGGCTGCCCGCCGACCTGCTCGACGAGCACGGATTCGTCCGCGTCACGCCCGAGCTGCGGGTGCCCGGCCACCCCGAGGTGTTCGCGGTCGGCGACGTCGCGGCCAGCGATCCGCTGCGCAGCTCGGCCCGTAACCGCGCAGACGGCCTGCTGGCCCGCAACATCCGCGCCGCCTTCGACGGAAAGCCGCTGCGGGATTACCGCGCACCGAAGCGGCGTTGGGGATCGGTATTGGGCATCCAGCCCGACGGACTGGAGGTGTTCGCGCCCAACGGCACGGCATTCCGGTTCCCGGCCTGGGCGTTCGATCGGGTGCTGATGCCGGTGATCGTGCGCTGGGGCATCTACCGCGGTGTGCGACAGGAGAAGTCATGACCCATTCGTTCGATCCGCACGCGTTGCTGGCCGAGGCCCGGCTCGGGGTGCTGGCCACCATCAAGGCCAGCGGGGTGCCGCAGCTGTCGCCGGTGACGCCGTTCTACGACCGCGGTGCGGGCGTGATCTACGTGTCGATGACGGAGGGCCGCGCCAAGACGGCCAACCTGCGCCGCGACCCGCGTGCCGCGCTCGAGGTCACCAGCGGCGACGGCTGGGCGTGGGCTACCGCCGAGGGCTCCGTGTCGTTGACCGGGCCGGGCACTGATCCGCAGGGCCCGGAGGTGGAGGCGCTGGTGGACTATTACCGCGCTGCCGCGGGTGAGCACCCGGACTGGGACGAGTACCGGTCGGTGATGGTGTCGGACCGTCGGGTGCTGATGGCGCTGACGGTCGAGCGGGTCTACGGCGAGAAGCTGCGCTAGACGCGTGGATCAGACGGTGGCGCGCATGGCGGCGACCACCTCGTCGGTGCGGACGACACCGTGGGCGAGGAAGGCGTAGTTGACCAGCGCGGCCTGATACCCGTCGCCCCACTCGGGGTGGCGTGGACCCGCGACGGCATCCCGGACGACGTAGACCTCGAATCCCTGCTCCAGCAGGTCGCGAAGGTGCGACTCGACGCACATGTTCGCGAGCATCCCGCCCAGCAGCACCTTGCTGATGCCCCGCTTTCTCAGCTGGAGAACCAGGTCGTTGGTCTGTGAGCCGAAGACCTTGTGCGGACTGACGACGACCGTGGCCGGATCCTCGATGTAGGGCTTGAACTCTTCGAGCCAGTCGGCGCCCGACCCGGTCAGGCCGTCGAGATTCAGCGGACCCGGCCGGTCGAAGGTGCCGGTGCGCAGTTCCTCGGCTTCCAGTGCGCCGTTGAACAGCCAGCCGTGATCGGTGGGATAGAAGTAGTGCGGCGAGATGAACATGCCGAATGATGCGGCCTTGGCGGCTTCGAAGATGGCGAGCATGTGCGCCACGGTGTCGTTTTCGGTGACGCTGGCACCGGTTGCCGCCCAGTTGATCCCGGTGGGGCTGAGCACGTCGTTCTGTGGATCGATGAAGACGACGGCGGTGTCGTTTCGGTTCCAGCTCATCTGCGGTGCCTCTCTCGGCGGGGTCGGGTCGGATCTCTCGTCGATCATGTCGCGACCGCCCGCCGATGTCGTCAGTGCTCGCGTCCAGTGCGCACTGCCTGCTAGCGGGTATATCAGCGGACGCGGGGAATCTCGGCGTTGATCCGGTCCAGCAGCTGCGGGTAGCGCTTCGCTTCGCGATGCCCGCCGGGCTTCCCGCTGCTGACCACGGCCACCGACAACGCCCGCTCCGGGTCGGCCCACACCGCGATGTCGGTCAGCCCGGTGTGGCCGAACGCGCCGGCGGCGTCACGGCCGAACGGACCGAATCGCTTGGAGCCCAACATGTATCCCGTACCCCACCGCATCGGCGCCATCCCGGTGGCGAGGTCCGGACGCAGACGGCGCGCCTCTGCGGTTGCGGCGCGCAGGGTTTCGGGTGCCATCACCCGGACACCGTCGAGCTCGCCACCGCGGCGCAGGATCTCGGCGAAGCGGGACAGCTCGTTGGCATTGGAGACGGTGTTCGACGACGGGATGACGCCCGTGAGGAACTCGCGCGTGTTCGAGAACGGGATGATCTGCTGCGGCGTGCCACCCACCGCGGCCTTGAACGCCTTGGCGATCGGCGGCGGTAACGGCTTGCCGGTGACATGACTGGGCGCCACCAGCGGAACATCCTGTGCCGCAACGCCGTAATTGGTCCAGCGGAACCCCAGCGGATCCAGTATCTCCTCGGCCAGAATCTCGCGGATGCTGCGTCCCGTCGCGGCGAAGATGATCTCGCGCATCAGCGGTCCCCACGTGACGCCGTGGTAGATGTGGATCCGTCCCGGGGGATAGACCGGCTTCATCCGGCCCAGCATGTCGCGGGTGTACTCGCTGTCGTCCATGCGCCTGAGGTCGGGCTTGGGTCCGGTCGCGAACGGGATCCCGGCGCTGTGGGTGATCACGTGCCGGATCGTGGTGCGGTCCTTGCCGTGGCTGGTGTAGGTCGGCAGGTAGTCACACACCCGGTCCTCGAGCGAGAACGCGCCGCGTTCGACGAGCATGTGCGCGACGGTGGTGGTGATCGCCTTCGCGGTCGAGTACACGCAGAATGGTGTGTCGGTGTCGACCGGGACCTTGTCGGCGTCGGGGCCGTCGTCGGGGCCGTTACCCCAGGCGTGGCCGATCGCCCGGTCGAGGATGACGTGGCCGTTGCGCCGTAGGCACACCTGGATCGCGGGCTGCATCCCCGCGCGGTACCAGTGCACGGCGGCCTGCCAGATCCGCTCGATCGCGGCA
Organism: Mycolicibacterium aurum; assembly: GCF_900637195.1. Lineage (NCBI taxonomy): Bacteria > Bacillati > Actinomycetota > Actinomycetes > Mycobacteriales > Mycobacteriaceae > Mycobacterium > Mycolicibacterium aurum. The sequence continues at coordinate 5,780,003 of NZ_LR134356.1, read as the reverse complement.
GCGTCGACCTCGGAGTGGTCTTCGGGTCCCACCGAGGTGACTGCGTCGAGATCGGCGGGAACAGCGATGCGGCCGTCGGTCAGGGCGGGCCCCCGGAGAACATCCCGCTGCCGATCGCCTGCGTCAATTCGCCGAGCAGGGAGCCCGGCCCGGGCTCCGGCGGCATCGGTGCGTTGGTGAGCTGCCACGCCTGGCAGTCGCTGGTGGTGAAGGTGGTATCGGTGGGCATGATCTGCACGAACGACGGCTTCTTCGTCAGACGGTTGTCGACAAGCTGGTCGCCTGCGGTGCGCTTCCAGTAGCAGGCGCCGGCGTCCACCGGGCCCGCCGACTGGTAGACACCGGGCGCGATGTCGGTGCCGACGGCGTAGGAGCCGTCTGCGTCGATCGTGGTCTTGAGCCCCTCGGCGGGCACCGCGGGTGCCGCGGGCGAACCGGCCGCCGCCTCGGCGGGCAGCGGCGGCGGTGGCACCGGCGCCGGGGGTGCGGGCTGAGCCTGCGCCACCGGGGCGAGAGCGCACCAGACCGCCACTGTGGCCGCGGTCGCGGCGACCGCACCAGGTTTGTTCAGCCTCATAGGTAGCGAGTCTAAGGTTCGCGGCGGCGTGCCGCCAGAAAGTTCACGGCGGCGAGACGAAACCCGCCGCCGTGAACGTCGAAAGGTCAGCTCAGCCGGCCATGAACGTGTTGTACGCCGACTGCAGGTCGGCGGGCAGCACGGTCACGTTGCAGTTGTTCTGTGCGTCCCCGATGGGGGCCAGGATGCCGCGCAGCTCGTAGTACTCGGTCGGGTTGGCGGTGAAGTACCCGCGCAGGTTGGCTTCCGCCTCCGGGCGCGGCTGGTTCATCGCGGCGGTCACCGCCTGGTTGGCCCCGGGATGGGCGTCCAGGTACTGGCGTGCCCCGGCGGTGACCGAACTGACGGTCCCGCTCAGCGAACTGGCCGTGCACTGCGCAGCGGGTTGCGCACCGGCCGTGGGGGCCGCGACGGTTGCTACAGCGAGGCCCCCGAACAATGCTGCGGCGCCGACGCCTGCCACCGTGCTCCGCTTCACCTGCATGGCGATACCGTGGAAATTCATGATCTGTTGGTCCTTCGGATTGAATCGATGTACTGCTATCCCCGCCCGAAATCCAAGGTAACCGTCCCCCAGAGTGGCCAAACGTCGTTGTCGGACACCGATTCTCGACAATGCTGCGGCGTTACATTCCGCGGCCGTGATGTTGGCCTCAATCGGACCGGCGGATGACACTTTTGACGGTCTCGCCGTCTCGAGATCGTGAAGATTCTCAACATTTGCCGGCTTTACTTAAATGATCGTGATCTGGGTTGATTCCAAATCGTTATCGAATGAAGGCGGCCACACCCTGCGGCCGCCCGGCCGATAGCGTGTTCCTGTGAAACTCGACCTGTTGATGCCCGGCATCGAAGTCGGACTGGTGACCACCGATCTGGACCCGATGGTGGCTTTCTACGAGGGCTTCCTCGAACTCGAACCGCAAGGCGAGATCGAGTTCGTCGGCGGTTCGCAGCGGCGGTACTCGCTCGGCAACTGCGTGGTGAAGCTGGTGACCTACACCTCGCCACCGCCGGCGCCGGTCGCGCCCGGCGGCGGCCGCACGCAGGCCGGGCTGCGGTACTTCACGATCGGCGTCAACGGGTTGCGCGCCGTCTCGGAGGCCTTCGAGGCGTCCGAATACCAGATCGTGGAACCCCTCACCGAGTTCGCGCCGGTACCCGGGATGGGCTTCATGTTCGTCGCGGATCCCGACGGCAACCAGATCGAGCTGTTCGGGACACTGTGAGCGAGCGAACGATGGGGCAGAAGTGAGTTACCAGCCCGCGCCGTACCAGCAGGTCCCCACCTGCTACCGGCATCCCGACCGGCAGACCTACGTCCGCTGCGCCCGGTGCAACCGCTTCATCTGCCCCGAGTGCATGCGCAGCGCCGCCGTCGGTCACCAGTGCGCGGACTGTGTGGGGGAGGCCGCCCGTTCGGTGCGCCCGGTGACCAACGCGTTCGGCGCGCAGCGTCCGAAGTCGATGACGCCGCTCGTGACGTATGTGCTGATCGGCGTCAACCTGCTGATGCTGGTGTTGCAGATGGCGCTGCCCGGTCTCGATCGCGCGCTGGCGCTGTGGCCGCCCGCCGTCGCCGACGGCGAGATGTACCGGCTGCTGACGTCGGCCTTCCTGCATTTCGGCCTGACCCACATCGCGTTCAACATGCTGGCGCTCTACTTCGTGGGCCCACCGCTGGAGCTGGCGTTGGGCCGGGTCCGGTTCATCGCGCTGTATCTGCTCAGCGCACTCGGCGGCTCGGTGCTGGTGTACCTGCTGACGTTCAACGCCCTGACCGCCGGGGCCTCCGGTGCGGTGTTCGGGTTGTTCGGCGCGACGTTCGTGGTGGGCAAGCGGCTCAACATGGACGTGCGTTCCGTCGCCATGATCATCGGCCTGAACCTGGTGTTCACGTTCGTCTATCCGCTCTTCACGTCGCAGAACATCAGCTGGCAGGGCCACATCGGCGGTCTCGTCACCGGCGCGGTGGTGGCCGCGGCGTTCGCGTACGCACCGCGGCAGCAGCGCACCCTCGTACAGGCCGGGGCAGCAGTCGCGCTGCTGGTCGTGTTCGTCGGGCTGGTGGTGTGGCGGACCGCCGAGCTGCGGGCGTTGTTCGGACTGGCCTAACCCAGACCGACGCTGTCGGCGACGGCCCCCAGCACCGCAAGATGGTCGTCGACGGTGCGCAGGCCGGCGCCCATCGTGTTGACCGACAGGTGGGTCGCACCGCGCTCGGACCAGCCGCGGATGTCGTCGGCGATGCGGCCGAGATCGCCGCGCCAACTCACGCGGCCCTCCATGCCCACCTCCGACGGATCGCGGCCGGCGTCGCGGGCCGCGGCGTCCACGATCGCCTTGGCCTCATCCAGTGCGGGTCCGGGCGGGTGCATCGGGAACCAGCCGTCGGCCAGCCGCCCCGCCCGCTCATAGCCGCGGGCCGCCGCGGCGCCGATCCACAGCGGGATGGGCCGCTGCACCGGAAGCGGGGCGATGCCCGCCCCGGTGAGTCGGTGGTGGCGACCGTCGAAGGACACCGACCGCTGCGTCCACAGCTGCCGCAGCACCGCGATCTGTTCCTCGGACCGGCGGCCACGGTTGCCGAACGTCTCGCCAAGAGCCTCGTACTCCACGGCGTTCCAGCCCAGCCCGATGCCGAACCGCAGGCGTCCGCCGCTGAGCAGATCGACCTCGGCGGCCTGCTTGGCAACCAGAGCGGTCTGCCGCTGCGGGAGGATGATCACGCCGGTCACCAGCTCCAGCGTCGTCGTCACCGCGGCCAGGTAGCCGAACATCACCAGCGGTTCGTGGAACGTGGTGTCGACGTCGTACGGACCCGACCAGCCTTCGTGCACCGCGGGGTCGGCGCCGAGCACGTGGTCGTAGGCCAGCACGTGCGCATACCCCAGCTCCTCGACCCGCTCGCCGTAGGCGCGGACGGCGCCCGGGTCGCCGCCGAGTTCCGTCTGGGGGAAGACCACACCGATGCGCATGCAAAAAAGGGTATGAGTGGAACATGCTCGGACTACCCGCGGGGATACGCGCGTGCCTTTTCGACCTGGACGGCGTGCTGACGGATACGGCAAGCGTGCACCGGCGTGCGTGGAAGGCGATGTTCGACGAGTATCTGCAGGACGCCGCAGGCGAAGGGGAGCAGTTCGTCCCGTTCGACTCAGGGGCCGACTACGAGAAGTTCGTGGACGGCAAGCCCCGCGAAGACGGGGTCCGCTCGTTTCTGCAGAGCCGCGGAATCAGCGTCGACGACGCGATCGTGACCGAGCTGGGGGATCGGAAGAACGAGATGTTCCAGCAGACACTGCACGAGGACGGGGTCGAGGTGTTCGACGGCTCCCGCCGCTACCTGGCCGCGGCCGCGGATGCGGGACTGCGGCGCGCGGTGGTGTCCTCGAGCGCCAACACCAGGGAGGTGCTGGAACTGACCGGGCTGGACTGGTACGTCGAGCAGCGGGTCGACGGTGTGACGCTGCGTGAGGAGAACCTCCCGGGCAAGCCGGCGCCTGACTCGTTCCTGCGCGCCGCGGCGCTGCTCGACGTCGCGCCGGCCGAGGCGGCCGTATTCGAAGATGCCCTATCCGGGGTGGCCGCCGGCCGCGCCGGTAAGTTCGGCGTTGTGGTCGGTGTGGATCGCGTGGGCCAATCAGATGCCTTGCGGGACAACGGTGCCGATATCGTCGTGACCGACCTCGAGGAGCTGCTCGACCGATGATGATCACCGACGACGCCTTCCCGGTGGAGCCGTGGCGGGTGCGCGAGACCGAGTTGCGGGCGGATCTGCTGCCGCAGACGGAGTCGTTGTTCGCGCTGTCCAACGGCCATATCGGGTTGCGCGGCAACCTCGATGAGGGCGAGCCGCACGGCCTGCCCGGCACCTACCTGAACGGCTTCTACGAGATCCGGCCGCTGCCCTACGCCGAGGCGGGCTTCGGGTATCCCGAAGACGGTCAGTCGATCGTCAACGTCACCAACGGCAAACTGATCCGGCTACTGGTCGACGACGAACCATTCGACGTGCGCTACGGCGAATTACATTCGCACGAAAGAACTCTCGATCTCAGAGCCGGCACTCTCACGCGTACCGCGGACTGGAGCACGCCGTCGGGCAAGCGGGTCACGGTGAACTCCACGCGGTTGGTGTCGCTGGCGCAGCGGGGTCTGGCCGCCATCGAGTACATCGTGGAGGCGGTCGACGACGTGCTGCTGACGGTGCAGTCCGAGCTGGTCGCCAACGAGGACCAGCCCGACGCGTCGGACGACCCGCGCGTCGCCGCGGTGCTCAGTCACCCGCTGGAGGCGGTGCAGCACGAGGTCAGCGAGCGCGGGGCGATGCTGATCCACCGGACCAAGGGCAGCAATCTGACGATGGCCGCGGCGATGGATCACATCGTCGAGTTCGACGACCGGGTGGACATCAGTGGCGACGCCGGCGAGGACTGGGCCCGCACCACGGTGGTCTGCGAGCTCAAATCCGGTGAACGCCTTCGCATCGTGAAGTACCTCGCGTACGGCTGGTCGAGCCTACGGTCTCGGCCGGCGCTGCGGGACCAGGTGGCGGCCGCCATCGCGGGTGCCCGGTTCACCGGCTGGCATGGCCTGCTCGACGCCCAGCGCGAGTACCTGGACGACTTCTGGGACAGCGCTGACGTGGAGGTGGAGGGGGACGCCGACTGCCAGCAGGCGGTGCGGTTCGGGCTCTTCCATGTCATGCAGGCCAGTGCGCGGGCCGAGCGGCGAGCCATCGCGGGCAAAGGTCTGACCGGGACCGGTTATGACGGCCACGCCTTCTGGGACACCGAGGGTTTCGTTCTGCCCGTGCTCACCTACACCGCGCCCCGCGCGGCGGCCGACGCGCTGCGGTGGCGTTCGACGACCCTCGACCTGGCGCGTGACCGGGCCCGCGAGCTCGATCTCAACGGCGCGAGCTTCCCGTGGCGGACCATTCGCGGCGAGGAGTGTTCGGCGTACTGGCCGGCGGGCACGGCCGCCTTCCACGTCAACGCCGACATCGCGATGGCGTTCGAGCGCTACCGCGTGGTGACCGGGGATGACTCGCTGGAGCGCGACTGCGGTCTTGCCGTCCTCGTCGAAACCGCACGGCTGTGGCTGTCCCTGGGCCATCACGACCGGCACGGCAGGTGGCGCATAGACGGGGTCACCGGACCCGACGAGTACACCGCGGTGGTACGGGACAACGTGTTCACCAACCTGATGGCGGCGGCCAACCTGCGCATCGCCGTCGCCGCGTGCCTGCGCCATCCCGAGGCCGCACGGGAGCTGGGTGTGAACACCGAGGAGGCCGCCGCCTGGCGGGACGCCGCCGACGCCGTGCACATCCCGTACGACGAGGAACTGGGTGTGCATCCGCAGTGTGAGGGCTTCACGACATTGCGGGAGTGGGACTTCACCGAGAACACGGAATACCCGTTGCTGCTGCACGAACCGTACGTACGGCTCTACCCCGCCCAGGTGGTCAAGCAGGCCGACCTCGTTCTCGCGATGCAGTGGCAGAGCCACGCCTTCACCCCGGAGCAGAAGGCGCGCAACGTCGACTACTACGAGCGCCGCACCACGCGGGATTCCTCGTTGTCGGCGTGCACCCAGGCGGTCATGTGCGCCGAGGTGGGACATCTCGAGCTGGCCCACGACTACGCCTACGAGGCTGCCCTGATCGATCTACGCGATCTGCACCACAACACCGGTGACGGACTGCATCTGGCGTCACTGGCAGGCAGCTGGACCGCACTGGTCGGCGGGTTCGGCGGTCTGCGCGACGACGAGGGGATGTTGTCGCTGGACCCACACCTGCCGTCCGGCATCAGCCGGATGCGATTCCGGTTGCGCTGGCGCGACTTTCGGGTCACGGTCGACGTCGACCACGAGCACGCCTGCTACACCCTGCGCGACGGGCCGCACTCGGCGCTGACCATCCGGCACGCCGGCGAACCCCTGGACCTCAGCACACACGGCCCGACCCGGGTGGCAGTGAAACCCGTGGTGCCCCTGCTGCGTCCGCCGCGACAGCCGCCTGGCCTGGAACCGCTGCGTCGGCACTCAGACCTGCAGTCGTGACCCGATGATCACCGTCCGGTCCAGCGGCAGACCGAAGGACGCCGCCGCATCGGCGGTGATGTAGGACGTCGCGATGAACAGGCGCTTGCGCCACGGCGCCATCGTCGGTGCATCGCCCTGGCACAGCTCAAGTTTGGACAGGAAGTAGGTGGCCCGGTCCAGATCCAGCGGGCCCTCGGTCTGCGACGGATCGAGCAGGCTCAGCGCGCGGGGTACGTCCACGCGGTCCATGTAGCCGAAATGGGCGAGCACGTGCACGATGCCGTCGTGTGCGGAGCCGAGCTCGTCGACGGTGACGCGCTCGGCGTCCGGCACCCGCGGGACAGGCTCGGTGTTCAGCGAGACGATCACCACGTGCTCGGCCAGCACGTGGTTGTGCTCGACGTTGGCTCGCATCGACAGCGGCGCGGTGTCGTCGCCCCTGTTGAGGAACACGGCCGTTCCCGGTAGCCGGATCAACGGCGGCTCCCGGGTGCTCAGCGAGTCGATGAACTCCCGCATCGGGCCCTCGGCCCGCCGCCGCGCCCGGGTGACGATCGCGCGTCCGCGCTGCCACGTGGTCATCACGGTGAAGGCACAGACCGCGATCAGCAACGGCAGCCACGCACCGTGCACGAGCTTGGTCATGTTGGCGGCGAAGAACATCAGGTCCACGAACAGCAACGCACCGCCGCCGATGACCACCAGCCACAGCGGCGCCCCGGCCCTGGTGCGCGCCAGATACAGGAAGAGCAGGGTGGTGATGGTGATCGTGCCCGTCACCGCCATGCCGAATGCGTAGGCCAGCGCCGACGAACTACGGAAGGCGAACACCAGGATCAACACCGCCACCAGCAGGACACCGTTGATCCAGGGGACGTAAACCTGCCCGATCGTCGACGCCGAGGTGTGCTGGACGCGCAGCCGGGGCAGATAGCCGAGCTGTGCTGCCTGCGAGGCCACCGAGAATGCGCCGGTGATCACGGCCTGCGATGCGATCACCGTCGCCGCGGTGGCCAGCAGGATCAGCGGGATGCGCGACCACTCCGGCATGAGCAGGAAAAACGGTGCGCGGACGGCGGATTCGTCGCTGAGCACCAGGGCGCCCTGGCCGAAGTAGTTCACCGTGCATGCGGGAAGCACCAGGCCGAGCCAGCCCAGTGTGATCGCCTTGCGTCCGAAGTGGCCCATGTCGGCGTAGAGGGCCTCGGCGCCAGTGACCGCCAGGACCACCGCGGCCAGGGCGAAGAAGGCGATGTGGAAGTGCCCGGCCAGGAAACCGAGGGCGTAGGTGGGTGACAGGGCGCGCAGGATCTCCGGCTCGCGGGCGATGCCCCCGACGCCGAGGGCGCCGATCGAGAGGAACCACAGGATCATCACCGGCCCGAAGAACCGGCCGACCACGGCGGTGCCGCGGCGTTGGACGGCGAACAGTGCGACGATGATCGCCGCCGTCACGGGCACGACGAAGTCCTTGAAGTCCGGGTCGACAATCTCCAGCCCCTCGACCGCGGACAGCACCGAGATCGCGGGCGTGATCATGCTGTCGCCGAAGAACAGCGCGGCGCCAAACACCCCGAGCGCCGCGAGGATCATCGAGGTGTGCCGGGTTTTCGGGGCGGACCACCTCCTGACCAGCGTGATGAGCGCCATGATCCCGCCCTCGCCGTGGTTGTCGGCGCGCATCACCAGTGTGACGTAGGTCAGCGTCACGATCGTCATCACCGACCAGAAGATCAGCGACACCACCCCGTACACGTTGTTCGGCGACACGGGCACCGGGTGCGCATCGTGGGGGTCGAACACGGTCGCCAGCGTGTAGATCGGGCTGGTTCCGATGTCGCCGAAGACCACCCCGAGTGCGCCGACCACGATCGCGGGTCGCAGCAGGTGTGTGCGTCTGGTGCCTGGGCTGTCGTCTATGCGGTCATTCTCGCTGACGCGACCAGGATTTCGCGTTAGAACTGACGTCATGGGGTTTGCGGTGGAGGAGGCGCTGGACCGGCTCTACGCTGCCAAGCCCGAGGACTTCACCGCGGTGCGCGGTGAGCTCACCGCCGCGGCCAAGGATGCGGGGGACCGCGACGCGGCCGCGCGCATCGGCGGCGCCCGCAAGCCGACCGCGGCGGCGTGGGTGGTCAATGCCCTGACACTGGGCGGGTCGGCCAAGGACACGCTGTCGGATCTGGGGTCCCGGCTGCGTGAGGCCCACGGGGCGATGGACGGCGAGGCCATCAGGGCGCTGACCGCCGAGCAGCGCAAGGTCGTCGACGATCTCACCCGTACCGCCATGAAACAGGCGGGGATCCGATCGCCGTCGGCCGCGCTGCGCGACGACGTCACCGCCACGCTGCAGGCCGCGATCGCCGACCCCGACGTCGCCGGGCGCCTCGGCCGGCTCACCAAGGCCGAGCAATGGTCCGGATTCGGTGAATTCGTGTTCACCGCATCGGTTTCCACCGCTGCCAAGAAGAAGGCGGCCGCGCCCAAGCCGGAACCGCCTGCGCGGCCCCCCGCGACAGACCGGCAGGATCAGAAGGCCCGCGCCGCCGTCGCGGCTGCCGAACGGGCCAAGGCGGATGCGGACCGGGCCCTCGGTGAGCTGCAGTCCGATCTGTCCACCGCCCGGCTCAGGCGCCAGGACGCACAGCGCCGGCTGGCCGCCGCCGAGCAGGCCATGGCCGCCGCCGAGCAGGCATTCACAGCCGCCGACGACGCCTACACCGCGGGAAAGAAGGCGGCCAAGGAGGCAGCCGAGCAGCTCAAGACCGCGAAGCGGGGCCTGCGCACCTGACCCGGCTGCCGCGCGCTATGTTGCCCACAGCGCCGCGATAACCGTCGCGCGATAAGCGAAATGCTCAGCGCCACGCTTAATTTCGGGAGTTCGACATGCACACGGGGCAGGAATCCGACATTCGCCGGGTGGTGACCGGGGCGTCGATCGGCAACGCGGTCGAGTGGTTCGACTTCGCCATCTACGGCTTCCTCGCGACGTTCATCGCCGCCCACTTCTTCCCGTCGGGCAACGAGACCGCCGCCCTACTCAACACGTTCGCCATCTTCGCCGCGGCGTTCTTCATGCGCCCACTCGGCGGCATCGTGTTCGGGCCGCTCGGCGACCGCATCGGCAGGCAGAAGGTGCTGGCGATCGTGATCCTGCTGATGTCGGCAGCCACGCTGTGCATCGGTCTGTTGCCCACCTACGACGCGATCGGCCTGGGCGCCCCGCTGTTGCTGCTGCTCTTCCGGTGCCTGCAGGGCTTTTCGGCGGGCGGCGAGTACGGCGGCGGCGCGGTGTACCTGGCGGAGTTCGCCGGTGATGCGCGCAGGGGCCTGACCGTCACGTTCATGGCGTGGTCCGGTGTCCTCGGCTTTCTGCTCGGCTCGGTGACGGTCACCGTGCTGCAGGCTGTGCTGTCCACGGAGGCGATGGACAGCTACGGCTGGCGGATCCCGTTCCTGATCGCCGGGCCGCTCGGTCTGGTGGGCCTCTACATCAGGCTCCGGCTCGGCGACACCCCGCATTTCGCCGAACTGGACGAGGCCGACGAGACCGCCGACTCACCCCTGCGGGAAGCCGTCACCACGTCCTGGCGGCAGATTCTGCAGGTGATCGGCCTCTTCGTCGTGTTCAACATCGGCTACTACGTCGTATTCACCTTCCTGCCAACATATTTCATCAAGACGCTGAAGTTCACGAAGTCGGACGCGTTCGTGTCCGTCACGCTGGCCTGCCTGGTGGCGCTGATCCTGATCCTGCCCATGGCCGCACTGTCGGACCGGGTCGGCCGACGGCCGCTGCTCGTCGGCGGCGCGGCGGCGTTCGCGGTGCTCGGCTACCCACTGTTCGTGCTGCTGAACTCCGGGTCGCTGACCGCGGCCGTCATCGCGCACTGCGTGCTCGCCGCGATCGCGTCGGTGTACATCTCGTCCGCGGTGTCGGCCGGGGTGGAGCTCTTCGCCACCCGGGTCCGGTTCAGCGGGTTCTCCGTCGGCTACAACGTGTGCGTCGCGCTCTTCGGCGGCACCACGCCCTACGTCGTCACCTGGCTGACCGCCGGCACCGGCAACCCGATCGCGCCCGCCTTCTACCTGATGGGGGCGGCCGTCATCTCGCTGGTCACGGTCCTGACCGTGAAGGAGACCGCGGGGCGCGCACTGGTGCAGGTTGCGCGGGCTCCCCGCTAGGCTGGGCGCAGGCATCCACGAAGAGGGGGACGCGCACATGAAGCTTCAGGTGTTGCCCTACGTCAGCGTCGAGATCGACGACCGGCTCCGTCGCAGGTTGCGCATCGCGGGCGAACGGCTCCGGGTCAACGTCCGCGCCTACCTGCGCAGCGCCGCCGACGACGTGGACGCCGCGGGGGACCGGGTGAGTGGCCTGTGTGACCGTGCCGTGCACCGGGTGGACTCGGCGGTGGCCCGGGTCAACGACAAGATCGCGCCGACGAGCGCTCCGCAGCCCACCTCGCCCCCGCATCTGCGCGTCGTCGGGCAGTGAGCCTGCCGCGCTGACCGGCCGGACTGGGCGAGGCACCGCGATGTGTGCTGTCCTTGTCGGGTGATCGGCCATGGTCTTACCGTGCTGCTGGCGTTCCTTGCCGCGGTCTTCCTCGCCGTCGGCATCGTGGTGCGGCAGCGGGCGACACTCGACGTACCCGCCGAACTCGGGGTCAGCCCGGTGATGTTCACGACCCTGGTGCGCAGGCCGTTGTGGTGGGCGGGTACCGCGTCCGCGATCGCCGGGTTCGTGTTCCAGGCACTGGCGCTGGCCAACGGGTCGTTGCTACTGGTGCAACCCATCCTGGTGTCGGCGCTGCTGTTCGCGCTGCCGCTCAGTGCCCGGCTGGCGCACCGGCGGGTGACGCGCGCCGAGTGGGGCTGGGCCGTGCTCCTCACGGTCGCGCTCGCCGTGTTCGTCCTCCTCGCCAAGGCGAGTCCGGGCGATTACGAGGCGTCGCTGTCCACCTCCGCGGTGGTGGCGGTGGTGTGCACCGCCGCGGTGGCGGCGTGCGTGATCGTCGCGACCCGGATCGTGGGGTGGATCCGCGCGGTCCTGCTGGCCGTCGCGGTCGGCGTCCTGTTCGGCGTGGTGGCGGTGCTGACCAAACTCGTCATGCACGTGCTGACCCACGAGGGCCTCGGCGCCGTGCTGGCCACACCGGTGCTCTACCTGCTCGCGCTCCTGGGCGTGGTGGCCATGCTCTTGCAGCAGTCGTCGTTCCACGCCGGCTCGTTGCAGACCTCGGTGCCGACCATGCTCGTGCTCGAACCGATAGTGGCCGTGGTTCTCGGGGCGGTGGTGCTCGGCGAACACCTCAACGTGGGGACCTGGGACGCGGTCGCGATCGGGATCTCGACGCTGGCGATGGCGGCGGGAACGATCGCGCTGGGGCGTGACGAGGGCGCCTACGAGGAGCAACTCAGCGCGGCCGAATCAGCTCACGCCGCCTCGGGGAGCAAGTAGCCCCGGTCCTTGGCCACGTCGGTCAGCACGCTGCGCAGCTGCTTGCGGCCCCGGTGCAGCCGGGACATCACCGTGCCGATCGGGACGTTGGTCAGCGCGGCGATCTCCTTGAACTTGCGGCCCTCGATATCGGCGTAATACACCGCGGTCCGGTACTTCTCCGGAAGGGCGCGCATCGCGGACACGATCGCCGGGTCGCTGGTCCCGGCGAGCGCGATGTCTTCGGCGGCGCCAGCGGTCCCGGTGATCCCCGCGCCGCTGGAGCGGCGGCTGTGGGCCAGCAGCTGTCCGTCGCTGAACTGGTCGGTGAACTGCAACGCGGGACGGTGCTGCTGCTTGCGGTAGGCGCTGATGTGGGTGTTGAGCATGATCCGGTACAGCCAGCCGGCCAGGTTGGTGCCCACGCGGAAGCTACCGAACGCCGCGTACGCCTTGGCGGCGGTCTCCTGCAGCAGATCCTCGGCGTCGGCGTGGTCGCGGGTCAGTTTGAAGGCGTGGCGGTACAACTCGGCGATCAGGGGGATGGCGTCGCGTTCGAAGCGGTCGGTGAGCTGGTCGTCATCGGGGTCGGTGATCATGAGTGGCTCCTGCAGAAGGGGGGGCGGCGAGGTGCTTCAACTGTCGCCCCGGGCGGGCCGGTGAGTCTGCCCGGCTGGCCCCCAGATGCATTCCGGAGAACCGCAGCGCCGACTACCGGTTAACCCCCATGCCAGGACGACCAGCGGCGTATCTCGACGGTCACCACCGGGCCGTCGAGCTCGACGCGCCGGTACTGCGGGTACTTCGCGCGGAGGAGGGCGTACCCGGTCGCCATCTCGACGCCGTCGTGGTGGATCGACGCCGCGCCGTCGGCGCGCACCCACCACAGTTTCGTCCAGTCGTCCTCGTAGTGGTCGACCATGAGGCTGACCGCGGGGTTGTGCTCGATGTTGGCGAGCCGGCGCAGCCGCTGGGTGGTCTTGGGTTTGGCGTCGACGGCCGTGTACAGGATGTCCGTGCGGTGCTCGGGCATCGCGAACACGACCGGAACCAGGTGAGGCACCCCGTCGGCGCCTGCCGTGGCCAGCATCGCCACCGGAGCGGCCACGAAGGACAGGAAGGCGTCGAAGCTATCCGGTACAGCCATGTCGCCAGGGTATGTTTCAACCGCTGGCTGGATTCATTCACTCCTGAGTCGCCATCCGGTAAACGTTGGGCTACCGGACGGCCTCCTCCTCATCGGAAGGTTCGGCAATGACGTCGGTAATGACACTGTCCCGAGCTCTGACCGCGGCGACGACCGCACTGCTGGTCGCGTCCGCCGTGGCCTGCGCGCCCCCCGAACAGAAGAGCTCGGGCGGCGAGACCGAATCGGGCGTGAACGCGGCGGAGGCCACCTCGGCGCAGGACTTCGGTGGCCTGGAGGGCCTCGTCGAGGCGGCCAAGGCCGAGGGCGAGCTGAATGTCATTGCACTGCCCCCGGATTGGGCCAACTACGGCGCGATCATCACGGCGTTCTCCGACAAGTACGGCATCAAGGTCAACTCGGCGCAGCCGGATGCATCCAGCCAGGACGAGATCAACGCCGCCACTCAGCAGAAGGGCCGCAGCACCGCCCCCGACGTCTTCGACCTCGGGCAGTCCGTGGCGCTGGCCAACACGTCGATGTTCGCGCCGTACAAGGTCGAGACGTTCGACGACATCCCCGCGGCCTTCAAGGATGCCGACGGCACCTGGGTCAACGACTACGGCGGCTACATGTCGATCGGCTTCGACTCGTCCAAGGTTCCAGCGGTGACGAACGTCAACGATCTGCTCAAGCCCGAATACCAGGGCAAGGTGGCACTCAACGGCGATCCCACGCAGGCCGGCGCAGCGTTCTCCGGCGTGCTGATGGTGGCACTGTCCCAGGGCGGGTCGGCCGACGACATCGCGCCCGGCGTCGAGTTCTTCCGCAAGCTCAAAGAGGCGGGCAACTTCCTGCCCGTGGACCCGACGCCGGCCACCATCGAGTCCGGGCAGACGCCGGTGGTGATCGACTGGAACTACACCAACGCCAGCGAAACCAAGAAGCTGCCGTCCTGGCAGGTCCTGGTTCCGCCGCAGAGCGCTGTCGCCGGGTACTACTACCAGGCGATCAACAAGGACGCGCCGCATCCCGCGGCGGCCCGGTTGTGGCAGGAGTTCCTCTACAGCGACGAAGGCCAGAACCTCTACGCCCAGGGCGGGGTACGGCCGGTGCGCGCCGACAACATGCTCGCCGACGGCACCATAGACGAAGCCGTTGCCGCGGCCCTACCCGTGGTCGACGGGCCGGTGACCGTGCCGACGCCGGAGCAGACCGAGGCGGCATCGAAGTACCTCGCGGAGAACTGGGCTGCGGCGGTGGGCTGATGCGTGCCGGCCGCCGACTTCGTGAGGCGCTGCCACTGCTGCCGTTCCTGGCCGTCGTCGTCGTCTTCCTGATCATCCCGACGGTCACCGTGGTGGTGAGCTCGGTGTATCTCGACGGGGTCTTCACGCTGGATCGGATCGCGGCGCTGTTGCGCGGCACCGCACTGTCGGCGCTGATCGACAGTGTGCTGCTGTCCGGGGCGACGGCGTTGCTGGGCGCGTTCCTCGGCGCGGTGATGGCGTGGCTGATCGTCAGCAGCCCGCCGACGTCGATGGTGCGGCGCGCCGTGCTGTCGCTGTGTAGCGTGCTCGCCCAGTTCGGCGGCGTCGCACTGGCATTCGCGTTCCTGGCGACCATCGGGCTCAACGGCGTGCTGACCCTGTGGGTGCAGCAGGCCTTCGGCTTCAACCTGGCCGGCTCGGGCTGGCTGTACAGCCTGTCCGGGCTGATCCTGGTGTACACGTACTTTCAGATCCCGCTGATGGTCATCGTGTTCATCCCCGCGCTGGAGGGGCTGCGGGAGCAGTGGCGCGAGGCGGCGGTCAGCCTGGGTGCGTCCACGTGGGCGTACTGGCGGGAGGTGGCGATCCCGCTGCTGACACCGGCGTTCCTGGGATCGGCACTGCTGTTGTTCGCCAACGCGTTCGCCGCGTACGCCACGGCTGCGGCCCTGGTCAGCCAGGGCAGCCCGATCCTGCCGCTGTTGATCCGGGCGTCGCTGGTCAGCGAGGTGGTGCTGGGCCAGGCCGGGTTCGCCTACGCGCTCGCGCTGGAGATGATCGTGGTGGTGGCGCTGGTGATGCTCGCCTACAACCTGCTGGTGCGGCGCACCGCGCGGTGGCTGTCATGACCCCCAGAACGCTTGTGCGCGGCACACTCTGGGTACTGTTCGGCCTGTTCTTCCTCTTCCCGCTGTATGCCATGGCCGACTTCTCCACCCGGAACCTGCTCGCCGGCGGGCGTACCGGGCAGGCCTGGGCCAACCTGGTGGCCGACGAGGCGCTGTACCGGGCGATCGTGGTGTCGCTGTTGCTCGCCGTGTTCACCGTGATCGCGATGCTGGTGCTGCTGGTCCCGACGATGATCTGGGTGCGACTGCGGGCCCCCTGGGCGAAGGGACTGGTGGAGTTTCTGTGCCTGCTGCCCTTGACGATCCCGGCCCTGGTGATCGTGGTGGGGCTGCGCAACGTCTACCTGTGGGTGACGTACCTGCTCGGTGAATCCGCGCTGACGCTGACGTTCGTCTATGTGATCGTCGTGCTGCCGTTCGCCTACCGGGCGCTCGACGCCGCGCTGTCGGCGATCGACCTGCAGACGCTCTCGGAGGCGGCCCGCTCGCTGGGCGCAGGCTGGCTGACCACGATCGCCCGCGTGGTGGTCCCCAACATCTGGTCGGGAATCCTCTCGGCCGCTTTCATTTCCATCGCGGTGGTGCTCGGTGAGTACACCATCGCATCGCTGTCCGGCTACGACACCCTTCAGGTCCAGATCGTCCTGATCGGCAAGAGCGACGGACCGACCTCGGTGGCAGCGTCGCTGGCCACCCTGCTGTTCGGTTTCGTGCTGCTGCTGATCCTGTCGCTGGCGACCCGGGGGCGCAGGGGCGGACGAACACCGGGGGTGACTACGTGAGCAGTCCAGGTGTGGCTGTCCAGTTGACCGATCTGACCCGGGTGTACGGCACCACCCGTGCACTCGACGGGCTGACCCTGCACATCGAACCGGGCGAGCTGGTGGCGCTGCTCGGCCCGTCGGGGTGCGGGAAGACCACGGCGCTGCGCATCCTGGCGGGGCTCGACGAGGCCACGTCGGGCACCGTGTCGGTGGGCGGCGTCGACGTCGGCAGGATGCCTGCCAACAAGCGCGACATGGGCATGGTGTTCCAGGCCTACAGCCTGTTCCCGCATCTGACGGTGCTCGACAACATCGCTTTCGGCCTGAAGATGCGCGGAAAATCCAAGCAGGACAGGATGTCCCGCGCTGTCGAGATGCTCGAGTTGGTGGGGCTGGCCGCGCACAGGGACAAGTACGCGAACGAGTTGTCCGGTGGGCAGCAGCAGCGGGTGGCGCTGGCCCGCGCGCTGGCGATCCAGCCTCGGGTGCTGCTGCTGGACGAACCGCTGTCGGCTCTGGATGCCAAGGTGCGCACGCAGCTGCGCGACGAGATCCGGCGCGTGCAACTGGAAGTGGGGACGACGACCCTGTTCGTCACCCATGACCAAGAGGAGGCGCTGGCCGTCGCCGACCGGGTCGGGGTGATGAACCAGGGCAGGCTGGAACAGCTGGCCGCCCCCGCCGAGCTCTACGCCAACCCGGCCACGCCGTTCGTCGCGGACTTCGTCGGGCTGAACAACAAGGTCCCGGCGACGGTCTCGGGCGGCACCGCCCGGCTGCTCGGGGTCGCTGTGCCGGCGCTGCCGGGATCGGTCGAGGGGGACGGGGTGGCGATGGTGCGGCCCGAAACCGTGACCGTCACCGCAGATCCCGACGGCACGTCGACCGTGCGCTCGGTGTCGTTCCTCGGAGCCATCACGCGGATCAACGTGGGTGTGCCGGACGGCTCGCTGATCAGCGCTCAGATGGGCAGCGCTGCGGCGCGGGCATTCGCACCCGGCGACCGCGTCACGGTGGGAGTGGAGCCGGGCGGAGTGCTGGTCACACGTCGTCCCTAGACGTCGGCGACGGGCTCGATGCCGAGGTCCCGGTAGGTCACCAGGGCGTGGAACGGCACATTGCGCTTGGCGAAGCGGGCAGCGGCGATGTCGCCGCGGTCGACCATCGGGATCACCCCGACGACCACGACACCCAGCGGAGCGATCCGTTCCAGCGCGAGCTCGGTGGAGCCGCCGGTGCTGATGACGTCGTCGACGAGCAGCACCCGCGTGCCCGGCTCCAGCCGGGTTCCCTCGACCCACTGCTCGCGGCCGCGCTGCTTCTGTTCCTTGCGCACCGAGAACCACGCCTTGCCGGTCACCATCGCGACACCGTGCGCGAGCGGGTCGGCGCCCATGGTCAGGCCGCCGACGGCGTCGAACTCGATGCCGTTGGCCGCGGCGAGATCGGCGACCGCCTTGGACACGATGGTCAACCGCTCCCCGGTGTCCACCGCGTACTTTCCGTCGATGTAGTCGTGGCTCAGTTGACCGCTGGCCAGCTTGAACGGTTCGTCACGGCGCTCGTGTCCACGGGTGCGGATCAGGTCGAATGCGGCGTGCCAGGTCTGCGGACGGTCGGTCATTCCTGTCATCCTATTCAGGCTCCCCGGGCTCGATGCGCCAACTCGACCGTCGCCGAACGCAATTCGTCGATCGAGTCGATCGGGGACGCGTAGCCGATCCTGGTGTAGGCCACCCCGCGCTCGGTGTTGACGCGGAGGTCCAGGCCGTAACGGTCGGCGCCCGTGCACAGCGCCGACGTGGTGTCGGGGTACCCGCCGAGGGTCCGCGCCATCGCCGCGAGGGACTCCGCGTGATCGGCGTTGAGATGGGCCACCGCGCCGGCCGACCGCAGGGTCACCGGGTCGGGTGCGGCGGCGGAGTAGGCGTCACCGCTCGTCGAGTCCATGCGGCCGTACCCGCCCACCCAGCGCACCCGGGAGACCCGCAGCACCCACAGCGTGAAGTCGCTGTAGTCGATGTAGTACTTCGCCGCGTCGACCGCCGCCAGGTGCGCCTCCCGCGCCGCGTCGCGTTCGTCGCCGGTAGGCGACTCCACCCGGCCTGCGAGGGTGATCCGCGCGTTGGCCAGCGGATCGGACTCGGTGGCCGGTGCGACGACGGCGATGCTCGCCCTCGGATCACCCGCCAGGTTGCGGCCGTGTTCGGCGAGGTTGGACACGCAGAGCACCGGGGCGCCGTCGAGCAGGCCGTACGTCACGAAGGACGCCCACGGGTCACCGTCGGCGGTGAGCGTCGCCAATGTGCCGGTGTTCGTCGACGCGGCGATGGTGCGCGCTTCCTCGGCGGCGGACGGCCGGACGGCAGCCACCGGTTCGGTCAGCGGCGGCGGCGCCGACGGGGCGTCGCCCGGGTCACCATGATCACGAGTCGAGCCTGCGGACGTCACGACGGCACCCTATCGTCTCGTGACCGCCTTCGACCTGCCGTTCTCGCGCCGGGCCGGGTAACTGACGGTGACGTCGATTCAGGCGGTTTGCGCGGCACCCGCGATCATGGCATCTGCGTGGGCAGATGTGCGAGAATCGGGGTGGCTGGACACTTCGTCAACCACTTGTCGACCACTCCTCAATACTCGGTCCCACCCGCGATTTCCGGAATTGATGGCACCATGCCCGAGCCCGCTCTGCGTTCACTCGTAGTAGCCGGTGCGCTGGCGGCCGCCGTGGTGCTGAGCGGTGTGGGCGCGGCATCGGCATTCGCCGACGACCCGGGCGACTCCGACGGTTCCAGTCAGGAATCCGCCGGCTCCGGCGCCGGCTCGGAGGACCCGGGCGGCAGCGAGCCCGCACCGGACGACTCCGATGACGCCGGTGAACCGGCCGACCGCAGTCCTGCCGAGGAGGCCAAGGAAGCCGAGGACACCGGCGCGCCCGAACCCACCGAACCCGTGGATCGAGGCGACTCCGGCGGCCGCGACGCCCCCGTGGACGAACCTCCCACCCGCGCACCCGCCCCGCAGTCGCCGTTCAGCAACTCGATCACGATCCCGTTCTTCCGGTTGCCGGCCCCCGGGGAGATCCCCGCGGGTAGCTGGCCCACCGTGTCGACGTTCTACACCACCATCGACATTCCGGTTCCGACCCTCGGAGAGTTCCTGAGGTCCCTGCAGGCCGTGCCGACGCCGGCGCCGGCGCCCGGACCGCAGTTCCGCACGCAGGAGGAGGCGCCCGTCGCCGATGCCACCACCGGGACCACCACCGGTTCCGGCGGTGGCGGCAACGTCATGTCGGACCCCGCGGTGTTCCGGGCGCCGCTCGTGACGGTGCCGCGCGCAGTGACGGTGGCAGGCAAGCCGCCCCGGGCCGCCGTCGGTGGGCCGGCGGGAGCTGCAGGTCCATCCGGTGTCACGCAACCCGGCGTCGCCGGGGTGCGCACGCCGGCGATTCGCGGCTCGGTGGCACCCACGCCGGGCGTGTCCTCACCTCCGGCGGCGACACCGATGGGCGGCTCCTCCAGCGTGGGCGCCTATCCGCGCGGTGTGATGAACCCGACCATCACTCAAATCGCTGCGGTGGCCCTGCCCGGGGTGGCCGGTCTACTGGTCCTGACCTTCAGCGGCGGCCTGATCGGCTACCGGCAGGCCAACAGCGTCCGCTACGTCCGGACCGCGGGAGCCGACCGCTTCCTGCCCTAGGGCACGCAGGCGGTGATTCCTTTCGCGCCGGGCTGGGTAGGTTGCAGACCATGACGCTGGCATTCAGCGAGTGGATCACCAACCGGCGCTGGTACGCCGGCCGCAGCCGCCAACTCGCCTCGGCTCGACCGGCCGTGGTGACGCCGCTCGGCGACGACCTCGAACACGTACTGCTCGACGTCACCTACACAGACGGGTTCACCGAGCGCTATCAGGTGCTGGTGCGGTGGTCCGACGACTCCGTCCCCGGCTTCCCCGACGCTGCCGTCATCGGCACGGAGTCCGGACCCGGCGGCACCCGCTTCGCCTACGACGCGCTCTACGACCCGGAGGCGGCCCGCCACCTGCTGTCGCTGATCGACTCCTCGTCGACAGTCGGGGGTCTGCGCTTCAGCCGGGAGCCCGGGGTGACGCTGCCGGTCGCCGCGCCGCCCAAGGTGTCCGGCGCCGAGCAGAGCAACACCAGCGTGATCTTCGGCAAGGACGCGATGCTCAAAGTGTTCCGCCGGGTGTCGCCCGGCATCAACCCCGACATCGAGCTCAACCGCGTGCTGGCGCGCGCAGGCAACCGGCATGTCGCGACGCTACTCGGCTCGTACGAAACCTCCTGGGAGGGAACAGGATCCGAGCCATGCGCGCTGGGAATGGTGGCTGCCTTCGCAGCGAACAGCGCCGAGGGCTGGGACATGGCCACCGCCAGCGCCCGCGATCTGTTCACCGGCGAGGTGGGCGGGGACTTCGCCGCCGAGTCCTACCGGCTCGGCGAGGCCGTGGCGTCGGTGCACACCACCCTCGCCGAGACGCTCGGCGTGGCAGGTGACCGATTCCCGGTCGACACCGTGTTGCACCGGTTGGCGGCGGCCGCGCAGGCCGCACCGCAACTTGCAGAGCTCGTCCCGCAGATTCAGCAGCGCTACCGCGCCCTCGCAGGGCACGCCATCTCGGTGCACCGCGTGCACGGCGACCTGCACCTGGGACAGGTGCTGCGGACACCCGAGAGCTGGCTGCTGATCGACTTCGAGGGTGAGCCGGGCCAGCCCGTCGAAGAGCGGCGACGCGCGGACTCACCGCTGCGGGACGTGGCCGGTGTGTTGCGGTCCTTCGAGTACGCGGCGTACCAGAGACTGGTCGATCTGGGCCCGGACGACGACCGCGACGGGCGCCTCGCCGACCTGGCGCGCGATTGGGTGGCACGCAACAGCGCGGCGTTCTGCGACGGCTACGCGTCGGTCGCCGGTGCGGACCCGCGCGATTCCGGTGACGTGCTTGCCGCCTACGAACTGGACAAGGCCGTCTACGAGGCGGCCTACGAGGCCCGCTTCCGGCCCACCTGGTTGCCGATCCCGATGCGCTCCATCGAGCGCATCCTCGGGTGAGGCTCAGCGCACCAGCCTGCGCAGCAGCACTGACGCCACCGCGATCCCGGCGATTGCGGACACCAGCAGCACCGCCACGTCGAGCGCGCCGTTGGACGGGGTCCCGATCAGCAATCCGCGCAACGCGTTGACTTCGTAGGACAACGGGTTGACCGCCGACAGCCAGCGCAACCACTGCGGCATCACGTCGACGGGATACAGCGCGTTCGACGCGAAGAACAAGGGCATCGTGATGGCCTGGCCGATACCCATCAACCGGTCGCGGTTGCGCACCAGGCCGGCCAGCGACATCGACAGGCACGCGAAGAACGTCGAGCCGAGGACGACGACGCCCATGGCGGCCATGATCTTCAGCGGGTTCGCCGTCATCTGCACGCCCAGCACGAACGCCAGCCCCACCACGCCGATCACCTGCACCACCGACCGCGTCCCCGCCGCGAACGCCTTCCCGGTGACGATGGCCGACGCCGGCGCGGGCGTCACCATCAGCTTGGCCAGGATGCCCGCGTCGCGGTCCCACACGATCTGGATGCCGTAGAAGATCGAGATGAACAGGGCCGATTGGGCGATGATGCCCGGCGCGAGGAAAGCCAGGTACGGCACGCCACCGGTGTCGATGACGTCCAGCCGCGAGAACGTCTGGCCGAAGATCAGCAGCCACAGCGCGGGCTGCACCATCCGGGTGAACAGCTCGGTGCGGTCATGACGCAACTTCTGCAGTTCGACGAGCGCGAAGGCGCCGATGCGCATCGCGAGGCCGCGCACTCTGCGCCAGCCCCGCGGGGCCAAGACGAGCGCGACCTGGGGGACGCGCGGCTCAACCGACACGGCGGGCCGTCCGGCGACTGCTGCGGACGGCGCGGAATCCGGCCGCGGTCGAATCCTCGGCGAAGTCCGATCCGGCGAAGTGCCGGAAGACGTCTTCGAGGGTGGTCTCCCGGGTGTCGCCGGGTGCGGCGATCTGACGTTTCAGCTCGGCGGGTGTGCCGACCACCTGCATCTCGCCGTGGTGCATCAGCGCCACCCTGTCGCACAGCACGTCGGCCTCCTCCATGTAGTGGGTGGTCAGCAGCACGGTCATCCCGTACGCGTCCTGCATGCCGCGCACCTGGCTCCACACGCTTTCGCGCGCAATCGGATCCAGTCCGACGGTGGGCTCGTCGAGAATCAGCAGCGACGGCCGGTTCACCAGTGCCTGCGCCAGCTCGAGCCGGCGCACCATGCCGCCCGAGAATGTCCCGGCGGGTGCATCGGCGACGTCAAGCAGCTGCATCGCCTCCAGTGCCTCGTCGACGCGGCCGCGCCGTTGCCCGCGCGGCACGTCGTAGAGCCGGGCGAACAGGTCGACATTCTGGCGCCCGGTCAGTGCCGACTCGATCGAAAGTTGTTGGGGCACATAGCCGATGTTGTGCCTGATATCCATGGTGCGACGCCGCGAATCCATCCCGAAGATGGCGACCTCGCCGTGCTGGACAGGTGTGAGGGTGGTCAGCACCCGCACCACCGTCGTCTTGCCTGCCCCGTTGGGGCCGAGCAAGCCGACGGTCTCGCCGGCGCGCACCTGCAGCGACAGGTCCGCCACCGCGGTGAACGTGCCGTAGCGGTGGGTCAGGTGCCGGCAGTCGATGGCCAACTCGGTGCTCATGGCGTCGTCTCCTTCTGCAGCATGCGCGTGATCTGCGACAGCACGGCCAGCCCGCGAGCCAGGTCGGCGCGCTCGTCGGCGTCGAGCCGGTCGAGCACCTCTGCCAGCGCGGCCCGGCGCGCGGCGCGGGACTCGTCGGCGATCTGCTGGGCGGGCTCGGTGAGCTGCAGCCGGCCCACTCTGCGGTCGGCCGGGTCCACGGTGCGCACCAGCATGCCGTCGCCCACCAGTCTGGACACCAGTGTCGAGGCGGTGTTGGGCGCCAGGGCCAGCTCGGCGGCGGCCTCCCGGACGGAGATGCCCGGCTGGCGCCCGACCAGGCGCAGCAACTCCACCTGCGATTGAGTCAGCCCGTCGGTGTCGAAGCCGCCACGGGTGGAGCGGCGCAGCTGTCGCCGGAACCGCCCCACGATGCCGAACAGCTGTCCGGCGAGATCGGTGTGCACGTCCACCCCACCGACGATACCTCTGTAACAGAGGTTATTGGATTCGAGGGGGTTCAGGCTGGCAACCGTGGCCACCCAGGTAGGTCGCCGCCGCTCGTCGGCTCCTACACCGGCCCGCCCGGCCGGTGGCACACAGGGAACACCCGGTGCCAGCTCGGTGGCCACGGTTGCTACAGCACCCTCAAGTTAACACACTGTTACGCCGAAACCGGGTCAGCTCGGCGGTAAGCGTGGTGCCGCACAAGGGGTTTCACCGCGGTGCAGCGGTGTCAGCCCTCGGTGGGGTGTTCCACGGCCTGCAGCACGATGACCGCGCGGGCTTCCACCGTGAGGCTGGCACCCGCGGACACCGGTCGGGAGCCCTCCATGACGGCGCCCTCGACCGTGTAGATCACCGGCTGCCATGCACTGCCGAACTCCTTCGGCGGCAGGGTGAAGTCGATCGGTTCGTGATGGGCGTTGAAGCACATCACGAACGAGTCGTCGGTGACGCGGTGACCTCGTGGGTCGAGGTCGGGGATGCCCTGGCCGTTCAGATACACCGCGATCGACTTGCCGAAACCCGAGTCCCAGTCCTCGTCGCTCATCTCGGTGCCGTCCGGGCGGAACCAGGAGATGTCCGGCAGCCGGACCGAGCCGCGCTGGCGCACCGGCCGGCCGTCGAAGAACCGGCGGCGGCGGAACACCGGGTGCGCGGCACGCAGTGCGGAGACCGAACTGGTGAAGTCGATCAGCGACTGGTCCGCGTTGGCCCAGTCGATCCAGGTGATCTCGTTGTCCTGGCAGTAGCCGTTGTTGTTTCCGCCCTGGGTACGGCCGAGCTCGTCACCGTGACAGATCATCGGCACGCCCTGGCTCAGCACGTTGGTGGTGATGAAGTTGCGGACCTGCTGCGCGCGCAACGCGAGGATCTCGGGATCGTCGGTCTCGCCTTCGACCCCGCAGTTCCAGGACTGGTTGTTGCTCTCGCCGTCGTTGTTGTCCTCGCCGTTGGCCTCGTTGTGCTTCTCGTTGTAGGAGACCAGGTCACGCAACGTGAATCCGTCGTGCGCAGTGACGAAGTTGATCGAGGCCACCGGTCGGCGTGCGGTGTGCTCGTAGAGGTCGGCAGAACCGGTGAGCCGGGAGGCGAACTCGCCGAGGCTGGCGTCCTCGCCGCGCCAGAAGTCGCGGACCGTGTCGCGGTACTTGCCGTTCCACTCCGTCCACTGCGGCGGGAAGTTGCCCACCTGGTATCCGCCGGGGCCGACGTCCCACGGCTCGGCGATCAACTTCACCTGGCTGACCGTCGGGTCCTGCTGGACGAGTTCGAAGAAGGTCGACAGTCTGTCGACGTCGTAGAACTCGCGGGCCAGGGTGGAGGCCAGGTCGAAGCGGAAACCGTCGACGTGCATCTCGGTGACCCAGTAGCGCAGCGAATCCATGATGAGCTGCAGCGCATGGGGGTGGCCGGCGTTGAGGCTGTTACCGGTGCCGGTGTAGTCCATGTAGTACCGCTTGTCGTCGTCGACGAGCCGGTAGTAGGCCGCATTGTCGATGCCACGCATGGACAGCGTCGGCCCCATGTGGTTGCCCTCGGCGGTGTGGTTGTAGACCACGTCGAGGATCACCTCGATGCCCGCTTCGTGCAGGGCCCGGACCATGGCCTTGAACTCCTGAACCTGACCGCCGGGAGTGGCGCTCGCCCCGTACTTGGAGTCCGGTGCGAAGAAGCCGATGGTGTTGTAGCCCCAGTAGTTCGACAGACCCTTGTCGATCAGCGTCGAGTCGTTGGCGAAGTGGTGGACCGGCATCAGCTCGATGGCCGTGATCCCGAGCTCCTTGAGGTGCTCGATGATCGCCGGATGCGCGATGGCCGCGTACGTGCCGCGGCTGCGTTCCGGGATGTCGGGGTGGGTTTGGGTGAGGCCCTTGACGTGCGCCTCGTAGATGACCGAGTCGGCGTACTCGTGCTGCGGTGGACGGTCAGTACCCCAGTCGAAGAACGGGTTGATGACCACGGACTTCGGCATGCTGGCCGCCGAATCGTCGTCGTTGCGGCTGTCCGGATCGCCGAAGTTGTACCCGAACAGCGACTGGTCCCACTGGAATATGCCGTCGATGGCCTTCGCGTACGGGTCGAGCAGCAACTTGTTCGGATTGCAGCGCAGACCCGACGCCGGATCGTACGGACCGTGCACCCGGTAGCCGTACCGCTGACCGGGCTCGACATCCGGGACGAAGCCGTGCCACACGAAACCGTCCACCTCGGGCAGCTTCAGGCGCGTCTCGTTGCCGTCGGCGTCGAACAGGCACAGCTCGACCATCTCTGCCACCTCGCTGAACACGGCGAAGTTGCTGCCCGAACCGTCATAGGTCGCGCCGAGCGGGTAGGCCTTGCCCGGCCACATCTCGGTGAAGGCCGACTCCACATTGGGCGCGGTGGCGGGCTGCTCCGCGGGCATGACGGCGGGCGATGCGGTGTCCTTGGAACTGGCGGCGTTGGCCAATGTGCACACTCCGGGTTATCGAACTACTGAACAGATTGACGATACGGTGCGCGCGGGTGCCCGAGCATGGCGAGCGAGACGGCCGGATCAGGGGTGTGGCGCGTGACCACGTCCGCTGAACTGCCCCGTTACGAGCGGTCGCAAACATGCCCTGGTGACGGTGTGGTCACGATCACCCGGAGCTGCCGACCAGCTCGACACCCGCGGCGCGCATCGCGTCGACGGCGTCTGCGCTCGTCGCCGGGGACACCCCCGCGGTGAGGCCCAGCAGCACTCTGGTGGCGAACCCTGCGGCGGCCGCGTCGGCCGCGGTGGCCTTCACGCAGTAGTCGGTCGCGATTCCGACGATGTCGACGGAATCGATTCCCCGCGCGCGCAACCAGTCCGCCAGTGAGGTGCCGTCGTCGAGGGTCCCTTCGAAGCCGCTGTAGGCAGCCGCGTAGCGGCCCTTGGTGAACACCGCCTCGATGGGCATGACGTCGAGGTCGGGGTGGAAGTCCGCGCCGTGCGTCTCGGCGACGCAGTGCACCGGCCAGGAGTCGACGTAGTCGGGATCGGGAGAGAAGTGCGTGCCCGGATCGATGTGAAAGTCCTTGGTGGCGACCACATGTGCGTAGCCGGGGGAGTCGCGGAGCAGCGCATTGATGCCCTGCACCACCGTGGCGCCGCCGGCCACGGCCAATGAGCCACCCTCGCAGAAGTCGTTCTGCACGTCGACGATGATCAGCGCGGTGTGTGGCTCGGTCACCCTTCCACGGTATCTGCGCTGCGGTCGGCCCGCTGGTGAGCGGTGAGTAACAGATGGTCGAACGTCGCACGCGGTGGCAGTACGTCGTCGTAGACCAGCGCGGCGTAGTCGACCACCAGCTGCTCGGCGAGCGCCCGCAACTTGACGTTGGTCTCCTGGGAACGCCACCGCAGCAGCTCGAAGGCGGAATCGGCATCAATGCGGTAGATCAGCATCAGCATGCCTTTGACCTGCTCGATCGCGGCCCTGGACTCCGCGATGTCGCTGAGCGCCGCGGTGAAGTTCGCCTGCGTCATCGCGGCCGACGGGGTGACGTCGACGTAGAACCCGTGGGTTCCGATCAGGCGACCCGACTGGTCTTCGAGCCGGTCGCCGATCACGACGACGTCGTGGGTCTCGCCGCGGGTGTCGATGATCCGGTGCCGGGTGGAGAAGGCGCCGTGACCCCGGCGCAGCTCGTCGAGGGTGGCAGCCACCTGGCGTCGGTCGTCGGGGTGCTTGTGCGAGAACACCAGCTCGGTGGTGGGCGTCACCGACCCCGGTTCGTAGCCGTGCATGAGCTGCACCTGTTCCGACCACTCCCACCGTTGGTCGGCGTAGTAGAAGCGGAACGAGCCGACGCGCTGGGGCGCTCCGCCGGTGAGCGCCTGCTCCAGTGGGTCATCGCTTGGCACAGAACGTCCCTGGCGTCATGGTGTGATCATCCTCCGAACAGCAGATACAGGCCGGTGAAGGTGTAGCCGACCATGACGAGCATCATGGCGAGCTGACCAGTGAGTTGATGGCGCTCGGGCAGGACCTGCAGCGCCCTGTCGTGCGCCGCAACGACTCCGGCGACGTGGCCGGCGACCACGAATCCGACCTTGCACGAGGCCAGCACCGCGGGGTGCATCGACAGCACGTACACCACCTCGGTGTCCGGTATGCCGAACAGCCGATAGACGGTCTGCTGACCACGTTCGACCAGATATGTCAGATAGTGCGCGAACACGTAGCCGATCACGATCGGGATCAGTGAGTGCGCCAGCAGTCCGGGCAGTTCACGCCGTCGACGTGCGTCGACCCCGCCGGTGCACCGGGCCGCCGCGCAGAAGGTGACCGCCACGATGCAGACGAATGCCGCGAGTCCGCCGGTGCGGATCAGGGTGGCCGTCGCCTCTGACTGTGCGACGTCGTCGACAAAGCCGCGCCACCGTGGCATCGCCGAAAAGCTGTCGAAGGCCGTGGAACCCAGCAGCACCGACAACACCGCCACTGTTCCCGGCCGGATCGGCAGCGACAGCAGGTTGTCGAAGGGGTTCCCGATCACGATGCGGCCGTTCATGTTTCGGCGAAACGGTGACAGCCGCGACGCGACGACGCTGTACACCTCGAACGGATCGGCGCGGGCGCACCACCGGGTTCCGCAGCAGATGGTGCCCGCCAGCGTGAGCGCGAGGTAGACCAGCAGCCAGGTCCGGATGGCAGCGAGCGATCCGGGGTCGGCACTGGCCAGCTCGAGCCAGACGAAAGCGAACAGGCCCGCGGCGGCGGGCCAGTAGCCCAGCGCTGCAGGATAATTGCGGCCCAGGTCACGCCGTCCGGTGAACCGGTGCACAGCCCGCACGGGGGACATCACCTTCCACACCGGGCCCGCCGCGACCGACAGCGCCACCAGGCCGACCCACAGGAGCACATAGAACACGCCGGGCAGCGCGTTGCCGGAATCCTGCGGACCGGTGAACGTGGCGATGGCCACCCATGCGGTGGCCAGCAACGCGAGCCCGGCCAGGACCCACCGGGTGGGCGCCGCATCGACTGTGCGGGTCACCCAGTCGGGCAGCGGGTGTCCGGGTGCGGCGGCGTCGAATCGCGGCTTGCGCCACGCGAGCGCCACCACCGCGAAGGTGAACGTGAGCGCCCACGCGGCTCCGATGAGGGCGTACGTGAACGGAATCGGGAGATCCGTCGAACCGCCGAGACCGTGGGCGAGGACTTGTGACGTCACCGCACCTGGATCGTTGCGATCGTCGTGTGCGCCTCATGTAACTCGATGTCGACGCGGCCGGGAACCGTCACGGTGAACTGGAACGACTGCGCGGGCCCGACCCCGACGTCGAAGCTGTGCTCGGGGGTCGAGTGCACGTGCAGCTCGTCGGTGGCGTCGCTGTCGACGCGGACGACGATCGGCTCGTTCACCTCGGCCTGCAGCTGTTCGTTGGTCGGGGTGACCGTGCCGCCTTTGATGGTGACGTCGATGACCAGCTGCTGCGGCGGCGCCTGGGCCTCGGTCATCGCGGACGGGTCGACCGTCGCCGACCCCGATGGCGTTGCGGTGTCGGCGGATTCGCCGGAACCGCAGGCGCTCAGCAGGATCGCCGCCGCGGCGACGGCGAGGCATCTGTGTGCGGTGCTCACTGTTCCCTGTCGTTGTCGGGTTTCCGTCGGTTCTTGGCTGCGATGTAGACGACCACCGCGGCGACGACGATCGCGGGTGCGAACGCCGGCACCGCCAGCCAGATCGGGTGGTCGGCCAGCACCACCACGTCCGGTGGTGACGTCATGCCTGAGTCGAGGGTTGGAACTCGGCTTCGCTGTCGGTGGGTTCGGTGTTATTGATTCGCCCACCGCCCCAAGTGATTCCGGCGATCATGGCGAGGGTGCAGACGAGCACCACCAGACAGCCGATCAGCCAGAGCGACTGCGGGATGTCAGGGCTGCGTTCGCGCTGGAGAATGGTGATCTCGGCGACGAACGGGCGGGTGAACTGCGCCTCGGCGGGCACTTCCTCCGCCCCGATGCCGGGGTCGCCGGCGAGGTAGATCGGTACCGCGGTGAACGTCCTGCCGTCGTGCACACGCAACAGGGTCTTCCAGGTGCCGGAGACCGGCATCGGCTGGGTCGATCGGAAGTGTCCCGGTCCGACGTTCTCCAGGCTGTCGTGGAAGATGCCGCGTTCGTTCGCCAGACCTCCCTGCCAGCCCAGCACCGTCACCCAGTTGGGGTTGTCGCTCAGGACGTCGGGTGGATTGAACCGCACGTCCGCAGTGACGAAACGCTGGCCGTCGACAGGCGGGGCCTCGGTCAGCGTCACCGACGCGGTGGCGTTCGGTGGGACGTCGTAGCGCAGGCCGTTGGCCGCGGCGCCGCCGATCGCCAGGATGGTCAACGCCACCAGGCTCACCCCGACGGCCCGGCGGGGCAGTCGCTTGCCCGTCAGCACCATGCCCACCATCGCCCCGCAGCCGCCGGTGAGGACCGCAACGGGTATCGCCATGGCCAGCGCCTCCGGCCAGATGCTGGTCGGCCACGTCAGCGGATAGACGGCGTTGATCCACAACGACTCGATCCACAGGCCCACGGTGCCGATGCCCAGACCGGCGACGAGCCCGAAGACCACGGGTCGCTTGATCAGCGGCGTCAGCGCCAGGAGTTCGACGACGACGGCCGCTCCGAGATAGAGGGCGAACCAGTTGACCGGTGCATCGAGGACGGGCGCCACCAGGAAGGCGACGATGCCGCGGAGACCGATGGCGACGACTGCCGCGATGAGGGCGGCGCCGCGGCCCATGAAGACGCGGGCGGCAACCAGCGCCAGCCCGGCCGCGGCGGCGATCAGCATGGGCTGGAACACCTGACGGAACTGCGGGACACCGAAGTCGAACTCGATCTGGTAGACCGACGCGCCGATCAGGACGCCCGCGAACGCCAGGTATTGCACGAACCGCAGGCCGAACCCGTCGGGTGGGGTGTCGGCGGTCCTGACCCGGCGGCCTTCGTACTCCAGGTAGAGCGCAGAGAGCGTGGAGAAGCCGGCGCCGCCGATCATCATCAGGTGGGTGGGACCCCACAGCGTCACGTCCTGTCCGAAGATGCGGTGCCACATGTCGTCGAGCGGGAAGCCCATCAGCGCGTAGAGGCCGCAGCCGGCCATCACGATGCCGCCGACGGGGGCGTACCAGTCATCGGTGATGCGGACCGCCGACGGGCCCGGCTTGTTCTCCTCGCCCAGGGGCAGCACCATCGCGGTACAGCCCGCCACGAAGATTCCGAACAGGCCGATCAGGATGAAGTAGTGGGCGGGGTTGGCCAGCGCGCCGTCGTCTCGGCCGTTGCCGATGTGCAGGCTGACGTCCCAGATGAAGCCGAACAGCGCACAGATGATCGACGTGATGAACATGGCGATGGGCAGTGCCACCCACGGCGGGCGTTTGAATCGGTGTCCCGTCCACTCGGCCAGCCGAGTCAGCCAGGTGATCTTGTGCGTGCGGTGCATCCAGCCGATCCACAACAGCACCGCCGCGACCACCGCGCCGGCGGCGGACAGAGCGATGATCTCGCTGAGAGCGGCGCCTCCACCCTCGTCACCGCCCGACGGCTGCGCCAGCACCGACACCGCCTGCACAGGAAACTCCATCGTTGTCCCTTCCCCACCCGTCGCGAATACCTTACTCGTCGGTAATGTTGCCAGATCATGCCTAGGTGAAACCAGGGGTACCGGGTTTTTTTCCTGCTCGCCGGTCGTTGAACTGCGGGTACGCCTGGCCGTCGGTGAGCGTCACCTCCGCGGCGGGCGCAGCACTTTCATTGCCATCTTCATCACTGGGGCCGGAACGCGGTCCTTCATCGACAGGGCCGAGGCGCCCATCTGGGTGCGGGCCGGGGTGCCGCGGCCGAGCACGCGGTTCAGCGGGCCGCCCGTGGGCTCGAGGTCGACGTGCAGGGGCGGCTTTCCGTCTGCGGCCCCGAGGGCGTTGCCGATGACCATCCGCTGGATCTCGCTGGTGCCCTCGAAGATGGTGTACAGCTTCGCGTCGCGGTACCACTTCTCGACGGGGTGATCCTTGATGTAGCCGTAGCCGCCCATCGTCTGAATGGCGCGTTCGGTGGTCCGCACCGCGAGTTCGCTGGCCGCCAGTTTGGACATCGAGCCCTCACCTCGTTCGAAGGGGATGCCCGTTGCCGCCATCCAGGACGCCCGCCACGTGAGCAACCGCGCGGCATCCAGTCCGGTGGCCAAGTCGGCGAGCGGGAACGAGATGCCCTGGTTGTCGATGATCGGCGCACCGAAGGCTTCCCGGCGGTTGGCGTATTCGGTGACGTATTCCAAAGCGGCCCTGGCGATTCCGAGCGCCTGCGCGGCGACCATCGGCCGGGTCTGTTCGAAGGTGCCCAACGTCGCCGACCCGGAGTGCTTGGCGCCCGCGACGGCTTCGCGGGCGCGGGCGAGTTTGTGGTCGAGTTTCTCCTGCCCGCCGAGCAGGTGGTCGGCGGGAATCCGGACACCGGTGAATTTCAACTCGGCGGTGTGAGAGGCGCGGCAGCCGAGCTTGTCGAGCTTGCGCACCATGTCAAGGCCGGGGGTACCGCCAGGCACGATGAACAGCGCCTGGCCCTTGTGGCCGAGTTCCTGGTCGACGACGGCGTTGACGACGTGGACGTTGGCGATGCCGCCGTTGCCGATCCACATCTTGTGGCCGTCGATGATCCAGTCTGCGTCCGGTCCCGAGCCGTCGCGGCGGGCGGTGGTGCGCAGATTCCGGACGTCGCTGCCGCCTTCCGGCTCTGAGATCGCGAGCGCGGCGAGTTTGAGGTCGCCTGGTGTGCCGAAGCATTCGGGCGCCCACTGCAGCATCTGCTCGGGCGAGGCCGCCTGCCCGATGGCCGACAGGGCCAGCGCGGGCATCACCACGGCCAGTCCGATGCCGGCGCAGCCCCAGAACAGTTCCTCCATGAACATCGGCAGTGACAGCCCTGTCGGGTCGCCGATCAGGTCGCGGTAGAACAGCGGGCTGTAGAAGCCGCGCGCGGCCGCTTCTTCCAGTACCGGCCACGGAAACTCCTGGCGCTGGTCGTAGTCGGCGGCGACGGGGCGAACGACCTGCTCGGCGAACTCGTGGGCGCGCCGGGCGAGGTCGTGCTGGGCTGCTGTCGGCGTGATGTCGAAGGTCATGACGGACTCCCGGATTGAGTGCACATGTGTTCACCGATACCCACTTCGCTGCCGGAGGAATCGGGGTCGGCCTACCGTGGACCGATGCGGATTGCCGCGCTCCGCCAACGTGACGGCACCACGTGTGGGCCCTCGGTCGCCGTGATGGCCGGCGCTCTGCTCGATCCCTCCTACGGGGCGGAACCGACGCAGGAATGGTTCGCGAGGGAGCAGGGTCGGGTGCATGCGCGGATCAACCGCGTGTGGCCGCGGATGCTCGGCACCACGCCGATGGGGATGGCGCGGGCGATCACGGTGCACTCGCGGGAGCGCGCGGTGCGCTACCGATGGCGGCTGTGGCGGGGGCGTAGCGACGGGCTCGCCGACGTGCTGGCGGTGGTCGACGCCGGCTGGCCGGTGGCGATGCTGGTCGGCCGTCTTCTCCCGAGACACTGGGTGCTGATCGTCGACGTCACGGCTGACCGGTTGCGCTGCTACGAGCCGTCGTCGGGTGAGATGCGCTCCGTCGAGCTCGAGGCCGTCCGGTGCGCGCGGATGACGGGTGTGGGCTACCCGCGGGTGTTCGCCCTGGTGCTGCCGAAGCTCTCGACGCGCTCGGCCACGGCATGATCGCCGGGGTGGGATGACGTGCGCAGGCCGGCGACGACGCCGTCGCGGTTGCGATCAGGCTGGTTCTGCGACATCTTCGCCTTGCCCTCGACCGACGTGATGCTCAGCTCCACCCCGACGATGCCCGCGAGCTGACCGGAGACATAGGACTCCGGTGCGTCGGTGACCTGCCACGGCTGGTCGCGGTTCTGCTCATGACGCTCGGTCAGCATGCTGACGAGATCGCGCAGCCAGTCGGTGTCGTCGTGGGCGAGGAGATGTCCGTGCACGGTCAGCACGTCGTAGTTCCATGTCGGGACGACCTTCCCGGTCTCACCCTTGGTGGCATAGAAGCCGGGCGAGATGTATGCCTGTGGTCCGGAGAAGATCGCGACGGACGTGGCGCCGACGGCCAACCAGTGCGGGTTGGCGCGGGCCACGTGCCCGATGAGGGAGTGCCGGACCGGGTCGTAGAGAAGCGGCAACGGGGTGACGAGCATCCCGTCGTCGGTGTGGCTCACCAGGTTCGCGAAGCCGGCGCGCGCGAGGGCGGCGCGGGTGTCGGCGTCCGGCAGCGCGAACTTCGGCGGGATGTACATGGTGTGCTCAGCCTAGAGAGGGCCGTCCCCGTCCCGGCTGCGCAACCGCGGCCTCACGCCGCGCCGGCCGCCGCCCCGGCCTCGGCGATGCGGCGGTGCGCTTCGCCCTCCGAGATGCGCAGCCGGCGCGCCAGGACCTTCGCCCACGGGGCACCCGCGAACTCGACCGGTGGCGGGCCGGCGATCAGGTGGCCGAGCAGGCTGCGCTGCGTGGCCGCGAGCAACTTCTCCAGTGCGTCCAGCCGGACCAGAAGGGCACGCTGGTCGGCGGGCTGGAGTGTGTGGAAGGACAGGTCGGCCACCTGCCGGTATGCGCGGTCGACGGTGTCGAGGGCCTCAGCCCAATCATTCTTCGAACTCATGTTCGACACGCTACGGAGGGGGTCCGACACATCGATACGCTGGCGAACATGGCCAGGAAATTCGCCACCGCCGACGTGGTCACACTGCCCGAACTGCTCGACTTCATCCGGCCACGGCACCACATGGTGCTGACGACGTTCCGGGCGGGCGAGTCGCTGCAGACCTCCCCGGTCACCGGCGGCGTGGACGGCGAGGGCCGCATCGTCGTGGCGACCTATCCCCAACGGGCCAAGACCGCCAACATCCGGCATCGGCCCCGCGCCAGCGTGGTCGTGCTGTCCGACGACTTCACCGGCCCCTACGTGCAGGTCGACGGCCACGCCGAGGTCGTCGACCTGCCCGACGCCCTCGAGCCGCTCGTCGAGTACTTCCGGTCGGTGGCCGGCGAGCATCCGGACTGGGACGAGTACCGCCAGGCGATGCTCGATCAGCGCAAGTGCCTGATCAGGGTCACGCCGCAGCGCTGGGGCCCGGTGGCCACCGGGGGCTTCCCGCCCTCGTAAAACCGGTGGTCCGCCGAGGTCGAACAGGACGTTCGGCGGCGACTGTGGTAGTCAGAGCAAGCGGGCGGATTGCGTCAGCTAGCACGTCAAACTATAGTCTGGACACATGTCCAGGAGGGTTCGGATTACTTGCGTCACACGATTCGGGCAGCTCAGGGCCGCCCTCCAGGTCCAGTGAGCTGACCATGCGTATCGCCTTGCTGTCGTATCGGAGCAAGACCCATTGCGGTGGCCAAGGGGTTTACGTCCGGCATCTGAGCCGCGGACTCGTCGAACTCGGCCATGACGTCGAGGTCTTCTCCGGCCAGCCCTATCCCGGCGGCCTCGACCCCCGGGTTCGGCTGACGAAGGTGCCGAGTCTGGACCTGTACCGCGAGCCGGACCCGTTCCGCGTGCCGCGTCCCAGCGAGATCACCAGCACCATCGACCTGCTCGAGCTGCTGACGACGTGGACCGCCGGGTTCCCCGAACCCAAGACCTTCAGCCTGCGGGTGGCCCGACTGCTCGCCGACCGGCTGGACGACTTCGACGTCGTGCACGACAACCAGTGCCTGGGCACCGGGCTGCTGCGGATCGCGGATTCGGGACTGCCCGTGGTGGCCACCGTGCACCACCCGATCACCCGGGACCGCGTGGTGGACGTGGCGGCGGCCACATGGTGGCGCAAGCCGCTGGTGCGCCGGTGGTACGGATTCGCCGAGATGCAGAAGCAGGTAGCGCGCCGGATCCCGGAGCTCGTCACCGTGTCCTCGACGTCGGCGGTCGACATCGCCGACGACTTCGCCGTCAGCCCCGACCAGTTGCACGTCGTCCCCCTTGGGGTGGACACCGAGCTGTTCCAGCCCTCGCAGACCCGGGTCCGCAACCGCGTCATCGCGATCGCCAGTGCCGACGTTCCCCTCAAGGGTGTCGCCCATCTGCTGCACGCCATCGCGCGACTGCGCGTCGAGCGCGACCTCGAACTGCAGTTGGTCGCCAAGCTGGAACCCAACGGACCCACCGAGAAGCTGATCGCCGAGCTGGGCATCTCCGACATCGTGCACAGCTCCAGCGGGCTGTCCGACTCCGAGCTGGCCGAGCTGCTTGCCTCGGCCGAAGTGGCCTGCATCCCTTCGCTGTACGAGGGTTTCTCGCTGCCCGCGGTCGAGGCCATGGCCAGCGGAACCCCGATCGTCGCGAGCCGGGCCGGGGCCCTGCCCGAGGTCGTCGGTGTCGACGGGGAGTGCGCGCGGCTGGTGAAGCCGGCCGACGTCGATGAGCTGACCGCCGTTCTCGGCGAATTACTGGACTCGCCGAGGGAACTGCGCAGGCTCGGCGACAACGGCCGTCGCCGCGCACTCGAGGTGTTCAGTTGGGAATCTGTCGCCGCGCAGACCGTCGCGGTGTACGAGAAGGCTTGTGAAAGGGTCGCGACATGCTGACCGTGGACTTCGACCGGCTCGGTGTCGGCGCGGGCACGAAGGTGATCGACGTCGGCTGCGGCGCCGGACGGCACACGTTCGAGGCGTTCCGGCGCGGTGCCGACGTCATCGGATTCGACCAGAGCGCATCGGATCTCAACGATGTGGACGAGATCCTGCAGGCCATGCAGGCTCAGGGCGAGGCGCCGGCGTCGGCCAAGGGTGAAGCCGTCAAGGGTGACGCGCTCGACCTTCCCTACGACGACCGCACCTTCGACTGCGTGATCGCCTCGGAGATCCTCGAACACGTCCCCAACGATGATCAGGCCATCGCCGAACTGGTGCGAGTGCTCAAACCCGGTGGTGCACTCGCGATCACGGTGCC
Source organism: Mycolicibacterium aurum (assembly GCF_900637195.1). Lineage (NCBI taxonomy): Bacteria > Bacillati > Actinomycetota > Actinomycetes > Mycobacteriales > Mycobacteriaceae > Mycobacterium > Mycolicibacterium aurum. The sequence goes on along the minus strand of NZ_LR134356.1, from coordinate 5,743,747 downwards.
GCGCTGGCTTCCCGAGCGGGTCTGCTGGGCGCTGTCCGACGAGTACCACGCCAACGAGGGTGGGCACATCCGCATCTACCGGGCCGACGAACTGCGCGACAAGGTGCTCGCCCACGGCCTTGCGTTGACCCACACCCAGCATGCGCATGCCCTGCACTCGCCGTACTGGTGGCTCAAATGCGCTGTGGGAACCGAGAAGAACAACCACCCCGCGGTGGCCGCCTATCACAAGCTGCTGGTGTGGGACATGATGAGTCAGCCATGGCTGACGCGCACCGCAGAAGCTGTGCTCAACCCGCTGATCGGCAAGAGCGTGGCCCTCTATTTCAGGAAGCCCGACGCCGCTGATGCATGACATTCCCGGGGTGCCGGGTGTGTTCACGCCGGCCCAGTGCCGGCAGACGGCAGAGTCGATCGCTGCGACGCAGGAGTCCACGGGCGCCATCCCGTGGTCGGTGGGCGGCCACACCGATCCGTGGGACCATGTCGAGAGTGCGATGGCGCTGACGGCAGCGGGTCTGCTCGAGCCTGCACGCGCGGCCTTCGAATGGTCGCGCACCACGCAGCGGCCCGACGGCACCTGGCCGATCCAGCTGCGCAACGGCGTCGTCGAGGATGCCAACAGCGACACCAACTTCTGCGCCTACATCGCCACCGGCGTCTGGCATCACGTGCTCGTCACCGGCGACCGCAGATTCGCCGAGGCCATGTGGCCCGTCGTCGCCAGTGCCATCGACTTCGTCCTGGAGTTGCAGGGTGCCACCGGCGAAATCACCTGGGCGCGTGGCCCTTCCGGTGACGCCGACGAGGCACTGCTGACCGGTTGCGCCAGCATCCACCACAGCATCCGCTGCGCGTTGGCCCTCGCCGACTACGTGGGCGCTCCGCAGCCCGAATGGGAGGTGGCGGTCGGGCGGCTCGGCCACGCGATCGCGCATCACCCGGAGGCCTTCGTCACCAAGGATCGCTGGTCGATGGAGTGGTACTACCCGGTTCTCTGCGGTGCGCTGCGCGGGCCGCGGGCGCAGGCCCGCATCGACGAACGGTGGGACCACTTCGTCGTCCCCGGACTGGGCATCCGCTGCGTGGACGACAGGCCGTGGGTGACAGGGGCCGAAACCTGCGAATTGGTCATGGCATTGGATGCGATCGGCAACCGCGACCGCGCACACGAGCAGTTCGGGGCCATGCACCACCTGCGTGAGGAGGACGGTTCCTACTGGACGGGGCTGGTCTACTCGGACGGGAAGCGCTGGCCCGTCGAACGAACCACCTGGACCGGTGGCGCCGTCATTCTCGCCGCCGACGCTCTCTCGGGAGCGACGCCGGGAAGCGGAATCTTCCGCGGCACGGATCTGCCGAGAGGCCTTGAGGGCGAATACGACTGCGAGTGCGCCACCAGCGAGCGCCGGGAGCGCTAGGCGCCGAGAGTGCCGGGCTGGCCGGACACCCGCTCGAGCACACGCATCGACCCCGTCGCCCGGACTTCGGTGAAGTCGCCGATGTCGAGCGCCCGTCGGTAGATCAGGTACGGCGCCTGCCCGCCGTCGGCGGGATCGGGGAACACGTCGTGAATGATCAGGGCCCCGCCCACGTCGACCCACCGGGCCCAGCCGTCGAAGTCGCGGTTGGCCGCCTCCTCGGTGTGCCCGCCGTCGATGAACAAGAGCCGCAACGGAGTTCGCCAACCCCGCGCGACCACGGGGGAGCGCCCGACGACGGCGACGATGTGGTCATCGAGGCCGGCGGCATCGAGGTTGTGGCGAAGCGCCGGGAGCGTGTCGAACAGGCCGGTGACGGGGTCGACCATCGAGGTGTCGTGGTACTCCCAGCCGACCTGATGTTCCTCGGACCCGTGATGGTGGTCGACGGTGTAGACCAGGCCGCCGGACTGCTGTGCGGCGGCGCCCAGCATGACGGTGGATTTGCCGCAGTACGTACCGATCTCGACGCCGACTCCGTCCCCGAGATAGCGCAGGGCGGTGTCGTAGAGCGCCCGGCCCTCGTCGGCAGGCATGAAGCCGGTGACGCTCTCGGCGTGTTCGAACAGGGCCGCAGCGGCGGGCGGCAGCGCAGTCTCGGAGTCATTCATCGCGGTCCAACTTACCGCTGCCGGACCCTAGTGGATCACCATTGGTTGTAGTAGCGTCCGGACATGTGTCCGATCCGGCTCTGGAGTCGACTCGGCGTCGCCTGACGGCCCGACAGGCCGACACGGTGGACCGGTTGGGTCGGGCGGCGGTTGATCTGCTCAGACGGGAAGGCTTCAGCGGCCTGACCGTTCGGCGGGTGGCCGCCGAGGCCGGCGTCGGAGCCGCCACGGCCTACACCTACTTCTCCTCCAAGGAACATCTTGTCGCCGAGGTGTTCTGGCGGCGGCTGGCGAATTCGCCGTGTGCCGACCATGGGTCGGACGACCCCGCCACGCGCGTGACCGAAGTGCTCGCGCACATCTGCCTGCTGGTCGCCGACGAGCCGGAGTTCGCGGGTGCGGTGACGACCGCGCTGCTGGGCAAGGATCCCGACGTGGAGGTGCTGAGGCTGCGCATCGGCCGCGACATCCGCGACCGGTTGTCGGCGGCGTTGGGCCCCGAGACCGACCCCGATGTCATCGACGCGCTGGAGATGCTCTATTCGGGGGCGCTGGTGCGCGCGGGCATGGGCTACGCGTCCTACGAGGAGATCGCCGCGAAGCTGGAGAAGTCGGCCCGGTTGATGCTCTTCTGAGCTCAGCGCGGCCCGAGGAGGGCCGTCGCCGCGGTGATCGCGGGTTCGCCGATGCCGGCCATGTCGCGGCCGTCCTCCACGAAAAGCGCGGTGAGTTCCCGTAATCCGCCGAGCAGAATGAGCGCTATCGGCGCGGCGATCGGCTCGAGGCCGGCGCGCCGGAAGCCGGGGCTGCTCGTCAGGGTCACCAGCATGCCGGTCAGCTCACGCATGACCTGCCGGTGCAGTGGCCGTGCCACCGCACCGAGTGCGGGCGCCTCGCGGATCCAGCAGAGCGTGATCGCGGGTCTGGCCTGGATGTGGTCGACGTAGGCGCGCACCGCCTGCCGGATCTGCGACTCCCAGTCGGACTCCGGGTCGACGGTGGCGGTGATCCGCGCGATCAGATCGACGTTGTTCCTGCGCAACAGCTCGATCAGGCACGCTTCCTTGCTGGCGAACTGCTCGTAGAAGGTGCGCTTCGACGTGCGCGCGTGGCGGACCACGTCGGCGACGGTGGTGTCCCGGTAGCCGCGCTCGACGATCGACGCCGCGAGGCCGTCGAGCAGTCGATCGGCCACCGAAATAGCCACCGGTCCCGAGGTCACCGTCGTCACGCCCGGGCTCCCTTCTGCTCTTGCCTCCTGCTGGTACCAACCGGTACCGTACCCGACATGACTGCGGTACACGGTAGTACCACACCCGATCTGGTTCCAGCGGATGTCCCGACGGTGGCCCCGCCGGTGCGTCTTCCTCCCCGCCCCGCCATCCCCAGGTTTCTGCAGGCGATCGGCTTCTCGGTGTCCCGGAAGTGGACCGTCGCCCAGATCGTGCGCCGATACGGCGACACCTTCCTGATGACACTGCCGGTGTTCGGCCCGACCGTCATGGTGACCGATCCAGCGCTGGCCAAGCAGCTGTTCATGGCCAACACCGACGACGTCGGGAACATCCAACCCAACCTGTCCCGCGTACTGGGGTCGGGTTCGGTGTTCGCGCTCGATGGCACCGACCATCGGCGCAGGCGCAAGCTGCTGACACCGCCGTTCCACGGCAAGAGCATCAAGAACTACGAGAAGATCTTCGAAGAGGAGACGCTTCGCGAATCCGAGAGCTGGCCCGAGGGACGGGAATTCGAGACCCTCGAGCCGATGATGCGGATCACGCTCAACGTCATCCTGCGGGCGGTGTTCGGCGCCGACGGAGCCCACCTCGACGAGCTGCGCCGCATCATCCCGCCGTGGGTCACTCTGGGCTCGCGCCTTGCCGTCCTCCCGACCCCGCACCGGACCTACGGCCCTCTCAGCCCGTGGGGCAAGCTGGCTGCATACCGGCGCAAGTACGACGAGGTGATCGGCCGGCTCATCGACGCGGTGCAGTCAGATCCCAACTACGAAAGTCGCGACGACGTCCTGGCGCTGCTGCTGCGCAGCACATACGAGGACGGTTCCACGATGTCGCGCAAGGACATCGGCGACGAGTTGCTGACGCTGCTGGCGGCCGGCCACGAAACCACCGCGGCGACGCTGGGCTGGGCGTTCGAGCGCCTCAGCAGGCACCCCGAGGTGCTGGCCGAGCTGGTCGCAGAAGCCGACACCGACGGCAACGAGTACCGGCAGGCCACGATCCTGGAAATCCAGCGGTCGCGCACCGTCATCGACTTCGCCGGCCGGCACGTCTACGCCCCCACCTTCGAGCTCGGCGAATGGGTCATCCCGCAGGGATATTCGATCGTGGTCGCGATCGGGCAGGTGCACCATCGCGTGCAGGACTTCCCCGATCCGGACCGTTTCGACCCGCAGCGGTTCGTCGGTCAGCGCCCGACCACGCTGGCGCACATCCCGTTCGGCGGGGGCACCCGCCGCTGCGTCGGTGCGGCGTTCGCGAACGTCGAGATGGATGTGGTGCTGCGAACCGTGCTGCGCCACTTCGTGATCGAGCCGACCACCGCCCCGGGAGAGAAGATGCACTCCCGAGGGGTGGCCTACACCCCCGCCCGCGGGGGCCGCGTCGTCATGCGTCGGCGGTAGCCGCGGGCGGAGCCGCGGCTCAGACTTCGGCGCGCTTGGGCAGCTTCCAGCCGGGTCGCGGGAAGTGGCAGGTGTAGCCGTTCGGGTAGTGCTCCAGGTAGTCCTGGTGCTCCGGCTCGGCTTCCCAGAAATCAGGTGCGGGACTGACGGCGGTCACGACCTTGCCCGGCCACAGGCCCGACGCGTCCACATCGGCGATCGTGTCCAGCGCGACCTGCCGCTGGTCGTCGTCGACGTAGAAGATCTCCGACCGGTAGCTGGTGCCGACGTCGTTGCCCTGGCGATTCTTCGTCGTCGGGTCGTGGATCTGGAAGAAGAACTCCAGCAGCGCCCGGTAGTCGGTCTGCGCGGGGTCGTAGACGATCTCGATCGCCTCGGCGTGGCCGGGGTGATTGCGGTACGTGGGGTGGTCGTTCTGGCCGCCGGTGTAGCCCACTCGCGTGGACACCACCCCCGGCTGCTTGCGGATCAGATCCTGCATGCCCCAGAAGCACCCACCCGCCAGTACCGCTCGCTTGTTGTCGCTCACGCTTGCTCCTCTCGGGCCGGCTCAGTGAATAACCCACGGTACTGCCCGTACCCCTCGGCCTCGAGATCGTCGAGGTGGACGAAGCGCAGCGCCGCGGAGTTGATGCAGTACCGCAGACCGCCGCGGTCGCGCGGGCCGTCCTTGAAGACGTGTCCCAGGTGGCTGTCGCCGTGCGTCGAGCGCACCTCGGTGCGCATCATCAGGTGGGAGAAGTCGCGCTTCTCGAAGACATTCCGGGTGCCGTCGGGCTCGCGGATGGGCTGGGTGAAACTCGGCCACCCCGATCCGCTCTCGAACTTGTCGACCGACGCGAACAGCGGCTCCCCGGAGACCACGTCGACGTAGATGCCCGGCTCGTGGTTGTCCCAGTACTCGCCGGTGAACGGCCGCTCCGTGCCGTTCTTCTGCGTCACGTGATACTGCTCGGGCGACAGCGCGTCCACAGCGGCGGGATTCTTGTTGTATTGCCGTGTCATAGTGCCTTTATAACCCCGTGGGCAGCGCATTTAATCCGCAGTCGCCCTCGGTCGCTAGGCTTTCGGCCATGCGTCTGCCGGCCGTTGCGATGGTGATCTGCGCGGTGTTCCTCGGCACGGCCGTACCCGGTTCCGCGCAGCCTCCGGCCCCTGTCCCGGTCCCGGAAAGTCCGCCGGGCACGCCGGCCGCGATGTTCGTCGACGACCCTGCCATCGTCAACGTCTACCCGACCCGGCCGCAGTCGTGGAGCCGTGTCGCCGACGACCGCCTGGTCCGCCTGCACTTCACCGTCGGCACCCCGGACTGCTACGGCGTCACCGCGGCCGTGCAGGAGTACCCCGACGTGGTGGTCGTCGACCTGAGGACCGGGACACTGCCCCAGGCCGTCGACCGCGCGTGCATTGCGATCGCACTGTTCGCCGGACTCGACGTGCCGCTGCAGGAACCCCTCGGTTCCCGGCGGGTGCTGAGCCTCACCTGAGCCGGCGCTCGACAAGCGCGGTTAGAACGTGTTCTATTTTCTGCTGTGACGGGCAACACTTTCACGCGGGACGAGCTTGTCGAGGCGTTCGCGGAGTTCGAGCAGACGGTCGACCGGGCAGCGCGCACACGCGACTGGGATCCGTGGGTTGACCAGTACAGCGACGACATCCTCTACATCGAGCACGCGGCAGGGACGATGCGCGGCCGCGAGGAGGTGCGACCCTGGATCTGGCAGACCATGGAAACCTTCCCAGGTAGCTACATGACGTCGTTCCCGTCCCGCTGGCGGGTGTACGACGAGGACACCGCCCGGGTGATCTGCGAACTCGACAACCCGATGCGCGACCCGGGCGACGGCACGATCATCAGCGCCACCAACATCTCGATCGTCACCTACGCCGGGGACGGCAAGTGGCGGCAGCAGGAAGACATCTACAACCCGCTGCGGTTCGTCAAAGCCACCGTGAAGTGGTGCAGGAAGGCCGAGGAACTCGGCACGCTGCCCGAGGTGGCCGCCGAATGGATGGCCAAGTACGGACCCGCGAAGTGACCGGCCCGGAAACACCTCCCGTCGCCCCGGAAACATCTCCCGTCGCCTCGGTACTCGTCATCGGCGCCAACGGCTACCTCGGCAGCCACGTCACCCGCCAACTCGTCGAGGGCGGCCGCGACGTCCGGGTGATGGTGCGCGACGGTGCCAACACCATCGGCATCGACGACCTGGCGGTGACACGTTTCGTCGGGGACATCTGGAACGACGAGGTGCTTCGGGAGGCGATGACGGGCTGCGACGTCGTGTACTACTGCGTCGTGGATGCCCGCGGCTGGCTGCGCGACCCGGCGCCACTGTTCCGCACCAACGTCGAGGGCACCCGCAACGTTCTCGACGTGGCGGTGGAACCCGCTGTGGCGCAGACGTTGCGCAAGTTCGTGTTCACCAGCAGCTACGTGACGGTCGGTCGCCGCCGCGGCCGGGTGGCCACCGAGTCCGACCTCATCGTCGACCGCGGACTGACACCATATGTGCGGTCCCGGGTGCAGGCCGAGAACCTGGTCATGGACTACGCCAGGGACCGCGGCCTGCCTGCGGTGGCCATGTGCGTGTCGACCACGTACGGCGCAGGCGATTGGGGGCGCACCCCGCACGGCGCGATCATCGCCGGCGCCGCGTTCGGGAAGCTGCCGTTCGTGATGGGCGGAATCGAACTGGAGGCGGTGGGGATCGACGACGCCGCGCGCGCCATGGTGCTGGCCGCCGAGCACGGCCGGACCGGCGAGCGGTACCTGATCTCGGACAAGATGATCTCGAACACCGAGGTGGTGCGGATCGCCGCCGAGGCCGCCGGGGTGGCCGCGCCGTCTCGGACCATGCCCCTGGCGCTGTCGTACACGCTGGCCGCGCTGGGAAGTGTGAAGGCCAGGCTCACGGGCACCGACGAGCGACTCTCGCTCGATTCACTGCGGTTGATGCGGGCAGAAGCGCCGGTTGATTGCAGCAAGGCGAAGCGCGAATTGCACTGGCAGCCAAGGCCCGTCGAAGAGTCCATTCGTGAGGCGGCGAAGTTCTGGGTCAGTCTGCGGGCAGCCAAGCGCGGGAGCACGCCGACCGGCTGAGCGTTGCGCCGTGGCGCGGGTGCACCGCGACGAGTTGTGATCAGGCGGCGCGGCCGCGAACTCCGAGAACCGGTTGGCGGCGTCGGCCGTCGCAGAAAGTCGCCGACCACGGCCAGCGTCCGTGCCCGTCGGCCCACACCACCTGCAGTGCCTGGATGGGCGCCTGCGCGTGGTTGACCGCCCAGCACAGATGAACATCGGGATGGTCCACGGTCACGAACTCCACCAGCGGGCCCCCGGTCACCTTGAGTTGGGCGCCCGGTTTCAGCGCGCAACCACGCAATGCCTCGCGGGCCATCGCACCGAGCAGTCGCGACGCCCGTGCCGGCGACACCCCGGTGATCAGCAGTTCGGGACGGCCCCAGTCGTGGAGGCCGACCGTGTAGGCGAACGGCGATCGGTCACTCTCGACGTACTGCACCGCCCACCCGTTCTGCCGTGCCTTGGTCCGCAAGATCCCCAGGTAGTCCTCCCGGGTGGCGGTGGGGTGGTCGCACAACCAACACATCGGCCGCACCTTCCTGTCGTCATACTTACGGCCACCCTGCACCGGGGCACCGACATCCCCGCCGGGCTGCCACAATCTGTCGGTGCCGACTCAAGCGCCCCTGAACGGGTACGTGTCCCACTGGTTCGACGAACTGCCGATCACCCGCGCCCCGCTGCCCGGCAGCCGTGACGCCGACGTCTGCATCGTCGGCGCCGGATACACCGGTCTGTGGACCGCGTACTACCTCAAGCGCGCCGATCCGTCGCTGCGGATCGTGATCCTGGAGGCCCGGTTCGCGGGCTACGGCGCCTCCGGCCGCAACGGCGGCTGGTTGTCCGGCCTGGTTCCCGGTGACCGCGAGCGGATGGCGCAGCAGTACGGCCGCGACGGCGTGGTGGCCTGGCAGCGCGCCCTCAACGACGCGGTGGACGAGGTCATCGAGGTTGCCGGCCGCGAAGGCATCGAGGCCGGCATCGTCAAGGGCGGCACGCTGGAGGTCGCGCGCAACCCCGCGCAGGCAACCCGGTTGGCGGCGGCCATGGCAGCCGAGCAGCGCTGGCAGATCGACGGCATCCAGTCACTGACGAAAGCGGAAGCGGCGCAACGTATTCAACTCGACGGCGTGGTAGCGGCCTACCACAACCCACACTGCGCCCGGATCCAGCCGGCGCAGCTGGCCCGCGGTCTGGCCGACACCGTCGAAAGGCTCGGGGTCGACATCTACGAACGCTCACCGGTGACCGACATCGCCTCCGGCCGCGCGACGACCTCGTGGGGCACCGTCACCGCTCCCGTCGTGCTGCGCGCGACAGAGGGTTTCACCGCCGGGCTGCCCGGCCTCAAGCGCCGCTGGTTGCCGATGAACAGCTCGATGATCGCGACCGACCCCATCCCCGAGCAGGTGTGGGCCACCATCGGCTGGCAGGGCAGGGAGACCCTCGGCGACACCGCGCACGGCTTCTTCTACGCCCAGCGCACCGTCGACGACCGGATCGCGATCGGCGGACGAAGCGTGCCCTACCGGTTCGGATCGCGCACGGATCGTGACGGGCGGGTGCCCGACCGCACCATCCGAAGTCTGACCGCGACCCTGCACGCGATCCTGCCGCAGGTGTCCGGCATCCCGATCGCCCACGGATGGTGCGGGGTGCTCGCGGTCCCGCGGGACTGGGAGGCCACCGTCGACTTCGACCGCGCCACCGGCCTCGGCTGGGCCGGTGGCTACGTCGGGCACGGGGTAACCGCCACCAACCTCGCGGCCCGCACGCTCACCGACCTGATCGTGGGTCGCACGTCCCCGCTCACCGAGTTGCCCTGGGTCGGCCATCGGTCGAAGAACTGGGAGCCCGAACCGTTGCGCTGGCTCGGCGTGCGCGGCATGTACCTGGCGTACAAGGCCGCGGACTGGCACGAGGCGCGGGGCACGGCGCGCACGTCTCCGATCGCCGTGGTCGCGGACAAGATCGCGGGCCGCCCGCATTAGTGCGGCATCATCCGGGCAGTCGCGGCGTTGAATGGTCGTATGACCGATCGACCCATCCTCGAGCCCACCCCGGCCCACCCGATCACCGTCACCCCGACCGGTAGACATGTCGTGGTCCGGGTCAACGGAGCCGTGGTCGCCGAAACCGATGCCGCCCTCACGCTTCAGGAGTCGACCTACCCCGCGGTGCAGTACATCCCGCTGGCCGATGTGGTGGCCGACAGGCTGCGGCCCAGCGACACCGAAACCTACTGCCCGTACAAGGGCGAGGCCGGCTACTACGACCTGATCGTCGACGGGGTGACCGTCGCCGACGCCATCTGGACCTACCGGACTCCGTATCCGGCCGTCGCGCAGATCGCGGGTCATGTCGCCTTCTATCCGGACAAGGCGGACGTCACCGTCGACGCCTAGGCTGGCCTGATGCGCACGACGGCCAGTGTGGTGTTCGCCGGGCCTGCCGGTCCCGGACACACGCTGTCTCCACTGCGTCGGGGCAGAGGAGATCCCTGCTACCACGACGCCGCTGACGGCTCGATCTGGCGCACCAGCCTGATGCGCAGCGGACCTGTCACCGCGCGGATCAGCCGCAGCGCCCCGGGAACCACCGACGAGCGCTCGCGCGAGGAGTCGACAACCGTGGACTGCGAAGCGTGGGGGCCGGGCGCTCCGGAATTCACCGAGGCGCTGCCCGCGCTGCTCGGCGCCGACGACGACGCGTCCGGATTCGATCCACAGAACCCGACGATCGCCGCCGCCCGCCGGAAGGTTCCACACCTGCGCCTGGGCCGGACCGGCCGGGTGCTGGAGGCGCTGATGCCCGCGGTGCTCGAACAGCGCGTGGTGGGCAAGGACGCGTTCCGCGCCTGGCGCACGCTGGTGACCAGGTACGGGGCCCCCGCCCCCGGCCCGGCGCCCGCACACATGCGGGTGCCCCCGACTCCGGAGGCCTGGCGACGGATCCCATCGTGGGAGTTCCACCGCGCCAATGTCGATCCCGGCCGGGCGCGGACGATGCTGGGCTGCGCCCAACGCGCGGACGCCCTCGAGCGCCTCGTCACCCGGTCCCCGGAAGCGGCACGCGCCGCGATGATGTCGCTGCCGGGGGTGGGGATCTGGACCGCCGCCGAAACCGCCCAACGCGCCTTCGGTGACGCCGACGCGCTGTCGATCGGCGACTATCACCTCGCCAAGGTGGTCGGCTGGACCTTGCTCGGCCATCCCATCGACGACCCGCAGATGGTCGAACTGCTGGAGCCGCTGCGTCCACACCGGCACCGGGCCGTACGGCTGCTCGAAGTCAGCGGGATGACGGTGAATCCCCGCTTCGGACCGCGGTTGGCCATCCCGCACCTCGCCGATCTGTGACCTGCACGTCACCCCTGATTACCTGCCTACGCGCCCGGGTACACGTCGCGGGACAGTCGATGTGCGAAGGAGCAATTAATGACTGCGTTCACCGTTCCCGGGCTCTCTGACAAGCAGGGCGCCGAAGTCGCCGAGCTGCTGCAGAAGGCGCTCAGCAGGTACAACGACCTGCATCTCACCCTCAAGCACGTGCATTGGAATGTGGTGGGGCCCAACTTCATCGGGGTCCACGAGATGATCGACCCGCAGGTCGAACTCGTCCGCGGGTACGCCGACGAGGCCGCCGAGCGCATTGCGGCGCTGGGCAAGTCGCCGCTGGGAACCCCCGGCGCCATCATCAACGACCGCACGTGGGATGACTACTCGGTCAACCGCGACACCGTCCAGGCGCACCTGGCCGCGCTGGACCTGGTCTACGTCGGCGTGATCGAAGACACCCGCAAGAGCATCGAGCGCATCGGCGAACTGGACCCGGTGTCGGAGGACATGCTGATCGGGCATGCCGCCGAGCTGGAGAAGTTCCAGTGGTTCGTCCGTGCCCACCTGGAGAACTCCGGTGGCGAGCTCGTCAACGCGGGGACGTCCACGGAGAAGTCCGCCGCCTCGAAGGCCAAGAAGGACTCCTAGCCGGTCACGATTCGGCACTGCCGCCGGGGAGCGCGTCGTCCCGCACCGGACGGTCGGCGAGCTCCTCGGCGGTGCCGAACAGATACGGGTAGGCGATGCCTGCGATGGCCGCGCCCACCAGCGGCGCCACCCAGAACACCCACAACTGGGCCGGGGCACCGTCGCCGTTGAAGAACGCCACGCCAGTGGAGCGCGCCGGGTTCACCGATGTGTTCGAGATCGGGATCGAGATCAGGTGGATCAGCGTCAGGCTGAGACCGATGGACAGCCCGGCGAAGCCCTTCGGCGCGCGGTCATCGGTGGACCCGAGGATGACCAACAGGAAAATGAAGGTCAGCAGCACTTCGGCGACCAGCACCGCGACCAGGGTGAAACCGCCCGGTGAGTGGTCCCCGAACCCGTTGGCGGCCATGTTCCCGGTGGCTGTCCACCCCTCACGCCCCCGGGCGATCAGGTAGATCGCGGCACCGGCGACCAGACCCCCGATGACCTGGGTGACCCAGTACGCCGGGACTGCCTTCCATTCGACGCGTCGCGCGAGCGCGGCACCGAGTGTCACCGCGGGATTGAAGTGACCGCCGGAGATGGTGCCGAACGCGTAGACGCCCGTCAGGACGGTCAAGCCGAACGCCAGCGACACCCCGAGAAAACCGATGCCGAGGGAGACCCCGTCGTCGGCCAGATACTTGGCGGCGAACACGGCGCTGCCGCAACCACCGAAGACCAGCCAGAACGTTCCGATGAACTCTGCCGCCAAGCGGTGCGGCATGGTGGGTGTACGCATGGGAGCCCCTTTCACGGCAGCGTTGCCGTGTGGACAGGGTGACACCGATCAAGATCGCCGGCGGGGTCCGTGGCCGAACCGATGCGACACGGCAACCGGGGTGAGACCGCTCACCGGTAGGCGGTCAGCCGGGCCAGAAGCGCCACTCGGCCATCGCGGCCCACGGCCTGGACCTCTGCGACACCGCTGCTGCGCCCCACGTGCGCGGTTGTGCCGCGGTAATGCGCCTCGCCGCCGCCGTGGAACGGGCGCAGGAAGTTCACCCGCAGTGACGCGGTGCGATAGGGCGGGGCGGAGAGGTCCCGGTTCACTACAGCAGAACCCACCAGTTCCAGGCCCATCGAGGACACTCCGCCGTGCACGGCACCCACGCTGTTGTTGAGCACCGGATCGTCCTTCTGCACCAATACCGAAGCGGCGCCACCACTTTCGCCGACCTCGACCGACATCAGAGCGCCGAGTCCGGTCCCCGGCAGCGAGCCGGCGGGCCCGTCCGGCCATGCCGTCAAGTCCGCCGGGGCGGCGATGTAGAAGGAGCGGACGGTCGCGGTCGCGATCACTTCGTCGCCCACGCTCAGTTCACACTGTCCCAGTGATGCGATGCCTTTGCGGCCCAGAGGGTGCGCGACGGCGACGACGTCGAGGTCGGGCGACGCGGCGATGACCTCGCCGGCCTCGGGCGCCACCTCAAGGGACAGCTCACTGGACACCGTCCATTCCCGGGGCCCCCGGCGAGCGTGGTTGATCAGGCCACCCGCGTGGTCGACGAGCATCGCCAGCGGTGCGACGGTCGGCAGGCCGGTCAGCGGATTGTGCAGTCCGTGGACCGGGATGGACGTGACACAGCGATCCCTGCTGTCCTCGAACGTGTCGATTCCGAAGCGGCCCAGCGGTGTGTTGAGCGGGTATGGCACCACTGCAGCCTGACGTGGCGCTACGGCCCGGCATACCCCAATGGGGTATCTGGGGTGGCCGGCGGAAGGCACGGCGCGCTTCCGCGGTGCGCAAAGGTGCTGTCACCCATCGGTTTCCGCGACGGCGGCGCTGTCGGAGGCCCGTTGTGGAGTTTGCCGGCGCGGTAGGTGGGCCGCCGAACCCGGCAGCGCGCTTTCTAAGAATCCGGAAAGGCTTTGTGCAAATTCCAACTGGACGATCGATGCAGTACAGCGCCTAGATTCCCGGACATGCAGCAAACTTCAGGTGGACGATGGTCCGGCATGTGACCCAGCACTCACTGCGGACGGACGGGTCCGGTCACGTCGAAAAGGGTGTCGCGGCAACGTTATTCACTCGTGATGTGGTGGGCGGGCCGACCGAGCGGCCGGGCATCGGGCGAACTTGGTTAGGTTGGGCTAAGTTGGCATGTCAGGGCCCCTTTGTCATATCGTTTTCACCACTCGTGGCGCGTGGGAAAAGGGCCGTCGTTCAGTGCTGCACGAAGGCGCCTCCACAGCCAAACCGGCTAACGCTCTCGGCAACGGTTGCCGTCTGTAATCCTCAGCTGAGGGCGTGTGCATCAAGAGGCAGGTGGGAATGACGCCCAGTCGTCAAGGGCTGTACAACCCCGCGTTCGAGCACGACGCGTGTGGCGTGGCCATGGTGGCCGATATCCACGGCCGACGAAGCCGAGACATCGTCGAGAAGGCCATCACGGCCCTGCTGAACCTCGAGCACCGCGGCGCCCAGGGTGCCGAGCCGAACACCGGCGACGGTGCGGGCATCCTGCTGCAGGTTCCCGACGAGTTCCTCCGGGCCGTGGTCGACTTCGACCTGCCCGAGCCTGGCAGTTATGCCACGGGCATCGCATTCCTGCCGCAGTCGGCCAAGGATGCGGCCGCCGCGTGTGAGTCCGTCGAGAAGATCGCCGAAGCCGAGGGCCTGCAGGTGCTCGGCTGGCGGGACGTGCCGACCGACGATTCGTCGCTCGGAGCGCTGGCACGCGATGCGATGCCGACGTTCCGGCAGGTGTTCCTCGGCGGGGCGCGCGACATGGACCTGGAACGGCGTGCCTTCGTGGTGCGCAAGCGGGCCGAGCACGAGCTCGGCACCAAGGGGCCCGGCCAGGACGGACCGGGCCGCGAGACGGTGTACTTCCCCAGCCTCTCCGGACAGACGTTCGTCTACAAGGGCATGCTCACCACGCCTCAGCTCAAGGCCTTCTACCTGGATCTGCAGGACGACCGGCTGATGAGCGCCGTGGGCATCGTGCACTCCCGGTTCTCCACCAACACGTTCCCGTCGTGGCCGCTGGCGCACCCGTTCCGCCGCGTCGCGCACAACGGCGAGATCAACACGGTCACCGGCAACGAGAACTGGATGCGGGCGCGCGAAGCGCTGATCAACACTGACGCCTTCGGTGGCCAGGACCTCGACAAGGTCGTGCCCATCTGTACCCCCGGCGCGTCGGACACGGCCCGCTTCGACGAGGTGCTCGAGCTGCTGCACCTGGGTGGCCGCAGCCTGCCGCACGCCGTGCTGATGATGATCCCGGAAGCCTGGGAGCGTCACGAGTCGATGGACCCCGCCCAACGGGCGTTCTACCAGTACCACTCGTCGCTGATGGAGCCGTGGGACGGCCCGGCGGCAGTCTGCTTCACCGACGGCACGGTGATCGGCGCGGTGCTCGACCGCAACGGCCTGCGCCCCTCCCGGATCTGGGTGACCAGCGACGGGCTGGTGGTGATGGCGTCGGAGGCGGGTGTCCTGGACCTGGATCCGAGCACCGTCGTCAAGAAGATGCGGCTGCAGCCCGGGCGCATGTTCCTGGTGGACACCGCGCAGGGCCGCATCGTCGACGACGAGGAGATCAAGGCCCAGCTCGCCGCCGAGCGGCCGTACCAGGAATGGCTCGACGCCGGGCTGTTCCACCTCGACGAGCTGCCCCAGGGTGACTACGTGCGCATGCCCCACCATCGCGTGGTCCTGCGCCAGCAGATCTTCGGCTTCACCTACGAGGAGCTCAACCTGCTGGTGGCGCCGATGGCGCGGACCGGTGCCGAGGCGCTCGGCTCCATGGGTACCGACACCCCCATCGCAGTGCTGTCGGCGCGGCCGCGGATGCTTTACGACTACTTCCAGCAGCTGTTCGCCCAGGTCACCAACCCGCCGCTGGACGCCATCCGCGAAGAGGTGGTCACCAGCCTGCAGGGCACCGTGGGCCCGGAGGGTGACCTGCTGAATCCCGACGCCGAGTCGTGTCGCCAGATCACGCTGTCCAACCCGATTCTGCGCAACGCCGAGCTGTCCAAGCTGATGTGCGTCGACCCCGACCACGAGATCCGCGGGCACAAGCACGGGATGCGCGCGGCCGTGATCCGCTGCCTGTACCCGGTCAACCGCGGCGGCCAAGGCCTCAAGGAAGCACTCGACAACGTGCGCGCGAAGGTGTCGTCCGCGATCCGCGACGGTGCCCGCATCATCGTGCTGTCCGACCGCGAGTCCAACGAACAGATGGCGCCGATCCCGTCGCTGCTGTCCGTCGCGGCCGTGCACCATCACCTGGTCCGCGACCGCACCCGCACCAAGGTCGGGCTCGTCGTCGAGGCCGGTGACGCCCGCGAGGTGCACCACATGGCCGCGCTGGTCGGCTTCGGCGCCGCCGCGATCAACCCGTACATGGCATTCGAGTCCATCGAGGACATGGTGGACAGGGGCGTGATCCCCGACATCAGTAGCGACCAGGCCAAGGCCAACTACGTCAAGGCCGCCGGCAAGGGTGTGCTGAAGGTGATGTCGAAGATGGGCATCTCCACGCTGGCGTCCTACACGGGTGCCCAGCTGTTCCAGGCCATCGGGATCAGCCAGCAGGTGCTCGACGAATACTTCACCGGCCTGTCCTGCCCCGTCGGAGGCATCGACCTCGACGACATCGCCGACGACATCGCCACCCGGCATGCGCTGGCCTACCTGGACCGCCCCGACGAGTGGGCGCACCGCGAGCTCGAGGTGGGCGGCGAGTACCAGTGGCGCCGCGAGGGCGAATACCACCTGTTCAACCCGGACACGGTGTTCAAGCTGCAGCATTCGACCCGCACCGGGCAGTACTCGATCTTCAAGGAGTACACGCAGCTGATCGACGACCAGAGCGAACGCATGGCGTCGCTGCGCGGGCTGCTGAAGTTCCGTGAGGGCGAGCGCACCCCGGTGCCGATCGACGAGGTGGAGCCGGCTAGCGAGATCGTCAAGCGGTTCTCGACCGGTGCGATGAGCTACGGCTCGATCTCTGCCGAGGCTCACGAAACCCTGGCCATCGCGATGAACCGCCTTGGTGGCCGGTCGAATTCAGGTGAGGGCGGCGAGAACGTCAACCGCTTCGAGTACGACGAGAACGGTGACTGGCGCCGCAGTGCCATCAAACAGGTGGCGTCGGGTCGCTTCGGCGTCACCTCGCACTACCTCACCAACTGCACCGACATCCAGATCAAAATGGCGCAGGGCGCGAAACCCGGTGAGGGAGGCCAGCTTCCGGGGCACAAGGTGTACCCGTGGGTCGCCGAGGTCCGGCACTCCACGCCCGGTGTCGGCCTGATCTCGCCGCCACCGCACCACGACATCTATTCGATCGAGGATCTGGCGCAGCTGATCCACGATCTGAAGAACGCCAACCCGCAGGCGCGGGTGCACGTGAAGCTGGTGTCCGAGAACGGGGTCGGGACGGTTGCGGCCGGTGTCTCCAAGGCGCACGCCGACGTGGTGCTGATCTCCGGTCACGACGGTGGCACCGGTGCGACCCCGCTGACTTCGATGAAGCACGCCGGCGCGCCGTGGGAACTGGGCCTGGCCGAGACTCAGCAGACGCTGCTGCTCAACGGATTGCGGGACCGGATCGTCGTGCAGGTCGACGGTCAGCTCAAGACGGGCCGCGACGTGGTGGTCGCCGCGTTGCTGGGCGCCGAGGAGTTCGGCTTCGCGACGGCGCCGCTGGTGGTGACCGGCTGCATCATGATGCGGGTCTGCCACCTGGACACCTGCCCCGTGGGCGTGGCCACCCAGAACCCGTTGCTGCGTCAGCGATTCAACGGTAAGCCGGAGTTCGTCGAGAACTTCTTCCTCTTCATCGCCGAGGAGGTGCGCGAGCTGATGGCGCAGTTGGGCTTCCGCACCGTCAACGAGATGGTGGGGCAGGTCGGGGCGCTGGACACCACGCAGGCCGCCGAGCACTGGAAGGCCCACAAGCTGGACCTGGCGCCGGTGCTGCACGAGCCCGAGTCGGCGTTCATGAACCAGGACCTGTACTGCAGCTCGCGTCAGGACCACGGTCTGGACAAGGCGCTCGACCAGCAGCTGATCGCACAGAGCCGCGAGGCCATCGATCAGGGAACCCCGGTGCGGTTCTCCACGACTATCGCCAACGTCAACCGCACCGTCGGCACGATGCTCGGCCACGAAGTAACGAAGATCTACGGCGGCCAAGGCCTTCCGGACGGGACCATCGACATCACCTTCGAAGGCTCGGCGGGCAACAGCTTCGGCGCCTTCGTTCCGCAGGGCATCACGCTGCGGGTGTACGGCGATGCCAACGACTACGTCGGCAAGGGTCTGTCCGGCGGCCGGGTGGTCGTGCGGCCGTCCGACAACGCGCCGAAAGATTATGTGGCAGAAGACAACATCATCGCCGGAAACGTGGTGCTGTTCGGCGCCACCAGCGGCCAGATGTTCCTGCGCGGCCAGGTGGGTGAGCGGTTCGCGGTGCGTAACTCCGGTGCCCATGCGGTGGTGGAGGGCGTCGGTGATCACGGCTGCGAATACATGACCGGTGGCCGCGTCGTCATCCTCGGCCCGACGGGCCGCAACTTCGCGGCAGGCATGTCGGGTGGCATCGGGTACGTGTACGACCCGCACAACGCGCTGCAGCACAACCTCAACGCCGAGATGGTGGAGATCGAGGACATGGGCGGCGTCGAGTCCGAAGACGCCCAGTTCGTCCACGACATCGTGACGGCGCATGTCGACGCCACCGATTCGGCAGTGGGTCAACGCATCCTGGCCGACTGGAGCACCGAGTTGGGTCATTTCAGGAAGGTCATGCCGCGCGACTTCAAGCGAGTGCTGGAAGCGATCGCCCAGGCAGAGCGCAACGGAGAGAATGTGGACGAAGCGATCATGGCGGCCGCGAATGCCTGACCCACGCGGATTTCTGAAGAACACCCATCGCGAGACCCCTGCGCGTCGGCCGGTTGATCTGCGCCTTCGTGACTGGAAAGAGGTCTACGAGGAGTTCTCCCACGACACGCTCAAGGCTCAGGCGAGCCGCTGCATGGACTGTGGGATCCCGTTCTGCCACAACGGTTGTCCGCTGGGCAACCTGATCCCTGAGTGGAATGACCTGGTGCGTACCGGGCGGTGGCGCGATGCGATCGAGCGACTGCACGCCACCAACAACTTTCCCGAGTTCACCGGCCGGCTGTGCCCGGCGCCCTGCGAGGGTTCGTGTGTGCTGGGCATCAACCAGGATCCGGTGACCATCAAGCAGGTCGAGGTCGAGATCATCGACAACGCCTTCGCCGAGGGCTGGGTGGTGCCGCTGCCCCCGACCAAGCTGACCGGCAAGAAGGTCGCGGTCGTCGGCTCGGGTCCGGCGGGGCTGGCCGCGGCGCAGCAGCTCACCCGTGCCGGGCACTCCGTGACGGTGTTCGAGCGCGACGACCGCATCGGCGGCCTGCTGCGTTACGGAATTCCGGAGTTCAAGATGGAGAAGCGCCACATCGACCGGCGTCTGGACCAGATGCGGGCCGAGGGCACCGAATTCCGCACCGGCGTGAACGTCGGGGTGGACATCACCGCCGCGCAGCTGCGGTCCGACTTCGACGCCGTAGTGCTCTCCGGTGGCGCGACCGCGCGCCGGGATCTGCCCATCCCCGGACGCGAGCTCGACGGTATCCACCAGGCCATGGAGTTCTTGCCGTGGGCCAACCGGGTGCAACTGGGTGACAAGGTCACCGACGACGACGGTCAGCCGCCGATCACCGCGAAGGGCAAGAAGGTCATCATCATCGGCGGTGGCGACACCGGTGCCGACTGCCTCGGCACGTCGCATCGCCAGGGCGCGGCCAGCGTGTACCAGTTCGAGATCATGCCGCGACCGCCTGAGACGCGTGCCGACTCGACGCCGTGGCCCACCTACCCGTTGATGTACCGCGTCACCTCGGCACACGAGGAGGGTGGCGAGCGCGTCTACTCGGTGAACACCGAGGAGTTCGTGGGCGAGGACGGCCGGGTCAAGGCTCTGCGTGGCTACGAAGTCGAGATGAAGGCCGGAAAGTTCGAGAAGGTCGAGGACTCCGACTTCGAGATGGACGCCGAGCTGGTGCTGCTGGCGATGGGCTTCACCGGGCCCGAGCGCGAGGGGCTGCTGACGGATCTCGGCGTCGAGTTCAACGAGCGCGGCAACGTCGGACGGGATGCGGCCTTCGCGACCTCGGTACCCGGTGTGTACGTCGCCGGCGACATGGGCCGCGGGCAGTCGCTGATCGTCTGGGCGATCGCCGAGGGACGCGCTGCTGCGGCGGCTGTGGACAAGTACCTGATGGGTAACTCGGCGCTGCCCGCTCCGATCAAGCCCACGGCGGCGCCTCAGCGGTAGTCGGCAGACCCCGCCGTCACGCTCAGTGACGGGCTGGGTAGTTAACTGGGAGCGCGGCTGTTCGTGCTGATGTCGTCCGCGCATGGTCACGAAAGCGTCTCGCGACGCCACATCCGTCACTCCAGTCACTTCAAAAACAGCCGATCTTTAATCGGCGTGGCTGCTTTTGTTTGCCAGGGGTCAGGTATCTAATGACTCGGTAAGGGCGCTGCGGTAAGGTAGCTCCCCGGTCAGCAAGTGGCATACCGCAGGAGTATTACCGTGCATACCAACCCGATCTCCCGGACACGGATTAGTCGAATCACCTGGTCACTGTTCCGCCACCCCGTCAAGAGCCGCGAATTTCCCGCCAAGGCCGAGCGGTTGATCACCGCTGATGAGCTTCTCCGGTACGGCGTTTAGCCAACTCGCCACCTGCGCGTTCCTCCGTGGTCGCAGTGTGAGACCCGGCGTTTGCTCAACCGTTATCGTTTCGTGACCACCTTCAGGCTTTGCTGTCTGCGATGCCGGTCGCAGGTGGCCCAGGATTCGGCACGACGCGACTTGGCGGCAGCTGTCGAGTACCTGTCAAGCATGTGATGAGCGATATCACCGGCGTGGTCGACAAGAATTGGCACAGGACGATTTTCAACAAGCGCTAGGTCACAGCGCGGTGGTTGATGCAACACCGGTCAGCAGCACCGTGTGCAATGCGCCCGGAGCAACCTGGGTGTAAATCACTCCAGCCGGCAGAGCGGGGATGGTGCTCTGCCCCTCGGAGTTTCGGCCGACGGCGATGGCGGTGCCGTCGGAGCGCAGCAGCACCGTATGGACAACGCCGGCGGCGACCTGGGTGTAGGTGATTCCGGCGGGTGGGGCGGGGATGGTGGTCTGCCCGTAGAAATTGGAGCCGGCGGCGATGGCGGTGCCGTCGGAGCGCAGCAGCACCGTGTGGTAGTTGCCGGCGGCGACCTGGGTGTAGGTGATTCCGGCGGGCGGGGCGGGGATGGTGGTCTGCCCTAAACCGTTGGAGCCGGCGGCGATGGCGGTGCCGTCGGAGCGCAGCAGCACCGTGTGGTAGTAGCCGGCGGCGACCTGGGTGTAGGTGATTCCGGCGGGTGGGGCGGGGATGGTGGTCTGCCCCTCGAAGTTTCGGCCGACGGCGATGGCGGTGCCGTCGGAGCGCAGCAGCACCGTGTGAACGTCGCCGGCGGCGACCTGGGTGTAGGTGATTCCGGCGGGCAGCTCGGGGATGTCGATCTGCCCGTAAAAAGAGTCGTCGCCGATGGCGATGGCGGTGCCGTCGGAGCGCAGTAGCACCGTGTGGAAAGCGCCGGCGGCGACCTGCGTGTAGGTGATTCCGGCGGGCAGCTCGGGGATGTCGTTCTGCCCCTCGGAGTTTCGGCCGACGGCGATGGCGGCGCCGTCGGAGCGCAGCAGCACCGTGTGATACTCGTTGGCGGCGACCTGGGTGTAGGTGATTCCGGCGGGCAGCGCCGGGATGGTGTTCTGCCCTTGGGGGTTACGGCCGAACGCCACCGCGTTGTTGACAGTCCCGATGGCCTCGGTGTGGGTGACCGAGTCGGCGGTGCCGTCGGTGACGGTGGCGGTGATGCTGATCTGTGCGCCGGGATGTGCTGCGGCCCATGAGGTATCGGTGACGGTGACGGTGTAGGTGCCGTTCGTGTTGGTGGTGACGCTGACCCGGGTGGGGTCGTCGGCCGTGAGGCCGACGGTCACCGGGTCGCCGTCGGGGTCGTGGGTGATGACGGTGACGACCCAGGTGTTCCCGGTTCCAGGGGTGGAGGTGACGCTGTAGATGACGGGGGCGTCGTTGGTCGGGGTGACGGTGGCGGTGAAGGTGTCGGTGACGCTTTGGCCGGCCTGGTCGGCGGCGGTGACGGTAACCGTCACCGTGCCGACGTTGGTGTTGGTGGGGGTGCCGGTGAAGGTGCGGGTGGCGGGGTTGAAGGTCAGCCAGCTCGGCAGGGTGCCGGTCGAATAGGTGAGGGTGTCGCCGGCGTCGATGTCGCCGAAAGTGTTGGCGGGCAGCGTGTAGCTGAATCCGGTGCCTTGGGTGGCGGTCTGGTCGGGGATGGGGTTGGCGACGGTGGGTGCGTCGTTGACGTTGGCGACGGCCAGGGCGAACGTATCGGTGACGGAGGCCCCGGACGCGTCGGTGGCGGTGACCGTCACGGAAACAGTGCCGACGTCGGTGTTGGTGGGGGTGCCGGTGAACGTGCGGGTGGTGGCGTTGAAGGTCAGCCAGCTCGGCAGGGTGTTGGTGGTGTAGGTGAGGGTGTCGCCGGTGTCGATGTCGCCGAAGGTGTTGGCGGGCAGGGTGTAGGTGAATCCTGCGTCTTGGGTGGCGGTTTGGCCGGGGATGGGGTTGGCGACGGTGGGGGCGTCGTTGACGTTCGCGACGGCCAGGGCGAACGTGTCGGTGACGCTCAGGCCGCTCTCGTCGGTGGCGGTGACGATGATGGCCACGGTGCCCACTGCAGCGTTGGTCGGGGTGCCGGTGAACGTACGCGTCGTGGCGTTGAAAGACAGCCAGCTCGGCAGGGTGCCGGTGGTGTAGGTGAGGGTGTCGCCGGTATCGATGTCGCGAAAGGTGTTGCCGGGCAGCGTGTAGGTGAATCCGGTGCCCTGGGTGGCGGTCTGGTCGGGGATCGGATTTCTGACAGTCGGGGCATCGTTGACGTTGGCGACGGCCAGGGCGAACGTGTCGGTGACGCTCAGGCCGCTCTCGTCGGTGGCGGTGACGGTGATGGCCACGGTGCCCACTGCAGCGTTGGTGGGCGTGCCGGTGAATGTGCGTGTGGTGGCGTTGAAGGACAGCCAGGCCGGCAGGGTGCCGGTGGTGTAGGTGAGGGTGTCACCGGCATCGATGTCGCCGAAGGTGTTGGCGGGCAGCGTGTAGGTGAATCCGGTGCCTTGGGTGGCGGTCTGGTCGGGGATGGGGTTGGCGACGGTGGGCGCGTCGTTGACGTTGGCGACGGCGAGACTGAGCGAGTCGGTGACGCTGGCCCCGGACGGGTCGGTGGCAGTGACGGTGACGGAAACCGTGCCGACATCGGTGTTGGTGGGGGTCCCGGTGAAGGTGCGGGTGGTGGGGCTGAAGGTCAGCCAACTCGGCAGGGCACCGGTGGTGTAGGTGAGGGTGTCACCGGCGTCGATGTCACCGAAGGTGTTGGCGGGCAACGTGTAGGTGAATCCGGTGCCCTGGGTGGCGGTCTGGTCGGGGATGGGGTTGGCGACGGTGGGGGCGTCGTTGACGTTCGCGACGGCCAGGGCGAACGTGTCGGTGACGCTGGCCCCGGACGGGTCGGTGGCGGTGACGGTGACGGAAACAGTGCCGACATCAATGTTGGTGGGGGTCCCGGTGAAGGTGCGGGTGGTGGGGCTGAAGGTCAGCCAACTCGGCAGGGCACCGGTGGTGTAGGTGAGGGTGTCACCGGCGTCGATGTCACCGAAGGTGTTGGCGGGCAACGTGTAGGTGAATCCGGTGCCTTGGGTGGCGGTCTGGTCGGGGATGGGATTGGCGACGGTGGGCGCGTCGTTGACGTTCGCTACGGCCAGACTGAACGTGTCGGTGACGCTGGCCCCGGACGGGTCGGTGGCAGTGACGACGACGGCCACGGTACCCACGTCGGTGTTGGTGGGTGTGCCGGTGAACGTACGCGTCGCGGCGTTGAAGGTCAGCCAGGCCGGCAGGGTGCCAGTGCTGTAGGTGAGGGTGTCGGCCTCGGCATCGCCGAACGTCGCTGCCGGAACCTGGTAGGTGAAACCGGTGTCCTCGGTGGCGGTTTGATCCGGGATGGGGGTGGCGACTGTCGGCGCGGTGTTGGGTGTTTCGGTGAGCGTGATCGCGAGTGTCGCCGTGGTGGTGTGCCCGCCCCCGAACAGGCGGCCGAGGCCGTGGAAGTGGAAGGCGGTGTCGGCGGCGGTGATGGTCACGGCGTCGGTTCCGGTGGAATCGGCGTCGGTGTAGTAGGTGTAGGTGCCGTCGGTGTTGGCGGTCAGCGTTCCCTGTGTGCCGTCGGTGGTGGTGTAGGTCAGCGGGTCGCCGTTGGCGTCGTCGAAGTCAACATCGAGGATGACGGCCAGCTTGCCGTCACCGGTGAAGCTGGTACCGACGATCTGTGCGGTCGTGATGGTAGGGCGCTCGTTCCAGACGAAAGATTCGATGCGCCGGTAGAGGCCCCAGATCGCCTCCAGGAAGGGGTTTTTCGGCACACCAGGTGCGGGGGCAGGGTTGAAGTCGAAGATGCCGAGCACACCCACGACGAGGGCGCGCACTATCTGGCGAAGCGGTGCCGGCGGTGGTGGGGGCGCGGTGACTGTGACGCTGGCCTGGGGCAGGTGCGGCGGCGTGGTGGCCGAGGCCGCCAACGTAGTGGCATTGCGCTGCGTCGAGAGGGTCGAAACGACCTCGGGTTCCGAAGGCTCGGCGTCGGGAGTGAGCGTGGTGGTGGGCGACGACGGCGGCAGGTGCGGCTGCGTGGCGTTCTCATCGGGGTCCCCACCGAGCACCGGGCCGTCGCCGGACGCCGTGGGAGTTTCGGCCTCCGGCGGCGACTCTTCGGACTCCGTATCGGTAGGCACCTCGGCAGGCACCTCGAGGTCGGGATCGCTGGGTAGCTCGGCATCCACGTCGGGATCGGCGGGCAGCTCGATGTCGGGATCGGCGCTCAACTCGGCGTCGAGGTCTTCGAGCGGATCCTCCGTGGCGGGCTCGTCCTCATCATCGGGGGAGGTGGTGGTCTGCGCACCGGTCGACTCCGTGGTGGACGTCACGCCGTCGGTCTCGGTGGAAGTGTCGGTATCGGAAGTTGGTGATGAGTCGCGCGACACCGAGGTGGTGGTCTGACCGGTCTCGGTGTCGGCCACGGCGGTGTGCGGGAACGTGATGGCGCTGCCCACTCCCAGCGCCACGGCCAAAGCGCCGACCCGACCGATGTGCTGGGCGTACCCCATCGCAAACCCCATCCCTGACTGCGGTGGGTCGCTGCCACCGCATTTCGGTTCAGTCTGGGCGACGGACCAGCGCTCTCCATCCGGGACGCACTACGGAATTTTCGGAAGCGTCAACGCGCGACTACTGAGTTTTTCTTCGCAGCCACCCAAAGCAGGCAACCGAGTACCGGCGAATGCACCGTCAGCCGGTTGCGCGGCGAATCACGTCGGCAAGCGCGGAACGTCCCGTCACCCCGGCCTTATTGCTCGCGTTGTAGATATGGCTCTCGACAGTGCGCACCGACAGCGAGACGGCCTGCGCGATCTCCCGATTCGACAGTCCCTGCGCCACCAGCACCGCGATCTCGCGCTCCCGGCGAGTGAACGGCGGCGCAAACGCCGCGGCGGCGATTGCCGGGCTTGAAGCGCCACCACAGGCGGTGGCCAATCCCCGCACCCGCGACGCTGCCGTCATCGCGCTACCGACCCGGCCTGCGCGACGGTGCGACGCGGCAGCCTGCCCTGCGGCGTCGGCAGCAGCCAGCAGGTCGCCCATCGCCTCGAACTCGACTGACGCCTGAGCCAGCCCGCCGGCATCGTCAGCGCTCAGCGCCGCCGCGTAGCGCGCCGCCACTGCGGCTCTGGGACCTCGAACGAAGGCTGCCAATTCGGCGAGCCGCGCCGCGACCTCTGTGTCATCGAACTGCGCCGAGGTCTGCAGACTCCACACCTCACGGGCCCACTGACTGCCCTCGCGGGCCTTCTCCGCCGCGCTGCGGGCGAGTCGGCGCGCGTCGACGAGCCGCTGGCGCGCTGCGGCCACCCAGGCCTCGGTGAGCAGCTCGGCCGGCAACA
Organism: Mycolicibacterium aurum; assembly: GCF_900637195.1. Lineage (NCBI taxonomy): Bacteria > Bacillati > Actinomycetota > Actinomycetes > Mycobacteriales > Mycobacteriaceae > Mycobacterium > Mycolicibacterium aurum. The sequence goes on along the minus strand of NZ_LR134356.1, from coordinate 5,717,781 downwards.
CGTAGACGGAGGACGGTTTCCGGTGTGCGCGGGCAGTCTCCAACGCGTCGCTGGCGGCATCGACGTCGCCGGACCGTGCCAACGCCTGGGCTCGTAGCAGGTAAAAACGGTGAAAGCTGCTGGCCACCCAAAAGCTGTTCGTCCCAGCGACATCTGCTTCGTCACTGACCAATTGGGTGGGCAGATGGCGCAGGGCTGCACCGAGATCGCCTGCGGCGAGCGCCGCCATGCCGACGATCTCTGAGGCCACCGCCCGCGCCGAAGCCGGCCCGTCCCGCTGGTCGAGACGGTATTCTTCGGCCACTTCGACGGCGTCGCCGATGAGTCCTGCCGCGGCGAGGGCGAAGGTGTGGAACTCGACCAGCGGCTGGCGGAGAAATCTGCCCTGGTCCGACAGGTCGACCCCGCGGCGACACTCGATGGCCTTCGCCACCGCCGCATCAGGCTGCCCGAGTTCGCCGAACGCCAAGGTCTCTGCACACAGGCCGATGGTCGTACCGAAGGCGTCCAGCTCGGAATAGTCGATACGTGCCATGACGTCGATGACGTCGGCGGGTCTGCCGGCCAGCGTGAGTTGATTGGCGCGGAATACCAACAGCTGGTGGCGGTGGGCGCCGGACGCGGTCTCGAGCGCCTCGTCGATGACCCGCCGGGACTCCTCAGGTGATTGCAACGGCCACAGCAGGTTTGCGGCACGCACGATCACGTCGTTGATGTAGGCGGACCGGGAATCTTCACCGGCATCGATACTGTCGATGACCTCCGAGGCAAACTGGCCCTTGTGCAACATGAACAGGCTGTAGGCGAGCTGGACGCGCGCGTTCGTGCCGCCACCGGCGTCGGCGGCTGCGGTCAAGAGCCGTTCGGCCGTCTCGAAATCCAGCAGTGAACTCGCCGCGGTAGCCGCTGACAGCAGCACGTCTGTCTCAGGCGGTAGGTCTGACTCCAGCCAGAGCAATCCTCGCCGCACTGCGTTGGCGGGACCGCCGCTGTCCTTCATGGCTTTGGCCACCTGCCCGCGTAACCGGCGGAGCCGCGACGGCCCACATCGGTTGAGACGGACCTCGCCGTACAGGGGGTGGCCGACGTAGACCACGTCGTCCGACGTCCGGATCAGTTCGCGCTGTTCGGCTTCTTCGATGGCAATGGGATTGGCAAGCGTCCTCAGAATGCGCCAATCGAGGGGCTCTGCCAGTGAGACGAGATCGAGGACGTCACGCACGGTGTCCGGGATGGCACCGATCTGGGAGTCGACGACTTCGGCGAGCGACGCAGACACGGCAAGATTTCCCAGCCAGCGGGCGGCACCGTCGGCGGTGACGATGCGCTCCGCGCGCGACTCCTGGTCGACCAGTTGGCGTAAGAACAGGATGTTTCCGCGGGTGAGTTGCCACATCCGGTCGCTGCAATGCCGATCAGGTGCGCATCCGAGTACGGCCGTCAGCAGCGTGTCAGTCTCGTTGTGGGACAACGGCTGGACTTCCCGCCGCTGCAGCAGACCGTCCTTCCACAGCGCGATGACGGCATCCGGTGTGCGTTCGCCCGTTCGGATGGTCACGATCGCCGAGGCCCGCTCCGCCTGCACGAGCTGGTGCAACACCAAGGCGGACAGCTCGTCGAGGAGGTGGGCATCATCGACGAATACCAGTAGGCGCCCGGGCTGGGCACCAGCGGACAGCGCGGCGATCACGTTGTGGGCCAACGCCAGTGGCGCACCGTCGACATCGTCGGTCCACTGCGCGAAGGCGCCGAGCGGGATGGAGCGGCTGGTTGCCGTCGCGGCGGCGCGCCGGACGGTCCAACCGGCGTCGGCCGCCGCGCGCGCCGCCTCGCGAGCGAGTCGTGATTTGCCGACGCCGGGCTTGCCCGTCAGCACCATCCCCAGGAACGCGCCACCGCTGATCAGACTGGTGAACTCGTCCATTTCCTGGGTCCGACCAATCAGCGGCCAGTGATCGAGCACACGTTACGTTAGCTGGCCTAGCTGTCTCGAGCAGCGTGAACAGCGAGACTGACGAGATGTGTAGCGCGCGAGGCGTCCTACGCCCTGAGTAACCCGGAGTCTCTGATCGTCTCGGCGAGGGGCTCCAGCACCGCGGGGTCGTACGGCGGCGGCAGGTACATGATCGCGAGATCCAGCCCCTCCGCGCCGAGGGCGATGCAGTCTTCGATCACCCCGCGGTAATTGCGGTCCTCGCCGAGCCGGACATGGGCCGACAGCGTGATCTCCTTGGGGTCGCGACCGACGTCGGCGCAATGCCGGGCCAGTACGTCGCGCTTGCGCGCGAACTCCTCGGGAGTGCCGCCGACGAAATTCCAGTGATCGGCGTACTGGGCGGTGATCCGGAGGGTGCGCTTCTCGCCGCTGCCGCCGATGCAGATCGGGGGATGGGGCTGCTGGGGCCCCTTCGGCTCGTTCCGGGCGTCCTTGAGTTGGTAGAACTTCCCGTCGAACGTCGTCGTCTCCTGCGTCAGCAAGCCCTTGAGGATCTGGCAGGCCTCCTCGAAGCGGTCGAACCGCTCCTTGATGGAGCCCAGCTCGATGCCGTAGGCGCCCGACTCCTCCTCATTCCATCCGGCGCCGATGCCGAGTTCGAGGCGCCCGTTGGAGACGATGTCCAGCGCGCTGGCCATGTTGGCCAGGACGGCGGGGTGGCGGTAGTGGATGCCGGTGACGAGCACGCCGACCCGAAGCCTCGTGGTGGCCTGGGCCAGCGCGGTCAGCGTGATCCACCCTTCGAGGCACGGGCCCGTCGAGTCGGAGAAGATCGGATAGAAGTGGTCGAAGGTCCAGCCGGACTCGAAGACGTCGATGTCATCGGCGGTCTTCCAGATCTCGAGCATGTCGGACCAGGTGGTGTTCTGAGGTGAGGTCTTGAAGGCGAATCGCACGTCTACCGACGTTAGTCCGGTTTCCTGAAAGGCACTCAGCTGGCGACCACGTAGACCACCGAGGCCAACGCAAAGGACATGAAGCCGATGGCCGTGGCGATGACCGTCCACGTCTTCAACGTGGTCACCGTGTCGAAACCGCAGAACCGACCGATCAACCAGAAGCCGGAATCGTTCACATGGGAGAACGTGATCGAGCCTGCACAGATGCCCACGACGACTGCCGCCAGGGGGATGGCCCCGAGTTCCATCGAGACCACGGCGGGGGCCATGATCGACCCGGCCGTCGTCGCGGCGACGGTGGCCGAGCCCTGCGCCACCCGGAAGATGATCGCAATCAGGAAGCCGGCGACGATGACCGGCAAGCCCAGGGCGTCCAGGCCATCGGCCAGGGTCTGGCCTATCCCGGTTTCGGTGAGAATTCTGCCGAATGCGCCGCCGGCCCCGGTGATCAGGATGATCGAGCACACGGGCGCCAGTGCATCGTCGACGAGGTCCTCCAACAGTCCGCCGATCGGCTCTCCGCGTCGACGGCGGGGCACGACATACAGCAACACCATGGCCAGCAACACGGTGATCAGCAGGGCCATCGAGGTGGTCCCGATGAGGCGGGACAGCTGATAGAAGATGTTGTCATCGGCCACGGCGCCGTCTGCCTCGAGCGTCGAGAACACCGTGTTGAAGAAGATCAATCCCAGCGGCAGCAGCAGGACGAACATGATGGTCCAGAAGCCCGGCCGCTCGTCCTCCGGATAGTCCTTCGGTTCGCCGAGCAGGTTCGGCACCGGCATGTTCGGATACCGCTTGGCGATGAGCAGACCGAGCCGGTAGCCGGCGAGGTACCACGTCGGCAGACCGACGAGCAGCGAGACGATGACCACCATCCCGATGTCGGCACCCATCACCGTTGCGGCGGCGGTGGGGCCGGGGTGCGGAGGCGTCAGCGCGTGCATCATCAGGAATGCACCGATGGACGGCAGCACGTACAGCATGAACGAGCCGCCCAGGCGCCGAGCCACCGTGTAGATGATGGGCAGCATGACGATGAAGCCGGCGTCCAGGAAGATCGGGAACGCGTAGAACAGCGAGGCCACCGCGAGCGCGAGCGGCGCTCGCTTCTCCCCGAACCGCTGCAGCATCTTGTCGGCGAGAGTCTGTGCGCCGCCGGTCATTTCGACCAGTCGTCCGAGGACTGCGCCAAAGCCGACGAGTAGGGCCACAGTACCGACGGTGGTACTGAAGCCCTCGATCACCACACTGACGACGTCGCCCATGCCGATGCCGGCGGCCAGGCCGGTCAACACGCTGACCACGATCAGCGAGAAGAACGCGTGCAGCCTGACCTTGACGATCAGTACGAGCAGCACCGCGATCGCCACGACGGCGATGATGAGGAGCAGGGCGGTGGGCCGCTCCGCGAGGACTACTTCGTCCATGGGTTTCCCTTCCGGGTTGACGAGAACGGCGGTCAGGATCCCTTGGGCGCAGGACCGAGTTCGCGCAGGAGATCACCCATGCGCGAGTACGCCTTGTTTCGGTAGGCGATGACTGCTGCCTTGGTGTCGTCGTCGAAGTCGCCCGTCCACCCCTTGCCGTTCTTGGTGCCGTGGCGGCCCGCGTCGACGTTGTCGGTAAGGAGCTTGGGAGTTGCCATGCGCTCACCGAACTCGTTCTCCAGGGTGCGGAATCCCTTGACGTACACGTCGAGTCCGGCTTGATCGGCGATGGCGAACGGGCCGAAGAATCCCAGCCGGAAGCCGAACGTGGTGCGCACGATGGTGTCGACGTCCTCCTTCGTGGCCACGCCCTGTTCGACGATGAGCGTCGCCTCCTTGAGCAGTGCGTATTGCAGGCGGTTCAGCGCCATGCCGGGGGTATCGGCGACCTGCGCGCCCTCGCACCCGGCCCGCACCAGGAGATCCTTGATCGAGTCGATGACCTCTTGGGTCGTGGCCTCGCCGGCGACCAGCTCGACGCCGGGGATGAACGGCGCGGGGTTGGAGAAGTGCACGGTGAGGAAGCGCTCGGGGTTGGTGACCGCGTCGACCAGCACCTTGACCGGGATGGTGGAGGTGTTGGTGCCGATGATCGCGTCGGCGCGTGCGCTCGCGCAGATCCGTTCCAGGACTTCCTTTTTGACCTCGGGGTCTTCGAAGACCGCTTCCATCACGAAGTCGACGTCAGAGACGGCGTCCTCGAGGCTGGCGCCGGCCGTCAGGTTGCCCATGATGGTCTTGGCGCTGCCGGCGCCGAACAGGCCCTGGTCCTCGAATTCCTTGGCCTCCTTCTCCAACCGTACGAGAGCATCGTTGGTGGCCTCGATGCTGACGTCGGCTATCTGCACCTTGAAGCCGTTCAGGGCGAGAACCTGGGCGATTCCGCCGCCCATGTAACCGGCGCCGACGACCGTGACGGTGTTGATCTTGCGCATGCGATGCCCTTCGGGGTTGGAGGTCAGGCGAGTGCGGAGGAGAGAACCTGCTCGATGTACTCCCGGTTCTCGGCGCACACGCCCAGAGAGTCGGAGCCGTAGTGCTCGCAGCAGAACGGCCCTGTGTATCCGAGTTCGAGTGCCAGACGGATCATCTGGCGATAGTTGATGTAGCCGTACTTCAACGGCAGCGGCGCGGAGCTGTACGCGCCGGTCGCCGGGTCGAAGTCGCGCGAATAGTTCTTGATGTGCCAAAAGTTCGAGTAGGGAAGGACTTTGGCGTACATCTCACTGAAATGCGGCATCGGTCGATGCAGCCGGATCAGGTTGCCCAGATCTGGATTCAAGCCCACCGCGTCGTGGTCCACGTCGCGGATGAAGCTGACCGCGTCGTCAGGTGTCCCGATGTAGGTGTCCTCGTACATCTCCAGGCTGAGCTCGATCCCGTTGGCCCGGGCGTGGTCGCCCAGCTCGCGGACGCGTTCCACCGCGAGATCACGCAGTGCCGGGTCGTCGACATGACCTTCCACCAACCAGAACCAGATGTGCTCGCTCTGTTCGGGCGTGACCGCCTGCATGAAGCCGGTGTTGACGATGGTGGCGCCGAAGGTCGGTGCGAGGTCGATGAGCCGGTGGGCGTCGGCCAGGTTCTTCGGCCCGTTGGCGACGTCGACAACCGAGTTACGGGTCATGGAGATGGAGGAGATCGCCAAACCCTCGTCGCGGAGAACCGTGCGGAACTCCTCGACCCGACTGTCCGACAATGCAGCGAGCGGGACCCACGCATCGGTGGGATCGATGTAGGAGAACCCCAGTTCCCGGACCTGTCGCAGCTGCGAAGCCCATACCGCCGACGGCGCGTCCTTGATGTGGCCACCGTCGGGTGCCCGGTTGCCGAACCCGAGCATGTTGGCCGCGATCGGCCAGGTGTGAGCCGAGTACATCCAGGTCCTCCGTCGTGTTCTGGATCACAAATAGCTGTATAAATCACATAGGATATAGGCATCCGGGTGCGGTCTGTCAATGCCGGGTAAACTCTGTTCGCTGGAATGGGACGGCGTGAGCAGCGGCAGGGTCACCAACCCCGACGTGTCCGCCGGGCGGTACGCCGCCGGGATGCGAGGGGTATGAAGTGGGAGTCGACGAGTACCCCATGCCGGTGCGCAACACCCTTGTCGATCAGGTCTACGAGCGCCTGATGGAGCTCCTTCTCGACGGAACCCTGCAGTCCGGAGATCCCGTCAGTATCGATGGGACGGCGCGCTACCTGGGCGTCTCACCCACACCGGTGCGGGAGGCGCTGGCCCGCCTGGAGTCCACCGGCAACGTCGTACGGGTGGCCATGCGGGGTTACCGGGTGCCGGAGATGCCCGACGCCAAGGAGATCACGGACATCATGGATGCCCGTCTGCTCATCGAGCCGCAGCTCGCGGAGCTGGCCTGCACCAGGGCCGATGCCAGACTGTTCGACGGCCTGGAACAGGCGATAGAAGGGCAGGAGCGAGCGCCGCACACGACCGACGCCGCCGCGATCAGGGCGTATCACCGCGCGGACGAACACTTCCACCGGTTGATCGCCGAACACGCCGACAACGCGGCGCTGCTGCGAGCCTACGACGCACTGGGCGGCCACGGGCAGCGCTTCCGGCTCTTCATCGGGGTGGGCGTCCGGGATTCCGCGTGTGCGATCGCCGAGCACCGCGACATTCTGGCCGCGCTCCGGCGCGGCTACGCACCCGAGGTCTACCGCATCATGCACGAGCACATCAAGGGTGTGAAGGAACGGGCACTGGCCGAGCACGCCCAGGCCGAACGCGCGAAGGGGACGCGCCCGGCAGCCGTCCGCAATGCGAACCCCGACGAGCTTCGCCCGTGATTCGGTGGCCGCTATCCTATACGATTACTGAACGAACACCCGGGTCGCGGGACCGGCTCCCGCGGACTGCCCGGCGCATCCCCAAGGACGGACAATGACGTACCTCCTCAACTCTGCAGACGACTTCGCCGACGAAGCGGTCCGCGGCCTCGTCGCCGCCCATCCCGATCTGCTGTCCGAAGTCCCCGGCGGCGTCGCTCGCTCCACGCAGACTCCACAGGGCCAACCCGCACTGGTGATCGGCGGCGGGTCCGGGCACTACCCGGCGTTCGCCGGCTGGGTCGGTCCGGGCATGGGCCACGGCGCACCGTGCGGCAACATCTTCTCCTCACCCTCTGCCTCGGAGGTGTACTCCGTGGTGCGCAATGCCGAGAACGGCGGAGGCGTCATCCTCGGCTTCGGCAACTATGCCGGGGACGTCCTGCACTTCGGCCTCGCCGCGGAGAAGCTGCGTCACGAGGGAATCGACGTGCGCATCGTCACCGTCAGCGACGACATCGCCTCCAACGGGCCGGACAACCATCGCGACCGTCGGGGCGTCGCCGGTGATCTCCCCGTCTTCAAGATCGCAGGGGCTGCCATCGAAGCCGGCGCAGACCTCGATGAAGCCGAGCGGGTGGCCTGGAAGGCCAACGACGCGACCCGGTCCTTCGGTGTGGCCTTCGACGGGTGCACCTTGCCCGGCGCCGACGAGCCGCTCTTCCACATCGAGAAGGGCCAGATGGGTGTCGGACTCGGCATTCACGGCGAGCCGGGCGTCCGGGACACCGGCATCGGCACCGCCGCCGAGATCGCCGATCTGCTGTTCGACGATCTGATGGCCGAAGAGCCCCCGCGCGGCGAGAACGGATACGACGGCCGCGTCGCCGTGATCCTGAACGGCCTCGGCACCGTCAAGTACGAGGAGCTCTTCGTCGTCTACGGGCGGATCGCCGAACGGCTGCAGGAGAAAGGGCTGACCGCCGTGCGCCCCGAGGTCGGCGAGTTCGTCACCAGCCTGGACATGGCCGGGCTGTCGTTGACCCTGGTATTCCTCGATGACGAACTCGAAAGGCTCTGGCTGGCACCGGTGGACACTCCCGCGTTTCGGCGCGGGGCGATGCCCGATGTCGAGCGTCCGGCCCGTACCGAGATCTGGGACGCGGCCGAAGCGGAGATCCCGGATTCGAGCGAGGACTCCCGAGCCTGCGCCCAGACCATCGTCGCAGTGCTGGAGACATTTCAGAACGTGTGCGCCGACAACGAGGCCGAACTCGGTCGGCTCGACGCGGTCGCCGGGGACGGCGATCACGGCCAGGGCATGGCCTACGGTTCCCGCGGCGCAGCCGAAGCCGCCCGTGCCGCCGTGGACCAGGGTGCCGGCGCGAGGACCACGCTGCTGCTGGCCGGTCAGGCATGGGCCGACTCAGCCGGTGGCACCTCAGGCGCCCTGTGGGGGGCGGCGCTGACCAGCGCAGGGGGACTGTTCACCGACACCGACGGTGCCGGCGAGCAGAACGTCGTCGATGCCGTCAACGCGGGGATCGACGCCGTCCTCCGGCTCGGGGGCGCCCAACTGGGTGACAAGACCATGGTCGACGCCGCCGTGCCATTCCGGGACGCACTCGTCGACGCGTTCGACGCGGACGCGGGACCCGCCATCGCCACCGCAGCGCGTGTAGCGCGCGAAGCGGCCGACAAGACCGCCGACATCACGGCGCGGTTGGGCCGAGCGCGGGTACTCGGCGAGAAGAGCAAGGGCACTCCGGACCCCGGCGCACTGTCGTTCTCGATGCTGATGGCGGCTCTCGGCGAGCAGCTGACTCGATGACTGTGAGAAGGAGCAAACAATGGCACTGAAGATCGTGATCGGCGGCGACAACGCCGGATTCAATTACAAGGAAGCCCTGCGCAAGGACCTCGAGGCCGATGACCGGGTGGAGGTCGTTGCGGACGTCGGCGTCGCGGACCCCGACGATGACACGTCGTACCCGAACGTCGCTGTGGCCGCCGCCGAGAAGGTCGCCCGCGGCGAGGCGGATCGCGCGCTGCTGATCTGCGGGACCGGCCTTGGCGTCGCCATCGCCGCAAACAAGGTCAAGGGGATCCGTGCCGTCACCGCCCACGACATCTACTCCGTCCAACGCTCCGTCCTGTCGAACAACGCTCAGGTGCTGTGCATGGGGGAGCGGGTCGTCGGGCTGGAGCTGGCGCGAACCCTGGTGAAGGAATGGCTCGGGCTGGAGTTCGATCCGCAGTCCTCGTCCGCGGCCAAGGTCGACGCCATCTGCGCGTACGAGGGTGACTGACACGGGGGCGATCCGCATGGGGCCGTTGTGGATCGGCACCAGCTGGAAGATGAACAAGGGACTCGCCGAAGCTCGCCGTTATGCCCGCGGGCTGCACGACCACCTCGGTAAGACCGGTCTCTCGGGAGTCCAGCCATTCATCATCCCGTCGTTCACCGCGCTCGCCGCCACCCGCGACGAACTTGGAGCCGAGTCGCCCGTGCTGCTCGGGGTGCAGAACGCACATTGGGACGACCATGGAGCCTGGACGGGGGAGGTGTCCGTCCCCCAGGCCAAGGACGCCGGCGCCCAGCTGGTCGAGATCGGCCACTCGGAACGGCGCGAGCACTTCGGTGAGACCGTGGCGACGACCCGCCTCAAGGTGGCTGCTGCGCTGGCGCACGGACTGGTCCCGCTGCTGTGTATCGGCGAGAGCGCCGAGGTCAACCAGGCCGGGGAGTCCGCGCCATTCATCCTGCAGCAGGCCGCCGGAGCGCTCGACGGCCTCACTCCAGAGCAGTTGGGACGCGTCCTGATCGCCTACGAACCCATCTGGGCGATCGGCGAGAACGGCCGGCCCGCCACCGTCGAGGAACTACGCGAGCCGTTCGCCGCTCTCGGCCGCGAGTACGGCGGCCGCACGAGCGGTCTGCTCTACGGCGGCTCGGTCAATCTCGACAACGCCGAGGACCTGCTCGGCATCGACCACGTCACTGGGCTGTTCGTCGGGCGGGCCGCCTGGGAGCTGCCGGGCTACCTGCGGCTTCTCCAGATGGCCGCGGCCCATCCCAAGGCGGGCGCCTGAACGTTCGCCCGCGATGAGTTCCGGGCCGGCACCGGGTCAGTACCGCCATGATCGACATGACCACGGCGTGCACCAGCACCGCCGGCCTTCTGCACCAGGTGAGCGACCAACAACTCGGTGCGGCAACCCCGTGCACCCACATGGACCTGCGAACGATGATCGCCCACGTCGGCGGCTTGTCGTCGGCCTTCGCCGCAGCTGCGCGCAAAGACTTCGGTGAACTGACCGACACCCCGCCGAGCACCGACGTGGCCCTCGACGAGGACTGGCGCAGCTCGTATCCCACACGGCTCGCGGGTCTCGCCGCGGCGTGGAAGGAGCCCGCGGCGTGGGAGGGAATGTCGCGGGCGGGCGGCGTCGACTTTCCGGCCGAGGTCGGCGGGATGATCGCGTTGACAGAGGTGGTGGTGCACGGGTGGGACATCGCCGTGACCGCGGGGTTGCCGTACGAGGTACCGGTCGACACCCTGGAAGCGGTGCTGGGGCATGTGGCGTCATTCTCCGGAGGAGAGCCGATCGACGGGCTGTTCGGAGCGGCCGTCCCGGTGGCCGACGACGCTCCGCTGATCGACCGGGTGGTGGCGCTCACCGGCCGCGACCCGGCGTGGTCTGGCTAGGCGCTGCCACGGGCACACTGGAGCCATGGACCCGGTCATCGCGCTGCGCCAGATCGCCTATTACAAAGACCGCGCGCGGGAGGAATCGCGGCGGGTGATGGCCTACCGCACCGCCGCTGACGTGATCGAAGGGCTGACGGACGCACAGCGGGAGAAGCACGGAGCGGCCAACAGCTGGCAGACGCTCCCCAAGATCGGACCGAAGACCGCCAAGGTGATCGCCGAAGCGTGGGCCGGCCGCGAACCCGAGGCGCTGATCGAGCTGCGCGAGGCCGCCCAGGATCTCGGCGGTGGCGACATCCGCACCGCCCTTCGGGGCGACCTGCACGTCCACTCCAACTGGTCCGACGGCTCCGCACCCATCGAAGAGATGATGCTGGCGGCGCGCGACCTGGGCCACGAATACTGTGCCCTCACCGACCACTCGCCGCGCCTGCGGATCGCCAACGGGCTGTCGCCGGAGCGGCTGCGTGAACAGCTCGACGTCATCGACGAGATCCGCGAAACCGTGGCTCCCATGCGGATTCTCACCGGCATCGAGGTCGACATCCTCGAAGACGGGTCGCTCGACCAGGAGGACGAACTGCTGGAGCGGCTCGACGTCGTCGTCGCCAGTGTCCACTCGAAGCTCGCCATGGATGCTCCGTCGATGACCCGGCGGATGCTCAAGGCCGTCGCCAACCCGCACACCGACGTGCTCGGTCACTGCACGGGGCGACTGGTGACCGGCGGCCGCGGTACCCGGCCCGAATCGACGTTCGACGCCGAGAAGGTGTTCACCGCGTGCCGTGACGCCGGCACCGCGGTGGAGATCAACTCCCGGCCGGAGCGACGGGATCCGCCGACGCGGCTGCTCACTCTCGCGATGGACATCGGCTGCGTGTTCTCGATCGACACCGACTCCCACGCACCGGGTCAGTTGGAATTCCTGGGTTACGGGGCCCAGCGCGCGCTCGATGCCGGCCTTGAGCCCGCACGCATCGTCAACACCTGGTCGGCCGACGACCTGCTCGCCTGGACGCGCGCCCGGTAGCCGAAATGCCTGGTCAGTCCGGCAGCATGGGCATTTCCAATCCCGGGTCACGGCCCACAAGTACGCCCCGGGTCAGCGCGGCGTTGCCGTAACGTCCCCGCACCCGGTCGATGGCCAGGTCGATCGTGAGCGAATCCCGCACGTCGGCCGCCTCCCCGAACGGCAGTGTGAGCTGCTGGGCCCCGTCGCGGTCGATGTTGCACACCGCGAACCCGATCAGCGTGAGGCCGCGGTCCGCGATCAGGGGGCCGGCGGCCGACACCAGGCACCGCGCGGCGCCCAGAATCACGTCGGTGGACGCGGTGGCGCGCGGCATCGTATGAGACCTGGTCACGCGGCCGAAGTCGTGAAACCGCAACCGCAACACCACCGTGCGTCCGGTCCGGTCGGCTTTGCGCATGCGCCGCGTGATCCTGTCGACGAGGTTCACCACGACGGCGTCGACCTCGGCGGCCGACATGGAACTTCCCGCCCGGCCCAGCGCCCGCTGCGCGCCGACGGAACGGCGTCGTTGTCCCGTGGTGACCCGACGACGATCCACGTTGTGCGACAAGGCGAACAGCTGGCGACCCATCGCTGCGCCCACCAGCGACCCCAGTGTGGTCTCGCTCAGCTCGGCCACATCCGCGACCGTCTCGATGCCGTGTGCGCGCAGTTTGTCCGCGGTCTTGGCTCCCACGCCCCACAGCCGCCGCACGGGCAGTGGGTGCAGGAACTCCAGTTCCCGGTCCGGCGGCACCAGCAACAACCCGTCGGGCTTGCCCTCCTGGCTGGCGACCTTGGCGAGAAACTTGGTGCGTGCGATGCCGACGGTGATCGGCAGACCGACCTCCTCGCGCACCCGCTCCCGCAGCCGCGCACCGATCTGCACCGGTGTCCCGGAGACCCGGCGAAGTCCGGAGACATCGAGGAACGCCTCGTCCACCGACAGGGGCTCGACCAGGGGAGTGGTGTCGCGGAAAACCTCGAACACCGCCTCGCTGGCCTTGGAGTAGGCCGACATCCGCGGCGGGACGACGATCGCGTGCGGACACAGCGCACGCGCCTGACGGCCCCCCATCGCGGTACGTACTCCGTAGGCCTTGGCCTCGTAGCTGGCCGCCAGGACCACACCGCCGCCGACCAGCACCGGCCGGCCACGCAGCGACGGATCGTCACGCTGCTCGACCGAGGCGTAGAACGAATCGAGGTCAGCGTGCAGGATGCTGGCGCCATCGGACACGAACATATGTTCGCATTGATGTCCGACAGATCAGGCGGTCTCGCCGTAAATGCTCGTGGTCCAAATGTGGACGAGGTTGTCGAGCACGCGATGGTCGGGGATCGACGGCTCGTGGCCCGCGAACGTCGCCGTCATCACCGACTCGTTCATGAGGTTCAGCGCCGTCGACAGTTCGATCGCGGGCAGCGTCACCGGGGCGAAGCCGTCGGCGCGCTCGGCCTCGATGACCGCCGCGATGTGGTCGATCCAGCGTTGCATCGACCTGGACCACAGCTCACGGGCCTCGGAATTGGTCGCCTGCACCCCGACGGTCGCCCTGCACACCGCGCGGTGCGCGCCGAACGTGCGGACGAAGACGTCGATGCCCCGGCGCCAGATGGCCCGCCGGTCCGCGGGCCGGTTGGCGATCAGGTCCTCCAGCGCGGCGTCTGCCTGGGCGATCACACGCTCGAGCAGCGTCAGCAGTACCGCGTCCTTGGACGCGAAGTAGAAGTAGAACGTCGGCCGCGAGATGCCCGCTCCCTTGGCCAGGTCGTCCACCGAGACCTCGGCGAGCGGGCGGTCCTCCAGCAGGCGTTCTGCGGTTTCCAGGATGGCCAGTTCCCGGTCGTCCCCGGACGGGCGCGCGGCGCGTCTGCCGCGCGCGGGACGGGCCTGACTGGCGGTGCTCACGGGAGCGACTTTACAGCATGTCGATTTTCTCGACAGGGTGTTGACTCATTCGACACAGCGTTGATAGCTTTACGTCATGACCGAATTTGTCGACGTCGTGATCGTCGGAGCCGGGATCTCCGGCATCAGCGCCGCGTGGCACCTGCAAGACCGTTGCCCCGGCAAGAGCTATGTGATCCTGGAACGCCGAGACAACCTCGGCGGCACCTGGGACCTCTTCAAATACCCCGGAATCCGCTCGGACTCCGACATGTTCACGCTGGGCTTCCGGTTCAAGCCGTGGACGTCGGACAAGGCGATCGCCGACGGCCCGGACATCCTGGCCTACCTCAAGGAGACGGTCGCCGAGTCCGGCATCGACAAGCACATCCGCTACGGCCAGAACGTGACATCCGCGGACTGGTCCGACGATGACAACCGCTGGACGGTGCACGTCGACCGAGACGGCGAGAAGGTCGAGATCTCCGCCCGGTACCTCATGGCGTGCAGCGGCTACTACAACTACGACCAGGGGTACTCGCCGGAGTTCCCCGGCGCCGCGGATTTCACGGGCACCGTCATCCATCCTCAGCACTGGCCCGAGGACCTCGACTACGAAGGCAAGCGCATCGTGGTGATCGGCAGCGGCGCCACCGCCGTGACTCTGATTCCCGCACTTGCCAAGTCGGGTGCCGGTCACGTGACCATGCTGCAGCGCTCGCCCACCTACATCGGCTCGCTGCCCGACGTCGACCCGTTCACGGTCCGGATGAACAAGACGCTTCCCGCGAAGTCCGCCTACGTCGTCAACCGGTGGAAGAGCATCATCTTCCAGTCGGCGCAGTACCAGATCGCGCGCCGGTTCCCGAACTTCATGCGCAAGACGCTGATGACGATGGCGCAGCGCCGGCTGCCCGAGGGATACGACGTCGCCAAGCACTTCGGGCCCAGCTACAACCCGTGGGATGAGCGACTGTGCCTGGCGCCCAACGGAGACCTGTTCAAGACCATCCGCTCCGGCAAGGCCGACGTCGTCACCGACACCATCGACACCTTCACCAAGACCGGCATCCAGCTGTCCTCGGGTCGGCATCTGGACGCCGACATCATCGTCACCGCAACGGGTTTGAACCTCCAGCTGTTCGGCGGCGCGACGATATCCCGCAACGGAAAGCCCATCGAGCTCAACGACACGATGGCCTACAAGGGCATGCTCCTGACGGATATGCCGAACCTGGCATTCACGATCGGCTACACCAACGCGTCGTGGACGCTCAAGGCCGACCTCGTGTCCGAGTACTTCTGCCGCCTCATCAACTACATGGATGAGCACTCCTACGACAGGGTCGAGCCGCGGCACCCGGGCACCAGCGTCGATGAACGCCCGCTGATGGACTTCACCCCCGGATATGTGTTGCGCGCCCTCGACTATCTGCCCAAGGCCGGATCCCGCGCCCCGTGGCGGCTCAAGCAGAACTATCTACTCGACCTGCAACTGATCAGGCGCGGGAAGGTGGACGACGAGGCGCTGGCGTTCTCCCGGCACCACGCACCGGTGACCGCCTCGGCGTGAGCTAGTCGGCAGCGATGACGACGATTCCGTCGTCATCGCTGTAGGCCACGTCACCGGGGGTGAACACCACGCCGCCGAACTCCACGATCGCGTTGTGCTCACCCGCGCCGGTCTTGGTGCTCTTGCGTGGATTGGTGCCCAGCGCTTTGATCCCGATGTCGAGCGTGCGCAACGTCGAGGCGTCACGGACGGCGCCGTTGACGACGAGACCGGCCCAGCCGTTGGAGCGGGCCAGCTCGGCGATCACGTCGCCGACCAGGGCGCTGTGCACCGATCCGTCGCCGTCGATCACCAGCACACCGCCGCCGCCCGGTTCGGAGAGCACCGACTTGAGTAGCGCGTTGTCTTCGAAGCACCGCACCGTCGTGACGGGCCCAGCGAACTCCGCACGGCCGCCGTACTGGCGGAACTGCAGGTCGCAGCTGCGTACGTCGGGGCCGATCTCGTCGACCAGGTCAGCGGTGGGCCGCGGTGTCACAGTCACCGCGTCATTATCTCAGCAGGCGTCTACCCGGCTGCGACGATGTCGTGGAGGTACTGCGCCAGCCCGGGCTCGACGTCGTCGTAGTACCTGGTGAATCGATCATCGGCCACGTACATCTGGGCCAGACACAGTTGCATCTCGTGGTCGCAGTCGTAGAACCGCTCGATCGACCGGCGGTGACGCTCGCGCAGCTCGGCGGCGCGCACCGAGCCGGGCGCGACACAGTCCCGCTTGGCCTGGGCCAGGTCGGCCAGCAGGGCGTCACCTTCGGCCTTGATCGCGATCCAGTCCTGTTTGGTGTAGCCCGACACCCGTTGGCGCGACTGTTCCCAGGCGGCGGTGTCGCCCCAGCGTTCCTCGGCTTCGGCGGCGTATTCGTCATCAAAGACGTTGGTGCCGAAGATCTCTGCCTGCTCGGCTGCTGTCAGCTGGATGCCTCTGCGGTGTGCGTCCATCAGTCTCTCCACTGCCTTGATCGTGTCGTTCAACTTCTCCGCCCGTGCGAGCAGCCACTCGTGCTGGTGTGCCAGAACTGCCGGGACATCAACGTCCGGACTGTCGAGGACGCTGCGGATCTCGTCGAGTGTCAGGCCTGCGGAGCGGTACACCAGCGCAAGGTGCAGCCGCTCGATGTCGGCATCGGTGTAGCCGCGGTAGCCGGCCGAGGTCCGAACGCCGGGCACGACGAGACCGATGTGGTCGTAGTGATGCAACGTGCGCACAGACACACCCGTGAGCTCGGCGACGGCGCCGACGGAAAGGGTGGTGGTCATGCCCCCACTATCGACCCTGACGTGACGTGAGGGTCAAGGGGTTTGGGTCAGTCGGCGGCGTTGCGGCGGGCCGCGAGCAGTACCACCACAACGGCCAGCACCCCGGTGATCAGGGCGGCAATCACCGGCAGCCGTGACGACTCCGAGTCGATCGGCTGCACCTGCGCCGGACCCACGACCGCGGGGATGGCGGTGGCAACCGTCGATTTCGCTTGTGCCGCAGTCTCTTCAGCGGCTGTAGGGGTGGCTGCGGGAGTCTCGGTCGCCGACGAGGCCGCGGGCGGAGCCTGCTCCGCGGTGGCCGGTGCCGTCTTCGCGGGCGGTGCCTTCTTCGCCGGGGCGACCTTCTTGGCCACCGCTCTCTTGGCCGGCGCCTTCTTGGCGGGAGCAGCCTTCTTGGCGGGAGCAGCCTTCTTGGCGGGAGCGGCCTTCTTCGCGGCGGCCTTCTTCGCCGGCGGAACCTGCGGCGCTACCGGTGGTGTTGCGGTATCGGGACTTTCGTCTGGCCGATCCGGCTGGTCTGCCATGTCGCTGCTCCTTTGAGTGTCTGCACCCGGCAGTCGCCACCATAATGCCAGGTTGCCGATCGACGAACGGGGTGTGTCAGCCGGTCACGACCGGCGCCGGACCGCCCACACCGCGCCCGCCGCGACGAGTGCCGTCGTCCCCGCGACGAACGGCCAGACCGGCGTGCCGTCGGCGGAACGGTCGTCGGCGGGGGAGGCCGCCGTGGTGGTCGCAGGTGCAGCCGGTGCATCCGGTGCCGCGGGCGCAGCCGTCGGCGTGCTCGCGGGCAGCAGCTGGTATGACCACGATCCCGTCACGACGTGGCCGTCGGCCGACGTGGCGCGATAATTCACGGTGTACGTGCCCGCCGGGCCGCCGGGGCGGACGGCCACGCTGATCACCGGGCCGTCCACGGCAGGGTCGCCGTCTGACCACTGCGCACCGTCGGGTCCGATCACCGTCATCGCCGCGAACTGGGACTGCATCGGTTCGTTGAAGGTGGCGTTCACCCGAGCCGGCTGTTGCGACAGCTGGGCGTTCTCGGCGGGATCGCTGGCGATGCGCGCGGCATGCGCCCACGCCGCGCCCGGCTGGGCGAGCGCGCCGACGCCGATGCCCAGGGCCACGATCATGAACAGAAAGGCGTGCTTGACACCCGCATGTGCACTCATCCGACTGTTGCTCTCTCGATCGACGAAGGCCTCAGGCCACGCCCAGGCGCGCCATCAGGTCGGCGTCGATACCGTCGAGCTGCTCTGCTATCGCGGTGTGCGCTGCCCGGCGGCGCGCCGTCGGCATGTTCTCCGCTGCGGTGACCGCAGCCGCCAGGTCGCTGAGCCGCTCGGTGATGGCAGCGACAAAGGCTTTGGTCTCGGGGTCTTTGGCCGACTTCGGCTTCTGTTCGGCCAGCAGTCGCAGCGAGTTCTCCGCGCCGGCGATCCGCGCGGACAGTTGTGCACCGTGCCCGGAGAACTGACCGAGCTGGCTCAACGGAACACCGAGCCTGTCGGCGCGGCGCTCGTCGATCAGCCCGCGGGCCGCGATCGACGCGCGGTACACCAGGGGAACCGCCACCGGGGCCAGCAAACGGGAGACGGTCAGCACCCTGCGAACTCGCGTGGCGGAGAACAGCTTGCCCTCGCGAGCAGCCTTGAGCTGTGTTTCAGCAACTTTGAGGGCGGTGCGGTCGCTGTCGCGCTGCGCCTTGAGCTGCGCCCGGAGTGCGCGCGTCTGCGCCTTCTGTTCGACCTTGAACCGGCGGACCTCGTTCTTGGCCGACAGCTTCGCTTCCAGCTTGGCCTTGGCCTTGATGGCGCGGGCCTCTGCCCTGCGGGTCGCGCGGGATTTGCGTCGCCTGAACAGAGCCATCCCTGCGGCCTCCCAATCGTCTCATCGGCACATTCCGCCGACGGTGCGGCGGTGACGGTGACCCACACTATCGTTCGCCGGTCGTCGGGGTGGGCACGCGCCCCCGCGGTCCGGCCGGTTTGCCCTTGTCAGCAAACGCAGAATGCGGATTGTGCGAGAATCGTCGGACATCGGGGTCAGACGGCGCCGGGTTCGTCGGAGGGTGGTGACGACGTGGGTTCGCGTGCGCGCATCGCCGCGGCGGCCTGCCTGGTGGCCTCCGGCCTGCTGGTCGGCGGCGTGGGCGCCGCGACCGCGCTCGCCGACACCGGCACCGCCGGGGGCAGCGACGACACCCCGGACAGCCGGACGCAGAAGGAGCCACGGCGCGACCGCCCGAGCGGTGACGCCGATTCCGCCGCGGGGAAGCAGGCCGACCCACCGTCGGACGTCTCGACCGGTGGCGACGCGCGGAAGCCGCGCGTAGAGGTCAAGACCCGCAGCGGTCGTCCGGCGGGCGAGGAACCAGAAGAGCCGGGGCAGGAGAACCCGCGACCTCCGTGCTGCGAAGGGGGCGGAAAGGACTGCGGGCCGGGATGGCCGTCGCCCGACGCTCCGACCGGTCCACCGACATACGACGGGGAATACGGCGAGAACCGGCCGGAAACCCTTCCCCCGGTTTTTCCGATGCCCCCGATGGGTCAGGGTCCCGAGGTGCTGGACACGGTGCCGGGGATCGGGGCCGGCCCGGACGACGCCACCGAGGCGCCGATAACCGTGCCGATCATCATCCCCCAACCGGCCGCCGTCGCTCCGCCTGCGGGGCCCGGTGCCGCAGCCGGGCCGGCGCCGGGTGGGGTGGGCGCCGGATCAGCTGCGGCGCCCCGGCAGACCCCCGGGCCACCGACGCCGCGCCAACCGCTGCCGGAAGCAACGGGCAGCAGCGTCGCGATGCCCGGTTCGGCGTACCGCATGGGCTATGCCGAACATCTTCGGGGTGCAGGCATAACGCAACTAGCGGCGCTGGCACTGCCCGGCGTCGCCGGGATTCTGATTCTGACCGGGGCCGGCGGACTGGTGGGATACCGCCAGGCCAAAGCGATTCAGCGGGTACCCCCGAGCGGAACCGCACGATTTATGAACTAGAAGGAACTGCCCACTCCGGTGGGGTGGGCAGCGCATAGTGGACTGCATCGAGAAGGGGAGATCATGCCTGCGAGCCGCAGTGTGACCCGGGCAGTCGGTGAGGTGCTCGACCTTGCTCCGCGACGGGGTGAAGTGTCGCTGCCCCGCCTGGTCGAAGCCGTCAGCGAGAGCCGGGGCAGACCCATCGAACTCGCGACGGCGGAACTGCCGCCGGGGGTGTGCGGGCAGTGGCGCCAGTACGTCGATCGTGACGTGTTCCTGATCCAGCAGGGTCTGCCCGCCTGGGACCGCACCCTCGCCCACGAACTCGGGCACCTGGTGCTCGGCCACGAGGGCATCCCCGTCGTGCAGGCCGCGAGGGACAGCACGGAGCTGGCCAGCTCCGATCTGATCGGCTACATGCTGAACCAGCGCACCGGGTGCATGGGGCCCAGCGGCGAGGACGCCGAGCAGGAGGCGGAGGATTTCGCCGCACTGCTCATCTATCGCTTGGGGCGGCTGCCCTCGGACCGATCGTCGATTGTGCAGGTCCGGCTCGGAGAGGCGTTTGGTTGATCGTCTGGGTCATCGCCGGTCTTCTCGGGTTGGCCACCGGCCTGCGGATCGGTTGGGCGCTGGTCAACAAGCAGTCCTTGGTAAGTACCGCCATGATTTTGGCCCTGGGCAGCCTGGGTGCCGTGGCGGCGCTCAACTGGCAGCCGCTGACGCTGCTCATCGACACGCTGTTCCACTGGCCCAACATCTCGATCGGGCTGAGCCAGGTGGCGCTGATCGCCTGCGCGGCGGGCAGCTGCGTGATGATCACCACGGTGTCGTCGGCTCGGTCGCCCGCCGCGGCCAAGAAGATCGCATTCGCGCAGTACGCCGTCGCCGCCGTGATCGCCGGCGTCAGCATGGGCATCTTCCTGATGGCGGGCCAGCAGCCGGAGATGTCGCCGGAGGAGTACCTCAAGCGCAACCTCGGTTCGGGCAGCGTCGCGCTGCCGTGGCTGCTTCCGCTGCTGTACGTGCTACTGGCGCTGAGCCTGGTCGCATGGGCGGGGCTGCGACACTCCAATCGCACCCGGCGCGGCCGGGCGCTGTTCGTGTTCACCGTCGGCATCGTGCTGATCGTGCTGGCCCTGGGGTTCTTCTTGCTGCGTGCAGCAGGGTCGACAGGGCTGGTCAGCGTCGGGGCGGCAGCGACGCTGCTGGGTTGCGCGATGCTGGTGGTGGCGGCGGGGTCGCTGCTGCCGAGTCTGGAGGACTGGTTCGGGGCGCGCCGGGAACTGCGGACCATCCAGCCGTTGTTGGAGGAGCTGGGACGGCGCCACCCCGACGTCGGTATCGGGGTGCGCCCACGCGGGCCGCTGGTGTTCCGGGTGGCCGAGCGCATGTCCTTGATCTCCGACGCGCTCTTCCTGGAAGCCACCGCCGCCGACGGCGCGTTACGGCCGGTGGACACGTCCGGGGCTGAGATGGGCGATCTGGACGACCTCGTCGAGCGGGCCGAGCTGGAGGCGCCCGATGCGACGCCGACCGAACAGGCGGTGGCTGTGGCCGCGTGGATCTACGCGGGCCGAGACGGAAACGCCGTCAAGGGCCGGGAGGAGTTCCCCGGCCTGGCATGGTTGCGCCAGCCCGCCGCGTACTCGGACCGGGAATGGATACTCGAGATCGCCCGCCAATACCGACAGCTCAACGACGGAATCGACACCGTCGCCGAGCGCTCTGCCTGAGGTCCCGTTGCCGGCCGGTGGGCCGGCACCGTTCCCGGGCTAATCGTCCAGGTTCTCCCGGCGACGCAATTCATCGACCTTCAAGACGATGTCCTGCTTGGCCTCGGCGGACAGGCCGACCGTCCGCGCCGCAATTCGGCGAACGCCTTCGTCGCGCATCCCCGCGAGCAGGGTGAGCTCCTTGTCGAGCTTCTCGTAATACTCGTCGTCGGTGAAGTACGCGGGCTTGATGCGGAAGAAGTTGGCAAGCGCCGCCATCGTTGCCACCGAGGGATTGGTTCGGTTGCCGGAACGCAACTGAGACAGGTACGGCGCGGACATGGTGACCCCCTCGGACTTGAGGGCTGCAATCACCTCTGCGGAGGTGTGCGGCCCACGTCCGGGCGGGTAGACGGTGTCGAACAGCCGATTGAGGCGAGCGGCAAACGTGTTGCTCATTGTGTTGACCTCCAGATACAGACAAGCGGATTCTTAGGGCGGCGTATTTGCTGATCATCGTAGCGACAGTTGTGGCCACAACCAAGTGCAAACCGCGTAAATGTCAAGCCGCTACGCGGTGTGGCGCGCCGCTGCTTGTACGAACGGCGTAGTTGTTTGCACCACTCACGGCGATAGTACGGTGCGGTCAAGCAAATAATAACGGTCCTGCAGTAAGCATACGCGCGCCTCTTTGGCAGCCCCAGCCCCAGCAGCCCCGCCTGTCACCGCGGGCAACTCTGCGATGTTTGCGTCCGCAAGTCTCCATCCGTTTGCTGGCTACCAGGTTTGGTGCAGTGCCGGGTCCGCCGGGGGACCTGCTCCACGCCATGTCGCACGGCAGAGTTCGGGAAGCGGACGCGAGAAGACAGGCAGTGAAACTGTCAGTAGCCAGTGGCAGGCCGAAAAGTGCCGCGCCTCAGGCGGCGAGGAGCATCGCGAGAATCGCGGTGTCGGGGTGGCTTATCGGGTCGACTCCCACCCGGCTCACCATCGAAGTCACGGTGCCGTCGGACTCGGCCTCCACCCACGCCGCCCGGTGTTCCAGGCCCAGGTGGGGCAGTCCGGGCAGCAGGACGCAGCCCGACGCCGCACCGGTGCACTCCGGAAGCGACGGCGTCGTCTCCGACGGCGGGTGCAGCATCATCAGTGCCGGGGGCTGGCGAGTGGCGAAGTGGCCGGGCGGCACAGCTTCGTCGCCGATCACGGTTCCCTCGGCGAGTACGAGACCGACGGTGCCGGGTTCCGGCTGCTCGGGGAGTTCCTCGCGGACGCCGAAGATGGTCGTCGTGGACAGTAGGCCGGGCATCGACGCCACCCGCACCGCCACCATGAGCAGCTGCGCCCACTCTTTGGTCGAATCCGGCCATCGGCCGGAGACCACGAACCCCTTCAGACACCCACGCGAATGGAAGGGGGCGATCTCGATCGCCCGTCCGGAACCGAAATCCATCTCGCCTCCTGGCATTTCACCGCAATGCCCGACACGCCCCTGGGTCGATCCGCTCAGGATGCGGTAGAACTGGCTGCCGCGCAAGGGGACACGACCGCGGGCACGTTCCAATCAGGTGACAAAAACAAACCCGGCTCGGTCGTGGGACCGGGCCGGGCTGTGTCAGGTAGGGAAACGGTGCGGGTCAGGCAGGCGGGTAGACGCCCATCTGCTTGGCCTTGTCGGTCTGCCAGAAGATGTCGGCGATCTCGTCGATGGTCTTGAGCAGCTTCTCGGCGACGGCGACGTCGAGCGACTTCTTCACGTCACCCGCGCCGTGGACGCCGTCCCAGAACAGCTGGTGCAGGTTCGGGAACTGCTCGAAGTGGTCCTTGGTGAAGAAGTCGGCCCACAGCACCATCAGGTGGTGCTTGACCTCTTCGGCGCGCTGCTCCTTGATGAGGATGGCGCGGATCTTGAAGTGCTCGTCATCGGAGTCGTGGTACTTCTGCAGCGTCTTGAGGCAGGACAGCGCCTCGATCTTGGCCTGCGCGGGGTCATAGACGCCGCAGTACAGGTCACAGTGGGCGTGGGCAGGCGTGGCTTCGGAAAAGGCACGGGATACGGCGGAGTCGAAGAGTCGATGCAGCATGTGCCTTAACTTACCCTTAGCCCATGCCCCGTAACCATGGGCCATCCCGGTGGTCTCCCTCGGGATTACTGCGTCGATTCGTGGTCGTCGAGGACTCGATGTATCCGACGCTCCGGCCCGGCGACGGGTTGGTGGGGCTGCGGGGTGGCACGCCGCGGACGGGTCAGCTGCGGTTGTTCCGACACCCCCACAAGTCGACGCTGTGGCTGGTCAAGCGCGTGGGCGAGGTGTACGGAACGGTGTTCGAGGCTCGGTCGGACAATCCACGGGCGCCGGGTGCGAGCGACTCGCATGACTTCGGTCCGGTATCGGCTGCCGGGACGTACCGCGTGGTGTGGACCGCCCGCGGGAGCTCTAGTACAAGACGATGAGCGCGAGGACGCCGAGCAGGACCAGCGCGATGAGCCCGGCGCGAAGGCACGCCATCAGCTGACTGCGCGTGTAGACGCGCGACGACTGCCATTCGGACGGCGGGAACGGGGAGCCTGAGCCCACTCCCGACCCTGTCGAAGACCATGCCATCAGATGCTCCTCACCCGCACGTCCTGATTCCTCCCCATGTCGAGTTCCCCAACCCGAGTCGCAGTGAGATCGATCACAGGCGAACCCATGTGACGGCGATCATAACGCTTCGTCTTCGCTGCCGAGAAATCGGCCGCGACGGCCGGACGCACGGGATCCGATTACTTAGTCCGGCGAGGCATTTCGCTCTGATCGGCGGTGGCCTGTTGATCGCCGACGGGGTTCCGGGTGCGGGTATCCACAGCCGCGGGTCGGCAACGCCGACTGACTTGCGGATAACCGATCCGGCGCCCCGCCGCGCCTGTGGATGAACCTGTGGAAACTGTGGATAGCGGTCACAGGTCGTCGGTATTGCTGCTGGTGTGGACTCGCGGGGCCGTGTCAGCATTGAGGCATGGATGACACCGAGGTGCCCCAGGCGGTGATCGGCGACGTACCCGCGAATTTCGGCGAGGCCGTGGTCTTGCTCGATGTGCGCGAGGACGACGAGTGGCAGCAGGGCCACGCGCCCGGCGCCCAGCACATCCCGATGGGCGACGTCCCCGCGCGGATGGCCGAGATCGACACCGACGCGCAGTTGTTCGTGGTGTGCCACGCCGGCGGCCGCTCCCAGCGGGTGGCGCAGTATCTGGCCCGCAACGGCTACGAGCCGATCAACGTCAGCGGAGGCATGTTGGCCTGGGCCGGAGCGGGGCGCCCCGTGGTGACGGACGCCGGAACGCCGGGAACGGTCTGATTAGGCTGGTCCGATGATCCAAGTGTGCTCCCAGTGCGGGACGCGGTGGAACGTCCGCGACCGTCAACGGGTGTGGTGCCCGCGCTGCAGCGGGACACTGCTCGCTCCCTCGGGCAACACAGCCGGTCAGGGATGGGCACCCGCACAGGCGCAGCCGCCGGCACAGGCGGGCGGACGGCGTCCCGGGCAGGTGCTGCCGTCGGGATACCGCTGGGTGGCGGTGCGTCCCGGAGCGCCACCCCAACCTCGCCGGGTCCGCCGGGAACTGGGCCCCACCCCGCGATACCAGAGCATCCCGCGATGGGGCCTGTCGGAACATTTCGCCCCGCCTGCCGAGAAGCCCGTCGAGCGCCGCGGGCCGTCGGTCGACGCGGTGCGGCTGACCCTGACCGCGACCATGGCGGTGCTGGGAGCCGCGGCGTTCGTTCACGTGGTCCGCTACATACTGCTGATAGTCAACCGCACCGTGTTGCTCAACCCGTGGGTCGCTGCGGCGGCCACCTGGGGTGGCGTCGCGATCAGCGTGGTCGCGGTGTTCATGATCGTGGCGAGCGCGCTGTTGTTGACCAATTGGTTGATCGCGCGCCGTGCCGCGGCCTTCGCGCACCAGGGGCTGCCGGAGCCGCGGTCACCGTGGGCGCTCCGGCTCGGCTGTCTCGTGCCGTTCGTCAATCTGCTGTGGGCGCCGGTGTTCGTCATCGAGCTCGCCGACACGGAGGGCAGGTCGCGGTGGCTGCACCGGCCCATCGTGGTGTGGTGGCTGGTATGGCTGGCGAGCACCGCGGTGTCCGTCTTCTCGATCGCGACGAGCTTCACCACCGATCCGCAGGGCATCGCCGACAACACGGTCACGACGATCGTGGCCTACCTGTTCGCGGCCGCTGCGCTGTTCCTGGTCCTGCAGGTGTTCCTCGGCTTCGAGCGTCAGCCGGTAGAGCGGCCGTCGAAGCGATGGGTGATCGTCGCGGCCAGCCAGGAAGAACACAGCCAGGAAGAACACGAGCCGGCGGAGCAGCACGATTCACGGGCCGGCGCGCCGAAATCAGCAGATTCCGCGCGTGCAGTTGAGCCGAACGGGGAGAACCCGGCAGCATAGCGATATGAGCTCCGGCGAGACGTTCGGCGGCCATCCATTCGTGGTCGCCCATCGGGGTGCCTCAGCCGATCGGCCGGAGCACACCCGGGCCGCCTACCAGCTCGCGCTCGAAGAAGGGGCCGACGCCGTCGAATGCGACGTGCGGCTGACCAAGGACGGCCACCTGGTGTGCGTGCACGACCGCAAGCTGGAACGCACCTCGACGGGAACCGGCCTGGTCAGTGAGATGACACTGGCGCAATTGCGCGAATTGGATTACGGCTCCTGGCACCCCAGCTGGCGCGTGGACGGAAGCCACGGCGACACCGGGCTGCTGACCCTCGACGATCTCGTCGCCCTGGTCCTGGACTGGAACCGCCCGGTGAAGATGTTCATCGAGACCAAACATCCGGTGCGTTTCGGCGCGCTGGTGGAAAGCAAGGTGCTCGCTCTGCTGCACCGGTATGGCATCGCCTCACCGGCGTCGGCCGATCTGGCAAGGGCGGTGGTGATGTCCTTCTCGGCCGCCGCAGTCTGGCGGATCCGTCGCGCCGCGCCGATGCTTCCGACCGTGCTGCTGGGCGAGACGTCGCGCTACCTGGGTGGCAGCGCCGCCACGACGGTCGGGGCCACCGCGGTGGGACCGTCGATCGCCACCCTGCGCGAGCACCCCGAGCTGGTGGATCGGGCGGCCGCGCAGGGTCGCGCACTGTACTGCTGGACGGTCGACCACTACGAGGACGTCCAGTACTGCCGGGACATCGGCGTGGCCTGGATCGCCACCAATCATCCCGGTCGCACCAAGGGTTGGCTGCAGGACGGCCTGACGGGTGCCGGTCGGGACTAGCCCGGGTTCTGCGGTCAGATCGCGCCGCCGGCGGCCTTCGGCGCTGACGGATCGGTGCCACCGGTAGAGATCTCCCGGGCGACGTAGTCCTCCAGATGGAACAGGTCGGCCCCCGCGCGTTCGGCGATGCGGACCAGCGTCGTCATCAGCGCGACCTCTTCGACCTGCTCCTTGAGGAACCACTGCATGAACTGTTCACCCAGGTAGTCGCCTTCGTCGCGCGCGGTGCCCGCAAGGCGGCTGATCTGGTCGGTGACAGCGAGCTCGAGGTCCAGCGCGAGGCCGATGGCGTCGCGGGGGGTTTCGAAGGCATTGCGCACCGGGTCGACGGCCGGGATCTCTGTGGTCACACCGCGGTCGATCAGGTACTGCACGAGCATCAGCGCGTGATTGCGTTCCTCGACCGACTGGCGATAGAAGAACGAGGCGAGCTGGGGCAGGTCGGCGCTGTCGAAGTACACCGCGATGGCGAGGTATTGCTGCGACGCTCCGAGTTCGCTGCGGACCTGATCGTTGAGCAGGCTGTGGAACTTGGTATCGAGTGCGTCATGGATGCTCATGGGCCGAGGATATAGCAGGTCAGAGGGCACTGTCAGCGAAGGTGAGCCTTACCCGGGCCCGGTAGAGGTGAGCGTAACCTTAGTAAGGTGGACCGTTGTGAGCTGGCCGACAGTGTTTGCTGTGAGCGCTACCGGTTGGCGGCGTCGAGGACGTCCTGGGGCACCGGTGAGTCCGACGCCAGTGCGGCGAACAGTTGTTGCGCGGCCTCGCTGTCCCACACCACGATCGACCCGGAACCGTTGTCGGTGAACTCGCCGATCGGCACGGTGATGTTCGTGATGTCGCCGCGCAGCGCCCAGCCCAGCCGGGCGAGATCCCAGAGGTGATCACCCTCGTCGACCGTCACCGTCTCGCCTGCCGCGCGCGCCATCGGATACCACCGCAGTGGGTTGAGGAGCACCGCCGGGCTGGCGGCGCGGTCCACGAGCGTGGACATGAATTGGCGCTGGTTGGCCATTCGGTCCAGGTCGGCGCGCGGCGTAGCGCGGCTGCGCACGAAGCCCAATGCCTCCCGGCCGTCGACGTGCTGACAGCCTGCGGGCAGGGCGATGCCCGCAAGCGGATCGTCGATGGGCTCCGTGGGGCACAGCGTCACACCGCCCACCGCGTCCACGAGACCGGCGAATCCGCCGAAGCCGATCTCGGCGTAGTGGTCCACCCGCAACCCGGTGG
The DNA here is from genome assembly GCF_900637195.1 of Mycolicibacterium aurum. Taxonomy (NCBI): domain Bacteria; kingdom Bacillati; phylum Actinomycetota; class Actinomycetes; order Mycobacteriales; family Mycobacteriaceae; genus Mycobacterium; species Mycolicibacterium aurum. Next base: position 5,689,966 of record NZ_LR134356.1, on the reverse strand, counting down.
CCTGCTCGACCGTCTGGGCCAGCAGCGGAGGTCCACCGATAGAGAACGCGGCGTTGATCTTGTCGCTGCCGTACTCGGGGATGGGGACGTAGGAGTCGCGCGGGATCGACACCATGGTGGCGGGGGTGGAAGAGCCCAGGCCGGGCAGGTGCACCAGCAGGATGGTGTCGGTCCGGCCCGCGCCGAGATCGCCACCGGTGCTGAGCTCGGCCTGCTGTTCCGGAGTCAGGCCCTCCCGACCGTCCGATCCGACGAGCAGCCAGGTGGTTCCGGCGCCCTGGCCGGGTCGTTGCGGGTAGTCGGTGAGCGCCGCGACGCGGGTCAACGCCGAATCGGCCCATGCGCCGACCGCGACGCCGCCGACCGCCAGCAGGAGAAGGAACACGAGGGCGATCCGCAGCCAGCGCCGCACGCGCCGGGGTTTCCTACGCGCAGGCGGCGAGACCGGCGGGACCGGTCGGCCCGCCGGGGCGGGACGTCGCTGGCGCGGTGGAGGGGGTGGCGGTGACGCAGGCGGGGGCGGAGCCGGTCGAGGTGGGGGCGCGGGCCGTCGCTGCCGCGGCGGCGGAGGTGGCGGCGCGGCCTGCCTCTGCGCAGGGGGTGGCGGGGCCGGTCGGCGCGGCGGCGTCGACGGGTTGGGCGGCCAGGCGGGCCGGTAGTTGGGGTCGCGCCGGATCGCCGGCGACGGTTCGCGACGGCCGGGGTTCGCGCCCGGCGGGGGCGGCGGAACCGGCCCAGGGAACGGCGGCCGCTGGTCGTTCACCAGAAGAAATGTACGCGTAGCCAGGGTCGGAGGCGGTGAACCGGTCCGCGGGCTACTGCAGCCACCCGAGGCGACCGGCCAGCAGTGAGTACCCGACGAAGGCCACCGCGTCGATCAGGGCATGGGCGATGATCAGCGGCCACAGTCGCCCGGTCCGCTGCCAGGCGTACCCGAACACCAGACCCATGGCGACGTTGCCGAGGCCCGCTCCGAATCCCTGATACAGGTGATAGGCGCCGCGCAACAGGCTCGACACCACAAGTGCCGTCCACGGATTGACCTTCAGCTGGCGCAGCCGGGTGAGGAGGAACCCGACGACGATGACTTCCTCGGCCCAGGAATTGCCGAAGGCCAGCAGCAGCAGGACGGGGATCCGCCACCAGGTGTCGTTGAGTTCGGCGGGCTCGACGGAGGCGTTGAGTCCCAGGATCCGGGCGATCTGATAGAGCGCGAGGCCCGGAACGCCGATGAGCAGGGCGAGTCCGACGCCGCCGAGAACATCCTGGCGCCAGCGGATTCTGGCGAGGCCGATCCGCGCCGGCCCGTCGCCGCTGCGCCACAACAGGTAGATGGCCAGCGCCCCCCACGCGAGCAGCTGGAACAGGCTGGCCAGATTCAGGCCCAGGTCGATCAGGTCGAAGGGCGACCGCTTCGGGTTGAGGGCGACGGTGCGGCCCGAGAGGCCGAGGAGGACGCCCTCGATGAGACTCAGCAGCGCCGTGTACGCGCTGAGGGCGAACGTGACCGCCAGTACGGCGGCGATCTCCAGGCGCAACGCCCGCCGCTGCGCATCGGTCAGCTCGTCGTCAGTCCCGCTCACCGCAGCCACGGTAGTGGGACGCCCGGCTGTTCAGGCGCCGCGTGCGCGCAGGCCGTTGAGGAACGGGCATCCCATCAGGACCCGGATGGCCTGGCTGAGGCCCGTCACGTCGTCGACCGGCTTGGCGAACGGCAGCCGTACGTCGTGGTCACCGTCGTCCCCCTCGACCCGCAGCTGCACGCCGTACCGATCGAGCCCGAGCGGCCGGACCCGGCCCTGGCGAAGTGACGCGGGCAGGCGGGTGGCCAGGCGGTCGACGACCTCGCGATGCGCCGACTCCATGTGCTGCAGCCAGCAGGACTCCATGGCGCAGAACGGGTCCGGTCTGGCGCCGAGCAGGGCGGTGAGCGCGACGGACTCGGCCCCGGTCGAGTCGGCAACCACGACCGATTCGATCTCCAATCGCATCAGCGCGTAGGGGGCGTCGGCGTCGTCTGCTTCCGGTCCGGAATTCACTTGTAGGAGAGCAGGATTGGGATCCGCGCTGGCGATCAGATCCAGCAGCCCGGGCACTTCGGCCATCGGGACGTCGCGCACCGTGCCCTGGATCCAGACCAGGGACCGCACCGGCTCGCGCAGTGGCAGCGGTGCGTAGTCGGTCATCTCCAGCACCGCCTGGATGCCCGAGTTGCCCGCGGAGACCACCGTCGCGGCGAGCGCTCCGGCGACGGGCACGGTGATCGCGAAGGATCCGTCGTCGAGCAGGTGGTGCACCGGGGTGGTGACGGGGTCGAGGCCCTCGACGGCGAGCATCGCGCCGCCGGCCCGTACGCACGCGCTACGGATCCGCTCGGCCGTGGTGGGGGTCGCAGTCGGTGTCAGTGAGGCCATCGCGATTGCCTTTCGTTGGTAAGGTGAGCCTAACTTAACTAGTCGAAGTCGCGCGGCGCAAGGCCTTCCCGCAGCGGAACGGCATTACCTCCGAAACCGTTAGTGTGGTGCGGTGCCCGGCATCGCCTACCTCGGTCCCGAGGGAACGTTCACCGAGGCAGCCCTGCGCGCGATCGCGGCCAACGGCCTGATTCCGCCGGGTCGTGGGCGGCACGACGCCCCCGGAACCGAGACCATCACCCACATCGCCACCGACAGCACGGCCGCCGCGCTGGCCGCCGTCCGATCCGGGGAGGCGGACTTCGCCTGCGTCCCGATCGAGAACTCGATCGACGGGTCGGTGATACCGACGCTGGACAGCCTGGCCGACGGCGCGGCGGTCCAGATCTATGCCGAACTGACCCTCGACGTGTCCTTCTCCATCGCCGTGCGCCCGGGGACCACGGCCGGGGAGGTGCGGACCGTCGCGGCTTTCCCGGTGGCGGCAGCGCAGGTGAAACGGTGGCTGACAGCGCACCTGCCCGCCGCCGAACTGGTCCCGGCCAACTCGAACGCCGCCGCGGCCGCCGATGTCGCGGACGGCAAGGCGGACGCCGCCGTCACCACCGCGCTGGCCGTGCAGCGCTACGGCCTCCAGGCACTCGCGGAGGGCGTCGTCGACGAACCGAACGCCCGAACCAGGTTCGTCCTCGTGGGGTGCCCCGGCCCGCCACCGAGAGTCACCGGCGCCGACCGGACGTCGGTGGTGCTGCGCCTGGACAACGTGCCCGGCGCGCTGGTCGCCGCGATGACCGAGCTGTCGATGCGCGACATCGACCTGACCCGGATCGAGTCCCGCCCCACCCGCACCGAGCTGGGCAGCTACAAGTTCTTCCTGGACTTCGTCGGGCACATCGACGACGCCCTGGTCGCCGAGGCGCTGCGGGCGCTGCACCGCCGCTGCGCGGACGTGCGGTATCTGGGCTCGTGGCCGACGGGCGATGTGGTGGGAGCCGTGCCACCGCGGCTGGAGGAGGCGGCGACCTGGTTGGACCGACTACGGGAGGGCAGGCCGTGAGCGGACGGCTGGTGCTGGTGCGGCACGGGCAGACGCACGGAAACGTCGATCGGCGCCTGGACACCAGGCCGCCGGGGGCAGAACTCACCGATCTCGGGCGCGACCAGGCCAGGACGTTCGCCCGCGAGCTGTACCGTCCGCCGGCGATGCTGGCGCACTCGATCGCCACGCGCGCGGTGCAGACGGCCCGTGAGATCCACACCGAGATCGGCACCCGGGTGGGCGCCGACGTGGGCCCACACGAGTTCGAGGGGCTGCACGAGGTGCAGGTCGGCGACCTGGAAGACCGCTCGGACGAAGAAGCCCACGACGAGTTCAATGCCATCTACCGTCGCTGGCACGGTGGCGAGCTGGACCTCGCGCTGCCCGGCGGCGAGACCGCGCAACAGGTCCTGGACCGCTACGTGCCCGTGCTCGACCAGCTCCGGATGCGCTACCTGGACGACGCGGCCTGGCGCGGCGACATCGTCGTGGTCAGCCACGGCGCCGCGATTCGGCTGGTTGCCGCCGTCCTGGCCGGGGTGGACGGGCATTTCGCCATCGACCACCATCTGGCCAACACCGAATCTGTCATCCTGGCACCGATCACCGACGGTCGGTGGAGCTGCCTGCAGTGGGGCAAGCTGACCCCGCCGTTCGGTCCGGAGACCCCGGTGACCACCACGGGCGGCGCAGACGCCGCGCGCTCAACCGACCCGATGGGCTGAGACGGCGTCGATCCGGTCGCAGACACACCCGACCGCACCGCAGTCGATGCGGAGCTCGTGGACGCTGTCGGCAGCCACGCAGTCGTCCTCGGTGCATTCGGTGCGCAGGAAAGCGTGGTGGATGAGCGCTCCGTGGCAGTGCTCCAGGCCCAGACGGCAGGCGCGGCACTGAAAGGTCATGAGCCGTTTGTAGCACTTGCCGCCGACGACTTCGGGATGCCGCGCGGCATCGGTGGACCGGTTCAGCCCCAGCCGAGTTCGTGCAGCCGGTCATCGTCGATGCCGAAGTGGTGGGCGATCTCGTGGATCACCGTGATGGCCACTTCGTCCACGACGTCCTTCTCGCTGTCACAGAAGTCCAGCAGCGCCCCGCGGTAGATCGTGATGGTGTCGGGCAACGAACCCGCGTACCACGAATCCCGCTCGGTCAGCGCCGTGCCTTCATACAGCCCGAGGATGTCGGGCTCGTCCTCGTTTCGGTCGGCGACCAGGATCACCACGTTGTCGAGCGCCGCGGCCAACCGGGGCGGGATGAGATCGAGGGCATCGCCGACCAGCTCGTCGAACCGCTGCGGGCTCATCGCCACGGCCACCGGGCTACGCCACGGGTGGCGGCGGGAGGAGCGGGGGTGGTGGCTCGACCGGGCCGGGCACCGGGGCCGGTGGAGGCGGAGGCGGGGGCAGCGCGCCGGGCGGCGGGAGCTGCTCGGCCGGCGGAGCAGGCGGTGGTGGTGGCGGACCGTTGAGGAACGTGTTGCCACCTCCCGGCGGCGGGACCTCCGACGGCGCCTGCTCGGTGGGCGTGGGCGCCGTCGTCGCCTGCGGACCGTGCACGGTCTGCTGACTGTCGCTGGTGCTGTCCTCGTAGGTGGTCTCCGAAGACCCGCTGCTCGAGGACGACGACGACGATGACGACGACGACGGTGCGTCGGGCATCGGGATCGGCGGCAGGCTGAGGCGCTCCTCCGGGATGTCCGGCGGCGGTACCGGCGGCTGCCCGTTGATCATCAGCGGGCCCTTGGCGGTGTTGAGCAACGTCGACCATCCGCCGTTGCCGAGTGTGGCGCCGATGCTGCAGGACACCTGGTGGCTGCCCGCCGCCCAGCTCGGCAGCGACACGGTGCTGTAGATCAGCGTCAACGTGGTGTCGCGCAGCTTGATCGGCGCCAGGTAGGCGTCGGTCATCTTGGTGCATTCGTCTTTGATGAAGGTGTCCTGCGCGGCTTCGGGCGGCAGCACATCGGGGAACTTCGTGGCGAGGTTGACCGCACCGGTCACCTCCATGGCGTGGGGGGCCGCGCAGTCCACCGGGATGTCGGTGGGCTGATTGGTGGCCGGGTCGATACCGAGGCAGGTACCCACCGGCCACACCTTGGACTGGTCGATCTCGGCGACCCTGCCCTGGAATGTCAGCTGCTGATTGTTCGGCCCCGGCAGCTGGAGACCGCACAGCATCCGGCGTTCGCCGGACTGCCGCCACGCCTTGTCGCCCGACCAGAGCATGCTGATGGTGAATCGGCTGTTGGGGTCGAAGCGGGCTCCCAGATAGCGCTTGACCGCAGCCGAGCACTGCTCCTGGCTGATCTGCTGGATGCGCGCCACCGACGGAGGTGCGGCGTCGGGTCCGTACTCACTGCCCGGGAAGGTCCGCATGTCGACGGACTCGGCCACCTCGAAGCGGTGCTCGGCGGCGCAGTCGACGATCTCGGCGGCGTCGGGGGTGCGGTCGGGCCAGGTCAGGCAGTCGCCGCTCTTGGCGTGGTCGAAGGTGTCATTGCCGCGCGGTCCGAGTGAGATCGAATTGGCGGTCAGGCCGCCAGTGGGGTCGGCGCTGGGGAGCACGGTGATCACCCCGGCGATCAGCAGCCCGCCGAGCGCCGTCAACAGCAGCGCTCGCCGCGTCGACGCCCCCTGCAGGCTTTTCCACCAGGGCGCCGGGCTCGATCCGGTTATCTCTGACATCCGCTCCATTGTGACAGGCGTGTCAGGTCCTGTGACAAGTGATGCAGTTGTAACGTTATCCAGCTGAGCCGCGCCGGCGGCGGGACGCGACGCTGGTGCCGGGGGGATGCGAAACCTACTAGGGTTTGCGCCGTGGCTGTAACTCCTCACGCGAGCGTTCGTCGGTGATCGACCCGAGATTCCTGCGAGAGAACCCGGACGCCGTACGTGCGTCGCAACAGGCCCGCGGCGAAGATCCCGGTCTCGTCGATGCGCTCGCCGAGGCCGATACGGCGCGGCGGGCCGCCATCTCGGCCGCCGACAACCTGCGCGCCGAGCAGAAGTCGGCGAGCAAGCTGATCGGGAAGGCCTCGCCCGACGAACGTCCGGCGCTGATGGCCGCGGCCAAGGACCTCGCGGACAAGGTCAAGTCCGCCGAAGCGGCGCAGTCGGAGGCGGAGAAGGCCTACACCGCGGCACACATGGCGATCTCGAACGTCATCATCGACGGCGTCCCGGCCGGCGGCGAAGACGACTTCGTGGTGCTCGACACCGTCGGCGAACCGCCCGCCATCGACGATCCGCGGGATCACCTGGAACTCGGTGAATCGCTGGGGCTCATCGACATGGAGCGCGGCGCCAAGGTTTCGGGCTCGCGGTTCTATTTCCTGACCGGTTTCGGCGCGCTGCTGCAACTGGGGCTGTTCCAGCTGGCGGTGCGCACCGCCACCGAGAACGGTTTCACGTTGATGATCCCGCCGGTCCTGGTCCGGCCCGAGATCATGGCGGGCACCGGGTTCCTCGGCGCCCACGCCGACGAGATCTATCACCTCGAAGAAGACGACATGTACCTGGTCGGGACCTCCGAGGTGCCGCTGGCCGGCTACCACTCCGGGGAGATCCTGGACCTGTCGCAGGGTCCGCTGCGGTACGCGGGCTGGTCGACGTGCTTCCGCCGGGAGGCGGGCAGCTACGGCAAGGACACCCGCGGCGTCATCCGCGTGCACCAGTTCGACAAGGTCGAGGGCTTCGTCTACTGCAGGCCGGAGGAGGCCGAGGCCGAGCACGATCGGCTGCTCGGTTGGCAGCGGCAGATGCTGGCCCACATCGAGGTGCCGTACCGGGTGATCGACATCGCGGCAGGCGATCTCGGCTCATCGGCGGCGCGCAAGTTCGACTGCGAGGCGTGGGTGCCCACGCAGCAGACCTACCGGGAACTGACCTCGACGTCGAACTGCACGACGTTCCAGGCCCGCAGGCTCGCGGTGCGCTACCGCGACGGGAACGGCAAGCCGCAGACCGCGGCGACGCTCAACGGCACGCTGGCGACCACACGCTGGCTGGTGGCGATCCTGGAGAACCATCAGCAGCCCGACGGCAGCGTGCGCATCCCCGACGCGCTGGTGCCCTACGTCGGCACCGACGTGCTGACGCCGGCGAAGTAACGGCGCTAACGACTCGAGAGGAATTCGTCGAGCAGTTCCAGGAACTGCTCGGGGTGCACCGGCGTGCACGCCGGATTCGGATGTGCCCCAGCCACATCCAGGGTGACAAGAGTCGACTTCAGCGGCCTGCGCACGTCCAGCGGCAGCCAGCGGCGAAAGTCGGAACTGCCCCACAGCCGGAACCGCTGCATGAACAGGCCCAGCGGTGTGGCCCGGTATCCGCGGATGTCGCGCAGCGGGATGATCTTCGAGGTGCCGGAGGGAAAGTGGTAGCGCCGCAACGTCAGTGCCTCCCGATCCAATTGGATCAGGCCGTCGTCGTAGAACCGGCTGACAGTGTCCACGGCGGTCACAACTTCGTCGAGCGCAGTTCGTGACCCTTGGTGGTCAGGCAGCGGCCGTTGGTGAGATTCCATTGCCAGCCATGGAGGTTGCACGTCAGCGTCGTACCTTCGACCACGCCGAACTTGGACAGATCAGCTTTCAGGTGCGGACAGCGACGCTGGATCTCCCAGCCCTCCAGGGTGATCGACGCGGTGTCGTCGTGCGCCTCGGCGAACCAGCCGTCGGCGTAGGCGATCCGCTCGTCGGTGAGGCATTTGAAGAAGGTGTAGAGGTACTCGTTGTAGCCGCCCACCCGCCAGGCCGAGAACCGCGTCGACAGGAAGATGGTGTTCACCCAGTCCGGCTCCTGATCGCGCAGCACCGTCCGCACCAGTTCCGCGGCGATGCCGAATCCGTAGCGGAATTTCTCATCCGGAATCGCCTCGCGGACAGCACGTTTCGGGAAGTCGAGTACGACGGTCTCGTGGCTGTCACCGGCCTCGAGGCGTAGTTCGACGGGGTAGCCGATGCCGTCGCAGATCTGGTCGGAGGCCAGCATGATGGGCTCGAAGAGCGCACGCAGCGGCTCCAGCAGCGGCTCGCCCGTCGCGGGGGCCCAGCGGGCCTTCTCGGCCGCCAGCACCGGCGCCATCCGCTCGGCATAGGCGGCGATGTAGTCGGCCTTGCCGGTCGTGAAGATGGCCTCGACGTCGGCGTCGGGAATCGGATGGGTGAGCGAGTTCAGTTGGGAACCGGTGAAATCCGCGGTGGACCCGGGAATCATCAGCAGCCCACCGTCGTGACCGTGCGAGCGCATCTGATCCAGGAACACGATCTGGTCGGGAAAGATGTTGGCCGGATCGCCGTGGTCGTCGTTGAGGTCGCGCAGCGCGGAATCCAGGAAACAGGGTGGGCCCGCCGACGGGATGACCCAGGTGGCACCGACCTGGGCGATGTACTGCCTGCAACGGTCCATCTGGCGTTGCCGTTTCTGGGTGCCGAAGGCCTGCTTGGCGCGTGCGGGCATGTCGTAGACCATCGGGTACCAGATGGCACCGGAGTACTGCAGCATGTGGACGTCTATCTGGCCGAAGTCGGCGTGCAGCATGTCCAGGTCCACCGGCCGGGCGTCGTTCATGTTGAACGCCGTCGTGGAGCCGTCCGACACCACCAGCCCGGAGTCGCCGATCGGCCCGTCCGCGGGGGCGCGCAGCGCGACGATCATCACCTCGAGATCGCCCTTGGGTCCGCTCACCGTGTGCTTGACGGAGTCGGTGGTCTCGAAGAACGTGTGGAAGCCCAGTTTCTCCAGCTCGCGGCGCAGGTCGGGCACCGGGAAGTCCGGCAGCAGGACCACTGCGTCCTTATTGACGTGCTCGCTCAGGTTCTGCGGGTCGAAGTGGTCCTTGTGCAGGTGGGAGACGTAGAGGTAGTCGACGTCGCCGAGGTCTGCCCAATCCAGCGCGCTGTTGTCGGGGAACGGGAACCACGAGGCGAAGTAGGCCGGGTTGACCCACGGGTCGCACAGAATGCTTCCGGCCGCGGTGTCGATGCGAAAACCGGCGTGCCCCACACTTGTGACCTGCACAAATACCCTCTCTCGCGACGAACTGCCCGGGTATGAGCTTAGCCGGGCGCGGAGGTGTCGTTGTTCCAGAGCGCCCGATAGTGGGCGATGCGCTCGCGGTCCGGGGCCACGCCGTACGCGTCGAGCAGCGTGGCCGCCCAGTCGTCGGGCCCGCCGTCGGCGGCGCTCGGGTAGTTCCAGTCCAGCGACATCGTCGCGATGGCCAGGTCGGCCCAGCGGTCGGCCACGCCGAGGTCACCGAGATCGACGTGCCCGCTGCAGCTGCCGTCGTCGGCCATCAGTGTGTTGGGTGCGCATGCGTCGCCGTGGCACACCACCAGCCGATCGGCAACGGGAGCCGGGCCGCGCACCCATGACGGCCGCCCGAACGGGCAGCCCGCCACCGGTAACGCGTCGTGCAGCATCCGCAGCCCCGATCCGATGGCGGTGGCGGCGGTTGCAGGCCGGTCAGACCAGATCGGGTCCACCGCCGAACGTCCCGCAACGGCGGCGGTGTGCATCCAGCCCGGCCCCGAACCCAGCACGATCGGGACGGGTGTGTACGGCCGGGCCCAGCGAAGACGGGTCACTTCCAGGGCCAGCAGGTGCGCGACGTCGTCCGGATAGACCTTCACGAACTCGGCGGGTGCCCCGGCGCCGATCGCGAACGTGACCCCACCGAGTTCGTTGACCCAGACCGCGGTCACCGGCCGGCCCCCGGCGAGATCGTCGACCACCGGAGGAACCGGCTGCGGTCCGCGCGGTGCAGTCACGGGTCTGTCCCCTCTCTCCCGTCCGGGCCGGTCCGGCAACTACGCTTGCTGCTGTGGAACCGGTATACGGCACAGTCATCCAGCTCGCCCGGCTGGTCTGGCGCGCCCAGGGGCTGAAGTTCACCGTGACCGGTGTGGAGAATCTGCCCAAGACCGGCGGTGCGGTGATCGCGATCAACCACACCAGCTACTTCGACTTCACGTTCGCCGGGCTACCGGCCTACCAGCAGCACCTCGGCCGCAAGGTGCGCTTCATGGCGAAGAAAGAGGTCTTCGACAACAAGATCACCGGCCCCATCATGCGGAGCCTGCGCCATATCGAGGTGGACCGCAACAACGGCGCGGCGTCCTTCGACGAGGCGTGCCGCAAGCTCGCCGAGGGTGAGTTCGTGGGCGTGTACCCCGAGGCGACGATCAGCCGGAGCTTCGAGATCAAGGACTTCAAGTCCGGTGCGGCACGCATGGCGATAGCGGCCGGGGTGCCGATCGTGCCGCACATCGTCTGGGGGGCCCAGCGGATCTGGACCAAGGGGCACCCGAAAACCATGTGGCGTCCCAAGGTTCCGATCTCGATCGCCGTCGGCACGCCCATCGAGCCGACGCTGCCCGCCCCCGAACTGACCGCGCTGCTGCACCACCGCATGCAGCACCTGCTCGAGCAGGTACAGGACGCGTACGGTCCGCATCCGCCGGGCGAGTTCTGGGTTCCCCACCGGATGGGGGGAGGCGCGCCGACGTTGGCGGAGGCCAACCGGATGGACGCCGAGGAGGCCGCCCGGAAAGCGGAGGCGAAGGCGGCCCGCCGCGACACGCCGGGAATCGACACCGGATCCGCCGAGGCGCCGGGGTAGGCAGCATGGAACCGGTCTTCCGCGCGCTGGAGTTGACGGCGAAACTGGCGGTGAGGGCTACCGGGACCCGGATCACCTTCCGCGGCGTGGAGAACCTGCCTGCCACCGGAGGTGCGGTCATCGCCATCAATCACACCGGCTATGTCGACTTTCTGCCCGCCGCGCTGGCGGCCACCCGCCGCGGGCGCCGCATGCGATTCATGATCAAGGCCGAGATGAACGACATCGCGACCGTGGCGTGGCTGATCCGGCACACGGGAACGATCCCGGTGGACCGGGCGGCCGGTGCGGGCGCCTATGCTGCCGCGGTGGAGTCGCTTCGGCGGGGCGAGATCGTCGGGGTGTACCCGGAGGCCACTATCAGCCGCAGTTTCGAGCTGAAGGAGTTCAAGACTGGTGCGGTGCGGATGGCCGGGGAGGCGCAGGTGCCGATCGTGCCGCTGATCGTCTGGGGGGCGCACCGGTTGTGGACGAAAGACCATCCGAAAGCGTTGGGGCGCCGCAAGTTCCCGATCACGGTGGCCGTGGGACGTCCGATCGCCCCCGATCGGGGAACCGCTGAGCTCGACGGCGTGCTGCGCGTCGAGATGACGCATCTGCTGCACGAGGTGCAGGCCGACTACGAGCAGCCCGCGGGCGCGTTCTGGCTGCCGCGCCGACTGGGCGGCGCAGCGCCCACGCCTGCGGAGGCCCGAGGACTGGAAGAGGCAGAGTTGGCCGAGCGGGCCCGTAGGCGGAGAAAGGACTCATGAAGCCGGCCCTGGTCGCGACCGATGTCGACGGCACCCTCCTCAACGAGGACGAAATTCTCAGCCCCAGAACACGATCGGTCGTACGCGCGGTGGTCGATGCCGGGGCGCAGTTCGTGTTGGCCACGGGTCGGCCGCCGCGGTGGGTGAAGCCCGTGGTGGACCAGTTGGGGTTCGCGCCGATGGCGGTCTGCGCCAACGGCGCGGTGATCTACGACCCGTCGGCAGACCGGATCATCGCCGCGCGCACCCTGTCGACCGATGCGCTGGCCCAGCTGGCCGAGATCGCGACGCGGGTGATCCCCGGCGCGGGTCTGGCCGTCGAGCGGGTGGGCAGCAGCGCCCACGACGCGGCCACCCCTCAGTTCGTCAGCTCACCGGGCTACGAGCACGCGTGGCTGAACCCCGACAACACCGAGGTGTCAGTCGAGGACCTGCTCAGCGCACCCGCGGTCAAGCTGCTGATCCGCAAATCCGGTGCACGGTCGGCCGACATGGCCACCGAGCTCGCCAGGCACATCGGCCTGGAGGGCGACATCACCTACTCGACCAACAACGGGCTGATCGAGATCGTGCCGCTGGGCATCAGCAAGGCCACCGGCATCGACGAGTTGGCCCGGCCGCAGGGCATCGCCGCTGCCGACATCGTGGCCTTCGGCGACATGCCCAACGACGTGCCGATGCTGTCATGGGCCGGGCTCGGCGTCGCGATGGGCAATGCGCATCCCGATGCGGTCGCCGCGGCCGACGAGGTGACGGCCACCAACGCCGAGGACGGAGTCGCCCTCGTGCTGGAGAGATGGTGGCTGTGAACTCAGGTTCACGGAGACCCCGCAGAAAAAGGGCGTCACTGGAAACACCCTGAGTTTGCCGCCTGTCATGATGGTGGCCGTGGGGGGTTACCACGACGCCTCGGCGGGGCCGGCCGCGGCCGCCGACGAGTTTCTTGCCGCGGCCCGGCGCCGGCCGTCGGGTCTGCTCATCGAGGGCGAACCCGGAATCGGTAAGACGACGCTGTGGTCCGCGGTGGCCGATCAAGCCGCACGAGCCGGTTTCCAAGTGCTGACGGCACGCACGGGGCAGGTCGAGTCCGGGCCCGCCCATGCTGCGGTCGCCGATCTCTTCGCCGGCATCTCGCCCGGCATCCTCGCCGCCCTGCCCGACATGCAACGGCTGGCAGCCGACCGGGTGCTGGTGCGCGAACACACCGCGGGGCGGGCCACCGACGAACGGCTGACCGCGGCGGCATTGCTGGGCGCGGTGCAGGCGATGAGCGCGCAGGCGCCGGTCCTGATCGCAATCGACGACGTGCAGTGGCTGGATCCGTCCAGTCGCGCGGTGGTGGCCTTCGTGGCCCGACGGATCAGGGGCGCGGTCGGAGTGCTGGTGACCGAACGGTCGGGGGTGCACGTCCACGATCCCGTCGCGTCCTGGCTGCACGTGGGTACCGAGGCCCTGACGCGCGTGCGGGTCGCCCCGATGAGTCTGGGGGCGCTGCACACGATGCTGTCTGCGCGTCTCGGGAGGCGCTTCTCCCGGCCCGCGATCGTGCGGATCGCCGAGGTGTCGGGTGGAAACCCGCTCTACGCACTGGAATTGGCGCGGGTGGTCGACGTCGGTCCGCCAGGCCGCCAGCTGCCCGCCACACTGGCCGAGGTGGTCAGGCTGCGGGTCGACGGGCTTGCCGACGACGTACGTGACGTGCTGCTGGTCGCCGCGTCGGTGACGGTGCCGACGGTGGACCTGCTCGCGGCGGTCGTGGACAGGACCGCCGCGCAGGTCACGGCCCTGCTGGAGGCCGCCGAGGTCGAGGGCGTCGTGGTCATCGAGGGCAACCGCGTCCGGTTCACACATCCACTGCTGGCCGGCGGCATCTACGACAACGCCGAGCCGGGCCGGCGCCGGGACCTCCACCGGCGGTTGGCGGAGATCAGCACGCAGCCAGAGTTGCGGGCCCGCCACCTCGCACTGTCGGCCACCGAGGCCGACGAGGCCACCCTGGCCACCTTGGACGCTGCCGCGGAGTCGGCGCGGGGTCGCGGCGCGCCTGCCGCGGCGGCGGAGCTCGTCGAGCTCGCGATCCACCTCGGCGGAGACAAGGTGTCGCGCCGGATCCGGGCGGCCGAGCATCACTATGTCGCCGGCGACATGCCGCGGGCGGCTGCGTTGCTGGAGACCGTCACCGACGATCTGCGCCCGGGGGTGCTGCGCGCACTGGCATTGAATCTCCTTGCCGGCGTGCGGATTTTCCAGGATGACTACGCGGCGGCCGTCAGGCTTCTCGAGCAGGCCCGCGCCGACGCCGCCGACAACGACGCGATCCTGGTGTCCTCGTTGATCTCGCTCGCGTTCGCTCTCGGCATGGCAGGCACGTTCGACGAGCAGCTGAGGATCGCCTGGTCGGCGGTCGAGACGGCGGAGCGGGCCGGGATGCCCGCGTTGACCAGCCGGGCGCTGGCCATGTGGGTGCATGTCAGCTTTCAAGCCGGCCACGGGCTGGACGAGGCGGCCCTGCAGCGCGCGGTCGACCTGGAGGATCGCGACGACAACACTCCGATCCCGTTCCGTGCCAGCGCAACCCGCGGATTGATCCTCGGCATGACCGGCCGGCTGGCCGAAGCCGATGCGCAGCTGGCCGAGGTGGCCGAGCGGTGCCATCAGCGGGGCGCCGAACACGACGTGATGGCGGTGCTGGGTTACCGCACCCTGGTGGCGATCTGGCACGGCCGCTACGACGACGCCGAGGGCCACGCCGCGGACATGATGGAGCGCGCCGAGCAGCTGGGCGGTTCGATGGTGATCGCCCTGAGCATCGGTGCCGCCGCGGCCGGTTACCGCGGACACGAGGCCCGTGCCCGCGACTACGCCCGGGCCGCACTGGCCCAGGGCGAAGGCTATCCGCCGCTCACGGTCTGGGCGAGTGCGACGTTGGCATTCCTTGAGGTGTCACTGGGCAACTATCGTCAGGCGCTCGAGGCCGCCGCGCCACTCATCGAGCTGTACCGGCCGTTCACCGGTACCGAGCTGATGTCGTGCTGTTTCATGCCCGACGCGGCCGAGTCGTTGATCGCCCTGGGACGGCTGGACGAGGCCGAACCGTTGATCGTCGCCTTCGAGCGCAATGGTGCGGCCCTGGACCGGCCATGGCTGCTGGCTGTCGGAAGCCGCTGTCGGGCAATGCTGTTGGTGGCCCGGGGCGATCTGGCCGGTGCGTTGTCGGCGGCGGAGGAGGCAATGGCCCACCACGACCGCCTGCCCATGCCTTTCGAACGCGCGCGCACCCAACTGGTACTCGGTGACGTACAGCGCAGGCTGCGCCGCCGCGACGCAGCGGCGACGACCGTGCGCGACGCGCTGCGCAGGTTCTCCGAACTCGGTGCCCCGCTGTGGGCGGAGCGGGCCCGTACCGAGTTGGCCCGCAGCACAGCCGGGGGCCGCGCCGAGAACGCCGAGCTGACTGACTCCGAGCGGCAGGTCGCCGAACTGGTGGCCTCAGGCCTGAGCAACCGTGACGTCGCCGACGCGTTGTTCGTCAGCGTCAAGACGGTCGAGACGAATCTGACCCGCGTGTACCGCAAGCTGGGTATCCGGTCTCGGGCGCAGCTGAGTCACCGGCTCGCGCCGGTCGAGGAGACCGAGACGTCTAGACCGGATTGATCGGCGGGGTGAACCGTTCCAGCTGAACCGGATTGAGATCGGTCGATGCCGGCAGATCGACGGGTACGCCGTCCACTACCCGGGTGACGGTGCCCTTCTCCCGGTCGAAGTTCAGCGTGCCGTGCTGGAAATTCTGCACGATCCACAGTGGTTCGGCGATCTCGGCGCTCGTCGGCAGCCCCAGCGCCCCGCGCTCGAATCCGAGGGCGCCCCAGGCTCGGTAGAGCTCACCGGTGATGGGCTCGGCGCCGCTCTCCGGTGACCAGTACATGGCGCCCCGCTCGAACGTCACGTAGCGGGTCGGCCCTTGCCCGGACGCTTCCGGGGACGTCGGCCGGCCCAGATAGCTGTTCATCCCGCCCAGGGCTTCCCATTTCGCGAAGATGGCTCCGCCGCGCAATGTCTCGGCGAGCTGCTCGGGTCCCGGTGGATCGTCGAACCGGGCGGCGATGTCACGGATCTGGCCCATCAGCGCGTAGGCGGCGTTGCCGGGGCACTCGGTGATCCCGACGTCACGGTGGGTGAAGATCGTCGGCAACGTGGGCGACGCGCCGAACGGGAACTTGGTGAACGAGCCGCCCTCGGACGGCAGCACGACGGCGCCCAGCGGATCGACACCGGACTGCCCCAGTACCCATCCCAGAAGCCTTGCGGTGGTGCGCAACTGGATCGGCGTCGGCGGCACCGTCTCGAAGTTGCCGAGCATCGCCACGCCCCACGTGTTGTGGTTGAAGCCACCTGTGTGTGCCCCTTCGACGGGGCGCGTCATGCCCCCGGCGCGGCCCTCGAACACCTGGCCGTACTTGTCGACCATCGCGTTGTAGGCGATGTCGCACCAGCCCAGTGTCCGGGTGTGGTACTCGTAGATCGACCGGACGATACCGGCTGAATCCGCCGGTGTGTACTCGTTGCTGCCCGCGGTGTGATGCACCACGCCCGCGCGAATCTTGGTGTCATAACGCGGGTCGCCGCACCGCATCCCCTCGTCGGCGCCCCATTCGGCGCGGTTGATGATGTGCGGCGGCTGACCGGCGGGCGTTGCCGCGTTGGGCAGCGGCCCCAGATCCGGTGGCGCCTCGGGCGGGCTGATCAACACCGCCGTGATGTTCTGGCTGAACGGCTGCTCGACGTTCGCCGGGATATAGCCCAGTTCGGGGCCGCCGGGTTTTCGGGCGGGCGCCGCCGGTGCCGTTGCCGGCGCGTCGACGGGACGCGTGACCGCGATCTGCACCGTGGTGGTCCGCCCCACGAACACCGGATCCGTGCCCCGGGGGCCGGGCAGGTCGGCGCCCACACCATCGAGGTTCTCGGCGTCGTACCACGGCCCCCACGAGCCGTCGTCGTGCTTGGCCCGGACCCGCGCCGAGGTGCCGGTGAGGTCGTCGGACGTCAGCGCCACCATCGAGAACGGGGTGTCCTGATGCAGTTCGCGGATGGTCTCGCCGCCACCGAGATCGGTCAGCGGCTGCTGGACGAGATGAGGGGCCGCCATGGCCGGTGTGTCGTCACCGTCGGGCACACCGGAGATCGCCCACGGCAGAAGCACCACTGTCGCCGCGAGCGCGGTGAACAGGATTGACGGTGCAGCCCGCTGATACAGCACGGACTGATGTTACGTATGAGCCCAATGGTGCAAGTGTTACGACACGGGCATTTGAGGGACCAAAACACCTGCAACGGCACCGCAGAGCGTGCTGACGCTTCTGCGGTGCCGTTCGGTGGCAGGACCGTGGGGCGTACCCGGTTACGCGCCCGGTTCGATCGCGGCTTCGGCGGCGCCGAGCCCCGCTTCGACCTCGGCGGGAACCTCGCCCGCGGCCGTGGCGAGGGGGGCGGCGGGAGCCACCGGCGGCTTGACCGCCGACATGATCGCCGGCATCAGCACGCCCTTGAGCAGGTCGATCGCCTCGCCGGCACCCAGGCTGTTGGCAGCGCTGGTCAGGTCACCGAGCAGACCGCCGCTGCTCGTGGCGACGGGCTGGGTGGCTGCCAGCGACGGATCACCGAGGATCGGGTAGCTGCCCAGTGCCGGGTCGAGACCGACCGGCGCTGAGATGGGCACCTCACCCGTGGCGGGCAGCCCCGAGGTGGAGATCGGCAACGAGCCCAGCCCGGAATCGGTCAACGCCGCCGGCGTCGTCAGCCCCGGAGTGGTGAGACCGGGGGTGGTCAGGGCGGGGTCGGTGAGCGACGGCGTGGTCAGGCCGGGCGAGGCCAGCGCCGGGTCGGTGAGACTCGGCGTGGTCAGGCCCGGGGTCGCCACACCGGGGACGGTCAGACCCGGGGTGGCACCGGTCGGGCTGGTCAGTCCCGGATTCGTCAAGGCGGGATTGGCCAGTCCGGGGTCGGTGAGCGAGGGCGCGGTCAGCCCCGGCATCAGGCCGGGGGAGGTCAGGCCCGTGGAACCGAGTCCGGGGGTGAGCGTCGTCGGTGACGTCTGGGTCCCGGTCAGCAGGCCCGTCGGCAGCGGCGGCAGGTTGATGCCGAACTGGGAGAGGCCCTGGGACAGGGCGGTGATCAGCTCACCGGGAAGATCGGTGATGGTCGCGGCCTGGACGAACTCGCGATGCTGGGGACGATCCTGGGCTGACGCGGACAATTCTGAAACAGCGATAACTGCAACCGGACTCGCGACTGCCAGAGCGGCGACTGTGCTCATGGCTGTCGAGAGCCGGCGGCGACGTCGGTTCGGCACGGAAGTCTCCTCAATATGGAAAGCACTGACTAGTACTGACGTACGTGACTGATGGTACTGATGTGACACGTGTGTCTAGAGTGACGAGATGGAATCGTGAGCTAATCGCGACCTGCCCGGCTCGGCCAACGGGGGTGCCACCCCCTCGGTCGGATACCCTTGCTGCCGATGAACTCTGAAGATCCCGGGGTTGCAGCGCGCCCGCACGCAGGTGGATTCGATCTTTTCGTGGTCGGCTCCGGGTTCTTCGGCCTCACGATCGCGGAGCGGGCCGCGACCCAACTGGGCAAGCGCGTCCTCGTCGTCGACCGTCGTCCGCACATCGGCGGGAACGCGTACTCCGAGCCCGAGCCGCAGACCGGCATCGAGATCCACAAGTACGGCGCGCACCTCTTCCACACCAGTAACCAGCGGGTGTGGGATTACGTGCGCCAGTTCACCGAGTTCACCGGTTACCAGCATCGTGTCTTCGCGCTGCACAACGGGCAGGCCTATCAGTTCCCGATGGGTCTCGGCCTGGTGAGCCAGTTCTTCAACCGCTACTTCACCCCCGACGAGGCGCGAGCGCTGATCAAGGAGCAGTCCAGCGAGATCGACACGGCCGACGCGCAGAACCTCGAGGAGAAGGCGATCTCGCTGATCGGGCGTCCGCTCTACGAGGCCTTCGTCAAGCACTACACGGCCAAGCAGTGGCAGACCGACCCGAAGACTCTGCCCGCGAGCAACATCACCCGTCTGCCGGTGCGCTATACCTTCGACAATCGGTACTTCAACGACACCTACGAGGGCCTGCCGGTCGACGGTTACACGAAGTGGCTGGAGAACATGGCCGCCGACGAGCGCATCGAGGTGCGGCTGAGCACCGACTGGTTCGACGTCCGCGACCAGCTGCGCGCGGAGAATCCGGACGCTCCTGTGGTGTACACCGGGCCGCTGGACCGGTACTTCGACTACTCGGAGGGGCGCCTGGGCTGGCGCACGCTGGACTTCGACCTCGAGGTGTTGAGTGACTGCGGGGACTTCCAAGGCACGCCCGTGATGAACTACAACGACGCCGACGTGCCCTTCACCCGCATCCACGAGTTCCGGCACTTCCACCCCGAGCGGGACTATCCGACGGACAAGACGGTGATCATGCGCGAATACTCGCGGTTCGCCGAGAACGACGACGAGCCCTACTATCCGATCAACACCGATGCCGACCGTGCGGTGCTCGCCTCCTACCGGGCGCGGGCGAAGGCGGAGACGGCGTCGGCGAAGGTACTGTTCGGCGGCCGCCTCGGCACCTACCAGTACCTGGACATGCACATGGCGATCGCCAGCGCGCTCAATATGTACGACAACACCCTCGCGCCCCATCTGCGCGACGGCGTGCCGCTGGCCGAGCCCGAAACAGAAAGCAGTTGAGCATGAGTGACATCCCGTCCGGCGCGCTGGATGCCGGACCGTCACGTGCGGTCAGCCCCCTGTCCCGCGTCATCCTGCCGCGGCCCGGCGAGCCGCTCGACGTCCGCAAGCTCTATATAGAGGAATCGGACACCAACGCCCGCAGGGCCCATGCGCCCACCCGCACCACGCTGGAGATCGGCGCCGAGTCCGAGGTGTCCTTCGCCACCTACTTCAACGCGTTCCCCGCCAGTTACTGGCGTCGCTGGTCGATCCTGGAATCGGTCGTGCTGCGCGTCGAACTCACCGGCAGCGCCCGCGTCGACGTCTACCGGTCCAAGGCCACCGGAGCCCGCATCACCGTCGGTGGGGCCCCGATCGCCAGCGCCGAGGACGGCGTTCCGGCGGTGCTGGAATTCGAGGTGGAGCTCACCCCGTTCGAGGACGGCGGCTGGATCTGGTTCGACATCACCACCGACGCGCAGTCGACACTGCACCACGCGGGCTGGTACGCGCCGATCCCCGCACCGGGACGTGCACACGTCGCGATCGGCATCCCGACCTTCAACCGGCCGTCGGACGCGGTCAACGCGCTGGCCGCGCTGACCTCGGACCCGCTGGTCGACGAGGTGATCACCGCGGTGATCGTCTCCGATCAGGGCACCCAGAAGGCCAAGGACCACCCTGGCTTCGAGGCCGCGGCGGCCGCGCTGGGCGACCGGCTCACCATTCACAACCAGCCCAACCTCGGCGGATCCGGCGGCTACAGCCGGGTGATGTACGAAGCGCTGAAGAACACCGACTGTGAGCAGATCCTGTTCATGGACGACGACATCCGCGTCGAACCGGACTCGATCCTGCGGGCGCTGGCCTTCAACCGGTTCGCCAAGACGCCCACCCTGGTCGGTGGCCAGATGCTCAACCTGCAGGAGCCCTCGCACCTGCACGTGATGGGCGAGATGGTCGACTCGACGAACTTCATGTGGACCAACGCGGTCAACACCGAGTACGACCACAACTTCGCCAAGTACCCGCTCAGCGATGAAGAGCACGAACGCAGCCGGCTTCTGCACCGTCGCATCGACGTGGACTACAACGGCTGGTGGATGTGCATGATCCCGCGCCAGGTCGCCGAAGAGCTCGGTCAGCCGTTGCCGCTGTTCATCAAATGGGACGACGCCGACTACGGGCTGCGCGCGGGCGAGCACGGCTATCCCACCGTCACGCTTCCCGGCGCCGCGATCTGGCACATGGCGTGGAGCGACAAGGACGACGCCATCGACTGGCAGGCGTACTTCCATCTGCGTAACCGCCTCGTCGTGGCGGCGCTGCACTGGGACGGCAACGTTCGCGGACTGCTCGCGAGCCATCTGAAGGCGACGTTGAAACATCTTCTCTGCCTTGAGTATTCGACCGTCGCCATTCAGAACAAGGCGATGGACGACTTCCTGGCCGGCCCCGAGAACCTGTTCACGATCCTGGAGTCGGCGCTGCCGGATGTGCGAAAGTTGCGCCAGGAGTACCCCGACGCCGTCGTCCTGCCCGGTGCCACCACGTTGCCGCCGCCGTCGGACAAGCGGTGGCGCAAGAAGGTCAACATCCCCACCAATCCGGTGGCGATCTCGACGCGTCTGGCCCGTGGCGTGGTCCATCAGCTCAAGGCCCACGACCCCGAACACCACCGTCGGCCGCAGATCAACGTCGCCACCCAGGATGCCCGCTGGTTCTCGCTGAGCAGGGTCGACGGGGTGACCGTGACGACTGCCGACGGGCGTGGTGTCGTGTACCGGCAGCGCGACCGGGAGAAGATGTTCGAGCTCCTGCGCGAATCGGTGAAGCGGCAGATGCTGCTGGCGCGCAAGTTCAACCGGATGCGCAAGGTGTACCGCGCCGCGCTGCCGACGATGACGAGCACACAGAGGTGGGAGAGCGTGTTGTTGCCCTCCGGCTCGGAACCGGGCTCGGGACAAGGACATGGCTGAGGCCCCACGCGGCGAGGACGCCGTGCTGGTGGCTGTGCAGTCGGCGGTTGCCGGGCGGCCCGGTGTGCTCCCCGTCGCCCGCGGCCTTTCGCACTTCGGGGAGCACAGCCTCGGCTGGCTCGCGCTCGCCGCGCTGGGCGCCCTGTTGTCTCCGCGCCGGCGCCGCGACTACGTCGCCGCGGGCGCGGGCGCGTTCCTCGCCCATGCCGCCGCCGTGGTGATCAAGCGCGTCGTCCGCCGCACGCGGCCGGATCACCCCGACATCGCAGTCAACGTGGGCACCCCGAGCCGGTTGAGTTTCCCGTCTGCGCATGCGACGTCGACGACGGCGGCGGCGGTGCTGCTGGCACGGCCCACGGGTCTGCCGTTGCCCGCGCTGCTGGTGCCGCCGATGGCATTGTCGCGCTTGGTGCTCGGCGTGCACTATCCGACGGACGTGCTCACCGGGATCGTGGTCGGAGCTGCCGTGGGGGAAGCAGTCGGCAGGCTGGGGGACACACTCGCCGACAGGCGTGAAGGGGTGCGAACCGCATGAGCACATCCGAGATCAAGCAGGGCACCGGCTCGGCCCCGGGCCCGCCCAAGAACCTCGTCGCCGGGATCATCAAGGCGATGCGCCCGCGCCAGTGGGTCAAGAACATCCTGGTGTTCACCGCGCCGGTGGCCGCGCTCGGGGACGACCGCTTCCTCTACGACTATCGCGAAGTCCTGGTCAAGGTCCTGATCGCGTTCGTCGCGTTCAGCCTGGCCGCGTCCTGCGTGTACCTCGTCAACGATTCCCGCGACGTCGAGGCCGATCGTGCGCACCCGACCAAGCGGTTCCGTCCGATCGCGGCGGGCGTGGTGCCGCAGTGGCTGGCCTATACCCTCGCCGTTGTTCTGGGTGTCGCGGCGCTCGCGATCTCGCTGCTGGCATCGGTCAACCTGGCCGTGGTGATCGCCGTCTACATCGCGATGCAGATGGCCTACTGTTTCGGGCTCAAGCACCAGGCCGTGCTGGACATCTGCATCGTCTCGTCGGCCTACCTGATCCGTGCGATCGCGGGTGCGGCCGCGGCCAGTATCCCGCTGTCCCAGTGGTTCCTGCTGGTGATGACCTTCGGCTCGTTGTTCATGGTGGCCGGAAAGCGGTACGCCGAACTGCAACTCGCCGAGCGCACCGGCGCCAAGATCCGCAAGTCGCTGGAAAGCTATACGGCGTCCTATCTCCGTTTCGTGTGGACGGTGGCGGCCACCGCGATGGTGGTCTGCTACAGCCTGTGGGCGTTCGAACGCGATGGCTCCAGTGCGTCGTGGTACGCGGTGACGATCGTTCCGATCACCATCGCGATCCTGCGGTACGCCGTCGACGTCGACGGCGGAATGGCCGGCGAACCGGAGGAGATCGCGCTCAAGGACCGAGTGCTGCAGCTGCTTCTGCTGGCGTGGATCGGGACCATCGGTGCCGCAGTCTTCCTCGGCTGACACCCTCGTGGCGGCGAGCCGCCCACCGGCGACGGTGGCGGGTCGCCCATGGACGGCGGCCGCCGCGGGCCGGCTGACCCGGGGGCCTGCCTTCCCCTACGGCGTCTCCGCGCGGGTGAGCCTGTGGGTGAGCGTGGCGGTGGTGGCCGTCCTGTTCGGCTGGGGCGCCTGGCAGCGTCGCTGGATCGCCGACGACGGCTTGATCGTATTGCGTACTGTCCGGAACCTGTTGGCAGGCAACGGCCCTGTCTTCAATGCCGGTGAGCGGGTCGAGGCCAACACCTCCACGGTGTGGTCCTACCTGATGTACCTCGGCGGCCTCGTCGCAGGCGGGGCCCGGCTGGAGTACGTGGCACTGACCTTTGCGCTGGTGCTGAGCGTTGTCGGGGTCGTCCTGGTGATGGTGGGGACCGCCCGGCTGTACGCGCCCACCCTGATGGGACGGCAGGCGCTGCTGCTGCCCGCCGGTGCGCTCGTCTACATCGCGGTCCCACCGGCCCGCGACTTCGCCACCTCTGGGCTCGAAAACGGTTTGGTGCTGGCCTATCTCGGGCTGCTGTGGTGGATGATGGTGGCCTGGGGCCAGGCGCTCCGGGGACAGCCGACGTCGCGGGCGTTCGACTACACGCTCGCGGTGCTCGCCGGGCTCAGCGTCCTGGTGCGGCCCGAGCTGGCGCTCATCGGTGGGCTCGCGCTGGTGATGATGCTGACCGCGGTGAAGGGATGGCGCAGGCGCGCGCTGATCGTCGCCGCAGGCGGCCTGATCCCGGTGGCCTACCAGATTTTCCGGATGGGCTATTACGGACTGCTCTTCCCGGGCACGGCCCTGGCCAAGGATGCCTCGGGGGCCAAGTGGGAGCAGGGTTTCACCTACCTCGCCAACTTCAACCAGCCCTACCTGCTCTGGGCCCCTGCGGTGTTGCTGATCGGGCTCGCGATCATGGTGATGCTGCTGTGCGGGCGGCCCGCCCGGGTCAACCGCAAGGCCCCCGCGGGATCGGGCCGGCTGGCCCGCATGGTCCAGAGTCCTTCGGCGGTAGTGGCTTTCATGCTCCTCAGCGGAGTGCTGCAAGCGGCGTACTGGATCCGCCAAGGCGGTGACTTCATGCACGGCCGCGTGCTGCTGACACCGTTGTTCTGTCTGCTCGCCCCCGTGGCGGTGATCCCGTTGATGTTGCCCGACCGGCGCCGAATGGCCCGTGGCGCAGGCTATCTCTACGCGGGAGCCACCGGCGTGCTGTGGCTCGCGGTGGTGGGGTGGGCGCTGTGGGCGGCCAACTCGCCGGGCATGGGCGCCGACGCGACCCGCGTCACCTACACGGGCATCGTCGACGAACGCCGCTTCTACGCGCAGGCGACGGGCCACGCCCATCCGCTCACTGCCGCCGACTATCTCGACTATCCGCGGATGCGTGCGGTGGTGACCGCCATCGAGAACACCCCGGACGGGGCGCTGCTGCTGCCCGCAGGCAACTACGACATGTGGGACGTCGTGCCCGCCTACCCGCCGCCGCCGGACGCGCCGGCCGACTACATCGGGCCGCACACCGTCTTCTTCACCAACCTCGGGATGCTGGGCATGAACGTCGGGCTCGATGTCCGGGTGATCGACCAGATCGGTCTGGCCAACCCGCTCGCGGCGCACACCGCGAGGATCGAGGACGGCCGCATCGGCCACGACAAGAACCTGTTCCCGGATTGGGCGGTCGCCGAAGGTCCGTTCTTCAAGGAGCCGCCGTACCTGCCGCCCTACCTCGACGAGGACTGGATCCGGCAGGCCGAGGTGGCGCTGACCTGCCCCGACACCGAAGAAGTGCTCACCGCGATCCGCGCTCCGATGGGGCCGCGCAGGTTCCTGTCCAACCTCAGGCACGCTGCGGATTTCACCCGTTATCGGATCGACCGGGTGCCTCGCTACGAGCTCGAACGGTGCGGTCTTCCCGTGCCGGAACCGGTGAATCCGCCGTATCAGGGGCTGCCCCCGACCGGCCCCTGACCGCAGGCGATTTGTTGCGGGGGTGAGTTTTCTGCTTTCGTAACGTTGCAGTCATGTCGGGCAGATAAGCCTTATGACACAAGACCGCGGACGGCACTTGGTGCCGTCCGACAAATGAGAGATCACCACAAAGGTGTGGTTGACTACACGGACAACGAGGCCGGGTCCGGGGGCTGCTCTGATGGAGCGGACGGCCTGCTGCCGTTTAACGACAGATGGGAAACACACACGCATGAAGCTCGTTGGGAGGCTGCGCGGGGCAGCCAAGGGCGCGCGGCGTCGGCTCACGGTGGCTGCGCTCGCGGCGACCTTGCTACCGGCCCTGATCAGCACGGTCGGCGGTGCGCCGACCGCAGCGGCGTTCTCGCGTCCCGGTCTTCCGGTGGAGTACCTGATGGTGCCGTCCGCCGGGATGGGTCGCGACATCAAGGTGCAGTTCCAGAGTGGCGGTCCGAACGCTCCGGGCGTCTACCTGCTCGACGGTCTGCGCGCACAGGAAGACTTCAACGGCTGGGACATCAACACCCCGGCGTTCGAGTGGTATGTGGACTCCGGCCTCGCCGTGGTGATGCCGGTCGGCGGCCAGTCCAGCTTCTACAGCGACTGGTACAGCCCGGCGTGCGGCAAGGCGGGCTGCAGCACCTACAAGTGGGAGACCTTCCTCACCCAGGAGCTGCCCGCCTACCTCGCGGCCAACAAGGGTGTGAATCCCAACCGCAACGCGGCCGTCGGTCTGTCGATGGCAGGTTCGGCCGCGCTGACGCTGGCGATCTACCACCCGCAGCAGTTCCAGTACGCCGGTTCGATGTCGGGCTTCCTGAACCTGTCCGAAGGCTGGTGGCCCGCCCTGGTCAACATCTCGATGGGTGACGCGGGCGGCTACGACGCCAACGACATGTGGGGCCGCACCGAGGACCCGAACAGCGCGTGGAAGCGCAACGACCCGATGGTCAACATCGGCAAGCTGGTGGCCAACGGCACCCGCATCTGGGTGTTCTGCGGCAACGGCAAGCCGGCAGAGGTGAACGGCAACATCGCGGGCGACAACCTGCCGGCGAAGTTCCTGGAGGGCCTCACGCTGCGCACCAACAAGACGTTCCAGGAGGAGTACATCGCCGCCGGTGGTCGCAACGGCGTGTTCAACTTCCCGGCTGGTGGCACTCACGACTGGCCGTACTGGGGTCAGCAGCTGCAGCAGATGAAGCCCGACATCCAGCGGGTGCTCGGCGCAGTGCCGCAGCCGTCGGCTCCGGCTGCTCCGGTCGAGGCTGCGGTCTCGGGCGGCTAGTCCGAACGACTCGATATTGACGGCGGTGACGCTCCCTCGGGAGGTCACCGCCGTCGATCGTTTAGGCCCCGGCCCGTCGCGGTGATGTGATTCACTACCTTGCGGGCAGGCCGGACAGCACGTCCCGGACGGAATCTGACGGAAGAGGTGCCGCATGCGCGGGATGATCCGAGCGGTCACACGGCTGGCCGCGGCCGCCACGCTGGCAGCAACCCTGTTCGCCGCAGGCGCCACGCCCTTCACCCCGGACGCCCCCACCGCCCGTGCGCAGGGTGTCGAGATGCTGATGGTGCCGTCGGCGGCCATGGGCCGCAGCATCCCCGTCGCGTTCCAGGGCGGCGGACCGCACGCCGTGGTCCTGCTCGACGCCTTCAACGCCGCCCCCGACGTGAGCAACTGGGTGACCGCGGGCAACGCCATGAACACGCTGTCCGGCCTCGGCATCTCCGCCGTCGCGCCGGCAGGCGGCGCCTGGAGCCTGTACACCAACTGGGAGCAGGACGGCGGCAGGCAGTGGGAGACGTTCCTGGCCGACGAGCTGCCCAACTGGCTGGCCGCGAACAAGGGCCTGGCCCCCGGCGGTCACGGCATCGTCGGTGCCGCCCAGGGCGGCACCGGGGCCCTGACCATGGCCACCTTCCACCCCGACCGCTACCGCTTCGCGGGATCGCTGTCGGGCTTTCTGAACCCGTCGAACACCTACACCAACGGCGCCATCACGGCCGGCCTCGCGCGCTTCGGCGGCGTCGACACCCGCAACATGTGGGGTCTGCCACAGCTGGGCCGCTGGAAGTGGCACGACCCCGACGTGCATTCGCAGCTGCTGGTGAACAACAACACCCGGTTGTGGATCTACAGCCCCGCAACCACCACCTGCACCGACGTGCCGGCGATGATCGGGTACTGCGACCAGGCCCAGGGCAGCAACCGCAGCTTCTACCAGCACTACCGCTCGATCGGCGGCGGCAATGCGCATTTCGACTTCCCGGCGTCGGGCAACCACGACTGGGGTTCCTGGAGCGCACAACTGGCCGCGATGACCGGCGAACTCGTCGCCACGATCCGCTGACGGGGTAGCCCGGCGCCCGCCCGGTACCTTGGAGTCGTGCACTACGGCTCACTCTCGACGAAGGCAGGGGTGGCGGGAATCTCCGCGCTGGTAGCGCTGCCCGCGACCTGGCTGACCGGGTGCTCCATCGGGGGCGACATGATCGCCGGCATGGACACCGAGGTCGAGACCGCCCCGCCGCACGCCCAGTCCACCGCCCCGCTGCCCGGCGTCGGCAACTCCAGTTCCAAGTCCAACGCGCTGAACGTGACTCCGCGGCAGCGGTCGTATCTCGACGGGCTGCACGAGGCCGGCGTGGCGCCGTCCAGCGATCTGTCGGCGTTGAGCATCGGTTCGTACGTCTGTCAGGCGCGCGCCGCCCAGCAGACCGACGAGGCGGTGTGGGACTTCGTCGTCCCGCTGGTGCGCGACGACATCAGTGACGCCGACGGCAGTGACGGGGTCCGCGCCGAGACACCGTCGGCAGATGACCTCCACTCCGCGACCGCCGACTACATTCGGATCGCGACCGACCGACTCTGCTAGCAGGAGCTCTCAACTTTCATGGCCAACACCACACGGCGGAAACGCCATCGAATTCTGGCGTTGTTCGCCGCCGGGGCGGTGGGCGTCGTCGTCGTGCTCATCGTGGCGATCGTGATCGTGGTCCTACGCCGGCCCGATTCGCCGCCGACGGCGTTGCCGCCGTCGGCGATCCCGCCCACCGGGGTGCCGTCGACGCCGTCGAAGCCGCGGCCCGAGTTCCAGGACGCCAGCTGCCCTGATGTCCAGCTGATCTCGATCCCGGGAACGTGGGAGTCCTCGCCGGTGCTGGATCCGTTCAACCCGGTGCAGTTCCCGGCCGCGCTGCTGCTCAACGTCACCAACCCGATCCGCGGGCAGTTCGACGGCCAGCGGGTCGAGGTGTTCACCGTCCCGTACACGGCGCAGTTCCACAATCCGCTGTCCGCCGATCGGCAGATGTCGTACAACGACAGCCGTGCCGAGGGCACCCGTGCCGCGGTCAAGGCGATGACGGACATGAACAACCGGTGCCCGCTGACCAGTTACGTGCTTGTCGGCTTCTCGCAGGGCGCGGTGATCGCCGGGGATCTGGCCAGCGACATCGGCAACGGCCGCGGACCGGTGGACCAGGACCTGGTGCTCGGCGCGGCGCTGATCGCCGACGGCCGCCGCCAGGCCGGTGTCGGCGTGGAGGTCGGTCCGAATCCACCCGGCCAGGGCGCCGAGATCACGCTGCACGAGGTGCCGACGCTGTCGGCTCTCGGCCTGACGATGAGCGGCCCCCGTCCCGGGGGCTTCGGGGCGCTCAACGACCGGACCTTCGAGATCTGCGCGCGGGGCGACCTGATCTGTGCCGCGCCGGAGTCGGCGTTCAACATCACCGAGCTGCCGAAGACACTGCAGGTGCTCTCCGGAGGGGCGGGTCAGCCGGTGCATGCGATGTACGCCACGCCGCAGTTCTGGAATCTCGACGGTCTGCCCGCCACGGGGTGGACACTGAACTGGGCGCAGGGCGTCATCAACAACGCCCCGCAGCCAAAACATGGCTGACCTGTGACCGAATCTTCGCCGGAGATTTGGCTGCGGACGCGGAGGTCGCCTAACATTGCGTCAGATTAAGGAAAATCTAAGAGTGGTCGCCGGCGGCTGATGGGTGGGGGCGTCGACCCCGGTACGATCTTCGGGTTTTTCGGGACATCGGTCCCGCTTGATTGGAGTGAGAGATGGCTTTCCACAACCCGTTCATCAAGGACGGATTGATCAAGTTCCCGGAAAACGGGAACCTGGTCAAGCACGTCGAGCGATGGGCGAGGGTACGTGGGGACAAGGTCGCCTACCGATTCGTCGACTTCTCCACCGAGCGCGATGGTGTCGTCAAGGACCTGAGCTGGGCTGTGTTCGGCACGCGCAACAAGGCGGTCGCCGCCCGGCTGCAGCAGGTCACCGAACCCGGTGACCGCGTCGCGATCCTGTGCCCGCAGAACCTCGAATATCTCATCGCCTTCTTCGGCGCGCTGTACTCCGGGCGC
The DNA here is from genome assembly GCF_900637195.1 of Mycolicibacterium aurum. Classification (NCBI taxonomy): domain Bacteria; kingdom Bacillati; phylum Actinomycetota; class Actinomycetes; order Mycobacteriales; family Mycobacteriaceae; genus Mycobacterium; species Mycolicibacterium aurum. The sequence goes on along the minus strand of NZ_LR134356.1, from coordinate 5,660,568 downwards.
ATCGCGGTGCCGCTGTTCGATCCGTCCGAGCCGGGCCACGTCGGCCGGCTGCACGCCGTCCTCGACGACTGCAACCCGACCGCGATCCTGACCACCACCGAGGCTGCCGAAGGCGTGCGGAAGTTCTTCCGCACCCGTCCGGCCAATCAGCGTCCGCGCGTCATCGCCGTCGACGCGGTGCCCGACGAGGTGGGCGCCACCTGGGAGCCGGTCGACGTCCAGCAGGACACCATCGCCTACCTGCAGTACACCTCCGGCTCGACGCGTATCCCGACCGGCGTGCAGATCACCCACTTGAACCTGGCCACCAACGTCGTGCAGGTCATCGAGGCGCTGCAGGGTGAAGAGGGCGACCGCGGCGTCACATGGCTCCCGTTCTTCCACGACATGGGCCTCATCACCGTGCTGCTGCCGACCGTGATCGGCCACTACATCTCCTTCATGACGCCCGCCGCCTTCGTCCGCAGGCCGGGCCGCTGGATCCGCGAGATGGCGCGCAAGCCGGAAGACACCGGCGGCGTCATCTCGGTGGCACCCAACTTCGCCTTCGATCACGCCGCGGTGCGCGGCCTGCCCAAAGACGGCGAACCGCCCCTGGACCTGTCGAACGTCAAGGCCCTCCTCAACGGCAGCGAGCCGATCTCGGCGGCGACCGTCCGCAACTTCAACGACGCGTTCGGCCCGTACGGGTTCCGGCCGCAGGCGATCAAGCCGTCCTACGGGCTGGCCGAGGCCACGCTGTTCGTGTCGTCGACGCATTTCAACGAGTCGCCGAAGATCATCTCCGTCGACCGGGAACAGCTCAACAACCACCGCTTCGTCGAGGTCCCCGCCGATTCCGACAAGGCCGTCGCCCAGGCGTCCGCCGGCATCGTCGGTGTCGCTGAGTGGGCGGTGATCGTCGACGCCGAGTCGGCCACCGAGCTTCCGGACGGTCAGATCGGCGAGATCTGGATCAGCGGCCAGAACATGGGCACCGGCTACTGGGGCAAGCCCGAAGAGACGGTGGCGACCTTCCAGAACATCCTCAAGTCGCGGACCAACCCGTCACACGCCGAAGGCGCCACCGACGACGCGACGTGGGTGCGCACGGGCGACTACGGCGCCTTCCACGAGGGCGAGCTGTACATCACCGGGCGCGTCAAGGATCTCGTGATCGTCGACGGGCGTAACCACTACCCGCAGGATCTGGAGTACTCCGCGCAGGAGTCCACCAAGGCGCTGCGGACCGGATTCGTCGCCGCGTTCTCGGTCCCGGCCAACCAGCTCCCCGACGAGGTCTTCGCCGACTCGCACGCCGGCCTCAAGCGCGATCCCGACGACTCGTCCGAGCAGCTGGTCATCGTCGGCGAGCGGGCGCCGGGCGCGCACAAGCTGGAGATGGGTCCGATCGTCGACGACATCCGCGCCGCGATCGCGGTGCGCCACGGTGTGACGGTGCGCGACGTGCTCCTCACCCCGGCCGGCGCGATCCCGAGGACGTCGAGTGGCAAGATCGGCCGCCGCGCCTGCCGTTCTGCCTATCTGGACGGCAGTCTGCGCAGTGGCAAGGTGGCCAACGCGTTCCCGGATGAGACGGACTGACGCCCAACCACAGCAACAGACGGCGGCCGAGCGGTCGCCGCGGCACCGGCGGCTCTTCGGTCGCCGCGTCGATCGTGAGGTTATCTGAACATGGCTGAACCGAACCCGGACCTGACCGTCAACGAGATGCGCGAATGGCTGCGCAACTGGATAGCCAACGCCACCGGACAGGCGCCCGATTCGATCAGCGAGTCGACGCCGATGGTTGAACTCGGTCTGTCCTCGCGTGACGCGGTCGCGATGGCCAGCGACATCGAGGACTTCACCGGCGTCACGCTGACCGCGACCGTTGCGTTCCGGCATCCGACCATCGAGTCGCTGGCCACGGTCATCGTCGAGGGCGAGCCGGAAGTGGACACCGCCGCGCTGGATGCCGAGGACTGGTCGCGCGACGCTGATGAAGGCGTCATGAACATCGCCATCGTGGGCGTGGCCACCCGGTTCCCGGGTGACATGAACACCCCCGACGAGATGTGGGCCGCGCTGCTGGAAGGCCGCGACGCCATCACCGACCTTCCGGAGGGGCGGTGGTCGGAGTTCCTGTCCGAGCCTCGGGTCGCCGAGCGGGTCGCCAAGGCGCACACCCGCGGCGGCTATCTGTCCGACATCAAGGGCTTCGATTCCGAGTTCTTCGCGCTGTCGAAGATGGAAGCCGACAACATCGATCCGCAGCAGCGGATGGCATTGGAACTGACGTGGGAAGCGCTGGAGTACGCCAGGATTCCGGCGTCGAGCCTGCGCGGCGAGAACGTCGGCGTATTCGTCGGCAGCTCGACCAACGACTACATGATCATGGCGCTGTCGGACCCGTCCGTCGCGCACCCGTACGCGATCACCGGTAACTCCAGTGCGATCATCGCCAACCGGGTGTCGTACTTCTTCGACTTCCGCGGGCCGTCGATGTCCATCGACACCGCCTGCTCGTCGTCGCTGGTCGCCGTGCACGAGGGCATCAAGGCGCTGCGGTCCGGCGAGGCCGACGTGGTGGTGGCCGGTGGTGTCAACGCCCTGGTCACCCCGATGGTGACCGTTGGTTTCGACGAGGTCGGCGGGGTGCTCGCACCGGACGGCCGGATCAAGTCGTTCTCCAAGGACGCCGACGGCTACGCCCGCTCCGAGGGTGGCGGCATGCTGGTGTTCAAGCGTCTCGAAGACGCCCGCCGTGACGGCGACGAGATCATGGCCGTCATCGCCGGTGGCGCGGTCAACCACGACGGACGTTCCAACGGTCTGCTCGCCCCGAACCCCGATGCGCAGGAAGCGGTGCTGCGCAAGGCATACAAGGACGCCGGCATCGACCCGCGCACGGTCGACTACGTCGAGGCGCACGGCACGGGCACCATCCTCGGTGACCCGATCGAGGCCGACGCGCTCGGCCGCGTTATCGGCCGCGGCCGTGCCGCCGACCGGCCCGCGCTGCTCGGTGCGGTGAAATCCAATGTGGGACACCTGGAATCGGCGGCCGGTGCGGCCAGCCTGGCCAAGGTGGCACTGGCGCTCAAAAACGACAAGATCCCGCCGTCGATCAACTACAGCGGTCCCAATCCCTACATCGACTTCGACAAGGAACATCTCAAGGTCGCCGACACCGTCACCGACTGGCCGCGTTACGGCGGCAAGGCGATCGCAGGTGTTTCCGGCTTCGGCTTCGGCGGCGCGAACGCGCACCTGGTGCTGCGCGAGGTGCTGCCCACCGATCTCGTCGAGCCCGCTCCGGAACCCGATGTGGCCGTGGTGACCCCCGCCAACGACGACGCGAAGGCCGTGTACGTGGGCGGCGTGCGGATGGATGAGTACGGCGAGTTCATCACCGACGAGTCGCTTGCGCGAGGAGAATCCGGCTTCGATGACGACGATGACGATGCCCTCGACACGCCCGCTGCCTCCTATGACGACGAACCCGAACTACCCGGCCTGACCGACGAGGCGCTGCGCCTGCTGGAGATCGCCCGCGAGGAGCTGGCGGCCGCAGAGCCCACGGCACCGCTTGTGCCGCTGGCGGTGTCGGGCTTCCTGACCTCCCGCAAGCGCGCCGCAGCCGCTGAGCTGGCCGACTGGATCGACAGCCCCGAGGGCCGCGAATCGTCGCTGGAGTCCATCGGGCGCTCGCTGTCGCGGCGCAACCACGGCCGCTCCCGCGCGGTGGTGCTGGCGCACGACCATGACGAGGCGATCAAGGGCCTGCGCGCGCTGGCCGAGGGCAAGCCCAACCCGATCGTGCTCGCCGCCGACGGGCCCGTCACCAACGGACCCGTGTGGGTGCTCGCCGGATTCGGTGCGCAGCACCGCAAGATGGCCAAGAGCCTCTACCTGCGCGACGAGATCTTCGCCGAGTGGATCAACAAGGTGGACAGCCTCATCCAGGACGAGCGCGGGCATTCGATCGTCGAGCTCATCCTCGACGACGCGATCGACTACACCGACGACACCACCGAGCTGCCGATCGAGAAGGTGCAGCTGGTCATCTTCGCCATCCAGGTGGCACTCGGTGAGCTGCTGAAGGCGCACGGTGCGAAACCCGGTGCGCTGGTGGGCCAGTCGCTGGGCGAGGCCGCCGCGGCGTACTTCTCCGGAGGTCTGTCGCTGGCCGACGCCACCCGCACCATCTGCTCGCGCGCGCACCTGATGGGTGAGGGCGAAGCCATGCTGTTCGGCGAGTACATCCGGCTGATGGCGCTGGTGGAGTACTCGGCGGAGGAGATCGAGACGGTTTTCTCGGATTTCACGGGCCTCGAGGTGTGCGTGTACGCCGCGCCGACCCAGACGGTCATCGGCGGCCCGCCCGATCAGGTGGACGCGATCATCGCCCGCGCCGAGTCGGAGGGCAAGTTCGCCCGCAAGTTCCAGACCAAGGGCGCCAGCCACACCTCGCAGATGGACCCGCTGCTCGGTGAGCTCGCCGCCGAACTGCAGGGCATCGAAGCCCACCCGCTGCAGGTTCCGTACTACTCGACCGTGCACGAGGGCAACCTGATCCGGGCCGGAGCCGACGCGATCCACGACGTCGACTACTGGAAGAAGGGACTGCGGCACAGCGTCTACTTCACCCACGGCATCCGCAACGCCGTCGACAACGGCCACACCACGTTCCTGGAGCTGGCGCCGAACCCGGTCGCCCTCATGCAGGTTGGCTTGACCACGGCCAGCGCCGGCCTCCACGATGCGCAGCTGATCGCGACGCTGGCGCGCAAGCAGGACGAGGTGGACTCGATGACCACCGCGATGGCGCAGTTGTTCGTCCACGGCCACGACCTCGATTTCCGCACCCTGTTCCCCAGGCGCTCACGGGGTCTCGCCGGTGCGCTGGACTTCGCGGACATCCCGCCCACCCGCTTCAAGCGCAAGGAACACTGGCTCGACGCGAACTTCACCGGTGACAGCTCGGCGGTGATTCCGGGCAACCACGTCGCCACCCCCGACGGCCGGCATGTGTTCGAGTACTGCGGCAAGGGTCAGACCGACCTGGCTGCGCTGGTGAAAGCCGCTGCGGCAGCGGTGATCCCGGATGCCAAACTGGTCGCCTCGGAGCAGCGTGCGGTGCCGGGTGACGGTTCGCGGCTGGTGACCACGTTGACCCGCCACCCCGGCGGTGCGAGCGTGCAGGTGCATGCGCGGATCGACGAGTCCTTCACTCTCGTCTACGACGCGATCGTCAGCCGCAACGGCGCCGCCGCGGTGCTGCCCACCGCGGTCGGCGCGGGTACGGTCGCCGAAAACATCTCTCCTGCAGCGTCAGTCGAAGAGCCCGAGGAATCCGAAGGCGCGGCGGCCATCCTGCACGACAACCTCACCGCGGGAGCGGGCATCGCGGCGGGCTTCGCGAAGTGGTCGCCGGACTCCGGGGAAACCATCGGGGAGCGGCTGGGCACCATCGTCGGCGCGGCCATGGGCTACGAGCCCGAGGACCTGCCGTGGGAGGTGCCGCTGATCGAGCTCGGCCTGGATTCACTGATGGCCGTGCGGATCAAGAACCGGGTCGAGTACGACTTCGACCTCCCGCCCATCCAGCTGACCGCGGTGCGGGACGCCAACCTCTACGCCGTGGAGAAGCTGATCGCCTACGCGGTCGAGCACCGCGACGAGGTCGATGTGCTGGCCGAGACACAGAAGGGTCAGTCCGCGGAGGAGATCGCTGCTGCGCAGGCCGAGCTGATGGGCGGCGCCACCACCGTCGCCGAGCTGGAGGCCAAGCTGGCCGAGGCGGGGCACCCGATCGCGGCGGAGTCCTCCGACGACGTCACGGTGGCCGACGAGACCGCGACCGCCGCGGGTACCGAGGCGCCGCCGAGCATCGTGGACATCCCGCCGCCCCCCACGGATCCCAGCGGTCCTGCCGTCCCCGCTCCGCCCACGGACCCCAGCGGTCCGACGGGTGAGAAGACCTCGGCCGCCGGCCTGGCCGCCAAGGTGCTGACCCAGGAGGCGGTCACCGAGGCGCTGGGCGCCGACGTGCCGCCCCGCGACGCCGCCGAGCGCGTCACGTTCGCCACGTGGGCGATCGTGACCGGCAAGTCCCCGGGCGGCATCTTCAACGAGCTGCCCTCGATCGGCGACGACGTCGCCGAGAAGATCGCGGCGCGGCTCTCCGAACGCGCCGAGGGCACCATCACCGCCGAGCAGGTCGCGTCCGCCCGGACCATCCAGGACCTGTCGGTCGCGGTGCGCGACGAGATGGACGCAGGCGAACTCGACGGGTTCGTCCGCACCATCCGTGCCCGGCCCGAGGGGTCCACCCGTATCCCCGTGTTCGTGTTCCACCCGGCCGGCGGCAGCACCGTCGTCTACGAGCCGCTGCTGAAGCGGTTGCCGGCCGACACCCCGATGTACGGCATCGAGCGGGTCGAGGGGTCCATCGAGGAGCGGGCCGCCGAGTACCTGCCCAAGCTTCAGGAGATCCAGGGCGACGGGCCCTACATCCTGGTCGGCTGGTCGCTGGGCGGCGCGCTGGCGTACGCCTGCGCCATCGGGCTGAAGCGCGCGGGCGCCGACGTGAAGTTCGTCGGGTTGATCGACATGGTGCGCCCGGGCGAGGAGATCCCGCAGACCCAGGAGGAGACCCGCGCACGCTGGGATCGCTACGCCCTGTTCGCGCAGCGCACGTTCAACGTCGAGGTCCCGCCGATCCCGTACGAGGAGCTGGAGGGTCTCGACGACGCAGGCCAGGTGAAGTTCATCCTGGACGCGGTGAAGGACGCCGGCGTCGACATCCCGGGCGGCATCATCGAGCACCAGCGCACGTCCTACCTGGACAACCGGCTGCTCGAAACCGCGGAGATCCAGCCCTACGACGGGCACGTCACGCTCTACATGGCCGATCGCTATCACGACGACGCGATCTTCTTCGAACCGCGCTACGCGATCCGCCAGCCCGACGGCGGCTGGGGCGAATTCGTCGCCGATCTCGAGGTGATCCCGATCGGGGGCGAGCACATCCAGGCCATCGACGAGCCGTACATTGCAAAGGTCGGCGCCCATATGAGCGAGGCGATCAACGCCATCGAGGCTGAGAGCGAGGGCAAGTGACTGAAGAGGTTTCCGCCGCCACCCCGCCGAAGACGTCCGCCCAGCTGCTGGCCGAGCTTCGCGAGAAACTGGAGCTCGCCAAGGAGCCCGGTGGCGAGAAGGCTGTCGCCAAGCGCGCGAAGAAGGGCATCCCCAGTGCCCGGGAGCGCATCTACGCGCTGCTGGATCCGGGCAGCTTCCTGGAGATCGGTGCGCTGGCCAAGACGCCGGGTGACCCGAACGCACTCTTCGGCGACGGTGTGGTGACCGGCCACGGCACCATCAACGGCAGGCCGGTCGGCGTGTTCAGCCACGACCAGACCGTCTTCCAGGGCTCCGTCGGCGAGATGTTCGGCCGCAAGGTCGCCCGCCTGATGGAGTGGGTGGCGATGGTGGGCTGCCCGATCATCGGCATCAACGACTCCGCTGGTGCCCGCATCCAGGATCTGGTCACGTCGCTGGCCTGGTACGCCGAACTGGGCCGCCGCCACGAACTGCTGCGCGGGCTGGTGCCCGAGATCTCGCTGATCTTCGGCAAGTGCGCGGGCGGAGCGGTGTACTCCCCGATCCAGACCGACCTGATCGTCGCGGTGCGCGACCAGGGCTACATGTTCGTCACCGGGCCCGACGTCATCAAGGACGTCACCGGCGAGGACGTGTCGCTCGACGAGCTCGGCGGCGCCGACGCCCAGGCCAGCTACGGCAACATCCACCAGGTCGTCGAATCCGAGGCCGCGGCGTTCCAGTACGTCCGGGACTACCTGAGCTTCCTGCCCGCGAACACCTTCGATGATCCGCCGATCGTCAACCCGGGGCTTGAGCCCACGGTGACGCCGCACGACCTCGAGCTCGACTCGATCGTGCCGGACTCGGACAACCAGGCCTACGACATGATGGAGATCCTGCTGCGGATCTTCGACGACGGCGACGTGTTCCAGGTCGGCGAGCAGTCCGGCCCGGCGATCATCACCGCGTTCGCGCGCGTCGACGGCCGCCCGGTCGGCGTCATCGCCAACCAGCCGATGTACATGTCGGGCGCCATCGACAACGAGGCCTCCGACAAGGCGGCACGGTTCGTCCGCTTCTGCGACTCCTTCAACACCCCGCTGATCTTCGTCGTCGACACCCCGGGCTTCATGCCGGGCGTCGCGCAGGAGAAGGGCGGCATCATCAAACGCGGCGGCCGGTTCCTCAACGCCGTCGTGGAGGCCAGCGTCCCGAAGGTCACGATCACCATCAGGAAGTCCTACGGCGGCGCGTATGCGGTCATGGGCTCCAAGCAGCTGACGTCGGACTTCAACTTCGCCTGGCCGACGGCGCGGATCGCGGTCATCGGTGCCGAGGGTGCCGCTCAGCTGGTCGTGAAGCGGTTCCCCGATCCCACCGCGCCCGAGGTGCAGAAGATTAGGGCCGACTTCATCGAGGGCTACAACGCGACGATGGCGGTGCCGTGGGTGGCCGCCGAGCGGGGCTTCATCGACGGCGTCATCGAGCCGCACGAGACCCGGCTCCTGCTGCGGCGATGCCTGCACCTGTTGCAGGACAAGCAGATCAGCCGGGTCCACCGCAAGCACGGCCTGACGCCGATCTAGGTCCCGGTGCACCCTGATGCCTTCTGTGGGATTGAATACAGCCTGTGTCGACTGACTTCACCGGGCTGAGACGTGGCGCGCCGCTGGGCGACCCGAGACTGGATCTGTGCGATCTGTACGTGTTCCAGTCGCCGAAGGACCCGACGCGGACGGCGCTCATCCTGACCGCCAACCCAGACGCCGGCCCCCTGCATCCGGGCGCCGTGTACCGGATCGCCATCGACAACGACGGCGATCTGCGTAACGACATCGCGTTCAACTTCGTCTACTCCGAGCCGGTGGACGGGCGGCAGAAGGTCGACGTCTGCCTGGCGCTGCAGTCCGAAGCCCGGGTCGACGCGGCGGCCGGGTCGTTGATCTTCGGCGACGTCGAGGTGTCGTTCGACGACCAACCGCACCTGTGGCGGTCGCGGTCGGGGTCGTTCTCGTTCTTCGCCGGCGCCCGCAGCGACGCTCTCTTCGCACAGACCAACGTCATCGCGATGGCCGTCGAACTGCCGACCAGCTATCTCGGCGCCGCCCCTGACGTGCGGATCTGGGCGCGAGTCAGCGTTCGGCGCGACGGTGAGTGGCTGCACGCGGATCGGGTCGCCCATCCGTGGGTCAGCGGATTCTTCGCCACCGACGAGGAGCTTGCGGAGTACAGCGCGGGCGAGCCGAACGGGGACCGCACCCGCTGGATGGGTCACCTCATCGACCTGATGGGTGACACCGGGGGATACAGCCGCGACGAGGCGGTGGACGCGATCGAGGCCGAGGGCACCCTGCCGGACGTGCTGACCTTCAATCCTTCCGCTCCCGCCAAGTACCCGAACGGGCGCACGCTGACCGACGAGGTGGCCGACTACCGGTCGAGGTTCCTCACCAAGGGACAGAAGACGGTGTCGGGGCTGACCCCGCACAACGACCTGCTCCCCGACTTCCCGTACCTCGGTGCGCCCCACTGAGCCAGCAGCAGGCGCAGAATCGTCGCTGCTGCTCGCTGCCTACCGCAATTGCGAGTCCCTGCCGTTGGTGGGTGGACTGTTCACGCGCGGCAGGCGCGAGGCGCAGGCCGTACTCTCCGTTGTCGTGGCCGCCGTCATCTCCGAGCTCGACATGACCGCGATCGTGCGTGACCGGTTGCCTGCCGAGGCCATCGAGGCGGTGATCGCGCGGATCGACCTGGTCGCCCTGGCCAACCAGGTGATCGACGGTGTGGAACTGAGGGCGATCATCCGCGAGGCGACCAGCCTGGCGACTACCGAGGTGATGCACCCGGCGGAGGCCCGCTCGCTCGTCGAGCGGATGCGTACCCGCAGGCAGAGATCGTGATCGACGTCATGATCAACCAAGCCGATAGGATCCGCGCATGCCGCTGAGCGACGGCGAGGTGATCTCGGGTTATACGATCTCGCGACGATTGGGCGCCGGTGGCATGGGCGAGGTGTATCTGGCGAGGCATCCGCGACTGCCGCGCTACGACGCGCTGAAGGTGCTGTCGGCCGCGGTGTGTGCCGACAACGAATATCGGGAGCGCTTCAACCGGGAGGCCGACATCGCGGCCACGCTGTGGCACCCGCACATCGTGCAGGTGCACGACCGTGGTGACTTCGAGGGCCGGCTGTGGATCTCGATGGACCACGTCGAAGGGACCGACGCTGCCCGGCTGCTCACCGAGCGTTATCCGCACGGGATGCCGCCCGCGCTGGTGATCCGGATCGTGACGGCGGTGGGGGAAGCGCTCGACTACGCACATCAGCGCGGCCTGCTGCACCGCGATGTCAAACCCGCCAACATCCTGATCGCCGATCCGGAGACCGAGAACGAGCGGATCATGTTGGCGGACTTCGGTATTGCCCGCAGGCTCGGTGAGGTCAGCGCGCTGACCGGGACGAACATGACCGTCGGCACGGTGGCGTACTCGGCGCCGGAACAGCTGACCGCCGACCACGCGATCGACGGCCGCGCCGACCAGTATGCGTTGGCTGCCACGGCATTCCAGCTGCTCACCGGTTCTCCGCCGTTCCAGCACTCCAATCCGGCGATCGTGATCAGCCAGCACCTCACCGCTCAGCCGCCGTCGATCGGGGTGCACCGACCCGAATTGTCGGGCCTGGGAGCTGCTTTCGAGAAGGCCCTGGCCAAGTCTCCGGCCGACCGGTACGACCGCTGTGTCGACTTCGCCCGCGCGCTGGCCAACCGCAGCGGCGCGGTGCACCCGGATTCGTCGCATGACCCCGAGGCCACCCGGTTCGCCGGCGCGGCGCCCGGGCCGCGGCATGCCAAGGCGGCACCCGGACCGAAGCCGCCGACGAAGTCGCGGGGCCGCATCCTGGTGGCGGCGGCGCTGGCGCTGTCGCTGGTCGCCGTTGTCGCCGTGGTCCTGCTGGCGGTGTTCGAGCGGCAGGAACTGCGTACCGACGCCCGCGAGACTCCCACCACCACCGCGCCCCCGTCGGGGAACGTGACGTTGCCGGTGGTGGTCGTGGGCGCGGACTGCGCCACGCTGGGCGGGGCCGGGGTCACCGAAGGCGGCGAACCCGCCTACTGCGCGCGGCTGACATCCTCAGGGGAGCCGTTGTGGTCGCTGTATCCGGGTGAGATCCCGCATCCGAGTACCACCCCCGACCCCGGCGCGGGCAATCAGAACCCCGACACCCCGGTGCTGGTGTGCATGGAGCAGACCGGGCAGAGCCAGGTCGACTGCCACGACGACATCCTGCAGGAGAACACCGATCCGACCGCCAACGACAACCAGGGCTAGATCGGTGGCAGGTCGAGCCAGTCGTCGACCATGAAGGCGTCGCCGCGAGCGATCACGGTGGCTCCGCCGTGGCCTGGGTAGTGGGCGGGGATGACGGCGGCGCGCCGCCGCGACGCCTCGGTGAGCACCCGGTTGCGGGTGGTCGCCGCCGCTGCGGGGTCCTCGTCGAACGCGCACGCGTCGTCGGGGCGCGGGAGCTGGATCGGGCAGTGTGTCAGATCGCCGACGAACACCGCGGGCACACCGGCGTCGAGCCACGCCACCGAGGATCCGGGGGTGTGGCCCGGCGCGGGCCGCAGCCACAGCGATTCGCTGACCCGGTGGTCGCCGGAGAACAGCTCCATCTGCGCTTCTACCGGTAACACGCTGTCGGAGAACACGGTTCGCATGCCCTCGCGGTCGCCGGGGCCGTCGGGGGAGAAATGCCGGTAGTCGGCTTCGGGCATCAGGTAGCGGGCGTTGGGGAATGTCGGCACCCACCCGTGAGGACCCTGTCGGGTGTTCCAGCCGACGTGGTCGGTGTGCAGATGGGTGTTGACGACGATGTCGACGTCCTCGGGCTGCACGCCGGCGTCGGCGAGTGCGGCCAGGAAGCCGGTGTCGAGTTGGTGCAGTGGCGGCATGTGGGGGCGGTCGCGGTCGTTGCCGACCCCGGTGTCCACCAGCACGGTCAGCCCGTCGACCTGGATGACCCAGGTCTGGATCACGATCTTCCATTCGCCGGCAGCGCGGTCCCAGAACGCCGGCTCCAGCAGGTCGGCGTTGTCGGCCCAGGCGTCGGCGGGGGTCTGGTCGAACAACGCGGTCCGCAACCGGAACCGGGTCTCCAGGACACGCGACAGCGTGGCGCGGCCCAGTCCGATCCTGCCGGTCACGGCTGGATGCGGATCGGTCCCGGCGACCACAGTCCGGAGTGCGTGGACTGGCCCAGTTCGATGTCGGCCGGCTGCGCCTCGACGATGGTGTCGAAGCGGCGCAGCGAGCCCCAGTCCTGGCCCCAGTCCTTGGACAGATAGGTCGACATCACCGATGCCCGCAACAGCAGGTCCGAGATCCCGAGCAGGCCGCCGTTGATGCCGTCCTGCCAGGTGTCGGTGCTCTGCAGTTTCGCGTAGTAGTCCGGCGAGATGCGGAACTTCGGGATCTCGGTGACGCCGTTGGCGTGCAGCATGGGCTGCTGGCACGGGAACGCCAGGCCCACCGCCCAGTCCATCATCACGGGTTGCTGCGACCCGATGTACTCCTGCACGGAACGCACCTCGGGAACCCGCGGGGGTGTCACCGCGACCCAGTCGCCCTGGCCGAGCGACAGGTCCTCGGCCACCACCCTGACCGCGATCGCGTCGGCGGGAATCTGGGCCCTCGGGTAGCGCAGGTTGCGCCAGGACGGGGTCGGGCCGATGTCGTAGGGGCTGACCCTTCCTGCCGGGGCAGGCGCGCCGTCCGGTCCTGGCAGCGCATACTCCAGCTCAACGGTCTGGCCGGAGGTGAACGCGTTCGCGACGCTGGTGCCCGAGATCGTCCCCGCTGCGGTGATCACCACGAGCGGATGCGCGTCGTCGGGCGCCGGGAGCTGGTACCAGGCGGAGGCGAGGCGGCTCTCCTGTTGCGGCCCAAGCGAATACGTTCCGGCCACCGGGACCCGCGCCGGGTCGAGGCCGTACGGCAGTGGCACGGTCGACCCGTTGACGCCGGGGCGGGACAGCTTGATGGGGCGCTGCCAGTCGTAGTCGGTGCCGGGCTGCGGGTTGTTCAGCCGGATCGCCTCGGCGATGATCCGGTCGGGAACACCGTTGGGGGAGAAGCCGACCGGGTCGGTGCCGCCCAGCGGGCCCAGGCGACCGTAATCGCCCGGCAGTGCCTGCAGGAAGCCGTCGTTGGAGTCGGGCTCGACGAGGACGTCGTCGGCCAGACCGCACCCACCGGCGAAGGCGCGGATGTTGGCCCAGCCGTTGGAGTACGTGGGGTACTGGCGCACGACACCGATGGCCATCGACGCGACCATGAACAGGACCATCAGCCCGGCGGCGATCGGAATCGGCGCAGCGGTCAGGACGTTGACCACCCGCGATTCCCGGCGCTGGGCCAGATGCAGCCAGAACGCCCACAGCGCGGCGATGCCGAAGAGGATGAAGAACACCGTGCTGGCGGTCACCCCGCCGAGTTGCGGCACCGAGTTGTTGTATGGCGCACCGAAGTTCGAGACGTACCACCAGCCGTTCGTCGACGCGAAGCACAGCGCCAGGATGAACAGGACGGCGGCGAGGAACGTCATGCGGTTGCGCGCCGACCGCAGCACCACCGGGGACACCAGCACGGTCGCCAGCGCCGCCATCGCACCACCTACCGCGGCGAACAGGCCGAAGTGGTGGATCCACTTGGTGGGGGTGAACATCAGGAAGAAGATGGTGGCGAAGATGACGCCCATCAGCCGCCAGGCGGGCCCGCGCGCGACCCCGGGAACCCGCTTGCGCCGCAACATGATGAACAGCGACGAGAACAGGCACAACGCGGTGAACAGGAACGCCACCCGGCGGGCTATCGCGCCGTCGGTGGTCGGCAGGATCAGGTAGTAGTAGCGCAGGTTCTCGGTCCACCACTCCTGGCTCGGACCGATTGCGGTACGAATCTTGGTGGCTTCCAACACTGTTGCCAGGGTCTGGTCGGCGAACACCACAGCCAGCACGATGGTGCCCGCGGCCAGCAGCGGCGCGATCAGCGGCCAGATCCCGACCTGTCGGCGTCGCCGCATGACGATCCGCAGGATGGGGCGGCCGCCGGCCACCAGCGCGGCCACCGCGATCAGACCGGTCGGCTGGATGCCCAGCGTGAACGCCGCGGTCGTGATCGCCAGGGCGGCGGGGGTGAGCCTGCCGGAGGTCACTGCACGTTCGATCAGCACGTAGGTGATGAGCGCGCCGGTGGCGATCTGTCCTTCGGGCCGCAACCCGTTGTTGAACGGCATCCACGCCGCGAGCAGGACCAGTCCCGCGGCCCACAGCGCGGCCCGACTGCCCGACACCGCGGGGCCGAGGCGCGGGAGCACTTCGCGCGACAGCAGCAACCAGCACACCAGGGCGCAGATCAGGTCGGGCAGGCGGATCCAGATGCTGGCCGTACTGACCTGCGTCATCAGCGCCAGCAGGTTGTAGTACCAGCCGAACGGGTCCTCGGGGCTGCCGAACCAGCGGAAGTAGTTCGACATGTAGCCGGCATGTTCGGCGACGCGGGCCATCTGCAGGATGTAGCCGTCGTCGGAGGAGTTGGCGCCGATGACGTACCAGAGCGCGAACCCGCCGACGACGACGCCGTCGACCGCGGTGAGAGTGCGCCACCGGGTCGGGACGACCCGACGCATCCGTCGCCCGTCGAGGCGGTCCAGGCGCCACAGCGCCAGCAGCGCGATCACAGTGGAAACGATCGCGAGCACGATGGCCAGCAGCTTCAGCGTGGTGGGCTGCGTGGTGAAGCGGGTGTCGATGGTTGCGGAGAACGACAACCCCGGCGGAGCGGGACCGGTCAGGTCGGTGAACACCCCGACGATGGCGGGCCGCAGGTTCGGATCTGGGTACCCGGTGCGCTGCGGTGACCCGTCGGCCTTCGTCAGGCCGACGAAGTCGGCGTACGTGCCGTCCAGAGACGACGTGATGTCGATGCGCTCGCACCCCGGTGATCCGGTGACCCTGTCCCGGCTCACGCTGGCCACCACGACGTTGCGCACGATCACGTCGACCCTGGCGCCGCCGATTCCCGGGTCGCTGCGCTCCTGCCCTCCGCCGCCGATTCCCGGGTCGCTGCGCTCCTGCCCTCCGCCGGTGACGTTGACCAGCATCGCGTTCAGCGCCGCGTCCCGGCCCTCCGCGGGGGCGGTGCCCAGCACCAGACCGCCGTCGGCGGGCAGTCTGTCGATGACGTCGCAGGGCACCGTTGCGGTGAGGCTCACCGGAGCCTGGCTGATCAGCGGGGCGGTGACGTTGCCGACCTGGCCCTGTTGCGGCCAGTTCAGCGTCGCGGTCGTCTGCGTGACCGGCAGCAGTGGAGTCGCGACCGCCAGCACGAAGCCCAGCAGACCCGCGATCGTCGCGACCCAGCGCGCCACTCGGACATCGTTCACGGCGCGGCCTGTGCTGCCGTTCTGTTCGTTCACGGGAGGGCCCTGATGGGTCCGCCGCGGTTCCAGCCGAACACCTGCGTCGACCCTTCCTCGATGGCGGCGTCGGGCGCCTCGTCGCGCGGCACCACCCGGTTGTAGCGCTCGAGTGAGCCCCAGTCGCGGTACCAGTCGCCGCTGAGATAGCTCGGGATGGACTCGGTCCGCAGCAGCGCCTGGATGAACAGGAACGGTCCGCCGTCCTGGGCCGCCTGCCACTGATTCGACGACACCACGATCTGCTTGAAGTTCGGCATGATCCGGTACTCGGGTAGCTCGGCGATCCCCAGGTGTTCGGAGAACGGCCGCTGGCACGGGAAGTTGGCCGCGGTGGCGATGTCCATCAGCACCGGGGTCTGCGTGCCGAGGAACTCACTGGCGGTCTGCAAGACGGGCACGCGCGGCGGCGTGAACCCGAACCACTGATCCTCGGACAGGTTGGGGTCGTCGGCGACGATGCGGGCGACGTTGGCTTCCGGCGGCGCCCACTCCAGCGGGAACCGCAGGTTGCGCCACGCCTTCTGCACGAAGATGTCGATCGGCTGGACCTCGCCCAGTTCCTGGTACGAGCCGTCGGGCCGGTGCACACCCCACTGCAGCTTCAACGACTGTCCATAGTTGAAGGAGCCGTCCTCGTTGTAGTACCAGATCGCGCCGGCCGCGGCGACGGTGACCAGCGGCCGGTCCGGTGTGCGGGGCGGCAGCTGATACCAGGCCGACGTCGCCTCCGCGGCGACCGACGCCTGATCCGACCCGGGTTCGACGAAACTGCCCATCACCGGAGTGGTCGCGGGGTCGAGCCCGAACGGCAGGAACACGTTCGATCCGTTGACGCCCTCGGGTCCGTAGCCGCCGCCGGTGCCCGCCGCGTAGCCGACGCCGATGTTGGGCTTGTCGACGGGACCGTCGGAGTTGACCGTGCCGGGGTTGGCGGCCACCGGTTCGGCGGGCTCGAGGGTGTCGCTGATGCCGTTGGGGGTGAAGCCGACGGGGTCCTCCCCGCCGAGCGGCCCGTATTCGCCGAACCGCTGGCCGGGGACGGGTTGGAGCATGCCGGCGTTGGTGTCGGCCTCGACCAGGACGTCGTCGGCCATGGCGCAGCTGTCGCCGGAGAGTGCTGCGATGTTGGCGGCGCCGGTGGTGTACACCGGGTAGCGGCCCACCGTCGCCTTGAGCATGGACCCGAGCTCGAGCACCACCATGATGACCGCCACCACCAGCAGCGGGGAGGAGGCCACGGCCCGGTTGCGTCCGGTGTCGGCCACCTCGGTGTGGCCGGCGTAGTCGATGCGGAAGTGCAGCCAGGCGGCCAGCAGGCCGCAGGCGATCGCCAGCACCAGGAAGATCGTCGTCACCGGGTAGCCGAGGATCACCGGCTGCTTGTCGAACCACGGAACGCCGTAGTTGGCCACGTAGAACCAGCCGTTGATCCCGGACGTCGCCCAGGCCAGCACGAACAGCAGCGCGGTGACGTAGAGGGCCAGGTTGCGTCGGCTGTGCAGCCCGACGCGGGCGAAGGCGAACGCGGTGACCGCCCCCAGCGCGCCCGCCAGCCCGGCGAACGCACCGAACTGCACGGCCCACTTGGTGGGGGTCAGGGTCAGCAGCAGCAGTCCGATGCCGGTCGTGCCGACAAGCCGCCACACCGGACCGTTCACGGCGCCGGGGACGCTGCCGCGGCGCAGCAGCACGGTGATCAGTCCGAACAGGCACAGCAGCAGGATCAGCACCGAGAAGCGCCGGGTCAGCGAGCCGTCGACGCTCTCCTCGACGGTGAGGTAGTAGTACCGCAGGAACTCCTGGTACCAGGGGACGGTCGGGCCGACGACGTACTTGATGCGCACCGACTCGGCGACGGTGGCCAGGGTCTGATCGCGGAACACGACGACGAAGAGCAGTGATGCCGACGCCAGCAGTGTCGCCAGCGGTGCGAGCAACCCGTCCACCGGGCGGCGGGACGCGATGATGCGGGTGACGGCGCGGGCGCCGACCAGCAGCGGCGCCACCGCGACGAGACCCTGCGGGGCCAGCGTCACGGAGAACACCGCGACGACGATCGCCACGGCGTACGGCCACAGCCGGCGGGTTCCGATCGTGTTCTCCACCAGCATCCACGCCGCGACGACGCCGAACGCGATCAGCGGCTCCGGCCGGAGCCCGTTGTTGAACGGCAGCCACGCGGCCAGGAACACCGCGCCCGCGGTCAGCACCGCGACCCGGTTGCCCGCCAGTCGCCTGCCCAGCCTGGGCAGCACGCAGTGGCTGATGATCAGCCAGGTCGCGATGGCGGCCACGGTGGCGGGCAGGCGCATCCAGACGCCGGCGGTGCTGACGGAGGCCAGGTGTGCCAGCACGCTCTGGTACCAGTCGAACGGCGCCTCCGAGGCCCCGAAGTACCGGTAGTAGTTGGTGAGGTATCCCGCTTCGCCGGAGACCCGGGCGATGGTGACGTTGTAGCCGTCGTCGGAGGACTGGGCCCCGACGATGTGCCAGACCAGCAGACCGCCGACGACGGCGACGTCGGTCAGCCAGGTCCACAGTCCGGCCCGGCGCGGGCGGCGGAGCTCGTCGGGGATCCGTCGGCCCGAGGAGCGGTCCAGCAGCGACAGCGCGACGATCGAGGCGATCACGCAAAGGACGCCGAGGACCATGACGCCCAGCTTCAGCGCGGTCGGCGTGGTGATGAACCGGGTGTCGACGTCGATGCGCGCGGCCAGGCCGGCGGCGTCCGGAGCGACCTCGAGGTCGGTGAACACGCCGGCCACCTGGGGTCGCTTGTCCGGCGGCAGGGTTCCGGTGGCGCCGGGGATCCCCACGAAGTCGGCGCCGACGGCCCCGACATTGGCCCAGATGCGCAGTTCGCTGCAGGCGCCCGAGTCCACCGCGTCGCGCGGGGCCACAGCGGCGACGGTGTCGCGGAACGCCACGTAGACGACGTCGGCGTTGGCGCGCACGAACAGTCCGTTGCGGCCGGCGTCGATGCCGTCGGCCGGAATCGTCGAGAACACCACGCCGCCGTCGGCGGGCAGCGTGGCCATCGTCGTGCACGGGATGGTGACGTCCAGGGATCGGGGCGCACCGGAGACCAGCGGAGCGGTGATGTCGCTGACGAATCCGTCCGCGTTCGCTCCCTGCGGCCAGGCGATGGCGGCCGTGGACTGCTTGACCGGCAGCAGCGGAGCCAGGCCGCACAGCACCACACCGGCGAGCCCCGCGATGACAGCGAGAAGACGGGCGGACGGGGCAGGCACGAGGCTCGATGTTAGGCGACGTACCTATGCCGGGAAGCTCGGCGTGCCGCGGCGCAACCGAGCCGTTAGCTGAGCCGCAGCGGTGCGGGGCTCCAGAGTCCGCTGCGCTCCGTCGTGCCGAGGTCGAGCCGGGCCGGTTCGGCGTTCGGGTAGAACGGCGTGAGCTGCTGCAGCGCGCCCCAGTCGCGGAACCACGCGGTCTTCAGGTACGTCGGGACGGTGGTGGGGCGCAGCAGCAGCTCGGTGATGCCGAGCGGGCCGCCGCCGAGGTAGTCCATCACCGGCGAGTTGGCTTCGGCCCCGAACCGGTCGGGCAGGATCCGCCACTTGGGCACCTCGGTCACACCGTTCTGGTGCCCGAACGGGCGCTGGCAGGGGAAGGCCAGCCCGACGAGCCAGTCGAGCAGCACCGGATCGGTCGAGCCGACGACGTCCTGGAGCGTGCGCAGTTCTGGGATACGGGGCGGGGTGAGCGCGATCCAGTGTTCGGGGCTCAGATCGTCATCGGTGGCGACCAAGCGGATCCGGGTGGCCTCGGCCGGGATCGCCGACAACGGCGCCCGCAGGTTGCGCCATGCCGGGGCGGCTCCGACGTCGCCGAACTCGATGGATCCCCGGGGATCCCCGGCAGCGTCGCCGTCGCCGGCCCACTGCACGACGACCTCGCTGGAATCGAAGCGTCCCGCGGCGGCCACCACGAGCAGCGACTCGGACCGGTCCCGGTCACTCCAGCCCTCGGGCAGCCGATACCAGGCAGACCGCAGGAATGCGGGCTGCTGGGTGCCGCTGCGCCAGCTGCCGAGCACCGGTGTGCGCGCGGGATCGAGGCCGTAGGGCAGTCGGGCACGTGAGCCGTTGACACCCGTCGTTGCGGTGGTCCCGCCTTCGGTGCCGGCTTCGCCGCCGGTGACCCCCGTGCTGTCACCGTCGCTGTCGGCGAAGTTGTCCGAGCCCGGCTGTTCCATCACCGGGTCCGCGGACACGTCCGACGGAATTCCGTTGGGGCTGAAGCCCACTGACGCGCCTGTGCCGACCTCGCCGAGCCCTTCTCCTGCGGGCACCCCGATGGGCTGCAGGACGCCTGCGTTGACGTCCTGCTCCACCAGGACGTCTTCGGCCATGCCGCACGTCTTGCCGGTCAACGCCTCCAGGTTGGAGCGGCCCACCGTCCACGCCGGATACTGGCTCACCATCGCCACCGTCAGCGACACCACTTCGAACGTGACCAGAGCCCAGGTGGCAATGGCCAACGGCGACCGGCCGATTCGCTTCCACAGCGGCGGGGTGCCGGCGGGCGGCGGTGTGTCGCGGCCGGTGAAATGCAGCCACGCGGCCACCAGCAGTGCGACGAACGACAGCCCCAGCAGCATGGTGGTGAAGCCGAACTTGTACTCCGGGAAGTCGTTCGCCCACGGCACTCCGAAGTTGGACACGTACCACCAGCCGTTCACTGTCGCGAACGACAGCGCGGTGACGAACAGCACCGCGGCGGTGAACACGGCGCGGTTGCGAGGTGAGCGCATCGCCACCGCGGAGATCGCGACCGCCGCCAGGGCGCCGAGGCAGCCGGCCAGCCCGGCGAACACGCCGAAGTGGTGGGTCCACTTGGTCGGGGTGAACATCATCGCCAGGAACGAGATGATGGTGATGCCGATGATGCGCCGGCTCGGGCCCAGTGCGGTGCCGGGAATTCTGCCCTTGCGCAACGACATCGCGACGGCGACGGCCAGGGCGAGCAGCAGGGTCAGCACCGCGAAGCGGCGGGCCACGGAACCATCGGGGCTCGTGGTGAACAGGCGCGAGTAGCGGATGTGCTCGTCGAACCAGGCCAGGCTGGGCCCGATGGCCGACTTGAAGCTGCTGGCCTGCAGTTCGGCGGCCAGCGTCTGGTCGCGGAAGATCAGGAAGATGGTGACGGTGCCCGCCGCGGCGATCGGGGCCAGCAGCGCGAGGTAGCCGAACCGCGAGGTGTGGGCGGCCACAATGGTTTTCAACGGGCCGATCGCCACAAGCAGCGCGCCGATCGCGGCGATCCCGGTCGGCCCGGAGAACAACGTCAGCGCTCCGATGATGATCGCGATCGCGACGGGGAGCAGCCGGCTGGTCGCGACACCCCGCTCGACGGAGCACCAGGTGAGCAGGATGCCGAGGGCGATGATCGGTTCGGGGCGCAGCCCGTTGTTCAGCGGCAGCCAGAACGCGAGGAACAGTCCGGCCGCGGTCCACGCTGCGGCGCGACTGTGTTTGACCGCCGAACCGAGCCGGGGGATGACCTCGCGGCTGATCACCCACCAGCAGGCCAGCCCCATCAGCAGCGTCGGCAGCCGCATCCACACGCTGGTGGTGCTGACGTGCGCCCACAGCGCGAGCAGGTCGTAGTACCAGCCGAACGGCGCTTCGGGAGTGCCGAACCAGCGGTAGTAGTTGGCCATGTAGCCGGCGTTCTCGGACACCCGGGCCATGGTGAGGATGTAGCCGTCGTCCGCGGTGTTGGCGCCGACGAAGTGCCACCACACCAGCACCGCGGCCACCAGGCCGTCCAGCGGCGACAGCGACCACCAGCGCTGCGGCAGGAAGCGCTTGTGTCTGCGGCCGTCGGCGTTGTCGAGGACGTGCAGTGCGCCGAGCGAGATCAGCGTCATCGCCACGCCGATGACCATCGCGAGCAGCTTGAACCAGGTCGGCGAGGTGCTGTAGCGGGTGTCGATGGTGGCCGAGAACTGCAGCCCGGGCGGTGCGGGCCCGGCCAGGTCGGTGAACACGCCGACGATCTGGGGTCGGAAGTCGTAGCCGCCGCGCTCGCCGCGCAGCGGTTCACGAGGCGGGGTCGCGTCGGCCGACCCCGGGTTGTCGGGTTCCTCCGTCAGCCCGACGAATTCGCCCGTCACCTTGTCGGCGTGCGCGGTGATGACCAGCTCCCGGCACTGCGGGCTGAGCACCTGGTCCAGCGGGGCGCTGACCACCGGGGTGTTGCGGACGATGACGAGCAGGTCGTCGTTGACGCGCTCCACGAGCAGGCCGCGGTCGATGGCCTTGGGGGCCTGCTTGGGCACCGTGGACAGCAGCACGCTGCGACCGGGCCGGTCCAGTCCGGCGGCAGCGCTGCACGGGATGGTGATCTCGAGATCGGTGGCGACGTAGCCGATCAGCGGGGCGTTGACGCTCTGCAGCACGTCGTTCTGCGGCCAGTTGAGCTGGGCGGTGGTCTGGTCTACCGGGAGCAGGGGCGTCGCGATGGCCAGGACGGTGCCGAGCAGCCCCGCGACGATCGCGACGAGCCGCGCGGTGCGGTGGTTGCTGCCCGACACCTCTGTCGGCTCGGCGGGCGCCGGCTGCTGGACCACGGGGCTAGATGGTAGATGGCTTGCGGATGGCCAGCACAAAGGGCCCGACGGTGGACACATCGAACCGCGGGTCGTCGAACAGCGCCTCGTCGAGGGCGACGTGATAGCGCCGCACGTTCGGCTGATTCGGGTAGACGTCCTCGGCCAGGCGCAGGGTGTAGGTGTCGTTGGCCCCGCGGCGCATCAGGAACACCGATGGAGGCTCCCACGGCATGCTGTCGAGCGCCTCGATGAACTGGTCGGCGTCGGTCAGCATCCGCCAGCCCTCGATGGCACCGGCGCGCTGGTCGAACTGGGCGAGCGGGTTCGCGTAGTGCGACGTCAGGCCCTGGAACCCGTAGTAGGGGTAGTACGACAGGAAGCTGTAGTCGGCGGTCAGCACCACGGTTTCGTTGCGCGGTCGGCCGGTGACGTCCTGGATGCGGGCGTCGACCTCCCGGTAGTACTGCTCGGCACCCGGTGGGCGGCGGTCTGCCCGCTCGCCGTAGCCGTCGGTGTCGGTGTAGGCGACGACGATGTCGGAGCGCAGCACATCGGGGATGTCCTGGCTGAAGGTCAGGGCGCCGAGAGCGCCGATCGCGGTGGCGACCGCCACCACCCGGGTGGCGTTCGGCGGGCGCACGCGGGCCGCCACCGCGCGGGCCAACTCGATGAAGCCGAAGGCGCCGGCCGCGGTCAGCAGGATGGTCAGGGTGGGCTGCAGCCGGAACGAGAGCAGCGTGGTGCCCACCAGCGTGGTCAGCATGGACAGCAGCGACCAGGCATAGACGGTGAGGACGGCGATCGCGAGCGCGCCGGCGCGGGTGGAGCTGCGGGCGCGGACCACCAGCCAGCCGGTGCCGAGCATGCACAGCGCGCCGAGCAGGGTGAACTCGAGCATAGGGAACGACAGCTCGGCGCCGTCCTTGGGCAGGTAGTGCTGCGCGGTGCCGGATTCGGCGGGTGTGCCGCGCGCGGCGGCGAGCAGGTAGGGCG
The DNA here is from genome assembly GCF_900637195.1 of Mycolicibacterium aurum. Classification (NCBI taxonomy): domain Bacteria; kingdom Bacillati; phylum Actinomycetota; class Actinomycetes; order Mycobacteriales; family Mycobacteriaceae; genus Mycobacterium; species Mycolicibacterium aurum. Next base: position 5,637,424 of record NZ_LR134356.1, on the reverse strand, counting down.
CCCACGTGAGCAGGGCGATGACGCCGGAGAGCACCGCGATGACGAGAAGGCGCAGCAACGGGTCGAGGCGACGGCGCGCGATGGCCAGCAGCACCGCCATGACCGTCAGCGTGAATGCGGCGTACAGGAACAGCAGTGTGTAGAACAGCGCCGTGACACCGAGGAACAGGCCCGTGGCGACGACCGCGGCCCACCCGCCGTTTCTGCTCCTGCCTGCCAGCCCCGACCACGCCAACACGAACACCGGCGGCAGCAGCACCGAGATGATCGCCGCGTACGGCTCGGCGGGGGAGTAGGCCAGCGCCGCGGCGGCGGTCGCAGTCGAGACCACCAGGGCGTACTCGAATCGAATCATGCTGGCCCACAGCACGAACGCCAGCACGATTGCGATCGTGATGGAGGTGACCGCCCACGGCTTGAACATCTCCCAGGCGGGGGTCCCGGTGAGCGCGGCCAGCCGGCCGCCCATCCAGAACCATCCCGCCGGGTAGAACGGGGGCAGGCCGATGTAGGTCATGTCGTGCAGGCCCGGCTGATCGGCAAAGCGGGTCATGTATTCGGTGCGGAACTGCTGGTCGACGGAGATGCCGAACAGGTAGAGCTTGGTCGCGCCCAGCGGCATCGCGAGTGTCACGACCGAGAACGCGGACAGGAACAGCACCGAGCCGATGCGGGCCAGGGTCTGCCTGCCGCGGCGCCATGCGATTCCCGCGCCGAGCAGACCGATCAGGCAGACCACCTGCCCGACCGTGGTGAGCGCATGCAGCTGGTTCGACGAGTTGTAGGCGGGCCATTCCACGCGCGCGATCGCGACCAGGCTGACGGCGGCGACCACAACGGCGACGGCCGTTGCAAGGAGCATGTGACCGGCCACGGTGATCGGCGTGGCCAGGGGATGACCGGCCCTCGACTCCCGGGTCGTCCCGTGCCTTTCGGGCGCGGCCCCACCGCTACTGCCCACCGGACTCAGATCGGCAGCTTGCGGAAGATGGGGCGCGGGATGTGGCGCAGCACCATCATCACGTAGCGGAAGGTGCCCGGCGCCCAGATCAGGTCCTTGCCCTTGTTCGACGCGGTGACCGCCATTTCGGCCACCTCTTCCTTGTCGACGGTGAAGGGAGCCTCCTTGGCCCCGGTGGCCTTCCAGTGCTCGATGGTCGTCGTGGTGCGCACCTGCCCGGGACGGATCACCAGGACACCGACTCCGTACTCGCGCAGTGCCTCTCCGAGGCCCAGGTAGAAGCCGTCGAGGCCGGCCTTGGTGGAGCCGTAGACGAAGTTGGAGCGGCGGACCCGCTCCCCGGCGGCCGAGCTCATCGCGATGATGCGGCCCGAACCCTGGGCACGCATCTTCTCCCCGAGCAGCACGCCGACCGAAACCGCTGCGGTGTAGTTGATCCCGGCGATCTGGACGGCCTTGCGCTGGTTCTTCCAGAGTTCTTCGGCGTCCCCGAGCAATCCGAAGGCCACCACCGCCACATCGACATCACCCTGGGCGAAGGCGGCGTCGATCACCTTCGGGTGGTTCTCGGTGTCCAGTGCGTCGAAGTCGATCCAGTCGACGGCCTTGGCGCCCGCCGCGGTCATCTGGGCCATGGCGGCGTCCTTGCGTGGGTGGCCGGGCACATCGGCCAGCACCACGCGGGCGTGGGCGTTGCGCAGGTAGCGCTCGGCGATCGCGAGGGCGATCTCAGAGGTCCCGCCCAGAAGCAGGATGGTCTGAGGGTTGCCGGTGGCATCAAGAACCATCTAGAGGAGCTCCAGTCGTCGGGCCATGTCGGAGGCGAAGACACCGTCGGGATCGACCTTGCGGCGCAAGGCAATCCACTCGTCGATGCGGGGATACATGGCGTGGAAGGTTTCGGCGGTGGTGCGGGAGTCCTTGGCGGTGTAGAGGCGGCCGCCGAACTCGAGCACCCGCTTGTCGAGCCCGTTGAGGAACTCGTTGAGGCCCGCAGTGATCGGGAAGTCGACGCACACATTCCAGCCGGGGATCGGAAAGCTCAGTGGCGCTTGGTTTCCCGGGCCGAACAGCTTGAACACGTTGAGGAACGAATAGAAGCCGGAACGCTGGATGTCGACGATGATCGCCTTGAACTCGTCGACGGCCGACGTGGGCACCACGAACTGGTACTGGCCGAAACCGGCCGAACCGTAGGCGCGGTTCCACTCACCGAACATGTCGAGTGGGTGATAGAACTGCGTCAGGTTCTGCACCTTGCCTCGGTAGGTCCCGGACTTGCGGTACCAGAGTTCGCCGATCGGGCCGAAGGTGTACTTGTTGGCCAGGCCGTTCGGAAAGACGTCCGGAAACGTGAGTAGTTGCGGCGCATCGAATTTCAGCGGGTTTTTCTGCAGCTTCGTGGGTAGCTGATCGAGCGTTGCCAGCGAACCGCGAGAGATCGCGGCCCGGCCCAGCTTGGGCGGTGCGCTGATCGCGTCGAACCATGCGCTGGAGTAGGTGTAGTTGTCCTCGGTGCCGTCGCTGTGGAAGGCGATGGTCTCGTCGAGCGTGGAGGTGACGTCGCCGTCGGCGATGAAGTACGCGGTCTCGGTGGGCGTCATCTTGATGGTGGCCCGCAGGATGATGCCGGTGAGGCCGTTGCCGCCGACGGTGGCCCAGAACAGGTCGCTGTCCGGACCATCGGGCCCGATGGTGCGGACTTCGCCGTTGGCGGTGAGCAGGTCCATGGAGCGCACGTGGTTGCCGAAGCTGCCGGCGCTGTGGTGGTTCTTGCCGTGGATGTCGCAGGCGATGGCGCCGCCGATGGTGACCTGGCGGGTGCCGGGCAGGACGGGAACCCACAGCCCGAGGGGCAGCGCTGCCCGCATCAGCTGGTCGAGGTTCACGCCGCCGTCGACGTCGACGAGCGCGCCGTCGGCGTCGATCGTATGGATGCGGTTGAGCACGCTCATGTCGACGACCAGGCCGCCGCCGTTCTGGGCGTTGTCGCCGTAGGAGCGCCCCAGGCCGCGGGCCACCACGCCTCTGCCGGGGCTCTCGGCGGCGCGGGTGACCGCCTTGACGACCACCTCGGGGTCCGGCGAGGACAACACCTGCGCGACGGACGGGGCGGTGCGGCCCCAGCCGGTCAGCCGCTTCGCCGTGGTCGAAAACTCGGTGCTCAACATCGTCACAGAGGGTACCGCTTGCGCTGACGTGCTCACCGCAGCGCGATCATTTAGCCGATTGCTACGCGCCGGTGAACCGGAAGATCACGGTGCGCTGGACGATGAAATTGATCACCGTCGCGGTGCCCTGCGCAATGACGAACGCCACCGGCACGCGCCAGGGCTGATCCTCGAACTCCATGTAGAAGAAGTAGTTGATGCCCACCTGCACGGCGTAGGTCACGGCGTACAGCGCCACCACCGCGATGAATCGTGCGGTGCTCGGCGGCGCCCTGAACGTCCACCGTCGGTTGATCAGATATGCGGTCGTGGTTCCCGCGATGAAACTCAGCGTCTTGGCGAGGTTCACGTGCAGACCCACCGCCAGCAGGGCCACGTACAGGCCGAAGTCCACGATTGCCGACAGCCCGCCGGTCACGAGGAAGCGCCAGAGCTGAGTCTTCAGGCTCAGCTGGGGTGACATGGGGGGCTCGGCCACCCGGGCAGCTTACGGGGTGGGTGTCACCGCTACCTGATCAGAAGGGCGGGGGTTTGTCGTGTTCGGCGACCAGGTCGTCGTTGAGTCGGCGTTCGGCGGCGATGGCCCGTGCGCGGTTCTGCGCGCGGGTGTGCCGTCGGCGGGGCATGGATCGGCCGCGGAGGTCGCTCGTGGGGACGAGAGGTGGATCACCCTTCCAGAGGGTGGCGGTGGGCCGGCACAGAGTGGGGAACAGCAGCCGGCTTCCGGGCTCGGTGGTGTAGCTGTGGCCGGTGGGGCTGGTCCAGGCGACGGTGCCGTCGGGATGTTGGCGGTCGCGCCAGCCGAGGGCGCCGATCCAGAAAGTCTTCAGCAGGTGATGAAAACGGCAGAGACACTTGAGGTTCGAGGGATGCGTCGGCCCTGTCGGGTAGGGCACGGTGTGGTCGATGTCGGCACTGGTGGCGGGGTGGTCACACCAGGGGAATCGACAGGTGAGGTCACGAGCGCGGATGAAATCGGCCAGCGCGCGGGACGGGGCGTAGCCCGATTCGGGTCCCGCCTGACCGGGATGGCGGATTTCGCGGAACCGGGCGCCGGTGAGCAGTCTGGCCAGCAGGGGTGCGGGCACGATGCCCGCCCCGAACACGAAGCCGGACTTCCCGCCGGCGCAGATGTCGGCCACGGTGTGTGGTGCCGCCGGCGTGAGGGTGTGGGATGCGACATCTTCGAGGGCCGCCGGGTGGGCTGCGTCGTCCCCGCCGGCCTCAGGGTCCCCGGCTCCGATATCGCCGGTGTCCCCGGCGGTGCCTGTGGTGGCGTCAGTGAGGACGTACACGGTCATGTCCTTGGCGGGACGGTCTTTCCGGGCGCCGGCGTCGCAGTCCTCACGTCCGCACTCGCAGACCAACGCGATCCCGGCGATACGGGCGGTGATCGCCGCGGCGAGTCGATCACCCAAGCTGCGGGGGTCTGCCGAGCACGCACTGTGGGCCATCTCGCGCAGGCACCGTTCGACCACCGCCGCATCGGTCTCGTACAGCCGCGCCCATATGGTGGTGAACCCCGGCGCGTCGGTGGGCGAACCGAACTCGACATCGGGCTCGGTGCTGGATTCCCGCGCTCGCCGCAAGGCGCCCGGGTCGTGCCGCTCGACAAGGGCGTCGATGGCCAGCTCGGTCTTCTTGATGGACCGCGGCCCCCAGGTGACGATCTCCGCGGCCAGATCTGCGTCAACGGCGGCCATGGCCGCGTCCTCGAGGATCAGGTCGGTACGGGAGACGATCTTGCGAACCAGCATCTCGCTGATCAGACCGCGGGCGAACAGGGCGCCCACCGCAGGCAGGCGATCGCGCAGAACCACGCCGCGGTGGGCCTGATGCAGTGCCAGCGACCGGGTGATGGCCTGGGCGGCCGCCAGTTCGGCGGCCACCGCGGCATCAGGATCGACCCACCAGGTCTCCCGCTCGCTCGCGGGCAGGCCGGTGCGGCGAATGAAGATCTCGGCCATCACGGCGAGTTTGGCCGCGCACGCGGCGTTCTCGCGGCAAGCCCACTGCTTGGCCGCGTCGACGAGGTCGGCATCGCTGAGACGCTCCAGCGAATCCACACCCGGCACCGGCCTATCGAACATAAGTTCGATTTTATCGACTTCCGGGCGTATACAGCTTCCGGCAGATTGCCGCTTGTGGATAACGACGGGCCCGGGAAAAAGCTGTGGATAACCAATGACGAGAACGCCGAGGACGGGTAAGGCCTAGACGCAGCACACCTGGTTGCCGCCGGCGCGCTTAGCCTCGTACATGGCCTTGTCGGCGGCTGAGATGAGGCCGTCTATCAGCTCGCCGGAATCGGGGGGCGCGGCGACCAACTCGACACTGGCGACCCCGAGACTCGCGGTGACCCCCCATTCGGTGGACGCGATCGCCATTCGGACGCGCTCCGCTGTCGCGTCGACCTCGGAGCGGCGTGCCGTCTCGGCCACCAGGAACTCCTCCCCACCGATGCGGGCCAGCACGGCGTTCTCCCCGACAGTGCGCCGCATGGAGTCCGCCACCGATACCAGCACCAAATCACCTGTGGCATGGCCGAACTGGTCGTTGAGCTTCTTGAACCCGTCCAGGTCGATCATCACCACGCTGAAACGCCTGCCCTCGTGACCCACGGCGCCGGCGAGCAGTCCGTGCGCCGCACGGCGGAAGCCGCGGCGGTTCACCAGCCCGGTCAGCGGGTCGGTGGTCGATTTGGTGGCGTCCGCCCACAGCCACAGCACCAGTACCTGGCCGCAGATCGGCACCGAAAGCAGTGCCCCGCAATAGATCAGCAGTCTGGACAGCGCAAGGGCCACGTCCCCGTCCAGTGCAATCCGGGCACACGAGGTGACTGCCGTGAGGACCCCGACGAGCAGCGTGAAGAACAGCAGCCGGGGTCCGTGGAAGAACGCGACGTAGCCGGCGAGGCCGGCGAATGCAAAGCACGTGACCAGTCCAGAGAGCGGGTCCGCTTCGGTGAGGGCTGCGATGGCGATTGCGACGCTGCCGAGCACCGAGAACCGATAGGACAGTCGGCGACTCGGCCATCGGATCGCGTACGCAACTCCTATCGCCGCCAGACCCGTGACGATCGTCGCCAGCAGGGTCCGGGGAACCACCTCTTGCGGACCCGAGGGACTGAACAACATCAACCCCAGCGCGAGGGCGAGAACACCCATGGTGGCGGCCATCAGGCAGCGGCCGAAGGCGGCGAGGTGCCGAGCCGCAAGGTAGGCCGACAGCCATTCGAAGTGGTCCGGCTGGTTCCACCACTGACGGATCCTGTGCACCTGCTGCCCCCACTTTCGCCCTGCCGATCGTCCGCTTCGAAGGCGCAGGGACCTGCGCAGACTGTACCGAGTCGGTGGTGCCCGGCGATGGTCCGCGACGAAATCGGCATGGTCGGCACCCGCCCGTTTCTGCCAGCGGCCGCTCAATCTCTGCCAGCGGAAATGAACCCCCTGAGCTGCCGGTTGAACCGGCCAGAACACCAAGAACCACCACCACCATCACCACCAGAAGTCGAAACCGCGAGACACGCTCCACGGCTCCGACCCACACAAGGGAAGAGCAGAACCATGAAGAACCTCACCATCACCGCCACCGCAGCCGCCGCCCTGACCGCCGGATTCCTGGGCCTGGCAGCCCCCGCGCTGGCCGCCCCCACCGGCAACGGCGACGCCCGGGCCACCATCAGCCAGCTCGAAGCCCAGGGCAACCGGGTCATCGTCAACAAGCTCTCCGACGCCTCGCTGTCTGAGGCCGACGTCGTCAGCGTCAAGCAGGGCGGCCCGATCCGCGGCACCGTGCAGGACGATTTCAACGACCGCACCTACCAGCAGACCGTCACCGGCTACGTCTACTACGTCGACGTCCGCTGACCGATCGACACGCAAGGGCGCTCCCGCCGGGGGCGCCCTTGATCGTGCTCAGGGTGTTCGCGTCAAGCGCACGATCGGGATCGTGCGATGCGCCGCCCGGATCTCATAGTCGCCGTACCCGGCGTAGACCTCGAGTGCCTTGTGCCAGGCGGCGTCTCGCTCCGAGGGGTCCGTGACGACGGCCGCGCGGTAAGTACCACTGCGCGCACCGGCGAGGACCTCGACGGTCGGGTTGACCGTGAGATTGCGGTACCACGCCGGATGTCCCGGCCTGCCGTAGTTCGACGCGATCAGCAGAAGCGAATCGCCCTCTGCCACATACACCAACGGGAGCACCCGCCGCAGACCCGACTTAGCGCCGATCGTCGTCAGCAGCATCACCGGAAGCGGATAGACGCTGCTGAATCGTCCCCCGGTGAGACGCAACAGCGGCGGATCGAGCACCGGCGCCACCCGCGTGGCGAAGAAGTACCCCGCCGACGTTCGCCCGAACTTCTCCAGGACTCGCCCGTAGACGGTCATCTGACGGCGCTTAGCGCTCACGGCGTCGACGCTATAGGCCGCTGGCCGCCAGCACCTCGCATAACGCCGAAACCGCGCTGGAAAAGGCATGGTCGGCCGGCGCCGCGAAACCGACGATCACCCCGTCGGGGGCGGGGATCTCGGAACCGGCGAGCGGATGCCGCATCATGGACAGCCCGGTCAGGCCGACACCCGCTTCGCCCGCGCGCCGCAACACCTCCGGTTCCATACCGTCGGGCAGCGACACGAGCAGGTTCACCCCCGCCGCGAGCCCGCTGACCCCGACCCGAAGCGGCGCCAGAGCGGAGACCAGCAGATCCCTGCGCTTGCGATAGCGGGCGCGCATGCGCCGCACGTGCCTGTCGTAATGGCCGCCGGTGAGGAAGTCGGCGAGGGTCAGCTGCGCGATGGCGTCCACATAGAACTGTTGACCGCCTGCGACATCCACCACCGCATCGACGAGGGGCTCCGGGAGCACCATCCATCCCAGCCGCAGCACCTGGGACAGGCTCTTGCTGGTGGACCCGAGGTAGGCCACCCGGTCGGGCCGCAACGCCTGCAACGAGCCGACCGGTTCGCGGTCGTAACGAAACTCCCCGTCGTAGTCGTCGTCGAGTACGAAACCGCCTGTGCGCTCGGCCCATTGCACCACTGCCATCCGCCGCGACGAGTGCAGGGACATGCCCAGCGGGTTGTGGTGCGCCGGGGTCAGCAGTACCGAGCCGACATTCATGTGGTCGAGTTCGTCGATCACAGCGCCCTTGTCGTCCACGCTCACCGGTACCGTCGGCACCCCGGCCTGAGCGAGCGCGTCCCGGAACAGGAAGAGCCCGTAGGCCTCGACCGCGACCGTCCCACCCAATGCCTGTGCCAGCAATTGCACGGCCTGCCGCACGCCGGCGCAGATGACGACGGAGTCCGGCGAGGTGCGCACCCCACGTACCCGTGCCAGGTATTCGGCGAGGGCACTGCGTAATTCGGGACGGCCCCGCGGGTCACCCATCCGCAGGGCCTCGGTCGGTGCGTTGATCAGCGCCCTGCGCATGCTTGCCGCCCACTGGGTGCGCGGGAACTCCGCCACGTCGGGAGTTCCGGGCATCAGGTTGTGGACGGGGGTGACGCGCGCGCCGTGCGGGCGGCGCGTGACGGGCGGCGCCGACGCGGTCGGCCGCACCGCCTCGACAACCCAGGTGCCCGCCCCCTGACGCGACGCCAGCCAACCTTCGGCCACGAGTTCGGCATAGGCGTCGGCGACGGTGTTGCGGGCCAATCCGAGATCGGCGGCCAGGGTGCGGGACGGCGGCAGCATGGTTCCCGGCGCCAGGCGTCCCGACCGCGTGGCGTCACGAAGCGCCGCGATCAGGGTCTCCTTGGTGCCGCGCGCGCCGGGCGTCAACGCCTCCCTCAGGTCCAGGTGGAGGTCACGCGCGCCCGAATTGGCCCATGAAGTCACGCAAGAATTAGACCACCGTCGCGGGTCATTCGGCTCTACCGTCGAAGACATGACACAGACACTCAGCACGCAGGACCGCATCAAGATCTATCAGGCTTCGCCTGAGCTCTTCGACGCCATGATGGCGCTGTCGACCGCCGCGGCCAAGGACGTCGACCCGCAGTTGGGCGAGCTCATCAAGATTCGGGCGTCCCAGATCAACCACTGTGCGTTCTGCCTCGACATGCACACGCGTGACGCCCGCAAGATCGGCGTCAGCGAGCAGAAGCTCGACGTCCTGGCCGCGTGGGCCGAGGCGGGAGACCTGTTCGACGAGACCGAGCGCGCCGCGCTGGCGCTGACCGAGGCGATCACCGAACTCGGCCACGGCGGGGTGTCGGACGACGTCTACGAAGATGCCGCCGCGGTGTTCTCCGACCGCGAGCTCGGCCAGGTGATCGCGCTGGCCGTCACCATCAACGCCTGGAACCGCATCAACGCGGCTGTGCGGACGGCACCGCCGCGGCGTTGACCTACCGTCGAAGGGTGCAGACCCGGTCCGGTGCGGAGATCGTCGTCGACGGCGACGTCGTCCACAAGCTGCACCGGCCGGGGACGGACCCGCGACTTCTCGCGGCGCGCCTCCGGATCGCCGCCGCGTCGCAGGCGTTGCTGTCTCCGCGCTCCGTCGTCCCGGAAGCGGTGGGGCTGCGCTGGATGTCGCACTGGCCGCGGGTGGAAACCGTTGTCCCCGAACCACATCACGCCCCGTGGGCGGCGGCCGGTGAGCTGCTGGCCGCGCTGCACCGCGAACCGGCAGCCGGCCGGGTTCCCGCCAACGGATGGCCCCGGCGATTCCGCCGCGCCGTCGACAACCTCAGGGGCTCAACCGGTCCGGTCCGGCGGGCCGCGGCCGCCCTGCCCGACGTCGTCTGGCGGGCCGGCTCCCCGGGACGGCCGATGACCCTCGTCCACGGCGACTGGCACCTCGGCCAGCTCGGCAGGCGCAGCCCTGCCGCGCCGTGGCAGCTCATCGACATCGACGACGTCGGCGCCGGTGATCCGGCCTGGGACCTGGCCCGTCCGGCGGGGTTCTGGGCCGCGGGCCTGATCCCGGACGAGGACTGGAACACCTTCCTGGGTGCCTACCGCGCCCGCGGACCCGCACTCGCCCCCGGAGATCCGTGGCCCACCCTGGAACCGTTCGCCCGCGCTGCCGTCGTGCACGCCGCGGCGTCCGGCCTGGTGCACGGCGACTCCGACGACACGCAGCGGGCATTGGAGGATGCCTGCGCGCGGATGACCTAGCTGGAGAAGAAGAGCCGGCCGAACCCCTGTTTGCGGTAGTGCTTGTTCCCGCGGTGGCCCCACCCCGGCCCGTATCCGCCGTAACCGGGATCGCCGCCGTAGCCGTACCCCTGCTGGGCGGGCATCGGCGGCGGCGCGGCCTGGACGAACCGGTTCTCCATCTGTGTCAGCGACTCCAACTCCCCGAAGTCGAGGAAGATGCCGCGGCAGGAATCGCACTGCTCCAGGTGGACGCCGTTGCGTTCGTAGGTCTTCATGACACCGGCGCACTTCGGGCACAGCAGGGTGTTGCCCGCACCCGAGGTGGGCGGCGGGGGCGGTTGATATGGCGGGATGCTCATATGTGCATAACGCGCGGTGAATGCGAGAAGTGCCATTGGACCCTAGGGCGGCGTTTCGCGGGCAGGAACCATGGCAGGCATGAACGAGACACGCACATCGGACGCTCCGGTCACCGAGCTCACCGAGACGGAGAGCTGGGGGCTGCTCGGCGGTGTATCTCTCGGACGGTTGGTGACGACGGTGAACGGATGGACCGAGATCTTTCCCGTCAACTTCGTCGTCCAGCGCAACACCGTGCTGTTCCGCACCGCGGAGGGCACCAAATTGCTCACCGCCGCGCTCAACGAGTACGTGGTCTTCGAGGCCGACGACCACAACACCGCCGAGGGGTGGAGCGTGATCCTGCGCGGAAAGGCCCGACTGCTGGCGACGTCGGCCGAGATCGCGGACGCCCGGCGCGCGGGCCTCTACCCGTGGATCGCCACCCAGAAGGAGCGCTTCGTGCGCATCACGCCCCAGGCGGTCACAGGGCGCCGGTTCCGGTTCGGCCCTGAACCGGACGAAGGCGCACTGGTCAGCTGACCGTCACACCCAGTAGGCGACGCGAGCGCGGTACTGGCGCATCGCCAGTGCGGCGAACCCCCATCCGACCACGGTCAGCACCAGGACCACGACCCAGTGCCGCAGCTCCTGGTCGGCGCCCAGCAGTGGGGCGCGGACGATGTCCAGATAGTGCAGCAGCGGGTTGAGTTCGACGATCTTCGCCCAACCGCCGGCGCCCTGGGCCTGCAGCGTGGATTCGTTCCAGATGATCGGGGTCATGAAGAACAACAGCTGCACCAGGCTGGCCAGCAGAGGGCTGATGTCGCGGTACCGCGTGGCCAGAATGCCGAAACACAGGGCCACCCAGACGCAGTTGAGCGCCAGCAGGGCCAGGGCCGGGATGACCGCGAGGTCGGCCCAGTTCCAGGGTTTGGGAAAGATGACGGCGATCACCACGAAGATGATGATGTTGTGGGCGAACAGGAGCATCTGCCGCCACACCAGCCGGTACACGTGCACCGACAGCGGGGTCGGTAGCTGTTTGATCAGACCTTCGTTCGCGACGAAGACGTCCGCGCCCTCGAGTATCGACGCGTTGATCAGGTTCCAGACGATCAAGCCGAGGGTGACGTACGGAAGATGCTCGGAGAGTTCGAGTTTGAACAGCATCGAGTACAGCCCGCCCATGGCGACCGCAGTGGTGCCGGTGGCGATGGTGATCCAGAACGGCCCCAGTACCGAGCGTCGGTAGCGCTGCTTGATGTCCTGCCAGCCCAGATGCAGCCACAGTTCGCGCTTGCCGAAGCCGTCCACCAGGTCGCCCCACGCGCGGGCGAACGTCCGGGACTGGGCCGCGGCATCCGTGATCGTCATTCTCGTGTGAACCTCTCGCGTCGGCCCAAGCGGCGCAGTCGAATCCATTCACCGAAACCGGCGGGATCGCGTCGTGACACCAGGAAGTACCAGCCGAATCTCAACCATTCCTGCGGCACCAGCTTGCGCATCCCCGGTTGGGATTGCAGGTAGCCGCGGTTGCGGTAGGTGAAGTACCGCTTCGTCGGGTTGTCCGGATACTGCGTGTGCATTCGACCGCCGAGGATCGGCTTGAACTCGTCGCCGCCCTGAGGGTGTAGATAGACGGCGGTCAGGCACGTGCCGAACGGCAACCCGGTGCGCAGCAGTCGCCGGTGCACTTCGGTCTCGTCACCGCGGAAGAACAACCGCAGATCGGGCACCCCGGTGGCTTCCAGGGTCTCCGCACGGAACAGAGCCCCGTTGAACAGGTGCGCGATACCCGGCATCAGGTCGGGCAGCTCGGATTCGATCCGGAGCTCGCTGACCCGCCGGCGCCACGACAGCCCGCGCCGCAGCGGGAACGCGAGACGCTCGGGGTCGTCGAGGTCGCAGATCATCGGCGAGACCTCCGCCAGATGGTATTTCTCGGCGCAGGCCAGCAGCGTCGGCAGCACTTCGCTGTTCTGTGGCCTGCCGTCGTCGTCGGCCAGCCACACCCAGTCGGCGCCCAGGCTCAACGCGTGCAGCATGCCGAGGGCGAAACCGCCTGCGCCGCCCAGGTTTCGGCGGGAACCCAGATAGGTGGTCTGAACGGGCTGGCCGGCAACCAGATCACGGACGCGTTCGTCGTGGTCGTTGTCCACGACGATCAAATGGTCGGGAGGCCTGCTCTGTGCGCAGACCGCGTCCAGCGATTTGGCGAGTTCGTCGGGACGGCGATGGGTGACCACCACCGCAATAACCTGCTCAGTCATGCGTGTGCGCCGTTTCCTTGAGCACCTCGCGCACGTGCCGGGCGGCGTCTTCGCCCTCGTAGGCCCGCACGACGTCCTCGATGCCGCCCTCCATCTTGATGGTGCCGTGGTCGATCCACATCGCCGTGTTGCACAGCCGGGCCAGGAACTCGTTGGAATGGCTGGCGAACACCAGGATTCCGGACCGCTCGACCAGGCTGGCCAACCGAGTCTGCGCCTTCTTGAGGAAGTCGGCGTCGACGGCGCCGATGCCCTCGTCGAGCAGCAGGATCTCGGGGTCGATGCTGGTGACCACGCCCATGGCCAGGCGCACCCGCATGCCGGTGGAGTAGGTGCGTAGCGGCATCGACAGATAGTCGCCCAGCTCGGTGAACTCGGCGATCTCGTCGACCTTGCTCATCATCTGCTTGCGCGTCTGCCCGAGGAACAGGCCGCGGATGATGATGTTCTCGAAACCGGAGATCTCAGGGTCCATCCCGACGCCCAGGTCGAACACCGGAGCCACCCGGCCCTGCACCGTCGCCACCCCTCGGGTGGGTTCGTAGATGCCCGACAGGAGCCGCAGCAGTGTCGACTTGCCGGCACCGTTGTGTCCGACGAGGCCGACGCGGTCGCCCATCTTGAGCGACATCGTGATGTCGCGCAGCGCTTCGATGACGACGACGTTGGAGTCGTTGCGCCCGATCGCCCCGCCGGCCTTGCCGAGGAACGCCTTCTTCAGCGAGCGCGTCTTGGCGTCGAAGATCGGGAACTCGACCCACGCGTTACGGGTCTCGATGTGTGGCTCGACGGGTTGTGTCACGCGGCTCTCACAGGTACTGGCCGGTGCCGGGGTGTCCGGGGCCGCCCCGCTGGCCGGGCACGCCCACACCGGGAGGCAACGCGCCCTGGCGCATCTGCTCCAGCTGCTGCCGTGCGGCCATCTGCTGGGCGAACAGGGCGGTCTGGATGCCGTGGAACAGCCCTTCCAGCCAGCCGACCAGCTGGGCCTGGGCGATCCGCAGCTCGGAGTCCGACGGCACCGAGTCCTCCGTGAACGGCAGCGTCAGCCGCTCCAGCTCATCGCGCAGCTCGGGGGCCAGACCTTCCTCGAGTTCGTGGATGCTGGTGCGGTGGATGTCGCGCAGCCGGCCGCGGCTCGCCTCGTCGAGCGGTGCGGCGCGCACCTCCTCCAGCAGCTGCTTGATCATCGTGCCGATCCGCATCACCTTGGCGGGCTGCTCGACCAGGTCGGTCAGCGACTTGCCGTCGGCGCGCTCGAGGTCGTCATCGCCGGCCATACCGCCACTGCCGATGATCTCGATGTTGTCGTCGTCGGAATTGGTAGACATGTCTCTAAGGGTGCCCCAGCTTTTCTCGCCTGATGCGGCCGGGCTCCGCGTCGATGATGGTGCGGGCGTCACCGGTGCCGTTGATCTTCGCGCACCCGACGGCTCTCGGCCACCACGAAATGCCGGGGGCCAGCGGCGAAGATGGCGTCGATCTTCAGGGGTGGCAAACCTGCGGAGTTGGCGACGGCGAGCGCGAGGCCGGTCCGGCCAGGAGGTCCAGGCGTGGAAGCGGTTGCCACCGTTACCACCAGCAAAAACCGACTGAGCGGGACTCCGAACCGGAAGGTGACTCGACTAGTATGGCTGCGCAGATAGCTCGTGCCGTTTCGACACGGGCGGTAACAGCAGGGTCGGGCCCCGCCGAACCGGACCGAAGGGGCGGTTCGGCGTCGTTCCGACACGCTTCAAAGGTGGACTTGGATGGCATACGACGTCGCCCGGGTGCGTGGACTGCACCCCTCGCTGGGCGATGGCTGGGTGCATATGGACCCCCAGAACGGCATGCTGCTGCCTGACTCCGTGGGGCGGGCGGTGTCGACGGCGTTCCGTGGTTCGATACCCACCACATCCAGCGCGCACCCGGCCGCGAGGCGCAGCGCGGCTGTCCTGGCCGCGGCGCGTCAGGCCGTGGCGGACCTGGTCAACGCGGATCCGGCGGGCGTGGTCCTCGGCGCCGACAGGGCAGTGCTGCTGACCTCGCTCGCCGACGCTGCGTCGGGCCGGGTGGGCCTGGGCTACGAGCTGGTGGTGACGCGCCTCGACGACGAGGCCAACATCGCACCGTGGTTGCGTGCGGCCAACCGTTTCGGCGCCAAGGTCAAGTGGGCCGAGGTGGACATCGAGAGCGGCGAGCTGCCCACGTGGCAGTGGGAGAGCCTGGTGACCCGGCCGACGCGTCTGGTCGCAATCACTTCTGCGTCTTCGACATTGGGCACGGTGACCGAACTGCGCGAGGTGACCAAACTGGTGCACGAGGTCGGCGGCCTCGTGGTCGTCGACCACTCCGCGGCGGCGCCGTACCGGCTGATCGACATCGAGGAGATCGAGGCCGACGTGGTGGCGGTGAACGCGCTGGCGTGGGGCGGCCCGCCGATCGGCGCGCTGGTCTTCCGCGATCCGAGCATCATCGACGCGTTCGGGTCGGTGTCACTGAACCCAGACGCCACCGGCGCCGAGCGGCTCGAATTGGGCGCGCACCAGTTCGGCATGCTGGCAGGCGTGGTGGCGAGCATCGAATACCTTGCTGCACTTGACGACTCCGCACAGGGCGCGCGCCGCGAGCGTCTCTCGGTGTCGATACAGTCGGCGACGGCCTATCTGAGCGGACTGTTCGACTATCTGCTCACGTCGTTGAAGTCGTTGCCGACGGTCACGGTGATCGGGAGCCCGGAGCTGCGGATCCCGGTGCTGACGTTCGCCATCGAGAACGTGCCCGCCGAGCGCGTCGTGCAGCGGTTGGCCGACAACGGCATCCTGGCGATCGCCAACGCCAGCGCACGTGTGCTCGACCTCATCGGCGTCAACGACGTCGGCGGAGCGGTGACCATCGGACTGGCGCACTACAGCACCGCCGCCGAGGTCGATCAGCTGGTGCGGGCTCTCGCCTCGCTGGGCTGACCCTCAGATATCAACGCGCAGAAGGACTTTGCCCGACACGTCGCCTGAGTCCAGTAGCTCGTGGGCGGCTTGGGCCTCGGTGATCGGGAACTCGGCGCCGATGACGGGACGGACCAGTCCGTCGGCGACCAACGGCCAGACCTCGGCGACGACGCGGTCGACGATCTCGGCTTTGCCGCCGCGTCCGGTCACCGGACGTGCCCTAAGGGCGGTGGCGATGACGCTGCCCCGCTTGGCCAGTAGTTTGCCGATGTTGAGCTCGGCCTTGGCGCCGCCCTGCATGCCGATGATCACCAGCCTGCCGCCGGTGGCGAGGGCGTCGATGTTGCGGTCCAGATAGGAGGCGCCCATGATGTCGAGGATCACGTCGGCACCCGGATTCCCCGAGCCCTCGTCGCGCACCTTCGCCACGAAGTCCTCATCGTGATAGTCGATGGTGATCTCGGCGCCCAGCTCGGCACACAGCTCCAGCTTGTTGCGCGAGCCCGCGGTGACGACGACCCGGCAGCCCAGCGCCCGCGCCACCTGGATGGCATGCGTGCCGACACCGCTGGCGCCGCCGTGGATCAGGAGCAGCTCGGGTGCGGTCAGCCCCGCGGCCATCACCACGTTGGACCACACCGTGCATGCGACCTCCGGTAGCGCGGCGGCGTGCGGCAGCGGGACGCCGGCAGGCACCGGCAGCACCTGCCCGGCCGGAACGGACACGAATTCGGCGTAACCGCCCCCGGCCAGCAAAGCGCAGACGGGTTGCCCCTGCGACCACTGCCGAACCCCGTCCCCGAGGCCGGCGATCACCCCGGAGACCTCAAGACCGAGGATGTCGCTGGCTCCGGGAGGCGGCGGATACTTGCCGGCAGCCTGCATCAGGTCCGCGCGGTTGACCCCCGCGGCGACGACCTTGATGAGAACTTCACCCGCCGCCGGGGAGATGTCTGGCACAGACTGCCAGGTCAGCCTGCCTGCAGAGTCCGCAACGATCGCCCGCATCCACGCAACGCTACTACGCTGCGGAAACAGGCTGAGATTTCGCCACCAGCAGCGCGCCCCCGGCCCTACTATGTGCCAATGGAGGGGATCATCGGGGGGCGCACGGCGAGCGATACGCCGGGGCTGGATATTGCAGAGCAACGGGCGTGGCAGAACTTTCTGGACGCCGCATTGCGGATGTACGCGACCATGAACAGGTCGCTGTCGGACGAACACGGGCTGACGCTCAACGATGTGCGGCTACTCGACCTGCTGGTCAAGTCGCCGACGGGAGCGGCCCGGATGGGTGACGTCGCAGAATCGCTGATGTCGTTGCCCAGCCGGGTGACGCGTCAGATCCATCGCCTGGAGGTGCAGGGTCTCGTGACCCGCGGCGCCAGTCCGGACGACGGCCGCGGCGTGCTCGCCAGCATCACTCCCGAGGGGAGAACGGCGTTGGCCAAGGCGATGCAGACCTACGGGGACGCGGTGCGCGTGCACTTCCTCGATCGGTTGAGCCGGCCACAGGTGACCGCGATGGGCGAGAACTGTCGTCGGATCAGCGCAGGACTGAAGGCCGGGGCGCCGTCCGCCAAAATCGGTCGCGTCTAGACTGTCTCGCGGTGGCGTGGCAGAGCGGCCTAATGCACTCGCCTTGAAAGCGAGAGTCGGCTAACACCGACCGGGGGTTCAAATCCCTCCGCCACCGCCACACACCCCCGGGGGGTCCCCCGATCGGTGGACGGCGTGTCCACCGGCAGTCGCGCCGATCGCCCGATGTGCCCACGGCGCCGATCCCACGAGGATCGACGCATGGCAACTGCTCTCGCCGACCGCAGCTCGGCGCAGGACGTACGGAAGATCGCGCTGGCCAGCTATGCCGGCTCGGCGATCGAGTTCTACGACTTCTTCATCTATGGGACTGCCGCCGCGCTGGTGTTCCCGACGGTCTTCTTTCCCGAGCTCGGCCATGTGATGGCCACTACCGCGTCATTGGGCGCGTTCGCGGCGGCATTCCTGGCCAGGCCCATCGGCGCGGCGGTGTTCGGTCACTACGGTGACCGGATCGGCCGCAAGCAGACGCTCGTCGTCACGCTGCTGCTCATGGGGGTGGCCACCGTCGGGGTGGGGCTGATCCCCAGCACGGCCAGCATCGGAATCGCCGCGCCACTGCTGCTGATCACGCTGCGGCTGGTGCAGGGCTTCGCGGTCGGCGGCGAGTGGGCCGGCGCGGTCCTGATGACCGCCGAACATGCGCCGCCGGGCCGCCGCGGCTTCTACGGCATGTTCACCCAGCTCGGGTTGGGCTCGGCGCTGGTGCTGTCCAACCTCGTGTTCCTTGTCGTGTACCTCGCGTTCGGCACCACCGGTTCGGCCTTCCTGCAGTGGGGTTGGCGGATCCCCTTCCTGCTCAGTGCGGTGCTGATCGGGATCGCCCTGATCGTGCGGACCCGACTGGAGGAATCGCCGGTGTTCACCGAATCGGTGACGCAGTCGGTGCATCCCGGCACACCGCTGACCACGCTGATGCGTCGGCAGGGCCGCCAGGTGCTGCTGGCCGGCGGCGCCGCGATCTGCGCCCCGATGCTGGTGTTCCAGGCCGGGACGTTCTTCACCCACTATGCCGCCGAGCACATGGACTACTCGACCAACCTGGTGCTGCTGGTCAACGTCATCGGCGGGCTGTGCGCCATCGGGTTCGCCGCGATCTCGGCGATCCTGTCCGACAGCCACGGCCGGCGCCGCGTCACCGCGTTCGGGTTCGCACTGGCCGTGCCGTGGGCCTTCGCGGTCTTCCCGCTGGTCGAGTCGCGACATGAATCGGTGTTCGTCACCGCGATCGTCGTGACCTACGCGCTGATCGGCCTGTGTATCGGTCCACTGGCGGCGTTCCTGCCGGAGATCTTCGCCGCGCAGTACCGCTATACCGGCGCGGCGCTGTCGCACACCATGGGCTGCATCATCGGTGGTGCGGTACCGCCGGTGATCTCGCCGATCCTGATGGCGTCGTACGGAGGTGGGGCCATCGCCGCGATGATGGGCGGGCTGGCGCTGATCAGCTTCCTCTGTGTCCTCGCGCTGCCGGAGACGGTCGGACTCCGCGGGTCTACTCGCCGGTGAAGCTGGGCGGCCGCTTCTCGAACATCGCCGTGATGCCCTCGGAGAGGTCTTTCGACGGCAGGAACGCGGAGTTCCATGCCGCCACGTACCGCAGGCTCGCCGCCACTTGGGCGGTGCGCTGCTCGTCGAGCACATCCTTGACGCCCTGGACCGTCAGCGGCGGGTTCGCGGCGATCTCGGCGGCAGTGGCATGCGCCGCCGCCAGAGACGCCTCGGCGTCGTCGTAGACGTCGTTGACCAGGCCAATCTTCTCGGCGCGTGCGGCATCGATGTCCTTGCCGGTCAGCGCCAGTTCGCGCAGGTGCCCGTCGGACAGGATCAGCGGCAACCGGGCCAGGGAACCGACGTCGGCGACGATCGCCAGCTTGACCTCGCGCACCGAGAACTTCGCGTCGGCGCTGGCGTAGCGGATGTCGACCGCGGAGATCAGGTCGACACCGCCGCCGATGCACCATCCGTGCACGGAGGCGATGGTCGGGGTGCGGCAATCGGCCACCGCGGTGATCGACTGCTGCATCGTCTTGAGGCGGGCGTGGAAGTCGGCCCGCGGTCTGGCCGACGAGCCGTCGGCCATCATCGGGCCCAGCGTGTCACCCATCGCGGCCAGGTCGAGGCCGTAGCTGAAGTTCTTGCCGGAGCCGGTCAGCACGATGGCGCGGATGTCGGGGTCGGCGTCGAGTTCGCCGAAGGCCACCGGCAGTTCGGCCCAGAACGCGGGGCCCATGGCGTTGCCCTTGCCTGGTCCGAGCAGCGTCACCCGCGCGACATGGTCCGCGACGTCGACGGCGAGCGATTCGAATGCACTACCCATGGAGCAAGAGGCTAGCCCTCGGTGAGATCACGGTGGCGAGCCGCCCATCAGGACTTCGCTGACCGTCGCGTCGGGCAGGAACTGGCACGCCGCGTCGGCGAGGATCTGCCCGATGAACTCGCCGTCGGGCCCGAGCGGGTTGCCCTCCTGGGCCAGGACCTCGCGCACGACCGCCACCCGGGTGGCCTCGTCGAGGTCGCTGTACTCGCCGCACGTCATCTCCACCGCGTTCGCGGGTGCGGGCACCTCGGGGACGTCGGTGTTGCGGGTGGGCAGCGGCAGGTTCGGAATCTGGATGTCGGGCAGACCGGGCAGGCCCGGGATTCCCCCCGGCCCGTCGGTGCTGGGATCGTCCGACGAGATCGGCGGGCCCGGTTCGGTGGTTTGTGCCACCACGCCCTCGGTCGTGCGCCCGCACGCCGTGGTCGCGCCGAGCACGGCCGCCAGACCGACCATCGTCGCGGCTGTGAACCGTACGCGCGTCCTCATCCTGGCCACGATATGCGGCTAGACCCGTTCCAGGTAGAAGTACAGGTGACGGGGGGTGCCCGAGGTGGTGTCCAGCGCACCTTTGCCGTTCATGATGCCGATCACGGCGTCGTCGTCAACGACCTTGAAGTGGTCGTGCACCGGCTTGCCGTCGTACACCATCGAGGCGACCGCCTCGCCGCGGAACTCCTCCACCCACAGGCTGGCCTCGCCGTTCATCGCCTCGGTGTTGGAGAACTTGTTGCCGTCGGCATCGAGGCAGACCAGGGGTTTGGCATCGGAGGCCGAGTGGAACGTCTTGCCAAACCAGTTGAGCCGCTTCATGAAGCCGTTGGCCTTGTGGCCGGTGTCGAACTCGCCGCCCTTCCACTCGCCGATCATGAAGTCGATGGTGGCGGGGGCCAGCGTCGCCCAGAACGCGTCGAGCTCGGCGTCGGAAAGCCGGTCGGTCCGGGCGGTGAGCTCGGAGAACGTCTGGCGGGCGGTTCGTACTGACGTCATCGTTGCGTCTCCTGTTCGGTGATCCAGCGTCGGGCGAAGTCGAGGAAGGCGTCGTTCTCCTCGGGTGCGGAGACGGTCACGCGGACCCCGTCCTCACCGTAGGGGCGGACGATGATGCGGCTGTTGGCGGCATCGGCGGCGAACTGCTGGGCCCGGCCGACCAGCGGCAGCCAGACGAAGTTGGCCTGCGAGGGCGGCAGGTCGTAGCCGGCGTCGCGCAGCGCCGCGCTGACCCGGCGACGTTCGGCGACGACGGCGTCGGTGCGCTCCAGCAGCTCGTCGGCAGCGTCCAGGCACGCGACCGCGGCGGCCTGCGACACGCTGGTCGCGGTGAACGGGACGTAGACCTTGCTCAGCGCGGTGATGATCTCCGGATCGGCCACGGCGTAGCCGATGCGGAGGCCGGCCAGCCCGTACGCCTTCGAAAAAGTACGCAGCACAACGACATTGCTGTGGGCGCGGACCAGGCCGAAGCTGTCGGGTACCAGGTCGTCGCGGATGTACTCGATGTAGGCCTCGTCGAGCACCACCATGATGTGCGGCGGCACCGCCTCGACGAACCGGGCCAGTGCGTCGGGGTCGACGACGGTGCTGGTCGGATTGTTCGGGTTGCACACGAAGATCAGCCGGGTGCGCTCGGTGATCGCGGCCAGCATCGCGTCCAGGTCGAAGGTGTGGTCGCTCAGCGGTACCTGCACCGGTGTCGCGCCGGCGGTGCGGACCTGCAGCGGGTAGATCTCGAAACTGCGCCAGCCGTACAGCACTTCGTCGCCCACGGTCGAGGTGATCTGAATGAGCTGCTGGCAGAGGCTGACCGAGCCGCACCCGACCGAGATGTTCTCCGGGGCGAAGTTGACGTGCTTGGCCAACTGCTCCTTGAGCTCCACGTAGCCGTTGTCCGGGTAGCGGTTGATGCCGTCGGTCGCCTTTTCGATCGCGGCCCGCACGCTGGGCAGCGGTCCGTGCACGGTCTCGTTGCTGGCGATCTTGATGGCGCCGGGCACCGTCTTGCCCGGCGTGTAGGCGGGCAGATCGGCGAGTTCGGGGCGTAGACGGGCGGACACCCGAACAGTTTAGGGCCCGGGTGGATCTGCTTTGCTTCCCGTGGTGGGGCCTGTGTAGTCTCATCCAGCGGCGGTAAACGTCGGGAGGCGTGCCAGAGCGGCCGAATGGGACTCACTGCTAATGAGTTGTCCGCCTTAAAGCGGACCGGAGGTTCAAATCCTCTCGCCTCCGCCATATAACTGAATAGCTCCACACAAGCGCCCGTAGCTCAACGGATAGAGCATCTGACTACGGATCAGAAGGTTAGGGGTTCGAATCCCTTCGGGCGCACTCTCGTATCGACGGCCGCAATGTCGACTTTCGGCCCTATTCCGCAGTGCCGGCGGTCACATTGACTGCGTACGTGGCCACCGTCGAAACATCGACCCTGGAGCCGGTGAGGCCTTTTCCGCCTCGTCTGGGCCCCAAGGGCAATCTGATCTACAAGCTGATCACGACCACCGATCACAAGCTGATCGGCGTCATGTACTGCGTCGCCTGCTTCGTCTTCTTCATGGTGGGCGGCCTGATGGCGCTGTTCATCCGCACCGAGTTGACGTTGCCGGGGCTGCAGTTCCTGTCCAACGAGCAGTACAACCAGCTGTTCACCATGCACGGCACGGCGATGCTGCTGTTCTACGCCACCCCCATCGTGTTCGGCTTCGCCAACCTGGTGCTGCCGCTGCAGATCGGTGCGCCGGACGTGGCATTCCCGCGGCTCAACGCGCTGTCGTTCTGGCTGTTCCTGTTCGGCGCGCTGATCGCGCTCGGCGGCTTCATCACCCCCGGCGGCGCCGCGGACTTCGGCTGGACGGCCTACTCGCCGCTGACCGACGCCATCCACTCACCCGGGGTCGGTGGTGATCTGTGGATCTTCGGTCTCGGCGTGGGCGGTCTGGGCACCATCCTGGGCGCGGTGAACATGGTGACCACGGTGGTCTGCATGCGCGCCCCGGGAATGACGATGTTCCGGATGCCGATCTTCACCTGGAACATCCTGGTGACCTCGATCCTGGTGCTGGTCATCTTCCCGATCCTCACGGCGGCGCTGTTCGGGCTGGCCGCCGACCGACATCTGGGCGCGCACGTCTACGACCCGGCCAACGGCGGTGTGATGCTGTGGCAGCACCTGTTCTGGTACTTCGGTCACCCCGAGGTGTACGTGATCGCGCTGCCGTTCTTCGGCATCGTCAGTGAGATCTTCCCGGTGTTCAGCCGCAAGCCGATCTTCGGCTACACCACGCTGATCTACGCGACGCTGGGCATCGCCGCGCTGTCGGTCGCGGTGTGGGCGCACCACATGTATGCGACAGGGGCGGTGCTGCTCCCGTTCTTCAGCTTCATGACGTTCCTGATCGCCGTCCCGACGGGCATCAAGTTCTTCAACTGGATCGGCACGATGTGGAAGGGCCAGTTGACGTTCGAGACACCCATGCTGTTCTCGGTCGGGTTCATCGCGACGTTCCTGCTCGGTGGCCTGTCCGGTGTGCTGCTGGCCAGCCCGCCGCTGGACTTCCACGTCACCGACAGCTACTTCGTCATCGCGCACTTCCACTACGTGCTGTTCGGCACCATCGTGTTCGCCACCTACGCGGGCATCTACTTCTGGTTCCCGAAGATGACGGGCCGCCTCCTCGACGAGCGGTTGGGCAAGCTGCACTTCTGGCTGACGTTCATCGGCTTCCACACCACCTTCCTGGTGCAGCACTGGCTGGGCAACGCCGGAATGCCCCGGCGCTACGCGGATTATCTCCCGACCGACGGGTTCACCACGCTCAACGTCATCTCCACGATCGGGGCGTTCATCCTCGGAGCGTCGATGTTGCCGTTCGTGTGGAACGTGTTCAAGAGCTGGCGCTACGGCGAGGTCGTGACCGTTGACGATCCGTGGGGGTACGGCAACTCACTGGAGTGGGCCACCAGCTGCCCGCCGCCTCGGCACAACTTCACCGAGCTGCCCCGGATCCGTTCGGAGCGTCCGGCGTTCGAGCTGCACTACCCGCACATGGTCGACCGGATACGGGCCGAGGCGCACGTGGGGCGTGCCCACGGTCCCGAGGACGGGGACGTGACGCGACTCGACTCGGAGAACGTGCGCAGCTGACGTGCTGGGTGCGGTTATGTTCGACCGCATGGCCGGCAACCTCACCCCCTGGGAACCGCCTCTGGCGGGCACCGAAGCCGAGCACCTCCTCGGGGCGCTCGACCGCCTGCGGACCACGTTTCTGTGGAAGGCCGATGCCCTCGATGCCGCGGGCCTGTCCATCCGGATCGGACCGTCGGCGCTCACCCTCGGCGGGCTGCTCAAGCACCTGGCCTTCGCTGAGGACGTCATGTTCACGGACAAGCTCGCCGGTGAGCCCGTCGGCGAGCCGTGGGTGACGCTGCACGACGGTACCGACGACTGGGAGTTCACCTCGGCCGCAGCAGACAGCCCCGACCAGCTTTACGCCTACTGGTATGACGCCGTCGCACGATCCCGTGCGCGCGTCTCGGCGGCGCTGGAGCGCGGCGGGCTCGATCAGCTTGCCGCCGTTCACGACGAGGAGGGCAACCACGCCAGCCTGCGCCGGCTGCTGTGCGATCTGATCGAGGAGTACGGCAGGCACACCGGCCACGCTGACCTGCTCCGGGAGGCCGTCGACGGCCGCGTGGGCGAAGATCCGCCGCCGGGGTGGACGCCGGTCTCACCGGGTAAGCCGGAGCTATGACCGGAATTCGAAACGTGCGCCTACTGCTGATCGCCGATACGCACGTGCCGAAGCGGGCCAAAGACCTTCCCGCACAGGTGTGGGAGGAGGTGGACGGTGCGGACGTCGTGATCCACGCCGGCGACTGGGTCGAACCGGACCTGCTCGACGCACTCGAGGAACGGTCGAAGCGACTGGTTGCCTGCTGGGGCAACAACGACGGCCCCGAACTGCGCGCGCGACTGCCCGAACGGGCCGACGTCGTATTGGGCGGGCTGCGCTTCACCGTCGTGCACGAGACGGGCGGCGCGGCCGGCCGCGACGAGCGGATGGCGAAGCTCTACCCCGACACCGATGTACTGGTGTTCGGCCACAGTCACATCCCGTGGGATGCGACGTCGAAAAGTGGCCTGCGGCTGCTGAATCCGGGATCACCGACCGACCGTCGCCGCCAGCCGCACTGCACCTACATGACCGCGACGGCGGACGACGGCGTTCTCGTCGACGTCGAACTGCACAAGCTCGGGCGGCGTGATGCGTGACCGTCCCGCCACCGTCGACGACGTCCACACGATCGCCTCGTCGATGCCGCACGTGACGCGACTGGTGGGCCCCAAGGCGGGCAATTCGATCTACCAGGTGGGCAACAAATCTTTCGTGTTCTTCCGCACGCCGCGTCCCGATGCGTTCGACCCCGACACCGGAGAGCGGTACGCCGACGTCATCGTCATCTGGGTGGACTCCGAGGACGACAAACGCGCACTCACCCAGGATCCGAACTCGCCGTTTTTCACCACCGACCACTTCACCGGCCATCCGTCGGTTCTGGTGCGCGCCAGTCGACTTGGGGAAATCGGTGTCATCGAACTGCGCGAGCTCATCCAGGACGCCTGGCTGTCACGCGCCTCCACACGGCGGGCCGATCGGTGGCTCGCCGAACACAGGACCTAGCCTGCGTCGGTAGCGCAGATGATGCCGAACGAGTGACGTTCACGTGCCGGGTGCGGGCCGCGCCGGGGGTGCGGCCCGACAAGAGGTGCGAGGCACCCCCTGCGCGCGCCGATAAAATTCTCCGGTGATGTCCGACGTTACGACGATGACGGCCTCCGCCCAGGCGAGCCTCGGCGCCAAAGACTACGGGGCGGCGGCGTCGGCGGCATGGTCCGTGTTGACCGTCGAGCCGTCCCATGAGCATGCGATGCGGCTGTATGCGCTCGCGTTGCACGGGCAGGGGCGTCTCGCTGACGCACTGTCGATGGCGTGGCGTCTGGTCAGCGAGCACCCGCGGTCGCCGCTCGCGCTGTACACGTATGCCAGCCTGCTGCACGAGTCGCGGCAGGATCAGCAGGCGTTGGCGGCCGTCGACGACGCGCTGCGGCTGGAGCCCACCAACCCGGACGCTCTGGTCTTGCGCGGTGACATCGTCCGCACGGTATGGGGTGCGAAAGCCGCTGAACAGCAGTATCTTGAGGCGCTGCGAGTTGCGCCCGATCACGCAGTAGCACACCACAATCTCGCGGTGAGCCGCCTGAGGTGGGGGACGCTCACCCAGGCGGTGCGGGGGTTACTGACGGCCGATCGCGCGAATCCGGCGTTGCGCCCGTTGGTGATTGACAATGTCGGGCTGGCGCTGGTACGGGTGCTGCGGATGGCGACGGCGTCGGTGGTGTTCCTGGCGGTGGCGTTGATCGTGGTGATGGCCGCGCACGACGATGGAATGCCGACGGTGCTGCCGAGGATCGCCGCCGGTGTGCTGGGGTTGGCGCTGGTGGTGCCGCTGGTGTGGGCGGTGCGGTCCGTGCCCGGCGCGGTGCTCAGCACTGTTGTGCGGCAACGCTTTCTGCTGGGTCTGCGACTGGCGTTCGTGGCGCTGGCAGTATTGCTGGGCGTGGTGACGGCGGCGGTGGGCGCGAACCCGGTGTCGGACGTCGCAGGGACGCTGCTGTTGTTCGGGGTGTTCGGCTTGACGGTGCTGGGGTTTGTGACGGGCTCGTAGCTGACGTCACACCGCGAACAAGGGACGACCCTTGGGGTCCTCGTAGGACGCGATGATGTCGGCCACCGAAGCTGACACGAGGTGAGAGTGTCACGAGTTCGGGTACGCCGGTTGAGCCGACTCTGGCGACTGCGATGACGTGATGTGCATGATCGGTCAGCGTGCAAAAGCCATCACCATTTTTGTTATTCACTCTCGTGCGGGCGGATCGAATTCACCGCCTCGCTTGCCGATGCGAAATGAATACGGAAGAGCTCACGCAGCCAAGCCATCAACTCGTTGTCGTTTGCACTCGCAGCAGGAGTGACCAGGTTGTCCCTCGCTCGGGAGAGGAGATGCATGAACTGCCACGTGCCGGTGCGGTCCGACAGACCGAAGGTGTTAGCCGCGTCCGGCGGTGCCAGCATGAAGTCGATTCCGCCGTCTCGTGCTGACCAACACACTTGGACTTTGCAATCCTGCCGACGATAGATAATGGCCCACGCAGGTCGATCGCCGTGAGACCAGGGGTCTCGGATTTCGTCGAGTTCAAGACCTCGGGCAAACATGTCTGAACCGAGAAAGTCCGCCAGTTCTTCAGCCTTCATCGCCCTCCGTATGCACACGTATCCACGTATTGTCACGCTGCACGTAGCCGAACGCCCACGCATTTTCCTTCAGAGAATTGATCTCCATGACGGAGAACGAGAGTCGCCGAACGGTTGCGAGTTGCTCGCCACTATGAAATCCCGGCGGCAGGACGTACTCGATGCGCGAAACTCGGGTTTCCATGTGTCGAATGAGAAACCGCTCGTTTACCTCCCGGCCGAGTTGCCCTTCTCGGCTTTCATACAACCCGGGCCGCAATGCCCCATGCCGCTTCTCCGGTGTCGTAGTACATGCCGCCATAGCGAAGGGCCGCGTGTCGACTGGCGGTACCAAACCTCTCAGGTCAGTCCAGCTAGTGCGCGTAGCGGACGGAACTGCAGTGCGCTGCAAGAATTTTGGATCATTGTTGTTGATTCGAGTTTCAATCTCTGGCTGCGGTGACGATGGCTCCTGCCAACAGCTGGCTGTATGCAAGTCGCCCCAACAGTTGGAAGCAAGCGTCGGATTCAGTCGCCAATCGAACCAAGCCCTCCTTGTTTCCGCGTTCGTACCAATACACTTCCCACATTCCATCGGGACTGGGTTCGACGCACCACGAATATTCGGCCCTGCCACCTAGCGCTAGAACCTGCTTTGATATGCCGATCTTTTCTAGAGTTCGCCCGAGCTCATTCACGTTCAAAGTGGATCTCCCTCAGATAGCCGGCGTTGAGCAAGTCAACGATCGCATGCGGAAAATAGTACTGAATGCCTCCTCCTGACTGGGCCATCGCCGGCGCAATGGGGCCTTGCCAGATAGGTATTGGCCGGACTACCTCGTAGCGGTGGTAACCGGCGTCGAGGCTCAGCGGTGGTAGGCCGCGGCGTGCGAAGTCGGTGTCGACCGGGGAGCCGAACCTTCCGAAGCCTGGGCCGAATCGGTCGAACGTATCGCCCGGTTCGAGGACGACTGCTTCACGCGACTCGGGAGTGAGGAATCCCTGGGGATGATCTTGGGGGTCCGGCCAGACAAGCACAGGATTCCCGTGCATATCGGTTTCCCCGGTAGGCCAGTATTCGCGATTCCAATCCTCAGCGGACTGGCCGCCGTGGGGGTCGTACGAGTCGGGTATCAACCGTTGCACCTCTGGGTCTGAGCTTGGTAGGCCGGGGGACAATGCGTCGCTGATGCGAGTCGGACTGTTCGCCGCGTCGTCGATCAACCCCGCGTCTAACAGATCGGCCTGTGGATGTGCCAGGTGGTCAGTGGCGACCGATGTTCCATCAGGGTGGTAATGGTCCGGAGCACCCGGATGGTTCTCTGGATGCGTTGCGGGGTGGTACTGATCAGTGTCGCTCTCCGAGTCCCCATTGATGTGTTGGTGGTCATTTGGGCCACGCGTTGCGGAGCTATCGGTGTCGTTCGAGTGTTGTGAAGGCCCCTGCTCCAACAGCGACGGATTGTCGTCCGATGAGGGGGAATCACCGGCTGAGCGTGACGCATCTTGTTCGCTGACTCCCGACATGGACGAGTACTGCGAATGATCGTCCTCTCCCGGCGCACTGCCGCCAGGTGTGACTGGCGGATCTGCGGGCCCGTGCGCCGGCGTCGCCGCCGGACCCGGCGAGGCGCCTCGTCCCGCGTCGAGCGGCGCGCGTGGCCCGGCATCGCCCTCCGCGCCGGCACCTGACGGCCGAGCGGCCGGCGCTGACGGCTCACCAGGACGCGGGCCCCCTCCCGACGGGCCGTTGCCCGACGGCCCGTTGCCCGACGGTGAGCCACCGGACGGCGCCGACCCGCTCGGTGCCGCACCCGTCCCCGGTGCACCGGGGCCTGCGCCGCCGGGAATTCCCTCGGGCCGCAGGGGCGGCACACCGCCGCCGGGATGGAACTCCGGAACATGCGGTGGCTCAATGGCATTGGGCGCCCCGCGGGTCCAGCTACCCAGCTCGCCGAGCTTGGGCAGCCGTCCCTCGTCGAGCACGTGCCTGCTGAGGTTCAAGCCCTTGGCGACGCTGCCCGTCTTCGACAGCGCACCGCCGGGCACGAACAGCGAGCCGATGTTGAACGCCGCCTCGCCCGCGGCTCGGCCGGGTTGATCGCCGGACCATTTGTCCCAGGCGACGAACTCCTTGCCCATGGTGGCCAGCACCCCGGGCAGCGTCGACGGGTCCTTGGCCACCGACAGTGCCATCTCGGCCATGCCCTTCCAGGTATCGGGGTCGGCCATCGCCACGACCCCGGACACGGTGCCGATCAACCCGGTCACCGCGCCCACCTGAATGTCGGTGTACAACGTCACCGCGTCGGCAAGTCGGTTGCCCACACCCTCGCCGAAGTTCTGCACCAGGATCGGGCGGATCCACTTCTGGAAGGCGGTCGCCGCGTCTGCGATCACGCCGGTGAGTTCGTCGAGCAAGCCGACGATGCCCTTGACCTGCTGCTGGAAGTTGTCCAGCACCGCGCTGACGTCGTGGGCGACTTCGCGCAGGATGTCGTCGGCCTCACCGGTGAAGACTCCCTTGACGGTGTCCCACAGGCCGTCGATCGACAGCCGGTCGAGTATCCGCCGGATCGCGTCCTGGGTCGCCTGCACGCCCGAGGCGAAGTCCGTAATCGACTGTGCGACAGAGTTGGACACCTCGGCCAGCGACGAGATCGCGGTGCCCAGGCTTTCCAGCGCGGTCGTCATCGCCGCGCCCTCGGGGATCTGCTGGGCGCCGACGACGCTGTTGATCCCGCTCATCTGCGGCTCGATCAGCGCGAACCCGGTGGCAAAGTTGCGCCACTGCGCCGCGGTCACGCCCATGATCGCGGCGTTGCCCGACGGCCAGGTCATCGCAGCCCCGGAGAAGAAGCCGATCCCCGGCAGCACCTGCAGGAACGGTTGGATGAGATACCACTTGTCCGGCGGCGGGACGGTGACGCCGTTGGGGCCGGCGGGCACGTGCGCGGGCAAGGTTTTGCCGGGCTCGGCACCGAGGCCGCCCGAGGGGCCCGGACCGCCGATCGTCGCGGCGGCATCGGCGTTGCGGTAGTTGTAGCCGGTGGCCTGCAACAGCATTCCCACCGACGCGAAGGCGTTGGCCGCGTCGGCGACCGCTGAGGTGAACTCGCCGGCCTGGCGGCCGTACTTCAGGCCGAAGTTCATCCCCGCCGGATCCATGCCGGAGGAGATGCCGCCGCCGAGCGCCGCGCCCAGCGCATCCGACAGCCGAGCCAACTGTGCGCCGATTGCACCGGTCTGCTGACCCGCGGCGATCAGCGCCTCCGGGTCAACCTCGATCCGCACTGTGTGATCCCCCGATGGTCATGCCTGCCACATCTGACCGTTCTTGGCGACGGCGTCGGTGTAGTTCTTGTGCGCGGTGTCGGCGACCTTCTGCAGGGCGGTGAGCGCTTCCTTCATCTGCTCGGCGCCGGTCTCCCACTGCTTCTGGGCCTGCGTCTGCGCATCCGACGCGGCGCCCTCCCACGAGCCACGCAGCGTCGTCATCGCGTACGAGATGTCGTCGAGGCATTCGGTGACCTCGCGACCGAACTCCTCCATGTGCGTGATCGCGGCGCGCAGCGCATCGAAGTCGACCACCAGGCCGCTCATGGCTCATCCTTGTGCTTCGCATCGCGATCGACTTCGGACTGCGGTTCGGGGTTCGGCACCACCCCGCCATGAGTGTCCCCGCCGGCTGCGGCCCCCTCGACCATCGACGACGCCTGCTCGACGAATCCACCGGCCAGCTGGGCGCCTTGCTGCAGGACGCCGCCCAGCTGCTGCGGAGCCGATTGCGCGGACTCCGCGACCGATCCCAGCCGTTCGAGGTCCATCATCTGGGCCAACCCCGTGAGCGACTCGGGGGTCGGCGTAGCCGCACCACCCGAGGCCGAAACCGCCGGCGACGCCGCCAAACCCGGGTTCCCGCCACCGCCGCCGGTCTGCATCGTCGCGTTGAGCGCGTCGCCGGACTGCTGGTCGGTCTTGGCGTACTCCTTGCCCGCGAGGTTCAGCAGGTCCGCCATGGTCTGCAGGCCTCGCACGACCTGGCCGGCTCCGGTGTGCCACTGGTCCCACGCGGGCAGGTACGCCGACGCCGCGTCACCTTTCCAACCCGAACCGAGCAGCTGCCGAGTCTCCAGGTCCACGCTGGACAGCCCGTCCTGCAGCCGCTGTCCGGCGTCGCGCAGCCGCTCGGCTCCCGCGTGCAATTCCGACACCACGACCTCGACCGAACCGTCCACGGCAAGCAGCCTATGGGCCGTCCGGAGGGGGTCCGTGCGCCAATTTCGCCCCGCCGCGAGGGTCTGGGGTGGGCACGTGTACGCCCGGCGGTCGCGCGCGTCGAAGCGCCGCGCACAGCAGTGGCTCAGCCGGGGCGAGTGACCTTGTCGTGCTCGGCGCCGCACACGAACAGTGCGAGCCGGGCCGGAACGTCACCCGGGTTGCGCCAGCGGTGCCGGGTGCCGTTCTGCACGACGGTGTCACCCGGGCGCAGCGTCACCTCCGCACCGTCGTCGAGCTCGAGGATCACGGTGCCCTCCAGCACCACCTCGAAATCGATGGTGTCGGTGGTGTGCATGCCGGGGTCGTCGAGCTCCATATAGCCGAGCAGGCCGGGCAGCTTCTCCTCGCCGTCGGCGATCGCCTGTTCTGTGCTGAGGTCGTCCGTCCTGGCCGTTGCGGTGCCGGGCGGCAACGTGAACATCGAGAAACGGAAACCACCGACCGGCGGAAAGTAGGTGTGCCAGTTGGGCATCGACCCGTCGTCGGGAAAGTGCGGTGTCTCGTCGCCGCCCCACAGCATGGTGAACTCGGAACCGGGCAGCAGCACCGGCTTGCGGGGCGCGACAACCTCGTCGCTGACGAAAACGGACTTGCCGGACTCATCGTGTCCGGTGACGACTCGGCGGGTATCCATTACGTCAGTCAAGCACCGCGGAGTGCCGCTTCGTGGCAATCTCTGCAGACATGGACAGCAAGACGCCCACGGAAACCATCGAAGCTGCTCACCGCGCGCATCTGACCACCCTCCCGTTCTCCGACACCCGGGATTTCGCCGACGCCGACCGCGGATTCATCGCCGCGCAGCAGCCGTGCGTCATCAAGGCTGCGGACGGGCGGGTGGTCTGGGACAACGACGTCTACGCGTTCCTCACCGGCGATGCGCCGACTTCGGTTCACCCCAGCCTGTGGCGGCAGTCGACGCTGGCTGCCAAGCAGGGGTTGTACGAGGTGGTCGAGGGCATCTACCAGGTGCGCGGATTCGACCTGTCGAACATCACCTTTGTCGAGGGTGACACCGGTGTCATCGTCATCGATCCGCTGGTGTCCACCGAGGTGGCCGCCGCCGCCCTCGCGCTCTACCGCGAGCATCGGGGAGACAGGACGGTGAGCGCGGTTATTTATACCCACAGCCACGTCGACCACTTCGGGGGTGTGCTGGGCGTGACGTCGCAGGCCGACGTCGACGCGGGCAAGGTCGCGGTGCTGGCACCGGAGGGGTTCACTGCGCACGCTGTGCAGGAGAACGTCTACGCCGGGACGGCGATGACCCGGCGCGCCGCCTACATGTACGGCACGACGCTGGAGCGCGGACCGCAGGGTCAGGTGGGCTGCGGGCTGGGCCAGACCCCGTCCACCGGCGAGGTCGCGATCATCGTGCCGACCATCGACATCCGAGAGACGGGCGAGACACACACGATCGACGGAGTGGAGATCGAGTTCCAGATGGCGCCGGGCACCGAGGCGCCGGCGGAGATGCATTTCTACTTCCCTCGCTTCCGGGCGTTGTGCATGGCCGAGAACGCGACCCACAACCTGCACAACCTCCTGACGCTGCGGGGTGCGCTGGTGCGCGACCCGCACGGCTGGGCGGGGTACCTGACCGAGGCCATCGACACGTTCTCCGACCGGGCCGACGTGGTGTTCGCCTCGCATCACTGGCCCACCTGGGGCAAGGAGAGGATCATCGAATTCCTCTCTCTACAAAGGGATTTGTACGCATACCTGCACGACCAGACCCTGCGCCAGCTGAACCAGGGGTTCACCGGAATCGAGATCGCCGAGACCTTCGCCATGCCCCCGGCGCTGGATCAGGCGTGGCATGCGCGCGGCTACTACGGGTCGGTGAGCCACAACGTCAAGGCGGTCTACCAGCGCTACATGGGCTGGTTCGACGGCAATCCGGCGCGGCTGTGGCCCCACCCGCCCGAGGCGATCGGTCCGCGTTACGTCGCAGCGATGGGAGGCATCGACCGCGTCGTCGAGCTGGCGCAGAGTGCCTTCGACGAGGGTGACTTCCGCTGGGCAGTAACCCTTCTCGACCACGCCATTTTCACCGACGAGAACCACGCCGGGGCGCGCACGCTCTACGCCGACACACTAGAGCAGCTGGCCTACGGTGCCGAGACCGCGACGTGGCGGAACTTCTTCCTCGGTGGCGCCACCGAATTGCGGGAGGGCAACTTCGGCACACCGGTGCAGGCGAACTCCACGTCCATGGTGGGTCAACTGTCCCCGGAGCAGATGTTCGACGTGCTGGCGATCAGCGTGAACGGACCCCGTGCATGGGATCTCGACCTCGTCATCGACGTCACGTTCCTCGACACGGCTGCCAACTATCGGCTGACGCTGCGCAACGGAGTGCTCGTCTACCGCAAGGTGGCTGCCGAAGAGTCGACCGCGCACGCGACCATCAGATTGGCCACCAAGCTGCGGCTGCTCAGCCTGGCGGCGGGGGACAACTCGTCGCCGGGGCTGGAGATCGCTGGTGACGCGACAGTTCTGACGTCCCTGGTGTCGGTACTGGACAAGCCGGATCCGAACTTCAACATCGTCACCCCGTAGCGGTTCGCGCGGTCCGAAGTTTGTCGGACCCTTGTGGTGTGATGGTGTTATGTCTTTGGCGGCAACATCTTTGGGACCTAAGGAGCGTCTTGAGGTGTTGTTCGAGGAGTTGTCGGAGTTGGCGGGTCAGCGTAATGCGATCGATGGGCGCATCGTCGATATCGTGGCCGAGCTCGATGGTGAGCGGTTGTGGGGGATGACGGGGGCGAAGTCGATCGCCTCGCTGGTGGCGTGGAAGCTGGGGGTTTCCCCGCGTAACGCCGAGGCCATCGTCGCGGTGGCTGATCGGGCCGAGCAGTTCCCGCGCTGTACCACCGGGTTGCGGCAGGGCTGGTTGTCGCTGGATCAGGTGGGGGTGATCGCTGAGCGCGCCGGTGACGGCTCCGATGACCATTATGTGGGGTTGGCGCGGTATGCGACGGTCACCCAGCTGCGCACCGCGGTCGCCCAGGAACTCCCTCCCGAACCCGACCCCACCCCCGACGAGGACGACGAGGACGAGGACGACGGCGGCGAGGTTCGTCCGCAGCCCGGTCCGGAGGCCGGGCAGTCGATCACGAAGATCAGCGAGGCGGGGTTCACGACCTGGCGGATCCGGCTGGCGAATCCCGAGGCTGCCGCGTTCGACGCGGCCTTATCCGCCCACCGTGATGCGTTGATCGCCGAGTGGAAAGACGACTACCGGATCGAAGGCCGCGACGGGGCGCAGGTGCCGCCGTTTCCGAGCACGATGGAGGCGTTCACCCGGCTGGTCGAGTCCAGTTGGGATGCCGAAGCCACCCGCAGACCGCACGGCCAGCACACCACCGTCGTCGTGCACGTCGATGTGGACACCAAGGTGGGGGCGCTGCATCTGGGTCCGGTGCTCACCGACGAGCAGCGCCGCTACCTGAGCTGCGATGCCACCTGCGAGGTGTGGTTCCAACGCCACGGGCAGGTCATCGGGGCCGGGCGGGCCACCCGCACCATCAACCGGCGGCTACGGCGGGCGTTGGAGCACCGCGACCGCTGTTGTGTGGTCCCCGGCTGCGGCGCCACCCGCGGCCTGCACGCCCACCACCTGATCCACTGGGAAGACGGCGGCGTGACCGAACTCGACAACCTCGTGCTCGTCTGCCCGTTTCATCATCGGGCGCATCACCGCGGGGTCATCACCCTCACCGGCCCGGCGCATACCCTCGTCGTTGCCGACGCCCGAGGTCGTCCACTCAGCGGGGCCTCACTGGCCCGGCCACCCACCACCGCCCCACCTCACGTTCCGCCGTACCGCGGACCGACCGGCGAACGCGCCCAATGGAAGTGGTACCACCCCTACCGCAGACCACCACCGACGACCAACTAGCCGAGGTAGTCACACCCCGCCGTCGGCCCGCAGGATCGAGCCGGTGGTGAAGCTCGACGCGTCGGACATCAGAAACAGTGCGGCGCCGACGATCTCGCGAGGTTCACCCGCCCGTTGTAGCGGCAGGTGGCGGAACGGGTTGCTGTCCTGGTCCAGGTTCCAGGCCTTGCTGATGTCGGTGAGGTAGGGGCCGGCCATCAGAGTGTTCACCCGAACCGTCGGCCCGAACGCCGTAGCCAACCCCTCGGTCAACGTGTTCAGCCCGGCCTTCGCCGCGGCGTAGGGCAGCATATCGGGAGCCGGCCGGATCGAGCCGCTGGAGCTGACGTTGATGATCGACCCGCCGCCGTCGGCTCTCATGCGTTCTCCGATCAGCACCGACAATCGAAACGGCCCTTTGAGATTGAGGTTCACAACAGAGTCGAACAGCTTCTCCGTGACGGTACTCAGCGAGTCGTACAGCGGTGACATCCCGGCGTTGTTGACCAGCACGTCCACCCGGCCGAACCTGTCGTAGACCGCATCGGCCAGCCCGTCGAGCTCGTCCCAGCGGCCCACGTGTACCTGATAGGGAAACGTCGCCCGCCCTGTCGCCGCGGCGATCTCGTCCGCGGTGGCCACGCAGGCGTCGTACTTACGGCTCGCGATCACGACGTCGGCGCCGCAGCGTGCCGCGGCGAAGGCCATCTCGCGGCCCAGCCCCCGGCTGCCGCCGGTGACCAGCACCACCCGGTCGGTCAGATCGAAAAGCTGATCCGCATAACCCTTTTCGTCCGTCACGATGCCGCCTCCCGGACCACGCGATGCACGAAGTCGAGTTTGGCCACGACGGGACCGGGAATCGCGAAGGGGTACAGCGGGTTCTTACCCATCGCGGTGTTCACCCGGTTGAAGAACAGCGAGATCCATTGCCAGTCATCCAGGAGGCGCCGCACCGGAACGTCGGCATAGGACGTCAGCGGCTCGACATCGCCCGGCGCGGCGAATCGCACCCTGTCGCCGTGCAGAATCATGCCCGCCTCACGGCTGGTGTCGATGGTGTCGGTGATGTGCAGATAGTGCGCGAAGCATTCCGCGAAGTCCTCCCAGGGGTGCATCGTCGCGTACTCGGAGATGAAGGCGCGATCCCAATCCGCCGGAGGCCCGAATGTGTAGTGCCGGTCGATGGCGTCGGAGTAACCGGCGCGTTCGTCGCCGAACAGCGTGCGGCACTCGGCCAGATGACGATCGGCGCCGGCCCCGGTCTCGACGAGCACGTTCTGGTAGTAGTGGCCGACCTCGTGCCGAAAATGCCCGAGCATCGTGCGGTACGGCTCACCGAGACGTACACGCAGCGATTCCCGATAGGCGTCCAGGGATTCGACGAGGTCGATCGTGATCACCCCGTTCGCATGGCCGATCGTCACCCGGTTGCCCTCGCTGTAGCTGGACAGCAGATCGAAGGCCAGACCGTTGTCGCGACGCCACCACGGGTCGATCGGCAGGCCCAGGTCCACCAACTGGAACACCAGTCGGCGCAGCGCCGCTGCCGTCGGAACCAGCTTCTCGCGAGCCACCGTGTCGGAAGCATCGGGTTCGCGTCGGATCAACGAATCCGGCAGACACCGGCCTCGCTGATAAGCCTCCCCGGACTCCGGCACCAGCCAGTTGCATGCGACGGTGGCGTGCTGGGTGCAGCGGACCCAGCGCTGATCGTCCACGCGCGCCACACCGGTACCGCCGAGCGCCACCATCGACAGCGACGGCAGGTGAAGTCCGACAGCCGACCCGCAGGTTCCGCACTCGTCTGCCTCGAACGGCGTGAACGAGTTGCACGTGGGACAGGCGAAGGCACGCACGAGCCATATGGTGTCACGGTGCAACTGCTTCTGGTCCGACATGCGCTACCCCTGCGGAGCGAGCCCGGGCAAGGGTCCGACCCCAGCCTGTCCCCCGAGGGGATCGAACAAGCCAAACGTCTGCCCGACGCACTGGCCCGCTTCCCGATCACCCGCCTGGTGAGCAGCCCGCAGGTGCGCGCGATCGAGACCGGACAGCCGGTCGCCGATGCGCTGGGGTTGACCATCGAGGTCGACGAGCGCCTGGCCGAGTACGACCGCGACCTGCCGCACTACATCCCGATCGAGCAGATCGCCAAGGAGAATCCCGAGGAGCTGCAGCGGCTCATCAACGGCCAACTGCCCAGCAGCGTGGACGAGACCGCGTTTCTGGGCCGCATCCGCGCCGGAGTCGAGGACCTCGTCGCGGCCGCGGATCCGGAGGACACCGTGGCGGTGTTCAGCCACGGCGGTGTCATCAACGTGCTGCTCCACCAGATCCTGGGCACCGAGCGGCTGCTGTCGTTCCACGTCGACTACGCGTCGGTGACCAGGCTGCTGTCGTCGCGCACCGGGCGGCTCGCGGTCGCGGCCGTCAACGGCACGGAACACGTGTGGGACTTACTGCCGCGAAATCACCGGTGGTGAAGGTGGTAGGAAAGTCCCGTGACTGACCTCGACGGACTCGACCTCGCCGCACTCGACCGACACCTGCGCGACGTGGGGGTCCCCCGCAGCGGTGAGCTACGCGCCGAACTGATCGCCGGCGGCCGGTCCAACCTGACGTTCCTGGTCGGCGACGACGCGTCGCAATGGGTGCTGCGCCGCCCGCCGCTGCACGGCCTCACGCCGTCGGCGCACGACATGGCCCGCGAGTACAAGGTGGTGGCCGCTCTGGCCGGCACCCCGGTGCCGGTGGCGCGCGCGGTGACGATGCGCAACGACGACTCCGTGCTCGGTGCCCCGTTCCAGATGGTCGAGTACGTGGCCGGCCGGGTGGTGCGCCACACCAATCAGCTGGAAGCGCTCGGTGACCGGGCCACCATCGAGTCCTGCGTCGACTCGCTGATCGCGGTGCTCGCCGATCTGCACTCGGTCGACCCCGACGCGGTCGGTCTCGGTGACTTCGGCAAGCCCAGCGGCTATCTCGAGCGTCAGGTGCGGCGGTGGGGATCGCAGTGGGATCTGGTCAAGCGGCCCGACGACGCCTGCGACGGCGACGTCAGAAGACTGCACGAACGGCTGACCCAGGCGCTGCCGGCGCAGAGCAGGACGTCGATCGTGCACGGCGACTACCGCATCGACAACACGATCCTCGACGCCGACGACGCCACCAAGGTCATCGCGGTGCTGGACTGGGAGATGTCGACCCTCGGCGATCCCCTCAGCGACGCCGCGCTGATGTGCGTCTACCGGCACCCGACGTTCCACCTGGTCCACGCCGACGCCGCGTGGGCCTCCGATCTGATTCCTTCCGCCGACGCGCTGGCCGAGAAGTACTCCCGGGCCGCCGGTCAGGATCTCGACCACTGGGACTTCTACATGGCGCTGGCGTACTTCAAGCTCGCCATCATCGGGGCGGGCATCGCCTACCGCGCCCGGGAGGCGGGCGTGACCGACGACACCGACAAAGTCGGTGACGCCGTCGCGCCGCTGGTCGCCGCGGGGCTCGCCGCGCTTTCCTGACGAGTTTCACCCATCATGGGTCTGGGTAGAGAAGCGCGTGCCCCAAAGCAGCCCTACCAAGATTTTCTCCAGAATCGGAAAGAAGCGCACCGTGCCGAATACTCAGAAGCGGGACGTCGGTGCCGAGCTGGACGTGCAGATCACCGCCCCCACCACCCTCGAGTTCCAGATCGCGGTCGCTCCGCAGGCGGGTCTCGACGTCACCGAATCGCTGTCGTTCGTGTTGGACGGCAAGGAGATTCCGCTCAGCGAGATCCGAGAGGTCTCCGGTGAGCACGGCAACCGGATTCACATGCTGGACGTCAAGAACGGCAACCTCAAGGTCAGCTACTCGGCCACCGTGCTCGGTGAGGCCGAACCGGCACCGGTGCGTGACATCGACCTGTCCACCTACCTGCGGCCCAGCCGCTACGCCGAGGCGGACAAATTCTTCGGTTTTGCCGCCACCGAATTCGGGGACCTCGCCGAGTCGGCCGACCTGCTGGAGAAGGTCTCATCCTGGGTCGGCGCCCGGTTGAGTTACGTGCCCGGCTCCAGCGATCCGATCGACGGTGCTGCTGACACCCTCCTGGCCGGAGCCGGGGTATGCCGCGACTACGCCCACCTGGTGATCGCCGTGCTGCGCGCCGTGAATGTGCCGGCCCGCCTGGTGGCGGTGTACGCACCGGGCTGTCAGCCCATGGACTTCCACGCCGTCGCCGAGGCGTTCGTGGACGGCCAGTGGCGCGTCGCCGATGCCACCTGCCTGGCTCCACGGCAGTCGATGGTGCGGATCGCGACCGGCAGGGACGCCGCGGATACCGCGTTCCTGGACAATCACAAAGGCTCGATCAACCTGAACAAC
This sequence comes from Mycolicibacterium aurum, assembly GCF_900637195.1. Taxonomy (NCBI): domain Bacteria; kingdom Bacillati; phylum Actinomycetota; class Actinomycetes; order Mycobacteriales; family Mycobacteriaceae; genus Mycobacterium; species Mycolicibacterium aurum. The sequence continues at coordinate 5,597,900 of NZ_LR134356.1, read as the reverse complement.
ATGATCGTGACGGCCACCGTCGACGGCGATCTGCCGCGCGACACCGTCGACCAACTGGTGTCGATCAGGTGATCCGGTTAGAGCCCGGCCTTGAGGTTCTTCTTCGCTGCGCGGCGTAGCTGGAACATGCGCACCGCACCCACCGCGACGGTCAGCAATCCGCCGGCCACTGCTGCGAAGAGGATCGCGACGCCGAGCGGCAGACTCCAGCGCCAGCCGAGGAACGCGAACTCGGCAGACTCGGTGTTCTGCGCGATGAAGATCAGCAGCACGATCAAGACCAGGAACCCGAGGGTCAGCGCCGCCCACAACGCCGCGGCCCTGGTCCGGTGCACCGCCGACTCGGGTGGCGGTGCCTTGGCAGGGGAGTGGGCCGCAGTGGGGTTCCCCAGCGGCGGGGTGCCGGGCGTGCCGGAGGTGGGCGGCACGTCGGGCGACGCGAACGGATCGCTGCTCATGGCTTCATCTTGCCCTTTCGCCCGTTGAATGAAACCGAAACGCCGGTGAAGCTATGGTCACCGGAAGGTCTGCAGGCTCGCCACCGCCGAAAGGACGTGCGTATGAACCGCCTCCGACGCCCCACTCCGTACCCGATGCTTGCCGTACTGGCAGCCATGCTCGCGCTGATCTCGGTGTCCCTGTCTGCCTGTGGGAGTTCCAACCCTCTTGGCGGCGGCGAGATCTCCGGCGACCTGAAATCGATCAAGGTGGGCTCGGCCGACTTCACCGAGTCGAAGATCATCGCCGAGATCTACGCCCAGGCCCTGGAGGCCAACGACTTCACCATCACCCGCCAGTTCGGAATCGGAAGTCGCGAAACGTATATCCCGGCCGTGCAGGACCATTCCATCGATCTCATCCCGGAGTACACGGGCAACCTGCTGCAGTACTTCGACGAGAAGAGCGCGGCCACCACGCCGGACGAGGTGCTGCTGGCGTTGTTCAAGGCTCTTCCCGGGGATCTGTCGATCCTGTATCCCTCGCCCGCGGAGGACAAGGACACCCTCGCCGTCACCGAGGAGACCGCGCAGCGCTGGAACCTCAAGACGATCGGCGATCTGGCAACCCATTCGGCGGAAGTGAAAGTCGGCGCGCCGTCGGAGTTCCAGACCAGGCAGACCGGTCTGGTGGGGCTCAAGGAGAAGTACGGGCTCGACATCGCACCCGCCAATTTCGTCGCGATCAGCGACGGCGGCGGCCCGGCGACCGTGCAGGCACTGACCGGCGGCACGATCACCGCCGCCAACATCTTCAGTACCTCGCCGGCGATCGAGCAGAGCAAGCTGGTGGTGCTGGAGGATCCCGAGAACGCCTTCCTGGCCGCGAACGTGGTGCCGCTGGTCGCCTCGCAGAAGATGTCCGATGAACTCAAGTCCGTGCTGGACGCCGTCAGCGCCAAACTCACCACCGAAGCTCTCATCGAGCTGAACACCTCGGTGGAGGGGAATCAGGGGGTCGACCCCGACGAGGCGGCGCAGAAGTGGATCCAAGACAACGGCTTCGACCAGCCCCTCCAGAAGTAGGTGCACTCGTGATCACCTTCCAGAACGTCACCAAGAAGTACCCGGACGGGACCGTCGCGGTCGATGATCTGAGCCTGGAAGTGCCGGAGGGCACACTGGCCGTCTTCGTCGGCCCGTCGGGCTGCGGCAAGACCACGTCGATGCGGATGATCAACCGGATGATCGACCCGACATCGGGCACGTTGACCGTCGACGGCAAGGACGTCACGCAGGTCGACGCGGTCAAGCTGCGGCTGGGAATCGGCTACGTGATCCAGAGTGCGGGCCTGATGCCGCATCTGCGGGTCGTCGACAACGTCGCCACCGTCCCGGTTCTGCGTGGCGAATCTCGGCGCAGCGCAAGGAAAGCCGCGATGGGCGTGCTGGAGCGGGTGGGGCTGGACCCCAAACTCGCCGACCGCTACCCGGCGCAGCTGTCCGGTGGCCAGCAGCAGCGCGTCGGCGTGGCGCGGGCCCTGGCCGCCGACCCGCCCATCCTGTTGATGGACGAACCGTTCAGTGCCGTCGATCCGGTGGTCCGTGAGGATCTGCAGACCGAGATCCTGCGTCTGCAGAGCGAACTGCGTAAGACGATCGTCTTCGTCACCCATGACATCGACGAGGCGATCAAGCTGGGCGAGAAGGTGGCGGTCTTCGGACGCGGCGGTGTCCTGCAACAGTACGACGCTCCGGCGAGGCTGCTGTCCAACCCGGCCAACGACGACGTCGCCGCATTCGTCGGCGCCGACCGCGGTTACCGGGGCCTGCAGTTCTACCACGCGACCGGCCTGCCGTTGCACGACCTGCGGCACGCTCCGGAAGCCGAGATCGACGCTCTTGCACTGAATCCGGGAGAGTGGGTACTGGTCACCCGCCCCGACGGTACGCCCTACGCGTGGATCGACGCCGCCGGTGTGGAGTTGCACCGCAACGGCAGCTCGCTCTATGACAGCACCACCGCGGGCGGCTCACTGTTCCGTCCCGACGGCACGTTGCGGCTGGCTCTCGACGCGGCGCTGTCGTCGCCGTCGGGTCTCGGAGTCGCGGTCGACGGCGACGACCAGGTGATCGGCGGTGTGAAGGCCGACGATGTACTGGCGGCGCTGAACACGCAGCGGGGGAAGGGCTGAACCCGTGCGGTATCTGTTCACCCACCTCGACGATCTGTGGACGCTGACGCTGATCCACCTGCGGTTGTCGCTCATCCCGATCGTCCTCGGTCTGCTGATCGCGGTTCCGTTGGGCGCGCTGGTGCAGCGCACGACGGTGTTGCGCCGGCTGACGACCGTCACCGCCAGCATCATCTTCACGATCCCGTCGCTGGCCCTGTTCGTGGTGTTGCCATTGATCATTCCGACCCCCATCCTCGACGAGGCCAACGTCATCGTGGCGTTGACCCTCTACACGGTGGCCCTTCTTGTGCGCGCGGTTCCGGAGGCGCTCGACGCGGTCTCGCCCGACGTGCTCGACGCCGCATCGGCCATCGGCTACAAGCCGCTCACCCGGATGCTGAAAATCGAACTGCCGCTGGCACTCCCGGTGCTGATCGCCAGTCTGCGAGTGGTTGCCGTCACCAACATCTCGATGGTTGCCGTCGGCTCGGTCATCGGCATCGGCGGCCTCGGCACCTGGTTCACCGAGGGCTACCAGGCGAACAAGAGTGACCAGATCATCGCCGGCATCATCGCGATCTTCGTGCTGGCGATCATCATCGACACGCTGATCATGTTGGCGGGCAAGGCACTCACGCCATGGACCAGGGCCCAGTCCAGGGTGTCGAAATCCGCGAAGGCGGGAGCAGTGACATGAACTTCCTCAACGAGGCGATGACGTTCATCTTCACCGCGGCCAACTGGGGCGGTCCCGCCGGTCTGACCGCGCGGATCCTGGAGCACCTGCAGTACACCTTCATCGCGGTCATCTTCTCGGCGCTGATCGCCATCCCGATCGGGATGATCATCGGGCACACCGGGCGCGGAACCTTTCTCGTCGTGACCGGGGTCAACGCGCTGAGGGCGCTCCCGACGCTCGGGGTGCTGCTGCTCGGCGTCCTGCTGTGGGGACTCGGGTTGATCCCGCCGACGGTGGCGCTGATGTTGCTCGGCATCCCTCCGCTGTTGGCAGGTACCTACTCGGGAATCGCCAACGTCGATCGTGCCGTGGTCGACGCGGCCCGATCGATGGGCATGACCGAGTTGCGCGTCCTGCTGCGTGTCGAGACGCCCAACGCGCTTCCGCTGATCGTCGGCGGTCTGCGCACCGCCACGTTGCAGATCGTGGCCACTGCCACGGTCGCGGCGTACGCGAGCCTCGGCGGTCTGGGGCGTTACCTGATCGACGGCATCAAGGTGCGGGAGTTCTATCTCGCGCTGGTGGGTGCGCTGATGGTGACCGCGCTGGCGCTCATCCTGGACGCGGTGCTCGCGTTCGCGGTGTGGGCCTCGGTTCCCGGCACCGGACGGTTGTCCAGGCGACGGCTGCCGCAGCCGTTTCTCAGCGACGAAGTTGCGATGGAATCGGCCGGTTCGCGCTCCAGTTCCCGAGCCCGCCACGAACCGGGCGACCCGTCGCCTACGGTAGAGGCATGAGTGAAGCCGATCGCTCTGACGCGAGCAACTGGCCTGCAGTGCTGACGTGGCGCGCCCACGACGTGCCCCGCATGGAGTCGGTGCGTGTTCAGCTCTCCGGGAAACGCATCAAGGCCTACGGCCGGGTGGTGGCTGCGGCCAGCGCCGGGCATCCCGCCTTCAGCGCGTCCTATGACCTGGTCACCGACGAGATCGGCGCAACCAAGCGCCTGTCCCTCACCGTCACGCTTGCCGAGCGGGAGCGCCAGCTCTCGATCGCCCGCGACGAGGAGAACATGTGGCTGGTGCAGGAGCATTCCGGCCAGACACGCCGGTCCGCCTTCGACGGCGCGCTCGACGTGGACGTGATCTTCAGCCCGTTCTTCAACGCGCTGCCGATCCGCCGCGCCGGGGTGCTGCCAGGAAGCGGCGAAGCGATCTCGGTGCCGGTCGTCTACGTGCGGGTGCCGGACCTGGCCGTGGACGTGGAGACGATCAGCTACGAGGCGACCGACACGGGCATCAAGCTGACGTCACCGGTGGCGGACACCACGGTCACCGTCGACGGCGACGGCTTCATCCTCGACTACCCAGGGTTGGCAACGCGGATCTGATCACGCCGCCCGCGCGCCCGGCTGCCGCCAGCTCGTCGCGCCAGCCCTCGGCGCCGACCACGGTGGTCACGATCTCGGTCCTGCCGAAGCTGTCGTAGCGGACGCGCGCAGCGTGGCCGGACTCCACGAGTTCACTCACGGGCTGGCGTCGCGCCAGTTGGTTGCGGGCGTCGATCAGCAGTCGCAACGCCTGGTCGAATATCGGCACCAGCTGGCCGGAGTTGGCCTCGCACATCGCCCGCACCAGGTCCGGTGCCGTCGCGGCGACCCGGGTACCGTCGCGGAACGATCCGGCGGCCAGGGCGAATGCCAGCGGGACCTCCCCGGCCGTCGCGGCGAGGGCTTCGGCCAGCAGATGCGGCAGGTGCGAGATGGTCGCGGCGGCGGTGTCGTGTTCGTCGGAACGGGCCGGCACGACGAACGCGCCGCAGTCCAGCGCCAGGTGCATCACCGCGGCCCACACGCCGGCGTCGACGTGGTCGTCGACGCTGATCACCCACGGCGTGTTCACGAACAGGCGGGAGTCGCCGGCGGCCCAGCCGGATTGGGCGGTTCCCGTCATCGGGTGCCCGCCGACGAACCGGTCGAGCAGGCCGGCGGCGACCACCTCGGTGTGGACGGCCCCCTTGACGCTGGTGACGTCGGTGAGCGGGTTGTCGGGCGCGATCTCGCGGACGTGGCGCAGCATCAGCGGCAGGGCGGGCATGGGGACGGCGAGCACGATCAGTGCGCCCGAATCCGCGGCCCGCGACAACGCTTGGTGGAGGTCGGTGGTGGCGTCGAAGTCGTCGACCTTGGCCGCCTCGACCCCCTCCACCGAGCGGTTGTAGCCGAACACCTCGCGGCCGGCCCCGTGCGCCGCACGCATGAGTGACCCGCCGATAAGGCCGAGACCGACCACACACACCGGTGTCTTCGTCACGTGACCAGGGTACGGACGCGCTGGTCAAGGCCTTGCCATGGGACTACCGTTACCCCTCATGGGAGCGCAGAGTGCACAGAAGCAGGAACGGGGCACCGATGTTCCGGACGGCTTCGGCGTGGCCGTCGTCCGGGAGGACGGCAAATGGCGGTGCACCGCGATGAAGCCTGCGGCGCTGACGAGCTTGTCCGCGGCCGAGACCGAATTGCGTGAATTGCGGAGTGCCGGAGCGGTTTTCGGACTCCTTGACATCGATGACGAGTTCTTCGTGATCGTGCGGCCGGCGCCGTCGGGTACCCGGCTACTGCTTTCGGATGCCACCGCCGCACTCGATTACGACATTGCCGCGGAGATCCTGGAGAAGCTCGACGCCGACTTCGACGACGACGAACTCGAACGATCCGACCCGTTCGAGGAGGGAGACCTCGGCGTGCTGGCCGACATCGGACTCCCCGAGGCGGTGCTCGGCGTGATCCTCGACGAGAGCGACGACCTGTACGCCGACGAGCAGGTAGGCCGGATCGCGAGGGAGATGGGGTTCGCCGACGAGTTGTCGGCGCTCCTCGAGCGTCTGAATCGGTGAGTTCGGCCGACGAGGCGCTGATCCGGGAAGCGCTGGCGGCGGCCCGTCACGGCGGTCCCCGCGACGTGCCGATCGGGGCGGTCGTCGTCGCCGCCGACGGGACCGAGCTGGCCCGGGCCGCCAACGCCCGCGAGCAGTTCGGCGACCCGACGGCGCATGCCGAGATCCTCGCGCTGCGCGCCGCAGCGCGGGTCCTCGGCGACGGCTGGCGGTTGGAAGGCGCAACGCTCGCGGTGACCGTGGAGCCGTGCACGATGTGTGCGGGCGCGCTGGTGATGGCGCGGGTGGCGCGCGTGGTGTTCGGAGCGTGGGAGCCCAAGACGGGCGCGGTGGGATCGCTGTGGGATGTGGTGCGCGACCGGCGGCTCACGCACCGGCCGCAGGTGCGTGGGGGAGTGCTGGCCGACGAGTGCGCCGCGCTGCTGGAAGAGTTCTTCGCCCGCCAGCGGTAGCGGGCACCCCACACCGCGAGCTCGGCGGCGTTTTGGTGCACGACCGGTCCATCGGTAAGCTGCCACACGGTGGCGTGTCCGAGCGGCCTAAGGAGCACGCCTCGAAAGCGTGTGACGGGTAACCCCCGTCCGAGGGTTCAAATCCCTCCGCCACCGCCACACCTCTTCTGCTGACGAAGCAGTGGAGGCTGTGCAGGCTCGGCGTACCAACAGCTAGGCCTCACCGCCCAGCTCGGTCTGGTCCCGCTCGTTCTCGCCTGCGTCCTGGGCCATCACCGATTCGTCGAGCCACTTCTGCACATCGCCGCCGAGGCGGTCCGCCGCCAGCTCGGCGAAGTCGAGGGCCTGTACCGCCATCGCCGCCAGGACTTTCATGCCCCGTCCGTCGTGATGGATCTCGGCCATCAGCTCGCCGAGCGATTCGTTGTCGTCGGCGTGCAACCTCGACAGGTAGCGGCGGGCATCCGCGAACTCGCGGTCGAGATGGGCCATCTTCCTTCGGAATTCGCCGGGTGACGGCAGGTCGGGCGTGCGGGTCATGGGCTTCCCCTTGTCAGTGAGGGGCCGGCCTCCGTCCGGGGCACACGCCGGCGCCCGACTGTATCTCGCCGCCGCTACCCGGGGCCGCGTATCGCGGTGATCGTGATGGCCTCACACGACGGGGCCGACGGGGTCGACGCGCGCCCGGCACTCACGCAGGTGCGATTGTCCAGGCCACCGGTCGCGGCCGCCGTCGCGGCGGTGAACCATCCGACGTCGTTGAGGACCACTACTACGGCGTAGCCGTCGTGATCGCCGGTGGTCGTGGTGTCGGTGTTGTACGAATTGTCCAGGGAGACCATGTCTTCCACCCGCGCCTGGCCACTGGCCACGAGCTGCGCTGCCAGCGCGGCCCTGGCGGTGTTCGACGAAACGTAGGCGTGCCGGGGCAGACCCCCGAAGAAGACCAGTTCTTCGGTGCTGAACGCGCCACTCCAGACGAATCCGGCGGCGGTCTCGACCGGGTCGGGTCCGAAGAGCCGGCCGTGGTTGTTGTCCACCAGGAAGAAGTCGTCCGAATAGCCCAGCAGGAGACCGCGCGGCTGCTGCCGGTAGCGCTGCTCGTCGATCAGTGCCCGGAAACCGGTCGAGTGCCCGATGCGGGGTGGAAACCCGGCGCGGCGCATGGCGGCGCTGAGTTTCCAGGTGGCGCCGAGCGCGGACTTCGACGTCGGGTCGACGATGATCACGTTGATCGGCTCCAGGACGATCCTGCCCTCGTACGGCAGCGTCCCGTAGTCGGCGATCTCCCCGTCCGGCTGCAGCATCCATTTGCCGATGTCGCCGTACTCCGTCGCGACCTGGTCCGCAGGCGACGGCACCGCGGAGTCGACCGTCGATGCGGCCGGGGTGGTCGTCGACGCGGGGCTCGGGGCGTCGTCGCGGACCCTGACCTGCGACGATCGCTTCTTCACCGGGGTGTCGGAGGAGACCTCGGCTACCTCGTCGTCGTCGAGTTCGGCGTCGTCCACTTCCGCGTCATCCACGGGGGCGTCGTCCGCGGCCGCGCCGGTGGCGCGCACTCCGCTGAGCGCGCTCGACGGTGCCGAGCCGGGATCGTCGTCGGCTGACGCGGTGTCACGTGTATGTCCGTCGGCTGCCTCGGCTGCGGTCGACGACTGCGCCGCGCTGTCGGCGGAGGCGTTGCTGGACGAGGTGTCAGCACTCGCGGTCGCGGTTCCACCGGCGATCGCGGCCCCGATGCCGAGGGCCACCGCCAACAGACCCACACGCCCGACATGCGCCGACGCACCCCGGCCCAATGGTGTCGTTACCGGCAATTCCGGCTGCGCGGCAAGATAACTCCGACTGTGTCGCCCCATGGCGAAGCCCCCACTTCCCCCGCGAAACCAGCACCCCTGCTGGTTCCACACTCCCCTTTGATCCGGCAGCTTATACCGGCGGCGGCGGATGTGGCTACGTGCCCCGACGATTGCTGGAAGAAGATCTTGTGAGCCGGGCCGGGCAGAAAAGCAGTCAGCCTGCCACCCGGGATGGGTGACAGGCTGACTGGTGTAGGGGTCTAGCTCTTGAACGCGTCTTTGATCTTCTCGCCCGCATCCTTCAGGCTGGACTTGGCCTGGTCGACCTTGCCCTCGTTTTCGGTGCTCTTGTCGCCAGTGAGCTTGCCGAGGCCTTCCTTGGCCTTACCGCCGAGGTCGTCGACCTTGTTGCTTGCTTTATCTCCGGCGCTCATGTGCGTCCTTCCGATCACGTGGAACGGCTCGGTTTCGAGCCTTGCGGTAGGAGTACCTACGATCCCCGGATCCGAAACGCAACCTCGCCTGAGCAGTTACTGAGAAAGGCGAACAGCCGCGAACCCGGTGTCAGGCATCACTGGTCCACCCACTCAGATGACCGCGTCCATGTCGGTGCGCGGCGTGGTGGCCTGTTCCAGCAGCGCCCGCATCACCACCATCAGCAGGCCGAGGATGGCTCCACCGGTGAGCGTCAGGAACATCAGCAGCGGCAGACCCGGATCGTGGGCGTTGAACCCGACGAGAGAGCGTAACCCGCTGGCGGCGGCGTCTTCAGACGCCGGCGGGAACGTCGGCGGGTGCCGGCTCCACGGTGACCTTGATCGCCTCGCCCTTCTTGACGATCTGGAACGCCTCGAGCACGTCGTCGAGCGGGATGTGCCGGGTGATGAGGTCTTTGACCGGTACCTGTCCGGTCGAGATGTACTCCAGCGCCCGCTTGTTGTGTTCGGGCGCGGAGCCGTTGGCGCCGTGGATGTGCAGCTGGCGGTAGTGCACCACGTTGGAGTCGCACGTGATCGTCGGATCGGTCTTGGGCAGACCACCGAAGAAGGAGATGCGTCCGTTGCGGGCCGCCATCGAAATGGCCTGTTCCTGAGCAACATTGGCTGCGGTTGCGGTGATGATGACGTCAGCGCCGCGGCCGCCGGTGAGCTCCATGACCTTCTCGACGACGTCGACCTCGGCGGCGTTGATGACGCCGTCCGGGTGTACCGCGTCGGCCGACATCTTCAGCCGTGCATCGTTGACGTCGACGAGGTAGATCGGGCCGCAGTTGTGCACGCCGCGCGCAATGCGGATGTGCATGCAGCCGATCGGGCCCGCGCCGAACACCACCACGGTGTCGCCTTCTTCGATGCCCAGCAGCTCCTGGGCATTGATCGCGCACGCGAACGGCTCGGCGGCGGAGGCCTCGTCGAAGCCCACGTTGTCCGGAATCCGGTTCAGCCCATCGACTTTGAGCACCTGCTTCGGCACGATCATGAACTCGGCGAATCCGCCGTCGTACTGGTAGCCCATCGATGTCTGGTTCTGGCACACCGCCATCCAGCCCTTGCGGCACTCGTGGCATTCGCCGCACGGCACCGCGGCGATGACCTGCACCCGGTCGCCCACCTCCCAGCTGCTGCCGTAGGTCGTGTTGACATCGGCACCGACCTCGACGATCTCGCCGGCGATCTCGTGGCCGATGGTGCGCGGCGGCGTCAGGTTCTGGTGGCCGTTGTAGAAGATCTTGACGTCGGTGCCGCAGGTTGAACAGTTGCGGACACGCAGCTTCACCTCGTCGGGAGCGCAGGTCGGCTCCGGGACGTCTTCCAGCCGGACATCTTCGGGGGCGTAGAAGCGCAAGGCCTTCATCGTGGGGTGGTCCTCTCGACGGGTATAGGCGGGCTGCCTTCGGATGACGTGTGCTTTCGACCACTGTATCTGGCAATCGGGCACAAAACCACTGAAATGTTTGACCATTTTTGACCGAATGCTTGCATTGGTGCCCGTTTATGCGGTGTACTGGGCATATGTGACCGGTGTCACCAACTCCGGCCGCCTCACGACACAGACACATCGGAGGACTGAATGTCACAAGCAGCTGTCCAGGACGCGGAGCCGCGGACCGGGGTACGTGTGCGGGTTCAGAAGCTCGGCACCGCGCTGTCCAACATGGTGATGCCCAACATCGGCGCGTTCATCGCCTGGGGCCTGATCACCGCACTGTTCATCAAGGCCGGATGGCTGCAAGGCATCTTCCCGGCGCTGCGCAATCCAGACGGTTGGGTCGCCCAGATCGGCGGCTGGGGCAGCTTCGACGGCGCCGGAATCGTCGGCCCGATGATCACCTACCTGCTGCCCGTGCTGATCGGGTTCACCGGCGGCCGGATGGTGCACGGCAACCGCGGCGCAGTCGTGGGAGCGATCGCCACCATGGGCGTGATCACCGGTGCCGACGTCCCGATGTTCATGGGCGCCATGATCATGGGACCGCTCGGCGGGTGGGCGATGAAGAAGCTCGACGCCCTGTGGGACGGCAAGATCCGTCCCGGCTTCGAGATGCTGGTCGACAACTTCTCCGCGGGCATCCTGGGCATGATCCTGGCCATCTTCGGCTTCTTCGGGATCGGGCCGATCGTCTCGGCGTTCACCCGCGGCGCGGGCAACGCCGTGGACTTCCTCGTCAACAACGACCTGCTGCCACTGACCTCGATTCTCATCGAACCGGCCAAGGTGCTGTTCCTCAACAACGCGATCAACCACGGCGTGCTGACCCCGCTGGGTACCACGCAGGCCCTGGAGACCGGCAAGTCGATCCTGTTCCTGCTCGAGGCCAACCCTGGCCCGGGTCTGGGACTTCTGTTGGCCTTCATGGCGTTCGGTAAAGGCGCGGCGCGCGCGTCGGCTCCCGGTGCGGCGATCATCCAGTTCTTCGGCGGCATCCACGAGATCTATTTCCCGTACGTGCTGATGAAGCCGAAGCTGATCATCGCCACCATCCTCGGCGGCATGACCGGTGTCTTCATCAATGTGCTGTTCGGCTCGGGATTGCGCGCTCCCGCCGCACCGGGGTCCATCATCGCCGTCTACGCGCAGACCGCCAGTGGCAGCTTCCTCGGCGTGACGCTGTCGGTGTTCGGCGCGGCCGCGGTGTCGTTCGCCGTCGCCTCGCTGCTGCTCAAGACCGACCGCGCCAAGGACGACGAGCAGGACCTCGCCGCGGCGACCGCCGAGATGGAGTCGATGAAGGGCAAGAAGTCCAGCGTCGCGTCCGCTCTGGTGGGTGCCGGCGCCGGGTCGGTGAACACCATCGTGTTCGCCTGTGACGCCGGCATGGGGTCGTCGGCGATGGGTGCGTCGGTGCTGCGCAGGAAGATTCAGCAGGCCGGCTTCGGTGAGGTGAAGGTGACCAACTCCGCCATCTCGAACCTCACGGACACCTACGATGTCGTCGTCTCGCACCGGGATCTGACCGCCCGCGCACGCCAGAAGACGCCGTCGGCGGCTCACGTCTCGGTCGAGGACTTCATGAGCAGCCCGCGCTACGACGAGATCGTCGAGCAGCTACAGCGGACCAACGGTGGCGGCGGTGTGGCAGTCCTCGATGACGAACCCGCCGAGGCGCCGGGCGACGACTCCGGGGCCGATGCGTTGCCGCTCTCGTCGATCGTCATGAACGGGACGGCGACCTCGGCCGCCGACGCGATCACCGAGGCCGGTCAGCTGCTGGTCGCCGCGGGTGCGGTGGACCCGGTGTACGTCGACGCCATGCACGAGCGGGAGAACTCCATCTCCACCTACATGGGCAACGGCCTGGCGATTCCGCACGGCACGAACGAGGCCAAGGACGCGATCCGGCGCACCGGGTTGTCCTTCGTCCGCTACGGGCAGCCGATCGACTGGAACGGCAAGCCCGCCGAGTTCGTCGTCGGGATCGCGGGCGCGGGCAAGGACCACATGGCCCTTCTCACGAAGATCGCCCAGGTGTTCCTCAAGGCCGACCAGGTGACCCGGTTGCGGGAGGCGCAGACCGCAGAGGAGGTCAGGTCCATCCTGATGTCCGCCGAAAAGTAGTGTGAGTCGGTGGATTCCGACAGCCGCCAGAGCAGGATCGTCGAGTTCGCCCGCACGCGCGGGCGGGTGGAGGTGGCCTCGCTCGCGACAGAACTCGATGTCGCGAGCGAGACGATCCGGCGCGATCTGAAGGTTCTGGCCGGTCGCCGGCTGCTCAAGCGGGTGCACGGCGGTGCGGTGCCGATGGAGACCGCGGCCTTCGAATCCGGGGTCGAGTACCGCAGCCAGGTCGATCTGAGCCAGAAGCACCGCATCGCCGGGGCGGCCGCCGAGCTGTTGCACGGCGCCGAAACGGTGTACCTGGACGAGGGATTCACCCCTCGGCTGATCGCCGAGCGACTCGCCGACGAGGAGTTGACGGTGGTCACGTCGTCGCTGCTGGCGGCCGAGGCGCTGGCCCACAGCCGCACTGTGACGGTGTTGTTGCTCGGCGGACGGATGCGGGGCCGCACCCTGGCCACCGTGGACCACTGGGCGGTCGACATGCTGCGTAGCCTGGTGATCGACGTGGCTTTCCTTGGAACGAACGGTATTTCGCTCGATCATGGCCTCACGACGCCCGACCCTGCCGTGGCCGCGGTGAAGAGCGCAGCGGTCATGGTGGCACGCAGGTCCATCCTGGTCGCCGCGCATTCGAAGTTCGGCGAGAGCAGTTTCTGCCGGTTCGCCCAGGTGTCGGACTTCGAATCGATCGTCACCGGTTGCGAACTGGGCGTCGCGGAGGCCAGGCGCTACGAGGCGCTGGGACCCGTCGTGATCCGCGCCTAGCGCAGAATGTGGGTGACCTGCTCGGCGAGCGCCTCGCCGAGGTCACGGTTGTTCTGCTCGGTGAAGTGCAGGCCGTCCACACCCTCGGTCGTGATCACCGAACCGGCATCGAAGAACGGCACCTTCACGAACGACGCCATCGCCTCGTACACGTGCGCCAGGCGCGCCGACTTCTCCTGGCTACCTTCGAAGATCAGCTGGAACCAGGGGTGCGGCATCGGGGGGAGCGGTGGCGGAGCGACCACGAGGACCTGCGGGGCGGGGTAGCTGGTGCCGACACCGCCGGCACTGGTGAGTACCTGGGTCACCAGTATCGACATGCCCAGCGCGATGTCCAGCGGCGTACGGCCGAAATACGCCTTCGTGTCGTTGGTGCCGAGCATCAGGATCACCAGGTCCAGCGGGAGGTGGCTGGCGAGTGCGGCGGGTAGGTACTTCGACCCGTTGAGCCGCGGATCCGTGGGGTCGTCGGCGTTGGTGGTGCGCGCCGAGAGCCCCTCCTCCAGCACCGTGAAGTCCGGTCCGAGCCGGTCGGCGAGCACCCCCGGCCACCGCTGCTGACGTGGATACCGTTCGGTGGGCATCCCGTCGGCCACCGGCACCCAGCCCCATGTCAGCGAGTCGCCGAAACAGAGAATTCGTCTGGTGCTCACGTCGGCCGCCTAGTCCTCGATGATGTGGTCGGCCTCTTCGTCTCCGGGGACGCGTGCCTTCTCGTCATCGTCGACCACGGTGAAGAACGAGTCGCCGTCCTCGGGGGTCCCGTCGATCTGCCCGGATGTCTGACGGGTGGGCCGGTCTTCCTGCGGTTCCCCGTCGGGCACGACGTCGGGCTCCTCGGCCGCGAGCTGTTCATCGAGGGTCTGGTGCTCCTCGGCCTCGATCCAGGTATCCGGCGGATCGACGACGATGTCGCCGTCGTCATTGCGCACCTCGTCGGAATCAAGAGACTCGCTCGGGCTCAGGGTGTCGTCGGGTCCACCGTCGTCGTAGTCGCCGTCCATGCTCACGAGTGTGCCCTATCGCCGGAGTGCTCAACCGAGTCGTGTTCGCGCGTCATCCAGAACTGCCTCGATGTCACACCACGTGCGACGCACGATATCGGCCACGGGCTGGAGATCGGTGATGCGGGAGGACACCTGGCCGGTGTTGGCGACGCTGGCATCCAGGTCGCCGGCGAAGTAGAGATCGGTGATGCGGCCGAGCAGCTGGGTCGCCGGGTCGTGCTCGTGGATGCGGGCCGCCAGCCCGGTGCGCAGCACCCGCATGGTCGGGTTCCCGGGGAGGTCGAGCAGAACCGTCCCCGCATCGTCGGCCGCGACGATCGCATCCTTGAAGTTGCCGTGCACGCCGGCCTCGACGCTGGCCAGCATGCGGGTCCCCATCTGTAGTCCCTCGGCGCCCAGCACCACCGCCGCGGCCGCCGAGCGGGCATCGCAGATGCCGCCCGCGCAGATGATCGGCAGGCCGACGCGTTCGGCCACCAGGGGAAGCAGCACCATGGTCGACGCGCCCAGCGCGGACTTGAAGCCGCCGCCCTCGACACCCTCGACCACCAGCGCGTCGACGCCGGCGTCGGCCGCCTTCAGTGCTCCCTTGAGCGATCCGACGACGTGCACCACCGTCATCCCGGCGTCGTGGAGCCGGGAGGTGAACAGGGCCGGATCGCCCGCCGAGGTGAACACGTGCCGCACCCCGGCGGACGCCAGGACGTCGACGATCGACGGGTCCCGCTTCCAGCCCTGGATCATCAGGTTGGCCGCCACCGGACGGTCCGTGAGCTCACGCACCCGCAGCAGGTCCTCCCGTCCCTCGGCGGTCAGGGTCTCGATCATGCCGAGCCCGCCGCCTTCGGACACCGCCGCTGCCAGTTCGGCGCGGGCGATGTAGGTCATCGGTGCCTGCACGACCGGGAATTCGACGCCGAGCAGTTCCTTGATGCGATTGGTCACGGCCGTAACCATAAGGCTGTTACGGTCCGGTGCGTGTATCGGGTGATTCAGTGGGGCACAGGGGCTGTCGGTTCAGAGATGATCACGGCGATACTCGACCATCGAACAGAGCTGACGCTCGTCGGCGCCAGGGTGTACTCCGACGACAAGGACGGCGTCGACATCGGCGCCCTGGTCGGCCGCGACCCCATCGGGGTGGCCGCCACCAGCGACGTCGACGCGATCCTCGCGCTCGACGCCGACTGCGTCCTCTACACGCCACGTACCGCGAGCGTCGACGACGTGTGCGCACTGTTGGCCGTCGGGAAGAACGTCGCCACGACGGCGTTCATGTTCCACCCGCGGCGGATGGATCCGGCCGACCGGGACAGGGTGCTCGCCGCGTGCGAACAGGGCGCGAGCTCGGTGCACGGCAGCGGGCTGAACCCCGGCAACCTGTCGGGAGTGCTGCCGCTGGCGCTGTCGGGGATGAGCCGCACCATCGACAAAATCACCCTGCAGGAGCGTGCGGACTGGTCGGTGTACGAGAGCACCGGGATCACGTTCGACAACATGGCTTTCGGTGAGCCAGTCGAGTTCATCAGCCCGACCGCCACCGACTTCCTGGCTTTCAACAGCTCGATCTTCGCCGAGCAGGTCTGGTTCATCGGCGACGCGCTGGGCGCCGAGCTGGACGAGGTGACCGCAACCGTGGAAGCCGTTGCCGCGCAGGAGGATCACCAGATCTTCGATCACCTGCTGCGCGCAGGTACCACCGCGGGCCAGCGATGGAACTGGACGGGATTGCGCGACGGGGAGACGCTGGTCGAGATCGAGACACTGTGGACCGTCGGCAACGAGTATCCGGCGCACTGGCCGACGCCGAGGCATGGTTGGACGCTGACCGTCGAGGGCGACCCGTCGATGCAGACGCACTTCTTCTCGCTGGCGAGCTTCAGCCGCGCCGCGAGCATGGCAGAACACGTGCGGTCGGCCAACGTCGCCACGGCGATGCAGGTGCTCAACGCGGTGCCCGCCGTGTGCGAGGCCGCGCCGGGTTTCGCGACGACGGCGTCGCTGCCGCTGATCTACAACGCCACCGCCTTCGCGAAGAAGCGGTAGTCAGCGCGACACCGTCATCACACGAGTCAACCGCTCAATTCGGTTGTCGCTCTTGAGATTCTCGCGGATCGCAAGGGGCGTCACGGCGAGCGCCGCCATCGCACGGGTGATCAGTTCGTTGTGCGTGGTACCCGCAGCCTCATGGAACACATCGAAGGCGACCGCGATCGGCGTCGACGAGGACGTGTTGATCGAGTGAGACCTCAGCCGTAGAACATCACGGAGTAGTCGGCGCTCCACGCGCCGCCGTCACACTTCAACGGGACACCGTCGGGGCTCTGCGCTACACCCGTGCTGCCGTCGCACGGCGAGCGCAGCAAGCGCACTCCGATCAGTTGCGGAGACGACACCCACACGCTCTTCGAACTGCAGGCCAGGGTGTTGCCCGACCCGTCGGACCCGAAGTTGTAGCGGGTGTTCTGCGTGCAGTGCCCACCCAGTTGCGCGTCGGTGCGCACGTACGGGACGCACCCGGCACCGTCACACGTCGTCGGCGTCGCCGAGGCAGTTCCCAGACCGAAGCCCGCCAGCGGAGCGGCAAGGACACCACCGGCGATCGCGACAGCAACCATCAGCTTCATGGCTACACCCTAATTCGCGGCGCCTCCTCCGCGGGCGGCCTTGCCCGCATTGCCACGACATCGCGCCGCGAGGCGTAGGGTCATCACCCATGAAGACGCTGGTGGGGGTGTTATCGGCGGGCGTGATGGCGTCGGCGGCGTTGGTCGGAGCACCAGCGGCGCTCCTTACCGCGCCGACGGCGAACGCTGACGCCGTCGCCTACCTGGTCAATGTGCACGTCCGTCCGGGTTACAACTTCCCCAACGCCGACGCGGCGATCGCCTACGGGAACAGCATCTGCTATCGCGTCGGAACGAAGATGAGCTACACCGACCTCGTCAATCAGGTGAAGGCCGACTTCCACACCACCGACTACTACCAGGCGGGCTATCTGATCAATCAGGCCGTCAACGAGCTCTGCCCCCCTCAGATCTGGCAGTTGCGGCAGTCGGCCGCCGGCTACAAGCCTTTCTGACGTTCCCGCGCGAACGACACGGTCCGGCCGACCAGCTCGCGGCACACGTGTTCCTCGTCGGCGAACCACGGGAACCTCGGCATGCTGGTGCGAAGCGTCGTGTAGCCGTGCAGCGCTGCCCACAGCAGGGCGGCATCCTCTTCCGCGGAACCGTCTCTGTCGCCGGATGATTCAGCAACGGCGTCGGCCAGAATGCGGAACGCCTCCGCGCCGTTGGCGTAGAAGAACGCGGGGCCGTCCGCTGCGAGTTCCTTCGTCCGTTCCAGTGTCCGGCGGCGTTCGAAGAGCGTGAGATAGCGCTCCGGCTGCCGGAGTCCGAAGTCGACGTACGCCCTGCAGACGGCGAGGAGGCGCTCGGACGGCTGCGCAGTGTCGCGTGCTTCTTTCAGGGTTGCGGTGAGCTGCTCGAAGGTCTGCTCGACCAGGGCGTCCACGATGGCCTTGCCGTCGGCGAAGTGGGCGTAGATCGACGGTGCGGAGACACCGACCTCCCGGGCGACCGCGCGCAGGCTGACGTCGTCTTCGCTGCCCGTTCGTTCGAGGATGCGCTGCGCGCCGACGAGGAGATCGTCGCGCAGTCGGGTGCCTTCACCCCGAGGGTTGCGCCGACGTGGTGGCATCTCGTCCTCCTTGGTAAACGCGCGTAAGCATACGACCGGGCGCTGCAGGGAACTTATGTTGACGCTCGTATGTTTACAGACGTAAGTTTACCTATCCGCCCCGCGTGAGGACCTTGCGATGACCACACTTTCGCCCGCAACCGCGAACCGTCCCACGCGCAAGCGCGGGAACGTCCCCTGGCTGGTTCTGCTTCTGACGTCACTGGCCGTTGCCGTCTACTTCCCCACCCAGTACATCGGCGATTCCCTCGCGTCCCTGGCGCGCAGCGATACGGGTCTCGCGAGCACCTACGCCCAGCGGCCGGCCGTCATCCAATGCGTCTTCTATGTCCACATCGCGTCCGCCGGGCTGGCCCTGCTGATCGGCGGCTTCCAGTTCTCCAAAAAGCTCCGGCAGCGGGCGCCACAGATTCACCGCTGGACGGGCCGAACCTACGTCGCGTCGGTATTCGTCGGCGGAGCATCCGGGTTGGTGATGGCGTTCTTCAGTTCGGTGGCGTTCACCGGACTGTTCGGCTTCGGCACCCTCGCGGTGTTGTGGATCTGGACGACGTATCGGGGATACCGGAGCGCACGCGACCGCGACTTCGCCGAGCATCAGGCGTGGATGATCCGCAGCTTCGCGTTGACCTATGCCGCGCCGACCCTACGGGTGTGGCTGTTCGCCCTGACCGCCGTACAGATCGCATTCGGTGTCGATCAGGAGATCGCCTTTGCGGCCGCGTACGCGCCGGTTCCCTTTTTGTGCTGGTTACCCAACATCGTCGTCGCCGAGATCATGATCCGTCGGCGAGGACTACCGTCGCTGATCCGAACGACGGCCTAGGGGCAGGTGATCTCCAGCTCGAACGGCTTGTTCACCGGCTGCATCGGATTGGCCATGTCCACACCGGTCGCCGTGCCGGAGATCTTGTAGGTGCTGCCGTCCTTCTCGACCTTGCCGTCGTTGGAGCCGGTGCCGTTCTGGTAGCCGAGCGTCACGCCGTTGACATTGCCGAGGCCGACCGACACCAGTGACGGCTCGTCGCCGGTGGTGACCACCGCGCCGATACCCGTGGTCGCGTCGCCGATCGCGATGTTGGTGTTGCCGCCCATGTCCGAGCACACCACGGTGCCCGTGACCTCCTGGTCGGCGCCGTCGATCGTCACGGTGCTCTTGCCCTCTGCGGCAGCGGCCTGGGAGGTCTCCCCGGAGGTCTCCGACTTGTTCGATCCGCAGCCCGACAGACCGGCAATGACGATCGCTGCGCCACCCACGACGGTGAGGATTTCGCGCTTCATCACGGTTCTCCTTCGTGTTGTGTGATTCGCCGACATCGGCGGATCATCACAAGCAGTATGGTCCGCGGAGCCCGGTCAGCAGGCGATCTTGATCGTAAAATCCGCTGTGGTGCGGAAGCTCGGGTTGTCGGTCGCGAATCCGTCGGCCGTGCCGCTGATGTCGTAGGTGCGTCCGGTCATCGTGACGGTCGCCTCCCCACCGAGGCCGCTGTTGTAGCTTCCGGTGAAACCGCCGAGGTCGCGGATACCGACCTCGCGAACCACTAGCTCGTCGTTGCTGGCCACCATCGCCGTGGTACCGGAGGTGTCCGGGCCGGGGTCGCCGGTCTTGATCATCATCAGCGTTCCGGCGGAGTCGCATTGCACCGCGGTGGTGGTTCCGGCGTCCTCGCCGTTGACCGTCACCTGTGCGGTGCCGGCGATAAGCGCGCCGGGCGGCGGCTGGTACTCCGGCGGCGGCGAGGAGGAGCACCCGGCGACGGCCACCACGGCCACCGCGATCGGAGCGGTGAGAGCCCGGCTAGTGAACACAGTGCAGAATCTACGGCGTGAGCCGCCCCTTTTGCGCCGATCCCCTTTTTTCGGTGAACGCCGAACTCCCGGGACGGCTGGGCCGCACGGGGACCATCCGCACGCCGCACGGAGACATCCAGACGCCGGCGTTCGTCGCGGTCGGCACCGCGGCGACGGTCAAAGCGGTGCTGCCCGAGACGATGAAAGAGGTTGGCGCACAGGCAATTCTGGCCAACGCATATCACCTGTATCTGCAGCCCGGTCCCGACATCGTCGACGAGGCGGGCGGTCTGGGTGCGTTCATGAACTGGCCGGGGCCGACGTACACCGACAGCGGCGGATTCCAGGTGATGTCGCTGGGGGTGGGCTTCAAGAAGGTGCTGGCGATGGACACCGAGCGGGTCCAGACCGACGACATCATCGCCGAGGGCAAGGAACGGTTGGCCCACGTCGACGACGACGGCGTGACGTTCCGGTCCCATCTGGACGGGTCCACGCACCGCTTCACCCCGGAGGTCTCGATCGGCATCCAGCACCAGCTGGGCGCCGACATCATCTTCGCGTTCGACGAGCTGACCACGCTGGTCAACACCCGCGGCTATCAGGAGAGCTCGGTGCAGCGCACCCATGACTGGGCGGTGCGCTGCCTGGCCGAGCACCGCAGGCTGAGCATCGAACGCGCGGGCAAGCCGCCCCAGGCACTGTTCGGTGTGGTGCAGGGTGCCCAGTACGAGGATCTGCGCCGTCAGGCCGCGCGCGGATTGGCCGAGATCCGCGACGAGGACGGCAACGGTTTCGCCGGATACGGCATCGGGGGCGCCCTGGAGAAACAGAATCTCGCGACGATCGTCGGCTGGGTCAGCAGTGAACTGCCCGACGACAAGCCGCGTCATCTGCTCGGGATCAGCGAGCCCGATGACCTGTTCGCGGCCGTGGCATCGGGTGCGGACACATTCGACTGCGTGTCGCCGTCCCGGGTGGCCCGCAACGCCGCGGTGTACTCGGTGCACGGGCGCTACAACATCACCGGGTCGCGCTACCGGCGCGACTTCACCCCCATCGACGCCGAGTGCGACTGCTACACCTGCGCGCACTACACCCGCGCCTACCTGCACCACCTGTTCAAGGCCAAGGAGATCCTGGCCTCGACGCTGTGCACGATCCACAACGAGCGGTTCGTCATCCGGCTGGTCGACGACATCCGTGCCGCCATTCCCGCTGGCCGGTTCGACGAGCTGCGCGAGCACGTCCTGGGACGCTATTACGCGAAGTCCTCCTGACGAACGTGGGCCTTGCGCACGCAAACCGGCCGGTTCGCGTACGTAGCCCCCACGCTCGGCCCGCCTGACCTGCGCACCTCTTAGACGCGTGCACAATAAGGGCATGACGACCGCCGCCGAACCGGAGTCGCTGCTGCTGCAGATGCTCGACCCCGCCGCCCGCGCCGACCCGTACCCGCTGTACCGCCGGATCCGGGAGCAGGGTCCGGTGCACCTGCCCGGCAAGAACCTGGCGGTGTTCTCCTCCTACGCAGACTGCGACGAGGTCCTGCGCCATCCGTCGTCGGCCAGTGACCGGATGAAATCCACCGTGGCGCAGCGGGCGGTGGCCGACGGCGCCCAGGCCCGCCCGTTCGGGCCGCCCGGCTTCCTGTTCCTCGACCCGCCGGACCACACGAGGCTGCGCCGGCTGGTGAGCAAGGCGTTCGTCCCGAAAGTCGTCAACGCATTGGAGCCCGAGATCGTCGGCCTGGTCGGCGGGCTGCTGCGGGACGCCGGGGACGGCGGCACCTTCGACGCGATCGCAGGGCTGGCGTACCCGCTGCCGGTCGCGGTGATCTGCCGTCTGCTCGGTGTGCCGCTGGAGGACGAGCCCGAGTTCAGCGCCGCCTCGGGTCTGCTCGCGCAGTCGCTGGACCCGTTCGTGTCGGTCACCGGCGCGGCAGGCGACGGGTTCGAGGAGCGCATGCAGGCGGCGCTGTGGCTGCGCGAATACCTGCGCGAGCTGATCTCGCGCCGCCGCCGCGATCCGGGCGACGACCTGATGTCGGGGCTCATCCAGGTCGAAGAGTCCGGTGACCAACTGACCGAGGACGAGATCGTCGCCACCTGCAACCTGCTCCTGGTCGCCGGGCACGAGACGACGGTCAACCTGATCGCCAACGCGATCCTCGCCCTACTGCGTGACCGCTCCCAGTGGTCGGCTCTGGCCGCCGATCCCGGACGTGTGGGTGCGGTGATCGAAGAGACACTGCGCTACGACCCGCCGGTGCAGTTGGTGGGTCGCGTTGCGGGGGAGGACATGACGATCGGGGGCGAGCGGAGCGACGGGGGAAATGTCATCGGGGGCGAGCGGAGCGACGGGGAAGCGATCACCGTGCCCAAGGGCGACAACATGCTGCTGCTGACCGCGGCAGCACACCGTGACCCGGACGCCGTCGAACGCCCCGACCAGTTCGATCCCGACCGCGGGACCATCCGCCACCTCGGCTTCGGGAAGGGTCCGCACTTCTGCATCGGCGCGCCGCTGGCCCGGCTGGAGGCCTCCGTGGCGCTCACCGCGCTGACGGCACGCTTCCCGGACGCCGTATTGGCCGCCGAACCGGTCTACAAGCAGAACGTGACGTTGCGCGGCATGGCGACGCTGGACCTCGAAAACCTCGGTCCGACAGCGTGATCGCTACTGCACCAGCGCGTCGATGACCTCTCGGGCGGCGCGCTCACCGGCTTCCACCGCGCCCTCCATGTAGGCGCTCCAGTGGGTGGCGGTATCGGTGGACGCCCAGTGGATCGAGCCGATGGGCTCGGCCAGCGCGGCGCCGTAGGTGGTCCACACCAGCGGTCCGCAGTTGGCGTTGTAGCAGCCGCGGGTCCACTGCCGGCTGCCCCATTCGCCGTCGATGTAGTGCTGCGGGTGTGCGGCCTTGTCGCCGAAGTGGCGCACCAGCTCGGCGGTCAGCGCCGCGCGCCGCTCCTCCTCGGACCAGTGTCCGTGGGTGCGGGCCTGCTCGCCCTCCAGGAACATCAGGATCACGCCGTGGTCGTCGCCCTGGATGCATGTGTCGTTGGACATGCGGGCGGGGCCGACGTCCGAGATGAGCTGGCCGTTCAAACCCTCGTTCCGCCAGAACGGTTCGTCGTAGACGAAGAACGCTTTCATCGCCGCCGAGTTCGGCATCCGCTGTGTCAGCTGGTCGCGGTAGCCGGACAGCGGGGGGTCGTACATGATCCGTCCGGCCAGGGTGGGTGACAGCGCGACGATGATCCGCCGGCCGCGGGCCACCCGGCCGCCGCGGCAGTGCACGGTGACGCTGTCGGTGCTGTGCTCGATGAAGTGCACCGGCGAGTCGAACACGATGTGGTCGGCGATCAACGCCGCCAACCGGTTCGGGATCTCGGCGGTGCCACCGACGAACCGCGTGGTCTGGGCGCCGCCCTCGGACTCGGCGAACAGCTCCGCGGTCACACCGCACGTCTGGACGGTGAAGAGCAGATGCAGGAACGACACCTCGACCGTGGGCACCGCGAGGATCCCGACGGTGCAGATCTCCAGTAGCGTGCGCGCCACCGGCGACAGGCCCTGCGCGTCATACCAGGCGCCCGCGGTGATGGCATCCCACTCGGCCGCGTGCGGCGCCGCCCACGGCGCCGCCGGGGATACCTCGGCGGCCAGTTCGTCGAGGCGGCGCAGCACCTTCTCCAGCTCGGCCAGTTCGTCGGCGAAGCGGGTGTGAAAGTCGTTCTGGCGCATGACGCCGGTGCCGGCGAGGTCGTAAGAGGTCTCGCCGTCGTCGTACTGCGGGTACGTCTCGACCCCGAGTTCGGCGGCCAGCGCGAACATCCGGTGGTGGGTGTCGCCGATCCACTGGGCCCCGAGTTCCATGGGCAGCCCGGCCAACTGCTCGGTGAGGATGCGCCCGCCGACGCGGGTGTCTGCCTCCAGGATCAGCGGCGTCAGCCCCGCCGCCAGGACGGTGCGGGCCGCGGTGAGGCCCGAGAGTCCTGCGCCGACGACGATGACGTCTGCTTCGCTGCTTGCCATGACCGACACTTTCTCACGGTGGCGGCTACAGCGGGTTCAGGATGCGCTGCAAGAACTGACGCGTCCGTTCCTCCTTGGGATCGCCGATCACCGCCGCAGGCGGCCCCTGCTCCAGTATCACCCCGCCGTCGGTGAACAGCACCTGGTCGGAAACCTGTCGGGCGAACTGGATTTCGTGGGTGACGACCACCAGGGTCCAGCCTTCGACCGCCAGATCCTTGATCACCGCCAGTACCTCGCCGACGAGTTCGGGGTCCAGCGCCGAGGTCGGCTCGTCGAACAGCACCACCTTGGGCTTGAGCGCGAGCGCCCGCGCGATGCCCACCCGCTGCTGCTGGCCGCCGGACAGCTGGAACGGGTACTGGTCGCGCTTGTCGGCGAGACCCACCTGTCCCAGGAGTTCGACGGCCTCGGCCTCCACCTCGTCGCGGGGCCGCCGCTGGGCGATCAGCGGACCCTCGGTGACGTTCTGCAGCACCGTCTTGTGCGGAAACAGGTTGTGGGACTGGAAGACGAAGCCACTCTGCGCCCGGTAGCGGCGCAGCTCGTCCTTGGACACCGGTGCGGCGGACGCAGCGAAGTCGATCTCCACGTCCCCGACCTTGATCGTGCCCGAATCGGGCGCGTCGAGTGCGTTGAGCGCGCGCAGCAGCGTCGTCTTGCCCGAGCCGGACGGACCGATGATGGCGGTGGCGCTTCCGCGCGGGACCCGAAACGACACCCCTTTGAGCACGTCGAGTCCGCCGAACGCCTTCCGGACGTCGCGGGCGACGACCCGGTACTCGACCTCGTCGGTTGTGCTCATAATCTTCGATTCCTCGCGCAAGCGCTCGTCATCTGGCCACGTACCTTTCCAGTCGGTGCTCGAACCGTGCCTGGCCGAACGACAGCACCAGGCAGATCACCCAGTAGTAGACCGCCGCCGTGCCGTAGAGCGCGAAGAACTCGAAGGTGGGCGCGGCGATGATCTGGGCCTGGCGCAACAGCTCGGTCACCAGGATCGTCGACGCCAGCGACGTGTCTTTGACCAGTGAGATCAACGTGTTGGACAGCGGCGGCACCGCCACCCTGCTGGCCTGCGGCAGGATGATGCGCCGCAGCGTGCTCAGGTAGTTGAGGCCGATCGTCTGCGCGGCCTCCCACTGGCCCTTCGGAATGCTCTGGATCGCCGACCGGATGATCTCGGCCGCGTAGCCACCGACGTTGAGCGAGAAGGCGATGACCGCCGCCGGGAACGGATCGATCCTGACGCCGAACTCCGGGAGCGCGAAGAACACGATGAACAGCTGGACCAGCAGCGGCGTTCCTCGGATCACGGAAATGTAGAAGCGTGCGGCGTTGGAGAGCGCCAGGTTCTTCGACAACCGCGCCAGCGCCACGCCCAGCGCTATGACCAGACCGATGGCGAAGCTGATGATGGTCAGCGGGATCGTCATGGTGAGGGCGGCCCGCGCCAGTGGCCACAGGTTGTCCAGGACCAGCTGCACCGTGGACCGCGGCTGAGCCTGCGGGGCGTCCTGACCGCCGGAGGCGTTGGTCTTCAAGTACTTCTGCGAGATCTCGGCGAGCGTGCCGTCATTCCTGAGCTCGTCGATCGCCGCGTCGAGGTCCGGCAGCAGACCGCTGTTCTTCCGGGCGGCGAAGCCCTGTTCACTCTTCTCGCCCGTGGTGCCCGCGATCTTCACCGCCGTGTCGTTGGTCTCGGCGAGGTAGGCGTAGATCGAGAGGCTGTCGTTGACCACCACGTCGACCCGGCCCTGGCTGAGCAGGGCCATCGCCTGGGTGAGGCCTTCCACCGATTCGATCCGGGCGCCGGCGTCGCGGGCCACCTGCGCCCAGTTGCTCGTGGTGCTCTGTGCGGCGAGCTTGCCCGGCAGGTCGGCGAGCGAGGTTATCGAGTTGTCGTCGGCGCGGGTCACGATGACGCCCTCGCCGATCGAGTACGGCTCGGACAGGTCGTACTTCTGCTGGCGTTCCGGCGTGATCGTCACCTGGTTGGCGACGACATCGAACCGGTTGGCTTCCAGCGCGGCGAAGATCGAGTCCCACGGTGTTTCGACGAACTCGACGTTGACGCCCAGCTTCTCGCCGACCGCCCTGGCCACGTCCACGTCGTAGCCGGTCAGTTGGCCGGTGGCGGGGTCGTGATAGCTGAACGGTGCGTAGACGCCCTCGGTGCCGACGCGGAGCACCCCGCTGGACTGCACCGGGTTCTCGCCGTCGGCGGGCCCCGACGATCCGCATGCGGTCAACAGCACCGCGACGGCGGCCAGCACAGCCAGCAGAACTCTTCGTGGGTGGCGCATCGGCGGACCGTAGCAATGTGCACGCCGATGCCCAAGGGTTGTGCTCACCCGGGCTGGTATACCCACGGTTGGTGGGGCAACCGCGCAGGATCGAACTCGTCGAGCATGTCGCCGACGGTGCGCGCCGCGAAACCGAGTGAGTCGGCGATCTGCGCCAGCGCCAGGGCGACGCCGATGTCGGCGAGCGTCACCGCGCCGTCGCGTTTGGCCAGCCGGGCACCCTGGTCGTTGAGCACCAGCGGCACGTGGGCGTACAGCGGCTCGGGGTAGCCGAGAAGACGGGCCAGGTAGGCCTGCCGGGGCGACGACGACAGCAGGTCGTCGCCGCGTGCTACCTGATCGACGCCCGAGGCGGCGTCGTCGACGACGACCGCGAGGTTGTAGGCGGGCACCCCGTCACCGCGACGCACGACGAAGTCGTCGACGAGGCCCGTGTAGTCACCGTGCAGCGCGTCGTGCACGGTGAACTCGTGGGTATCGGTGCGCAGCCGCAACGCGGGCGGGCGCCCGGTCTCCTGCCTTCTGACGGCGCGTTCGCCCTCCGTGAGGTCCCGGCAGGTGCCGGGATACGCGCCCTCGGGGGCGTGGGGAGCCCGCGGCGCCTGCGCGATATCCCTTCTGGTGCAATAGCATTCGAACAGCAGGCCACGCTGGTCGAGTGTTTCCACGACGGCTTCGTAGCGTTCGGGGTGCGCGGTCTGCCGGGTGGCAGGGCCGTCCCACGTCACGCCGATGGCCGCCAGGTCGGCGAGCTGGCGGTCGGCGATCTCGGGGTGCGTGCGATCGTCGAGGTCCTCGACGCGCATCAGGAACCGGCGTCCGGTCGAGCGGGCGAACAGCCACGCCAGCACCGCGGTACGGAGGTTGCCGATGTGCAGATCCGCCGACGGGCTCGGGGCGAACCTGCCTGCGCCGGGAGGACTCGTCACACGTCTTACTCTGCCCGCGAGCGTGCCCTCACGGTAGTCGGCGCGCGCGGCGCTACGCCGACGGCGCTGGCGCGAGCGGGCCGTGCAACGCGACTGACGCGGCCGCCACCGACGGTGAGACGCCGACGCCGCGGCCCTGCGCCGTCACCGCCAGCCTCGTGCGGTCACCGCGGAACAGGTCCCGAGAGAACTCGCACGGATTCTCGTGCTGGTCATAGGCGATTCGGGTGATCAGCAGCAGCGCCGACTTGGGTTTGATGCCGAGCAGATTGGCTTCTTCAGGCGTGGCGTTGACCGCTTCGATCCGTTCGTCGGCGCGCGCGGTGACCAGACCGTACTCACTCTCCAAGATCTCGTAGAGCGATCCGCCGAGCTGTTGTTCGAGCAGACCGGGAAAGGCCTCGGCCGGAAACTGGGCCAACTCCAACGAGATCGGGGAGCCGTCGGCCAGACGCAGTCGCTGGATCTCGATGACGAAGTCGTCGGCGGCGATCCCGAGGGCCTGCTGGGTGGTGGCATCGGGCGCGGCAATCTTGGTCGACAGCACCCGGGTCCCGGCGACGTAGCCCTGACTGGCCAGAAACGCCGGAACCCCGACGACGTCGGTCAGACTGCGCTGCACCTGTGCGTGGCTGATGAAGATGCCTCCGGAGCGGCCGATCATTCGGTCCACCAGACCGGCCTCCTCCAGCGCGGCGAGCACCTGGCGCAGGCTCGACCGGCTCGTTCGATAGCGTTCGGCCAGCTCCCGCTCACTGCCCAGTTTCGTCCCGGGCGTTCCCGCGTTGATGTCGGCCACGATCCGGCGCCGAAGTTCCTCGGTCTGAGTGGGCACCGGGCCTCCTCGCCTATGGCAATTGGTTCGACCAAATCTAGGGTACGTGCCCCTACAGGTCGGCGAGCGCCTCCGGTGATTCGGGCAGGATCTGGCCGCCGTCGACTACCAGGGATTGTCCGGTGATGTACGCAGCCTCGTCGGTGGCGAAGAACAGCGCGGCGTTACCGATGTCGGCCACCTCACCGAGCTTGCCGGCCGGGACCGAGGCGGCCATCTGGTCCATGTAGGTCTGGCCCATCTCGATCAGGCCCTCGGTGATGATGTTGCCCGGCAGTACCGCGTTGACGGTGATCTTCTTGGGCGCCAGTTCGATCGCCGCGGTGCGCAGGAACCCCAGCTGCGCGGCCTTGCTCGCGCCGTAGTGGGACCACCCGGGAAATCCGGTGACGGGGCCGGTGATCGACGACGTGATGACGACCCGGCCGTGGCCGCTGGCCTCCAGCGGCTCCAGCGCGGCCTGCACGATGTACACGGTCCCTTTGAAGTTCACGCCCATTACCTGTTCGAGGTCATCGGGTGTGAGGTCCTGCAGGCGGCCGGAGGGGAAGATGCCGGCGTTGGCGCACACGATGTCCAGTCCGCCGTTGCGCTCCACCGCGGTCGCCACCACTCGACGGCAGTCCTCGGGGCTGGTCACGTCGGCGGCCACGCCGGTGACGGTGCCTGCGAGTCCGGCCAGGTCCGCGACGGCGGCGTCGATGTCGGCCTGGGTGCGGCCGGTGACGACGACGTTGACCCCGGCACGCGCAAATGTCTCGGCGATGCCGCGACCGATGCCCTTGCTGCCGCCGGTGACGATGGCAGAGCGACCTTGCAACGAGTTGAACATGGCCATAAGCCCTTTCAGTATTGGGATCAGAAGATTCGGTGGCCGTTGGAGGACAGGTACTTCTCGGCGAGCTTGCAACTACCCGCGGCATAGGTCACGGAGATCGCCTGGGATTCCTTCGAGTGGCTGTGGGTGCCCATCCAGGCCAGTAGCAGCAACCGCCGCAGCAGGATGAACGAGGCCAACATGTCCTCGTCGGATTTGGCGAGTGCTCGACGCGTGCGGTACCCGCTGGCCCAGGCATCCTGCCACTCGGGAACCGACGGATGATCCTCGAAGAACGACACGGCAGTGCCGAAATCGTAGAAGTACCAACCGAAACCGCAGTCGTCGAAATCGATCACGGTGATGGTCTCACCGTCGACCAGCAGGTTGGCCAGGCGCAAATCTGCATGTACCAGACCGAAGGTGTCCGCGCCGGTGCCGTATTCGGTCAGCCTGCGGTGCAACAATTCCTCGGCGCGGGCGAGCACCTCGGTCTCGTGTTCGCCGACGCCGGTCGCGTCGCGCCAGCGTCCCCAGCGGGGCGTGCCGCCGAGGCTCTGCTCCCAGTCCCAGGAGAACCGGCTGAAGCTTGCCGGACGCTGCCAGCTGCGGGCATGGTCGTGCAGTGCGGCGGTGATACATCCGAGCGTGTGGAAATCCGTGGAGCTCACGGTGTTCTCGTCCGGCTCGGCGCCCGGCACCATCTCGAAGTGCACGACGTGGCGGGCCGTCCCGTCGTGCTCGACAGTGACCACCCGGCGCCCGTCGTGGGCGGGGATCACCGTCGGCACGGTCACGTCGCTGTCGCGGCGCAGCGCGTCCAGCCACATCAATTCGGACTCGATCTGGTCGAGGCGGTGGTAGTCCTTGCGGTGCACCCGCAGGATCGACCGGTGCCCGCAGCCGGGTTCTTCGACCGCATAGGTGGCGTTCTCGGACAGATTCAACAGGCGCAGCGCGGAACCCTGCGGTAGGTCGAACGCCGCCAGTGCCTTTTCGGCGACGGCTTCGTCGTCAGTGAAGTCTGCCGTCAATGTTCACGTCCTTCGATCGCTCCCAGAACCTCGGTGATGCGGTCCCGTGCCACCACCACATCCTGGGTGCTACCACTGATGTAGAGCCTGCCCGCTGCGCCGATCATCTGCACGTCGACCAGGGTCAGGCCCGGCGCGGCGCGTTCGGCCTCGTTGGCCGCGACGGCGGCAAACAGGGCGGGGGTCATCTCGTAGACCAGCAGCGACTGACCGGGAAGCACCATCGAGGCCTGCCGGTTGCGGTTCAGGATCACCGCATGTTGGTCGGTGATGTCCTCGATCACGTCGTGGTAGAGGACCCTGGGTCGAAGCTGGTCTGTCGCCGAACTCTGCGTACCCACCAGGATGGCCTCGCCGGCACGGCGCACATCGGCCAGGCTGTCCGAGTGGATCTCCAGCACGCCGAACTGCCGCTCCACGTAGAGGATTCCCGGCTGGATCCCCGGCACCTCGCGGAGCGCGAGGTCGATGACCCGTTCGATCGCCAGCGCAGGCGACACCTCGACGATGAGTGCGTGCTCACCGGCGTACGGCGGGTAACCGCGCGCCCGGGTCGGCGTACCGAGGTAGGCGGCGAACTGCTGCTGCAGATCCTCGACAAGGAGGTAGACGCGGATGTCGGTCCGTGTCGGAGTGGAGGACGGCGCCTCGGAAAGAGCCACTGGCCGAGACTACTGGGCGGCGACGGAGAAGTGCGCGCCGAGTTCGTTGTGCGGGCGCGGGATGACGTGCACGCTGATGAGTTCACCTACCTGCGAGGCGGTTTCGGCGCCTGCTTCGGTGGCCGCCTTGACGGCTCCGACCTCGCCGGTGACGATGACGGCCACCAGGCCGTCGCCCACCTGCTGGCGGTCGGTGATCGTCACGTTGGCGGCCTTGACCATTGCGTCGGCGGCTGCGAGAGCGGCGACGTAACCCTTGGTCTCGATCATTCCGATCGCGTTGCTGGCCATGGTTTCTCTCCTTTGTGTCGGACTATCTGACGGGTGGGGCCGGTAACCGGACGGCTAACCGGCGGGATCGATGGAGCCGATGATCAATGCATCGACCGGAGGCGGGGTCCCGGTGAACCATCCGGCCGCCACCGAGCCCTGGGTGACGAGGACGTGTTCGCCGACGCCGCTGCCCAGTACGTCGAACGCGATCAACCGGGAACCGGAACCGTCCACCTCGACTTCGAGGAAGGCCCCGGCCGGGATGCCGTCGATGCGTCGGGTCGACCAGACCTGACCGGTGACCGTGCCACGGATCATGTTCGCTCCTTGTGGATGGTGACGCCCAGCGCGCGGGCGCGTTCGCGGGCCAGGGGGGTCAGCACGGCCCGCGGGCCGAGGACCAGGGATGCGCCGGAGGCGGCGATGTCGGCGATCTGCCGTTCGGTGACTGCGCCACGCTCAACACGTCTGGTGCTGCCGGGGCCGCTGCGGTCGGTGCCGGCCAGCCGGAAGGACAATCGGCCCTGTCGCAGGTCCGCGCGGGTCTTCGGATTCTCGTACAGCCGCAAAAGGTTTCGTACGAACACATCGAGCTCGCGGTCGTTGGTGATGCGCACGGTGTCGACCCGGGAACGCTCGTCGGCGGCCAGCGGACCGGTCGCAACAGGTCCGTCCGCGGCCTTCGGTGCCGCCGCGACGGGCGCCGGCTTCGGCGCCGCCGGGGTGGATGGGGACGGCGATGCCGTCGTGAGGTCGCCGACAGCCTCGCGGATCACCTCGCGGACGAGTTGCCGCAGCGCCTCGCGGTCGATGCTCACCGCACGCTCCGCGCGAGTGCTTCCTCCGCCGCCGCGGCGGCCTGGCGGATGTCGGACTCACTGCCGGACAGGTAGACCCGGCCCGTCGCCCCGATCATCCGGAAGTCGACGACCTTCACGTCGGCGGCCTTCTCGGCTTCGTTGGTGGCCAGGATTGCATACGACGCCGGAGACACCTCGAGCACGTACAGGGACTCACCGGCCAGCACCATCGAGCCGATTTTGTTGCGGTTGATCAGGAAGGCGTGCTGCCGGTCGATGCTGGAGATGATCCGAGACGCGAGGATCTGCGGAGCCGTCGCTGCGCCGGCGTCGCGGTCGAGTTCGGCCAGCGCGGCGTCGGCGGCCGCCTCGACTGCGGCGGTCTCACCGTGGAACTCCAGATAGCCGAACTGACGCTCCACGACCAGCACGCCGGCCTGCACCTCTGCGTGCTTGAGCGCGACGTCGGTGACGCCCTCGATGTCGAGGCCGGGCGCCACCTCGATGATCTGTGCGGCTACCCCGGCACGCGGCAGCGCGCCCTTGATCCAGGTACCCAGGTACGACATCGTCTGCGGCTGAAGCCGATCGATGAAGATGAACGAACGCAGTTCAGCCACGGGTCACCTCTTGATCAGTTGAGCGAGTTCTTCGGCCACCAGCGCGCGCAGCTCGGCGCGCAGTGCCTCGATACCGGGATCGGCGGCGCGGCGGGCAGTCGGCCGGACAGCCGGTGCCGCGGGGGTCGCGTCGGCAGCCGGGTCGTTGGACGCACGCGGGTAGGCCGGCTCGGGCCCGGCCGGGGCACGCCATGGGGACAACCCGGCGAAGTTCGGCATGGTCACGCCGGCGTCGGCGTTGTAGGCGATCCGCGCCCAGTTCATCAGATTCTCGGGTTGCAGGTTCTCACCGATCGAACTGCGCCCGACGAACCCGGTGCCGATGGTCATGGACGGGGCGAGGTTGGTGTCGAGCCCGGAGCTTCCGGTGCTGTTGCCGACGTTCACCGACACCCGCAGTACCGGCACTTTGGCGGCGAATTCGGTGATGACAGAGGCATCGTTGCTGTGAATCGCGGCAGAATGCCCCGCTCCGGCGATGCGCACCACCGCGCGGGCGGCACGGATACCGCGGGATGCGTCCGCAACGGTGGTCATGCCGAGCACCGGGCACAGCTTCTCGTGGGTCAACACCTCCTCGCCGATGACGTCGGCGAACGGGGCGATCAGGGCCCGGGTTTTGGGCGTGACGCGCAGCCCGATGCGTTCGGCGATCCAGGCCGCGTCACGGCCCACGACCTCGGTGTTGAGGGCACCGTCGGGGAACATGAACTCTCGCAGGCGGATCGTCGCATCCTCGTCGAGGATATGGGCGCCGTGCCGGGTCAGCGCGGTGCGCAGTTTCACCGCGACCGCCTCCTCGGCGATGAGCACCGACTCGTTGGTGCACAGCACCGAGTTGTCGAACGCCTTGCTGTCCACGATCCGCTTCGCTGCGGCGTCGATGTCGGCGGTGGCGTCGACGAACACGGGGACATTGCCTGGCCCGACGCCCAACGCAGGGTTGCCCGAGGAGTACGCGGCGCGCACCACCCCGGTACCGCCCGTCGCGACGATGACGTCGGTGCGTTCGTCGGACATCAGCGCTTCCACCAGCGGCAGGGACGGCTCGTCGATGACCTGCACGATGCCGTCCGGAGCGCCGGCCGCGGTGGCCGCCTCGGCCAGCAGGCGCGCGGCGTCCGCCGAGCACTGCTTGGCGCGGGGATGGGGTGCGACCACCACCGCGTTGCGGGTCATCAGCGCCAGGATGACCTTGAAGTACACCGTCGCAACGGGATTGGTGGTCGGCGTCAGGGCCAGCACCACTCCCGCGGGGCGCGGGATCTCGACGATCTTGCGGGCGGTGTCGACCCGCGGTGTCACGTAGTCCTGGTCTCGGTAGAACTCGACGATGCCCCGTGAGCAGGCGCGATTCTTGGCCACCTTGTGCTCGACTACGCCCATCTCGGTTTCGGCCACTGCTGCGGCGGCGAAGTGTTCGGCGTTGCGATAGCCGGCCTCGGCGACGGCGTCGACGATCCGGGCCACCGAGGCCTGGTCGTAGTCGGCGTACGCTGCGGCGGCGAAGCGCGCCCGCTCCAGCAGCTGACCTGCCTGCGGTACCGCAATCACGGCTTCCTCCGTCCGTTCGCGGCCAGCTTCGCCCGTCCCACCGCGACCTCGACGCGGTCGAGTACGTCCTCGCAGAGCTCACGGTTGAGCAGCAGGCCCGGTTTGAATTGCAGCACACGGGGATCCAGGGTCGAGAAGATCGCCCATACCCCGTTTTGGTAGAGCTCGCGCATCACGAACTTCGCGCCCTCGGGGTGGTCGAACTCCAGCCCGATCACCACACCGTTCTGACGGATACCGACGAACCAGCCGGGATGGTCGGCCTGGATGGCGGCCAGGCCCTTGGCGAAGATGTCGGCGATGTAGTGCACCGATGAGCGCACCTCGGGGCGGCTGGTGATCTCCAGGGTCTTCAGCGCCGCCACGCAACCGAGTTCGGCGCCGCCGAATGTCGAGATGTGCCCGAAGCCGTCCTGCTCGAGCCACTGCGCCGCGCGGTCGCTGAGCAGCGCCGCCGTGATCGGATACATACCACCGGAGAGTCCCTTGCCGGTGACCATGATGTCGGGCTCGATGCCGTGCTTGGTGATGCCCCACATCTCGCCGGTGCGCATCAGCCCGGTCTGTACCTCGTCGGCGATGTAGAGCGCGTCGTAGCGCACGCACAGGTCCTTGACCGCTTCCAGATAACCGATTGGTGGCAGCGGGAATCCGTAGGTCGCCGGGATGGTCTCCATGATGACGGCGGCAACGTCGCGGCCGCGCAACGCCTGCTCCATGGCATCGGTGTCGCCGAAGGGCACCTGCACGAACTCGTCGGGGCGATCGGACAGGAACAGTTTGGCGAACCGATCGTCACCGGTGGCGACGGCCAGGCCGGTGTGTCCGTGATAGGCCTTGACGATCGAGACGATCTTGCGACGCTGCATGGCATGCCGGGCGCTCTTGAGCGCGATGTCGATGGCTTCGCCGCCGCCGGACCCGAATGCGACCTTGCGCAACGACGCCGGTGCGGACTCGATCAGCTTCTGTGCCAGGGCGGTGCGCGCCACCGATGGGAAGTGATGGTTGCCGACGTCGAAATACTGCATGCCGTCGGTGATCGCCTGCATCACTTCGGGATTGCGGTGCCCGAGGTTGTAGGTGCCGCCATTGAGGTGCATGTCGATGAGTCGGCGGCCGCTCATGTCCCACAGGAAGTAGTCCTGTCGACGGTCGATGACCAGGTCGACGCCGGTGTCGGTCCAGAACTGGGTCTTGTCCGGGTTCCAGAACTCTTTGGCACGTTCGAGCACCTGGGCTTTGGAATCGAACGAGAACGTGCCGTAGTCGTACACGGGACTCCCTGTCGTGCGGTCGGCCGGGGTGTGAACCAAAAACTAAAGGGTCCGACCATTTATGTCAATTGAGGCCTCGCAGGGGTTGCACAGCTCTTTTGGTAGTGCCAATATATCTGAGGTTCAGCACTGTGGCCTAGACCACAGTGTCAGTTCAGGACGAGCTGAGCCGGGTTTCTCTCCTTCACTCCTGGAAGGTCTCTGCATATGACAGAAGACGTCGTTCCCCGCCAGACCACCCCGCCGGATTCCGTTCAGCGCCTCAAGCGCAACGCGGTCGGAACGTTCGGCGTGATCTTCATGGCGGTCGCCACCGCCGCACCGATCACCGCGATGGTCGGCAACGTGCCGATCGCCGTCGGCTTCGGAAATGGTTCACACGCCCCCGCCGGCTACCTGGTGGCCACCACCGTGCTCGGGCTGTTCGCGATCGGCTACGCGACGATGGCCAAGCACATCACCGCCACCGGCGCGTTCTACGGCTTCATCTCGCACGGGCTGGGCCGCGTCATGGGCATGGCCAGCGGGATGATCATCACGATGGCGTACATCGTCTTCGAGGGTTCGTTGATCGGCATCTTCTCGTACTTCTTCGCCGACTTCGCCGCGACGCAGTTCGGGATCTCCGTGCCCTGGCTGGCACCGGCGATCCTGATGCTGGTGCTCAACTGTGTGCTCACCTACTTCGACGTGAACCTCACCGCGAAGGTCCTCGGAGTCTTCCTGATCACCGAGATCTTCATGCTGTCGCTCGGGGCGCTGGCCGTACTGTTCCGCGGTGGCGGGCCCGAGGGCTTCGTTGTGGCCGAGACACTGAACCCGATCGGTGCGTTCACCGCCGCGGAGGGCATCGTCGGAGCCAGCGCGGGCCTGGGCCTGTTCTTCGCGTTCTGGTCCTGGGTCGGGTTCGAGTCGACGGCGATGTACGGCGAGGAGTCCAAGGACCCGAAGCGGATCATCCCGCGCGCCACCATGATCGCCGTGCTGGGTGTGGGCCTCTTCTACGTCTTCGTCTCGTGGATGGCGATCGCGGGCACGGGACCGCAGCAGGCGGTCGAGCTGGCGCAGGACCCCGCGACGGCGGGCAACATCTTCTTCGATCCGGTGCAGGCCACCTACGGAGACTGGGCCATCACGTTGTTCAAGTTCCTGCTCGTGACGGGTTCCTTCGCGTGCGGTATGGCATTCCACAACTGCGCGTCGCGCTACATCTACGCGATGGGTCGCGAGGGTCTGTCGACGGGCCTCCAGAAGACCATCGGTGCGACGCATCCCACGCACGGTTCGCCCTACATCGCGTCGTTCGTGCAATCGGGCATCACGCTGGTGCTGGTGCTCGCGTTCTTCTTCGCGGACATGGATCCCTACGTCCACCTGTACGGGCTGCTGGCGATCCTGGGCACGATGGCGATCCTGATCGTGCAGTCGCTGTGTGCCTTCGCGGTGATCGCGTACTTCCACTTCCACAAGAACCACCCGTCCAGCGCGCACTGGTTCAAGACGTTCCTGGCGCCGCTGCTCGGTGGCATCGGCATGCTCTACGTCGTGTACCTGCTCTGGCAGCACAAGGAGTCGGCCGCCGGAGCCGCGTCGGGCACGCTGCTGTTCAAGCTGACCCCGTGGATCGTGGTGGGGCTGTTCGCGCTCGGTGCTGCGATGGCGCTGTACTTCAAGTTCAATGACAAGCGGCGCTATGAGCTGATCGGTCGGGTCGTGTACGACGACAGCGAGATCCGCGACTAGGGAGGCCTTTGTGGCAGAGGAGTTGGGCCGGTTTCGGGTACTGAACTCCAAGCCGGTCAACCTCGACGGGTTCAGCGTCCCCGACGCTGAACTCGGCCTGGTCGCGATGCGCAGCCCCCATGACCCCTCGCCATCGCTGGAGATTCGCGGTGGTGAGGTGGTCGAACTCGACGGCAAAGGCGCCGTCGAGTTCGACGTCATCGACGAGTTCATCGCGCGGTACGGAATCGACCTCGCCGTCGCCGAGGAGGCGATGGCGCTCGACGACGTCACGCTGGCGCGGATGGCGGTCGACGTCAACGTGTCTCGTGCCGAGGTGGTGCGGCTGATCGGTGGCACCACCCCGGCGAAGCTGGCCCGCGTCGTCGCGCTGATGTCCCCGGTCGAGATGCAGATGGCGATGGCCAAGATGCGGGCCCGACGCACCCCGAGCAATCAGGCCCACGTCACCAACCAGCTCGACGACCCGCTGCTGATCGCCGCGGACGCGGCGTCGGCGGTGGCCTACGGGTTCCGTGAGGTGGAGACGACGGTGCCGGTGCTCGGTGACGCGCCGTCGAACGCGGTGGCGCTGCTGATCGGTTCGCAGGTCGGCACGCCGGGGGCGATGGCGCAGTGCTCCATCGAGGAGGCGCTGGAACTGCGGCTGGGGCTGCGGGGTCTCACCAGCTACGCCGAGACCATCTCGATCTACGGCACCGAGCAGGTGTTCGTCGACGGCGACGACACCCCGTTCAGCAAGGCGATCCTGACCTCGGCGTACGCCTCTCGCGGGCTCAAGATGCGCGTCACCAGCGGCGGCGGCGCCGAAGTGCTGATGGGCGCCGCCGAGAGGTGTTCGATCCTGTACCTGGAGTCGCGGTGCGTATCGCTGGCCAGGGCGCTGGGCTCCCAGGGCGTGCAGAACGGCGGCATCGACGGCGTCGGGGTGGTGGCATCGGTGCCGGAGGGCATGAAGGAACTGCTCGCCGAAAACCTGATGGTGATGATGCGCGATCTCGAATCGTGCGCGGGCAACGACAATCTGATCTCCGAGTCCGACATCCGGCGCAGCGCGCACACCCTGCCGGTGCTGCTGGCGGGAGCGGACTTCATCTTCTCCGGATTCGGGTCGATTCCGCGCTACGACAACGCGTTCGCGCTGTCGAACTTCAACTCCGACGATATGGACGACTTCCTCGTCCTGCAACGCGACTGGGGCGCCGACGGGGGCCTGCGCACCGTGTCGCCCGAGCACCTGGAAGCGGTACGCCGCCGGGCCGCAACGGCGGTGCAGGCGGTGTACCGCGATCTCGGCCTCGCCGACTACGACGACGCCCGCGTCGAGGAGGTGGTGTTCGCCAACGGATCCCGGGACCTGCCCGCCGGACACCCGAAGATGGTGGCCGAAGCGGCGACGTCGATCGAAGCCAAACAGCTCACGGTGTTCGACGTCATCGCGTCGCTGCAGCGCACTGGCTTCACCGAGGAGGCCGAGGCCATCACGACGCTGACGCGGGAACGCCTGCGCGGCGACCAGCTGCAGACATCGGCGATCTTCGACGAGCAGTTCCACGTGCTGTCCAAGCTCACCGATCCCAACGACTACAGCGGGCCCGCAACGGGTTACGCGCTCACCGAGCATCGGCGCGCCGAGATCGACGCGGTCCGGCAGGCCCGCAGCAGCGCCGAGTTGACCGCCGATCAGGTCGAACACCACGGTCATGTCGTCGTCACCGACGTCGAGCCGGCGCGCCAGGGCAGCGATCCGCGTGAGGTCTGCATAGGGCTGTCGCCGGCCTGGGGCCGCAGTGTGTGGCTGAGCCTGTGCGGGCTGACGGTCGGCGAGGTGCTCCGGCAGATATCGGCAGGCCTGGAGGAGGAGGGCTGCGTGGCCAGGACGGTCCGGGTGCGTTCCACCATCGACGTCGGTCTCATCGGGCTGACAGCCGCCCGGCTGTCCGGCTCGGGTATAGGAATCGGGTTGCAGGGCAAGGGCACCGCGCTGATCCATCGCCGTGACCTGGCGCCGCTGGCCAACCTGGAACTGTTCAGTGTGGCTCCGCTGTTGACCGCGAAGATGTACCGCGAGCTGGGCAAGAACGCCGCCCGCCACGCCAAGGGCATGGCACCGGTGCCGATCTTCACCGGAGGTACCGACGAGTCGATCTCGGCGCGCTACCACGCCAGGGCCGTCGCGCTCGTGGCACTCGAACGCGAGGCGTTCGAACCCGGGCAGCCGCCGATGACAGTAAAGGTCGAGAACCCGTGACTGAGAAGATCAGCGCTGCGGCGAGCCGCGAGATCACGGTGGCGAACGCCGTCGACGGCAAGCTGGGGCTCGGGGACCTCCGGATGGATCCGGCCGCACTGGCGCACCAGGCGGCGGTGGCCGCCGAGGGCGGCAACCCGCAGCTGGCCGAGAACTTCCTGCGCGCAGCCGAATTGGCCCTGATCGACGACGAGCAGGTGATGGCGCTGTACGAGGCGCTGCGGCCGCACCGGTCGACGGCCGCCGACCTCGACGACCTCCGGACCTCACTGCTGGCGACCGGGGCGCCGCGCTGTGCGGCCCTGGTCGAGCAGGCTGCGGCGGTCTACGCCCGTCGCGGCCTGTTGCGTTGACGCCTGTGGGACGCCTGGTCGCCGGGATCGACATCGGCAACCACACCACGGAGATCGTGCTGGCCCGGGTGCAGGACGGCACCGTCACCACCGTCGCGTATGACCAGGCCCCCACACGGGGCCGCAAGGGCAGTGAGGAGTCGCTGCACGGGGCGGCCGCGCTGCTGCACAGGATCGAGGTCGACGCGGGAACCCCTGCCGACGAACTCCTGCTGTCGGCGTTGCGTCCGGTGGATACCGCGACGGCGCCGATCCCGCCCGCGTTCTCGCCGTCGTCCCCGGTGCGGAGTCTGCGCCGCCCTGATGCCAGCACTCCAGCCGGTACGGGATACGGAGTGGGACAGCATGTTCGGCTCGTCGATCTGGACCGCCCGGTCGTCGCGGGTCCGGTGGTCATCTCCGTAGACGGGACCACCGATTTCGAGGTGGCGGCGCGGGAGATCACCGGTGCGGTCGAGCGGGGTTGGCAGGTGGTGGGAGTGGTGGCCGCCCAGGACGACGCCGTGCTGATCCGCAACCGGATCCCGGTGGATGTGCCGGTGGTGGACGAAGCCGACGTCGCGGACCTGGCGCCGGGAGCGTTGGTGGCCGTCGAAGTGGTCGAGGAGGGTCGCGCGTACCGTGCGATGGCCGACCCGATTGCGCTGTCCGCGGCACTGCAGTTGCCGGCCGACAGCCTGGTCGAGGTCGCCGAATTCTGCCGGGAGCTGGCCGATTCGGCGGCGATCGCCGTCACGCAGCGCACCGATCCGCCGGATCCGCCGACCGAGGACGGCGACTATGTGCAGATCCGTACCGGCGCCACAACCGTCCGGTACTCGCCGGCCCAGGCGCACACCGTGCTGCGGCGATCAGCACCGGGCCGCGTCGCTGCCGTCAGGTTGCGGGCCGTACCGACCGCGGCGGACGGTCTCGCCGTGCACGACGCGTTCTTCACCGACCTCGCGGCGATCGACAACGGCGCCTGGCTCCGGCGCGGGGTTGCCGACACCCAGGGCACGGTCGTGGCCCTGCTGGCCGCTGAGGAAGCCGAGGATGCAGCCGCGGTGCTCGGCCGGCTGACAGGCCGTCCCGCACAGACGCTGACCACCGAACCGGAGGCCGCCGCATGGGGTGCACGCACCACGCCGGGCCTGCCACCGGATGCGGTGGTATGCGATATCGGCGGTGGCACAGTCGATCTCATCGGCGCCGACCGAACTGTGGTTGCTGCCGGTGCGGGCGAGTCGATCACGGTCGCCGTCGCACGGGTGTTGGGCGTACCGCGGGCGCTGGCCGAGACGGTCAAGCGCACTCCGGCCGTCCGGGTGGAGGGTCCGCATGTCGCGCACGAGGAGGACGGGCGCCGCGTCTTCCTCGACTCCCCGGCGTCATCGGACGCGATCGGCAGGTTGTGTGCTCGGGGGAGTGCCGGCTTGGTGCCGTTCTCCAATCGCCTGGCCGCCGAGGAATGGCGCAGCCTGCGGCTGGCGATCAAGCAGGAGACGGTCGCCGCCAACATCTCCCGATGCCTGACCGCGTTCGAGAAGGCACCCGCCGCACTGGTTCTCGCGGGTGGTGGCGCACTCGACGACGAGCTCATGCGCACCGTGGGTGAGACCCTGCGCAGCGTCCCGGTGGTGGTGGGCCGGGCCAATATCGACGGTGTGCACGGCCCTCGCTTCGCCGTGGCCCGCGGCCTGGTCGCTATGTACGCGCAGCGGTAGGCAGGCCGGCCAGCGCGTGTTCCACCTGGCTTCGCCACTGGCCGGGTTCGATTCGGTGCACCGCGGAATCTCCCTGGTAGGCACTGGAGATCACCACATCAGGCGACAGGTCGGCGAGGATACGCAGGCTGTCGGCGATCGTGATGGCGTCCTGCGGCTGGTGGAAGCCCTCGATGTAGCCGGCCCACCACTGTCCCTCGGCGTTGCAGAACAGGGTGTCGCCGGTGAACAGGTAGACCCCTTCCGCACCGCGGACGCGGTAGCAGACGCTGCCGGGGGAGTGTCCGGGCGTCGGGATGATCTCGACGCCGTTGGGGTCGGTGTGGTGGTCGCGCAACGGTACGTCGACATGGGCGTGCTGTCCGATGTCGTGCAGATCCGCCTCGGGGGCGTGCAGTGTCGAACCGAACCGCGCGGCGATCGACGTCAGCATCGGACCCGCCTCGTCGCGGTGGGACAGGTACTGATGGCTGACGCCGCCGAGGCCGGCAATGTCGTCGAACTCGTCGTCGCTGCCCGGTGAATAGAACAGCGCCCGGAAGGGCGTCCACAGGTAGGCGTGAGTGGTCAGGCCGGGAAACGGTGAGTAGGTGCGGGTTTCCCAGAGATCGTCGAGTACGTGTTTCATGCCTCCAGGCTGCAACCTCAACAAATGTTCAGGTCAAGAGGTGGCGCGGAAGGTCACCCGATCTCGGCGAGCTGCTTGACCGCCGGGGCGATGCTGTCGATCCACTTCGCCGGAGATCCGGTGGGTGGAAAGACGATGACTTCGTCGATGCCGAGCGTGGCGTATTCGGCCATGGTGCGGACGAAGTCGTCCCGCGTCTCGGGTGCCGGGCTGAGGTCGTTGACCATGATCGTCTTGCGGATGGCGTCGTAGTCGCGGGCAGCGTCATCGCAGTGCCCGCGCAGCACCCGCAGCTTGTGAGCCACCTCGTCGGGAGAGGTGCCGAACAGGTTGCAGGCGTCGCCGTACTGAGCGACCAGGCGCAACGTCTTGCGCTCACCGCTGCCACCGATCAGCACCTTCGGCCGGTTGATCGGCTGCGGGTTGCACAGCGTCTCCTGCAGGCGGTAGTGCTTGCCCTCGTACGGGCCGTTGTTCTCCGGATCCCACATCTGGTTGCAGATTTGCAGCGCTTCTTCAAGCCGTTCGAAACGCTCGGCCAGCGGCGGATAGGGCACGCCGAGGCCGACGTGCTCGCGCTCGAACCAGGCCGCTCCGATGCCGAGCACCGCGCGACCGCCTGACAGCACATCCACGGTCGTCACGGTCTTGGCGAGCAACCCCGGGTGACGGTACGTCACACCGGTGACGAGCAGTCCGAGACTGATCTGCGACGTGTGCCCGGCCAGGTAGCCCAGCAGCGTGTAGCCCTCCAGCATGTTGGCCTCGGCGGGCAGCCCCGTCGGCTCGATCTGGAAGAAGTGGTCCATGAACCACAGCGAGGTGGCGCCCGCCCCCTCCGCGGCTGCGCCCACCTTCGCGAGCTCCGGTCCGATGGCGGCAGTTCCGCCGTCGATGTCGAGGATGGGAATGCTGAGTCCGAGGTCCATACCTGGCTATAACCCGAGGGTCGTCGAGCCATTCCGCTTTGGCAGCAACTTAGGCACTGGGGCGAGTACCGCCAAGGTCGGTTTCAGCCCGCGGTGGTGTCGACGCCGAGGGCGGTCAGCAGCGCCTCGCGGTGCGTGATGAACTCGGGGTTGCGGTAGGTACGGGCCCCAGGGGTGTGGAAGTCCAGCCGGCGGTCGGCGACGAACCTGCCGTCGTCGAGCACGAGCACCCGGTCGGCCAGCGCCACCGCCTCGTCGACATCGTGGGTCACCAGAAGCACGCCCGGCCGGTACTTCGCGCACAGTTCCTTGAGCAGACGGTGCATCCGGACCCGGGTCAGCGCGTCGAGGGCGCCGAACGGTTCGTCGGCCAGCAGCAGCGCGGGGTCGCGGACCAGGGACCTTGCCAGAGCGACGCGCTGCTGCTCGCCACCGGAAAGGGCATAGGGCCAGGCATTCTCGCGGCCGGCCAGGCCCACGTCGGCCAGCACCGCGACACCGCGCGCCCGGGCGTCGCGCCCGGACAGACCGAGCGTCACGTTGTCCAGCACCCGTGACCACGGCAGCAGCCGGGAATCCTGAAACACCACCGAGACGTCGGGGGAGACGAACAGGTCACCGGAGCCGGACACCCCGTGGTCGAGCCCGGCGAGCGCGCGCAACAGCGTGCTCTTGCCGGACCCGCTGCGGCCCAGCAGCGCAACGAACTCGCCCTTGCGGATCGACAGGTCCACGCCGTCGAGAACCGTGGTGCCGTTGAAGGAACGGTGTACACCGCGCACGACGGCGACCTCGGGTTCGGGTCTGGGTTCGGTCAGGTGCCGAGCGCTCGCCGCCATGACAGCGCCCTCCTCTCGATCGCCCGGACCACGTAGTCGCCGGTCAGGCCGAACACCGCGTACACCAGCAACCCCACCACCACGATGTCGAGTTGGCCGTACAGTCGCGCCTGGGTCATCAGATACCCGATGCCGCTGGTGGCGTTGACCTGTTCGACCACCACCAACGCGGTCCAGGAGATCGTGACCGCGAGTCGCAGGCCGGTGAAGAAGCCGGGCAGCGCGCCGGGAACGGCAACCTTGCGGATGAACTGGAATCGCGACAAGCCCACGGTCTCCGCCAATTCCACGTGGCGAAGGTCCACGCCTTTGAGTTGAGCGGTCGTGTTGATGTAGACCGGGATCAGCACACTGGTGGCGATGATGATGATCTTCATCGTGTCGCCGATGCCGAACCAGATGATCGCGAGCGGGATGATCGCCAGGGTCGGCACGGCGCGCTTGACCTGAATCGGCCCGTCGACGATCGCCTCACCGATACGGCTGAGACCGGAGATCAGCGCCAGCACCAGGCCCAGCGTCACGCCGATCACCAACGACACCGACGCCAGTTTCAACGACGACAGGATGTTCGCGGGCAGCCGCCCGTCGGCCCACAGTTCGCCGGCCGTGCGGACGATGTCGACCGGATGCGGCAGCGTCTGCGGATCCAGCACCCCCAGTTCGGAGGTGACGAACCAGAGCACCACGAGCAGCACCGGACCGATGGCCAGCGACCCCGGGATCGGCCGGCCCGGGCCGAGACGCCGGCCGCGACGGGTGCCGGACCGGTGCACCAGGTGCGCGTAGCGGCCGGTGTCGGAGGTGGGCTCGGCGCTCACGCCGGCGGCGCGGGTGTCGAGGCTGGTCACGTGGTCCCCTGGGCGGGCCGGGGCGAATCCGCGGTGAGTTCGGCGAAGCGGAAGTCGAATTCATCTCGGGCCGAGAGCTTTTTGCCGGTGAACGCACCTGCGGACTGCAGCAGGTCGATGGTCTCCTGTTGGATCCCGATGACCTCGTCGGTGAATCCGGGCGGGGTGCCTGCGCCGTCCGACTCGGCGATGACGCGGGCGTCCTCGGGCGTCACGTTCTGGTCTTTGACCAGGTACTCGTCGATCCAGACGTCCTTGTTGTCGTTGAGCCACTGCTCGGCCCGGTACCACGCGATGACGAATTCGCGGATGGCCGCCGCCTGACCGGGGTCCGACAGCGCGTCCTGGCTGGCGTACACGTAG
This sequence comes from Mycolicibacterium aurum, assembly GCF_900637195.1. Classification (NCBI taxonomy): domain Bacteria; kingdom Bacillati; phylum Actinomycetota; class Actinomycetes; order Mycobacteriales; family Mycobacteriaceae; genus Mycobacterium; species Mycolicibacterium aurum. Next base: position 5,553,320 of record NZ_LR134356.1, on the reverse strand, counting down.
TACAGACCGGGGGAAGCCCTTGGTGCATTGGGTAATTCGGTGCTGCCCTTGCCTTCGGTGGAGGCCAGGTAGCGTGCCCGGTCGGGCTGCTTGAGCACTGCGGCGTTGATCTGCTCGGCGCGCAGGCCGTCGGCGAACTCGGCCAGCCCCAGGTTCACCACCTCGACGTCGTCGATGCTCAGACCGGCCGCCTTCAGGTTTCGCAGCAGGGTCGCCTGCTGCGACGTGCCTTCGTTGATCGCAACCTTCTTGCCTGCAAGGTCTTTCAGCGTCGTGATGCCCGATTCGGGTGAGGTCGCGATCTGTGCCCCGGGTCCGTCGTGCACGACGGTGCCGACGATGGGGACGCCGGCGTCGGAGTACTGGGCCAGGATGGGCGGTACGTCGCCGACCCGCCCGAGTTGGGCGTTGCCCGAGCGGATCGCCTCCAGCCGCAGCGGTCCGCTGCTGAAGTTGGCATAGGTGACGTCGGCGGACAGCCGCTCCTGTTCGCCGGAGAGCGCGAACAGTGTCTTGAGCCGGTTGGCATCGTCCGCGACCACGAGCGTGGTGCCGTCAGGTACCTCGACGGGGAGGGGATCGTCGGGGCCGAGTCGTCCTGCCGACGACGCGGGCCCCTGGGAGCCGCAGGCGGCCAGGGAGCTTCCGGCCAACACGGCGATCACGGTGAGCCGGGCCAGCCGGCGGAAACGCGTTCGCATGGTGGGTGCTCCTGTCAGCTGGCCGCCGACACGGCGGTGGCGCCGGTGGCGAATCGGTTGCGGGGCCGGTCGATTCCGAGGTGGTCGCGCAGCGTCGTGCCGGTGTAGTCCTCGCGGAAGAGTCCGCGACGCTGCAACTCGGGCACCACCTGGTCGACGAACTCCGTCAGCGAGGACGGCAGTGCGGGCGGGATCAGGTTGAACCCGTCGGCGGCTCCGGTGGTGAACCACTCCACGATGGTGTCGGTGACCTGCTCGGGTGTTCCGGCGAAAACGCGGTGCCCGCGCCCACCGCTCAACCGCAGCAACAGTTCCCGGACGGTGAGACCGTCGGTCTCCACCAGCCGGCGGACGAGGGCGAACCGGCTCTTGAGGTGGGTGGCGGCGGAATCGTCTGACGGGAAGTTCAGGCGCCTGTCGAGGTCGTCCTTGGTCACGGCGTACCCGACGATGCGGCTGAGTTGTTCCAGCCCGTAGTCGGGGACGGTGAGGTCCTCGAGCTGACGCTGGCGTTGCCGCGCCTCGGCCTCGGTACCGCCGATGATGGTCGACAGGCCGGGCAGGATGTGCACCTGGTCCGGGTTGCGGCCGAACCTGCGGATCCGCGCCTTGACGTCGCGGTAGAACTCGCGGGCCTCGGCCAGCGTCGGCTGCGCGGTGAAGATGCCTTCGGCGTACCTCGCCGCGAGGTCTTTGCCGGGTTCGGAGGAGCCGGCCTGAAACAGGACCGGGTGGCCCTGCGGGGAGCGGGGCACCTCCAGGGGGCCAGCGACCTGGAAATGCTCGCCGACATGGTTGATGGCGTGGATCTTGGCCGGATCGACGAAGCGCGGGGCGTCGCCGTCGATGCCCTTGTCACCGACGATCGCGTCGTCCTCCCAGCTGTCCCACAGCGCGGACGTGACCTGCAGGAACTCGTCGGCGCGGCGGTACCGGTCGTCGGGGTCGGGGTGGGCGGGATATCCGAAATTGGCTGCGGCCGCACCGTTGGCGGTGGTGACGACGTTCCAGCCCGCGCGGCCCCGGCTCACGTGGTCGAGCGTGGCGAACCGGCGGGCCAGGCTGTACGGGTCGCTGTAGGTGGTGGACGCGGTGGCGATGAGCCCGATCCGGCTGGTCGCACCGGACAGCGCGGTCACCAGCGTCACCGGGTCGAGCGCGTCGAAGGGGCGGAACTCCGTCTTGTCCTTGAGCACCGGATGGTCGGCGAAGAAGATCGCGTCGAGCCTGCCGCGCTCGGCGACGTGCGCCAGCTCGATGTAGTGGTCGATGTCGGTGATACCGGACAGCCGGGTCTCGGGCAGCCGCCACGCGGCTTCGTGCTGGCCGATGTTGCGCAGGAACGCATTCAGGTGCAGTTGTCTGGCGGGCGCTGCCATCAGGGAGGGTCCTTCAATCGGGTGTGTGCGGGCGGTGATCCCATTCGAAGACACCGAACGCGCCGAGAGAACCCTTTCGATCAGAGCGATCGAGAGACGCCGCAGGGGTCAGCGGTCAGGGTCGCCGAGGCCGGGCACGATGTCGTCGAGGCGGAACGTCACCGGCCGATCCAGCTGGTCGTAGGTGCACGACCGCGGATCGCGATCCGGCCGCCAGCGGTTGAATTGCGCTGTGTGCCGGAATCGTTGGCCTTCCATGTGGTCGTAGCGCACCTCGACGACGCGGTCGGGGCGCAGCGGCACGAACGACAGATCCTTGCCCGCGTTCCAGCGCGACCCTCCGCCGTAGCGGCGTACGACGTCGGGATCGGTGTGCGCGGCCCAGTTCCACGGGTGCTCGTCGAACCCTGTCACCAGCGGCTGCAGTTCGGTGAACAGCTCGCGGCGACGGGCCATCGGGAACGCCCCGATGACACCGACCGACGCCAGCGCACCGTCACCGTCGTACAGGCCCAGCAGCAACGACCCGATCGCGTCGGGCCCGGACTTGTGCAACCGGTACCCGGCCACCACGCAGTCCGCGGTGCGCTGGTGCTTGATCTTGAACATCGTCCGCTTGTCCGGCAGGTACCGGCCGTCCAGAGGTTTGGCGATGACACCGTCCAGACCTGCCCCCTCGAACTCGTCGAACCACCGCTGCGCGGTGGCCACGTCCGTCGTCGCCGGCGTCACGTGGAAGGTCGGCCCGCAGCCGGCGAGCGCATCGACGAGCGCGGCGCGCCGCTCGACGAACGGCCGTGTCGTGTAATCGATGTCGTCGAGAGCAAGCAGGTCGAAGGCGATGAACGCGGCCGGGGTCTGTCCGGCCAGCATCCGCACGCGTGACGCCGCGGGGTGCAGCCGCAGCTGCAGCGCCTCGAAGTCGAGCCCGTGCCCGGACGCGATCACGATCTCGCCGTCCAGGACGCAGCGCGACGGTAGTTCGGTCAGCGCCGCCTCGACGAGCTCCGGGAAGTACCGTGTCATCGGCCGTTCGTTACGGCTACCCAACTCGACCTCGGCACGGTCGCGAAACAGGATCGAGCGGAACCCATCCCACTTGGGTTCATAGGACGCACCGGACGGGATCTGCCCGACGGACTTCGACAGCATCGGCGACACCGGGGGCATGACGGGCAGTTGCACCCGACCATTGTCGCGCGGACCGCCCCGGCTCAACTCACAGGTCGGACGCGCCGCCGTCGACGAGCAGCTCGGTGCCGGTGGTGTACGTCGCATCGAACCCGAGGAAGAGGATCGCCTTCGCGACCTCCTCCGGCAACCCGAAGCGCTGCATCGGATTGCTCGCCTTGACCTGATCGAGGAATTCACGTGCGGCGTCCGGGGACATGGTGCGCTGCAGGATCCCGGTATCGACGGGGCCGGGGGAGACGGCGTTGACGCGGATGCCCCGATCGATCAGCTCGCGGGCGAAGGTCCGGGTCAGGGACCGCAATGCCGCCTTGGTCGCCGAGTAGACACTCGTCGCCGCAATACCTTTGGTGTTGCTGACCGACGTGGTGAGCACCACGGCGCTGCCGTCGGGCAGCAGCGGCAGGAACTTCTGCAGAGTGAAAAAGGGTGCCTTGGTGTTCAGCTCGAAGAGCGCGTCGTAGTCGGCCTCGCTGGTGTCGTCCACGGTCGAGGTCACCGTGGCGCCGGCATTGAGCACCAGCAGGTCGACGGCGCCGAATTCGGCAGCGGCGCGCTCGACCAGTGCGTCGATTCCGGAGACGGCGTCGCTGGCCTCCACGATGGCCCGCGGACCCAGTGCGGCCCTCGCCTTTTCCAGCGACGCGGGAGTCCGCCCCGTCACCAGGACCCGCGCGCCACCGTCGACGAGCAGCTGAGCGGTCGCCAGCCCGATCCCGCTCGTGCCGCCGGTGATGACGGCCCGCTTTCCCTCGTACTGATTCACAGTCGGATGTCCTTTCACAGTTGTGACTCGCCGCCGTCGACGACGAGTTCGATACCGGCGACATAGGTCGCGTCGAATGCCAGAAATGCCACCGCAGGGGCGAATTCATCGGGATGGCCCCAGCGCCGCATCGGGCTGCTGTCGGTGAACTCGGCCTTGAGCTGCGCCGCCCGCTCCGGCACCTCTTTCTCCAACTTGCCGGTGTCGATGGAGCCCGGGCTGATCGCGTTGACCCGGATTCCCCTGGGCAACAACTCCCGGCTGAGAGTGCGTGCCATCGACCGCAGCGCCGCCTTGCTGGCCGAATACACGCTCAGCGCCGCCCATCCCGTCTGGTTCGCGATCGATGTCGTGAGCACCACACCGCTGCCCGGGGCCAGCAGTGGCGCCAGTCGCTGCACGGTGAAGAACGGCCCCTTGGTGTTGATGGCGAAGACCTGGTCGAAGGTCCGTTCGGTGACATCGTCGAACGCGTCGAAGCTGCCGATGCCGGCGTTCACCACCAGTGCGTCGAGCGACCCGAACTCCTCCCTGGCGCGGGCGGCCAGCGCGTCGATGTCCGCCAGCGAACTCGCGTCGCTCGCCAGCGTGATCGCGTTGCCACCGAGCCGCCGGCCCGCGGCCTCCAGCGTGTCCCGATGCCGTCCGGTGATCAGGACGTGGGCTCCGTTGTCCACGAGGTAGCGCGCCGCCGCCAGTCCCAGACCGCTGCTGCCTCCCGTGATCACCACGTTCTTGCCGTCGTATCTGCTCATGTCTCTCGAGTCTGCGGCGGTCTGTTCCGGGTGTCCAAGACCTGGTCGGTACCCGGTTATGCGGAAACGGAATAACCCCGGCGACGCCTGAAGTTGCACGTCGAATGAACGATCTCGGGATCGACCTGGAGCTGCGGCTGGTGCGGTACTTCACGGTTGTCGCGGAGCATCGGAACTTCAGCCGCGCGGCCGCCGAGCTGCACCTGGCGCAGCCATCGCTGAGCCGCCAGATCCAGCGCCTGGAGCACCGACTCGGCGTGCAGTTGCTGGAGCGCACTCCGTCGGGAGCGCTGCTCACCGAGGCCGGCGCAGCGTTCCTCCCGGAAGCGCAGGCCCTGCTGCGCACCGCCCGCCGCGCCGCGCTCACCGCACGCGCGCACGCACCCGTCGGCAAGGTCGTCATCGGATACGTGGAGGATCTGGTGATCACCCCGGCGGTTCGCGAACTGCGGCACCGCAATCCGGGGGCCGAGATCGTCACCCGCCACCTGCAGTGCCACGAGGAGGGGCTGTTCGCCGAAGGGCAGGTCGACGTACTGGTGGCCAGGGACCCGTTGTTCATCCCTACCGACGGCATCCGGGTCGCCGCGCTGTACGAGGAGCCGCGGATGTTGGTCATGCCTCCTGACCATCCGCTGGCCGACCGCGTGTCGGTGTCGCTGGAGGAGTTCGCCCGCGACCAGTCGATCATCTGCTCGCACGGCGGGATCCGGTCGATCTACCCGGCGGGCTCCTATGAGCCGAATGATCCGGGTCCGATGTCAGCTGCACCCACGGTCGAAAGTTTCGAGGACAGAATCGAACTCGTCGCCAGCGGCCAGGCGATCGCGGTGCTGCCCGTCGGTGACCGGCGCACGTCGCTGCGCGACGGGCTGGTGACCGTTGCGCTGCAGGGATTCCCCGCCAGCACGGTCGTCGTCGCCAGTCGTGTCGGCGACCAGAATCCCCTGGTGGCCGAGTTCGTCAGGACCGCGCACACGCACCTCACCGGGCCCGGGTCACCGGCGGCCACTCAGATTCAGGCGGGGGCCAGCCGGTAGTGACGGACCGGCAACGTCAGTCCGGTGTGCGCAGCGTCGCCAGCAGGGCGTCGAGGACGAACTCGAAGACAGCGTCGTAATCGGTCGGGGCCTGCAGCGCCTCGACCAGCGCGCGGTCGGGGGACGCGTCCGCCCACAGCGACGGATCCTCCTCGTCGTGTTTGGCGCCGCGCACCGCGGAGAACTGCATGACCGCCGACGAGATGACGTGCACCTGGACAGAGCGCAGGATGAGTGCCGCCTCGGTTCCGGTCACGTCCAGCTCCGCCAGCTGCGCTGCCAATGCTTGCTGGATAGGTAGGAACAGCTGTGGTGTGCGGTCGCGTTCGTGGGCGATGCCGAGAAGGTGCTGGCGTTCGATGAGCACCCGCCGTTGCGAACGGGCCAGCGACGCAATGCGTTCGACGGGATCATCGCCTTCGGCGGGCAGATTCGCCAGCTCGCCGAGCAGTCGCTCGACGAGGCTGTCCAGGAGCTGATCCCGCCCCCCGATATGCCAGTAGATGGACGTGACCGCCACGCCGAGCCGGTCGGCGAGGTTGCGCATCGTCAGTGCCTTCACCCCGTCGATCTCGATCAGCTGGGCTGCGGTCTGCAGGATCAGCTCCGCGGTGACGCCGGGATCACCGGTGGGCTTGCGGCGCGGCGGCGCCATCGGTGTCACCCCCGGTCATCCGATCCTGTTCCGGCACATCGAGATAACGTTCCAGGTTGCGATGCATGTTGATGATCCGCCGCTCCTCGTTCGACAGCACGAGGTGCGTCAGACCCGGTTGATGCAGTCCGCGTTGAAGCCCGGGCAGCACCTCGATGTCCTGTGTCAGAACCAGACCGGGGTGGGCTTCGTCGGCCCGCAGCCGGATATCTGCGGGCGTGCCGCGCGGCGCACCCGGCGGCATCCGCATCCACAACGTCATCACCAGCTCGCCCCGGTCGGGATCGGCACCCGGTCGGGACGTGAGCACGGTCAGGTGGTCGGCGTTGGTCAGGACGGACAGGTTGGGGAACACGTTGTACTGGTGCAGTTGCATGATCTGGTCGTCGGTGGCCCACTGGAGATCGACACCCCGTCCGGCGGCGAAGGCTCTGGTCCGGTCGGCGATCACCTCGGCCACGGTTTGGCCCGGCGTTTGTTGCTCGGCCGGGAACGGGGTGCCCTCGGCGACGCCCATGAGCGTGCCCTGTGTGGACACGTACGCGTCCCACACCGCGGCGTCGTCCACGTTCTCCTTGAGGTGCGGACTGGGCACGCCGTAGCGCTGTTCGGACTTGCCGGTGTGGCCCCAAATGGTCTGCGGTGCATAGACATCGTCCATGCACCTGTGCAGTTCGGGGTGCAGGGTCTGGATGTGGTAGGTCTCGCTGAACCCGTCGGCGATCGTCTTCCAGTTGGCGTCGACGTCGATGGTCATGGTGGCGTAGCAGCGGAACTCGCCGAGGCGGTTCCACGCGATGTCGTCGGGCACCGCCTCGAGGTAGTCGCGCAGCGGTATCGCGGATGAGTCGAGATTGACGAAGACGAGGCGTTCCCAGGTGTCGACCTGTACCGGGACGAGCGGGAACTCGCTCATAGGGAGCGCGCCGAAACCCTTGCGATGGGGCACGCGTCGCAGCGCACCCTGCAGATCCCAGGTCCAGCCGTGATACCCGCATCGGAGTTCACGCAATTGTGAGCCGGCGCCGGTGCACAGGGCGTTGCCGCGATGGCGGCAGACGTTCTGGAATGCCCGTAGCTCTCCGTCGTCTCCGTGAACGACGAGCACCGAGTAGGGCCCGCAACGGTACTCGAAGTAGTCACCGGGTTCGGCGACGTGATCGACGGTGCACGCGAACTGCCAGACCTTCGGCCACATCCGCTCGTTCTCAAGCGCTGCGAACTCGGACGAGTAGTAACGCTGCGCCGGGACCAGGGTGGGACGCTGCGGCGGCACGCCGATGGCGTCCTCTCGCGCCGAGCGAGGTCGGGTGGGTGGCGCGGGTGTGTTGGTGCTGTAGCTGATCTGCGCCGTGTGCGTCATGACTCGTCCTTCGAAAAAGTCGCTACTCGCCTTGGGTGGAAACGGCTCGTGCGCTTGGCAACGCTATTACATTGGCCTCTGTAACGGTGTTACATTCACGAAGAAACCGGCTGCCGCTGCGCTCGAGGAGGAAATCGTGTTCGACCTGAAGATCACCGGCGGGACCGTGGTGGACGGCACGGGCGCGGACCGCTTCACCGCCGACGTGGCGGTCAAGGACGGCAAGATCGTCGAGATTCGTCGCCGTGGACCGAGCGACCCGCCACTGGAGGGCAACGCCACCGAGACGATCGACGCCACCGGAAAGATCGTCGCGCCGGGCTTCGTCGACATCCACACCCACTACGACGGGCAGGTCAGCTGGGACAGCGTGCTGGAACCGTCCAGCAATCACGGGGTCACGACCGTCGTCGCCGGCAACTGCGGCGTCGGCTTCGCGCCGGTGCGGCCCGGTAGCGAGGAGTGGCTGATCGCCCTGATGGAGGGTGTCGAGGACATTCCAGGTACGGCGCTCACCGAGGGCATCACGTGGGGCTGGGAGAGCTATGCGGAGTACCTCGACGTGATCGGCACCCGGGAGTTGGCTGTCGACTTCGGCAGCCAGATCGCCCACGGCACGGTGCGTGCATACGCGATGGGCGAGCGCGGGGCCCGCAACGAACCGGCCACACCGGAGGACATCGCCGCCATGAGCCGGCTGGTCCGTGAGGCCGCCGAGGCGGGCGCGCTGGGCTTCTCCTCCTCCCGCACCATCGCCCACCGGGCCATGGACGGCGAACCCGTCCCGGGGACGTACGCCGCCGAAGACGAACTGTTCGCCCTCGGCCACGCGATGGCCGCCGGTGGGGCCGGCGTGTTCGAGCTCGCACCGCAGGGCGCGGCGGGGGAGGACATCGTCGCGCCGAAGAAGGAACTGGAGTGGATGCAACGGCTCGGCTCCGAGATCGATTGCGCGCTGAGCTTCGCGCTGATCCAGGTGGACGCCGACCCGAACCTGTGGCGCGAGCAGCTCGACATCTCGGCGGCCGCGCACGAGGCCGGCAGCCGGCTGCACCCGCAGATCGCTGCCCGCCCGTTCGGCATGCTGCTCGGCTTCCCCGGCCACCACGCGTTCACCCACCGCCCCACCTATCGACGCTTGAAGGCGGAGTGCACCCGCGAAGAACTGGCCGCTCGATTGGCTGAACCCGCTGTGCGGCAGGCGATCCTGTCCGAGGACGATCTGCCGATCGATCCGACGAAGCTGTTCGACGGCATGTTCGCGCTGGCGCAGAACGTAACCGAGCGGCTGTACTACCTGGGCGAGCCGCCCAACTACGAGCCCACCGACGAGGACACCGTGGCCGCGATCGCGCGCGAACGCGGTCAGGATCCGCTGGCGGCGATGTACGACCTGATGCTGGAGGCCGACGCCGGCAACATGCTGATGTTCCCGATGTTCAACTACTCCAACGGAAACCACGACGCCATCCGCGAGATGATCACCCACCCCGCGGGCGTGATGGGCCTGTCGGACGGCGGTGCGCACTGCAGCATGATCTGCGACGCGTCCTATCCCACGTTCCTGCTGACGCACTGGGCCAGAGACCGGCACCGCGGCGCGACGCTGCCGTTGGAGTACGTCATCCGCAAGCAGGCACACGACACCGCGCAGCTGTTCGGACTGACCGACCGCGGCGTCATCGCCGTCGGCAAGAAGGCCGATGTGAACGTGATCGACATGAACGCGCTCACGCTGCACGCCCCGCGGATGGCCTACGACCTGCCCGCGGGCGGACACCGGCTGGTCCAGGGGGCATCCGGCTACGACGCCACCATCGTCAGCGGAGTCGTGACGCGCCGCCACGGCGCCGACACAGGGGCACGTCCGGGTCGGCTGGTGCGCGGAGCGCGGTAGGTGTCCTTTCGGTACGACCCACGGCACCGGCCACCTCAGCCCGCCCTGCCTCCGCCTGACGCGTTCCACGTCGACAAGGCTGTTGTCGCCGAGGGTGTTTCACTGGCGTATGTCCGGGAGGGCGTCGGTGGTGTGCCGCTGCTGTTGATCCACGGCTACCCGGAGACCAAGCGGATCTGGTGGCGCAACATCGAGGCGCTCGCGGCGTCGGGCTTCGAGGTCGTCGCACCCGACCTGCGGGGCTACGGAGACAGCGACCTCCCGCCCGACGATCGCCACGACATCGTCACCTACTCACACGACCTGCACGCGTTGATGCACGACCACCTCGGCCACGCCTCGTGCGTGATCGCGGCAAGCGACGTCGGCGGTGTCGTGGCCACCGACATGATCCACCGCTTTCCCGGGTTCGTGACCGGGTTCTGTGTGTTCAACACCGTTCCGCCGATGGGTGTCGACTACACGGGGATCGCCGTCGCTGGCACTGCCGACATCGCCGACGGATCGGCGATCAGCGACCCGACCGGCGACTACCGGTGGATGCAGGGCGCGTTCCCCGACGAACTCGCCGCGATGCTGCGCTCCGCGCAGGCGCGCAGGCAGTGGGTTGCCTCGATGTACACCAACCGACTGTGGGGGTCGAGGTACGCGTTCGAACAGGCGCACGTCGACTTCATGACCGAACCGTTCGCCGACGAGGCGCGGCTGCGTGCCGGCTGGGCGACCTATCAGCTGGCCTACGGCCGCGCGATGCCCGAGTTCCCGTTGATGGACGCCGTCGATGTCCGAACCCTGATCCTCTACGGGCCCGACGACCACGCCATCGGGGAGGACTTCGTGCCGCGGTGCGAACGAGCCTTCCGCAATCGCATCGGGCCGCTCGTGGTTCCGGGGGCCGGCCACTTCCTGCAGTGGGAGCGTGCGGACATCTTCAACGAAGTGCTGCCCGCGGTGTTCGCCGCCGCGCAGACCGCCCACCTGTGACCGACCGCTCCCGAAAGGACCGTATGACCACGCCCGTCTCCGTGAGGCCCTATCCGATCGCCGTGGCGCAGGAGCAGCTCGACGATCTGCGGCGTCGGCTGGAACTCGCGCGCTGGCCGGCCGAGATCGACGGCGCCGGTGGCGATTACGGTACCGACCACGCGTTCCTCCGTTCGGTGATCGACAGATGGACGAGCGGCTACGACTGGCGGCGCACCGAAGCCGAGCTGAACAGCTGGGGGTCGTACATCACCACCGCCGCCGGCCAGCGGGTGCATCTGCTGCACGCGCGTTCCGCGGATCCCGGCGCCATCCCGCTGGTGCTCACCCATGGCTGGCCCGGATCCGTCGTCGAGTTCCTCGACGCGCTGCCCCTGCTGGTGGACCGCTTTCATGTGGTTGTCGTGTCGATGCCCGGCTACGGATTCTCCGGCCCGACCAGGGAGCGGGGGATCGACGTCGCCAAGGTGGCCGCTGCCGTCGCCGACGTCATGGCCCAGCTCGGCTATGACCGGTACGTCGCCCAGGGCGGCGACTGGGGCGCGCTCGTCACCCGGTACCTCGGCGAGCATTTCACGCCCAATGTCGTTGCCATCCATACGAACATGTTGTTCGCGCTGCCGCCTGAAGGCGCGTCGGATGCCATGGTGGGCGTCACCGAGGACGAGATCGCCGCGATCGTGCGGACGTCGGCGCAGGTGGCCGACGGCACCGCCTACATGGATGTGCAGTCGACGCGTCCGCATTCTGTCGGCTTCGGGCTGGACGACTCGCCGATCGGACTTGCCGGGTGGATTCTGGAGAAGTTCGCCGCATGGTGTGACACCCGCGACGGCATGCCGGTGAGCACCGATCGGCTGATCGACAACCTGATGATGTACTGGCTCACCCGCACCGCGACGTCGGCGGCACGCCTGTACTACGAGTCGGCCCGCGCTGGGACGGGTGCGCTGAGTCCGTGGCAGGGCCGGGTCGACGTCCCGACCGGATACGCGGTGTACCCGTGCGAGATCCTGCAGACGCCGCGCGTCTGGGCAGAAAAGCACTACAACTTGGTGCATTACACGCATCAGGAGCGCGGCGGGCACTTCGCCGCTTTCGAACAGCCCGAGTTGTTCGCGGCCGATCTCACCGCGTATGGAGCACATCTGCGGGACGTGGGTCTGTTCGGCTGAGCCGTGACGGTCCGCGGACCCAGACGGCGTACGCGATGACATTGTCTGGGTACACCGGTCTAGGTGAGTATGAACACCGTGGATCTCCCCGTTCGGCCACCACTGGAGCCGATGCTGGCCAAAGCGCAGACCAAGGTGCCTGACGACGCCGGCGTCTGGTCCTATGAACCCAAGTGGGACGGTTTCCGGGCGCTGGTGTTCCGCGACGGCGACGACGTCGTGCTGCTGTCGCGCAGCGGCAAGGACCTGGCCAGGTACTTCCCGGAAGTGCTCGACTCGGTGCGCGACGAACTCGCGCCGCGCTGTGTGCTCGACGGCGAGATCGTCGTCCCCCGTGAGATCGCCGGACGCACTCGGCTGGACTGGGAGTCGCTGAGCCAGCGCATCCACCCCGCGGAGTCCCGGGTGCGCAAGCTCTCGCAGGAGACCCCGGCCCACTTCATCGGTTTCGACGCCCTCGCCAGCGGTGACTCCTCGCTGATGAAGGAGCCGTTCCGGGTTCGCCGACAGGCTTTGATCGACGCCGTCGACCACACCACGTGGTGTCACGTCACACGCACGACCGAGGACCCCGGGCTCGGTGCGCAGTGGCTGGAGGAATTCGAAGGAGCCGGCCTGGACGGCGTGATCGCCAAGCGCCTTGACGGGCCCTATCTGCCGGGTAAGCGGGAGATGATCAAGGTCAAGCACCACCGCGACGCCGACTGCGTGGCCATCGGCTATCGGATCCACAAGAGCGGGGAGGGCATCGGTTCGATCCTGCTCGGTCTGTACCGCGAGGACGGTGAACTCCAGATGGTGGGTGGGGCCGCCTCCTTCACCGCCAAGGCGCGCATCTCACTGCTCGCCGAACTGGAGCCGCTGCGCATCGGTGAGGACGTGCGCGACGGCGAACCCAGCCGGTGGAACTCCGCGGCCGACAAGCGCTGGATCCCGATCCGGCCGGAGAAGGTGTGCGAGGTGGCGTACGACCAGATGGAAGGCGCCAGCGAGCACGGCAGGCGGTTCCGGCACGCGGTGAAGTTCCTCCGCTGGCGGCCTGACCGAGATCCCGAGAGCTGCCGTTTCGATCAGCTCGACGCGCCACTGCACTACGACCTCTACGACGTACTGGAGAAGTCCTGATATGGCAAGCCCTGCAACCGAACTCGACGTCGACGGCGTCAAGGTCCGGCTCACCAATCCGGACAAGCCCTTCTTCCCGAAGCTGGGCAAGGACGGCACCAAGGGCAAACTGGTCGAGTACTACCTGTCGGTCGCCGGGCCCATGGTCGCGCTGCTGCGGGACCGGCCCGTGCACCTGCAGCGGTTCCCCGACGGGATCGAAGGCGAGGAGATCTATCAGAAGCGGGTGCCGCGGAAGCATCCCGACTATCTCGAAACCTGCACTGTCACATTCCCGTCCGGAAGGACCGCCGATGCGCTGAAGATCACCCACCCGTCGGCGATCGCGTGGGCGGCGCAGATGGGAACGGTGACGTTGCACCCGTGGCAGGTGAGATGCCCGGACACCGAACATCCCGACGAGCTGCGCATCGACCTCGACCCGCAGCCTGGCACAGGCTTCACAGAAGCCCGCGAAGTGGCCGTGGACGTCCTCAAACCCCTGCTCGACGAGCTCGGTCTGGTCGGATACCCGAAGACCTCCGGGGGCCGCGGCGTGCACGTCTTCCTGCGCATCGCGACCGACTGGGATTTCATCGCGGTTCGGCGCGCAGGCATCGCGCTGGCCCGCGAGGTCGAGCGGCGGGCCCCGGACGCGGTGACGACGTCGTGGTGGAAGGAAGAACGCGGCGAGCGCCTGTTCATCGACTACAACCAGAACGCCCGCGACCGGACCTTCGCCTCGCCCTACTCGGCCCGCAAGACCCCGATTGCCACTGTGTCGACACCGCTGACGTGGGATGAGCTCCGCGCCGCCGAGCCCGACGACTACACGATTCTCACCGTGCCGGGTTTCGTCGCAGGCCGGCCGGACCCGTGGGCCGACATCGACACGAACGCCCAGTCGATCGACGTCCTGCTGGAGATGGTGGCCGCCGACGACGAACGCGGGCTGGGCGATCTGCCCTATCCGCCGAGCTACCCGAAGATGCCGGGCGAACCGCCCAGGGTGCAGCCGAGCAAGAAGGTCGCCGCGCACTGGGATGAGGACGGCAATCGCATAGCCGACTGACACGGCCATATACCCTGCTGACCATGGCGATGACCACCCTGCGGAAGCTGCTCGCTGCCCTGGCGATCGTGGGGATGCTCGCCAGCGGCATCGGCATCGCCTCATACCTGGTCGCCGGCAGTTTCCGGGACCGGGACACCGCAGCCGCTCCGCGCTACACGCCGCCCGTTCCACCGCCGCCGTCGCTCCCGACCGCCAAGGAGTTCATGATCGGCGTCAACGTCACCGCGCAGATCTGCGACCCGGCTGCGCCCGTATGTCTTTACACGTACACGATCGACCCGAAATACGTTGGACTGCATCCTTTCCCGGAATCGCCGTTCACCGTCGAATATGAGGTCACAGGCGGGAGCGTGCCGCAGCCGGGCAAGTTCACCGTCGCGGGCGACCAGGCCGAGATCCTCAAGGACGTCTCGATCGAGGGGCCGCCCGGTGCCCGGCTGTCGGCTAACGTCCTGCGGATCTTCGAGCAGCCGGCACCTCCTGCGGGAGCGCCGCCGCCCCCGGGAGATGCGCCGCCACCTGCCGCCGAGCCTGCGCCCGCGCCATGACGGCGCCGCAGCCCAGCCGCTGGATGCGCAACTTCCATCCCGCGCCCGACGCCCGCACCCGGCTCATCTGCCTGCCGCATGCCGGCGGCTCGGCCAGCTACTACTTTCCGCTGTCGTCGGCGCTGGCCCCCGAGTTCGAGGTGTACAGCGTGCAGTACCCGGGCCGCCAGGACCGCCACAAGGAGCCGTTCGTCGACTCCATCGAGGACATGGCCGACCAGGTCTACGCCGCGGTCGGTACGTTGCCCGACGCGCCGACGGCGTTCTTCGGGCACAGCATGGGCGCGGTGCTGGCGTTCGAGGTCACCCGCCGACTTGAGGCCGCCGGTCGGCAGGCGGTGACGGTGTTCGCGTCCGGTTCACGCGCCCCCAGCCATTACGGCGACGAGCGCGAGT
Organism: Mycolicibacterium aurum; assembly: GCF_900637195.1. Taxonomy (NCBI): domain Bacteria; kingdom Bacillati; phylum Actinomycetota; class Actinomycetes; order Mycobacteriales; family Mycobacteriaceae; genus Mycobacterium; species Mycolicibacterium aurum. The sequence continues at coordinate 5,538,291 of NZ_LR134356.1, read as the reverse complement.
ACAAGAACGACACGGCGCTCGTCGACGTGATGCGCCAGCTCGGCGGTACGGACCCGCGGGTGCTCAACAACCCCGAACTGCTGGAGACGTTTCTGCCCGCGTTCCGCAACGACTACCGCGCGCTGCAGGCCTACCACCGCGGCACCGACGTCACCATCAACGCGCCCATCGTCGTGCTGTCGGCAACCGACGATCCGAAGACCAGCGAGGCCGCGGCGGGGGCATGGTTGGACCACACCACGGCGGGCGGCGACGTGCACATGTTCACCGGCGGACACTTCTTTCTCGAAAAGCAGGGCCAGCGGGTCATCGAGGTGGTCGGCTCGACGCTGCGGAGCATAGGCCGGTAAACCGCTCACCGAGACCAGTTCGCGCGGTCCGAAATTTGTCGGTGGCTTCTGGTGTGATGGTGTTATGTCTTTGGCGGCAACATCTTTGGGACCTAAGGAGCGTCTTGAGGTGTTGTTCGACGAGTTGTCGGAGTTGGCGGGTCAGCGTAACGCGATCGATGGGCGCATCGTCGATATCGTGGCCGAGCTCGACGGTGAGCGGTTGTGGGGGATGACGGGGGCGAAGTCGATCGCCTCGCTGGTGGCGTGGAAGCTGGGGGTGTCCCCGCGTAACGCCGAGACCATCGTCGCGGTGGCTGATCGGGCCGAGCAGTTCCCGCGCTGCACCACCGGGTTGCGGCAGGGCTGGTTGTCGCTGGATCAGGTGGGGGTGATCGCTGAACGCGCCGGCGACGGCTCCGATGACCATTATGTGGGGTTGGCGCGGTATGCGACGGTCACCCAGCTACGCACGGCGGTTAAACAAGAATTGCCCCCCGAACCCGACCCCACCCCCGACGAGGACGACGAAGAGGACGACGACGAGGTCGGGGATGTCGCAGTGGATCCCGGTGCGTCCGACGGGTCCATCACCAAGATCACCGAGGCGGGGTTCACGACGTGGCGGATCCGGCTGTCGAACCCCGAGGCTGCCGCGTTCGATGCCGCCTTATCCGCGCACCGTGATGCCCTGATCGCCGAGTGGAAAGACGACCACCAGATCGAGAGCCGCGACGAGGCGCAGGTGCCGCCGTTTCCGAGCACGATGGAGGCGTTCACCCGGCTGGTCGAATCCAGTTGGGACGCCGAAGCCACCCGCCGCCCGCACGGCCAGCACACTACCGTCGTCGTGCACGTCGATGTGGACACGAAGGTCGGGGCGCTGCATCTGGGTCCGGTGCTCACCGATGAGCAGCGCCGCTACCTGAGCTGTGATGCCACCTGCGAGGTGTGGTTCCAACGCCACGGCCAACCCATCGGGGCGGGGCGGGCCACCCGCACCGTCAACCGGCGGCTACGCCGGGCGCTGGAGCACCGCGACCGCTGTTGTGTGGTCCCCGGCTGCGGGGCCACCCGCGGCCTGCACGCCCACCACCTGATCCACTGGGAAGACGGCGGTCCCACCGAGCTCGACAACCTCGTGCTGGTGTGCCCGTTCCACCACCGGGCGCATCACCGCGGCGTCATCACCCTCACCGGCCCCGCCCACACCCTGGTGGTCGCCGACGCCCGAGGTCGTCCACTCAGCGGCGCCTCCCTGGCTAGGCCACCCACCACACAACCACCCCGCGTCCCGCCGTACCGCGGACCGACCGGCGAACGCGCCCAATGGAAGTGGTACCACCCCTTCAGGCACCACCGACGATCAATTGACGGGTTAGAGGCCGAGGAACTCTCGGGCCTTCCTTAGTCCAGTGATCTCGATGTCGCTGCGGCGCACTGTTTCCCACTGTGGCCGAGTCATCGAGAGTGGTGAGGGGACGTCTGTCCACGGCTCCGAGAACGGCATGGTGGCGGGGTCGTGGATGCCCGCGGCGGCAAGCTCGGCGATCTGCTTGCTGAGCTCATCGTTGAGGTAACGCAGGGTCAGCCGCGGAGTCGACACGACGAGGTCGTTGAGCGGCCAGATTGTCGCGGGCATGGATTCCATGTCACCGCAGACGCGACGTCAGCTCAACGCAATTTTCGGTTCGAGGCGCCGCGTCGCCAGTACCGAACCGGCGAGGATCAGCGCGAGGCCGGCCAGGTGCCACGGTGTCAGCGGTTCGCCGAGTACGACGACACCCGCAGCGAGAGCCACCGCGGGGTTGACGTAGGTGAACACCAGCGCGCGGGGCGCACCGACCTCACGGATCAGCGCGAAGAACACGATGAACGCCAACGCGGTACAGACCACGGCCAGGAGCGCCACCGACACCACTACGCGCGTCGCGGGAACCGCGGAGGGCCACGTCGCCGCCGCCGGACCGGCATAGATGATCGCCGCGAGGCCGAGGCATGCGGCCGTCATCGGCATCGTCGGCACGTCTGCGAGATAGCGCGCGGCGATCAGCGGCGCGATGGCGTAGCAGACCGCCACCAGCAGTACCTCCGAGACCGGCCATGCGCTGCCGCCGGTCAGCTCTGGGCCGGCGAGCACGGCGACCCCCGACAACCCGACCGCGAGCCCGGCGAGGCGCTTCGCCGTCAGCGGCTGACCACCGCCGGTGAGCCGGTCGAGCACCGCCGCGACGATCGGTGAGGCCGCGATCAGCAGTCCGGTCAGCGAGCTGGAAATGTGCTGCTCGGCATCCGAGAGCAGCAGCCAGGCCGCGATGATCTCGAAGAACGCGAAGGCCGCGACCGGCTTCCACTGCGCAAGCACCGGAGCCCACGAGGACCGCCGCAGCGTCAGCGGGATCAGCACCAGCGCGCCCACCGCGGTACGGGCAAAGACCAGAACGGGGACCGAAAGCCCTTCCACCGCAACCTTGATGAGCAGATACGGGATCCCCCAGATGACGCTCATCGCGGCGAACAGCAGCCATCCACGAACGCTCACCCGGCAAGGCTAGCCAGTCGGCACGACACCTCGGGGCAGCGGCAGTGGCAGGTCGGTGTAGGTCGCGATGCCGGGGGCCGCCGCGACGACGGCTGCGATCGCGTGAATCGGCGGCAGCGCGGTCATGATGTGGCCGAGCACGAAGAAGTCCTCGAGCGTCTTGGCGCTCTCGATCATGTCCTGCGGCGGCAGGAAGCCGACCGACATGTTCACCGTCGGCCGTCCATCGATAGTGATCTTCCAGCCGTCCCCGTCGAGTTTCCAGTCCGGCTCCAGCGTCTGACCCTTCTTCCACCGGACGTTGATGTCGATGACGGTCTTGCCGTTGGCGATCCCCTGCCAGCTGGCGAAGACGCCCGCCACGTGTCCGGCCTTGATGGTCCACGACGCCATTGGGAGATCCTCGGTCGTCTGCGCGTACTCGGAGACGCACGTGATCTCGTCCAGCGCGATGCCGAGCGCGTCGGCGACGAGCTGGACAGCCTCGGCGAACACCGCGGTGCCCTTGGCCGCCATCGGTTGCAACGCCGGGTCGTCGATCGCCATGTCGAAGCCCACCGGCCGTTCTGTCTCGGGGGAGTCGTAGAGCGTGGTGTCGGCGGACTCGGCGATGGTGACCTTGTCGATGCGGTCGCAGGCGGTCCCGGCCACGATGGCGAGCAGCTCGGCGAAACCGGGGCTGACGCCGGACCCGAAGAGCGTCGATCCGCCGCGCAGGCAGGCGTCTGCAAGCTTGTCCCGGCCGTCACCCAGGTTGTGCCCGGTGATGAACGACGCGGACGCCACCACGTTCACGCCGGCCTCCAGGATCCGCACCAGTTCGTCGACGTCGATCCACATCGGGTTGTAGACGACGACGTCGGGCTTGAGCGCGAGCAGCGCGTCGACGTCGTTGGTGGCGGTGATCCCCAGCGGGTCGATACCGACGAGCTCGCCGACGTCACGGCCGGCCTTGTCGTCCGACCAGGCGTAGCAGCCGACCAGCTCCAGCAACGGATTCTTGACTATCGCAGCGACCGAGGACTTTCCGACATTTCCCGTCGTCCACTGGACGACCCGATAGGGAGCATTGTTGTGCACTCGCTCAGCATAGGGTTCCGCAGCTGATCGACCGCCGAAATCGGGTCAAATGCCACGCGGAGTCAGGACGGCGTCAGCACGGCCTTGCCGGTACGGGTCTGGCCCGACCTGTCGATCCACGTCAGGTCCAGTATTTCGCCCGGGTAGTGCCTGTCGAGCACCGACGTCAGGGTGTTGGTCGAGTCGAGCAGGGTGCCGTCGAGCGTGATGATGACGTCGCCTGCCTGCAGGCCGGCCTGTTCGGCAGGCCCACCGACCATGACCTCCTGGATGAGGACACCCGGCTGATCACGCGGCGCGGTGCGCACACCGACGCCGAGCAGGGTGGGGGGACCGATGTGAACGTTGTCGGAGCGCACCCCGGCCCGGATCTGAGCGGCCACCGCCATCGCATCGTTGATCGGAATCGCGAAGCCTTTGCCTCCGGGCCCCATCCGGAAGTTGACCGACGCCGCGGTGGTGATGCCGACGACCTGGCCGGCGCCGTTGACCACCGGACCACCGGAATCGCCGGCCCGCACCGGAGCGGCGAACTCGAAAAGGCCGGTGAGCTGGTCGGTGGTTCCCGTCAGTGCGTCCTCGGCCTCCACGGTGCGCCCGAACGCCGTCAGCGTGCCCACTTCCTGGGTCAGCGGGGCATCCGAACCCATCGCGTTACCGAGGGCGACCAACGGCTCACCGGGCGCCAGGAGGTTCACATCGCCGATGGGAGCCACCGGGAGACCGGCAGCGCCGAGCAGCTGCACGACGGCCACGTCGCGTTTGCGGTCGTACCCGACGAGTTGGCCGGCGTAGGGACGGCCGCCGACGGTTCCGGTGATGCGGTCGGCACCCTGAACCACGTGGAAGTTCGTCAGGATCTGGCCGCCGGGGTCGATGACGAAGCCGGTGCCCAACCCCACGACGCCCTGGTAGTCGACGGCCGTGTCGATGCGCACCACGGCAGGCTCGACGAGGGCAGATGCCGCGACGGGATCCCCTGGAGCAGCCGAAGCGGGCGCCGACGGAGCGACGAGAGTGAGGGCCGCAGCCAATGCCAGCAGCAGCGTCCGGTGTCCCCTAATCAGCCCCATACTCATCAATAGTGCTTGCGACGTCGGCTGCTGTCGACGTGAGATGGTGCGCTCAGTCCTCGACGGCGACGCCGCCGCGGGTCCGCTTGCGCCGTCCGAGCACCGCTCCCTTGCCGGTCGGACGGCGATTCCGGAGTTTGCCGTCCGACGATTCGGCGGCGTCGGATTCGGGCTCGGATTCGGCGACCGTGTCGGCCTCAGGCGCGCCGTCAGGCTCCGCTTCGGCTGTGGGAGCGGTGGGCGTCGGCTCGGAATTGTCTGTGTCACTCTCGGTGGCCCCGTCAGCATCCTCGGTCGCTTTCGCGCCGTCGGCCTGGTCGGCCCCGTCGGCCCCTATGACCTCTTCGGCTTCTATAGCCTCTTCGGAACCATCCGAATCCTCGCTGTCGGCGGCGGCATCCTTGCGGCCCCGCCGGCCGGAACGCTGCTTGACCTTCAGCGGTTTGGGCGGTGGCGGCGTCGTCTCGGCGACGAACGCCAGGTAGAACGCCAGCGCGGCGAGGAAAGCGACCGCCGCGGCGGCCCCGTAGATGCCGAACAGCCACTGACCGGCGTCGTCCAGCGACAGCCAGATCTCGCTGATCGCGGTGCCGACGATGAGCACACCCGCCAGGACGTGCAGCGAGATCGACACGACGCGCAGGTTGAGCGCCAGCTTGGGGGTGCCGAACTCGGGAGGACGGGTGCGCAACAGCGTCAACACCACGGGCAGAGCGGCAAGGCCGATCAGGGCGCCGGTAACGATCCGCAGCGCGGTACCGAGCGTGGGGGACGTATCACCGAGCAACTCGGGCGTCCGCGGAAGCACGAAGAAGAAGTAGAGGACACCGGCGGCAACGCAGAACGACGCGTGCCAGATCACCGCAGCGGTGCGGCCCATACTCCTCCTCGATCTTGTTGCCCGAGGTGCGACCTGGCGAGTTGTCAGCCGGTCGCACCTCGGGCGAGTGCGGAGGATAGGGGATTTGAACCCCTGAGGGCTATTAACCCAACCCGCGTTCCAGGCGAGCGCCATAGGCCACTAGGCGAATCCTCCGTCGGCCATGGTAACCGACCGGCCAGGGGGTCCCGCCAATCGCTCGTCGGAGATCCTCGAAGGTGGTTCGTGAGCCCGGGGGTATTACACTCGCCGTGGACCCCGCGCGGCGTCCATCCTGTGAACTCCCCCAGGGCCGGAAGGCAGCAAGGGTCAACGGGCTCTGGCGGGTGCGCGGGGTCCCCTTATGTCACCCATCACGCATGCACGGGGAAAGGCGAGCGGTGTCGTTTCAATCGCTGGGCCGCGACGACCTGGACGCGCAGCACGAACTGCAGCGGCGCAACTACGCCGAACTGCAGGCCAAGAACCTCCGCCTCGACCTGACCCGGGGAAAGCCCTCACCCGCACAGCTGGACCTGTCGAACCCGCTGCTGGGACTGCCGGGCGACGGCGCCGACTCCTTCCGGGACGCCGAAGGCACCGACACCCGCAACTACGGCGGCCTGCACGGACTGCCCGAACTGCGGGCGATCTTCGGTGAGCTGCTCGGAATCCCGGTGCCGAATCTGATCGCGGGCAACAACGCCAGCCTGGAGTTCATGCACGACGTGATCGTGTATTCGCTGCTGCACGGCGGCGTGGACTCGCCGCGGCCATGGATTCGCGACCTCCACGACGGCCCCGGCGTGAAGTTCCTGTGTCCCGCGCCTGGCTACGACCGCCACTTCGCCATCACCGAGAGCCTCTGTATCGAGATGATCCCGGTGCCCCTGCGCGAGGACGGCCCCGACGTGGACCTCATCGAGGAACTCGTCGCCGCGGACCCGGCGATCAAGGGTATGTGGTGCGTGCCGATGTACTCGAACCCCACCGGTACCACCTACTCGTGGGAGACGACCCGTCGCCTGGTCCAGATGGAAACGGCGGCAACCGATTTCCGGATCATGTGGGACAACGCGTATGCGGTGCACACGCTCACCCACGACTTCGGGAAGCAGATCGACATCCTCGGCCTCGCGGCGGCGGCCAACCACGCCAACCGACCGCTGGTCTTTGCGTCCACCTCCAAGATCACCTTTGCCGGGGCCGGAGTCTGCTTCTTCGGCGGTTCGCTGGGCAACATCGCCTGGTACCTGCAGCACGCGGGCAAACGGTCGATCGGTCCCGACAAGCTCAACCAGCTCCGGCATGCCCGGTTCTTCGGTGACGCAGACGGCGTGCGACTGCACATGCAGCGCCACCAGGCGCTGCTGGCGCCCAAGTTCGCGCTCGTGCTGGAGATCCTCGAGGAGCGTCTCGGTGAGTCCAAGATCGCGTCCTGGACCGAACCGAAGGGCGGCTACTTCATCAGCCTCGACGTGCTGCCCGGCACCGCCCGGCGAACCATCGCCCTGGCCAAGGATGCGGGCATCGCGGTGACGGAGGCCGGGGCCGCCTTCCCGTATCGAAAAGACCCGGAAGACAAGAACATCCGGATCGCCCCGACCTTCCCGAACACGTCCGACCTGCAGGCCGCCATCGACGGCCTCGCCACGTGCGCGCTGCTGTCGGCTACCGAGCACCTGCTGGCCGAGAAGTAGTCGGCGGGGCTGGGTAGCCTGCTTCCGTGGCTCTCTACCGCAAGTACCGACCGGCGACGTTCGCAGATGTCGTCGGCCAGGAACACGTCACCGAGCCGCTGTCGACGGCGCTGAACTCGGGTCGCATCAACCATGCCTACCTGTTCTCGGGTCCGCGTGGTTGCGGCAAGACGTCGTCGGCGAGGATCCTGGCCCGCTCGCTGAACTGCGCGCAAGGTCCCACGGCTACCCCGTGCGGCGTCTGCGACTCCTGTGTGGCGTTGGCTCCCAACGGCGGCGGCAGCGTCGACGTGACCGAACTCGACGCCGCCAGCCACGGTGGTGTCGACGACACCCGGGAACTGCGTGACCGCGCGTTCTATGCCCCGGCCCAGTCGCGGTACCGCATCTTCATCGTCGACGAGGCGCACATGGTCACCACGGCCGGCTTCAACGCGCTGCTCAAGATCGTCGAGGAGCCGCCCGAGCACCTGATCTTCGTGTTCGCCACCACGGAGCCGGAAAAGGTGCTGCCGACCATCCGGTCGCGCACCCATCACTACCCGTTCCGGCTGCTGGCGCCCAAGACGATGCGCACGTTGATCGAGAAGATCGTCGCCTCGGAGAGCGTCGACGTCGACGACGCGGTCTACCCGCTGGTGATCCGTGCGGGCGGCGGCTCACCGCGTGACACGCTCAGTGTGCTGGACCAGCTCCTCGCAGGCGCGGATGGCAACCACGTCGCCTATCAGCGGGCGCTGTCCCTGCTGGGGGCCACCGATGTCGCACTGATCGACGACGCGATCGACGCGCTGGCCGCGGGCGACGCCCCCGCCCTGTTCGGGGCGGTCGAGGGGGTCATCGACGCCGGACACGACCCGCGACGGTTCGCCACCGACCTGCTCGAGCGGTTCCGCGATCTGATCGTGCTGCAGGCGGTGCCTGACGCGATCGCGCGTGGCGTGGTGGACGGGCCGGAGGACATCCTGGACCGGATGCGGGACCAGGCGTCGCGGCTCGGAATGGCGACCCTGACCCGGTACGCCGAAGTGGTGCATGCCGGCCTCGGGGAGATGCGCGGCGCGACGGCTCCGCGGCTGCTGCTGGAGGTGGTGTGCGCCAGGCTGCTGCTTCCCTCGGCCAGCGACACCGAGGCCGCGCTGTTGCAGCGAGTCGAGCGCATCGAGACCCGGCTCGATCTGTCCATCCCGGCCAGCGACGCCGTCGCAGGCGGCGCTGCCGGCGTTCCGCGCAAGCAGTTCGTCCGCAAGAGCGAAGCGTCGGAAACAGAACCAGCTGCACAGCCGGCGGCAGAACCAGCTGCGCAGCCGGAGGCACAACCAGTTGCAGAGCCGGCGGCCGCACCGGCGCCGATTCCGCCCGCCGCGCCCGCCGCGCCCGCCGCGGCGGCCCGGCCCGCTCCGGTGCCCGCCCCTGCTGCCGAGCCCGAGCCCGCCCCCGAGCCCGCGCCCAGAGACGTTGAACCCGAACCGGATTCGCCGCCGCCGGTGCGCCCGCCCGCAGCGCCTGCGGTGGAAGCGCCCGCCGCCACGCCGGCTGCGGCGGTTGCCGCAGGCGAGCCCAACGCCGCCGCGGTGCGCAGCATGTGGACGACCGTGCGGGAAAAGGTGCGGGAGCGCAGCCGCACCACCGAGGTCATGCTCGCGGGCGCCATCGTCCGCGCCGTCGAGGGCGACACCCTGGTCCTCAGCCACGAGTCCGCTCCGCTGGCCAAGCGCCTCGTCGAGCAGCGCAACGCCGACGTCATCCGGGAAGCGCTCAAGGACGCGCTCGGTGTGGACTGGAAGATCAGGTGCGAGACCGGTGGCGAGCCCGCCGCGGCCGCGCCGTCCACCCCGGCGCCACCACGCCCCACCCCCCAGCGGCCGACGCCTCAACGGCCCCGTGAACGCGTCGCCCTTGCCGAACCGCCTCCGCCGCCGCCTGAGGACGACGACGTCGAGAGCATGCTCGCCGAGGCGGGCACCGCGGACCCCGCGGCACCACGCCGCGACCCGGAAGAGGCGGCGCTGGAGTTGCTGCAGACCGAGCTTGGGGCCCGCCGCATCGACGGCTGAGCCTCAGTCGAGCAAAGGGACTAGCTGGTCGCCGGTTTCTTCTTCTCGCGCAACACCAGCACCGGTAGCACCACTGTCGCCAAGGCGGTGACCAGCCACACCACCACGGTGGCTGCGATCCACGAGCCGATGCCGCGGATGCTCAGCCCGTTGGACAGCAGCGAGGCCAGCAGCAGTGCCGCGAACGTGGACACCAGACCGATGCCACCCAGGAACGCCGATGCGTACCTGCTGGCCATCTTCAGGAAGAACGGCGACAGGATCGCCTGTGCCACAGTGAAGATCACGACCGCAGTGATGAAGCCCAGCACAGACAGCGACACTCCGGGCACCAGCCAGCCGGCCACTAGCAGCCCGATCGCCGAGGAGCCCAGGAAGACCGCGACGCGCAGCACCAAGCGGATCACACGGTGAGCATAGTTGCTACGCGTCCCACCACGGCCGCGACGGCAATCCGCCGTCCCTGCCACGCTCGTCGAGCTTCACCGCCAGCACCTGATGCAGCTGAATGATGTTCTGCTCGAAGCCCACTCGGGACCCCGCCATGTAGACACCCCACACCTTCGCGGTCGCCAGACCCACCTCGGCGACCGCTTCGTCCCAGTGCTCGACCAGGTTGCGGCACCAGTCCCGCAACGTCATCGCGTAGTGGTGTCGCAGGTTCTCCTCGTGCACCACTTCCAGACCGACATCCTGCATCTCGGAGATGATCCGCCCCGACCCGGTGAGCTCCCCGTCGGGGAACACGTACCGGTCTATGAAGCCGCCTGCGGCGGCGCCGGTCCTGTTGTCGTGCCGGGTGATGCAATGGTTGAGCAGGAGTCCGCCGGTGCGCAGCTTCGACTTGAGGAAGCGGAAGTACGGCGGGTAGTTGGCGACGCCGATGTGTTCGGTGAGACCGATCGAAGACACCGCGTCGAACTGCGACTCGCGCACGTCGCGGTAGTCGCTGTGGCGCACTTCGGCCAGGTCGGCCAGCCCGTCACGCGCGATGGCGGCCTTGGCCCACTCCGCCTGCTCCTTGGACAGCGTCACCCCGAGCACCTTGACGCCGTGGCTGGCGGCGTAGCGCACCATGCCGCCCCAGCCGCAACCGACGTCGAGCAGCCGGTCGCCCGGCTTCAGGCGCAGCTTCTCGAACACCAGGCGGTACTTGTTCTCCTGCGCCTCCTCGAGCGTGGCGTCCGGATGCGGATAACACGCGCAGGTGTAGGTCATCGACGGGCCGAGCACCCACTCGTAGAACGTGTTCGAGACGTCGTAGTGGTGGTGGATCGCCTCCGCGTCGCGAGATTTGCTGTGCCGCAACCCTTCCACCATGCGCCGCCACCGGGGCAGGGCCTCCTGAGGCGGGGGCGGGATCGGCTTGAGGTGCTCGATGCCGATGGAGCGGACGATCTGCGCCAGCACACGCGCCGACGGGCGCTTGAAATCGAGCTTCTCCACAAGCCCGGTGAGCAGCTCGTACGGATCGCCGGGGTGGACTCCGAGCATCTCCAGGTCACCGGAGACGTAGGCGCGGGCGAGCCCGAGATCGCCGGGAGCCGTTGCCAGGTAGGTGGTGCCCCGCGGCGTCCGCAGATCCAGGCCCAGGGAAGCGTCGTCGGGGCCGGCGCTGCTGCCGTCGTACGCCGTGAACTTCAGCGGCATCCGGCCGGGGGCGAAGATCTCCAGGACCTCGGCGAGGGTGAGCTTGCGGTCGGGGTCACGGGCCGAGTCGTCCGTGCGTTCTCGAAAAGTCGTCATTGCCGTCTTACTGCCTTCGCGTAGAGGTCGAGGAAACGGGAGTCCGGATCGTAGGTCTTCTTGACCGTCGGATAGATCTCGCCGCCGTAGAGTTCGTCGAACTCCTCGGGTGAATAGAACGCGTCGGAGTACAGCGATTTGTGCCCGTCGAGCTCGCTGACCTTGCGTTCGATCATCTTGTTGGTGTAACCCTCCTCGGGCCCGACGGGCACCGAGGACCAGAAGCCGATGTTGACGTAGGTGTGGCGCGGTGGGATCGGGTAGAGCGGCCAGTTCCGGTCCTCGCGAAGCCGCAACGGACACAACCAGATCGGTTCGATCGGGACGTTGTCGAGGAACCACTCGAGGAAGTCGGCGGTGCGCTCGATGGGCACCTCGACGTCCTGGACGACGCGCTCGCGGGGCGGACGGCCGTTGCGCACCTCGATACGGTCGGCGATGTCGAAGCGCTGGTCGTAGCCGATGAGCTTCCAGTAGAAGCTGCTGCGCCGGTACCGTCGCGGCCACCAGCGGCGGATTCGCGGGTTCTGCGCACCGAACGCCCGTGAGCACCAGAACCAGTCGGTGTCCCAACGCCACAGATAGTCGTGGATGGTGAGCCTGTCGTGCTTCTCACCGTCCTCGTGTTGGATGGAGCGATAGTAGATGGCGCTTCCTGTGTAGTCGCTGACAGCCCCCGGGGTCGCGGACTGGACACCGATGCACAGGTAGCTCTCGTCGGCGCTGAACACCACACCGTCGAGATAGTCGACGCGCTCACCGTCCAGGCCGCCGGTTTCGGTGATCCGGTCCATCGTCTCGATCAGTTCGGTGAGCGAGTGGAACCGTAGATGCCGAAGTGCGACAAAGGGTTTCACCGGCTCCAGCTCGATCTTGAGCCGCACCGCATAGCCGAGGGTGCCGTAGGAGTTCGGGAACGCCTGGAAGAGATCGACGTTCTCGACAGGCGAGGCGCGCACCACCTCGCCCGCGCCGGTCAAGATGTCCATCTCCAGAACCGACTCGTGGGGGAGTCCGTTACGGAACGAGGCGGACTCGATGCCGAGGCCGGTGACCGCGCCACCGAGGGTGATGGTCTTGAGCTGAGGGACGACCAGTGGCGACAGCCCGTGGGGCAGCGTGGCCGCGACCAGGTCTTCGTAGGTGCACATCCCGGCCACATCGGCGGTACGTGCGTCGGGATCGACGGAGATCACGCCCGTCAGCCCGGAGGTGTCCAGGCCAGGGGCCGAGCTCTTGGCCCGGACGCGGAACAGGTTGGAGGTGGGCTTGGCGAGACGCACGGTCGCGTCAACGGGAATCGCCCGATAGCTGGCGAGAAGCCGCTGCACGCCTTCGGCGTGAGCAGAACGTGCGTCGGTTGGGGCAACAGACACGCATATACGCTAGTCCGCGTTGACAGCCGATGCGACCGCACCGGTCGCGCGCCACGCATTGTGTTTTCACCTGACAAGGAGTTTGTACTGATGGGACAGGTCAGCGCGTCCAGCACGGTCCTGATCGACGCCGAGCCGGCCACGGTGCTGGCCGCCGTCGCGGACTACGAGGCCATGCGCCCGAAGATCCTCTCCGCGCACTACAGCGGCTATCGGGTGCTCGAAGGCGGCCAGGGCGCGGGCACGGTGGCCGAATGGAAGCTCCAGGCCACCAAGTCGCGCTCGCGCGACGTCAAGGCATCCGTCGACGTCGCGGGCCGCACCGTGATCGAGAAGGACGCGAACTCGTCCATGGTGACCAACTGGACGGTGGCGCCGGCCGGACCCGGCTCGTCGGTGACGGTCAAGACGTCGTGGCAGGGTGCGGGCGGTATCGGGGGCTTCTTCGAGAAGACCTTCGCCCCGCTCGGATTGCGCAAGATCCAGGCAGAGGTGCTCGGCAACCTCAAGCGAGAGGTCGAGGGCGGCAGCCAGCCGAAGCCCTGAGCTCGCGAACGTGCCTAGCGCTGGCTGCTGAGGAACGCCACGATGCCGCGAACGACGGCGTCGGCGTACTTCTGCCGCCCTGCCTCGGTCTTCATCAGCGCGGAGTCCACCGGACTCTTCATGTTTCCGAGCTCGACGAGGATCGACGGGTATTGCGCCAGGTTCAGCCCGGCGATGTCAGCGCGCGGGTTCAGGCCCGAGGAGCCGATGTAGGTCGCGGGTGGGATCCCGGATCCGGCGAGCTGATCGCGCATGACCTTGGCGAACTGCACCGACGGACCGGCCTGCGCGGCGTTGAGCGGGGGCGACGAGTACAGCACGTGGAACCCGCGTCCGGTGGGCGGGCCCCCGTCGGCGTGGATGGAGACGACGGCATTCGGTGTGATTGCGTTGGCCATCGCGGCACGCTCGTCCACGCACGGCCCCGGACCGGTGTCGTCGCCGCGTGACATGGCGGTGCGCACGCCCAGTGCGGTCAGCGCCTGGCGGATCCGCAGCGTGGTGTCCCAGGCGAAGGTGTGTTCGGCGAGGCCGTCCTCGGTCGAGGTGCCGCTGGCCTGGCAGTCCTTGGTGCCGCCGCGACCGGTGGGGACCTGCCGACTCAGCCCTTCCATCGAGGCCTGATGACCGGGGTCGAGGAAGACGATCATGCCGGCGATGTTGGCGGGTGCCGCCTGGGCGGGCCCGGCGAGGACTGACGACGCGACGAGCAGCGCGCTGGCGACGGCCGACGCTGTCCGCAGGCCGACACGCTGTCTGGCTGGCATGGGCACGGCGCCACGGTAGCCGCAGTGCCGACTACGCTGAAAGTCAAAAGTGCCGCTTGGCAGCGAGCGCAACCAAGTCGAGACCGAGACTTAATCAATTCGCCTACCGACACGTACGGAGGATCACTGATGCAGCCTGGTGGCCAACCCGAGATGCCCGACATGTCAGCCCTGCTCGCACAGGCTCAGCAGGTGCAGCAGCAGCTCATGGAAGCCCAGGCGTCCCTGGCCGGCGCCGAGGTGCACGGCCAGGCCGGTGGCGGGCTGGTGCAGGTGACGATGCGGGGCAGCGGCGAGGTGGTAGGCGTGGCGATCGATCCCAAGGTCGTCGACCCCTCCGACGTCGAAACCCTGCAGGACCTCGTCGTCGGCGCGATCGCCGACGCCGCCAAACAGGTCACCATTCTCGCCCACGATCGGCTCGGACCGCTGGCCGGCGGCATGGGCGGCCTCGGCTTGCCGGGGATGTGACTACTTGTTCGAAGGACCCGTCCAGGATCTGATCGACGAGCTCGGCAAGCTGCCCGGCATCGGGCCGAAGAGTGCCCAGCGGATCGCGTTCCATCTGCTCTCGGTCGAGCCGCCGGACATCGACCGGCTCACCGCGGTGCTGAACAAGGTTCGCGACGGCGTGAAGTTCTGTGCGGTGTGCGGCAATGTCAGCGACGACGACCGCTGCCGCATCTGCAGCGACTCGCGCCGGGACGCGTCGCTGGTGTGTGTCGTCGAGGAGCCCAAGGACGTGCAGGCGGTCGAGCGGACCCGCGAGTTCCGCGGGCGCTACCACGTGCTCGGCGGTGCACTCGACCCGCTGTCCGGCGTCGGGCCCGATCAATTGCGAATCCGGGAGCTGCTCAACCGGATCGGCGAACGGGTGGACGGCGTGGAGATCGCCGAGGTCATCATCGCCACCGACCCCAATACCGAGGGCGAGGCCACGGCCACGTATCTGGTGCGGATGTTGCGCGACATCCCCGGTCTGTCGGTGACCCGGATCGCGTCAGGTCTCCCGATGGGCGGTGACCTGGAGTTCGCCGACGAACTCACGCTGGGTCGCGCGCTCGCCGGCCGCCGCACCATGGTCTGACGGGGTTTTCGGGGCAGGTCCGGCCGCGTCGGGACGGACGAGAGCAACGTTCTGCAGCCGCCTTCTCGCACGTTGCCTGCACAACGTTGCTCTCGTCGGTTGTCGGTGCTCGGGAGCACGATGACGAGCATGGGTCGAGTGATATTGGGCGGGGAAGCGGTCAGGGCTGGTGTCGTCACCCGGCACGAACTGGCCTGTGGGTACAGAACCCTGTACCGGGGGGTGTTCGTCCGCAAGGATGCCGTTGTTTCCCTGCGGGACCGCGCCATCGGGGCCTGGTTGGCGACCGGCCGCCAAGGTGTCATCGCGGGTGTCGCCGCGTCGGCACTGCACGGCGCACCGTGGGTGGATCCGGAGCAGTCGGTGGAAGTGGCGGGCGTGAAGCGCAGGCCGCAGCGCGGGCTCATCCTGCGCAGCGAATACATCCCGGCCGATGAGCAGACGCGCGTGGGTGGCCTCCCGGTGACCACGCGGGTCCGCACCGCCTTCGACCTCGGGCGCCATCTGGAACGCGGCCCGGCCCTGGAACGCATGGACGCATTGATGTGGAACCAACCCTTCGACACCGCCGAGGTGGCCGGCCTGGCCCGCCGGCATCACCGCGCCCGCGGGCTGTGCCAGCTGCGGGAACTGCTGCCACTCGTCGACGGCGGTGCTGCCTCGCCGCGCGAGAGCCGGATCCGATTGTGGTTGCTCGACAGCGGTTTCCCGCGGCCGCAGACTCAGATACCCGTGCTGGACGGATCCCGGCCGGTGGCGTTCCTGGACATGGGGTGGGAAAGGTTTGGCGTCGCCGTGGAATACGACGGGGACCACCACCGCAAGGACCGCAAGCAGTATGTCAAGGACATCGCGCGCCTACGCATGCTGGAAGCCATGGGCTGGATCGTCATCCGGGTGATTGCCGAGGAGACGCCCGCCGAGTGGCTCACGCGGGTCGAAGCGGCGCTGCGGCAGCGAGGGTGTCCGGTGCAGAGCCGGGCCATCGGGACCGCGCCGCTGGCCGCCTAGTGGTCCGTATCCGAGCCATGTGCGGACAATCGCGGGTGGGTCACACCCGCCGCGGTGCGGCCAGACGCTCACGGCGCAGCCGGGTGACTTCGGAAAGCTCAAGTGGGGCAAGGGGTCCCACCACCGTGGTGAGCAGATGATCGGCCAGCTCAGGGTTGCGGGCCAGGCAACAGCCGTGCAGATAGGTGGCGACGATACTGCCCTGCACCGCACCGTCGATACCATCGCCGGCCCGGTTGCCCGCACCCTTGGTGACGGCAGCCAGCGGTCGGGCGTCCGGGCCCAGAACCGTTCCACCGCGGTGATTTTCGAACCCGGTCAGCGGCTCGGTGAGTCCGTCGACCAGCGGGGTGGCAGCCACCTCGCCGATGGTGCGCTCCGGCTGCGGCGAGGTGGTCACGTCCAGAACGCCTACGCCGTCGACGCGTTCGCCGGCCGAGGTCTCGTACCAGTGGCCCAGCACCTGGATCGCCGCACAGATCGCCAACACCGGGGCGCCGCGTGAAACGGCCTGCTGCAGACCGGGATAACGGATCAAGTGTTTGGTGGCCAATCGCTGGGCGTAGTCCTCGGCGCCACCGAGGGTGTAGAGGTCCAGCTCGGCGGGCACCGGATCGTCGAGTGTGATCTCGACGATCTCGGCGGCGATTCCACGCAGCCGCAACCTCTGCCGCAGCACCACCGAGTTGCCGCCGTCGCCGTAGGTGCCCATCACGTCGGGCAGCACCAGCCCGATCCGTACCGCGGATTCACTCATCGGGACAACCGCCTGTTCAGCTGGAGGAACGCGGTGTAGTTGGCCAGCACCTCGACGTGACCGGGCGGGCATGACGCGATGGCCGCCATCGTGTCGTGGACCAGGGTGTGTTCGACGCCGGCGTAGCCGAGCCTGACTGCGAGGTCGGTGCCCCGCTCGCCGGCGGCCACCACCGGGACGCTCTCGAAGTGTTCGAACCGGACGTCCCACAGCCACGACAGGTCCTCGCCGTCGGGGACCTGTCCGTTGACCGCGATGACCACCCCGGCCGCGTCGCGGTTCACCATCGACAGCGCTTCCTGCCAGCCCGCCGGATTCTTGGCCAGCAGGATCCGCGCGGTGTGGGCGCCGACCTGCACGGTGCGGTACCGGCCCGCGACCTCGTCGACGGCGGACACCGCAGCGACGGCGGCAGCCGGGTCCGCGCCCAACGTGACCGCTGCGGCCACCGCCTGCGCCGCGTTGCCGCGGTTCACGGTGCCCGGCAGCGTCAGCGTCATCGGCACCGACAGCCCGTCGGGACCGTGGAGGTGGGTGTCGTCGTACCACCAGTCGGGGGTGGGGCGCGCGAAATCCATACCGGTCGAGTGCCAGTGCGTGCCGTCGCGGACGATGATCTCCCCCGAACGCGGGCAGCTGACCGAGTCGCTGGCCCAGCCGCCGCCCGCGGCGACCCACACGACGTGCGGATGGTCGTAGGCCGCCGACGTCATCAGGACGTCGTCGCAGTTGGCGACGACGACTGCCGAGGGATGCCGGGCGAGCCCGGCCCGCAGCGTGCGCTCGATGTGGTTGATCTCACCCACGCGGTCGAGTTGGTCCCGGGAGAGGTTCAGCAGCACGATCACCGACGGGGACACCGCGTCGCTGACGTGGGGAACGTGCATCTCGTCCACCTCGAGGGCCGCCAGACCCGCACCAGGGGCCGCGGCCAGCGCCGCCACCAGCCCGGCGTCCATGTTGGCGCCCTCGGCGTTGGTGGCGACCTCGCCGAGGGTGGCCAGCGCGGCGGCGGTCATCCGCGTGGTGGTGGACTTGCCGTTGGTCCCCGTGATGATGACTGCGCGACGGTTGCGGCCCAGCTGGCCCAGGATCGAGCGGTCCAGCGTCATCGCGACGAGTCCGCCGATCATCGCGCCCGCGCCCCGGCCCGTGACGCGGGACGCCCAGCGGGCACCTGCGCCTGCGGCTAGCGCGATTCGTGCGCGTGGAGTGATGACCATTCCCGGCAGTTTAGAAGAGCGCCCGACACGCGGGGTGATGGAGCAGGGCATGTCAGAGCCGCGTGCCATCCTCGGAGTGTGAGTTCAACCGCCGTGAGTCGCTGGGGCCGGCCGGCCGACCAGGACGGTGCCGGCTGGGCCGTGGTCGATGTCGAGACCTCAGGATTCCGGCCCGGTCAGGCTCGCGTCGTCAGCGTCGCGGCGCTGGCCCTGAGCGACGACGGCAACGTCGAGAAGAGCCTCTACAGCCTCCTCGACCCGGGCGTGGATCCCGGCCCCACCCACGTGCACGGGCTGACGGCGGAGATGCTGGCCGGGCAGCCGACCTTCGGTGATGTGGTCGGCGACCTTGCGGAGGTGCTGCGCGGGCGCACGCTGGTCGCCCACAACGTCGGCTTCGACTATGCGTTCCTGACCGCCGAAGCGGAGCTCGTGCACGCCGAGCTGCCGATCGACAGCGTCATGTGCACCGTCGAGTTGGCCCGCCGCCTCGAACTCGGCGCCGAGAACCTCCGGTTGGAGACGCTGGCCGCCCATTACGGGGTCACCCAGATGAAGCCGCACGACGCCCTTGACGACGCGATGGTGCTGGCACAGATCCTCAAACCGGTCCTGGTGCGCGCACAGGAACGCCGCAAGTGGCTGCCGGTGCATCCGGTGTCCCGGCGCACCTGGCCCAACGGGCGCGTCACCCACGACGAAATACGACCGCTGAAGGTGCTGGCGGCCCGGATGCCCTGCCCCTACGCCAATCCCGGACCCTTCGTGGCCGGGCGGCCGCTGGTACAGGGCATGCGGATCGCGTTGGCCGCCGAGGTGGGGCATACGCACGAGGAGCTCGTCGAACGCATCCTGCACGCCGGCCTGGCCTTCACCGAGTCGGTGGACGCCCACACGTCACTGGTCGTCTGCGACCAGCCCGCGCCGGAGCAGGGCAAGGGGTACCAGGCAGGCGAATTCGGGGTGCCGATGCTCAGCAGCACGGGCTTCCTGCAATGCCTGGACGCGGTGATCGGCGGTTCAGAGGTCACCGAATTCGGCGCCACGTCCCCGGTCGCCGACCAGTTCACCCTGTTCTGACGTGCTCCTCACGCCACGCCCGCGGGGACACCCCGTGGGCGCCGCGAAACGTGCGGGTGAAGTAGCCGGGGTCGGTGATGCCCACCCGCCGTGCCACGTCCTGCACCGCGAGGTCTGTCCCGCGGAGCAGGGCGCGCGCCTCGGCCATCCGCCGTTCGAGGATCCATTCGCCGACAGTGCGTCCTGTCCTGCGCCGCACCACCGTGGTGAGATGCCCTGGTGTGACGCCACATTCGCGCGCCACATCGCGTAGCGACACAGGCTCGGCGATGCGCTGCTCGATCACCTCGAACACCCGGGCGAGCATCGGCTCACCGCTGCGGCGCAGATCGACGACGACGTTGTCGACCAACCGCGCAAGCTCGATCAGCAGCACCGTCAGATGCGCCAGGCTCGCCTGGTGGTAGCCCTCACGGCGGTCGGCCAACTCCGTTTCGATACAGGTGAGAGTGGCCAGCCAGAATGCGCGACGGGGCGCGGGCACCTCGATCCGCAGCAGGCCCCCGTGATGGCCGTGCAGGAACGGGAACAGCAGGGGGTGCGCCCGCCACGTCGGCCACGGTGACCTGGCCCCCTCACCCAGCGCGGCCGGATCGAAGAAGACGGCGACGGCGTCGGTGCGGTCGGCGTCGGGCGGCGGGTCGACGGCGGCGCCGGCGGCCACCACGTCGACCAGACCGGTGCGGGCGTGATAGACGAGCACGGGGAAATCGTGGATGTGACGTCCGGCCGCGGGCAGCGTGCAGGCCTGCCACTCCATCACCGACACCGGCGGACTGCCCACCGCGCCGGGGTAGGAGTAGATCGGCACTCCGTCGCGGCGACCCGCGAACCTGGCCGTCTGGGACATCAGCCGAATATAGTTCAAGTTCTGCCGAGCATCGGCCCACATCGACGGTTCGACAAGGACAACGATGGGTGGCATGACCGAAGATAATCCAGACTCAGTGGTCGGCACCTGGGGCAACGGACATGACTACCTGCCCGCCGCCGGCCGTGACTTTCTGCTTCCCGCCTACGACGTCCTCGCTCGCATTCTCGGCTTCGGCCGCATCTACGACGAGCTGATCGACGTCGCCCAGCTCGACGGCACCGCCAACATCCTCGAGATCGGCTGTGGCACCGGTAATCTCACCATCCGCGCGCGACGTGCGGCGCCGACGGCACACCTGACGGCCACCGACCCCGACCACAAGGCGTTGGCGCGTGCGCGGCGCAAAATCGGCACCGCGGCCCGGGTGCAGCTGCAGACGGCCTACGCCCAGCAGCTTCCGTTCGCCGACAACGCCTTTGACCGCGTGCTGTCGTCGATGATGCTGCATCATCTCGACGACGACACGAAGGTCGCCGCACTGCGTGAGGTGTTTCGGGTGTTACGACCCGGTGGTCGCATGTACGTGGTCGACGTGGGCGGGGACGGCCCGGTGGGCCTGCTGTCCCGCGTCACCGGACATGACCACGCGACCGCCGGGTCCCGGCTGCCCGACGAGATGCAGGCGGCGGGATTCGACTGCGCGGTGCTGGCCACTCGCCGCGTCCGGCTGACCGGACCCGTCACGCTCTACCGGGCCACCCGCCCGGCCGAATGACCCGCCGACATTCGACTACCCGAGCGCCTTGGCTTTCAGCGCGTCGAACTCTCCCTGGGAGATCGTGCCCGCGTCGAGCAGCGCCTTGGCGTCGGCGATCTCCTGGGCAGGGCTGCGGCCCGCAGCATCCCGGATGTAGTCGTCGGTCTGCTGCTTGGCCTGCAGCGCCTGCTCCCGCGCCCGCTCTGCCATGCCCTTGCCACGGACGATCAGGTAGACGAGCGCCGTCAGGTAGGGCAGCACGATGAGGAAGATGACCCAGACCGCCTTGACCAGACCGGAAGTCTTGTGGTCGCGCCAGAACAGGTCGGCAAGGATGTTGAACAGGATCATCAGGTACGCGATGAACGCGAAGATGACGACCGCTGACCATAGGTAGTCCCAGAACGAATCCCACATGACGGCTGCTCCTTAACCGAATCCGCGCAGGTGCGCGGACCCAGTCAAGCACCCGCGGTGGCAGCGGACGAGGGCCTAAAGGCCTTCGGTGAAAGGGATGCGCGTCAGCTGCGCGCCGCCCGGTTCACCGCCGACACGACCGCCCGCAGCGATGCGGTGGTGATGGACGTCGCGATGCCGACGCCCCACACGGTCTTACCGCCGATCGAGGCCTCGACATAGGCGGCTGCCTTGGCTTCCTCGCCCGCGGACATCGCGTGTTCGGAGTAATCCAGCACGTTCACGTCGAACCCGATGGCGCCCAGGGCATCACAGAAGGCCGCGAGCGGACCGTTGCCCGCTCCGACGATCTCACGCTCTTCGCCGTCGATTTTCACCACTGCGGTGATCGTGTCGGTTCCACCGTCGACCTCGGCGGCGTCGACCTTCTGCCGCATGCGCTCCAGCGGGCTGATCGGCGCCAGGTATTCGTCGTAGAACGCGTCCCACATCTCCTTGGGGGACACCTCGCCGCCCTCGCCGTCGGTGATCGCCTGGATCGCCTGGGAGAACTCGATCTGCAACCGACGCGGCAGGGCCAGCCCGTGGTCGGCCTTCATGATGTACGCGACGCCGCCCTTGCCCGACTGCGAGTTCACCCGGATGACGGCCTCGTAGGTGCGGCCGACATCCTTCGGGTCGATCGGCAGATACGGGACCTGCCACAGCATGTCGTCGACGTCCTTGTCGGCGGCGTCGGCGTCGAACTTCATCGCGTCCAGGCCCTTGTTGATGGCGTCCTGGTGGCTGCCGGAGAACGCGGTGTAGACCAGATCGCCGCCGTAGGGATGGCGTTCGTGGACCCCCAGCTGGTTGCAGTACTCGACCGTGCGACGGATCTCGTCGATGTTGGAGAAGTCGATCTGCGGATCCACACCGCGGGAGAACAGGTTCATACCCAGCGTCACCAGACACACGTTGCCGGTGCGCTCACCGTTGCCGAACAGGCAGCCCTCGATCCGGTCGGCGCCGGCCGCGTACCCCAATTCAGCTGCGGCGACGGCGGTTCCGCGGTCATTGTGCGGGTGCAGGCTCAGGATGATCGAATCCCGTGGCGCCAGATGGCGGTTCATCCACTCGATCGAGTCGGCATAGACGTTGGGCGTGGCCATCTCGACGGTCGCAGGCAGGTTGACGATCAGCGGCACCTCGGGCGTCGGCCCGACGATGTCGGCGACGGCATTGCACACCTCGACGGCGTACTCCAGCTCGGTGCCGGTATACGACTCGGGGGAGTACTCGTATCGCCACTGGGTGCCGGGATACTTCTGGGCCTCCTGGACGCACATGCGGGCGCCGTCGGTGGCGATCTTCTTGACG
Organism: Mycolicibacterium aurum; assembly: GCF_900637195.1. Classification (NCBI taxonomy): domain Bacteria; kingdom Bacillati; phylum Actinomycetota; class Actinomycetes; order Mycobacteriales; family Mycobacteriaceae; genus Mycobacterium; species Mycolicibacterium aurum. The sequence goes on along the minus strand of NZ_LR134356.1, from coordinate 5,515,711 downwards.
GCGTCGCGGTCGGCGCGGAACACCACGCGGCGCTGCAGGATGGATGTCGAGTTGTAGAAGTGCACGATGGCCCGCGGCGCACCCTGGCAGGCCAGGAACGTGCGCTCGATCAGCTCGGGCCGGCACTGCGTGAGCACCTGGATGGTGACGTCGTCGGGAATGGCGCCCTGTTCGATGATCTCGCGGACGAAATCGAAATCGGTTTGGCTGGCCGACGGGAAACCGACCTCGATCTCCTTGTAGCCCATCCGCACCAGCAGGTCGAACATGCGGCGCTTGCGCTGGGGGCTCATCGGGTCGATCAGTGCCTGGTTGCCGTCGCGCAGGTCGACAGCGCACCACATGGGTGCGGTGGTGATCTGCTTCTCGGGCCAGGTGCGGTCGGGCAGACGGATCGGCTCGACTTCGTCGTCGAAGCTGCGATACCGGCTGACCGGCATCTGCGAGCCGCGCTGGGTGTTCCAGGACGGCTGGCCGGGATGGGGTGCACCCGCCGGGGTGCTGATGGTGCGTACCGAGCTGTAAGCGTCGGTGCTGGGATTGAAGTTCTCAGTCATTGGGGTGCTCCGGTGTGGTCTAGGGGGATTTCAGACCGGCGCATCGCGAAATACCCGCGACGGGAAGCCAGTCTGGATCAGACCCCGTCGCGGCGTCCGAGAAGGAGCACCCGCTGCACGTGGCACACCTTACTCCGGTGTGCGCGCGGGACAAAACGTGCGACGACGCCCACCGGCGCTACACCTGGGAGTCGGGGAACGCGATGACCGACAGGAACCGGATGGGCACCTCGATCAGGTCGACGGGACCGTGCGCGCCTTCGCCGTCGATCTGCAGCGAGTCTCCGGCGTGCAGCCGGTAGACCGACCGGCTGTGGCTGTAGTCCATGACGCCTTCGAGCATGTAGATGAATTCGGTGCCGGGGTGCTGGAACAGCGGATAGGTCTGGCTTTTCTCCGACAGCGTGACCTCGAGGCATTCCAGGCGCTTGTGCTCGCCCCGCAGCGACCCCAGCAGCTGATACTCGTGCCCTTCCCGGGTGCCCTCGCGCACGATGCGTGCCCCCGTGCCCGCCTTGACGAACGCCGCCGGACGCTCGACATCGGCACCCCGGAAGAGGCTGGTCACCGGAACGTCGAAGCCCTTGGCCAGCAGCGCCAGCGTCGACAGACTGCACGAGGTCTGCGCGTTCTCGATCTTGCTCATCATGGCCTTCGAGATGCCCACCTTGGCGGCCGTCTCGGCAACGGTCAGTCCGTGTTGAAGCCGCAGGAGCCTGACGTTCTTCCCGATCGCGGACTCGATCTCGAGTTCCTCGACCGGCGCGGCGGGATCGCGGTCTCTGGCGGTGCCGGAGGTATTGCGCAGCAGTGGGACGTCGTCGTCTGAGGCAGCCACAATTGTCCTGTCTAGCGCATCTGCCCCGCGCCGACGTATGGGTAGGGCGTCGTGAGCGGGTCGTCCTCGGCAAATCGTGACAGACGGAAGTCCGAGGCGGGGATCCGGGCGTCGTTGCTGCGCCCGTCGATCACGATGTCGGCGACGAGCATGCCGACCGCCGGGGCGATCTTGAAGCCGTGGCCGCTGAACCCTGCCGCGATCACCAGGCCGTCCAACGGACCCCTCGAGATGACCGGATTCCAGTCCGGGGTGACGTCGTAGCACCCCGCATAGCTGCTGGAGATCGCGGCGTCGGCGAAGCCGGGGAAGCGGGTGCCCACCTTGTCGACGGTGACGTCGACGAAGTCCTCGGTGGCGCGGTTCAGGTAGTCGTCGGGATCGGCCGGGTCGATGTCGGCGTAACCGGGCAGGTCGCTGTTGCCGAAGAGGATGTCGCCGCCGACCTCGGGGCGCACGTACTGCAAGGACACCAGGTCGGAGAACACCGGCACCGGCCCGGTGTCGAGCCCGGGATCGATCATGACGATCTGCTCGCGGATCACCTTGATGGGCAGATCGATGCCGTAGGGCGCCAGGAACGGGCGGCTCCACACGCCGGTGGCGACGATGACGGTGCCCGCGGAGATCTCGGTACCGTCGGCCAGGCGGACGCCGGTGACGCGGTCGCCGTCAGTGAGCAACTCGGTCACGGTGGCGCCCTGCTTGACGCGCACACCGGCGGCGCGTGCGGACGTCGAGAAGGCCTGGGCGGTCTGGTACGCGTCGCCGTATCCGCCGCGGGCCTCCCACCCGAACGCGGCGAACGGGGTCAGGTCCGCGAACGGCCACAGCCTGGCCACCTCGGTCTTGTCGATCTCCTCGGTGTCCACTCCCACGGCACGCTGGGCCGCGAGGCTCTTGCGCAGTGAGTCGACGTTCTGTTCGCCGACGCCGACGACGTAGCCGGTCTGCCGGAACCCGATGTCGGTGGCTTCCTCGCCAAGGAACTCCTGCGGACGCTCGAAGACCTCGAGCCCGACGGCCGCCATTGCGGCCAGAGAGCTGACCCCGTAGTGGCAGCGCACGATACCGCTGGACTTGCCGGTCATGCCGGAGCCGACTGTACCGCGTTCAGCCACAACAACATCGGTGACGCCGCGCCGACTCAGCGCCCACGCCGACGCCGCGCCTTCCAGGCCGCCACCGACGATGACGACGTCCGCCGTCTCGCTCACCAGGTGCCACCCCGGCCGGGAATCCAGTCGGTACCGGCCAGCGGGATGCGCGCCATCGCGGCCGCCTCGATGCTGACCGCCACGAGGTCGTCGGGTTCGAGATGGCAGACGTGGGACTTCCCGCAGGCGCGCGCGATCGTCTGCGCCTCCATCGTCAGTACCCGCAGGTAGTTCGCCAGCCGGTGTCCGCCTGCGATCGGGTCGAAGCGGGCAGCGAGTTCGGGATCCTGCGTGCTGATGCCCGCCGGGTCCTTGCCGTCCTGGTAGTCGTCGTAGAAACCTGCTGCACTGCCCAGCTTCTCGTACTCCGCGGCGTAGCGGGGGTGGTTGTCGCCGAGGGCGATGAGCGCGGCGGTTCCGATCGCGACGGCGTCGGCCCCGAGCGCCAGTGCCTTGGCCACATCGGCGCCGTTGCGGATACCGCCGGAGACGATCAGCTGAACCTTCCGGTGCACGCCCAGCTCGGTGAGCGCCTGCACCGCCTGCGGGATCGCCGCGAGCGTCGGTATTCCGACGTGCTCGATGAAGACGTCCTGGGTGGCGGCGGTGCCGCCCTGCATGCCGTCGACGACCACGACGTCCGCGCCGGCGTGCACCGCGAGCTTCACGTCGTAGTAGGTGCGGGTGGCGCCGACCTTGACATAGATCGGCTTCTCCCAGTCGGTGATCTCCCGCAACTCGTTGATCTTGATGGTGAGATCGTCGGGGCCGGTCCAGTCCGGGTGCCGGCAGGCCGAGCGCTGGTCGATGCCTTCAGGCAGCGTGCGCATACCGGCCACGCGTTCGGAGATCTTCTGTCCCAACAGCATTCCGCCGCCGCCTGGCTTTGCGCCCTGACCGAGCACGATCTCGATGGCATCGGCCTTGCGCAGGTCGTCGGGGTTCATGCCGTACCGCGACGGCAGGTACTGATAGACCAGGTACTTGCTCTGTCCGCGCTCTTCCGGCGTCATCCCGCCGTCGCCGGTGGTCGTGGAGGTGCCGACCTCGCTGGCACCGCGACCGATCGCCTCCTTCGCAGGCCCGGACAGCGCACCGAAGCTCATCCCGGCGATCGTGACCGGGATATCCAGGTGCAGAGGGTGTTTGGCGTGCCGATCGCCGAGCACGACGTCCGTGGCGCAGCGCTCGCGATAGCCCTCCAGCGGGTACCGCGACATCGATGCGCCGAGGAACAGCAGATCGTCGAAGTGGGGCAGCGGGCGCTTGGCGCCCCACCCGCGGATGTCATAGATGCCGGTGTCGGCCGCTCGCTGGATCGCGGCGATGGTGGCCCGGTCGAAGGTCGCCGACTCACGCAGGCCGAGCCGCGCGCGGTCGTCGTCGGTGTAGGTCATCAGTAGCTGCTCGCATTGTCGACGTGGAAGTGGTACAGCGAACGCGCTGACCCGTACCGGGTGTACGCGCTCGTGTCGTCACCTTCGAATCCGGCTGTTTTCAGGAGCTTTTCGAGCTCCAGGTGGTGCTCGTCGCGCATCGGTTTCGCGATGCAGTCCGCGCCCAGCGATGCGACGTCGCCGCGCACGTAGATGCGCGCCTCGTAGATGGAGTCGCCCAGGGCTTCGCCCGCGTCGCCGCGGATGACCAGCCGCCCGGCCTGGGCCATGAACGCGCTCATGTGCCCGACATGGCCGCCGACGACGATGTCCACCCCCTTCATCGAGATGCCGCACCGCGCCGCGGCGTTGCCCTCGACGACCAACAGGCCGCCGTGTGCCGTGGCACCGGCCGACTGCGACGCGTCGCCCTTGACCCACACCGAGCCGCTCATCATGTTCTCGGCGACACCGGTTCCGGCATTGCCGTTGATGATCACGTCGGCCTGCTGGTTCATCCCGGCGGCGTAATAGCCGACGTGGCCCTCGACGGTCACCGTGACCGGTGCGTTGAGGCCGACCGCGACATTGTGGGCACCCGCGGGATGCTCGATGACGAACTCTCCGGTCAGATCCGGCGCGTGCAGCGCGGTGTTGACCTCACGCAGCGGGGTCGTGGCCAGGTCGTAACGAGTCGGGCTGATCACCGGCTCCATGCGTACACCACCTCGGGCTCGGGTTCCCAGATGCGGGCCCGCTCGACGCCGGGAAGACCTGCCAGGGCGCGGTATTCACTGCCCATGGCGACCCAGTCCTCGGTCTCGGCGATCACCGCGGGCTTGCAGGCGATCGCGTCGCGCACCACCGCGAACGAGTCACGGTTGGAGACCAGCAACGTGTAGAAGCCGTCGAACGTGGCGCACAGTTCCTTGAGCGCACTTTGGACGTCGCGTCCCTCCGCGAGCAGCTTGGCGATGAACCGAGCACCCACCTCGGTGTCGTTCTCGCTGTCGAACGGAACACCGGCGGCGCGCAGGTCGCGCCGGATCGTGGCGTGGTTGGCGAAGGATCCGTTGTGCACCATGCACTGTTCGGGACCGACGGCGTAGGGGTGACAGCCTGCGGGCGTCACCGCCGACTCGGTCGCCATCCGGGTGTGCCCGACTCCCTGCCAGCCTTGGGCCTTCGCCAGTCCCCATCCGTCGGTGAGGGCACGGGGGTGGCCGACGCCTTTGAGAACCGCCATGTCCGAACCGAATCCGGCCACCAGGGCGCCCGGGTAGGCCGCGCGCACCGCCCTCAGCAGAACATCGGAGTCCACGCCTGCCGACAGCACGTAGCTGACGTCGACCGCGACGCCGTCGACCTCGCCACCCAGCGCCGCGGCGACAGCAGCCGCCACCTGATCCGGCTCTTCGGTGCGTCCGGTGCCGAGGTCGGCCACCGACACGCACCCCTGGCCTGGTGGCGACCAGGTCGGGTCGCCGTAGACGGCGACGCCGGCCGAGTCACTGCCGCGGTCTCCCATCTCGCAGAGCATTCCGGTCAGCAGCTCGCCGAGCCGTGGGTAGAGCTCGGGGCTTCGCAGATGCAAGCCGACGATCCCGCACATGGCCGTGTCCTTTCGTATTCCGCTTCGTGCCAGTCGAATCCGGCTCAGAAGGCTGTGAGGTAGTGCTCGAGCTCCCAGGGGGTGACCGCGCTGTGGTAGGCGAAGAACTCCTCGCGCTTGATGGTCGCGAAGTACGCGGCGACCCCGTCGCCCACGGCGTCGAGGACGCCGGTCACCACGGGGTTGATCTCGAATTCCTCGACGGCGTGCAGCAGTGTGGGTGGCAGCGTCTTGTCGCTGACGCCCTGTCCCACCGCGCCGGGATCGGTGCTGCGCTTGATGCCGTCGATACCCGCACCCAGCGCAGCCGCGATGGCCAGATACGGGTTGGCGGAACCGTCGCCGCCCCGCATCTCGATCCGGTCGGAATCGGGCACGCGGATGTAATGCGTGCGGTCGTTGCCTCCGTAGGTGGCCAGCCGGGGTGCCCACGATGCGCCCGACGCGGTGGAGACCGCGCCGGTTCGCTTGTAGGAGTTGACCGTCGGGCCGACCACCGCCTGCAACGCGCAGGCATGGTCGAGGATCCCGCCTATGAATCCGTACGCGGTGTCGGACAGGCCGAGGCCGCGCTCGTCGTCATCCGCTGTCGGGAACACCGGATTGCCGCCGCTGGTCAGCGACAGATGCAGGTGCAGTCCGCTTCCGGTCTTGTCGCCGAACGGCTTCGGCATGAAGGTGGCGATCATGCCGCGGTCGGCGGCGATCATCGACAGCAGATAGCGCAGCGTGATCACGCGGTCGGCGGTGACCAGGGCCTCGGCGAACTTGAAGTTCTGTTCGAACTGCCCGTTGCCGTCCTCGTGGTCGTTGGCGTAATTGGACCAGCCCAGCTGGTTCATGGCCGTCGAGACGGCGGTGAGGTGGTCATACATCCGGGTGACACCGCGCGCGTCGTAGCAGGGCTGGGCCGCGGTGTCGGCAGTGTCGGCCACCGACACGCTGCCGTCGGCGTTGCGGGACAACAGGAAATACTCGACCTCGGCGCCGACCCACGGTTCGAAGCCCGCGTCGGAACATCGTTCGATGAGGGACTTGAGGATGACCCGGGGCGCGTACGGCCAGGGTTTGCCTTCCACGTGCGGGTCGCAGTGCACGATCGCGAGACCGTCCTTGATGAACGGGATCGGGGTGAAGGACTCCGGGTCGGGGATCGCCATCAGGTCGGGATCCTTGGGCTCCTGCCCCATGGCGCCGACGGCGTAGCCGGCGAAGCCGACGCCCTCGGTGGCGAGCAGATCGACGGCCTCGACCGGAACCAGCTTGGCGCACGGCTTGCCCCGCAGGTCGACGAACAGCGCGAGGATGAACTTCGTGCCTGCGTCCCTGGCGAGGTCCTGGAGTTGGGTGGTGGCCATCAGAATCCTTGTCTCTTGTTAAGAATCAAAGTATCACGATATGAAACTCGATGCAGACGAACGGGCCGCCGCGGCGCATGCTCCCGCGGCGGCCGGTCGTCGGCGTCAGGTGGCGAGCTCGTACGACGATTCGCGGTGGAACGCGGCGTCGATGCCCTTCTCCTCTTCTTCGGGCGAGATGCGGATGCCCATCGTCTTCTTGATGGCGAAGGCGATCGCGAATGCCACCACGAACGAGTACGCGAGCACCGCGAACGCGGCGACCGCCTGCCGCCACAGTTGATCCGCGCCCCCGCCGTAGAACAGGCCGTTCGTGGCGTTGGGCATGCTCTCGCTGGCGAAGAAACCGATCAGCAGCGTGCCGATGACACCGCCGACGAGGTGCACACCGACGACGTCGAGCGAATCGTCGTAGCCGAACTTCGACTTCAGGCCCACGGCGTAGACGCAGATCGCCCCGGCGATCGCGCCGACGGCGATCGCACCCACGGGTGTCACCGCGCCGCAGGCGGGGGTGATGGCGACCAGGCCGGTGATGGCGCCGGATGCGGCACCGACACCGGTGACATGCCCGTCCTTGAACTTCTCGACGGCCAGCCACGCCAGGGTGGCCGCGCAGGTGGCGACGAACGTGGTGACCATGACGATGGCCGCCGAGTTGCCCGCGGCCAGCGCCGAGCCGCCGTTGAACGCATACCAGCCGGCCCAGAGCAGGCCGGCGCCCAGCAGCGTCAGCGGCACGTTGTGCGGCTTGCGCAGCTGGCCGAACATCGCGGACTTGCCGAGCACGATCGCGACGGCGAGCGCGGCCGCGCCCGCGTTGATGTGCACCGCGGTGCCACCGGCGAAGTCGATGGCCTTGAGCTGGTTGGCGATCCAGCCGCCGACCGAGTTCTCGGTGACCACGCCGTCGAACGCGAACACCCAGTGCGCGACGGGGAAGTACACCAGCACGGCCCAGACCGTGGCGAACAGCATCCAGGCGCCGAACTTCATCCGGTCGGCCACCGCACCCGAGATCAGCGCGACGGTGATCGCGGCGAACAGGGCCTGGAACAGCGAGAACAGGCTGATCGGCAGGCCCGAGATGGTGGTCTGTGACTCCAGGAGGTCCTTCATCCCGAGGAACTCGGTGAAGCTCCCGACGAATCCGTCGTAGGACGTGCCGAAGACCATCGAGAAGCCGAACAGCACCCACAGCACGCCGACGATGGCGACCGCGCCGAACGTCATCATCATCATGTTGGTCGAACTCTTGACCGAGACCATGCCGCCGTAGAACAGCGCGAGTCCGGGGATCATCAGGGTCAGCCCGATGATGCAGCACAGCATGAAAGCCGTGGTGCCGGTGTCCACTACATCCATTGAGAGGTTCTCCTGTGACGGCGGCCCTCGTCATTGGAAGTGGGGCCGATCACTGGCAGTAACGGACGGTTCTGTTACGCGGACGGCTTCTGCACGTTGCGATGAGGTTAATGCTGAGCCTGGCAATTGGCTGTACGGTGCTCCTGGTGTGCACCCGCGTGGTCTACCTCGGTACCGGCGAACGGATTGTGACCGGACGGTCGATGGACTGGGAAGTCGAGATCGGCACCAATCTGTGGGTGCTGCCGCGGGGTGTGTCCCGCAGCGGCAGCGCGGGCCCGAACTCCGCGACGTGGACGTCGAAGTACGGCAGCGTGGTCGCGAGTGGATACGACATCTCCACCACCGACGGTCTCAACGAGGCAGGCTTGGGCGCGAACCTGTTGTGGTTGGCCGAATCCCAGTACCCGTCCGACGGCGGTGACCGCCCGGCGGTGGCGCTGTCGCTGTGGGCTCAGTACGTACTGGACAACTTCGCGACCGTGGCCGAGACCGTCGCCGCGTTGACCGCGACGCCGTTGCACGTGGTGACCATCGAGGTGCCCGGCCAGCAGCGGCTGGCCACACTGCATCTCGCGCTGTCGGATGCGAGCGGTGACAGCGCGATCGTCGAGTACATCGACGGCGAGCAGGTGATCCACCACGGCCGCGACTACCAGGTGATGACGAACTCGCCGATCTTCGACAAGCAGCTCGCGATCACCGAGTACTGGAACCAGATCGGCGGCACGGTGATGCTGCCGGGCACCAACCGCGCTGCCGACCGGTTCGTGCGCGCGTCGTTCTACATCGATGCAGTGCCGAAGACCGCCGATCCGCTCGAAGCCGTCGCCGTGACGCTCGGCGTGGTGCGCAACGCCTCCGTGCCGTACGGCATCACCACGCCCGACGCGCCGAACATCTCTTCGACGCGCTGGCGCACCGCCATGGACCACACCTCGCTGCGGTACTTCTTCGAGTCGGCGTTGTCGCCGAGCACCTTCTGGGTCGATCTGGACAACCTCGACTTCAGCGAGGGCGCGCCGACGCTGACACTCGGGCTCGGCGAAGGGCAGAAGACCGTCTACACGGGCGAGACCAGCGCCCAGTTCGCCAAAGCCGAACCGTTCAGGTTCCTGGGCGTGGGCTAGGAGCCCGCCGGCCAGTTCAAGACGATCTCGTCCAGCGGCAATCGATGCCGGGGCGCGCTGTCGCGTTCGGCGACGTCGTCCGGCACGTCGGCATGGTCGCCGAGCCAGCCGACGGCGATCACGACCAGCGGCCGGAGCCCGTCGGGCAGCGCATACGCGTCCGCCGCACCGGCCGCGTCGAACCCCGCCATCGGGTGGGCGATCAGGCCCCGCGCGACCGCCTCGATGAGCAGGTTGCCCATGGCGGCGCCGCCGTCCACCGCGGAGTACAGCGTGGTCTTGTCGTCCTCACCCTCGTCGGCGCACAACAGGATCAGGGCGCCGGCCGCCGTCGCGTAGCTGTTGCCGCGTCTGAGCAGCCCGGCAAGGGTCGCGAAGGTGCCGTCACCGCGCCGCCCGACCACGAAACGCACCGGCTGGCGGCGGCCCCAGGTCGGTGCCCATCGGGCGGCTTCCAGCAGAGCGACCAGATCCGTCCGCGTCAGTTCGGCGTCGGGATCGAACGCGCGTGGACTCCACCGCTCGGCGATCGGGGGGTGGATGGGGACCGACGTATCGGCCGACCGATCTGCTGGCACAGGGGGCAGGCTACCGGCGGGAAAAACCAGGTGCACCGAGCCTTTATCCTTTATGGGAATCTCCCAGGACCGGAAAGGCAGTTCAGTGGCGCTCGTCGTACAGAAGTACGGCGGATCCTCGGTGTCCGACGCCGAGCGAATCCGCCGTGTGGCCGAGCGCATCGTCGAGACGAAGAAGGCGGGCAACGACGTCGTCGTGGTGGTCTCGGCGATGGGTGACACCACCGACGAGCTGCTGGACCTGGCCAAACAGGTCTCGCCGGCCCCGCCGGTCCGCGAACTCGACATGCTCCTGACCGCCGGCGAACGCATCTCCAACGCCCTGGTCGCCATGGCGATCGAGTCGCTCGGGGCGCAGGCCCGCTCGTACACCGGGTCGCAGGCCGGCGTCATCACCACCGGCACCCACGGCAACGCCAAGATCATCGACGTCAACCCGGGCCGGCTGCGTGCGGCGCTCGACGAGGGGCAGATCGTGCTGGTCGCCGGGTTCCAGGGCGTCAGCCAGGACACGAAGGACGTCACGACACTCGGACGCGGCGGCTCGGACACCACCGCCGTCGCCGTCGCCGCGGCACTGAACGCCGACGTCTGCGAGATCTACACCGATGTCGACGGCATCTTCACCGCCGACCCGCGCATCGTGCCGAACGCGCGCAAGCTCGACACCGTCTCCTTCGAGGAGATGCTGGAGATGGCTGCCGCCGGTGCCAAGGTGCTGATGCTGCGCTGCGTCGAGTACGCGCGCCGGTACGACCTGCCCATCCACGTCCGCTCGTCGTACACCGACAAGCCGGGCACTCTCGTCACAGGATCGATGGAGGACATCCCGATGGAAGACGCCATCCTCACCGGAGTTGCACATGACCGCGGCGAGGCGAAGGTGACGGTCGTCGGGCTTCCCGACGTTCCGGGTTACGCCGCCCAGGTGTTCCGCGCCTGCGCCGACGCGGACGTGAACATCGACATGGTGCTGCAGAACATCTCCAAGGTCGAGGACGGCAAGACCGACATCACCTTCACGTGTTCGCGGGAGAGCGGCCCGGGCGCCGTGGAGAAGCTCACCGCGCTGCAGGACGAGATCGGGTTCACCCGGGTGCTCTACGACGATCACATCGGGAAGGTCTCGCTCATCGGTGCCGGAATGCGTTCGCACCCCGGGGTGACGGCGACGTTCTGTGAGGCGCTGGCGAAGGCGGGCATCAACATCGACCTGATCTCCACCTCCGAGATCCGCATCTCGGTGCTGATCAAGGACACCGAGCTCGACCGCGCCGTCGCCGCCCTGCACGAGGCGTTCGGCCTCGGCGGTGACGAGGAAGCGGTCGTCTACGCGGGAACGGGGCGGTAGTCATGGGGCGAGCGAAGCGACGGGAAATATAGATGACCAGCATCGGTGTGGTGGGCGCCACCGGCCAGGTCGGTCAGGTGATGCGGAATCTGTTGGTGGAGCGCGACTTCCCCGCTGACGAGGTCAGGTTCTTCGCTTCGGCGCGGTCGGCGGGCAAGAAGCTGGAGTTCCGCGGCCGCGAGATCGAGGTCGAGGACTCCGAGACAGCCGATCCGACCGGCCTGGACATCGCGCTGTTCTCGGCCGGCGCGACGATGTCGCGGGTGCAGGCGCCGCGCTTCGCCGCCGCAGGCGCTGTGGTGGTGGACAATTCGTCGGCGTGGCGCAAGGACCCCGACGTGCCGCTGGTGGTGTCGGAGGTCAACTTCACCAGAGATGCGGGGAACAGGCCCAAGGGCATCATCGCGAACCCCAACTGCACCACCATGGCCGCGATGCCGGTACTCAAGCCGTTGCACGACGCGGCCGGGCTCACCCGGCTGATCGTGTCGAGCTACCAGGCGGTGTCGGGTAGTGGACTGGCCGGTGTCGAGGAACTCGCCTCGCAGACCCGGGCCGTCATCGACGGCGCCGAGCAGCTGGTGCACGACGGTTCAGCGCTGGCGTACCCGGCGCCCAACAAGTACGTGGCGCCGATCGCGTTCAATGTCATTCCGCTGGCCGGTGCGCTCGTCGACGACGGCTCGGGTGAGACCGACGAGGATCAGAAGCTGCGCAACGAGAGTCGCAAGATCCTCGGAATCCCGGACCTCGCCGTTTCCGGGACCTGCGTGCGCGTCCCGGTGTTCACCGGCCACTCGCTGTCGATCAATGCCGAGTTCGCTCAACCGTTGTCGGTCGAGAAGGCCACCGAGATCCTGGCCTCCGCGCCCGGTGTGACGCTGGTCGATGTGCCCACACCGCTGGCCGCCGCGGGGGTGGACGACTCCCTCGTCGGCAGGATCCGTCAGGATCACGGTGTGCCCGACGGGCGCGGCCTGGCACTCTTCGTCTCGGGGGACAACCTCCGAAAAGGCGCGGCACTCAACACGATTCAGATCGCCGAGTTGCTGGCCGCAAGTCTCTGAATTGCGCGGGCACGGTATTTCATGTGCGGTCTTCGTGACCGTCTGCGCGTGGAACACCGTTGCGCCTGCAGCCGCCACACCGGCGCCGCTGCCGCCGCTCATGCCCGGTCAGGTGTTGCGGCTGGGGCCCACGGCCGGAACTGGCACGCCGACAGTTGATTACGGGATCGGCGCGACCGATCTCTGCGAGTTCATGGAGTTTCCGAGCGGAATTCTGCAGGTCTGCGGCGACAGCTTCGCCGGCCAGGCGGTGGGTTTCGGCGGCTGGTACTCCCCGATCGCGTTGCACGTGGTGGGCGACTCCCTCGACGATCCGGGTGGGGTGCGCTACGACGGTGTGACCGGCGTCGACACCCCGCTGCTGGCGGACGCGACAGCACCCGGCGAATCGCAGCTGCCCGCAGGCGTGATCGAGATCAACCGGGAGAACTGGATGATGGTCACCACCACCAAGGACCTGCGCCCGCAGAACTCGCGGCTGGTGAAAGCCGAAGCCGGCCAGGGCAATTGGCGGACGGTCCCGGGTTCGCGGCGGGATGCCGGCTACGCGGGCGGGTTGCAGTCGCAGATCAGCGGCTACTACGACCCGATCCCGACTGCCGAGTCGGCGAGCGGCTGGGTCTACATCGTGGCCAACAGTTTCGACCGTAGTGGCCCGGTGGTGCTCTACCGGGCGACTCCGGAGACGTTCACCGACCGGGCCACCTGGCAGGGCTGGACCGGCCTCGGCTGGGGCGGCGAACCTGTCCCGCTGTGGGATGACCGGGTGGGGGAGATGAGCGTGCGCCAGATCGACGGCGACGCGGTGCTGTCGTACTTCAACGCCAGCACCGGCAACATGGAGATCCGGGTCGCCGACGCGCCAACGGGATTGGGGACAGCGCCTGTGACCACGGTCGTGGTGGCCGCGCCGTGGCCGGATCCGGTGGAGGTCCTGCCACCGCCCCAGGACAATCGGCTCGCCCAGCCCTACGGCGGCTACATCTCGCCCAGCTCCACCCCGGACGCGGTGCGCGTATTCGTCAGCCAGTGGAACACCACCGCGCGTGGCGGGACGCCCTACCGGGTCATCCAGTACGCGGTGAACCCGGTGAAACCCTGACGGGCGCCGACGTTTGCCGACGCCGTCTGCAGGACATGATGGTGGTGCAGACGCCCACACAGTAGGGAGTGGCCGATGACCGTGCTGTTCATTGCCGACAGAGCCAAACGTGCACGTGCGGGACTCTCGGGGCTGGCCATGGTGGCGGGCGAGGGGGTCGAGTACTCCAGCGATCCGGCCTACCTGTTCACCAGGCGACCTGCCGAGGGCAGACGGGTGGCGTTGGTCAGCGGCGGCGGCGCCGGTCACGAGCCGATGCACGGCGGCTTCGTCGGCCGCGGTGGGTTGGACGCCGCCTGCCCGGGTGAGATCTTCACCTCGCCACACAACCGCCAGATCTATGCGGCCAGCGCGCAGGTCGCGCTGCCCGACGGTGTGCTGCACATCGTGAAGAACTACACCGGCGACGTCCTCAACTTCTCCATCGCCGCCGAGCGTCTGCGCGCCGACGGCATCGCGGTCGAGCAGGTGCTCGTCGACGACGACTGGGGTTCGCGCGACGCGGGCAAGGTGGGCCGCCGGGGCACCGCGGCCACGGTGATCGTCGAGAAGGTGCTCGGCGCGGCCGCCGACGCGGGCTGGTCGTTGGCGGAGCTGGCCGCACTCGGTCGCGACGTGGTCGCCAGGTCGCGCACGGTCGCGGTGGCCTCCGAAGCCCATCGCAGCCCCGGCGACGGCGGCCGCGCCTTCGAGGTGTCGCCGGGGTCACTCGAATTCGGTGTCGGTATCCACGGCGAGCCCGCACGGGAACGCATCGATGTGACAGATCTCGACGGCCTGGTGGACAGGATGGTCGACGCGCTGACGGCCGACCTGTCCGCGCCCGAGGGGGTGGTGGTGCTCGTCAACGGTCTGGGCGGGACAGGCCAGCTGGAACTGCTGCACTTCGGCGACGCCGCGGCGCGGGCCCTGATGGCACGCCGAGTACCCATTCGTAGCCTCGTGACCGGCGCCTACTGCACGGCACTGGACATGCGTGGCGTCAGCCTCACGGTGGTCGATGCCGACCCGGAGTGGCTGCCGCACTGGTACGCCGATCACGGCACGCCCGGCCTGCCCCGTCCGACAGTCTTCGCCGGGGTCGACGACGTGCACGCCACGGGCCGGGAGGAGGGCGCGTCGACACATGCGTCGCCATGGCTGCAGAATCTGGCCGACCGGACCGAGCGCCTCCGCGACCACTTCAACGCCCTCGATCAGGCGGCAGGCGACGGGGACTTCGGTGACAACATCGCGGTGGGGGTGTCGCATGCCGTGCGACGTGGAGACGCCGAGGATGACCTGGTGGCCGACCTCGGCCACCTCGCCTCGGCCTTTCTCGACGACGTCGGCGGGTCGAGTGGCCCCCTGCTCGGGCTGGTGTTCGGCGGCATCGCGTCCCGCGCCGCGGATGCGCCCGGTGACGCGCTCGCCGGTGCCGTACTCGCCGGGCTGGGCGACGCGTTGACTGCGGTGCAACGGGCAGGCGGGGCGCAACGCGGCGACCGAACCCTGGTCGACGCACTTGCGGCTGTCGTCGACGACGCCGGTCGCCGCGACGTCGAGGGCCTGGACGGTACGTCCGTGCTGGCGGCGATCGAGGGGGCCGGAGCTACCGCTGAGATGGTCGGCGGCCGGGGCCGGGCTGCCTACGTCGGCGAACGGGCGATCGGCCGTCCGGACCCAGGCGCCGTCGCCGTCGCGTGGCTGTGCGCCCTCTTGTGGCAGGCGGTCACCGGAGACAGCTCGGACCAGGCGGACACCGCGTTGGAGGCGCTTCTCGCCGACGGGTGACCCCGCCCGCACCCTCATACCGGATTCACAGCGCTCCCTTTCACACCTGCTGCGAATAAGGGTGGAGGATCGTCGCCATGAGCGAATCCACACCAGCCCCGGGTCAGTCCGAGGCCACCACCGGACCGGTGCCCGCCGCGGCGCCTGCGACCGGTGCCCGCCGCGGCGCCGCAGACCGTCTACGTCCCGCAGCGGCCCAGCCGTCTGATCCAGGTGGCCGCATGGGTCGGGATCGTCGCCGGTGCGGTGTTCATCGTGGCGGTCATCTTCGGCACGGGATTCGTCCTCGGCAAGAACGTCGGCGACGGTCAGCGGTACCACCATCGCGGACACGAGATGATGCAGCGCCCGGGTCCCGGGATGTTCCCGCCCGGCGGGTTCGAACGCGGGCCCGGCTTCCCCGGCTCTTTCGGACCGGGCGGACCGGGTGGGTTCGCAGGACCGGGCGGACCGCCGACACCAGCCCCGCAGCGGCCCTGATCGTCGGTTTCGGGATGTTTCGTCCGCGCTTTGGGTACGAACCTTGTGAGGACGACGGCCACAGCCGAGAGACGCCGCTCATCCCTGAGGAGGAACATGATAGAGAAGTACGCAACAACTGATGCCGGTGCGCCGGTACCCAGCGTCGAACACTCACTGACCGTCGGCTCCGACGGGCCGATTCTGCTGCAGGACCACTACCTGATCGAGCAGATGGCCAACTTCAACCGCGAGCGCATCCCGGAGCGTCAGCCGCACGCCAAGGGTGGCGGCGCGTTCGGTGAGTTCGAGGTGACACACGACGTCACCCAGTTCACCAAGGCGGCGTTTCTGCAGCCCGGCGTCAAGACCGAGATGGTCGCCCGGTTCTCGACGGTGGCCGGCGAGCGCGGCAGCCCAGACACCTGGCGCGATCCGCGCGGGTTCTCGCTGAAGTTCTACACCAGCGAGGGCAACTGGGACATGGTCGGCAACAACACCCCGGTGTTCTTCATCCGCGACCCGATGAAGTTCCAGAATTTCATCCGGAGCCAGAAGCGGATGGCCGCCAACAACCTTCGCGACCATCACATGCAGTGGGACTTCTGGACGCTCTCACCCGAGTCGGCCCATCAGGTCACCTGGCTGATGGGTGACAGGGGCATCCCCAAGACCTGGCGGCACATGAACGGGTACTCCAGCCACACCTACAGCTGGGTCAACGCCGACGACGAGATGTTCTGGGTCAAGTACCACTTCAAGACCGATCAGGGCATCGACTTCCTCACCCAGGAAGAGGGCGATCGCCTGGCCGGTGAGGACGGCGACTATCACCAGCGCGACCTGTTCACCTCGATCGAGGACGGCAACTTCCCGACGTGGACGCTGCACGTCCAGATCATGCCGTTCGAAGATGCGAAGACCTACCGGTACAACCCATTCGATCTGACCAAGGTGTGGCCGCACAGCGATTATCCGTTGCAGCAGGTCGGCAAGATGACGCTGAACCGCAACGTGGTCGACTATCACGCCCAGATCGAGCAGGCCGCGTTCGAGCCGAACAACGTCGTCCCGGGCACCGGGCTGAGCCCGGACAAGATGCTGTTGGCCCGCGGGTTCTCCTATGCCGACGCCCACCGCGCCCGGCTCGGGGTGAACTACAAGCAGATCCCGGTCAACGAACCCCACACCGAGGTCCGTGCCTACAGCAAGGACGGCGCGATGCGTATCCGCAACGCGACCGACCCTGTCTACGCGCCGAACTCGATGGGTGGCCCCGAGGCCGACCCGAAGCGCGCCGCCGAGGTGCACTGGGCCTCCGACGGAGACATGGTGCGTACCGCCTACGCGTTGCGTGCCGAGGACGACGACTGGGGCCAGGCGGGCACCCTGGTTCGGGAAGTCCTCGATGACGCGGCCCGAGACAGGTTGGCGAGCAACATCATCGGCCATGTTTCGGACGGTGTGAAGGAGCCGGTGCTGTCGCGGGTGTTCGAGTACTGGCGCAATGTCGACCCGGATCTCGGCAAGAAGGTCGAGGAGGGCGTGCGCAACGGCGGCTAGCTCCTCGGCGCCACCCACAGAAGCATCAGCGCCACGTGGCGGACGGTCTTCAAGACCGACCGGCACGTGGCGCTGTTGCTGTTCGCGCGAGGGAAAGCGGGGGGCCGAGTCACCGCCGCGCCCGACCGAGCATGGCCCGTCGGCGATCCCGACGCGATGCAACGCGATTGGATACGTACGCTGGGTGACGCGACGCGACGTGACGCAGTTGGACGCGAACGTCTCCGCCACGTGACAGGTGCCCCCGCCGATCCCCCCATCTGCGGGGGCACCGCCGTGTCTGGCTTCTCCGCACCGACACGCGGCAGCCGCGTGGCGCACATCACTGCTTCGGCGCATGCGGTTCCCGCTGTCGGCCACGTCTATCAGGTGAGTACTTCACAAGACTCCGGCGGCACGGTCCGGAGGCGTGGGAAAAGGAGCGTTGATCGTGAGCGACATCTCCAACGGTGCCGGCGAACTCGCCGGACGCGCAAAACAATCGGTGGGCGACTTGACCGGGAACGAGGATCTGCAGGCCGAGGGACAGATCGAGGAAGTCAAGGCCAAGGTCAAGCAGGCCGCCTCGGACGTCTCCGACAGGGCTGAAGACCTCGCAGAGTCGGCCGAGGACAAAGTCGCCGAGGTCGCCGACAGGGCATCTGAGCTGGGGCACAAGGCTGCCGACACGGCAGGCGATCTTCATCTCGACGACAAGCGCGTGACGGTCGCTCTCGCCGCCGCCGGCGTCGCCCTGGTCGTCGTGCTGCTGACCCGGCGCGCGGCCAAGCGCACCGCCAGAAAGCACCCGGTGGCACGCGGCACGGTCAAGGGCATCGGTCGGGCGCTGTCGTCCTGACCGTCTCGACGGAGGCCAGTTCGTCTCTGTCACAGGAACTGTCGGCTCGGACCCGAGGCCGACGATCACGAAGGAAAGGGATCACATCATGGGAATCGCTGACAAGGCCAAGAACGCCGCCGAGGATGCCATCGGTCAGGCCAAGGAGGTCATCGGCAACATCACCGGCAATGACGACCTGAAGGCCGAAGGCAAGAAGGATCAGGGCGTCTCCGGCGCCAAGAAGGTCGGAGAGAACATCAAAGACAAGTTCACCAACTGATCAACCCGTCCTGTCAACGGTCCGCGCCTGGTGGCGCGGACCGTTGTTCGTCAACAGTGACACTTCGGCCGATCTCGTCTAGCGCGGGGTCTGGCCGGGATTCTGACCCGGATACGGCAGCAGCGCCATCTCGCGCGCGGTCTTGATCGCCAGGGCGACCTGGCGCTGCTGCTGCACCGTCACGCCGGTCACGGTGCGGGACCGGATCTTGCCGCGCTCGGAGATGAACTGCCGCAAGGTCGACGTGTCCTTATAATCGACACGGTCGATTCCCAGTTGCTTCAAAAGGTTTCGCCGCTTCTTCACCGTAGCGGATTCACGCCGCCGCACGCTCACCAGCTGCTCTTCCGGACGCCGGGCAATTGACCCTGGTGGGCGAGCTCACGCACCCGCACCCGGGACAGCCCGAACTTCCGCAGGTGCCCGCGCGGGCGTCCGTCGGTCGAGTCGCGGTTGCGTACCCGCACCGGGCTCGCGTCGCGCGGCTGCCGATTGAGCTCTGATTGTGCCGCAGCCCTTTCCGACGGCGACGTCGACGGCGACCTGATGAGCTGCTTCAGCTCTGCCCGGCGTTCGGCATAGCGCGCCACGACCTCGCGGCGCTGTTCGTTCTTGGCGATCTTGGACTTCTTCGCCATCGGTCAGCGCTCCTCGCGGAAGTCGACGTGCTTGCGCACCACGGGGTCGAACTTGCGCAGCGTGAGGCGGTCGGGGTCGTTGCGACGGTTCTTGCGGGTGATGTAGGTGTAGCCGGTACCCGCGGTGGACCGGAGTTTGACCAGCGGTCGAATCTCGTTGCGTGCCATTACACTTTCTGCCCTTCCCGGCGGAGTCGAGCCACCACGGACTCGATGCCGTCGCGGTCGATGATCTTGATGCCCTTGGCGCTGACGCGCAGCGTGACCCGACGCCCCTCGGACGGCAGGAGGTACGTCTTGCGCTGGATGTTGGGATCCCAGCGACGACGGGTGCGCCGATGCGAATGCGACACCGCATTACCGAAACTCGGTGCGCGTCCCGTGACCTGACAGTGGGCGGACACAGACTCTCCTCTTAGTGGAAATCGTTTTCGACAAGCTGCCGACAGGACTGTAGCGTGAACGCCCAGTTATTGAAAATCATTCCCATTAGAGGAGGGTTGATGCGTACTCCAGTCGTCGTGGTCAGCGGCCAGGCCGACACCGACAGCGTCACCGGTGTGCTTCTCGCAGGCGAGGGCACGGCGCTGGTGGAGCACCGTTTCGACGGCCACGTCGTGCACCGCAGGACCACGACCGTCCAGCGGGGCGTCGAGGTCACCGCGGACTCGGTGCTGGAGCTGGCGAACTGCTGTGTGTCCTGCACCGTGCGCAACGACCTGCTCGAGCACCTGAGGTCCCTGCACCGGCGAGCCGACATCGCCCGGATCGCCGTTCTGCTGGGGCCGTGGATGGAACCCGAGCCGGTCTGCTTCGCCATCAGGCACTCACCCACCGCGCGCGATGTGTCGCTCGCGGCGGTCATCACCGCAGTCGACGCCACGGACTGGCTGTCCCAGTCGGTCGGGGAGGACGCACTCGACGACGGGCGCACCGTTGCGCAGGTGCACGTCGGGCAGGTCGAATTCGCCGACGTCGTCGTCCTGACCGCACCGCACCCGGACACGCTCGCCGTCATCCGGCGGCTGGCGCCCACGGCGCGGGTCACCGTCACCGCGGAGCGGCTCGAACTCTGCCTCGCGAACCTGGATCCCGGCGCCCGCCGCGGGCGTAGCGACGATCCACATGGATCGCTGCTGGCCGGACAGCCGCCGCTGGAGGAGTCCGGCCGGGTCCGGCTCGTCGAGTTCGAGTCGCGCCGCCCGTTCCATCCGCGCCGGCTCCATGCGGCCGTCGACCTGTTGCTCGACGGGGTCGTGCGCACCCGGGGTCGGCTGTGGCTGGCAAGTGAGCCCGAGCGGGCGATGTGGCTGGAGTCGGCCGGTGGCGGACTGCGAGTCTCGCAAGCAGGAAAGTGGTTGGCGGCCATGACCTCCCGCGAGATCGCCTACGTAGGCCCCGAGCGGCGGGCGATGGCCGACCTGATCTGGGACGATAGGCACGGCGATCGGCACACGTCGATGACCGTTCTGGTGTGCGGAGCGGACCCTGCCGAGATCGTCCAGGCGCTGCAGGGGGCGCTGCTCACCGACGACGAAATGGAGCGCCCGCAGGATTGGCGCCGCTACCAGGACCCCTTCGGCGATTGGCATACCGACGAGGCCCGGCTGGCATGATCGGGTGAATGAGCATCGACGTCGTCTACACCGCAGAGTCGACCGCCACCGGAGGTGGCCGCGACGGTCATGTGAAGTCCACCGATGGCAGGATCGACCTCGACACCCGCCCGCCCAAGGAGATGGGCGGCAGCGGTGACGGGGTCAACCCCGAACTGCTGTTCTCGGCCGGCTGGTCCGCATGCTTCCTCGGCGCGCTGCGACTCGTGGCCAAGAACGAGAAGGTCGCCCTCGACGATGCCAGCGGCATCACCGCCGAGATCGGCATCGGAAAGGCCCCGGAGGACGAGGGGGGCGGATTCGGCCTGGCGGCCAGGTTGATCGGCTACCTGCCCGGCCTGGAACAGGACGTCGCCGACGACCTGATGGAGAAGGCGCACGCGTTCTGCCCGTACTCGAAGGCCACCCGCGGCAACATCGACGTCACGCTCGCGGCGAAGATCTGACATGGCGCGCATTGCCGCCGGGGTCATCGCCTGCGCGGTGCTGTCGCTGGCCCTGGCTGCGCCGGCCCACGCACGACCGTCCGATCCCGGCGTGGTCAATTACGCGGTGTTGAACAAGGGCTCCGTCGGCAACATCGTGGGCGCCCGGATGGGATTCGAGACGACGTTCACCGACCCGTTTCAGGCGTTCTATGTCGACAACCCCGCGTGCAACAACTGGGCCGGCATCGGCCTGCCCGAGGTCTACAACGATCCCGACCTCGCGGCGTTCAGCGGTGCGGTCACGCAGGAATCGCCGACGGACATGACCCACTTCGTCAAGCAGACGGTCGGGGTGTTCGCCACCTCCGATGCCGCCAACAGGGCCTTTTATCGCGTCGTGGACCGGACCACCGGCTGCAACGGCCAGACCACGGCCATGCACTTGGACAACTTCACCACCCAGGTCTGGACGTTCACCGGCGGGCCGACCACCGCGACGGACGCGAACTGGGTCAAGCAGGAGGCCGGCACCGACCGGCGCTGCTTCGTGACCACCCGGCTGCGGGAGAATGTGCTGCTCCAGGCCAAGGTCTGTCAGTCGGGTAACGGCGGGCCCGCGGTCAATGTGTTGGCCGGCGCGATGCAGAACACCCTGGGCCAATAGCAAGTCGGGTACTCGTCATCGACAAGTCACTGAAATAAACCCGGGACTTTGTCGGTCTCCTCTGGAAGATGGGTACAGAGTCAGCGTCAGTTTCAGACCCGGAGGTGGTGGCCATGGCCCGCACCACGGCGTCGGGTAGTGCCGTCGAGGAACGTCTCGAGCCACTGCCCGGCGCGGAGGCCGCCGCGCAACACATCGTCGACGGCTGCCTGCGAGACGGGCCCGTCGGGTCCGTGGGGCTGGAGATCGAGGCCCACTGCTTCGACGTCGCCGATCCGCTCCGGCGACCCGATTGGGACGAACTGACCGAGGCCATTGCCGGCATCCCGCCGCTGCCGGGCGGTAGCCCGGTCACCATCGAGCCGGGCGGCGCGGTGGAACTCTCAGGACCGCCCTTCCCGGACCCGGGAGCGGCCATCGCCGCCATGGCGTCGGATCGGGCCGTACTGCGTGCCGCGTTCGCCCAGGCCGGGTTCGGGCTGGTGTCTCTGGGCGCCGACCCGCTGAGGCCGCAGGCCCGGGTCAATCCCGGTCCGCGGTACGGGGCGATGGAGCAGTTCTTCCGGGCCAGCGGCACCGCCGACGCCGGCGCGGCGATGATGACGTCCACAGCGTCGGTGCAGGTCAACCTGGAGGCCGGCCCGCGGGCCGGCTGGGCGGACCGGGTGAGGCTGGCGCATGCACTCGGGCCGACGATGGTCGCCATCGCCGCCAACTCGCCGGCACTCGGCCGCGAATTCACCGGCTGGCAGTCCACCCGGCAGCTGATCTGGAGCCAACTGGACTCGGCACGCTGCGGGCCGATCCTCGGCGCCGATGGCGACGACCCCG
Source organism: Mycolicibacterium aurum (assembly GCF_900637195.1). Lineage (NCBI taxonomy): Bacteria > Bacillati > Actinomycetota > Actinomycetes > Mycobacteriales > Mycobacteriaceae > Mycobacterium > Mycolicibacterium aurum. The sequence continues at coordinate 5,493,148 of NZ_LR134356.1, read as the reverse complement.
CCAGCGACTGGGCCCGTTACGCATTACGGGCTCCGGTCATGCTCGCTCACACCCCCACCCCCATGGCGGTCACCGAGTGGGTTCCGTTCGCAGACTGGGCCGACGGCCGCGTGCTGCTCGGCGATCGCAAACCCACGGTCACGGATCTGGAGTACCACCTGACCACGCTGTTCCCCCCGGTACGGCCGCGGGGATTCCTTGAGGTGCGCTATCTCGACAGCGTTCCCGACGCGGTGTGGCCCGCCGTGGTGTTCACACTGGCCACCCTCCTGGACGATGCCGCCGCCGCGGACATCGCGGCCGAGGCCACCGAGTCGGTGGCCACCGCATGGGACCGTGCAGCCCAGGTCGGTCTCAAGGACCGCAGGCTGCACGCCGCCGCCGTCCGCTGTGTGCAGGCCGCTGCCGAACGTGCGCCCGCCGCGCTCGAGGAATCGATGACGGTGCTCACGCGTTCGGTCGAACAAGGACGGAGCCCGGCTGACGACTTCGCCGACCGGGCAGAGAAGTATGGGATCGCGAACGCGGTGACCCAACTGGCGCAAGGATGAAGTGTGACTGATCGGGAGACGCTCGCCGGTGAATTGACCAGGGCGAGGAACCGCACCCTTGCACTGGTGGACTTCGACGACGCAGAGGTGCGGCGCCAGTACGACCCGCTGATGAGCCCGTTGATCTGGGATCTGGCCCACATCGGCCAGCAGGAGGAGCTGTGGCTGCTCCGCGGCGGTGACCCGGCGCGGCCCGGCATGCTCACCCCGCAGGTCGACCAGCTCTACGACGCGTTCGTCCACTCCCGCGCCAGCCGGGTGGACCTGCCGCTGCTTCCGCCGTCGGACGCGCGCAACTATTGCGCCACGGTGCGCGGCAAGGTGCTCGACGCGCTCGACGCGCTGCCCGACGGACATCCTGACGCGTTCACTTTCGGCCTGGTCATCAGCCACGAGAACCAGCACGACGAGACGATGCTGCAGGCGCTGAATCTGCGCTCCGGTGCACCGCTGCTCGATCGCGGGTCGCCACTGCCGCATGGCCGGCCCCAGCTGGCCGGGACGTCGGTGCTGGTTCCCGGCGGTGCGTTCGTCCTCGGTGTCGACGCCGCGGCGGAGCCGTACTCGCTGGACAACGAGCGGCCCGCCCATGTGGTCGACGTGCCCGCGTTTCGCATCGGGCGGGTGCCGGTCACCAACTCCGAGTGGCGACAATTCATCGACGACGGTGGCTACGACCGGCCGCTCTGGTGGTCGGATGTGGGCTGGGAGCACCGGCAGCAGGCCGGCCTGACGGCTCCTCTGTTCTGGAATGGCGGTGCGCTGGCGGGTACCCGGACGCGATTCGGCCACATCGAGGACATCCCCGGTGACGAGCCCGTGCAGCATGTCACCTACTACGAAGCCGAGGCCTACGCGGCGTGGGCAGGTGCTCGGCTGCCCACCGAAGCGGAATGGGAGAAGGCCTGCTCCTGGGACCCGGACACCCGATCCCGGCGTCGATACCCCTGGGGTGCAAGCGAACTCACCGATACGAAGGCCAACCTCGGTGGTGCGGCCTTACGCCCCGCGCCGGTCGGGGCGTACCCGGCGGGTGCATCGGCGTACGGGGCGGAACAGATGCTCGGCGATGTGTGGGAGTGGACCAGTTCGCCCCTGCGGCCGTGGCCGGGTTTCACCCCGATGGTCTACAAGCAGTATTCGGAGCCGTTCTTCGACGGTGTCGCGACCGGTGAGTATCGGGTGTTGCGCGGCGGTTCGTGGGCGGTGGCGCCGGGAATCCTGCGGCCGAGCTTCCGCAACTGGGACCACCCCATCCGCAGGCAGATCTTCTCGGGCGTTCGGCTGGCGTGGGATGTGTAGGCATCTGGCGTGGCTCGGGGCTCCCGTGTCGGTGGCTTCGCTCGTGCTCGATCCGCCCTCGGGGTTGCTGGTCCAGTCGTACTCGCCCCGACTGCAGAAGCACGGGCTGATGAACGCAGACGGTTGGGGCGTCGGCTTTTTCGACTCTGGGGTGACCCGCCGGTGGCGCAGCGCCGCACCGCTGTGGGGTGATGCGTCGTTCGCATCCGTGGCTCCCGCACTGGTCAGCGGGTGCGTGGTGGCGGCGGTGCGCTCGGCGAGCGTCGGCATGCCCATCGAGGCTTCAGCTTCGGCGCCGTTCACCGACGGGCACTGGCTGCTCTCCCACAACGGGGTGGTGGACCGCGCTGTCCTGCCCGCGGCCCGGCACGCCGAATCGACCAACGACAGCGCCCTGCTCGCGGCGCTGATCTTCGACCGCGACATGGACGCATTGGCCGACACCATCACCGGCGTCGCCGCCGACGATCCGAACGCGCGACTGAACATCCTGGCGGGCAACGGATCCCGACTCGTCGCCACCACCTGGGGCGACACTCTGTCGGCACTGACGCGCGACGACGGTGTCGTGCTGGCCAGCGAGCCCTACGACGATGACCCCGCCTGGGAAGAGATCCCGGATCGACACCTGGTCGAGGTCACCGAAGACCTGCGTGTGCACCTGACACCCTTGAGAGGATCGTGATGGCTTCGACGTCGTTGGCCCTGACCAACTACCTGGCTGAGGACGCAGCCGAAGAGGCGCTGCGCCGGGATGTGCGGCACGGGTTGGCGCAGACACCGAAAACGCTTCCGCCCAAATGGTTCTACGACTCCGTGGGCAGTGAGCTGTTCGACCAGATCACCCGGCTGCCCGAGTACTATCCGACACGCGCGGAGGCGCAGATCCTCAAGGCGCGCGCGGCCGAGATCGCGGCGGCGTCGGGGGCCGACACCCTGGTGGAACTGGGCAGTGGGACGTCGGAGAAGACGCGGATGCTGCTCGATGCTCTGCGGGACCAGGGCTCGCTGCGCCGCTTCATCCCGTTCGACGTGGACTCCACCGTGCTGCTGGCGGCCGGTGCGGCCATCGAGAAGGAGTATCCCGGCGTGGAGATCACGGCGGTGTGCGGAGATTTCGAGGAGCACCTCGGCAAGATCCCCACTGTGGGACGACGGCTGGTGGCGTTCCTCGGCTCGACGATCGGCAACCTGACGCCGGGCCCCCGTGCGCAGTTCCTGGCCTCTGTGTCGGAGTCCATGCAGCCCGGTGACACCCTGCTGCTGGGTACCGACCTGGTCAAGGACACCGACCGCCTGGTTCGCGCGTACGACGACGCCGCCGGGGTGACGGCGCGGTTCAACCGCAACGTGCTCGCCGTCGTGAACCGGGAACTGGCAGCGGACTTCGACCTGGACGCGTTCGACCATGTGGCGCGCTGGAACGCGGACGAGGAGCGCATCGAAATGTGGCTCAGATCGACGCGCGCGCAACGGGTCCACATCGCCGCCCTGGACCTGGAGGTCGAGTTCGCCGAGGGCGAGGAGATGATGACCGAGGTGTCGTCCAAGTTCCGCCGGTCCGGTGTCGACGAGGAGCTCGCGGCCGTCGGCCTGCGGCGCACCCACTGGTGGACCGACGAGGCGGGCGACTTCGGCCTGTCGCTGTCGGTGCGGTGATGCCGGGCGACGTGGAAACACTTGCCGGACAGTGGCGGTCGGCCCGGCCACCTGTGGCGGGGATCCACGCCGACAGCGCCGCGTGTTCACGGCAGAGCTTCGCCGTGATCGACGCGGCGTCGCGGCACGCCACCCACGAGGCGGAGGTCGGCGGCTACGTCGCCGCCGAGGCTGCCGCGCCCGCGCTGGACGCGGGACGGGCCGCAGTGCGGGCACTGACAGGAATGGTCGACGCCGAGGTCTACTTCACCACCGGCTCCAACCACGGCCTCGACATCCTGTTGAGCAGCTGGCCGGGGGAGCGGACGCTCGCCTGTCTGCCAGGAGAGTTCGGTCCGAACCTGAAGATCATGGCGCACCACGGATTCGAGATCCGCGAGCTTCCTGCCGACGAGTTCGGCCGCCTGGACCTGGGTGCGCTCGGCTCCGCGCTGACGTCCCATCTTCCGGCGCTCGTACACTTCACCGTGCTGGGGAGTCACAGCGGGATCGTGCAACCCGCGCACGCCGTCATCTCGGCCTGCCGGGCGCACGGCATTCCGGTGATCATCGACGCCGCGCAGGGCTTCGGACACCTCGATCTCGCTGATCTCGGTGCCGCCGACGCGGTGTACACATCATCGCGCAAGTGGACGGCAGGCCCGCGCGGCGTCGGCGTACTTGCGACACGGCCAGGGCTGCTGCCCGACTACCCACGGCAGCAGCTGGCCCACGCCGAAACCAATGTCGGCCTGCACGTGGGGTTTTCGGTCGCTCTCGGCGAGCATGTGGCCTTCGGGCCGGCTGCGATCCAGGCTCGGCTGCGCGAGGTGGGCGCCGCCACCCGCGCTGCGCTGGACCACGTCGCGGGCTGGCGGGTGCGCGAGCATGCCGACGAGCCCAGCGCCACCACCACACTGCGCCCACCCGACGGCGTCGACCCCATGCAGGTGCGGTCCCGGCTCCTCGCCGAGCACTCGATCCTCACGACGTACCTCGGGGTGGAGCGTGCGCCGCGCGAGATGCACCAACCGGCACTTCGGGTGTCGCCACACGTCGACGTCACCGACGAGGACCTGGCCGCGGTGGCCGCCGCGCTCGCCGCGGTTACGCGCTGACCGTCCTCGCGGACTTCCGCGGCTGAGCCGCTGCCACCAACCGGACCGGCATCTGTTTGACCCCGGGGACCATGGTCGCCTTCATGCGGGTGATCTCGCCGTCGAGCTCGATGCCGTCGAATCGCGCGAGCAACTCCTCGAACAACACCCGAGCTTCCAGACGGGCCAGTTGAGCGCCGAGGCAGGAATGCTCACCACAGCCGAACGTCAGGTGGGGGTTGGGATTACGCGTGATGTCGAGTTCCTCCGACGTCGGCCCGAAGACGTCCTCGTCGCGGTTGGCCGAGCCGTACAGCATCGTCACGTACTGGCCCTCCCGGATCGTGCGGCCCCGTATCTCGACGTCGCGCGTGGCGCACCGCGTCATGTTGGCGACCGGCGTGGTGAAGCGCAGCAGTTCTTCGACCGCCGACGGCATCAGCTCCGGTCGGTCGCGCAACAGCTGGAACTGATCCGGCCGTTCGATGAGGGCCAGTGTGCCCAGTGCGATCAGGTTGCGCGTCGTCTCGTTGCCCGCCACCAGAAGTAGCAGGCAGAACTGCAGCAGATCCTGGTCGTCGAGTCGCAGGCCGTCCACCTCCGCGGCGACGAGGATCGAGAGCAGGTCGTCGGCGTCGGTCATGCTGCCGTTGCGGCGCAACGCAATCAGTTCCTGAAAATACTGGAACAGCTCGCCCATCGCGGTGAACGTGTCCAGCTCGACGTCGGGGTCGTCCATGCCGACCGTGGCGTCCGACCATGTGCGGAACTGCTCCCAGTCGGTGTCGGGCGCGCCGAGTAGTTCGGCGATCATCCGCGTCGGCAGGGGCGCAGCGATCTGTTCGGCGAACTCGGTACCCGACGCCGGGTCGATCGCGTCGAGCGCGCTGCGGGCGAAGGCCCGCAGCTTCGGTTCCAGGATGGAGACCTGCCTGCGTGTGAAGCCGGCGTTGATCAGCTTGCGCAACTGGCGGTGCCGGGGCGGATCGGAGAAGATCAGGCTGCCGTCCATCACCGGGTTGCTGATGGCGGGGTCGGGGACGGTGATGCCCTTGGCCGACGAGAAGACGGCGGGATTGGTCGATACGTACCTGATGTCCTCGTATTTGAGCAGCGCCCAGAATTCGTGCTCGGCGTTCCAGGTCACCGGATCTGTGGCCCGCAGCTCCCGATACGCCGGATACGGGTCGCCCGCGTAAAAGTTCGGCGAATGCAGTGGATGGGCCACGGTGGTTCTCCTTCGGTCAGGTGGGCCGGCTGTGGCGCAGGCCGGTGAGGATCACCCGCAGCCCGCCCTGGAACAGCAGCTCGGCGTCCCGGTCGGCGCCGCTGAGGTTCAGGTGGTGCTGGAGCTGCACCGAGCCGAGCAGATGGATGTAGAGCACCACGTGAGCGGCGGCGACATCGTCGGCCGACCACCCTGATTCGGTGAGGATGTCCTTGGCGGTGCGGTCCATGGCATGGGCCGCACCGGTCAGCGGTCGCTGCTGCAGCAGCGCCGCGATTCCCGGCATCTGCACCATCACCTGCCAGGCGTTGGTGTAGAGCTCCGCGATGCGCTGTTCCCAGCCCCCGTCGGACGGGATCGCGATGCCGTCGAGCACCGACTCGGTCAGCAGGTCGAGCAGGGCCGCCTTGTCCTTGACGTGGTAGTAGACCGAGGACGCCGAGGTGCCCGCCTCCGCAGCCAGCCCGCGCATCGTGACGTTGTCCACGCCGACCCGGCGCGCCAGTTCGAGCAGGTGCTTGATCAGATGCTCGCGGTCGAGCGACCCGTACGGCAGTACCGAACCTGCCCTGCGGGTTCTCGCCATCCGCAGCCCTTTCGAACGCTGTTCGGATTCGAACGTTGTTCGGATCAAACCACCGCGACCATGCCGGGTCAAGGCCTGTGTGTGACCGGGCGCACGAACGGCTACTCCGCACTCACTTTGACCGGAGGGGGACGACCATGACGGCAGCCGAGGCCGAGCCACAGGACGCCGAGCCGAAGAAGGACAAGCGCGACCGCACCCACTGGCTCTACATCCTGGTGATCGTCGCGGTCGTGGCCGGCATCGTGGTGGGCCTGGTCGCACCGGAGACCGGATCGGCCCTCGGCGTCCTCGGCACGTTGTTCGTCAACCTGATCAAGATGATGATCAGCCCGGTCATCTTCTGCACCATCGTCATCGGTATCGGCTCGGTGCGCAAAGCTGCATCCGTCGGCAAGGTCGGCGGCCTGGCGCTGGGCTACTTCCTGGTGATGTCGACGTTCGCCCTGGCCATCGGCCTGGTGGTCGGCAACCTGATCAGTCCCGGAACAGGACTCAACCTTCGAGGAGATCCGGGCGCGGGGGCCGAGCTGGCCGGCGAGGCCGCGGCCGAGGGCGGGATGGTGGAGTTCTTCCAGAACATCATCCCGACATCGCTGCTGTCGTCGTTGACCGAGGGCAACGTGCTCCAGACCCTGTTCGTGGCGCTGCTGGTCGGATTCGCGATCCAGGCGATGGGCACCACCGGTGAGCCCCTGCTGCGCGGCGTCGCACTGATCCAGAAGCTCGTCTTCCGCATTCTGGCAGGCATCCTGTGGCTGGCGCCGATCGGTGCTTTCGGTGCCATCGCAAAGGTGGTGGGCGATACCGGATTCGACGCGGTCATCCAAATGGGTGTGTTGATGCTTGCCTTCTACATCACCTGCATCGTGTTCGTCTTCGGAGTGCTCGGCGCGTTGCTCCGCGTCGTGGCAAAGGTCTCGGTGTTCAAGCTCGCGCGCTACCTGGGCCGCGAATACCTGCTGATCGTCGCGACGTCGTCGTCGGAGTCGGCATTGCCGCGACTGATCGCCAAGATGGAGCACGCCGGCGTGCAGCCGGCCACGGTGGGCATCGTGGTGCCCACCGGATACTCGTTCAACCTCGACGGCACCGCGATCTACATGACGATGGCATCTCTGTTCATCGCCGACGCCATGGGCAATCCGCTGTCCATCACCGAGCAGCTCTCGCTGCTGGTGTTCATGATGGTCGCCTCCAAGGGTGCGGCCGGCGTCAGCGGCGCCGGATTGGCCACGCTGGCAGCGGGTCTGCAGAGCCACCGTCCTGAGCTGCTCGACGGTATCGGGTTGATCGTCGGCATCGACAAGTTCATGTCGGAGGCGCGCGCACTGACGAACTTCTCCGGTAACGCGGTCGCCACCGTGTTGATCGGGGCGTGGACCCAGACGCTGGAACACAAGCGACTGAACGAGGTGCTCGACGGGGACCGTCCGTTCGACGAGAGCACGATGGTCGACGACCACGCAGCCACCGGACCCGACGAGGCGGACCGCGAGCCCGCGAAGGCCTGAACATCCCCTGCATCAGCCCCACCTCTCCGATCGGGTAGGTCTCGCCCTGTCCGGTCGTGCGCAATCGCGCTACCCGACGATGCGGAAGTGACGCCAGGCTGTTCCCTGCGTCACACCGGCGTGCCTACGTTTGTGGCCGACACCGTGCCGCATCGCCGGAAGCACCCAGAGAGGACGCCACCATGAAGGTCGAGGACCTGCTCAAGCCCTTCCCCATCAAGGAGTTTCATCCGTTTCCCCGCGCGATGATGGGGCCGGGCGCCCACGAGATGGTCGGTCCGGAAGCTCTGAAGATGGGCTTCAAGCGGACGTTGTTGATGAGCTCGGGGCTGCGTGGCACCGACATCGTGCACAACATGGCCGAGTCGCTGAAGTGGCACGGTCTCGAGGTCGTCGTCTACGACAAGGTCGAGTCCAATCCCAAGGACTACAACGTCATGGACTCGGTGAAGCTCTACCAGGAGAACGAATGCGACAGCTTCGTCTCCATCGGCGGCGGGTCCACCCATGACGCCTGTAAGGGCGCGCGCATCTCGATTGCCCACGACGGCCGCAACGTCAACGACTTCGAGGGCTTCAACAAGAGCGAGAACCCCAAAAACCCTCCGCACATCGCGATTTCGACCACCGCGGGCACGGGTTCGGAGACGTCCTGGGCCTACGTCATCACCGACACCACAACCGATCCCGACAACCCGCACAAGTACGTCGCGTTCGACGACGCGTCGGTGGCGACGCTGGCCGTCGACGACCCGGTGCTGTACTTCGAGTGCCCCGTCGATTACACCGCCCAGTGCGGATTCGACGTTCTGGCACACGCTTCGGAGCCTTATGTGTCCCGGTTGAACTTCGAGCCCTCGCTCGGTAACGCCATCCGTGCCATCAAGCTGACCGCCGAGAACCTGCGCGAAGCCACCTGGAACGGAACAGATCTCAAGGGCCGTGAGGGCATGATGTACGCGCAGTACATCGCCGCCCAGGCGTTCAACTCCGGCGGTCTCGGCATCATCCACTCGATCTCGCACGCCGTGTCGGCGTTCTACGACACCCACCACGGGCTGAACAACGCCATCGCGTTGCCGCGGGTGTGGGCGTTCAACATGCCGGTGGCGTACAAGCGCTTCGCCGACATCGCCCAGGCCATGGGAGTGGACACCTACGGCATGACCGACGTGCAGGCCGCCGACGCCGCGCTGGCCGCCGCGATCCGGCTGCTGCGCGACGTGAACATCATCGAGAAGTTCGTCGACGTCAAGCAGGACAGCTACTCGAAGAACCGGCTGGGCCAGGGGCCGACCAAATTCTACGAGAACGCGCCGGTCATCAAGGGAGACAAGGCCGATGTCGACCGCATCACCAACCACGTGCTCGGTGATGCCTGCACGCCGGGCAACGCCAAGGAGTGCACGTTCGACACCGTCCGTCCTGTGGTCGAGCACTGCATGAACGGTGATCTCGACGAGCTGCTGCCCTGAGCTGATGTTCACTTCAGTAGAGGAGGTGCGCGAGGCGCTCGCCGGTGAAAGCTATATCGCCGACGAGCGGCTTGCGACAACAGTTTTCCTGCAGACCCGACTGGACAAGCCGCTGCTGATCGAAGGTCCGGCGGGCGTCGGGAAGACCGAGTTGGCCAAGGCGCTGGCAGCCGCCACCGGCCGCAGGCTGCTGCGCCTGCAGTGCTACGAGGGGCAGGACGAGACCAAGGCGCTCTACGAGTGGGATTACGGGAAGCAGCTGCTGTACACGCAGATCCTGCGCGAGAAGATCGGTCAGATCGTCGCCGATGCGAGCAGTCTTGACGAAGCGGTCGAGCGCATCGGTAAGCAGGAGAGCGTGTTCTTCTCCGACCGGTTCCTCGCGCCGCGGCCGCTGCTGGAGGCCGTGCGGTCCGAGGTTCCCGTAGTGCTGCTCATCGACGAGATCGACCGGGCCGACGAGTCATTGGAAGCCGTCCTGCTGGAACTGCTTGGCGAGTACCAGGTCTCGGTGCCGGAGATCGGCACCTTCACGGCCAAGCATGCGCCATACGTGATTCTCACGTCCAACAACACCCGCGACCTGGCCGCGGCGCTCAAACGCCGCTGCCTGCACATGTTCCTGGACTACCCGGCGGCCGAACGGGAGCTGGAGATCGTGCGCTCGAAGAACACCGGCCTGTCCGACGCGCTGGCCGCCCAGCTCGTCGACGTGGTACGCGGCCTTCGTGAGCTGGAACTGCGCAAGGCGCCCAGTATCTCGGAGACCATCGACTGGGCCCGCACCCTCGCTGTACTCGGCGTCGACGCATTGAACGCAAAGATTTTGTCGGACACGGTGTCCGTGGTGGTCAAATACGACAAGGACGTCCGCAGATCGCTGGACGCGTTGCCCCGGCTGGTGGATCCGAACGCGAAACTTCCTGACCGGGCGCACTCGTCGCACGGTCACGGTCACGGTCACGGGCACACCCACGACCACGATCACGGCCCACACGATCACGGTGATCATGACCACGGTGACGACGGTCGCGCGGTACGGGCGGCCAAGGACCAGCCCGGCCGCTTCACCGACGGGTACTACGGAACCCCGAAGAAGAGCGGGCAGACACCGGCTTCGACGCTCGGCCGGCGCCGGGCGCTGTAGGGAACACCGTGGAAGCGACACTGCACCGCTTCGTCCGGTTGCTGCGGCTGGCGGGGGTGCGCGTTTCGATCCCCGAGGCGCTCGACGCGATGCGGTGCGCAGGGCAGCCCGGTGTGTTGTCATCCCGGGCTGTCCTGCGCACCGCATTACGCGTCGCCCTGGTCAAAGACCAGCGTGACGAGCCGATATTCGACGAGATCTTCGACGCCTTCTTCGCGTTGGTGCGCGTCGGGCCCGGAGACGGAGCCGAGCACTCCCACTCCCACGCGCACGACGACCTCGTCGACACCGGCGAACTGGATTCGTTCACACTGTCCGAAGAGCCCAGCGAGACACCGGAACAGGGCCACGAGCACGGCAAGCCGTCCAGCATCCGGGAGTACTTCAAGCAGGAGGATCTGGCACAGCAGTACAACCTGCACCAGGAGGCCAACAAGATCGACCTCGCCGCGCTGACCGATGAGATCGCGTTCTCGAAGGACAGCCGTAACGGCGCGGACGATTCGTACCGGATTCAGCTGTCGACCGATCGCCTCAGCGGCGCGGGTACGGCGGGCGACCTTGCGACGTCGGCAGGCACCCCCGTCGACGCCGAGCTCACCATCGCCGAGCAGGAAGCGCTGCTGGGCTGGCTGGACGACGAACTGAACTCCGACGGGGACGAATCCGATGCGGCGGCGCTGCGCAAGCGGTTGGCCGGTGTGTTGGAGAACCTGCCGCAGGCGCTCAAGCGTCACCTCGAGGCACTGCTGGCGCTGGAGAACACGATCGTCGAGTCACGGGAGCAGCGGGAGGCGCGGGTCGATCGGATCGGGGAACACGAGCGCGCCGACCTCGAAGAATCGCTACGCCGGCTGGCGCACACGCTGCACGGCGCACTCACGCACCGGCGCCGGACCGCCGCCGCCGGGCGGGTGGACTCCGGCCAGACGATGCGGCGCAACATGCGCTTCGACGGGGTGCCGTTCATGCCCGTCACGGTGCGCCGGGCCGAGGATCGTCCGCGGCTGGTGGTGCTCGCCGACGTCAGCCTGTCGGTGCGGGCCACGTCGCGGTTCACGCTGAACCTGGTGCACGGTCTGCAGGACCTGTTCACCCAGGTGCGATCGTTCGCGTTCGTCGCCGCCATCGCCGAGACCACCGAGCTGTTCCGCGACCACCCGAGCGAGAAGGCGCTCGGGCTGATCTTCGGCGAGGGACGGTTCGCCGCCGAAATTGATCTAGCGGCGAACTCTGACTACGGCAGTGTGTTCGGCGAGTTCCTGGCCGAACACTCGTCGGCGGTGACCCGCAGGACCACGCTGCTGATCCTCGGCGACGGGCGCAACAACGCCAGGAGCCCGAACCTGCCCGCGTTCGAGGAGATCACCCGCCGCGCCCGCGAGACGGTGTGGCTGACGCCGGAGCCGCGCTACTCGTGGGGGCTCGGTAGCTGCGACCTGCCGTCGTACGCGGAGTTCTGCGACAGGGTGCGGGTGGTCCGGGATCTGTCCGGGCTGGAGTCCGCGGCGCACGATTTCGCGGCAGAAGCGGTCGGCCGGTAACTGTCATGACCCCCCGAAATGGAATTCCACGCGGCGAATCCCGGGCAGAGACCGCGGGGACTGCAATTTCGGCGGAAGGCGGTCGTACGCTGGACCGCATGGGAGCGCGGTATCCCACCCTCACCTCGGAGCACGACCGTGGATCCGCGGCGTCGGCGCCCCGGCTGCTGAAGTTCCACGCCCCCGAAATCGTGTTCGGCATCGACTCCATGGTCGAGGCGGCGCACGCGGCGATGCGGCTGGGGGCCCTGCGGCCGCTGCTGGTCACCGATCCCGGACTGATCGAAGCCGGATGGTCCGATGAGATGGTCGGGCACCTCGCTGGCGTCGGGGTTCAGGGTGCGATCTGGAGTGACCTGACGCCCAACCCGAAGGACCACGAGATCGCGGCCGGCTTCGAAAAGTACGCCGAACACGGCTGCGACGTGATCGTCGCCGTGGGCGGTGGCTCGGTGATCGACGCCGCCAAGGGGGTGGCGATCCTGGCCGCCAACGGTGGCGACATCCTCGACTACGAGGGCGTCGACAAGGCGCAGATGCCGATCCCGCCGCTGGTGGTGGTGCCGTCGACGTCGGGCACCGGTGCCGACGTGTCGCAGTTCTGCATCGTCACCGACACCACCCGCAACACCAAGATCACGATTCTCGGCCGCGCCCTGGTGCCCGACATCACCGTGATCGACCCGCGGCTCCTCACCACCATGCCGGAGTGGCTCAACGCCGCCACCGGGCTCGACGCGCTCACCCATGGCATCGAGGCGTTCGTGTCGCTCGGCCACAATCAGCTGACCGACCATCACGCCCTGCGCGCGGTGCAGATGGTGACCGACAACCTGGTCCACACGATGGAACGGCCCGGCGAGATGTCGGCGCGGGTGTTGATGGCCCAGGCCGCGCTGGAAGCGGGGCTGGCGTTCACCAACGCCATTCTCGGCGCCGCACACGCGATGAGCCATCAGGTCGGTGGTCTGCTCGACCTTCCGCACGGCGTGATCAACGGGATCCTGCTGCCGCACGTCATCCGATTCAACGCCGAGGCCGACCCCGAGCCCTTGACGAGACCGAAGGACCGCTTGACCGAGGTCAGGATGTCGCGGCGTTCCAGCACCAGGATCACCGGGGCGAACGTGAGGATGACGCCCACGTACACGAGCACCGCGATCCACAGGAGTACCAGCGGAGCGGCGACGAGGACCGCGATCGGCCCGTCGGCGACCGCGACGGCGAGAACCACGATGAGTGCCAGGATGCCGAACCACACCACGACCCCGAGCGTCTTGAGCACCGTGAAGCCGAGCAGCGCCCACAGTCGCGGGCGCAACCGCCGCCACGCCTCACCGATACCTATCCCGGCACCGAAGATCGAGCGTCCGATCACCACGGTGAGCAGCCCGCTGAGCAGCGTCGACGACAGCGCCGTGGTGATGCCCGCCGCCAGGGTCGAGCCCAGCCAGCTGACGATCATCCCGGCGGACGCCTCGTCGCCGCCGAGCGAGTCGGCGAACTCGCCGGTGAACGTCAGAGGCCACACCGACAACACCAGCGCAACGATCTGCGTGGCGACGACGACGATCGTCGTGAGGCCCAGTGTGGCCTTGGGATTGGCGCGGATGTAGGCCACCGCCCCGTTGAACATGTCCGACAGGGTCAGCGGACGCAGCGGGACGACGCCGGGCTTGTGAATCGGCGGGGAACCGTAGGGCGGTGGATATCCCGGTGCGCCGTACCCGGGACCGTAGCCCGGGGGCTGCCAGTACGGCGGCGCGCCGTATCCGGCGGGTGGTCCGCCCGGGTAACCCGGCGGGGGGTACCCAGGAGGTACCGGTCCGGGGGGTGGCGGCCCCGCCGGACCGTATCCGCCGGCGCTGTAGGTCATGCTCACCATCCTGTCGATCACCGTCGGAATTGACAACGTCGGCCGCTGCAGGACGGGCGACGTCGTGCCGGCACCGCACGGTCCGCGCAGTTCGCGGGCGTGGTCGTTTGTCCGCGGGGAGCCGGGGTATTCCGGAAGCATGACGCGTTTCGGCTACACCCTGATGACTGAACAGAACGGCCCCAAAGAGCTTGTCCACAACGCTGTTTCGGCAGAGCAGGTGGGCTTCGATTTCGAGGTGGCCAGCGACCACTACTCGCCCTGGCTCTCGTCCCAGGGGCACGCACCCTATGCGTGGTCGGTTCTCGGGGCGGTTGCGCACGCCACCGATCGCGTGGAGCTGATGACCTACGTCACCTGCCCCACCTTCCGGTATCACCCGGCGATCGTCGCGCAGAAGGCGGCCACGCTGCAGATTCTGGCCGACGGGCGCTTCACCCTTGGCCTGGGCAGCGGGGAGAACCTCAACGAGCACGTGGTGGGTGAAGGGTGGCCGACGGTCGCGCGGCGCCAGGACATGCTCGCGGAGGCGATTCAGATCATCCGTGAACTGCAGACCGGTGACATGGTCGATTGGAAGGGCGAGTACTTCGAGGTGGACTCCGCCCGACTCTGGGATGTACCGGAGGTTCCGCTGCCGATCGCGGCCGCGGTGTCCGGAGACCGCTCCGTGGAGCAGTTCGCCACGCTGGCCGACCACCTCATCGCCGTGGAGCCGAAGAAGGACCTTGTCGACGCGTGGCATGAGGCACGTCGGGGCACGGGATTGCCGGGTGAGGTGCGGGTTATCGGCCAGATCCCGATCTGCTGGGATCCGGACCGCGACGCCGCCGTCGACCGCGCCCACGATCAGTTCCGCTGGTTCGCGGGCGGATGGTCGGTGAATGCGGATCTGCCGACGACCGCCGGGTTCAGCGGCGCGACGCAATTCGTCCGCAAGGAGGATGTGGCCGAGTCCATCCCGTGCGGACCGGATCTCGATGCGATCGTCGACGCGGTGGCCGAATACTGGGAGGCAGGCTTCACCGACATCGCCCTGGTGCAGGTCGGTGGCGACAGCCAGGAGGCCTTCTTCAAAGAGGCAGCGGCGCCGCTGCTGGACAAACTTCGATCCGCATCGCAGTGAGAGAGATCAGATGACCAGCGGTACAGGCATTTACGACGACGACCAGGGTTCGGCAGCATCCAAGGAGGACGGTGCCGGGAAGGATCCGGAGCGGGAGACCCCGGACGTCGACAAGGACACCGAGGAGCCGACGGCCTGATCCGGCGTCACCGGGCGTTCACCCTGTCGCTGCGGCGTTTGGTTTCCAGCCGGTGCCACGTCCACCAGAACAGCAGCGCCGCGACGATCGAACCCGCTGCGGCCAGCCACTGCGCACTGAGGAACAGTTGCCACTCGGTGTCGGCGTTGATGCGCTGCGGCGGTGGCACCAGCGCCGTGAGACCCAGGACGAGGCTGACCACGCCTGCGGTAGCGACCAGCAGGACGAAGACGGTGCGGAGTGTGAAGCGGGCGGCACCGGGCGAGACCACGGCGCGAAGGCGGTCTGTGCGCGCGAGGAAATGCGATGCCGCACAGGCCACGAACAACGCAACCGCATCCGCTGCCAGCGTGTCCGACAATCGATGCCAGCGGGCGATGACGGTGTAGGCACCGATGCCCACCGCCCAGGTGAGCGTGAAGAACAGGGCGACCCCGCGGAACCGGTAGGGCATGACGATCACGGTGGCGAACAACACCGACATCGCCGCGGTGGTGTGGCCGCTGGGCAGCGTGTTCTCCAGGTACTCGCCGGTGTCGAGCAGCTCCGGGCGTTGCAGCACAACATATTTCATGATCTGTGTGAGCGCCTGGCTACCCAGGATGACACCGACCGCCGCGGCGGCGAGATTGACCTGGCGCCTCAGCAACCCGACGCCGCCGACGGCGAGGGTGGCCGCGGCCAACGACGAGTACGTGATGGTGTCCAGGGCGCGGTGGGCGACGACGAACGCTTGCGTGTCGACCTGCTCAGCGCCGTTGAGCGCCGCGTTCTCCACAGCCTGGCCCGTGTGGGTGCGCACCGCGAGTAGGTAGACGGCGACGAAGAACAGCGACGCGCCCGCGAGGATGAGTGTCCACCTGCGGCGCGCGCGCCCAAGTCTCAGGCGCGTCTCGTCCAGGTGGTTCGATTGGGGCTGCACGAGTGCACGATCCTCTCACGCCATCGCCGGTAGCGTGCGGGGGCCGCGACGGGCGAGTGCTACGCAGCGTCCTTGTCGGCTGCCGCGGCGCCCCTGGTTTTTCCGTGACCGGCAGAATCATCGCCGGGGCCGGCATCGGTGGCGGCACCGGAATCGGCTGACTGCCCGTCGCTTTCCGCGCCGTCGTCGGTCTCGGAGTCGTCCTCGGACGTCCCGGGCTCATCGCCGTCGACGACCGCGCCGTCGACCTCCGCGTCGTCGATCGCCGCCCCGGCGTCTGTCGCCGCGTCCTCGGCGTCGGAGGATTCGGTTCCGACGATGTCCGTCGTCACGTCTTCGGGAGCCGGATCGGCGACGGGTGCGGAGTCCGCCGTCAACGTGAAGATGGCCGCGTCCGGGTCCGGGACAGCGTCGAGCGCTCCCGACGATTCCCGCGGCGGTATGGCCGCACCCAACTCCTGGTCGAGATTGATGCCGACGGCGATGGGGCCGGCGGGAAGGTCGCTTTCCGGATCCGCCGGGCTCAGAAGTCCCGGCAGGTCGGCGAAAATTCCGAACGAGGCTCCTGGTACACCGTTGAGGACACCGTCAATGATGCGGGCAGGAATGTTCAGGACGGCGTTGACGGTACCGACGAGGTCGAGGCTGGTGAGCGCGTCGACCACCTCGCCGATCGCCTGCCCGGTCGCGACCAGGCCGCTGAGGACCGGGCTGATCGCGGTGATGAAGAAGCCTTCGAGGGCGAACGGCTGGCTGAGGATCGCGCCCAGATGGACCAGCGCCGCGCCCGCGCTCGCGCCGGGCTGCAGGACGATGTCGGCGGCCGCGGCGAAGAAATCGTCGACCCTGCCGGACTGCAACGCGGCCACGGCGTCGGCGAAAGCCACGGCCTGATTCTCCAGCGTTTTACCGATGATCGGGAACGGGTCGGCCAGGTACTGCTGCACCAGGGCTTCGGCGTTCGCTATCGACCGCAGCACCACCTGCGGGTAGAGCTGCAGCGGGCTGGGGACCGCGGCGAGTTGCACCGCGGAGTGAGCCGCGGGAGTGTCCGCGGCCAGGGGAGCGATCGGCGTCACCGCCACCAGGCCGGCCCCCACCAGGGCAACACCTGCAGTGACGTACGGACGCATGCCAGCCCTCATGATGATCCCCCTGTCGCGAGCCCCGTGTGATTGCTGAGAATGTACCGCACCAGCGGACGGGCGATGGGGGTTCTTTGTGGTGCGCGCCGGAATGTACCGGCATACAGCGATATTGACGGCCGCGACGGATTGTGCGCGGAGCACGCGGTGACACCGCGTGGGCGTTGCTCAGGGCAGGGGTGACGCGGTCTAACCGACCGCCTGGCTGCGCCGCAGGCGCGCCTCCTCGTGCTGTGTGATGTTCGAATTGTCGAACATGATCGTCAGCATCACCGCGAAAAATCGGGCCGGGCTCAGTTCGTCGGGCACCAGGTCGCTGCGCAGCGTCACCGTCGGCAGCGCAGCCAGCTGGGCCGACACATCGGTCGTCGGCTCCTCATCGACATCCTCGATGTCGACGTCGAAGAGGTCCAGGATCGCGTCGTCCGGTTCATGGACCGGGTCCGGGGGTGCGGCGCCATCCCATTCGGGGACGATGAGCGCGCAGGCGTCGTACGCGTCGTCTTCCCTGCCCAGCTTGATCAGCAGATCAACGATCCAGTCGAACTGTCGGCGCTCCTCGGTGTAGGCCGTCGACCGCAGCGAGTACATGAAGCCGAGGGCTGCCAGAGGGTGGCGCAGTGCGAGGTTCTTGGCGTCGCCGTAGGACTCTTCGACACGGTTGGCGGCGTTCTTGCCGAACGACGAGTCCATGCGCTTGGTCGAGATGAGCAGCTCGGGCCCCGTCTGCCAGGACGACATGATGACGTCGACCTGCTTGAAGTAGTTCTTGCCCGCGATGTTGGCCGATGCGGCACCGACGCCGCCCGTGCCCTTGGTGAGCCTCGACAGCAGCTCGTCGCGGCCTGCCGACTTCGGGATCGACCTCACGAACGCCAGCACGTCGCGGTCGACGACCCGTGGCGGCTCCGCGCGCGGCCACACCGCGTCCGGTTCCAGCCCGGCCCGCCGCAGTTCGTAGGCGACCCACACGTCGACAGCCAGCGCCGGAACGCCGGAACGGCTCTCGGCGCCCAGCAGGATCGGCACTGCCAGCAGCTTGCGGAGCGTGTCGTAGTCAGGGGCGAAGGACGCATCGGGCTGCCAGGGGTTGACGGCCGAGAGCGGGGACTGGTCGACGATTGCGTCGAACAGCGGCCACGCCAGTGCCTTCGCGCTGGGTTTACTTGGCACCGTTGGCTTTTCCCCTGGCGGTGCGACGCGCGGTCAGGCTGGCGTGGTCGCGGCGCACCGCGCGCAGCGCGCGTTCGGTCATGGTGGACGTGGCGGTGAGCAGCACGTCGTCGACGAGGGCGACCGCGTCGAGCAGCCGTCCTTCCCGTAACCGGGCCGCCACCGCGGGCCGTATCTGACGAAGCTGTTCGGCGTTGCGGCGCACCAGCTCCGGTGCGGGCACCGGCAGGACGTCGGCCTCTCGCGGCTCGATCTTCAGCATCCCGCCACCGTAGGCGCGACCGACGGTTTCCGCGCCGAGCAGGGTGACCGAGTTGAGGGCGGCCAGCGGCAGCAGGTTCATTCCGGTGTGCCGCAGGTCATCGCGCAGGTAGACCCCGTGCACCGAGTTGAGGTGGTGGGCGCGTGCGCGGTTGGTGGTCAGCCGCGGGGTATCGGCGTTCATGTAGGTGAGGAACAGGTCAGCCGGCCGCAAGTAGGGCACCCGCCACCACGGGTTGCGGACGCGGCACTTGTAGGCCTGGTGCACGTCGAGATCCTCGCCGGAGCGGATGTAGTGCCAGCCCGCCGGCGACGGTTCACCCGCCGGCCGGAACAGGTACGTCGACTGCCCGGCCGCCCCGAGGGCCTGCATGGCCTGGGCGGTGAGACCGAGGCCGCGCAGGTGGCGCGAGCCGGGCGGCGACAGCGCAACGACCTCGGAGTCGGTGAGCCCGAGCGCCTGGACCTTGGCGGGGGACAGCGTGAAGAAGCGGTTGCTGCCGGTGACCATGCCCAGGGTGGTGTCGCCCCAGGCTTCGAGGAACGTGAACGCGTCGCTGCGTACCACGCCGTCGAACGCCTGGAAACCGGAGGGCGACATCAGGCCTGCCGACCATTTGGCGCCGTTGCCGGGTGGGATCCACCGCCGCGACCCGGTCAGCTGGGCCAGCCCGTCGGCGTCGCGCACCTGGGACAACTGCATGTGTTCGGCGCCTCGGCCGCCCTCGGGGGCGTAGCCGTCGGCCAGCAGCAGCACGACTTCCTCCAGCACCCCGGGGAACACCCGCTCGTCGAAGAGCACCAGGCTGACTGCGCCGAAATGGTCCATCAGGAACTGCCGGACGCCGGCGGCGTAGTTGACGCTGAGCAGTTCGGCGGGGAGCACCAGGCCCAGCCGACCGCCAGGTCGCAGGTGCAGCGCCGAGTGCACGGTGAACGCCGCCCAGGAGGACGCCAGGTTGGACAGCGTGACGCCCGCCCGCAGCGCGGCCTCCCGGGCGCGGGCCCGCGATTCCCCGGCGAAGTCCTGGTAGCGGACGTAGGGCGGGTTGCCGACCACGGCGTCGTAGACGCCGAACTCGGCGTGGGAGAAAAAGTCCCTGGCGTGAATGGTGGCCTCGATGCCCCCCGCTCGGAGGCTGTTCTGGGCGTGCGCGGCGGACTCGGCGTGGATCTCGACCCCGACCAGCGGGCCGGCGTGACCGCCGCGGCGGCCGATCTCGTGCAGGAAGACGGCCTCGCCGCAGGACGGTTCGAGGACGGCGTGCTCGTGATGGCGGACCGCCCAGTCGGCCACGAAGCGCGCCACCGGTACCGGGGTGAAAAACGCCCCACGCGCCTTGCGCAGCGAGGAGGTGTCACCGGGGAGCATGCGCCAATCGTGCCGCAGCGCACCGACAGACCGAAGCTGACCCGCCGACCGTGAAATCTCCGCGCTCTACTGGTCCGCCGATCCCACAGAATGAACTCATGACGTACGGGCACGGTCTCGGGGAATCCTTCGAGCCGGTGGCCAGGGTTGCCGTGGTCGACCTGGAGTCGGTCTGCGAGCTGTACGGCCTCGACGTATTGCCGTTTCCCCTGGGCCGCAGCCGACCGGTGGGGTCGGTGTGGCTCGCCACCAGAGATGTAGCACCGATCGAGAGTCGGCTCGACGACGGGGATCTGCGTGACGTCCGGGGCTGGGTCGAAGCTCTTGTGCGGCCCGACGTGTGCATCGAATGCCACGTGCATCACCTCGACGGGAGCACGCCCGATCTTCGGTTGCACGGATTGCGGGCGGCGGAGGCAGGCTTTGCGGCGGTCCAGGAGAGAGATCGCGATGGCGTCGACGTGGTCGAGATCTACACTGTGCCGCCCGCGCTGCTAGGTGCGGTGGTAGCCGAATCGGTCGGGCTGGTCGGCGCCGGTGGTCATCCCCGCATCGCGGTGACGGGTGGCGGAGATCATCTTCCGGAGCCGCGCGGTGGTGCGGACGCGTACGACGACCTCGGTTTATCGATCACCCAGCTTGAGCCTCGACAGCCGGCAGTGCCTGTCGACGTCCGAGACATCGTGGCGACCGGGACCGTGCAGTCGCGGCACGAGCCGGCGCTGTACTGGGGTACCGATTCTGCGCGTCCGATCCTGCGGTGGGTCCAGGTTCGTGCCGATGGAGATTATCTCTATGAGGCTGACGACTCCGGATACCTTGAACCGCTGGATGTCCCGATGTTGAATGCCTGCATCGAGGGTCTGGTCGCCGACGTCAGTCGGTGGTGAACTGGTCGCTGAGACGTCTCAGGGCGCGGTCATCGACGAGCTCGTCTCGGTGCTCGGGGTGCTGCCAGTAGAATCTGACCCACTCGAGCAGGGCATCGCTGTCGTCGGTGACAGCGTCAGACATCAGTGTGGCGCTGCGTTTGCCGGCCAACACGAACACGACGACACCGTTGGGCGGCTTCCGGCCTCTGAGCGGCTGATCCAAGATCTGTTCGATGTCCTCCCATGAGCCGTGCCTGAAGGAGCCCCACTGGGCGTTCCAGACTTCAAAGCCGGCTGGACCGAGATGCAGATGCCCTGAGCCCCTGTGCTTGAGAGTCCGAAACAGGGTTGGCACCCCGAACAACAGCAGGACAATGCAACCGACGGGGGCACTTCGGCGTGGGGTCCCCGTCGGGACGTAGTCGATCATGCCGAGCGGAGAGAATATGAGATAGAGCGCCGCAACGATAGTTATCGCGACAGTTGAAACTATGAACACGGTGTCGACGAATGTGCCGGGACGAAGCAGAGTGCCTGCTTCGTCTACTTCTATCCGTGGCTTCGTTGCTCCCAAGGTCGTACAGAGAAAGAACAGGGCAAAACCGAACGCCCAAATAGCCAGCCCAAGAACGATCAATGCCGTTGGGTAGCTCCCGCGAAGTAGCCAAATGACGACCCACACGCTGGCGAAGGCCCCGAATCCCGCGAGTGCGACGGACAGAACGATGGGACGTGCAGAACGGTTCATCGCGGGCAAAACGTGTTGCCGATCCAGTTGCCGAGAGCCGTGCCGCCCTCGGAGGCACCAATGGCGGCCGTGATAGCCACCCACGGCCCCATCTCCGATGTTGCCAGGCCCGCAAGGGCGCCCGTCGTGAGAGACGTAACTCCCTCAGCTGTCGCGACACATCGCTGGAATCCGGAATCCGCAACGGCAACGTCCCACAGAGCGGTCGCAATGCCGAGGGCAGGGCCTCCGTACTTGGCGCCGATCCGCACACGCTCCGCCGCGTCGTCGCTGAGCATCGGAAAGCCTCTTGGGGCTTGCGACTCCAACCCCGTAATGGCAGCCTCGCCCGTCATAAGAGCAGGGTTGTCGAAGAGCTCCAGCGGGACGTCTGCTGGAGGACGACCCGGGACTTGGACGGTGGCACTTCTGCCGCCGCCCGGGTACTCGATAAGCGTGGTCACGGTGCCATTGGGAAACGTGACCGTGGTGACGTTCGCATTCTCCATCCCGTGGTCGCCGAAGTCGTTGAACGTGAACGAGCTGGTTTCCGAGATCTCGTCACCGTCTTTGTCGAAGTGGGTTTCGGTGGTGGTGGGCCCACGATCCGAGAAGGTGGGGCGGGCATTGACCGTCGTGACATGCCTGCTTCCGTCCTGCTTGTAAATCGTTGTCGTCGTGGATATCTCTTCGCCGGTAGCGGGGTCGTACTTCGTCTCGGTCTTGGTGTCGCGGACCGTCTGCGCCATGTCGGTATCTCGAATCACGGCCTGCTGCATCATGCCTACGGGGTTGGACGGATTGGGGACTTCGTCGCCCGGTCTCTGCGACCCCGACGTCGGAATGCGAAACGGGTCGTTGGGATCGGACGTGCCCGGCATGTCCACTCCGTACGGCATCGCCGCCGCGGCCAGACTGTCGGCTGTGTCGTCGTCGGCGGCGCCCACTTTCAGCAGCAGTCCGTTCACGGTCATCTGTTCGGCCTGGGCGCGCTTCTCCAGTGCGGCGGCCTCGTCGAGCGTCATCCTGGTACCGGCGATCAGGACCACCCACTGCTCGTTGACGTGCAGTTGGCCGGTCATGTCGATCTGATCGGCCCTGTCCAGCAGTGCCGTGCGGGCGTCGCCGATGGTGCCGGCACCCGCGATCAGGACGCCACTGAGCGCGGACGTGTACGCCGAGAATGCCTCCGTCTGTTTTGCTGCCCGGTCGAACATCGTGGTTGCCGCTGTGTGGGCATCGCCTGACCATGCCTTGGTATCCGGCATGGTTGTGACGTTGGTGCTCAGCGCGGTGACGGCATGGGCGACAGTCCGGCCACTGTCCTTCACCGCACGGCCGGTGAACCTCAGGGAGTCGGGATTCCAGCGTTCCAGCCGGGATCGGGTGGGCAACACTGTTCACAAGATCCCGTTGAAGCTGCCGGCCAGTTCCGAATCGGTCACCTCGTACGCGCTGCCCGCGCCACGCACCGCTGCGCCCATGGCGCCGACGCTGGTGGCGATCTCGTCGGCAACCGCTTTCACATGTGCGCCGACCAGTCGGGCCGCCCACTGCGTAGTCGCGCCGTCCAGATCGTCGGCGGCAGTGGCCACCGTGGTGCCGACATCAGCTTCGCGAATCAGCCCCGACGCGATATCCACCTGGCCGGCGAAGGCGCGCAGTATCTCGGGGTCAACGCGCACTGACAGGTCTCCATTCACGTGAGTGACCGGACATCGATGAAAAGCCTAAAGGAGGCACCGGGTGGGCCTGAGCACCAATTCGACGGCCGGCGACCAGCCGTGACCTCGGCGTCGACCTTGTGCGTTGAGTAGCATTTCCGCCGTTCACGCTCGAACAGGTGAACGCGGCTGCATGCTGATCGAGAAGCTTGTAGGTACCCGAAGTGGTGTTTTCAATGAGTCGAGTCCCGCGCTCAGTGACGTTGTACTTCGTGTTGCCCTTGGCGTATGCGCTTGCGACCGTTGCCGGTCGCGCCACCCGGCTGGGCGGCGGGGAGGTCGCGCTGGTGTGGCCCGCGGCCGCGGTGGCGGTGATCTGGTTGATCACCGTACGACCAGGTGGGACGCGCGAGCGCGCGGTTCATGTGTCGATGCTGGCCATCCTCACGTTCGTCATGAACATCCTGACGGGCGCGTCGCCGCTGCTCGGAGCTTGGTTCGTACTGGTCAACGTCACGCTGGCCGCGGTGGCGGTGGAGATACTGACATACCGCCGAGACGAGATCGTCCTTCGTGACCCCGCTGACCTGGCGCGCCTTGTCGCTGCGGTGACCGCCGGAAGTTGTTGCGCCGCAGTCCTGGCGACCGCCTTCCTCACAACGGTCACAGGAGCGCCCGTCTGGGAGACGTTCGCGCTCTTCGCTGTGCGCAACGGAGCGACGGCGCTTCTCGGAGTGGCGGTGTGGCTGCGGTTTCGCGACGTCAGATGGCGACGGCCACAGGTGTCGGCGCTGGGAGTCGTCGAAGCGCTGGTGGTGGGAAGCGGCACGGTGTTCGTCTACGTGTGGACCTTCTGGCTGAACATCGGTGTGCCGCTGGCCTTCCTCACCCTGGTTCCCGCAATGTGGCTGGCGCTGCGGTACAGCACCACGGTCAGCACGGTGTTCCTGACCGTGGCAGGCGCCTGGATCATTTTCGCAACCCTCTCGAACAGGGGGGTGTTCATCGTCCCCGACATTCAGGCGCGGGCGTTGCTGGCCCAAGCCATGGTGTGCAGCCTCACGCTGATCGTGTTGGCCCTCTCACTGTTTCGCGATTCTCGCGCGCGCCTGATCGCGCAGCTGGAGGACGCGCGTGATCAGGCGGACCAAGACTCCGAGCTTCTGGGCGCCGTGCTCGACAGCATCCATGACAGCGTGATCCTCGTCGACCCGGGCCGCGAGGTCGTCCTACAGAATGCGCGGGCCGCTGATTCGGGTGTGGCCCAACAGGTTGTCGCGGCGTCGCACGCGGACACGATGGTCGTCGGTGCCGGCGAGACGGCACCCAATCTGCCGCGCGACGTCGTCGTCGCCGACGAATCCCGCGTGGTGGAGCTCACCACGGCACCACTGTCACGCCATTCCAGATTCACCGTGATGGCGTTTCGCGACGTCACCGAGCAGCGCAAGAATGCGCAAGCACTTCGTCAGGCGCGCGACCTCTTTGCCGCAGTGCTGGAGGCGGCATCCGAGCAGGCGATCGTCGGGACCGACCCGGCAGGACACATCACGGTCTTCAACCACGGTGCGGAGCGACTGCTCGGGTGGACTGCGGCGGAGATGCTCGGCCGAACGCCGATGGATTTCCACTACTACCCCGAGGTGTGCGCCCGCGCGACGGAGATGGGCATACCCCCGGGCTTCGACGTCTTCGTCCGCGACGTCACCCCGGAGCGAGCTGAGATCAGCGAATGGACGTTCGTCCGACGCGACGGCACCCACGCGGCGGTGAGCCTTGCCGTCTCACAGATGACCGACGAGGACGGCGGATGCATCGGATACATCGAAGTGGCCATGGACATCACCGAGAGGAAGTCGGCCGAGAAAGCGTTGGCGGACAGTGAAGAGCGCTTCAGGCTCGCGTTCGACACCGCCCCGATGGGCATGTTCATGTTCGAGGTGATGCCCGGCCGCGCCGGCCGCATCACCCGCTGCAACCAGGCGCTGGGTGACCTCCTGGGTCGCGAGCCGACCGACGTGTTGGAGTTGGTTGTCACCGACCTGGGTAGCGACCAGGCGGGTGTGGGAGCAGGCGGATTACAACAGCTCCTCAGCCTCCAGATCGGCCAGCCCTGCGAAGCGGAGATGGCCTTCCAGCGCGCCGACGGCTGCACAGTCTGGGGTGCAGTGTCTGCGTCGATTGTCGCTCCGCCTGGGTCCAATCCCTACGGAATCTGTTTGGTCGAAGACATCACCGGTCGCAGGCGGGCCGAGGCCGAACTGCAGCATCTGGCCCTGCATGATCCACTGACGGGACTCGCCAATCGCGTGTTGCTGATGAACCGCATCGAGCACGCGCTCGCACACTCAGAGCGTGAAAAGTCCTGTGTGGGACTGATATTCCTCGACCTGGACGGTTTCAAAGCGGTCAACGACACCTGGGGGCATGCTCAAGGCGATGAGGTTCTGGCGATCGTCGCTCGGCGGATCCGGGATGCGATTCGACCTGGCGACACAGCAGCGCGGGTCGGCGGTGATGAGTTCGCCGTGCTCTGCCCTGGCGCCGCTGATGTCGCCCAGCTGCACAGCGTGGCCGAACGCATCCGCAGGGAAGTCCGTCGTCCGGTCACCCTGGCCGATGGGCGAACCTACGAACAACTCTCCATGAGCGCCGGGGTGGCCACGTCGCATCCAGGCACCACTGCGGAAGCTCTACTGCATCGCGCGGATCAGCTGATGTACCAGGCCAAGCGAGGCGGTAAGGACCAGGTGAACACTGGCAGGCCCTCGCAAGAGGCCGCCATGATGCGCGCGGTGCGGTTGGTCTCCGACTTGGATCGGGCGCTTGCCCGTGACGAGCTCGTCGTCCACGTCCAACCGATCGTGAATCTCTCGACCGGCGACTGCGTGGCAGCGGAAGCGCTTCTGCGCTGGGAACATCCGGAATGGGGGCTCCTGACCCCGGATCAGTTCTTGAATGTTGCCGAGGCGTCCCGACACATGCCGGCGATCGGACGTCATGTCCTCGTCGAAGCGTGCCGACAGGCCCGACATTGGACCGGCCCGTTGGCGACCGCTGCTGTGCACGTCAATGTGTCCTTCCGGCAACTGGAGGTAGGCGATCTCTACACCGATGTCCACGACGCACTGACCGCGACCGGGCTCGATCCCGGCAGGCTCGTGCTGGAAATGACCGAAACCTATGCGGGTCTGGTCGCGAATTCGGTCAAAGCCGACCTCGACCGGCTTCGTGACAAGGGCGTGCGCATCGCCATCGACGATGTCGGCACGGGGTTCAGCGGTCTGGTGAAGATCGTCGACCTCCCCGTCGACATCCTCAAGATCGACAAGCAGTTCATCGCCGGGTTGCAGCGGGATCCGCGCTGCGACGCAATAACAAAGGCGATCGTGAGTCTTGGTGCGAGTCTCGGCCTCACCGTCGTCGCCGAGGGGATCGAACGTGGCGACCAATGGGATCTTCTGGTCGAGTGGGGGTGCGAGCTCGGCCAAGGCTTCCTGTTCGGACGTGCCGTCAGCGAAGACCAGATGTCCACGACATTCGGCCGGGCCGACGGGAGTGGGTCCCGATCACCGGAGGGCGCCGGGCCCGAGTGATCCGCTGAATCGTCAGCCGCGACCGTCGGGCTGGTCGTTGTTCTTCTGCGCGCCCCACCCGTGCACGCGGTCGACCTCGATCAGCGCACTGACCCGCGGCCGGTCCCGCTGCGGGTACTCCTTGCCCTGATAGTGCTGGGAGAGGGCGTCGATGTCGGCCAGGCCCTCGTCGTCGTACATCTGCGTGACGCGTCCGATCACGGTGACGTGCGTGTACCAGTCGTCACCGTCGATGACCGTCAGGGAGACCCGCGGGTCCTTGCGGAGATGGTCGAGACGCTTGCGGGCGACGTCCATGTTCACGAGCACCTTGTCATCGCGCAGTAGGTACCACGTCGCCGCGGTGACGGGATGCCCGTCGCTGCGGACGGTGCTGATCACGGCGGGATTGGGCTTGGACAACATCTTCTTGGCGTCGTCGGACAATGGCGATGGCATCTGGTTCTCCTGAGTCTGGGGTGTCCGCGTGGGATGCCCAGGCTGCGCCGTCCCGAACCGCGCCCGTCGCAGCAAGAAGGCCCTGACCGAATCGATCGGATCAGGGCCTCTGCGAATCACTGCGAGTCGGGGTGGCGGGATTCGAACCCACGACCTCTTCGTCCCGAACCACGACACCAGCGCGTTTGATTGAGTCGGTTGCGTCGGACGAATGCATCCGCGCTGCTCAGGACTGTCGGCAGCGTTGGCTGCGTATGGGGTGCGGTTGTTCAACTGCGGACTGCGTGCGGACTGCCATCTTGAGAGTGATCAGGTGCGGCTAGACGGAAAACTGCGCCCCGCCGGCCACCTACGGCCAGACGGCCGCCGCGGCATCCACCGCCGCACCGACGAAGACGTACCTGAATACCGACTCTCCGACGTCCGGAAAGTAAGACGCTGCAACGACGAATCGCGAAGACTAGGCGCCTAGACTGTTCACTGCATCATGTTCCACGGATCCCACAGGTGTTCCAAGCCCGACGTAGGACCCATTGCCTCCAACCGCTCGGCTACTGATGAGCTGAACACATGCGGTAGGGCGTATTCGCGCCCCAAGATTGTTCCGGTAGCTGACACGCCCGCCATCCGGAAGTAGTCAGCGATAGGTCTAAGATCCCTGTCTTCCCAAGCGATTCGTTCGATCAGATCTGATACCAACACCGCGACCGGATTTGGCTCAGCCCCCGGTACCTGTTCAGTATTGTCGAGTCCCCAACGGCAAAAGCCAGTCATCGTGCCAGAATTCGGCGAATGCCCGCCAACAGCCCGTAGCTCCTGGATCTCAGCTGGATAGAGGTGCGGTACCTGCGTAAAGTGGTTCAACGTCCACGTTCCAAGGTCAGCGACGCACACAATGTTGATCAACTGAGACGGATGCTCAACGCTATCAACCGCCTCCAACATCTTCTTGTCGATGTTGTCTATCGGAGTCGACGCCACACCCTTCCAAGAATGGCTGTGCGCCAGCAGCCCATAGATCGGTAGCGAATGAAGTTCGTCGTAAGGTGTGCCGTAACGCTTCGCCGCTTTCGATTTCACCCACCGCGCAGTCTCCGTCGCGTCGGTGAAGTGGGCAGCTTTCAGGGTGTTCTTGCACTCAAAGGCGGCGATCACTCCCGTCGATAGGTAAAGCTTCTTGCTCACCAGTCTCGGAGGATACGTACCACGGAGCACCAAGATATCGACCTGCGGCGACGCCTCCTTGTCGGGAAAGATAATGCGGCCCTTGGTCACTACCTGATAATTCGGCGGCAACCAATTTCGTAGCAGGGCAGCCCAGTTCTCCTCGCCCTGATCGCCAGCAGTGCCCGGGTCCTCCGCGGTCCGCCGGTAAATCCGCTCATACTCAGCAGCGATCTCCGCGCGGTCCTGCGCAAGGAACTCTTGCAGCTCGTGCTGGACAGCATCATCGCTCGTCATCGAACCTAGACCTCCCCGTATCCCTTATCTCGGAGGATCTGGTCACCCATCTCAACAGTCTCAGCCATCCTCCGCGTATCGGCCGTTATGCCATTGTGCGCCGTTGTGGGCCGTCGAACCTTTTTGGGCTACGGAGATAAGTCACAGCCGAGGCACGGTACCGACCAGATCTTGGCCATAAGCTTCTCGAACGGCGTCCACAAACTCTCGAAGCAATAGGTTCTCGGCGTCTCTCCATAGAGTGGAACCATGGATTAAATTGTCCGGGTGCGAGACGCCAAGATATGCGCGCACATCCGGCGAAGATAACGGTATTCGATTGACAATCGACTGCATTTGCACCATCACGGACTCTTCGCCATGAAACAGATTAGTAAACTTCACCGCGGCTTCGACGACTTCCGTCGCTCCTACCATGTTGACAAATACGAGATCGTTTCTCACCTTTTGTAAGTTCTCAAGAAGATCGTATCGCAAAATTTCGAATTCTTTGATCAAGTACGTAGCTTCCGCGTGCGGATCCGACCACTGACTTTGCGGATCGGGAAGATCGCTGTGCACAAGAATAGAGAATTTTTGGTCCATCGATAAGAGTGCGCTGGCCGATGCGTGGAACGTCTGATATGCGAGCATCTGCTGGTCCCGCAGGAACGCGTCTCTTGCCTGGGTTGATGAGGCGTTATATCCCTGTTTCGCAATCACCCAAGCCGACAGGGGGCTTGCAATAGCGACTACGACGGATACGAGCAGGCTTCCAAACGCCAGCCGGTAACTTCGGTCCTTTCCCTTCGCCTCTGCCACCTTCGCGGTAGTCGCGTTAGGCAGCGTGGAACTTCCCGGCCTCAACCGCAGCCTCGCCCCCGACCGCGTCGGCCCCCTGGCCGGCACCTGACTCATGAGCGGAAATTATCAGCCCGCGACCCCCAGCGCACCGAGCACGCATCAAACTGTCCTGGCGAGCCAGGTGAACGTTGCGAACTCGAACAATCTCGTACCAGCGGACGCTGATCGCCTGTCGCTCACGGCGGCCGAAAGCTCAAACTTCGATCCGAATCGATGCATCAGATGCGACGCGGTGATGCTGGATCCTGATTTGGCTCCTCGACGCGGGCGTCCCCGCCGCTATCGTTCCGACACTTGCCGCAGGGATGCCTCGGCCGCGCGCACAGCCGCAGAGCGGTATGGAGAACCCATCCGCGTTGTAGAGGTCCCGCGCGCTGGCGCTGGCGGGGCAGAACCGCGCAACAAAACCGCGGTGCCTGCGCCAGACATCCGTTCCGCTTGCGATCCAGTCGAACTGGCTCTTCACAACGCCGACGCGATGAGAATTTTGTTGTCGAGTGTTGCTAAACGCGCTCGACGGAAAGAACTCGACCGCGCCACCTTCGAAGCTGCCCGAGACCTCGCGAAAGCCGTTTACCCGTATCGCGAATAGAGCCTCAGCGTGTGGGCTGGCCGATCCCGCTATCGGTGAAGTCGATGGTCGGGTCTTCAACGCGGCCGTCAAGCGTCTCCGGAGGAGGGACTCAGCGTTCCCCACCGTCACTCCACATCACCTTCGCCATACTGCGGCGTCCCTGTCGATTAGCGCGGGCGCCAACGTCAAGGCCGTTCAGACGATGCTCGGACACGCGTCGGCGGTCCTCACCCTGGACACCTACGCAGACTTGTTCCCGGACGACTTGGAGTATGTCTCTGCGGCCCTGGACGCCGCCCGAAGTAAGTCGCTCGCGAATTCGTCGAATCTGGTCGAATCTGCTGCGCACCAACTGCGGACTGAACAGCAAGAAGGCCCTGACCGAATCGATCGGATCAGGGCCTCTGCGAATCACTGCGAGTCGGGGTGGCGGGATTCGAACCCACGACCTCTTCGTCCCGAACGAAGCACGCTACCAAGCTGCGCCACACCCCGAGTGAAGCCACGACAGCCTATCGCACCGGGCACCGGTGAAGCCAAACGCGTAGCGGCCGCCAAATCCGTCCGGTGACACGCCGAGGGAAGGATCTGGGCTGTCGGTGGCGTTATGCACACTACAAAGACACATTCGAGCGAAATGAGGCGTGACATGACTGGGTTAGGCGCATCGATCTACCTGGGCTTCTTCGCGCTGGCCGCACTCTGGTTGTTCCTGACCTCCGACGGTCCGCTCACGCGGCGTTCCGACGGTCAGGACCAGCGTCCGGACCGTTCGAACTCGGCGAGTGAGCCGGCCGACTCCGTCGGCGCCAGGCCGTGGCTCGTCAGCCACTCGTCACAGAAGTAGGTGTCGGCGTAGCGGTCGCCACTGTCGGCCAGCAACGTCACCACCGAGCCGCTGCGCCCCTGGGCCACCATCTCGGCCAGAAGTCCGAACGCCCCCCAAATGTTGGTTCCGGTCGACGGTCCGACGCGTCGGCCCAGCACCTTGCTGACGTGATGCGCGACCGCCACCGAGGCGTTGTCCGGAACGCACATCATGCGGTCCACCACGCCGGGCAGGAACGACGGCTCGACACGCGGGCGCCCGATCCCCTCGATCCGCGAGGAGATACCCGTCACGACGTCGGAGTCGCCGCGTTCGTACGACGGGAAGAACGCCGAGTTCTCCGGGTCCACCACACATAGTCGCGTCGGGTAACGGCGATAGCGAAGGTAGCGGCCGATGGTCGCGCTCGTGCCGCCCGTGCCCGCTCCCACGACGATCCACTCCGGCACCGGATGGGTCTCCTCGGCAAGCTGATCGAAGATCGACTCGGCGATGTTGTTGTTGCCCCGCCAGTCGGTGGCGCGCTCGGCGTTGGTGAACTGATCCAGGTAATGGCCGCCGGTCTGCTCGGCCAGCCGCTGCGCCTCGTCGTAGACCTGAGCGGACTCGGTGACGAAATGGCAACGGCCGCCCTGGGATTCGATGAGAGCGATCTTGGACGGGCTGGTCGATGCCGGCATCACCGCGATGAACGGCAGGCCCAGCATCGCGGCGAAGTATGCCTCGGACACCGCTGTGGAACCCGACGAGGCCTCGATGACCGTGGTGTCCTCTGTGATCCACCCGTTGCACAGCGCGTACAGAAACAGCGACCGTGCCAACCGGTGCTTGAGGCTGCCGGTGATGTGGGTGGTCTCGTCCTTGAGGTAGAGCGCGACGTCGACATCGGTCGACCAGCTGGCCGGCAACGGATAGCGCAGCAGATGCGTGTCAGCGCTGCGGCGCGCGTCGGCCTCGATCAACCGAACCGCGTTGTCCACCCATGCCCGCGACTGGCGACACGGGCCCGACGAGTTCACCGCGCCGATACGGTCGGATGCGACTGCCCGGCCCGGAACTCCACCTCGGAGCCGCCGGTTGGCGCCGCAACCAACGTGAGCATGGTGGCCTCCGGCCTGCAGCAGAACCGCAGGGGGGCGAACGGCGAGGTGCCAAGGCCAGCCGACACGTGCAGCTGGGTGTGGGCGCCCCACCGCGAGGGTCCCTTGGCCCTGGACCTGTCGAGTTCGCAGTTGGTCACGAGTGCGCCGTAGAACGGCAGACACAGTTGCCCGCCGTGGGTGTGCCCGGCCATCACCAGCTGATAGCCGTCGGCGGCGAACCGGTCCAGCACCCGCGGCTCGGGGGAGTGGGTCAATCCCAGGGTGAGGTTCGCGGCCGGCGTCGCCGGCCCGGCGATCGTCTCGTAGCGGTCGCGCTTGAGGTGCGGATCGTCGACGCCCGCGGCCGCGATGTGCAGCCCGGCCACCTCGACCTCGCGCCGGGTATGGGTCATGTCCAGCCAGCCGCGCTCGGTGAACGCCGCCCGCAGGTCCTGCCACGGCAGGGGCTCGCCGTGGCTCCGGTGTGACGGATTCGTCAGGTAGTTGGCGGGGTTCTTCAGCTTCGGCGCGAAGTAGTCGTTGCTGCCGAAGACGAACATGCCCGGCACCGACAGCAGGTCACCGAGCGCCTGAATGACGGCCGGAACGGCCTTGGGATGAGCCAGGTTGTCGCCGGTGTTCACGACGAAGTCCGGCTCCCAGCCGGCCAGCTCGCGCAGCCACGCCTGCTTGCGGCGCTGCGAGGGGCGCATGTGGATGTCGCTGATGTGCAACACCTTCAGCGGAGACGACCCCGGAGAGAGCACCGGCATCGTCGTCTCGCGCACCACGAAGGCGTTGCGCTCGATCAGTGACGCATAACCGATCCCGGCAACCAGGGTGCCGGCCGAGGTGACGGCTGCCGTCTTGAGGATTGAACCGGGTGAACCAGAAGGCACAGCAGGCATCTGCCCAGCCTACTGCCACGACCTGTCGATCACAGGTCGTCGGGTCACCCCGGCGGCGGTGGTGGGGGAGGTGGCGGCGGCCCGAGCACCGGCACGGTGATCGGCGGCAGACCCGGAATCTGGATCACGGTCTCGCCCACTGGCGGTGGTGGCAGCCCCGGTGGCGGAGCGCCTGCCGGTGGTGGAGGTGGCGGCGGCGCGATGCCGTTGGAGATCTGGATCGTCACGATCGACCCCGGCACCGTCTGACCGGTCGGTGACGTCCCGACCACTGTGCCGTAGGACGACGAGCTGTTCACCGGTGTCGCCTGATCCGCGACCTGGAACCCGGCCTCGCGCAGCCGCTGCCGCGCGGTGTCCTGGTTCATACCCGCGACGCTTGGCACCCGCGAACCGGGTGCCCCCTCGACGTAGCGCGGGTCGGTCGGCGGCAGGGTGACGTCACCGAACGCCGTGGCGATCGGGCTCATCGCGGTGAACCACGTCCTGGCCGGCTCGTTGCCGCCGAACAGGTTTCCCGAACCACACTGACGCAGCGGGAACGAGCACAGCTCGGTCGGCGCCGTCGAGTCGTCATAGATGTAGCTGGCCGCGGCGTACCGGTTGGTGAAACCCAGGAACGCCGAGGAGCGGTTGGCTTCGGTGGTGCCGGTCTTGCCCGACATCGGCAGGCTCCATCCCACCGAACCCGCGGCGCCGGCCGCGGTTCCCGAACCGGTGTCGTCCTTACTCATCGCGTTGGCCAGCGTGTTGGCCAAACCCTCGGGAACCACCTGTTCGCACGTTTCGGTGGTGACCGACACCTGTTCGCCGTTGCGGTCCCACACCTCGGCGATCGGGTTCGGTGGACACCAGGTGCCGCCCGAGGCCAGCGTCGCGGCCACGTTGGACAGTTCCAACGCGTTGACCTCGATCGGTCCCAGCGTGAACGAACCGATGTTCTGGCGTTTCACGAAGTCGGCGAGGCTCTCGTTGCTTTCCGGGTCGTAGTCGCGCGCGGTGCCGGGCAGCGCGTAGGACCGCAGCCCCAGCCGCACCGCCATGTCCACCGTGCGCTGCACCCCGACCTGTGCGATCAGCTTCGCGAACGCCGTGTTCGGCGACGTCGCCAACGCGTCGGTGACGCTCATCGTGCCGCGGTAATTGCCGGCGTTCTGCACGCACCACGTCGCGGGCGGGCAGCCGCGGGCACCGCCGCTGCCCAGGCCCTTGGCCTCGAACCGCGATGGTGAATCGAGCTGGGCGTTGATGCCCATGCCCATCTCCATGGCCGCCGCGGTGGTGAAGATCTTGAACACCGAACCCGCACCGTTGCCGACCAGAGAGAACGGCTGCGGCTGCATCGTCTCGCCGGCGTCGAGGTTCAGGCCGTACGTGCGGTTGCTGGCCATCGCCAGCACCGGGTGGGACTCCTTGCCCGGCTTGATGACGCTCATGACGCTGGCCACGCCGGCGAGGTCCGGGCTTGCGAATTCGGTGATCGCGTTCTTCACCGACGCCTGTACGTCCGGCTCCAGCGTGGTCTTGATGAGGTAGCCACCCTTGGCGACCTGGTCCTTGCTGATCCCGGCGCGGGCCAGATAGTCCAGCGCATAGTCGCAGAAGAACGCGCGGTCACCGGCGGCGATGCAACCTCTGGGCAGTTCCTTGGGCTGGGGCAGTATCCCGAGCGGCTCCTGCTTGGCGGCGCGCAACTCGTCGGCGTACTCGGGCAGGTTGACGATCATGGTGTCGAGCACCACGTTGCGGCGGGCCAGGGCACCGTCGGGATTGGTGTACGGGTTCAGCGTGCTCGTCGACTGGACCATGCCCGCAAGGAGTGCGGCCTGCTGCCAGTTCAGCTCGGAGGCGTTGATGCCGAAGTACGTCTGTGAGGCGTCCTGCACCCCGAACGCGCCGTTGCCGAACGACACCAGGTTCAGATAGCGGGTGAGGATCTCCGGCTTGGTGAAAGTCTTGTCGAGCGTCAGCGCCATCCGGATCTCGCGCAGCTTGCGCGCCGGGGTGGTCTCGATGGCGGCCCGCTTCTCGGCATCGGTCTGCGCGATGACGAGCAATTGGTAGTTCTTCACGTACTGCTGCTCGATGGTCGAGCCGCCGCGGGTGTCGAGGTTGCCCGACAGGTAGCCGGAGAGACCGGTCAGTGTGCCCTGCCAGTCCACTCCGTTGTGGTCGGCAAATCTTTTGTCCTCGATGGAGACGATCGCCAGCTTCATCGTGTTGGCGATCTGGTCACTGGGAACTTCGAACCGTCGCTGGGAGTAGAGCCAGGCGATGATGTTGCCCTTCGCATCGACCATCGTCGACACCTGCGGTACTTCACCCTCGACGAGCTGGGCCGAGCCGTTGGCGACGACATCGGAGGCGCGGTTGGACATCAGGCCGAATCCGCCGACCACAGGGAACATCAGACCCGCGGCGACGACGCTGGCCAGAAGGCAGCACCAGACGAGCTTGATGACGGTGACCGCGCGGGGCGGCCGGATCGGGGGGTCCTCCGGCATGCGTACAGAGTAGCGACGACTTTCCGGCCAGCAGGTCTCGAGCAGCTCGAATGCGCTCGTGACA
This sequence comes from Mycolicibacterium aurum, assembly GCF_900637195.1. Taxonomy (NCBI): domain Bacteria; kingdom Bacillati; phylum Actinomycetota; class Actinomycetes; order Mycobacteriales; family Mycobacteriaceae; genus Mycobacterium; species Mycolicibacterium aurum. The sequence goes on along the minus strand of NZ_LR134356.1, from coordinate 5,457,490 downwards.
GGCCATGTCAAACGCCGGGGCTCGGCACTGTACCGGCCTGACGGCACGGTCGTCCCAAAAAAGTGGTCACGAACGTATTGCGCAGAACGCCCCTGACCACCTAAGTTGAGCTAGCAGTGCGATGCAGGTCACACCCAGTACTCGCAATGTGGCGTAGATCGCACTTGCAATCGACGCTTGAGTTAATAATCGTCTGCGTTGTCGGGGCGCGGCCAGAACGATAGGGGATCGCTGGTGTCATCAATCAAGCCCGCGGCTCGCAGTACCACCGCGAATGCATCGGACCATTCCATTGTGCAGGGTGCTGAAGCAGAAGCCCGTATTGCGTGGGTTTCTCAGGCCCGGTGTCGCCAAACGGACCCCGATGAACTCTTCGTCCGGGGGGCAGCTCAGCGCAAAGCCGCTGTGATCTGCCGCCATTGCCCCGTGATCGCCGAGTGCGGCGCCGACGCGCTGGACAACCGCGTCGAGTTCGGTGTGTGGGGAGGCATGACCGAACGGCAACGCCGGGCACTGCTCAAGCAGCATCCCGATGTGGTCTCTTGGGCCGACTTCTTCTCGGCCCAGCGCAAACACCGCACTGCCGGCTAACTCGTCTGACAGCTAAGTCGTCTGACAGCTGAGCCGCGATTGCCTGATTCGCGGGTTGGCTCCGACTAGCCCAAGCCGAGCAGCCCCTGTTGCGTGGTTACGCCGCGGTATCCCCGCCTGTGATCTGTTCTGCGATCGCGCGCAGCGCATCGAGGTCGGACACGTCGAACGGTAACGACGGCACACCGACGATCGCGACGCTCGGATTCGCGCCGGTGAACCGCGACAGCAGCCGCACCTCACGCTTCGCGGTGGACGCCCGCTCCGCGTGTATCTGCAACGCCGCGGCTGCCACCGAGCCGGGATCTTTCTCGGACAGCAGCTCCGCGGCCTCTGCTGCCTTGTCGGCGTGCAGGTCGCACAGGGTGGGATGGGTGCGGTTGAGGATCAGGCCGGCCAACGGCATGTGCTCGCCCGCCAGCCGGTCGACGAAGAACGAGGCCTCCCGCAGCGCATCGGGTTCGGCCGCCGACACCACGACGAATTGAGTGCCGCGCCGCTTGAGCAGCTCATAGGTGCGGTCGGCCTTCTCGCGGAATCCGCCGAACGTCGCATCGAGAGACTGGACGAAACCCGCTGCGTCGGAGAGCATCTGGGAGCCCAGAATCGTCGACATGCCCTTCATCGCGAGACCGACCGCGCCCGTCACCAGACGGCCGATGCCCCGTCCCGGCGCCAGAAGTATCCGCCAGAGCCGGCTGTCCATGAAACTGCCCAGGCGCTTCGGCGCATCGAGGAAGTCCAGGGCGTTGCGTGACGGTGGGGTGTCCACCACGATCAGATCCCATTTGTCTTCTGCCAGAAGCTGTCCCAGCTTCTCCATGGCCATGTACTCCTGCGTGCCCGCCAGTGACGTGGCCACGGTTTGGTAGAACTGGTTGTCCAGGATGGCGTCGGCGGCGCCGGGACCGGAGTACTGGAGCACCATTTCGTCGAAGGTGCGCCGCATGTCGAGCATCATCGCGTGCAACTCGCCGGTCACCTCGGGTGGCAGCGGCACCCGCTGGGGCGTGTTGCCCAGATCGCGAATACCCAGCGCCTGAGCCAGCCGCTTGGCGGGGTCGATCGTCAGGACGACGACGGTGCGCCCGTATTCTGCGGCGCGCAACGCCATCGCAGCAGCCGTCGTCGTCTTGCCGACACCGCCCGCCCCGCAGCAGACGATCACCCGGTTAGAGGTGTCGCGCAGGATCGTGGCCATGTCCAAGGCCGGGGGAGTGGTGCTCATCGTGTCCCTCCGCTCACCGCACGCCCTGATGGGCGAGCTCTTCCGCCAGTTCGTAGAGACTCCCGAGATCGACACCGTCCGCGATCGTGGGCAGGTCGAGGCGCGCCACGTCCAACTCGGCGAGTTGCTCGGCGCTCTCCGTGCGCGCCGCGATGCGGGTCGCATGCTGAATGGTCTCGGTCAGGAGGCCGGCCAAGTCGTCCTCCGACAGGGTGATTCCGGCGGTGGTCAACCCCGCCCGGACCGCGTCGGCGTCGATGACGCCGTCGGCCGCCTTGGCGAGGTCTTCCGCTGACAGATACGAGGGGATGTTGCGGTTGACGATCACGCTGCCGATCGGCAGGCCCATGTCGCGCAGCTCGTTGATCGCCTCCAGCGTCTCCTGGATCGGCAGTGCCTCCAACAGCGTCACCAGATGGATGGCGGTCAGATCGGAGTGCAGGAGCTTGACCACGCCGTCGGCCTGCGAATGTACCGGCCCGCCCTTGGCGAGATCGGACACCGCCTTGGTGACATCGAGGAAACGCGCGATCCGGCCGGTGGGCGGCGAATCGACGACCACCGCGTCGTACGTGCTTCCCCGGCCCTTCGGCTGACCCTTGTCGTTCCTGGTGACGATTTCCTTGATCTTGCCGGTGAGCAGCACGTCCCGCAGGCCCGGTGCGATCGTCGTCGCGAACTCGACAGCGCCGATCCGGCGCATCGCCCGGCCGGCCAGGCCGAGGTTGTAGAACATGTCCAGGTACTCCAGGAACGCGGCCTCGGTGTCGATGGCCAACGCGTTGACCACCCCGCCACGCTCGGCGGTCGCGATCTTGACCTCTTCGTACGGCAGTGGTGGCACATCGAATAGCTGCGCAATTCCTTGGCGCCCTTCGACTTCCACCAAAAGGACGCGTCGGCCGCCCGCAGCCAGCGCCAAGGCCAGCGCCGCGGCGATCGTCGACTTGCCGGTGCCGCCCTTGCCGGTGACGAAATGCAGACGCGCCTCGGTCAGCCGTGACGGCCAACCCAGAGGCTTGGGACCATCCGGTGCGCCGTCTGATCCAGATGAGGTGGTAGCCACCCCAGCATGCTAGCCATAGCGGGTCGACAGCCGGATAAGCTCAGCCGCATGAGCGAACCGACCCGCTGGGAGTACGCCACCGTCCCGCTGCTGACGCATGCCACCAAACAGATCCTCGATCAGTGGGGTGAGGACGGTTGGGAGCTGGTCTCGGTCCTGACCGGCCCGACGGGTGAGCAGCACGTCGCCTACCTGAAGCGGCCCAAATGACCTCAAGCTGGTCGGGCCGCCTGACCGAGCTCGGCATCGAGCTGCCGCAGGTCGTGGCGCCGCTGGCCGCCTACGTACCCGCCGTACGCACCGGGACCCTGGTCTACACGGCGGGGCAGCTGCCGATCAGCGAGGGTGAACTGCTGGCGACCGGCAAGGTCGGCGCCGAGGTGTCGGCCGACGAGGCCAAGACCCTGGCCCGCCAGTGCGCCCTGAACGCGTTGGCCGCGATCGACGCGCTCGTCGGCATCGACTCGGTGGTCAAGGTGGTCAAGGTCGTCGGCTTCGTGGCCTCGGCACCCGAGTTCGGCGGCCAGCCCGGCGTGATCAACGGCGCCTCGGAGTTGTTCGGGGAGGTGTTCGGCGATGCCGGCGCCCATGCGCGGTCCGCCGTCGGGGTCTCCGAGCTTCCGCGCAACGCGCCGGTGGAAGTGGAAGTCATCGTCGAGGTCGCGTAGGTGGAACACCCCGCGTACGGACTGCTGCGGCCGGTGACCGACGTCGCGTCGGTGCTGCTGTGCGAGAACCCGGGGTTGATGACACTGGACGGCACCAACACCTGGGTGCTGCGCGGCCCTGGCACCGACGAGATGGTGGTGATCGACCCCGGCCCCGATGACAAGGACGAGCACATCGAGCGCCTCGCGGCGCTCGGCCCGATACCGCTCGTGCTGATCAGCCACCGCCACAGCGACCACACCGGGGGCATCGACCGCCTCGTCGACCTCACCGGCGCCGTCGTCCGCTCGGTGGGCAGCGGCTTCCAGCGCGGCCTTGGCGGTTCACTGACCGACGGTGAGGTCATCGATGCCGCCGGCCTGAAGATCTCCGTCATGGCCACCCCCGGCCACACGGCCGACTCGGTGTCCTTCCTCGTCGACGACGCTGTGCTGACCGCCGACACCATCCTGGGACGCGGCACCACGGTGATCGACAAGGAGGACGGGTCGCTCGGGGACTACCTGGAGTCGCTTCGCCGGCTGCGCGGACTGGGTCACCGCACCGTTCTTCCGGGGCACGGTCCAGAACTCGACGACCTGGAAGGCGTCAGCGACACATACCTGGCCCACCGGGAAGACCGGCTGGAACAGGTGCGTGCGGCCGTCCGGGAGCTCGGAGAGGACGTGTCGGCTCGTCAGGTGGTCGAGCACGTCTATACCGACGTCGACGAAAAGCTTTGGGAGGCAGCCGAATCGTCGGTGCAGGCGCAGCTGGACTACCTGCGCCGCTGAGGCCTGGCGCGCTCGGCGCCGGATTCTCGCTCGTTACCTCGCTCGGCGCCGGATTCTCGCTCGTTACCTCGCTCGGCGCGCCAGCCGCTCGGAGTCCGAGATCAGCACGCTCTTGCCCTCCAGGCGGATCCAGCCGCGGTGGGCGAAGTCGGCGAGAGCCTTGTTGACGGTCTCGCGGGACGCCCCCACCAGCTGAGCGATCTCTTCCTGCGTCAGGTCGTGCGTCACACGCAGTGCGCCGCCCTCCTGGGTGCCGAAGCGCTGGGCCAGCTGCAGCAGCTGCTTGGCCACGCGACCGGGCACGTCGGTGAAGATGAGGTCGGCGAGATTGTTGTTGGTGCGCCGCAGGCGGCGGGCCAAGACCCGCAGCAGCTGCTCGGCGATCTCGGGACGGTCGGCGATCCACGCCCGCAGCGCCTCGCGATCCATCGAGACAGCGCGCACCTCAGTGATGGTGGTGGCGCTGGACGTTCGTGGGCCGGGATCGAAGATCGACAACTCGCCGAACATGTCCGAGGGGCCCATGATCGTGAGCAGATTCTCGCGACCGTCTGGTGACCGCCGCCCGATCTTCACCTTGCCGGAGATGATGATGTACAGGCGATCGCCAGGCTCACCCTCGGCGAACACGGTGTGTCCGCGGGGAAAGTCAACGGGCTGAAGCTGCTTGGTCAGCGCGGAAACAGCGCTGGGTTCGACCCCCTGGAAGATTCCGGCCCTGGCCAGGATCTCGTCCACGTTGCCCCTCTTGTTGCGTTCGGTGATCAGACATGCGTTAAGGCGACCTCTTCACGATCGTGAGATCAGTCTAGAGGTACGCCTTTTCGTGACCCGTTTACGCTACACACGATTGGCATGGCGGGTCTGCCGAAACTCAGTATTCGCCAGCTGCGCGAGGTACTCGCGTGTTGGCAAACCTGGCGCCGAGATGGCCTCGACGAGCGCCGCGGGTGGGGTGTCCTGCCCGCTGAGGCGCTGATGAATACCGTCCAGGGCGCCGTCCATCCCCACCCTCGCGAGGGTGTCGACGTCGCTGTCCTCGGCTTGCTCCAGGAACTCGTCGACGTCGGCGGTGGAGAGGCTCTCGCGGCCCAAGCTCGCCTCGAGGCGCTCCAAACCGAAGGTCGCCAACATGAGCAACCCCGGGATCAGCGCAACGAGCAACCACGACACAAGGCGAAGTAAACACGCCGAAGGTCTCAGCGGGATCACGAAAAGTCCACGTTAAGAACTGATCCACCATCCGGCGCGTCGGACCCCGTCAGTACGCTGGCCTGGTGACCGTGAGTGAAACGCCGACCGGCACTGCGGCCGCCGGTAAGCGGGCTGCGCGCGTGCCCGCGCGTAAATGGGACGAGGAAACCCACCGAGGCCTCGTCCGGCGCGCCCGCCGCATGAACCGCACTCTGGCACAAGCGTTTCCACACGTGTACTGCGAGCTCGACTTCACGAACCCCCTAGAGCTGGCGGTGGCCACCATCCTGTCGGCGCAGTGCACGGACGTTCGGGTCAACATGACGACACCGGCGCTGTTCGCCAAGTACCGCACGGCCCGGGACTACGCGACCGCCGATCGCACCGAGCTCGAAGAACTGATCCGTCCCACCGGCTTCTACCGGAACAAGACCAACTCGCTGATCGGCCTCGGGCAGGCGCTGGAGGAACGGTTCGACGGCGAGGTGCCCAACACGCTCGACGAGCTCGTCACGCTGCCGGGCATCGGCCGCAAGACCGCCAACGTCATCCTCGGCAACGCCTTCGACATCCCCGGCATCACCGTCGACACGCACTTCGGCAGGCTGGTGCGGCGTTGGCGCTGGACGGCCGAGGAAGACCCGGTCAAGGTCGAGCATGCCGTCGGCCAGCTGATCGAGCGCAAGGAGTGGACGCTGCTCAGCCACCGGGTCATCTTCCACGGCCGGCGTGTGTGCCACGCGCGCAAGCCGGCCTGCGGGGTCTGTGTCCTGGCCAAAGACTGCCCGTCCTACGGTGCCGGGCCCACCGACCCGCTGATCGCCGCACCGCTGGTCAAGGGCCCCGAGACCGAGCATCTGCTGGCGCTGGCCGGACTCTAGCCGCTGATGAGCGCGTCAGCCCGGTGGAGCGTCGTGGCGCTGGTGATCCTCGTCGCGCTCGGTGTCGCGCTGTGGTCGGAACTCGGCGCCCAGGACACCGGCGGTTCGGCGTACTCGGCGGGCCAGGAGACCGTGTCGGCGCGCGACCGGCGCGACGCCGACACTGCCGAGGCGCTGCAGGGTCCGCGCGCCGCCGCCGACCTCTCCCCGTGCCCTGTCCCCGGAGCGGGTCCGGGCCCCGAAGCACTGCGCGGGATCGTCCTCGAATGTGCCGGCGACGGCTCGCGGGTCGACGTCGCCGCCGCCCTGGCCGGCAGGCCGGCCGTGCTGAACCTCTGGGCGTACTGGTGCGGCCCCTGCGCCGATGAACTCCCGGCCATGGCCGAGTACCAGCGGCGTCTGGGGCCCGGGGTGGTCGTGCTGACCGTGCATCAGGACGAGAACGAGACCGCGGCGTTGCTCAGGCTCGCCGAGCTGGGCGTGCAACTGCCGACGGTGCAGGACGGACGCCGCAGCATCGCCGCAGCGCTGGGCGTTCCCAACGTGATGCCTGCGACGGTGGTGCTCCGCGCCGACGGTAGCGTTGCCGAGATCCTGCCCCGGTCGTTCGCGACCGCCGACGAGATCGCCGCCGCGGTCGACCCGAAGATTGGAGTGGCGTGAGCTGGGACAGCCGCGAGGGTGAGCTGACGCCGTCCGCCGCGCCGCCCTGGCTGGCGCCGCTGGTCGATCAGCCCGACGCCGTCAAGAAGGCCTACCGCCGCCGGATACCTGCCGAAGTGCTGGCCGCGTTGACGGCCGCCAACACGACGGCCGCCGTGTCGGGCACCCGGCGCGATGCTGCCGTGCTCGTGTTGTTCTCCGGTCCGCAGGGCGGTACAGAAGGCTCCCTGCCCGAGGACGCCGACCTCCTGGTCACCGTGCGCGCGTCGACGTTGCGCCACCACGCCGGCCAGGCGGCGTTTCCCGGTGGCGCGGCGGACCCCGGTGACCTGGGCCCGGTCCACACCGCGCTGCGCGAGGCCACTGAAGAGACCGGGCTCGAGCCAAGCAGGCTGCACCCACTGGCAACCCTGGAGAAGATGTTCATCCCGCCGTCGGGCTTCCACGTCGTCCCGGTCCTCGCCTACTCGCCCGACCCCGGTCCGGTGGCAGTGGTCGACGACGCCGAGACGGCGCTGGTGACCCGCGTGCCGGTACGGGCGTTCGTCAACCCGCAGAACCGGATCACGGTGTATCGCAGCCAGAACACCCGCCGCACGGCCGGGCCGGCGTTCCTGCTCAACGAGATGATGGTGTGGGGATTCACCGGCCAGATCATCTCGGCCATGCTCGACGTCGCAGGCTGGGCGGTGCCCTGGGAAAGCGACAAACTGTACGAACTCAACGACGCAATGGCGCTCCTGGACGCCCAGGGCAGTTACGGTGATGCGCAACAATGAACTCGTCACAATGGCTTGACATCGCGATTCTCGCTGTCGCCCTCCTCGCTGCCGTCTCGGGCTGGCGATCCGGTGCACCCGGATCTCTGCTGGCCCTGGTGGGCGTGGTCCTCGGCGCAGCGGCCGGTGTACTCCTGGCCCCCCACCTGGTCACCTACATCGACGGGCCGCGCACCAAGCTCTTCGCGACGCTGTTCCTGATCCTCGTGCTGGTGGTGATCGGTGAGATCGCCGGGGTGGTGCTGGGCAGGGCGGTTCGCGGGGCCATCCGTAATCCCGCCCTGCGTGTCGCCGACTCGGTCGTCGGCGTGGCTTTGCAGCTCGTACTCGTGCTCACGGCGTCATGGCTGCTGGGTACCGCGCTGATGTCCTCGCCGCAGCCCAATCTGGCGGCCGCCGTTGCCGGCTCGCGTGTGATCTCCGAGGTCGACACGGTGGCGCCGAGCTGGTTGCGGTCGGTGCCCGACCGGCTCTCGGCGCTGTGGGAGACCGCGGGCCTTCACGACGTCCTGAAACCGTTCGGCCCCACTCAGGTCGCCGATATCGAGGCGCCGGACCCCACGCTGGCCACCTCCGTCGTCGTCGGCACCACCCGGCCCAGCGTGGTCAAGGTCCGTGGCGTCGCCCAGAGCTGCCAGAAGGTGCTCGAAGGCACCGGCTTCGTCGTGGCCCCCAACCGGGTGATGTCCAACGCCCACGTCGTCGCCGGGTCCGACAGCGTGACCATCGAGGTCGACGGACAGTCCTACGAGGCAGGCGTGGTGTCCTACGACCCCGACGCCGACATCTCGATCCTCGACGTGCCGAACCTGCCCTCCGCGCCGTTGCAGTTCGTCGACACGGAGGCGCAGCCCGGCACCGACGGCATCGTCCTGGGCTACCCCGGCGGCGGCGACTTCACGGCGACGCCGGCGCGCATCCGGGAGGTCATCAAGCTCAACGGCCCCGACATCTACCGCAGCACCACCGTCACCCGCGAGGTGTACACCATCAGAGGGACTGTGCGGCAAGGTAATTCAGGTGGGCCGATGATCAACCGGCAGGGGAAAGTGCTCGGCGTGGTCTTCGGTGCCGCCGTCGACGACGTCGACACCGGGTTCGTGCTGACCGCCCAGGAGGTGGCCAGGCAGATGGCCAAGGTCGGCAACGTCGACCGCGTCCCGACCGGAACCTGCATCAGCGCCGGCTGATCACCCGTACACCTGCTTCAGGAAACGCAGCAGCTGCTCGTTGACCGCGTCGGGAGCTTCTTCGTGGGCGAAGTGCCCGGCAGCATCGATCGACACGTACCGTCCGTGCGGCGCGTAGCGCTGGGTTCGGTACACCGGGTCGGCCAGCACGTACGGATCCGCCTCGCCCCGCAGATGCAGCACCGGGACTCCCAGCGGGCCTTTCATCGATCGCATGAATCGTCGTCCCTCGCCGCGCAGTTGGCTGCGCGCCGCCCACCGCTGATACTCCAGTGCGCAGTGGGCCGCCGACGGAATCTGGATCGCGCGGCGCAGGTGCCCGATGGTCTCCGAGAAATCCTCACTGGCCTGCCATTTGGCGCTGGACCGGCTGCGCACCAGCCGCTCCAGCTCGGCGCCGTCATGACGGGTCAGCGAATGCTCCGGCCACACCGGCACCTGATAGCGCAGCATCCACGGCAGCAGCGCCCGGCCCTGATCCCGCCTCGTCAGCGCCGAGGACCGCAGCGCGGCGGGGTGCGGCGAGCTGACGACGGCGATCGCACGGACCACGCGGGGGTGCAGCACCGAGGTGGCCCAGCAGACCAGCCCGCCGTCGGCGTGGCCGACCAGCGTCGCGGTGCTGTGACCCAGCGCCCGCACCAGGCCTGCGGTGTCGCCTGCCAATGTCCAGCCGTCGTATCCGCGGGGCGGCTTGTCGCTGCCGCCGTAGCCACGCAGATCGACAGCCACCACTCGGGCCCCGGTCAGGCCTTTGAGCTGGTGGCGCCACGACCACCAGAACGAGCCGAAGCCATGCAGGAGGATGACCAGCGGACGATCCGTCAGAGGCCGCGACCGGTCGTCGGCACCGGCAGGTCCCTGGGCTTCGACAACGTGGAAGCGAATCCCGTTCGCGTGCACATCCAAGTGGCGCCACGGCCCGCCGATGCGCACAACCGACGGATCGGGTCGGCCCATTACCAGCCTGAAGGGTCTTTTTGCGCCACGGGTTCGCCGTTGGTGGTCGCGACGGCCTTGGTGTCCGGACCCGGGTTGAAGGCGCCCGGGATCTCCTTGACCGATTCGATCGTCTTCTGCGGTCCGCGGATCCGCCGGACCTTCAGGTAGCCGAACAACGCGAGCAACCCGGTGAGCACGACCATGATGCCGAACACGATGAGGTAGGCGGCCCACTTCCACAGCCAGGTGTCCAGCAGCTCCGCCACGAAGAAGAAGAAGAAGAACGTGGAGTAGAACAGCACGACCAGGGCCGCGATGAAGAAGATGCTGCCGGTCAGGCCCTTCTTGACGTCGCGGGTGATCTCCGCCTTCGCCAACTCGACCTCGGCACGTACGAGCGTCGAAACCTGGGCGGTGGCGTCCTTGACCAGATCGCCGATCGACGGATCCGGCTTCGGCGCGTGGGGGTCCACCAGCGGTATCGACGTAACGGTGCTCGGTACGCCGTTTCTGCGGTCGCTCACGGACTTCCTTCCCGACTCAGTGCTGGGTCGCGGTTGATATTCCGGTTCATGTTGCCACGTGGCGCGCCGTGAAACGATTCCGGCCGACGATAGACTGCCCGGGTTCCCTGCACGGCGGGTCGGGTGAGTCGATAGGAGTTTGATTCTTGAGGACCAGCGGCCTCTGCCTGGCAATTCGCGCCGTCATGTTCGGCGCCCTGATCATGGCCGGGCCGGTGGCCGTCGCGCACGCGCAGGCCCCGGTAGCCCTCGGCGGCGGTTCCGGCCTGGTGGTCGACGGTGAGACGCTGTGCACGCTGACCGCCATCGGCAACGACAACCAGGGCAACCTGATCGGTTTCACCTCCGCGCACTGCGGCGGCCCTGGCGCGGTCGTGGGCTCCGAAGCCGCTCAGAACGCCGGCGTGGTCGGCACGATGGTGGCAGGCAACGACTCGCTGGACTACGCGGTCATCAAGTTCGACCGTGCGAAGGTCACGCCCGTCAGCGAGGTCAACGGCTTCCGCATCGACGGGCTCGGCCCGGATCCCACGTTCGGCGAGGTCGCCTGCAAGCTCGGGCGCACCACCGGCTACTCGTGCGGTGTTACGTGGGGTCCCGGTGAGCAGCCGGGCACGATCGTCAACCAGGTCTGCGGCCAGCCCGGGGATTCCGGGGCGCCGGTGACCGTCAACAACCGCCTGGTCGGAATGATCCACGGCGCGTTCTCCGAGGAACTGCCGACGTGCGTGGTGAAGTTCATCCCGCTGCACACCCCGGCGGTGACGATGTCGATCAACACCCAGCTCGCCGACATCACCGCCAAGGGCAGGCCCGGCAGCGGATTCGTCCCCGTCGGGGCCTGACGCGCTACTTACTGGCCCGGATCGCTTCGAACACGCTCGGGTCCACCAGAGTCGACGTGTCGCCGAGCTCGCGCCCCTCGGCCACGTCGCGCAGCAGCCGGCGCATGATCTTGCCGCTGCGGGTCTTCGGTAGCTCGGGCACGACGTGGATCTCCCGCGGCTTGGCGATCGGCGAGATCTCCTTGGCCACCTCCGCGCGCAATTCGTCGATCATGTTCTCCTCGCCACCGTGGGCGCTGGACTTGAGGATGACGAACGCGCAGATCGCCTGACCGGTGTGCTCGTCGGTGGCACCGACGACCGCGGCCTCGGCCACGCCGGAATGGCCCACCAGGGCGGACTCCACCTCGGCAGTCGAGATGCGGTGGCCCGAGATGTTCATGACATCGTCGATACGCCCCAGCACCCAGATCTCGCCGTCGCTGCCGTACCGGGCGCCGTCACCGGCGAAGTACCAGCCCTGCTCGGCGAAGCGCGTCCAGTAGGTCTCCTTGAACCGTTCGTCGTCACCCCAGATGCCGCGCAGCATCGCCGGCCACGGCTTGTCGAGCACCAGGTAACCGGTGACGTGCTCGCCGTGGTCGGGGGTGTTCTCCAACTGGTTGCCGTCGTCGTCGACGATCTTGGCCGAGATTCCAGGAAGCGGGCGCATCGCCGAACCAGGCTTGCAGTCCGTCACCCCGGGAAGCGGGGAGATCATGATCGCACCGGTCTCGGTCTGCCACCAGGTGTCCACGATCGGCGTCTTGTCGCCGCCGAACGCCATCCGGTACCAACGCCACGCCTCGGGATTGATCGGCTCGCCGACCGATCCCAGCAGCCGCAGGCTGGACAGATCGTGCTCGGCCGGGATCTGGCGGCCCCACTTCATGAACGTGCGCACCAGTGTGGGAGCAGTGTAATAGATTGTGACGCCGTACTTTTCGATCACCTGGTAGTGGCGATGCTCGTCGGGTGAGGCGGGGGTGCCCTCGTAGACCACCTGGGTCACGCCGTTGGAGAGCGGCCCGTACACGATGTAGGTGTGGCCGGTGACCCAGCCGATATCCGCTGTGCACCAGTACACGTCGGTCTCGGGCTTGATGTCGAAGACGTTGAAGTGCGTATACGACGCCTGGGTGAGGTAGCCGCCCGAGGTGTGCATGATGCCCTTGGGCTTGCCCGTCGTGCCGGACGTGTACAGCAGGAAGAGTGGGTGCTCGGCGTCGAAGGCCTCCGGCGTGTGTTCGGTGGACGCCTTCGGGACCACCTCGTCCCACCACAGATCGCGGCCTTCGGTCCAGGGCGTGTCGATTCCGGTGCGGCGCACCACCAGAACGTGCTCGACGGGGCTGTCGTCCCCCAGTCCTTCGATGGCTTCGTCGACGCCGGTCTTCAGCGACACCGCCGACCCCCGCCGGTACTGGCCGTCGGTGGTGATGACGAGCTTGGCCTTGGCGTCATCGATGCGGGCCTTGAGTGCGGAGGCGGAGAAGCCGGCGAAAACCACGCTGTGCATGGCGCCCAAGCGGGCACACGCCAGCATCGCGACGATGGCCTCGGGCACCATCGGCATGTAGATCGCGACCCGGTCGCCGGACTCCAGGCCGAGCTCGGCCAACGCGTTGGCCGCCTGGGAGACCTCATCTTTGAGCTGCGAGTAGGTGATGTCGCGGGCATCACCGACCGGCTCACCCTCCCAGTGGATGGCGACGCGGTCACCGTTGCCCGCCTCGACATGGCGGTCCACGCAGTTGTAGGCCACGTTCAGCTTGCCGCCGACGAACCACTTGGCGAAGGGTGCCTCGGACCAGTCGAGCACCTCGGTGAACGGTGTCTCCCAGCTCAGCCGGTTGGCCTGCTCTCCCCAGAACGCGAGCCGGTCCGCCTCGGCCTGGTCGTAGAGTTCCGCCGTCGCGTTGGCGTTCTCGGCGAATTCGGGGGCCGGAGGATAGGACGAAGCGACGTCCACGTGCGTCTCGGTCATGGATGTGAGGGTAGTCACCCAACGTTGCATTGACGTTGGCAACTCACATCTCGGCTGCAGGCGGCGCCTACGACGCGACGAACGTAGTGGCTCGTGGGCCCAGCGGTATCTTCTCAGGCGTGACCGATCCACTCGCCCCGTTGGCCCAGCTGCCCGGAGTCGCCGCGGCCGGGGAGGAGGCGCGCGACGCGCTCGGCAGGGCGCACCGGCACCGCACCAATCTGCGCGGCTGGCCGAAGTCCGCCGCGGAGGCGTCGCTGCGTGCTGCGCGGGCGTCCTCGGTCCTCGACGGTGGACCGCTGCAATTCTCGACCGACGAGGGTGACCGTGATCCGGTGCTCGCCGGCGCGCTGCGCGTCGCCGAGGCACTCGAAGGTGGTGAGGGCGCGCTCGTGGGCGTGTGGCGCCGGGCGCCCCTGCAGGCGATCGCCCGACTGCACTCCCTCGCCGCCGCCGACCTGGTCGGTGACGACCTTCTGGGACGCCCCCGCGCCGACGAGGGTGTGGGCCGCCGACTCGAACTACTCGCCGACGTCGTGACCGGGTCCACGACAGTGCCCGCGGCGGTGCTGGCCGCGGTGGCCCACGGCGAGCTGCTGACGCTGGAGCCGTTCGGCAGCGCCGACGGAGTGGTGGCGCGCGCGGTGTCGCGTCTCATCACGATTGCCAGCGGCCTCGATCCACACGGGTTGGGCGTGCCGGAGGTGCACTGGATGCGACAGTCGGGCAGCTACCACGCGGCTGCGCGCGGGTTCGCGTCCGGCACTCCCGATGGCCTCGCGGCATGGCTGGTACTCAGTTGCGAGGCGTTGCATGCCGGTGCGCGGGAGGCCCTGTCCATCGCTCAGGCGGAATCGGCAGCAAAATGAAGCGGGCGGCGATCCGAGTGGTCTGTCGACCACATCGGCTCACCGCCCGCTAGCACGGACCTCCGGTTACCAAGCGTGCGTAAGGGGTTGCGTGGGTGACCTCGGCGTCCTTGCGATCCGCTGCGACCGTCGCCCTACCCAAAGGGCTCTCGTGGCCGCCCGATCTCCGCAATTACGCAGGCCCGCAACACTTCTACCTGTATGGCGGTATGTGCTCCGCGTGGGTACCGGGACCCGTGCTAGGGAGTCGAGATCGGGAGATCGAGCCTTCTCTTCCGGCTCGGCCTTGGCCTCACCCGACTTCCGTAGCTCCTTTGTACTCCGTGACTCCGGTCACATCAAGGGCCAATCGGCGCGCGTCCCGGATCGTTACCGAAGTCGCCCAGCAATCGATTCGGGCTACCCGTGGGTAGCGCCGGATCAGAATGCGAAGCGGCGCAGCAGCGAGTAGGTCAGGGCGCCGGCCGCCAGCGCACTCACGCCGACCGCCGCTGTCGTGGCGACAGCGGCGCCCGACGGGGCGGCGGGCAGTCGGTCGCGCAGTGAGACAGGGCGGGAGAACGTGCGGACCGGCCACCCGCGTTGGGACGCCTCCTTGCGCAGGGTGCGGTCCGGGTTGACGACGGTCGGGTGCCCGACGGCCTCGAGCATCGGAAGGTCGGTGATCGAGTCCGAGTAGGCGTAGCAATGTTCGAGGGCGTAACCCTCCCGGTCGGCGAGCGCGCGAATGGCTTCGACCTTGCCCTCGCCGAAGCAGTAGAACGCGATGTCTCCGGTGTACTTTCCGTCCTCGACGACCATCCGTGTCGCCATCGCGTGTGTCGCGCCGAGAGCGCGCGCGATGGGCGCAACGATCTCCTCGCCGGAGGCGGACACCACCACGACATCGCGGCCGCACAGCTTGTGGTCGGCGATGAGGTCGGCGGCCTCAGCGAACACCAGAGGGTTGACGATGTCGTGCAGAGTCTCGCCGACGATCGCTTTGACCTGCTCCACATCCCACCCGGTGCACATGTTGGCGATGTAGGTCCGCATCCGGTCCATCTGCTCGTGGTCGGCACCCGACATCAGGAAGAGGAACTGGGCATAGCTCGACTTCAGAACGGTCCGTCGGTTGATTAGACCTTGGCTGAAGAACGGTTTGCTGAAAGCCAATGTGCTTGATTTTGCGATGACTGTTTTGTCGAGATCGAAGAACGCTGCTGTGCGAATGGGGCGGTCCGGCGAGGCGGGCGCCGCAGGCGCGTAGCTACCCCCAGCCGCCGGGTCGGATGAGGTCACCCCGTCAGCATAGAGGCCGATCGCGTGACAGATCGTGGCCGATCGTACAAATTGGCAGATCACGACACGTGTCTGCGACTGTTATTTTTCCAGGTCTCGGCCAAGTTGTTCCCATTTCGATACTTGCGCTGGCCCAGTCCGCCGTGTGTATAGTGGGGATTACTCGGCTTATGCCGGGTGTGCATCAGCCCGACCCCCCGGGGCTGATACACGACGACCTCCGCCTCCTCCCCCCCTGGCGGGGGTCGTCCCTTTTCTGGGGTGTTTTCGTAAAGCGGATAGATTTCCTGCAAATCAATAAGTAGCGGAATGGTGTTTTCGTTGCCTCCGCGCCCGGATATCCACATATCCGAGTTGATCCCCAGATGCTTGCTGTGACTCTTCCGCCGTGCACAACTGCGCCGCACCCTGGCAGTCATGAACGCCACCGCGGGCATCCTCGCCCTCGTCGAGGACCCCGCCCTCAACTCTGATCTCGACCGCATCGCCGCGGCAGCCGGCCTGCAGATCGTGCGGACCAGCGACCCCTCCAGTCGCCGGGTCTGGACCAGCGCCGCGGCCATCCTGGTGGACGCGGCGGCTGCACTCCGGTGTGCCGCCCGCGGTCTACCGCGCCGCTCCCGCGTGCTGTTGATCAGCGGCGCTGTGCCAGGTCAAGCCGACTGGGAGGCTGCTGTTGCGGTCGGCGCGCAACAGATAGTGACGTTGCCGGCCCAGGCCCACGACCTGATGGCCGAGCTCGCCGATGCCGCCGAGGCCGGTCGCGAGACCGGCGCGCGCGGTCCCGTCGTGGCGGTGCTCGGCGGGCGTGGCGGTGCGGGAGCGTCGGTTTTCGCAACGGCGGTTGCCCAGGCGGCCCCCGAATCCCTACTCATAGACGGAGATCCGTGGGGAGGCGGACTGGATCTGGTGCTCGGCAGTGAGACCGAACCCGGTCTGCGGTGGCCGGATCTGTCGCTGGCTGGCGGACGCGTGAACTTCCCGGCGCTGCGTGACGCGTTGCCCCGTCGCCGCGGGGTCAGCGTCCTCTCGGGCAGTCGCGTGTTGTCTGGTGACGAAACCAGCAACGACGTCGACGCGGCTCCGCTCGGTGCCGTGATCGACGCCGGGAGCCGGGGCGGCGTGACGGTGGTGTGCGACGCGGCGCGGCGGCCGACGGCCGCAACCGAGTTGGCGCTCGCGGCGGCGGACCTCGTGGTCTTGGTCACGCCCGCCGATGTGCGGTCGTGCGCGGCGGCAGCGGCGACCGCCAAGTGGGTGACGGCGGGCAATCCGAACACCGGAGTCGTGGTGCGCGGACCGGCGCCCGGCGGTCTCCGGCCCGTCGACGTGGCGCGCATCGTGGGTCTGCCGGTGCTGGCAGCCATGCGGCCACAACCGGGGATCGAGACGCTGCTGGAGCGCGGCGGCCTGCCGTCACGGCCGCGGTCACCGCTGGCTCGTGCCGCGCGGGCGGTGCTCGCCGTACTCAGTCAGCACCCGCACCCCGAATACACCACAGGGACCGCGGCATGAACGCGCCGCTCATCGAGCGGGTGCGGGAAAGGCTGGCCGCCGAGGCGGCGCCGCTGAGGCCGAGCGTGGTTGCTGCGGCCATCCGCGCGGAGGCCGGTGGCGTGCTGGGCGATGCCGAGGTGCTGACAAGTCTGCGCGAGTTGCAGACCGAGCTTATCGGCGCCGGGATCCTCGAGCCGCTGCTGTCCGCACCGGGCACCACCGACGTGCTGGTGACCGCCCCGGACGAGGTGTGGGTCGATGACGGCAACGGTTTGCGAAGGACCTCGATACGGTTCGCCGACGACGCCGCCGTCCGCCGCCTCGCACAGCGCCTGGCGCTGAGCGCCGGGCGGCGCCTCGACGAGGCCCAGCCGTGGGTCGACGGGCATCTCAGCGGTCTCGATGCAGGTCGGCCGGGCGCACTGCTGACGGTCCGGCTGCACGCGGTCCTTCCGCCGATCGCGGCCGCGGGCACCTGCGTGTCGCTGCGGGTCCTGAGACCGGCAAACCAGAATCTGGACGCGCTGATCGCGGCGGGCGCTATCGGCCCCGACGCTGTCACCCTGGTTCGGGACGTCATCGCCGCCCGGGTGGCGTTCGTCGTGTCCGGCGGCACGGGTGCGGGCAAGACGACACTGCTCGCCGCCCTGCTCGCTGCGGTGCCCGGCACGGAGCGCATCGTCTGTGTGGAGGACGCGGCCGAGCTCGCCCCTGACCACCCGCACCTGGTCAAGCTGGTCGCCCGGTGCGCGAACGTCGAGGGTGCCGGCGAGGTCACCGTGCGTGATCTGGTCAGGCAGGCACTACGGATGCGACCCGATCGCATCGTGATCGGCGAGGTGCGCGGCGCCGAGGTGGTCGACCTGCTCGCCGCGCTCAACACCGGGCACGACGGAGGCGGCGGAACCGTCCACGCGAACAACCCCGCCGAGGTACCTGCGCGTTTCGAGGCGCTGGCCGCACTCGGCGGGCTTGACCGTGCCGCGTTGCACAGCCAGCTCGCCGCCGCCATCCAGGTGGTGCTGCACGTGTCCCGCGACCGCGCCGGACGGCGTCGGCTCAGCGAGATCGGGCTGCTCAGGAGGGCCGACGACGGCCGGGTGCGGGTGCTGCCGTGCTGGCACCACGACACCGGTTTCGGATGCGGTGCGGGCGAGCTGCACGACCTGGTGCGCACACGGAGCCGGTCATGATCGGCGCGGCGCTGGCACTGGCGCTGGCCGTGCTGGTCACCCCCGCCGACTCGCGCCGGCGCACGCGTGCGCTACGCGGTTCGCGCCCGAGGCGGCTGCGCATACCAGCTCCCGCGTGCGGAGTGTTTCTCTGCGCGGCTCTATCGGTGCTGCTCGGCCCAGCCGCAGGGGTCGCGAGCGGACTGCTGGTAGCCACGCTGCTGGCGCGACGGCGCATCGCGCGGCGGCGCCGCGTTCGTGTGGCGACCGCCGCCTCGTTGCAGGGCGCACTCGACGTTCTCGTCGGGGAACTCCGCGTCGGCGCACATCCGGTCGCCGCCATCAGCACCGCGGCGCACGAGTCAGACGATCGGGTGGCCCGATCCCTGGGCGCCGTGGCGGCGCGGGCACTGCTGGGCGCCGACGTCGCCGCAGGCCTGCGTGCAGAGGGGGCCCGGTCGCCGCTGCCTGGCCACTGGGAACGGCTGGCCGTGTGTTGGCATCTCGCCCAGGTGCACGGGCTGGCGATCGCCGCACTGATGCAGGCGGCCCAGCGCGACATCGCCGAACGTGAGCGTTTCGGCAGCCGCGTCGATGCGGGGATGGCCGGTGCGCGCGCCACGGCCACGATCCTGGCCGGCCTTCCGGTGCTCGGCGTTCTGCTCGGCCTCGCGATCGGCGCCGACCCGGTGCGCTTCCTGCTGTCCGGCGGCGCGGGTGGCTGGCTGCTTGTCGTGGGTACGGCGCTGGTCTGCTGCGGCCTGCTCTGGTCGGACCGCATCACCTCACAGGTCCTGACGTGATCTGGGCGGCGGTTCTTCTCGCGTGCGCGGTGCTCGCCGCGCCGCCTGCGTCATCGGGCCGGGTGCGGCATGGACCCGAGCCGATCGGTGAGCGACGTACGCGTGCGGGCGGCGACGAGGCGTTGGCCGTGGCAGCGAGCCTGGACGTCCTGGCCGCCTGCCTGCGTTCCGGGATGGCGGTGTCCACCGCGGCGTCGGCGGTGGCGGAGTCGGCTCCCGCCGGTTTGGCGGGCGTACTGCGGCGGGCCGCCGATCTTCTCGCGCTGGGAGCGGAACCGAGTCGCGCATGGTCGAGTCCTGTTGGCTCGCAGGACAGTTCGGCGCAGACCTTCCTGCGGATGGCGCGCCGCTCCGCGGCGTCGGGTGCAGCGTTGGCGCAGGGGGTCGAGGATCTCGCTGCTCACACGCGCAGCGAGGCCGCCGACGCGGCCAGTGCGCGGGCCGAACGCGCTTCGGTCCTGATGGCCGGCCCGCTGGGTCTGTGTTATCTCCCCGCGTTCCTGTGCCTGGGAATCGTGCCCGTCGTCGCCGGCCTCGCCGGTGAGGTCCTGCAGTCGGGACTTCTGTGAACACACAAGAAAGGGAAGAACGTCATGAGACAACGCCTCCGGGATCTTCGATTCCGGCTGACCCTCCTCGCCGTCGCCGAGGACGGTATGTCGACGGTCGAATACTCGAATGACTCGCTTTACACCGATGAGAGGATGCTCCTATGTCGTACCACTCCGAGGACCACGAGGTCGTCTCTGTGGCAGAGGCCGCCGCCGAGTTGGGCTTGTCGCTGAACGAGTTCATCGCGTTGCTTGTCCGTGACGGGATGCTCGTAGAGCACCCTGACGGCGGGTACGTCCCAAGTCCACACCCGGACATCACCGAACTCTGATGCGGGCTCTAATCGTCGTCAGACTGTCCCGCGTCACCGACGTCACGACGTCGCCCGAGCGTCAGCTACAGACTTGCCGGGAGCTATGCGCTCAGCGTGGTTACGAGGTCGTCGGGGTGGCCGAGGACCTGGACGTGTCGGCGGGGTCTACGGCCCCGTTCGACCGTCCGCAGCTCGGGAACTGGCTAGAGAACCGCCGCGGAGAGTTCGACGTCCTCGTCGTGTTCCGGATGGACCGTATCGTCCGCCGATTGTTGGATCTTGCGGACCTAATCCGTTGGTGCCAAGGTCATTCCGTCGCTCTGGTGAGCGCCACCGAGCAGTTTCTAGACCTCACAGCACCGTTCGGCGACATCATCGCCCTACTCGTCGCCAAGGTTGCCGAGATGGAGCTGTCCGCGATCTCGGAGCGCAACGCCTCGGCTGCCCGCTACAACATCCGGGCAGGTAAGTACCGGGGCGGACTGCCGCCGTGGGGTTATCTGCCAGAGCAGGACGAGACCGGGACTTGGAGGCTCGTCCAAGACCCCGAGCAGGTCCGGGTGATTACCGAGGTAGCCCGCCGCGTGTTGGACGGAGAGCCGCTCCGGGCTCTTGCCCACGAGCTGACAGAGCGCGGAGTCCCGACGCCAAAGGATCGGTTCGCGGCACATCAGGGCCGAGAGACCAAAGGCTATGGGTGGCACTCAGGACCGCTGAAACGGTCCCTGACGAGTCCGACGCTGCTCGGCCAGATAGTCGCCCGGGAGCCGCTGTTGGACGCTCTGGGGAGGCCACAGCACGACGCTAAAGGTAAGAAGCTCTACGGTCCGGAGACGGTCGTCAGAGCCGACGACGGTTCGCCCGTGGTCCGGGCTGACCCGATCCTCTCCCGAGAGGTATTCGAGCGGCTCGGCGCGGAGCTGGCCGACCGGGAGAACCGCAAGGAACCGACCAAGCGGAGCACGGGCCTGCTGCTTCAGGTGATCCACTGCGGGACGTGCGGTCGACCGGCCTACCGCCTGAAGGGCGGCAAGGGTCGGAACCCCCGCTACCGCTGTTCCTCGGCTCAGTACAAAGAGCCGTGTGGCAACAAGTCGATTCCGCTAGCGTTCGCCGACGACGCCATCGAACGGATGTTGCTGACGATGCTCGGAACGTCAGAACGCCTGGAACGCATGTGGGATTCGGGTTCGGACAACTCCGCTGAGCTGGCCGAGATCAACGAGACTCTGACCGACCTCACCGGCCTACTCGGCTCCGGCGTCTACCGCGCCGGTACTCCGCAGCGGCTCGCGCTCAACAAGCGAATAGCCGACCTCGCCGAACGACAAGCTGAGCTGTCCGCTGAGGCGGTGAAGCCTGCCGGGTGGACGTGGACCCCTACCGGGGAGCTGTTTGGCGACTGGTGGGATCGTCAGGACGTGACTGCGCGGAACGTGTGGCTCCGATCGATGGGAGTTCGACTCGATTACGAGTACACCCCCGGAGGCCAGGATCCTGCTATCCGCCTGGACCTCGGAGACCTGTTCGCACTCACCGAGCAGATGAACGCCAGCGGCCCGGTAGCCGACTGGCAGAAGGTTCTCCAGGCGATGAAACGGGAAGGCGTCCAGGGACTCGTCCTCGGCTCAGGTGAGCCCGAGATCGTCCGCAAGTAGTTCCAGCTTCCACTTCACGAGGTCTATCGCCGCCAGCTCGGCGGAGCTCAGGTCATCGTCCATACAGGGTAAGACGCAGCGAAGGTGGCAACGGTTCCGCCTCATCGAGATCCACCGGCTGGTCACCTCCCGGTTCGTGGAGTGAATAGAGAACGTCTCGCGCGTGTCGCGTCGCGATAGGGCTTAGGGATATAGCGCTACTCTGCGTTACGTGGCGGCAGACAATGCCCAGGGGAGCGTGACATTCCTCTCGCAGCGGCAACCGATCGACGAGCGAGGACGGGCGCTTTACGCCATTGCGCGTTCCATCTTGCGAGCCCAGCTCGACCAGCTCACGCAGGAGGATCTGGAGGATCTCCAGCGTGACCGGTCTGAGGTGACTCTCCGTCAGCTCTCGAAGCTTGCCCGACTGGACCGGGACAAGGGGATGCGGGGAGACGGCTTCGAGTGGGCGGTTCACGAGGCGGTGCTCGGCGAGGAACCATCGGTGATCGAACCCGTCGCCGACGCGATGACGCGTGCCTCGAAGAAGTTCGCTTCAATGAGCATGCCGACCTCGCTTCTGTTCGGCTACGAGCGCGCCAAATACCTCGGTTTCCTGGACGCGATAGTCGAGAACGCCGATTCGCAGGCCGTCCTGCTTCCGGACGGTAGTAGAGGACGTCCATACATCTTCGATGGTCCGTGGATGCGCCTTGCTGCCCGGGGACAGCGCTCAGAGCCGCTGCTCGGGGACCGAATAGCCAGAGTCTGGAAGACCGACCTATTCCTCTCCGATGAGTCGAGGCACCGTCACGTTGCTGCGACGATCAAGAGCAATCATCTGCTTTTGGAAAGCGGTCCCGGACTCAGGCTCGGGATAGTGCCGGAGGCGAAGGATCTTCCGGCAGGCGTCAGGTACAGAAATGGGCTATGGCTGGTGGTGCTCCCTGACCCGAACGGGTTTATGGGCCTGTTCAATGATGCCTACGAGAGCGTCGCCGAAGCGGTGTTCAAGCTCGGCAAGCACGATCGAGGGCTCTACATCTATAAGCCCACACCACAGGGCCAACGAATAACCGATCAACTCATCAAGTACGCGAACGTCAAGGTAGTCGAGATTGAGCACGCTCTGAACGAGGCGGCGCAGCAGGACCTGATAGGGATAACAACTCGGCTCGTTCCCGTTGATGCTCCGGGGTGGCTTCACCTGAACGCCGCACGCACTCCGGTGCTGGCGCCCAAGCCTGCGTTCGAGCGTCTAGACTAGCGAGAATGTGATCTCTATCACTATTGATTGACAGAACTTGACACTAGGTGTAATGACCCGTATCGTCAAGGTTAGGTCAAGTGTGCCCATGTGGCACCTGAGCCACCCCAGGCGGGTGGCAGGGCTGGACTGAGCAGCTACCTGACCCCGCGAGACCCTTACCGGGCTTGCAAAGCGCGCTCCGTGGTCGCGCTAGACAAATTTCCATTGCTCAGGAAACGCTGTGGGTAACCCCTACGCAAAATGTCGACCCGCTTGGACATCCGGTCCTGGCGGGTTTTTTGTTGTGCCGCAAAGAAATTGGAGCCAAACCATGCACGACGACTACCTATCGTCTCTCGGAGGCGATTACAAATCCGATGTTTCCCTGGTGGACGTCGAAGACGACTACACGGGAGAGGTGACGGCGAGGAAGTGGGTCGACGCCAAGACCGTCGACTACTCCGAACCAGACCAGATCCGCGTCAACCGCCCTCCGGACGCTGAACGCGTCCGCGCAGCCGAGGAGGTCCTAGGACTCACGCAGGCCGGACACGGGTTCGCGGTGCAGACAGTCACCCGCGATCCTGCCAAGACGGTCGTCACCCGGTGCAAGTATTGCGACCGCCCAATGGACAAGACGGCCACCGACTGGCTGTGCGAGCTGGGAGCCCAGCCCGGATCCCCCGATTGGGACACCTGCGGCTGCAACTGGTGCGTCTGCCGACGCCAGTACGAGGCAGGGACGTACCGGACCAAGGGCAGACCCCGTACGCAGTGCGGCTCCACGGCCTGCAAGCGCAAGCTCCGCAACGAACAGCAGCGAGAGCGCCGGGCGAAAGTGCTGGTAGCCGCCTGAGGCTTTTATTCACTAAGGGTGAGGACGTGCGGCTCCCGCCCTGGTTTGGCTCCCGGTCGTAGACGCCACCTCCGGGGTCGTCGTTTCAATCCTGCGGCGGCCCCCACAAACTTCCCGAAGGGCCGATGAGGCCCTGAGAGGTCAGTACCGCGATTACGCGGATACTTCCCGCGCCAGCGGGAGGCTCCCCGCCCAACCGGGCGCGGGAGAAGGAAACAACGCAGGGCGGTGGAGACCTAATGGGCCTCCCCGCTCCGTACAGTGTCAAGTCAACTCATTGACTGTGAAGTTGCTGATTTCCTTATCTCTGTTGTTGGTGGTTGAGAGCCCCCGGAGGCCGTGAGCCCCGGGGGTTTTCTCGTTGCACCCCAACCACGACCTTTGCCTCGGTGCTCTCACCGCCGGGGCTGTAGCCGGGGCTCCCCAAGTATGGGACCTCGCACCAAAACTATTGCTCGCCAATGAAAGTAGAACCAAATGAACGGACGCAGACACGGACGCTGCAAGACCGGGGAGCACGTCATCCGCTCGGGAGCGGACCTGAGAGGTAACGGACGCTGCGCCGAATGCTGCCGCAGGAACGAGCGGAACTATCGCCGGTCGTGCGTAGAGGCACGCCGCAAGCTGCGGGAGATGGAGAGCCAACCGGCGTAGCGCCGATAGGCGTTCTCCCTCAACCAAAGTCGGCCAGAAGGCCGACTGACAACACCCATAGGAAGGTGAAACACGCGATGATCGAAGACCAACGCGCAGAGCGCAGCGGGAAACCCGCTAGCGACATGACAGATCAGCACATGACGATCTACGAGCTGCCCGAGTTCTGGCAGGAGAAGATTAGGGGGCTGAAATCCGAGAATCGCAGCCTCCGAATGCGTCTCGGCAAGTTCAAGGGCTGCCACGAAGAGTTGCCGCCGAGCTGGGCAAAGAGGCTGGACACCCTGCGCCGCGAGAACGGTAAGTACCGGGCGCAGCGCAACGAGGCGAGAGCAGAAGTCGAGGCACTCCGCGCCGAGCTTGAGGCGCGTCGGTGACGAAGCGCAACAAGGTCAAGGATTGCGGAGACCTAGCGCTCTACGCCTCGGTGCCAGTGGCCCTCGCCCGGGATGGGGAGCTGTCGCACACGGCGCGCTCGGTGGCGCTCTACGTCTGGTCGCACGATGAGAGGTTCGGACAGTCACGAAATGACATTGCCGAGGCTCTGGGAGCCGGTCGCAACAACGTCGGCAGGGCGCTCGACGAGCTACAGCAGAGCGGATGGCTTGCCCGCAACACCGAGACTCGGACTTGGTACCGGCAGAGGTCGAACACGCCGTTCACCGATGACGAGATCCGGAGGCTATCCCGGGAGGAACCGGGTCCGGAGCGGACCCACTTGCCAGAATCCCAGGGGGGTACGGAACGGACCCACTTCGCACAAGGGGGGTACGGAACGGACCCACTTAGTGGGTCCGGAGCGGATCCAGTAACCGGGTCCGGAGCGGACCCCCGTAGTAGTACAGGGAGAAGTGCACCAGAAGTGCACTTCCCTAGAAGTGGAGCAGCGACCGGGTCCGGAATGGACCCGGGTCCGGAGCGGACCCAGTTCACCACACCGAGCCTTGAGGCTCGGAGTGGGTCTATGAACCAACCCACCGAAGACGAGTGCAGCTCGTCATCTGTCCAACCACCCACCGCAAGCGAAGCGTCTCCGAGTCTCACCGACGAGGAGATCGCAGAGCTGATGGATGAACTCCGCAACGAGGACGCCAGTCCAGAAGACCGGCTACTGGCAGCGATCCGCACCAACGGATCGGTACGCGCCAAGTCCGGGCTCGCCGCCCTGATGGGCGTCGACCAAGAAAACGTAAACGAAATCGTTCCGAGGCTCATCGCCCAGGGCGTCATCGTGCACGACAAGTCAGGAGAGCATCCGCTACTCACGCTCGCCTGACCACAACCGAATACCGATCACCGGGCCTCCAGCATCCGAGCTGGGGGCCTTTCGCATGTCCACACCGAAGGAGCCAACACATGCAACACGACCCACTCACAGAAGCTTTCGCGCGCTGCGCCGCGCAGGGAGGCGGCACCACCGAGACGTGGCACGCCGACCTTGACCACTCCACGGTCCTGCTCGGATTACCCGGGCTCTATGACGGACTCGTCCTGTCGCAGTGGAGCGACCGATGAGCGGCAAGACATTTGAGACATGGTGGGAGGAAAGCGGCCAGCATTGGGCCGCTGCCGTGGTCGAGAACGGCGGCACGCTCTGGACCGACGACATCGACGAGCGCCGCGAGTTGTTCGACAGGCGACACCAGCGGCCAGAGGCGCCCACCACGCCCACACTGACCCGCATCCCCCGGAGCCACGCCCCGGAGACAACCGCCGAGAGGACCGCAGAATGACCACAATCGACACCAACGCCACGGATACGGACGAAACCCCCGAGGGCGATACCTCGGGCACCCCGGACGCGGAGAACGGCTCTCAGGCCGATTCGCAGAATGCCGGTCTCGTGGAAGCGCGGGACCGCTACCGCACCGAGCGCGACACCGCACGCGAGGAGCTGCAGGCCGCTCAGACCCGGATTGACCGGATGCACCGCGCCGAGGTTGAACGGCTGGCCTCGGATGGCCTCAGCCATCCTGCCGACCTGTTCTCGCTGTCAGGCAACGACGTAGCCGACTACCTCGGAGACGACGGCATGGTTGACCCCGACAAAGTCGCCGCCGATGTCGTGGCGATCCTCGCTGAACGTCCCGGCCTCAAGCGGAACGTCCCGGCGTTCGACCAGTCGCAGGGCCGAGGTGGCGGCAAGCCTAAAGCACGCCCCGGTTGGGGCTCGATCCTCAACCCCGAGACCTGAGCATGGGCCGTCTGTGACGGCGCTCGCTCGCAGAAATGCGCCTGTGGCGCAACGTGACTCGGAGCCGGTGGCTTCGGGTCATTTTTGTATCTACATCTAGGAGAAATCGCATGACCATGCTCCACACCAACACCGCCGACGCCTTCACCCCCGAGGACTACGGCAACCTCGTTGACCTCGCAGTCAAGGCGCAGTCCGTCGCGGCCCGCACCGCGACTGTCGTCGCCACAAACAAGGTTGCGATCAACTTCCCGGTCTGGAAGGCCGACCCCGAGGTCGCTTGGTACAACGAGAACGACACCATCGCCGAAGACGACGGCGAGACCGAAGAGGTCTCGGTCACCCCGACCAAGACCGCTGGCATCGTCCCGCTGTCCAACGAGATCGCCTCGGACTCGACTCCCGACGTGGCCGACCTCGCAGGCAAGGGACTGGCGAACAAGATCATCCGCGCCACCGACGCGGCCTACCTCGGTAACACCACGCCGAAGGGACCGGACGGCCTGCTCAGCATCGCCTACACCGCCGTGGACACCGGCGCTGCGCTGACCAACCTCGATCCGTTCGTCGAAGCCCGGTTCGCCGCCGAGGCAGCCGGTTCCGAGCTGACCTCGTGGATCGTCTCCCCGGAGACCGCCGAGGCACTGAGCAAGCTCAAGGTCGGCAGCGGTTCCAACCAGTCGCTCATCCAGTTCGTGGAAGATGGACTCACCATCGCCGGCCTGCCGGTCGTTCGGTCCAACCAGGTGGACGCGGCAACCCTGTTCTGGGGCATCCCCAAGGATCACGTCGTGCTCGTCATGCGCGAAGGCACCCGCGTGGAGAAGTTCCCGAACGTCCACCAGGACGGCATCTGGCTGCGCGCCGTGTCCCGCCTGGGCGTCGGGTTCCTGAACGAGCCCGGTGTGGTGCGCGGCTACGACGCCACCTGATCGACAGTCCGAGGACGGGCTCCCGCGATTATCGCCACGGCGGGGGCCCACTCCCGGTCAGTCAGCGGTAGGCGAGTTCCTGACGACGTTCTCGATTGCGATCAGCACGCCCTTCCAGGTCGACCAGTTGGGCCAATCCGGCGCGGCGGGGTAGGTGTCGGGTTCGTCGTAGTCGGGGAGTTTCTCGCGGACGTCGGCCAGCAACACCTTCTTCTTATCCGCCTCATTCTGAATCCAGCTGAGCAGCATCTCTGACAGACGGGTGAGGCCGACAGCTACGGAGGCCAACCCGTCTGCATCGACGGACCCGCCAAACCTCTGAACCTGCTTCTTGACTTCCTCCAGGACCTCGGCTTGACCAAACTCGGGACCGTACTCCTCAGTCCCACCTTTCAGCTCTCGCACCACGTCGATCGCGGCAAGGGTGTAGTCGCGAGCGTCGCTGCTCCACGGCTGCTGTTGCTCGGTCGACTCAGAATCTTCCGACATCCCCGACCTCTTCTCTCGTGAACGATTCCCGTTCGTCGAACGACGGTATCCAGCCGCTCCGACAACCAACATATTAGGGACATCTCTCGCATGAATAGCCGTGGCAATTCCCGAAGCAGGGTGCAAGTCAGAGATTAGTGAGTCCGGGATGGGCGCTGCCGGTCCCACGCGTCAATCGTCTCCGGCAGCCATCCCCGCGTGGCGCCGATCATGGCGTCGGGCTCTGGCAGCTTGTACCGGCCCAGTGTGTCGGGCTTGACCCCGATACGTTCGGCGACCTCGGTACGCGATAGATAGCGGACGGCCATGCCTTGCAGTCTGCCAACGGGAAACGCCCCGCACGATGGCGGGGCGCTTGTGGGACAGGTGCGTAATCACTACGCACCCAAGCAGATGTCCTTGCACCAGGCGGGAACCTCGCTCAGCGCCCACGGGATGAGCACGCCGCCTTCGTCGTACTGACCAGCTGGTACACCGCGCGGATTGTCGGGTCCGCAGATGCGGTTCCCCATGTCGACGCAGCTCCATGCGTCGCTGTCCTCGGTGATGGGTTGAGCAAAGGCAGGAGCGGAAGCGCCTGCGACAGAAGCGAATGCGATGAGTGCCGATGCGGCGATGCGGGTGATGTTCATGTCGGCCAAAGTACACGCTTACCGTGTATAGCGCAAGCTATACCGCATGAGATGTGTTGATCTGCAACGTAACTGGACATAGGGAGTGAGGTAGGTAGGGGGTAGGTACCCCCTCCGGGGTAGGGAACCCCCTCCCCGGGTGCACACCCCCCTCCGCCGGGTGTGGGGCACCCCCGGCCTCACCTGGATGGCCTCCGGGGTGCGAGTTGGCAGGTGGCACGCCTGCCCGCGCTGGCCTGCCAGCCCCTCCCGGGTAGGTAGTCGCCCTCGCTCGCCCCTCCCCCTGCCTCGCCTGCGGGTAGGCACCCCGACTACCCCACGGGGGTTTACCCCTGCCCGGGGGCTCAGGACCGGCACGTAATGCGGTCGAGGGATCACACGCGACTTTCAGAACTTCAATTTTTCAGAGAGCCCCAGATCAGGGGCGATATTGCCCCGTCAGAAAGGGGGTCGAAATGCCCACGAAGCCACGCGGCCTCAAAGCCGCTGGAACACGGCTCTGGGAGACCGTGAACGACGAGTTCGACCTAGACAACGAGCCGCACAAGCTGGAGGTGCTTACGCACGCCTGCCGGGTCTCGGACGCCGTCGCCAAGCTGGAACGCGCAGCGGCCAAAGAGCCGCTGACCGCCAAGGGCAGCACCGGCCAGCTCGTAATCCATCCGCTCATCGGTGAGGTACGCGCTCAGCGGGCCCTACTCGCTCAACTCATCGCACGACTCAACTTCGAGGGACAGGAGGCCGACTGATGGCCCGAGGCACTGGCATGTCACCAACGCGACGGCGGAACCGTCGCTCTCAGACCATGAGCCCTGAGGCTCTGGCAGCCCGCCTCCCGAACGATTGCCGGTCGTTCGATGGATACGACACCCCGGCCGGATTCCAGGCCACAGCGGCCCGTGTTGCCGCGTGGCTGGACACCCAAGCACCCGGCACCGCAGAGACGCTCACCATCCCGGTGATGACCGCGGCGGGCGTTGGCCCCACCGATTGGTACCGGCCCGCTTTGGGGACGCAGTCCGACCGCAACTCTCCGGGCTGACCTGCGGCACCAACGGCAACATCCATCCGATACTCGAACTGTGGCGTGGGAATGGGTTAGTCCGGTCGCGACGGCGAGCGCTGGTGCCTTCGGCGTGTTCTTCACATGGCTATCGGGCAGGCAAGGCAGGACGCATGCGGAGACAGTAAGCAACAGTCAGCTCGCGAACTCGCGTCTACTTGCGACTGAGGCTCGTCAACAGCAACGCCTCGAAGCCGCCTACATTCAGGCTCTAGAGGAGGCGGAACGGGTAGGCAATTGGGCGCAGATGGCCTACCCAATTCTCGAAACAGAGCCGCCGCAACCTGAACCGGAACTGCCTTCCCTAGATGATCAGGCGAAGACCGCCGCTCTGGTGAACGCTTATGGATCCAATGAGGTCAAGACGAGATTAGAGGCTTGGCGCAAGATCGCATTGGCAATGACTGTTCAAGCACGGGTAATCGGAATGACCCAATCGGGTTCGGAGCAAAACATCAATGCACGTACGAAGCTGTACGAGCTGCGATCCAAGGAGAAGGAGGCGCGTTTGTTCGTCGCCGACCGGGTCGCTGTTGAACTGAAGGCTTCCGCCGGGCCGCTGACAATTGATCCAAGCAAATCCAGGATCCCGACGAAAGTGGGACAGGACGACTAGCCATCCGCGCCAAAGCCGGGCCGAGAATGTCCATATTAGCGAGCAGGGCACAGGCCCGAATGTGAAGCTTTGTCGGTGTGAGCTGCGATCATTTTGCTTATGACTCAGTGCCGGGTGCTGAAGTGCCCACACGAAGCAACTGAAAACCTCTCGGGCGCGGGACCTGTCTGCGCCGAACACAAACGCACTTTGCCTGACCAAGAATGGATTCTCATGGGCGGGGAAACAGGCGCGGACGGTGGGGTGGCCAATCCGCATGTCCTAGTGGGTGACTCCCTCATAGCGCTGGATGAATACATCCTGGTAGAAGTGCCGCACCGATGGGAGCGAGATGGTTCGCGCCAGTACAACCCGCCGGAGGCTATGTACTTCGCCGAAGACCGGGTCACGCTTAGCGTTCGTCGACGTGGTGACGCTGAGGAACGCGACTTCACATTGGTAGTTGCTCCGGACATGTTCGCCCCAATGGCTAAGTTCTTCGCGAGTCTGGCACCACCAGAGCAACCCGAGGACCCTTCGGTGTAATCTATGACTACCGAGTACGCCATCGGCACCATTGCCGCTGCCGCGTTCGGGGCCATCCTCTACACGGTTGTCACCGGCGACTCCATCGTCGGTGCGCTCACCAACATCATCAGCCGGGCGTTGACCACGAACATCTGAATGCCGAATCGGGATTCGCCACGGCGGAAGCGGCTTTCGCGATTGCCGCGCTGGTGGCGGTGCTCGCGGTCTGCGTGGCCGGGCTTGCCGCCGTGTCGATGCAGGTGCGCTGCATCGACGCCGCCAGGGAAGCCGCCAGGCTTGCCGCCCGAGGGGACGGCGGGTCCGCCACCGTCGCAGCGCGGGCGATCGCACCGGGGGAATCGGTCATCGACGTGCGACGCGACGGGCAGTTCGTCGTCGCACGGGTCACGACACGGTCGGTTCTTCTGCCCGGCCTCTCGATTGCCGGACAGGCGGTGGCCGTCGCCGAAGTCGACACGGGGTGAGCGCGGTTCGGCGACCGTGATCGCGGCCGCGATGTGCGGCGTGCTGGTCGCCGTGACCGTCGGTGGCGCCTATCTGGGTGCGGCCGTCATCGCGCGGCATCGGGCCCAGGCGTCGGCCGACCTCGCCGCGCTCGCCGCGGCCGCGTCCCTTGCCGGGGGCGCCGCCACGGCGTGCGCGCTGGCCACCGAGCTGGCTGCGGCGACGGGCACCACCGTGGTCGCCTGCTCGGTGCAGGACCTGGATGCCGTCGTCACCGTCGAGGCGGCGATCCGGCTGCGGGCCTTCGGGATGGGTGCGGCGCGCGCGGTGGCGCGCGCCGGGCCCGGCACCCCCTCGGGGTGACTCGGGACCAGCGGGCAGGACAATCGACGGGATGACCCGATCCGTCGCTGTTTACGCCGCTGCAAGTTCGGCTACGCAGACACAATGACCGGCCGCGAAATGCTTGCGGGCCGCTACGAGCTCAGAGATTTGCTGGGCTGTGGCGGCATGGCCGAGGTCCGCGACGGGTGGGACACGCGGTTGAGTCGCCCGGTAGCCGTCAAGCTGTTGCACCCTCACCTCGACAGTGACCCCGGCATCCGGGGCAGATTCGAGGACGAGGCGCGATCCGCCGCCGGACTATCGCATCCCAACATCGTGTCCGTGCACGACTCTGGTGTGCACGACGGCAGGCCGTTCATCATCATGGAACGCCTACCCGGACGCACTCTCGCCGACGTCATGGCGGACGGACCGATGCCTCCGGCGCAGGTTCGGTCCGTGCTCGACGACGTGCTGGCTGCCCTTTCCGCCGCGCACGCGGCGGGGGTGCTGCACCGCGACATCAAGCCGGCCAACATTCTGGTGTCGACGACCGGTGACTGCATGAAGGTCGCCGACTTCGGTATCGCCAAAACCGGCGGCGCTGCCCACACCACAACAGGACAAATAGTCGGCACGCTCTGTTACATGAGCCCGGAGCGGATCACCGGCGCTCCCGCGTCCGTCCGAGACGACCTCTACGCCGTCGGGATCATCGGCTACGAAGCGCTCTTGGGACGTCGGGCCTTCCCACAGGACAATCCCGCTGCGCTTGCGCGGGCGATCATCGATGCGCCACCGCCGCAGCCGGTCGGCGCGGTACGTAACGATGTCGATCCCGTCCTGGCCCAGGTCGTCGACCGCGCCATGAGCCGCGACCCCCGCCTACGCTTCGGCAGTGCCGCACAAATGCGTGCAGCGCTCGCCGGTGACGCCGTCGCGCTGCACGCGGGCATCGTCCCAGCGGCGCAGCCTCCACGTCCGGGGACGAAGGTGCTCGCGCAGCCATTGCCGCCATCGCGGGCATACCCGGCGCCGCCACCCGCACCCCCGCAGCGCAGGACACGTACACGCGGGTACCTGATCGCCGCCGCCGCGGTGGTCGCCTTCGTCGTCGCCGCGCTTGCGGTGGCCATGGATCCGTTCACGACGTCGCCGCCGCCGCAACCGGTCAGCACCAGCACGACCATGCCGCCACCCCCGCCGACCACGCCCCCGCCTCCTCCGCCATCGACCACCGTCGCCATCCCGGTGGTGCAGCCTCCGCCACCACCGGCGCCGGCGGAGAAGGGGCCGAAGGGCAACGGCAACGGTAAGGGCAACGGAAACGGGAAAAAACCGTGAGCACCCCGCAGTCAGGCTTGGGTGGCTTTGTCCTTGCGGGAGAACACTTTCCGGCCGGCCGGCGCCTTGGTGCCGTCGTCGAGATCCGCGGCGGTGAGCTCATCGGGGGTGGGTAACCGCAGCGACGCCAAGCCTGCGTAGATGCCGTTGCCGAGCTCGACGCGATGGACCGTGACATGCACCGGCGTCCACCCCCCATGGCGGGCGACCATGCGCAGCACACCGTGTGCGGCGCCGGACTCGAACGCTGCGGCCATGGCCTCCAGGGTCGGCTTGTCCTGCGGATGGGTGGCCAACCGGTTGACCACGCCGCCGCGCCAGTCGAAGAAGGGCGCGGGATCGTCGATCCACTTGAGCAAGGTCCAGTGCATCGGATCGACGAGCGCCCGGTGCACACCCGGCTCGGCCAGCCCGTCCAGAATCCGCTGTCCCAGCAGATCGTGCTGCAGACTCGCGCCGTCGCGCACGCTGCGCCAGTTCATCGCACGGCAGATCAGACGTTCGCTGCCGTCGTCCTGGATCTCCGGAAGCGACCGGGCGACGAACCCGACGGTGATCGGGTCGCCGCGATAGTCGGTGACATCCCAGGTGTTGCAGATGGTCATCCCCGCCTCGGGATTGATCACCATGCTGATCACCTCGGCCTCGTTGGGGTTGAGGTTGCGTCGCGGCAGATCGTCGGCGAAGACGCGGCCGTGGGTCGTCTGCTTGGCCGGATTCCACCCGCCGACCTGCAGCGACTCCGGGGTGTCGGTGGCCGTTCCCGCGGTGAGGTCCCACAGCAGCGGACCCACCATGGGCCTTTCCGGGGGTGTCTCGTCGGGCGCCCCCAGCCAGATCTGGACGCCGTGGATGCGGCCGTCGGACATCTGGACGACCTCGGTCTTGATCACCCGGTCGTTCTTCGGCGTGATGCTGCTCATCGCGCCCCCGGCGCGGACCGCTTCGCCGATCGCGGTCTGGATGGCCATCAGGTGGGGGTTGCGGCGCAGGTAGGCGCTGACGGGAACCAGGTCTTCGGTGCGGGAACCATGCGCGACCACGACGGGCTCGGTGCCAAGTGTTTCCACGAGCATCCAGTCGTGGGTCATGGCGATGATCCTACCGAGGGCGGGGCGACCCCCCGGACGGGAAGCCGGCGGTCAGCAGTCCGACGACCAGCCTCAACACCCGGACCGCGCCGTCTTTGTCCAGCGGATCGTTGCCGTTGCCGCATTTGGGGGACTGCACACACGACGGGCAGCCGCTGGGACATTCGCACGCCTCGATCGCCGACACGGTGGCGCCCCACCAGCGGTTCATGGTGCGGAATCCGCGGGCCGCGAAGCCCGCGCCACCCGGATAGCCGTCGTAGACGAAAATCGTGGGCAGGCCGCCCACCGGTCCGACCGCGGTGGACACCCCGCCGATGTCGCCGCGGTCGCAGCTGGCCACCAGGGGCAGCAGCCCGATGGCGGCGTGCTCGGCCGCGTGCAGCGATCCCGGAATCCGCAGCGGGTCGATTCCGCTGTCCTGCAGCGCTTCCGGCGTGATCGTGCACATCACCGCGACCGTGTCGAGTGTCCGGGTGGGCATGTCGAGTTCGACGAAATCGATGACCTCGCCGTCGAGCCGGCGACGCAGGTACCCGGTGACGGTGTTACTGACCGACACCGGCACCAGCCCCACCGTGACCGCGCCGTGCTCGGTGCGTTCGCCGTGGCCGGTGACGGCGATGTCGGTCAGCTCCCGCGCGAAGGTCGTGTATCCGGGATCCTCGGCGTGCACGAACGCGATCCCGTCCTCGAAGTCGAGCGAATCGACCACATACGTCTCACCCTGGTGCAGGTAGACCGCCCCGGGGTGTACCGACGCGGGCGCCTGCCCCGCCCCGGCGCTACCGAGCATACGGCCCGTGCCGTCCTCCAGGATCGCGATCTGACCACCCGTGGACCCCCGGATGTCCACGGCGGGGTGCGGATCGACGCCCGGGCTGGGGAAGTACCCGCTCGGCCTCCGGCGCAGCAGGCCGTCGTCGACCAGGGTCGCCGCCACCGATTCGGCGTCCCACATCCGCACTTCGGCCTCGGTCAGCGGCAATTCCGTTGCCGCACAAAGTAGCTGCGGTCCCAGCACATAGGGGTTCGCGGGGTCGATGACGACCCGTTCGATGGGGCGGTCCAGCAGCGCGGACGGGTGATGCACCAGATAGGTGTCCAGCGGATCGTCGCGCGCGATCAACACGATGAGCGCACCCTGCCCGCGCCGACCCGCCCGCCCGGCCTGCTGCCAGAACGACGCGACGGTGCCGGGGAATCCGGCCAGTACGACAGCGTCCAGGCCGGCGATGTCCACCCCGAGCTCGAGGGCGTTGGTGGTGGCCACGCCGCGCAGCTCGCCGTCGGCCAGCGCCCGTTCCAGCCTGCGCCGGTCCTCGGCGAGATAGCCGGCCCGGTAGGAGGCCACCTGCTGGGCCAGCTCGGGCGCGGTGTCGGCCAGCCGGGCCTGCGCACCCAGTGCCGTGAGCTCGGCGCCCCGCCGCGACCGCACGAAGGTCAGGGTGCGCGCACCCTCGGCCATCAGGTCGGCCATCACCCGCGAGGCCTCCGCGCCGGCCGACCTGCGCACCGGCGCTCCGTTCTCGCCGAGCAGATCGGGGATCAGCGCGGGTTCCCACAGCGCGACGGTCCGGGCGCCCTGCGGTGAGCCGTCGTCGGTGACCTCCACCACCGTCTGCCCTATCAGCTCCGACGCGGTCGCGGCGGCCTGCGAGGTGGTGGCGCTGGCGAAGATCACCGTCGGCCCGGCGAAGTCGGCGCCGTCCGGCGCGTATCTCGCGCACAGCCGGAGCAGCCGGCGGAGCACCATTGCCACGTTGGAGCCGAAAATCCCGCGGTAGTAGTGGCATTCGTCGACGACCAGATACCGCAGATTGCGCAGGAAGACGGCCCATCGGGCGTGGTTGCGCAGCATCGACAGGTGAATCATGTCGGGGTTGGAGAAGATCCAGCGCGAGCGTTCCCGCGCGAAGCGCCGCACTTCGGCGGGGCTGTCGCCGTCGTAGGCCGTCGGCCCGACATCCGAGAGTCCCGGCACCGCCGACGTGAGCGATGCGGCCGCACGCAGCTGATCGTGCCCGAGCGCCTTCGTGGGCGACAGGTACAGCATCCGGGACCGCGGATTCTCCTTGAGGGCGGTCAGTATCGGCAGCTGGTAGGCCAGCGACTTGCCCGAGGCGGTACCGGTGCTGAGGACCACATGCCGTCCGTCGTGCGCCAGATCGGCCGCCGCCAGCTGATGCGACCACAGCGATCCGACCCCGCGATCACCGAACGCGCGCACCACATCTGGGTCCGCCCAGTGCGGCCACGGGTGCGACCTGGCGCGCCGCGGCGCCAGGTCCGCCACATGGCGCAGCGGGTGCTCGTCGGCGGCGGTGCCCTCGACCGCGCAAGCGAGCAGCTCGCGGCCGAAATCCGGCACCGGATCTGTCACGTCGGACCCTCCCGGTCGACGCCTGGAGACTCCCGGGACCAGGCGCAGAAAACGTTGTGTGTGAATTGTTCACTACATGATGATTCGAAGGCCTTCTCGGACTGTCGCTGCAGCCCTGAACGTGATTGACTAATCGCGGTCGCAGCTTCTGTGTTCGCGTAACAGCACTCGCAGGAACGACGTTGCGGTCGCGGTTCCTGCGAGGGTTGTAGGTCGGGTCGAGTTCCGAGCACTCCACGAAGGTATGGCGGTCGGAACGGGCCCGGTCTGCCGAAGTGGCGGACCGCACCCGGTGAATTAAGAGAAGGAAAGTACGAAAGATGCCACAGGGAACTGTGAAGTGGTTCAACGCGGAGAAGGGCTTCGGCTTCATCGCACCCGAGGACGGATCCGCTGACGTTTTTGTCCACTACACGGAGATCCAGGGTTCCGGCTTCCGCACCCTGGAAGAGAACCAGAAGGTCGAGTTCGAGGTCGGCCAGAGCCCCAAGGGGCCTCAGGCCACCGGCGTCCGCGCCGTCTGAGCAGAACCACCAAGACCTCTGATCACCCCCGCGCCGTCCACCCCGGACGACGCGGGGGTGTTTCTTTTCCGGCGCGCGCGCCGATCGGGGCCTGCGGCCGGGTAACACGTCTGCGGGGTCGGGCTGGCTTAGTGTCAGGTGTGTGAGCCAGCTGTCCTTCTTCTCGGCGGAGTCGGTGCCCCCGGCGATCGCCGACCTGACGGGCATCCTGGCCGCCCACGGCCAGGTGGTGGTTGTCAGCGACGGCCAGCACCAGGGTGCCCGGTTGTCGGTGGTCGTCGACGCCCTGTGGCGGGCCGAGGCGCTCGCCGAGATGATCGACGACGCGGGGCTGGAACCGGAGATCGGCCGCACCGACGAGAACAACCCGCTGGTGCGCACCGCCGTGGACGCCCGTCTGGCCGTAATCGCCGCTCAGTGGACCAGGGGCGCCGTCAAGACGGTCCCGCCGCAGTGGCTGCCCGGCCCCCGTGAATTGCGGGCCTGGACGCTCGCGTCAGGCATGCCGGAGGCCGACCGCTACCTGCTCGGCCTCGACCCGCACGCTCCCGACACACATTCGGCGCTCGCATCGGCAATGATGAGGGTGGGGATCGCACCGACGCTGATCGGCACTCGGGGGTCGCACCCGGCTCTTCGGATCAGCGGACGACGACGGCTATCGCGCCTGGTAGAGAACGTGGGGGAACCCCCCGCGAGCGCCGACGCGTTGTCGCAGTGGCCGACGGTATAGAAGGTCTGCGACGCTCGGTCACGGGAGGCGCGGTTTGCGCTGGCAAGCCCAGAGTGCGAAATTGTCAGTTGCCGGAGCGGGTCGCGTGAGTAAATGCAAGCCGCAGGCAGCAGAAGAATGGTGGAGCTAGATCAGTGAATGGGTCACGTGGCTGACGACGACCGCGACAGCGGTGCAGACGGTGCGGAGTCCCGTGCGCGTAGGGCCAACGGCTCACCCGTGCGGCGGCTCGTCATAGTCGAGTCGCCCACCAAGGCGCGCAAAATCGCTGGTTACCTCGGGTCCAACTACGTCGTGGAGTCCTCCCGCGGCCACATCAGGGATCTGCCCCGCGCCGCCGCCGACGTCCCCGC
This sequence comes from Mycolicibacterium aurum, assembly GCF_900637195.1. Taxonomy (NCBI): domain Bacteria; kingdom Bacillati; phylum Actinomycetota; class Actinomycetes; order Mycobacteriales; family Mycobacteriaceae; genus Mycobacterium; species Mycolicibacterium aurum. Next base: position 5,419,643 of record NZ_LR134356.1, on the reverse strand, counting down.
CAAGTACAAGTCCGAGCCGTGGGCGCGCCTGGGCGTCAACGTCGACTCGGACTTCGAACCGCTCTATATCGTCAGCCCCGACAAGAAAAGCACCGTTGCCGAGCTGAAAGACCTGCTCAAGAACGTCGACGAGCTCTACCTGGCGACGGACGGTGACCGCGAGGGCGAGGCGATCGCCTGGCATCTGCTGGAGACGCTCAAGCCGCGCATCCCGGTCAAGCGGATGGTGTTCCACGAGATCACCGAGTCCGCGATCCGCGCCGCCGCCGAAGACCCCCGCGACCTCGACATCGACCTGGTCGACGCCCAGGAGACCCGCCGCATCCTGGACCGGCTGTACGGCTACGAGGTCAGCCCTGTGCTGTGGAAGAAGGTGGCGCCCAAGCTCTCGGCGGGCCGCGTGCAGTCGGTGGCGACGCGCATCATCGTCCAGCGCGAACGGGAACGGATGGCGTTCCGCAGCGCCGGGTACTGGGACGTCAGCGCCGAACTCGACGCCAGCGTCTCCGACGCCCAGGCCAGCCCGCCCACTTTCACCGCCAAGCTCAACTCCGTCGACGGACGGCGCGTGGCTGCCGGCCGTGACTTCGACTCCCTCGGCGCGGTCAAAAAGCCCGGCGAGGTGCTCGTGCTCGACGAGGCGGCGGCCAACACCCTGGCTGCGGGTCTGCGCGGTGCGCAACTGGCCGTGTCGTCGGTCGAGCAGAAGCCGTACACCCGCAAGCCCTACCCGCCGTTCATGACCTCGACGCTGCAGCAGGAGGCGGGCCGCAAGCTGCGGATGTCCTCCGAGCGCACGATGAGCATCGCGCAGCGGTTGTACGAGAACGGCTACATCACCTACATGCGCACCGACTCGACCACGCTGTCGCAGTCGGCGATCGACGCCGCGCGTAACCAGGCACGCCAGCTCTACGGCGAGGAGTACGTGCACCCGACGGCGCGCCAGTACACCCGCAAGGTCAAAAATGCCCAGGAGGCCCACGAGGCCATCCGCCCGTCCGGCGACGTGTTCCAGACCCCTGGCCAGCTGCACGCCCAGCTCGACACCGACGAGTTCCGGCTCTACGAACTGATCTGGCAGCGCACCGTCGCCTCCCAGATGGCCGACGCCCGCGGCACCACGCTCTCGCTGCGGATCGGCGGCGCCGCCTCCTCGGGCGAGCAGGTCGTGTTCAACGCCAGCGGCCGCACCATCACATTCGCCGGCTTCCTCAAGGCCTACGTCGAGAGCCTCGACGAGCAGGCAGGCGGAGAGGCCGACGACGCCGAGAGCCGGCTGCCGAACCTGACCGAAGGCCAGCGGGTCGACGCCAAGGACCTGACGGCCGACGGGCACACCACGTCGCCTCCGGCGCGCTACACCGAAGCCTCGCTGATCAAGGCGCTCGAAGAGCTCGGCATCGGCAGGCCGTCGACGTACTCGTCGATCATCAAGACCATCCAGGACCGCGGCTACGTGCACAAGAAGGGCAGCGCGCTGGTGCCCTCCTGGGTGGCGTTCGCCGTCATCGGACTGCTCGAACAGCACTTCGGCCGTCTGGTCGACTACGACTTCACCGCCGCGATGGAGGACGAACTCGACCAGATCGCGTCCGGCACCGAGCAGCGGACCAACTGGCTCAACAACTTCTACTTCGGCGGCGAGCACGGCGCCGACGGCTCGATCGCCCGTTCTGGCGGGCTGAAGAAGCTGGTCGGCGGCAACCTCGAAGAGATCGACGCCCGGCTTATCAACTCCATCAAGCTCTTTGACGACGCCGAAGGGCGTGCGGTCAACGTCCGCGTCGGCCGCAACGGTCCGTATCTCGAGCGGATGATCGTCGACCCGGACAGCCCCGACGGGGAACTGAAACCGCAGCGCGCCAACCTCAGTGACGATCTGACGCCAGATGAACTGACCCTGGAGCTTGCCGAAAAGGCTTTCGCCACACCGCAAGAGGGCCGTTCGCTGGGCGTGGACCCGGAGACGGGCCACGAGATCGTCGCCAAGGACGGACGGTACGGGCCCTACGTCACCGAGGTGCTGCCCGCGCCTCCCGACGAACCGGAAGACGGGGCTCCCGCCAAGAAGGGCAAGAAGCCGACCGGGCCCAAGCCGCGCACCGGCTCACTGCTGCGCACGATGGATCTCGAGACGATCACCCTCGAGGATGCGCTGCGGCTGCTGTCGCTGCCGCGCGTCGTCGGCGTCGACCCGGCCAACGGTGAGGAGATCACCGCGCAGAACGGTCGCTACGGCCCATACCTCAAGCGCGGCACCGACTCTCGCTCACTGGCCACCGAAGAGCAGATGTTCGACATCACCCTCGACGAGGCGCTGAAGATCTACGCGGAGCCCAAGCGGCGCGGCAGGCAGGGCGCCGCGACGCCGCCGCTGCGCGAGCTCGGCACCGACCCGGTGTCAGAGAAGCCGATGGTGATCAAGGACGGCCGCTTCGGGCCGTACGTCACCGATGGTGAGACCAACGCGAGCCTGCGCAAGGGCGACGACGTGCTGTCGATCACCGACGCGCGGGCCTCGGAGCTGCTCGCCGACCGCCGTGCCCGCGGCCCGGTGAAGAAGAAGGCCGCGAAGAAGACGCCCGCGAAGAAGGCGGCCAAGAAGACGCCCGCGAAGAAGGCGGCGAAGAAGGCCTAGCGGCCTTCCGAACTCATCCGCGGCACAGGCGCGCTTCCCTCCGCCGTCACCAGGTTGACCGGACGGCCGAGTTGGGTGGGCGCCGTCCGTCCCCGCAGCTCCACGACCTCACCGACGTCCCAGCACAGCGCTTCGGCGTCCAGTGCGTTCGACACGGCGATCGACGAGGCCAGCACGTGCCCGGGTTCCAGCTTGGCGAGCTCGGTCAGCCGGGCCGCCTCGTTGACCGGATCGCCGATCACGGTGTACTCGAAGCGGGCCTGTGCGCCGATGTGGCCCGCGATGGCACGACCCGCCGACACCCCGATGCCGAAGTCGGTTTCGCCGAGCACGTTGATCAGCTCGTCATGCAGTTCCCGCGAGGCGGCCAGCGCGGCGCCGGACGCGTCCGGGTGCTCGATGGGCGCGCCGAAGATCGCCAGCGCGGCGTCGCCCTGGAACTTGTTGACGAAGCCGCCGTGCCGGTTGACGGTGTCGACGACGACGCGGAAGAAGTCGTTGAGCAGGCTGACGACCTCGGAGGCGGGCCTGGTGGCCGCCAGATGCGTCGACCCGACGAGGTCGACGAACAGCACCGCGACGTCGCGTTCCTGCCCACCCAGCTCGGTGCCGCGCTCGAGCGCGCGCCGCGCCACGTCCTCGCCGACGTAGCGGCCGAACAGATCGCGAAGGCGTTGTCGTTCGGCCAGGTCGCGGACCATGTCGTTGAAACCGGCCTGCAGCAGCCCCAGCTCACTGGCGTCGTAGATCTGCATGTGGGCGTTGTAGTTGCCGCGTTGCACCTCGCCGAGGGCCCAGCGCAGCTGCCGCAGCGGGTCGGCGATGGACATCGCCACCAGGACGGTGCTGGACAGCCCGATCACCAGCCCGACGATCGCCAACAGCAGGATCGTGGTGATCAATCGGTCCGCCGGGGCGGTGAGCACTTCGAACATGCTGGCAACCAGTGCCAGCACGATGGCCAGCAGCGGCACTCCGGTGGCCAGTACCCAGGTCAGGACCTGGCGGAGGATGACCCCCGGGGCGCGGAAGTTCTCCGGCACGCCGCCGCGCAGCGCGGCCACGGCCACCGGCCGCAGTACCCGCTCGGACTGCAGATAGCCGATGATCGCGGTGGCGGTGGCACCGAGACCGGTCGCGACGGCGACCACCGGCGCGGACTTGCTGGCCACGGGCCAGCTGGCCACGATGAACACCACCGAGCCGAGCAGCCAGTTCGTGGCGCTGATCAGTGAGCGGTAGAAGGGCATCTTGAGCGCCCGCATGCGGGCGACCTCGGTGTCGGCGGGATCGCGGTCCCCGAGCAGCATGTCGCGACGCTGCCAGCGCATCACCGGGATCAGCATGCGCAGGGTGAAGTACGACGCGACGGTGAACGAGACGAACAGGTAGGTCAGGAAGACCGCCAGGTTGAAGGCGGGCAGGTCCTGCAGCTGGATGCGGTCCTCGGGCGGCAGCCCGAAGCGCAGAAAGCCGAGGACCAGCAGCGCGCCGATGATGTCGGCCTGCAGCATGCCCAGTGTGAACACCGGCCAAGGCGTGCGCGCGACCCAGCGGACGAATGCGCTGATTCGTCCGACCTCGATCGGTTCGGCGGCCATGGGATTACCGTATCGGGCTCTGCTGACGCGGAAGGGGCGTCTGAGACGGACGTGTCGGTTCGCAGCATTACTGTTATCGGCGATGTCCGGTGTTTTCTCGCGACTGGTGGGCCAGGACGCTGTCGAGAAGGAGCTGATCGCGGCCGCACGCGCGGCACGCGGTGATTCCGCTCACAGCGGGCCGTCCGCCGAGACGGGAATCATGACCCATGCCTGGCTGATCACCGGTCCGCCCGGGTCCGGGCGTTCGGTGGCGGCGCTCTGCTTCGCCGCGGCGCTGCAGTGTCTCGCCGACGGGACGCCGGGGTGCGGACAGTGCCGGGCCTGCACCACCACGATGGCGGGCACGCATGCCGATGTGCGGCGGATCATCCCCGAGGGCCTGTCCATCGGGGTCGACTCGATGCGCACCATCGTCCAGATCGCCTCCCGGCGGCCGGGCACCGGCCGCTGGCAGATCGTCGTGATCGAAGACGCCGACCGGCTCACCGAGGGTGCGGCCAACGCACTGCTGAAGGTCGTCGAGGAGCCGCCGCCGTCCACGGTGTTCCTGCTGTGCGCGCCGTCGGTGGATCCCGAGGACATCTCGATCACGCTGCGTTCGCGGTGCCGGCACGTCGCGCTGGTCACCCCGCCGGTGGACGCCATCGCCCGGGTGCTCATCGAATCGGACGGGTTACCGGAACGCGACGCCGTGTGGGCGGCCTCGGTCAGCGGGGGCCACGTGGGACGCGCCCGCAGGCTGGCCAACGACGAGCAGGCGCGGGAGCGTCGGCTGCGCGCGCTCGGGCTCGCGCGGGACGCCGCGACACCGTCCCGGGCGTATGCCGCCGCCGAGGAGCTGGTGGCCACCGCGGAAGCCGAGGCGAAGGCGCTGACCGGGGACCGCAACGAGGCCGAGGCCGAGGAGTTGCGCACGGCGATGGGCGCGGGCGGTACCGGCAAGGGCACGGCGGGCGCGGTGCGCGGTGCCGCCGGCGCGCTCAAGGACCTGGAGAAACGCCAGAAGTCCCGGCAGACGCGGGCCTCCCGCGACGCGCTGGACCGGGCACTGATCGACCTGGCCACGTACTTCCGCGACGCGCTCCTCGTGTCGTCGGGCGCCACCGGCGTCGTCCCCAACCATCCGGACATGGCCGACAAGGTGGCGGCGATGGCGGCCCACGCGCCGCCCGACAAGCTGCTGCGCTGCATCGAAGCCGTGCTGGAATGCCGCGAGGCGCTGGCGGTCAACGTCAAGCCCAAGTTTGCGGTCGACGCCATGGTCGGCACCGTCGGGCAGGCGCTGCGCGGCTGAGGTCCGGCGGGCTGGAGGAAGCGACCCGGGGATCAACTTGGGCCACCCGCGGGCCCTGTCGTAGACTCATGCCGCTGTTCGTCAGCACGCCGCCCTAGCTCAGTCGGTAGAGCATCTCACTCGTAATGAGAAGGTCAGGGGTTCGATTCCCCTGGGCGGCTCCGTTTTCTTTCCGTGGCGCCGGCCCGGTGCCCCCGCTAGCGCGGGGCGACGAAACCGACCGGCCCGGAGGCCACACACACCGACAGCGCCGAGGTGTTGGCGCTCACCGTGATCGCGTCCCCGGCGCCGGGCAGCCGCACATAGGTCCGGTTGAGTCCCGGCCGGACCGACACCTTGACCTCCTCGCCCTCGGACAGCGACATCGTCATCGAGCCGTCGCTGTTACCGAGGTAGTTGATCTCGACGGTCCAGTCGGCGGGCAGCAGCGGACCGTCCAACGGCATGCGCACGGGGAAGTCGGGCTGCACCAGGTATCCGCATCCCGGATCGGGACCCACCCGGATGCTGCGAACCCAGGTCACCAGGGCGTCCGTCAGCCTGCCCTGCACGTCGAGCATTCGCAGATCCGTTGTCGCTGAGGCAAATTCGGGCCGGTCGTCCAGCAGCGCGAACATGTGTGAGGCCAGGTTCTCCGGCCACGCCACCCGCTGCAGCACCAGCGGATCCACCTCTTGATCGAGCATCGGGGCGTCCGACGACGAGTGCGCCTGGGCGAGCCCCGCCTGCGCGTTCTGCAGGTACGTCTTGGTCGGGTTGTCGCGCCAACTGGTCAGGAACGTCGCCGTCGAGTACAGGCTGCTCGCCACGAAAGTGACTGCGAGAACGGCGGACACGGCCGTACGTCGCCTCGACGCGTTCAGCCACGCCGACCCGTCGCGGTTGGGTGCGCACAACCCGACCGCGGCCAGCAGCGCCAGCACGACGACAAGATCGGGCAGATACCGCAGGGTCTGCGCAAGTTCGAGCGCGGTGAACCGGGACGAGCGCATCAGGTAGATGGGAATCTGGCACGCCACCGCGTAGCCGAGGGCAGCCAGCCAGACCGGCCCGAGGCGTTCCTTGCGCGCCAGTGTCACCGCCAGCACACCCGCCAGCGCCACCCAGCCGAGGATCATCACGGCCGCGGGCGGAACCGCCCACGGCGAGGCAGGCGCCCATCGTTGCCACTCCCACGGACCGCCGACGAGGCCGGGGACGATGCCGTGGGTGACCGAGCGCCGCAACAGGTCCCACGTCATCGGCAGGTCGAAGCTCCACCGCTGCTGATCGACCACCAGCAGGTAGACGCCCACCCAGGCCGCGGTCAGGGCCAGGCTCGCTGTCCACAGCCGGACCCCTCGCCGCCACACCTGTGGCAGGCCTGCGCCGCCGGTGACGTAGCCGTGGAGCGCGACGACGGTGAACGCGACGACCGGGATGATCGCCGACTTCTCGAAGAACAGCAGCCCGCCGAAGTACGCCAGCGCGCCGGACAGTGCGTACCGCTGGTTGCCGGTGCGCACCATAAGGATCGCGTCGGCGCACACCCACGCCATCGCGGCCAGCATCGGCAGCGAATTCAATCCCGCAGCCCACCACGCGAATCCCGGCACCGCCAGCGGGCTGAACAACGCGAACGTCAACGGCACCAACAGGACCGGCCGCCAACCCAGAATCACGTGGAGTGCGCGCAGCAACGCCAGCGACGCCAGCAGGGCGAGCACGACCAGGCTCGCCGCGGGCCAGAACCAGTCCAGCGGGGCCAACCGGGTGATCGCGCCCGCGACCAGGAAGGCGCCCGGCATGACGTGCCCGTCGTGGTCGTCGAACAGGTACTCCGGCGACAGCAGGGATTGGGTGCCTGCCCGACCGACCAGAATCAGGTCGTCCCAATAGAAATAGCCGCCGAAGGCCAGCACCGCGCGGATGACCAGGTGCACGGCGATCAGTGCGACGGCGGCCCTGGCGACGGCAGATCTCACGGCACTAGCGGGGATAAGCGTCTCCGGCGTACTGGCGGGCGCGCCACGCAGAGGCCACCATCTCCTCAAGAGAGTGCCGGTTGTCCCAGTCCAGGTCGCGCGCCGCCAGGTCGCCGGTCGCCACGATCCTCGCGGAGTCGCCGGGCCGGCGCGGATTGACTGTGGGCTCGAAGTCGATGCCGGTGACCGTGCGGATCGTCGTCATGATCTCGCGCACCGACGTGCCCGCGCCGCTGCCCAGGTTGTAGACCGGTTCCATCGCGCCGCCGCTCTCCATCCGGCGCGCTGCCGCCACATGGGCGAGCGCGAGATCGGAGACGTGGACGTAGTCGCGGATGCACGTGCCGTCGTGGGTGGGGTAGTCGTCGCCGTTGATCTGTGGGGTTTCCCCGCGGTAGAGCATGTCGAACACTTTGGGGAACAGGTTGTGCGGGCTCACGTCGTAGATGTCGTCGAAGCCCGAACCCACGACGTTGAAGTAGCGCAGGCTGGTGTGCTCGAGGCCGGTGGCGCGACCGACGTCCCGCAGCAGCCATTCGCCGATGAGCTTGGACTCTCCGTAAGGAGACTCCGGCCGGGTCGCCGCCGCCTCGTCGACCACCTCGACCTGGGGTGCGCCGTAGGTGGCGGCGCTGGACGAGAAGACGAGCCGGCCGACCTCGGCGTCGGCCATCGCGTCGAGCAGCGACACCATGGCCGACACGTTCTCCCGGTAGGTGTGGACGGGTCGTTTCACCGATTCGCCGGCGTATTTGTACCCGGCGATGTGGATCACGCCGGTCACCGCGTGCTCTGTCAGTGCGCTCCGGACCACCGAGGTGTCGAGCAGATTCGCCTTGACCAGCGGCACGTCGGCGGGGACGAACTGCGTCAGCCCGGTCGAGAGATCGTCGATCACGACGACCGGTGTGCCCGCGTCGGCGAGTGCGCGAACGACGTGCGAACCGATGTAGCCGGCGCCGCCGGTCACCAGCCAGCTCATGTTGTCTCCTTTGTCATCGATCGCAGCATAGGTGGGGTCCGGCTCACCGCGGAGTCCTGGCAAGGGCCACCAGGTGGACGGCGATCCCGACCAGCGGCCCGCAGAGCAGAGCGACGACGGTGCGGACTTCGAGGTCGAGCGGCAACAACAGCAGCAGTGCCGCCGCCACCGTGGCGATGACCCAGCCCGTCGCGTAGGCACGGTGCAGCGCCGCGGCGACGGTCGCGGCGCCGGTCAGTGTCAGCAGCGCGATCGCCACCGCCGCGGCGGTGAGCCAGGCCAGCAGTTGGCCGTCGGCCCGATACTGCTCACCGAAGGCTTCCCGCAGCAGCCACGGTCCGAACACCCCGGCCAGCACCACCCCAATCACCCCGAGCGCACCCACCAGCGCAGACGGTGCGATGAGTGCCTTGAGCCGGTGGTGGCGCTGGTCGATGAAGTGCGCGATCAGATTGCCCTGCATGGCGGTCAGCGGCACCAGCAGCGGGGCACGCGTCAGCGTCACCGCGAGGATCACCACCCCGCCCGCGGCGCCGAGATCGTCGGAGGTCGCCTTGAGCAGTACGGGAAAGCCCATCACCAGCACGGCGCTGGCGCCCGCCGCCGCGATCGAATGGCCCGCGCCGCGCAGGAACGTCACGGTGTCTCCGGGGGTGACGACCCGGGCGGCCGCCCTGGCCGTCGGGGAGGCGACGATCATCAGCACCCAGGCCAGCGATCCCGCGACCGTCGCCCACAGGTAGCCGCCCAATCCCCAGCCGACGGCGAACGTCGCTGCGGCCACCGCGACCCGCAGGATGGCGTCGGCAACCATCAGCGCCCCGTACTCCGACCACCGGTTCATGCCGGCCAGCGCGCCCAGCAGCGTGGTGTGCAGGCAGAACCCGGCCAGCCCCGCGCAGAGCAGCGTGACGCTGAGCGCGCGGGCGTCGACGAACACGTGCGCCGACCACACCGGTGACGTCACGGCGATGACCGCAGCAGCGGTCAGACCGACCCCTGCCGCGACCCGCATCGGGTGCGTGCGGCCGGCACCCGGCCGTGCGGACGGGGTCCGCACCTCGCGGGTCGTCTCCTGCAACAGCCCGAAGGCGGCGCCGCTGGCCAGGCCGAACGCGCCCCAGAACACGCCGAACACCGAGAATCCCGCGGGTTCGAGGCCGCGGGCCGCCAGGTAGAGCACCGCGTAGCCGCACAGCGCCGTGATCGCCGTGGCCACTCCGACGCGGACCACGGTGGCCCGGGCGACCGCACCTGAGGGCCCCGCGGTCGCGTCGGTCACGGCCCGGCGTCCAGCCGGGGGACCCCGGGTGAGTACAGCCACGCTGCCCACAGCGGACGCAGCGAGTCGTCGGAGTACCGGGCGGCCAGATCGAGGAAGTCGTCGGTGACCACGCTGGCGTGGCGGTGGCGGTCGGTCCACTCCTTCAGCAGCGCGAAGAAATCGGTGTCGCCGAGGCGCTTGCGCAGCGCGTGCAGGGTGAGGGCGCCGCGTTTGTACACCCGGTCGTCGAACATGTCGCGCGGGCCCGGATCGGCGAGCACGAGGTTCTGCGGCGAGCCCGCCAGTCGCTGGTGGTAGTGCCGAGCCAGTTGGTCGGCGGTGCGCTCACCGCAGTGCTCCGACCAGAGCCACTCGGCGTAACAGGCGAAGCCCTCGTGCAGCCAGATGTGGCGCCAGCGTTGCGCTGTCACCGAATTGCCGAACCACTGGTGCGCCAGTTCGTGGGCGATCAGCCGCTCCGCTCCCCGCTTGCCATCGCAGTGGTTGGCTCCGAAGATCGAGATACCCTGTGCCTCAAGGGGAATCTCCAGGTCGTCATCGGTGACCACGACGGTGTAGCCGTCCGCGAGCGGGTAGGGGCCGAAAAGCTTGGTGAACAACTTCATCATCTGAGGCTGCCTGGCGAAGTCGTGGTCGAAGTTGTCGCGCAGCCGCTCCGGCAGGACCGCGAATATCTCGACGCCGTTCTTGGACATCCGGTGGCGCTGGTAGGCGCCGATCTGCAGCGTGATCAGATAGGTCGACGTGGGCTCGGACTGTTCGTACACCCAGGTGGTCATGCCCGCTCGCGCTCGGCGGGCCAGCAATCGTCCGTTGGCGAGGGCGAAATACGGACTCTCCGTGGAGATCTGGATGCGGAAGCTGGCCTTGGCGCTCGGGTGGTCGTCACAGGGGAACCACGACGCCGCACCGTTTGGTTGACCGGCGACCAGCACGCCCTCGGTGAGTTCCTCGAATCCGACCTCCCCCCAAAGGGATCGGATGGGTCGGGGAGTACCGCCGTAGCGCACCGCGATCGTCATCGCCGCGCCGGCAGGCAGTCGGTCCGCCAGCGTGATGTGCAGCTTGCCCGCCGCTGCCCGGTACTGGGCGGGACGTTTACCGTTGACCGTCACCTTCGTCACCGACAGGGCGTCGGACAGGTCGAGGGTGAATGTCTTGAGCTCGGCCAGGGTGGTGGCGGTGACGGTCGCCGCGCCGGCGAGCCGGTTGATCGCCACCTTGTACTCGAGCTCGAGTTCATAGCGCGACACCCGGTAGCCGAAGTTGCCGGTGCCCGGGAGGTACGGGTCGATGACGGGAGCGGAGGCCGACTTGGCCACCCTTTTGCGAGCGGTCACGCGGCGGCAGACTTCTTGCGCTTGGGATCCGATGTGTCACCGCGCTTTTTACGTGGCGGCAGCCACGGCGCGATCGGGTTGCCCTGCCACCGAGTGGACGCCGGGACCTCATCTCCGCGCATCACCAGCGATGCAGGCCCGATGGTGGCCGCCGCCCCGATCCGGGCCGCGGGCAGCGCCACACAGTGCGGACCGAGCGTCGCGCCCTTCTCCAGGACGACGGTGTCCATCCGCATGATCCGGTCGTGGAACAGGTGGGTCTGCACCACGCAGCCGCGGTTGACCGTGCTCGCCTCGTCGAGGGTCACCAGGTCGGCTTCGGGAAGCCAGTACGTCTCACACCACACACCGCGTCCGATCTTCGCGCCCAGGGCCCGCAGCCACAGGTTCATCACCGGCGTACCCGATGCGGCGCGCGCGAACCACGGTGCCGCGACGGTCTCGACGAACGTGTCGGACACCTCGTTGCGCCACACGAACGACGACCACAGCGGATGCTCGATCGCGGTGATACGGCCCACCACAAGCCATTTCGCGATCACTGCGATTCCGCCGGCGAGGGCTCCGGCGACCAGCAGAATCAGCCCGGCCGCCAGGGCGGCCCACACCCACCCGAACGCCACCGCCAGCGACTGGAGGCTGAACAGTACCGCCACCCCGATCGCGAAGGTCACCACGACGGGCACGAAGCGGAACGTTTCGACGGTGGCGCGCAACGCTTTCAGCCGCGGCGACGGGTGGAAGGTGCGCAGTACGTCGGCGGCGGTCGGCTGACGACGCAACCGCACCGGTGGGCTGCCCAGCCACGACGAGCCGGCTTTGGCCTTGTGCGGCGTGGCCGACAACACGGCCACCAGGCCGTCGTCGGGCACCCGCCGTCCGGGTTGGGTGATGCCCGAGTTGCCCAGGAAGGCACGCTTGCCGATGGTGGCGCGCGCGACGTGGATCCAGCCGCCGCCCAGCTCGTAGGACGCGACCATGGTGTCGTCGGCGAGGAACGCGCCGTCCTCCACCACGGTGAACTTGGGGATCAGCAACGCCGTGGAGATCTCGGTGCCGCGGCCCACCTTGGCGCCGAGAAGCCGCAACCACCACGGTGTCAGCAGCCCGGCGTAGATCGGGAAGAGGTAGTTGCGCGCGGCGTCCATCAGCCGCTCGGTGGCCCACAGCTGCCATCCGGACCGGCTGCGCACCGGGTGGTAGCCCTCGGTGAGACCGAGCGCGAGCACCCGGACGCCGAGCGCGGTGAGCAGCGCGTAGACGCCGAACGCCGCCGCGGTGGCAGGCACCAGCCACACCAGCGCGGGCACGATCGCCGAGGCCACCGACGCCGTGCCACGGATACCCCAGCCGATCACCGCCAGCCCGGTGGCCAGCGCTGCCAGCGGCAGCGCGCCCAGCAGCATGGACGTCAGGCCGTACACCGCCACCCATACCGGTGCCCGCGGCGGGCGGTGGTCCGGCCAGGGATGTTTGGCCTTGCCGGACTTCACCGCCGGTGAGCCCTTCCAGTACTGGCCGTTCTTGACCTTGCCGACCACCCCCGACCCGGGAGCCACGTCGGCGTTCTTGCCGACGATCGCCCCGGGCAGCAACGTCGTCCTGGCCCCGACGGTGGCGTCGTTGCCGACGGTGATCGGGCCGATGTGGAACGCATCGCCGTCGATCCAGTGCCCGGTCAGGTCGACTTCGGGTTCGATGGAGCAGCGGTGCCCGAGTGTCAGCATCCCGCTCACCGGAGGGGCCGAGTGCAGGTCGACGCCGTTGCCGACGTTGTTGCCGAGCGCGCGGGCGTAGTACACGAGCCATGGCGCTCCGGCCATGTTCTCGGCGCCACTCGCCTCGGCCAGGCGCTCGGCCAGCCACACCCTCAGGTGCACCGAACCGCCGCGTGGATAGGTCCCCGGCTGCAGGTCGCCGATCAGTACGCGGGCTCCGAACACCGCGATCCCCATGCGCCCGGGTGGCGTGACGAACATCAGGAAGCCGCCCAGGATCCACCACCAGCTGATCGGCGACACCCAGTCCACCAGCGACAGTTCGGAGGCGACGTTGTTGGCGATAGCCAGCCACACCACCCACTGCATTCCGGTCAGCATGGCCAGCGGCAGGGTCAGTGCGGTCTGGATCGCCTGCGTCAGCCGCGATACCGGCGCGACCACGCGGGTTTCCACCTCGGGCGGCGGGGCGAGTTCGTCGAGGTAGCCGGCGAGCGAGCCCAGGCGAGGGTGGTCGTACAGGTCGGCCACGGTCACCTGCGGATAGCGCTGCCGCAGCGCGGCGACCAGCTGGGCCGCCGACAGAGATCCGCCGCCGAGCGCATAGAAGTCGGCCTCCGGGCCGTCGATCTGTGCGGCGAGGACGTCGCGCCACAGTCCGGCCAGCCAGCCGAGGGTGCCGCCGAGGTCTGTCCCGTCGTCGGTGTCGTCGCCGGCTCCCCCCACCGGCCACGGGAGGGCGTCGCGGTCCACTTTCCCCGAGGTGCGGGTCGGCAGTTCCTCGACCACCACCAACCGGGGTACCAGGGCCGCGGGCAGCGCCTCCGAGAGCCGCGACCTGGCCTCGGACACGTCGAAGGTGGCTTCCGACCCGGGTGCGACGGCGATGTAGCCGACCAGCAGCGGGGTACCACTGGCGGTGCGCCGTACAGCCGCGGCGCCGCCACTGACGCCGGGCAGGTTCACCAGCGCGGTGTCCACCTCACCGAGCTCGATCCGGCGTCCGCCGACCTTGACCTGGTCGTCGGCGCGCCCCACGAAGTACAGGCCGTCGGACTCCAGCCGGACCAGGTCACCGCTTCGGTAGGCGCGGGTCCAGTGCGCGATGGCGCTCGGATAGGGCAGTGGGGCGTACTTCTCGGCGTCCTTCTCCGCATCGAGGTAGCGGGCCAGCCCGACTCCGCCGATCACGAGTTCGCCCACCTCGCCCAACCCCACCGGGCAGCCGTCCTTGTCGACGACGGCCAGATCCCAACCCGGCAGCGGCAACCCGATGCTGACCGCGGAGCGGCCGTCCAGGCGCGCTGCGCACGCCACCACGGTGGCCTCGGTGGGACCGTAGGTGTTCCACACTTCGCGGCCCGCGGAGTCAGGGCCGGCGGCCAGCCGTTCGGCCAGTTCGGGCGGGCAGGCCTCGCCGCCGAAGATCAGCAGCCGCACCGCCTCCAGCGCCTCGGCCGGCCACAGCGACGCCAGCGTCGGGACGGTGGAGACGACCGTGATGTCGCGGGAGACCAGCCACGGTCCCAGGTCCATCCCGCTGCGCACCAGCGACCGCGGGGCCGGCACCAGGCAGGCCCCGTGCCGCCAGGCCAGCCACATCTCCTCGCACGACGCGTCGAACGCCACCGACAGGCCCGCCAGCACCCGATCGCCGGGGCCGAGCGGATTGTCCTGCAGGAACATCTGGGCCTCGGCGTCGACGAACGCCGCCGCGTTGCGATGGGTGACGGCGACGCCCTTGGGTGTCCCCGTCGACCCGGAAGTGAAGATGATCCAGGCGTCGTCGCGGCTCAGCGGCGCGGCCGCGCGCCACCCGCGCGATGAGCCCGGCCCGCGCAGCAGACCCTTCTCGGTGATCACGGCGACGACGCCGGCCTCGGTGAAGACCAGTTCGGCCCGCTCCGGGGGATCGTCGGCGTCGACGGGGACATAGGCGGCCCCGGCTGCCAGGGTCGCCAGGATGGCGACATAGAGCGCGTAGCTGCCCGACGGCATCCGGATGCCGATGCGGTCGCCGCGGCCGATTCCGCGCGCGCCGAGCCAGGCGACGCTGTCCTCGACGTCGGAGAGAAGCTCGGCGTAGGTGAGCTGGACCGTGCCGTCGTCGAGCGCGGGCGCATCGGGATAGCGCCTGGCGGTGTCGGCGAGGATGTCGATCAGCGTGCGTGGCACGGGGGCCTGTGCCGAGAGCAGGAATTGGCTGGGGATCTCGGGGGTTCGATCCGCGGCTGTCACGGGTACAAACTACTCAGCGTCCGGACCTGCTTCTCGCCGTCGGCCGCTCATTTCGCGTGTCGGGCAGCCGACTGGCACAATGAGCGCCTTGGAGGGGAGTATTCCTTCGCCGCAGTGTCGTCATCACGTCGTCCGTCCTAGGACGACCGGTGCTGTGGGCCTACCGCCGGTGCGGTGGTGGAAGAGACCTCCGGCGTTGAATTGACGACCGGAGGTTTGATGAACGTAAGCGGACTCGAGTGGGGCATCACCCTCGGCGTGACGATCGGCATTCTGCTGTTCGACGTCCTGGTGATCGGCCGCCGGCCTCACGAACCGTCGAAGCGTGAAACCGGCACCGCGCTGACCATCTACGTCGGCCTCGCCGTCGCGTTCGGAGTCTGGACGTGGCTGTACCACGGCAGCCAGTTCGGCGTCGAGTTCTTTGCGGGCTGGCTCACCGAGTACAGCCTGTCGGTCGACAACCTGTTCATCTTCTTGATCATCATGGCCAGCTTCAAGGTGCCGCGGATCTATCAGCAGCAGGCGCTGCTCGTCGGCATCATCCTGGCGCTGATCTTCCGCGGCATCTTCATCGCGCTCGGCGCGGTGGCGATCGAGCAGTTCTCGTGGGTGTTCTACCTCTTCGGGGCGTTCCTGATCTACACGGCGGCCAAGCTGGTCAAGGACACCGACCACGACGACGACGCCGACAACGGCGTGGTCCGGTTCGCGCAGAAGCACCTCAAGTTCACCGATCAGTGGGACGGGCTGAGGCTGTGGGTGAAGGAGAACGGCAAGCGGGTGATGACCCCGATGTTCCTGGTCATCATCGCGCTGGGCACCACCGACCTGCTCTTCGCGCTGGACTCCATCCCGGCGATCTACGGTCTGACCCGCGAGCCGTATCTGGTGTTCACCGCCAACGTGTTCGCGCTGATGGGTCTGCGGCAGCTGTACTTCCTGCTGGGCGATCTGCTCAAGCGGCTCGTCTACCTGTCGCAGGGGCTGGCCTTCATCCTCGGCTTCATCGGCGTGAAGCTGCTGCTGCACGCGCTGCACGAGAACGAACTGCCGTTCATCAACGGCGGCGAGCCCGTGCCGGTGCCGGAGATCCCCACGCTGGCCAGCCTCGGCGTGATCATCGTCACGCTGCTGATCACGACGGCGGCCAGCCTCTACAAGACGCGGGTGCACGACGTGCGCAACGGCAGCGAGTCGAGCAGCGACAAAGCCGATCAGAAGGATGCGGCGCCGGACGAGACGCCGGCGGATCCGCAGAACGACCCGACCCGCTGAGCGGAATTCCCTTGCGCTCGCGCTGATCGCAACACTGCGCCGCACCCGGCACGCTCGATAGCGTGGCCGGGTGCGGCTTTTCGTGGCGGAAGACGGCGGAGTGAGTGAGCTCACGCACGGTGACCAGCAGATCGTGCGTGTCGCGGCGCCCGACCTGCAGCAGGCGCGGCGTGCGCGGGCGCGGATCAGGGCGGGTGCGGACGACGTGGCGGTGATTCTCGACGTCACGATCTCGGTGGCCGGTGACTTCCGTTCGGCTCGGGACCTGCCCGGGGGCTCTCGGGCTGAGGCCGACGCGGAGACGGTGCACTACGCAGGCACCGTTGACGGACTGGCCGGGCTGATCTCCGATATCGGCTCGGCGGAGGTGGCCGACGGCGTCACGCTGATCGCGGCATCGCCACGCCAGGACGTCGGGACGGTCGGTCGGGATGTCCTGGGCCGGCTCGCGCGCCGGGCTCAGCCTCGCGCGTCCTGAATTGCAGCGACGGGCCCGCGAACGTGGGCCTTGTGCACCGAATTCACCCGGCGGGTTCAAGGGATGGATGCAACACCCTTTGATTGAGGAGTGTTGCGATGGGGTCCCATGCGATTCAGCCGGCGACGGTGAAAGCGTTCTGGGCGCAGATTGGGTTGGGGCTCAATCCGGCTGAGGCTGCCTTCGCCGTCGGTGTGTCGCTGGGGGCGGCACGGAAGTGGCTGACCGACGCTGGTGGTGTGAAACAACGTGTGTACGAGGTGAAGATAGAGGGGCCCAAGCCCCGACTGACCCTCGAAGAGCGCATCCAAATTCAGGTCGGTGTGGGCCGTGATGAGTCACTGCGCTCGATCGGAGCGCGACTCGGGCGTGCGGCGTCGACGATCAAGCGTGAACTCGACAATAACGTCGAGAACCGCTACGACGGACGCAAGTCGGGTTACCGCCGCAAGAAGGCTTTCGGTGCGCGCCAGAGCGGTAGCACCTCGACGGTGCGCTATGACGCATTGGCTGGTGAGCGGTCGGCGGCGAGGCGGGCGCGACGCCCCAAGCGAGGAAAGCTCGCCGCCAATGACACCTTGCGCGACGAGGTGCAGACTCGGTTGAAGCTGCGTCATAGTCCGCGCCAGATCGCGCGCCGGTTGCGCAGCGACTTCCCCGACGATCTGGAGATGTGGGTGTCACACGAGGCCATCTACCAGTCCATCTACGTCCAAGGGCGCGGATCGCTGCGCCGTGAGCTGCACCAGTGCTTGCGGACCAAGCGGGCCATTCGCCGGCCTCGGCGCCAGCCCGAGACCCGCCGCGGTCGGATCCCGGGCATGGTTAACATCAGCGAACGCCCGGCCGAGGTCGCCGACCGTGCAGTGCCCGGGCACTGGGAGGGTGACCTGATCATCGGCAGCACCACATCCGGATCTGCGATCGGCACCTTGGTCGAGCGCGCCACCCGGTTCGTCATGCTGCTTCATCTGCCCGACAACCACGGTGCGGTCGCAGTCCAAGACGCCATCGTGGAGAAGATGACCGAGCTGCCAGAGCACCTACGGCGTTCTCTGACCTGGGATCAGGGCAAGGAAATGGCCAACCACATCGCCATCGCCGCCGCAGCCGATCTCGACATCTACTTCTGCGATCCGCACTCACCCTGGCAGCGTGGCACCAACGAGAACACCAATGGGCTACTGCGTCAGTACTTTCCGAAGGGGACCGACCTCTCGCTGCACGGTCCCGGCATCCTTGACAACGTCGCCGCCGAACTCAACGGCCGACCCCGCCAGACACTGAACTGGAGAACACCCGCCGAAGCCCTCAACGAACTACTCTCAAAACCGCCAGCTGTTGCATCCATCCCTTGAACCCGCCCCCGCATTCGCGTGCACAGCCCCCACGCTCGGCGTCCGGCTAGCTGCTGCTGTCCCAGCGTTCGTGCACCTTCGCCAGTCCGTCCGGGGTCAGCCGACCGAGCAACCGCAAGCGGGCCATGCCGCCGTCAGGGTAGATGTCCATGCGCGCCTCGGTGACCGGCCGGTCGCTCGTGAGCAGAAACCGGTGCCGTGTGTCGGGCTGCAACTCGGTCTGCTCCAGCAGGTCGAACCAGTCGCCGTCTCCGTCGCGGCCCCGCAGCCGCGCGGAACCCGGGGCGTTGCCGATGAAGTACGACGTGTCGAGTTCGGCAGCTGCCAGCACGCCCTGACCTGCCAAACGGACCTGGACCCAGTCGTTTCCGGTGTCGCGGCGGCGCGAGGTCTCCCAGCCGTCGCCCATCGTCCGCGGCGTTCCCGGCAGCAGCAGGTTGTTGGGTGAGCTGTAGAACATGTTGGAGCAGCCGGTGATTCGGCCGCCGTTCTCCAAAGCGGCCAGATCGAGCGGGAGTTCGGTGAACCGCGGATCCAGCAGCCCCTCGGCGTGGACGCGGAAGCGGGCCACCCCGCCGTCGGGATAAATGGACAGGCGCAGGTGCGTCCACCGCCGCGGCGAGTCGACCGAGCACGGATTCCGGGTGTCGCCGTTGATCGCATGGCGACCGACGATCGTCGTCCACTCGACTTTCTCGGCCAGCTCCTCGGGCGTCGGGTACCCCTCGACGAACGCGGCCTCCACCGACGCCTCGGGCGGGTAGTTGCCGGTGAACCAGGCGGTGTCGACGACCACCCCGCGGACGATGGCAGGGGCGCCGAGCCGCACGATGGCGAAGTCGTGGGAATCCGCTGTCGCGCCGCGCCTTCTGCGGGTCTCCCAGCCGTCGTAGATCTGACCCTTGTGGCCGAACGTGGCGGGCCGGTACTCGGCGGGGCCGGCCTTGATCAGGTTTTCCTTCTCGGCGAACACGTCGTCGTTGGCCCACAGCACCGCACCACCGGCGGACCTGGCTGCGAGGTCGGGGAGCGACAGGAAATGGGACTGGCCGGCCGGCCGGGTTGACGTGGTACTCACTCAGACGAGCCTAGGCGAGTGCGCCCGGACCCTCACCAGTTGTCGTATCCGCCTTCGGGTCCGAGCATCCGCTCGAGCCGGGTCCGGTTGATCCGGGCCAGCTCGTTGCGGACCACCTTGCGTTCGGTCTCGTAGTCGTTGTGCAGCCGGTCGCGCATCGACGCCAGCACGTCGTCGGCACAGTAGCCGTTGATGAACATCACGAAGCCGAAGCCGAAATGGTCCAGGTAGGCCTTGGACGCGGCGGCCAGCTCGGCCATCACGGCGGGCCGTTCGTCGACGATCGCGCACTGCTCGGCCTGGGACTTCTCGCTGCCGGGCCGCCGGCCGACGTCCGGGTAGGCCTGCAGGATCGAGTCGATGGACTCTTCGGCCAGCCCGAACAGCAGGGTGTCGGCGAAGCGGAACAGCCGGTCGTGGCTGTCGAACGGGCGGGCGCGCGCCAGGTCGGCGGCCAGCGGCACGCTGTAGCAGCACTCGAACACCGCGTGGACGGCGCGGCGCATCGGCATCGCGTTGAACGCGTCCAGTCCGATCCCTTGATGCAGCAGCACACCGTCATGATCGGTTCGTCAAGCGGCGCGCACGTTACGTCGTGTTACGGGCACGCTAAATCACGCCGACGGCGGCTAGTGCCCCTGCGTCTTCAACCGTTCGATCGACCGGTTCACCTCGGCCTCGGCCTCCTCGCGGCCCACCCAGTCGGCGGCCTTGACGAACTTGCCGGGCTCGAGGTCCTTGTAGTGCACGAAGAAGTGCTTGATCGCGTCCAGTTCGAACTCCGAGACGTCGCCGATGTCCTGGATGTGGTCCCAGCGCGGGTCTGCGAGCACGCAGAGCACCTTGTCGTCGCCGCCCTTCTCGTCGGTCATCCGGAACATGCCGACGGGGCGGGCCTCCACGATGCAACCGGGGAACACCGGCTCGGGCAGCAGCACCAGCGCGTCCAGCGGATCGCCGTCCTCGCCGAGCGTGTCCTCGATGTAGCCGTAATCCGTGGGGTAGCCGAACGCGGTGAACAGATAGCGATCCAGCTTCACCTTGCCGCTCTCGTGGTCCACCTCGTACTTGTTGCGTGAACCCTTTTGGATCTCGATGAGCACATCGAACTGCACGCCGTTACTCCTAGTGCGCTGGGACAGGGGCGTCGGCTGGCGACGCGGGTTAACCCTAAACGAGGGATACCCTGCTCTACAGGGGTGGCTCTGGGAAGTCGAGGGAGAGCGGGACATCATGCGGCCCAGCGGGTGGCGGCGATCCACGTACATCGTGGTGGGGGCGTCGGTGCTGCTGCTTGTCGTTGTCGTCGTCGCGGCCGCCGCGCTGGTCGCGGGCAGGCAGACCTCCGAGCAGCTGGCCGTCGAGCCTGCGCCCCCGCCCGCAACCGCCGCCCCGGCCGTGGTGCCCGTCTCGGATTCGGCGGACACCCCGACGCCCGACGGCCTCGCCGCGGCCCTGCGGGGGGTGGTCGCCGACCCCAACCTCGGACGGTTCACCGGACGCATCACCGACGCGCTGACCGGGCAGGAGCTGTGGGCGCAGGGGGCGGGTCTGCCGATGCAGCCGGCGTCGACGAACAAGGTGCTGACCGCCGCTGCTGCGTTGCTGACCCTCGACCGCGACGCCCGGTTGACGACGCGGGTGGTGTCCCCGTCGCCCGGCGTCGCCGTTCTGGTGGGCGGAGGGGACCAGACCCTGTCTGCGGCGCCGGCGAAGCAGGACACCTGGTACCGGGACGCGGCGCGGATCAGCGATCTGGCCGAGCAGATCCGTCGCAGCGGAGTCGCCGTGAAGACCGTGCAGGTGGACGTCAGCGCGTACTCGGGCCCGACGATGGCGCCGGGCTGGGATCCGCTCGACATCGACGGCGGCGACATCGCGCCGATGGAGGCGGTCATGCTCGACGGCGGCCGCACCCAGCCGGTGAGCGTGGAGTCGCGGCGGTCCAGGACGCCTGCACTGGACGCGGGCCGCGCACTCGCCGTCGCGCTGCGACTCGACCCGGCCAAGGTGACGGTGCGCCCGGGCGCGGCACGCGGGAAGGAGCTCGCGGCGGTGCAGTCGCCGCCGCTGATGCAGCGGCTGCGCGACATGATGAACGCCTCCGACAACGTGATGGCCGAATCGATCGGCCGCGAGGTCGCCGCGGCGCGGAACCGGCCGCAGAGTTTCGACGGCGCGTCGCGGGCCGTTCTTGGCGCCCTCGACGACGCGGGCATCGACACGGCCGGGGCGCGGATCTTCGACTCCAGCGGGTTGTCGGTCGACGACCGGCTGACGGCGGAAACCCTGGACGGCATCATGCAGGCCGCGGCAGGCGAGTCCATGCCTGCGCTGCGTCCGCTGGTCGATCTGCTGCCGATCGCCGGGGGCAGCGGCACCCTGTCCAATCGCTACCTCGACACCGACGGCGGACGCGCCGCCGCGGGCTATCTGCGCGCCAAGACCGGGTCCCTGACCGGAACCAACACGCTGGCCGGGATCGTCACCGACGAAAGCGGGAGAGTGCTGACCTTCGCCCTACTGTCCAACGACGCGGGCCCCACCGGGCGAACCTCGCTCGACGCCTTCGCCGCCACCCTCCGCAGCTGCGGGTGCAGTTCATGAGCGCCGCCGCCAAGCCCCGCTTCACCGTCGGCGGCGCGGTCGACTGGAATCTGGCCGCCACCCTCGGGGGCAAGCTGGCCCGCAAGGAGTCCCCGGTCACGCATTACACACGTGCCCAGGCGATCGACCAGCTCACCGAGTCGGCCCGGGCGTCCGAGCTGCCGGTGCGTGAGGTGACCGGGCTGATCGAGGGCGGTGAGATCCAAGAGGCCCGAATCGTCAACCGTCCGGACTGGATTCACGCAGCGGCCCGGTCGATGCGGGTGATGACCGGCGGCGGGGACGCCGAGGACGCAGCCAAGCCGCGCGCTGTCAGCGGACGCATCGCCGGCGCCCAGACCGGCGCGGTGCTGGCGTTCGTGTCGTCGGGCATCCTGGGCCAGTACGACCCGTTCGCCGACGGCGGCGGCGAGCTGCTGCTGGTGTACCCCAACGTGATCGCCGTCGAACGCCAGCTCAGGGTGGCGCCCAAGGACTTCCGGATGTGGGTGTGCCTGCACGAAGTCACCCACCGGGTGCAGTTCCGGGCCAATCCCTGGCTGGCCGGCCACATGAAGAATGCGCTGGCGGTCCTGACCGAGGATGCCGGCGACGACGTGACCAAGATGGTGGGCCGGCTGGCCGACTATGTGCGGGACCGTCAGGTGGTGGTGAAAAACGGTGTACCCGAGATTAATTCGACCGGTGTCGTCGGGTTGCTGCGGGCCATGCAGTCGGAACCGCAGCAGAAGGCACTCGATCAGTTGCTGGTGCTGGGCACCCTGCTCGAAGGTCATGCCGAGCATGTCATGGATGCGGTGGGACCCGCCGTGGTGCCGTCGGTGTCGTCGATCAGGCATCGGTTCGATCAACGGCGGCAACGTAAGCAGCCGCCGCTGCAGCGGCTTCTGCGGGCGCTGCTCGGGGTGGACGCCAAGATGAACCAGTACACGTTGGGCAAGGCGTTCGTCGACGACGTGGTGTCCAAGGTCGGCATGGAGCGTTTCAACACCATCTGGACCGATGCGCAGACTCTGCCTCTCCCAGCGGAAATCAACGAGCCGCAGCGATGGATCGACCGGGTGCTGTAGCGGCGTTGCGCGCCGCCGTCACCGACTTCGTCCGCGTTCATCCCGTCGGCGGGGACCCGTGGTGCGTGGCACTGTCCGGCGGGCCCGACTCGCTGGCCCTCGCAGCTGTGGCGGCCCCGCTGTTCCCGACGACCGCCCTGATCGTCGACCACGGCCTCCAGCCGGAGTCCCCGGCGGTGGCAGCCGCCGCACGGGAGCAGGCGCTCGCGCTGGGATGTTTTGCCGCAGAGGTGCTTTGCGTCGAGGTGGGATCTGTCGGAGGTCCGGAGGCAGCCGCCCGGGCAGCCCGATACCGGGCGCTCGACGAGGCACGCCGGGGCGCGCCGGTGCTGCTGGCGCACACACTCGACGACCAGGCCGAGACCGTGCTGCTCGGGCTGGGCCGCGGTTCCGGTGCCCGCTCGATCGCAGGTATGCGGCCGTACGCCCCCCCGTGGTGCCGGCCGCTGCTCGGGGTGCGGCGCGCGGTCACCCATCAGGCGTGCGCCGAGCTGGGGCTGACACCGTGGCACGACCCGCAGAACACCGATCCGCGCTTCACCCGGGTCCGGTTGCGCGCCGAAGTGCTGCCGTTGCTCGAAGACGTCCTCGGCGGCGGCGTGGCCGAGGCGCTGTCCCGCACGGCGGCAGCGCTGCGCGAGGACACCGATGCACTCGACGACACCGCCGCGCAGGTGCTGCCGGCGGGCGGTGAGCTGGATGTCGCCACCCTGGTGCCACTGCCCGACGCGGTGCGCCGCCGGGTCATCAGGGCCTGGCTGTTGGCCGGGGGAGCGTGCGCGCTGACCGACAGGCAGATCCGGGCGGTCGACGCGCTCGTCACCGACTGGCGGGGTCAGGGCGGGGTCGCCGTGCCCGGCGGGTTGGCGCGGGAGCGGCTGTTCGCCGGACGGCGGCGCGGTGTGCTGACGCTGTATCGCGAACCCGTCGGGGCGTAACGGTCGACTGTCCTACTAGGCTGGGCCCGTGCCAGCGCAGCCTGCGGACTTGTATCCCGGGGACATCAAATCGGTGTTGCTCTCCGAAGAACAGATCAAAGCCAAGACCGCCGAACTCGCCGCGGAGATCACCACCGCGTACCGGGACGCGCCGTCGGGGCAGGATCTGCTGCTCATCACCGTCCTCAAGGGCGCGGTCATG
Source organism: Mycolicibacterium aurum (assembly GCF_900637195.1). Lineage (NCBI taxonomy): Bacteria > Bacillati > Actinomycetota > Actinomycetes > Mycobacteriales > Mycobacteriaceae > Mycobacterium > Mycolicibacterium aurum. The sequence goes on along the minus strand of NZ_LR134356.1, from coordinate 5,395,568 downwards.
TTCGTCACCGACCTGGCCAGGGCCATCTCGGTGCCCACCCAGCTGGAGTTCATGGCGGTCAGCTCCTACGGGTCCTCGACCTCGTCGTCGGGTGTGGTGCGCATCCTCAAGGACCTCGACCGCGACATCAACGACCGTGACGTGCTGATCGTCGAGGACATCGTCGACTCCGGCCTCACGCTCAAGTGGCTGCTGCGCAACCTCGCCACCCGGCGGCCGCGGTCGCTGAAGGTGTGCACGCTGCTGCGCAAACCCGATGCGGTCCGCGTAGACCTGGACATCGACTACATCGGCTTCGACATCCCGAACGAGTTCGTCGTCGGCTACGGACTCGACTACGCCGAGCGCTACCGCGACCTGTCCTACATCGGCACGCTCGACCCCAAGGTGTACGAGGAGCAGTAAGCGGCGCATGATGCTGGCATGACCGAAACAGCCCTTCGGATCTGCCCGTTCTGCGAAGCCACCTGCGGTCTGACGCTGACCATCGACGTGAACATCGACGGTGGCCGCGTCACCGGCGCGCGCGGAGACCGCGACGACGTCTTCTCCGCCGGATTCATCTGCCCCAAAGGGGCGAGCTTCGGCGAACTCGACAACGATCCCGACCGGCTCACCGCGCCGCTGGTGCGCCGCGACGGGGTATTGACCGAGGCGACGTGGGACGAGGCGTTCGCCGCGATGGCAGCCGGCCTCGGTGCGACCCTCCGCGATCACGGCGGCGCGTCGGTCGGGGTGTACCTCGGCAACCCGAACGCGCACACCGTCGCCGGCGCGCTCTACCCGCCGCTGATCGTGCGCGGGCTCGGTACCCGTCAGGTGTTCTCGGCGAGCACGCTGGACCAGATGCCCAAGCACGTTGCGCTGGGGCTGATGTTCGGCAGCCCGATCGCGTTCTCGGTGCCGGACCTGGACCGCACCGACTACCTGGTGATCATCGGAGCCAATCCGGTGGTGTCCAACGGCAGCGTCACCACGGCCCCCGACTTCCCCGGCAAGCTGCGGAGCCTGCGCAAGCGCGGCGGCCGCCTCGTCGTCATCGACCCGGCCCGCACCCGCACCGCGGAACTGGCCGACCGCCATCTCGCACCGCGGCCGGGCACCGACGCCGCCCTGCTGTTCGCGATCGTGGCGGTGCTGTTCGAGGAAGGCCTTGTCGATCTCGGCTCGGTGTCCGAGTTGGTCGCCGGCGTCGACGAGGTACGCGACCTGGCGGCCGGGTTCACCCCTGACACCGTGGCCGCGTACTGCGGGATCGACGCGCAGGAGATCAGGACACTGGCTCGCGAGCTGGCCGCTGCCCCGTCGGCGGCGGTGTACGGGCGCATGGGCACCTCGACCGTGGAGTTCGGCACGCTGGGCAGCTGGCTCGTCGACGTGGTGAACATCCTGACCGGCAACCTGGACCGCCCCGGCGGGTCGATGTTTCCGTGCTCGCCGACCGCGCCGGCCTCCCGCGGGCATCGGCCCGGCCGCGGGTTCCGCACCGGACGGTGGCACAGCCGGGTCTCCGGCTACCCGGAGGCGCTCTCGGAACTGCCCACCGTCGCGCTCGCCGAGGAGATCGAGACGCCAGGCGACGGACAGATCAAGGCGCTGATCACCATCGCAGGCAACCCGGTGCTCTCGGCGCCGGACGGTGACCGGCTCGACCGCGCGCTGGCCGGCGTCGGCTTCATGGTGTCGGTGGACCCGTATCTCAACGAGACCACCCGGCACGCCGACGTCGTCCTGCCGCCCCCGCCGCCGTCGCGCAGCCCGCACTTCGACTTCGCGCTGAACAGCCTGGCGGTCCGCAACAACGCCCGCTACTCGCCGCCGGTGCTGCCCCTGCTGGGACGGCCCGACGAGGCCGAGATCCTGTCGCGAATCGCCCTGGTGATCTTCGGGATGGGCCACGACGCCGACGCCGCGCTCGTCGACGAACAGGTGATCGCGACGACGCTGACCAAAGAGACCGCCGACGACGGGTCCCCGGTGGCCGGGCGGGCGGTCGACGAGCTGATCGCGATGCTGCCCGCGGGTCCCGGCTACGAGCGCAGGCTCGACATGATGCTGCGCATCGGTGCCTACGGAGACGCGTTCGGCGCCAATCCGGACGGGCTGACGCTGGAGCGGCTCAAAGCCGCACCGCACGGCATCGACCTCGGCGAGCTGAAGCCGAGGCTGGCCGATGTGATGCGCACACCGTCGGGTCTGGTCGAGCTGGCACCGCCCCAGCTGGTTGCCGACGCGGAGCGGCTGCGCGACGCGCTCGGCCGGCCCGCCGAAGGATTCGTGCTGATCGGCCGTCGCCATCTGCGGTCGAACAACAGTTGGATGCACAACCTGCCCGCGCTGGCGGGCGGCACCAATCGGTGCACTCTGCAGATGCATCCCGCCGATGCGGCCGACCTCGGAGTCGAGGACACGGCGATCGTCAAGGGGCCCGGCGGCGAACTGGTGGTGCCCGTCGAGATGACCGAGGGCATCCGTCGTGGAGTCATGTCGCTGCCACACGGCTGGGGTCACGACCGGGGCGGCACCGGCCAGGTGCTCGCCGCCAGCTCACCGGGGGTGAACGCCAACCAGCTCAACGACGGTGCGCTGCTCGACCCGTTGTCGGGCACCGCCGTGCTCAACGGCATCCCCGTGGTGGTGAGCGGGGCGGTCGCCCCCGTCGCCGGCTAGGTGAGCTCCCAGATGACCGTCACCGAGAACGCGACGGTCTGCTGACCCGGCTCCAGCGGAACCGCGGCCTCCATGGCCCGTGGCGCCTGCATGGGGATCGGCGGGGGCAAGCCGGCCGATTCGGAGATCGAGATGACTTTGCCGAGGCCCAGTCCGGAGAGTTCGGCGTACTGTCCGGCACGGTCCTTGGCGTCCTCGAACGCCCGCGCCCTGGCGTCGCGGACCAGCTGTGAGTCGTCCTCGATGGAGTAGCTGATCGAGCCGATGCGTGTCGCGTTGCCGCCGGTGTTGACGATGAGGCCGATCGCGTCCGACGCCCGGTTGAGGTCGCGGATCTTCACATCGATCGAGTTCGTCGCCCGGTAGGCCGAGATCGCGGTGCCCGTGGCGCCGTACTGCGGCTGCAGATCCGCCGCGGTGGTGGCGATGTCGGAGCGGTCGATCCCGAGGCCGACCAGGCCGTCGATGACCGCCTGCTGACGTTCGTTTGTCTGGTTCATCGCCGACGTGGCATCGGGTTCGAGGAACTCCATCGATGCGTTGATCGTCAATGTGTCGGGGGTGCCCTGGACCTGGCCTTCGCCGACGACGGTCACCTGCCGGGTGTCGGCGCTCGGCTGCAACGTCGGACCGCTCTGTGCGTCGCAGGCGGTCAGCCCGGCGACCGTGACAACACCTGCGGCGACGGCGGCGAGCGTGTTCCGAAGTGTTCTGGCGCGCGCTGCGATCGGCATGCCTGGCACCCTAGCGCCTTCGCGTATTCGGTTGGCGCACATCGCCTGTCCCCGGTGTGTTCGTGATGACGAGGGGTGTCAGCGCAGAGGTGTGAGGAAGTCCACCAGTACCCGCGACACCTCGTCGGGCCGTTCCTCGGTCAGCCAGTGGCCGGCGCCGTCGATCATCACCTCGCGGTACTCGCCGGTGACGACCTCGCAGGCGCGGTCGCGCGGCGTGTACGCCAGCGTCGCGTCGTCGGTGCCGCCGATGAACAGCGCGGGCACCGTGATCGTCGGCGCGGGCGGGTTCGCGGTCAGCTCCCAGTTCAGGTCGAAGCAGCGGTACCAGTTCAGCGGCGCGGTGAATCCGCCGCGGGTGAACTCGTCGACGTAGACGTCGAAGTCCTCCTGGCTGATCCACGACGGCAGCGAGCCCGGCTCGGGGATGCGGTCCAGGAAGCCCTGCGGTCCCGCGTCGCCGACCATCTCGGCGCCCGTCGTCGTCATCGCGAACAGCCGCCGGAACGTCGTCGCCGGGTCGCGGTCGAGTTCGGCGTCGGCGGGCCCCTCCTCCTGGAAGTACAGGATGTACATGAACCGGTCGGCGAACACCCGGCGGAACGCCTGCGTCGTGGGCACCCTCGGCCGCGGCACGGGTGGCAGACTCAGCCCGCCGACCGCCCAGAACCGGTCCGGGTGCAGCAACGGCGCGCCCCATGCGACGACCGCGCCGAAGTCGTGGCCGATCAGCGCGGCGGTGTCGGCGCCTCCGCAGATTTCCGAGTCGAGGAGCCCGACCACGTCAGCGCTCAGCTCCGCGACGTTGTAGACGTCGACGGATTCGGGTCTGTCCGACCCGCCGTAGCCCCGCTGATCCGGCGCCAGCACGTGGAAGCCCGCGTCGGCGAGCGCCGTCACCTGGTGGCGCCACGTGTACGCCAACTCGGGGAAACCGTGACACAGCACCACGACGGGAGCCCCCGGCTCGCCGGCTTCGGTAACCCGAAGCGTCACCCCATTCGTCTGGACCATCCGCTCACGCACGCGCTCCAGTGTGCGCACAGATCCGCCAAATGGGCCGAATTCCCGCGCCGGATGCAGCCCGGGCGCACGCAGCACGGCCGCCGGGAACTCCGGCACGTTGGTCTAGCGGTAGCCTTGACTTTTCCAGCTGCGCATATTGGAAGGATTTGGCGGGAGCACCGAACTCCGGCCGCACACATCAATGAACCGCAAAAATGTGATCCGCACACTCACGGTTATTGCCGTGGTGCTGCTGCTGGGTTGGTCCTTCTTCTACTTCAGCGACGACACCCGCGGGTACAAGCCCGTCGACACGTCGGTCGCGATGGCTCAGATCACCGGCGACAACGTCAACAGCGCGCAGATCGACGACCGTGAGCAGCAACTTCGGCTCGAGCTGAAGAACGGCAACGGCGACACCGAGAACAGCAACAAGGTCATCTCCAAGTACCCCACCGGGTACGGGGTCACGCTGTTCGAGGCGCTGCAGGACAAGAACGTCAAGACCAACACCGTGGTCAATCAGAGCAGCGTGCTCGGCTCGCTGCTGATCTACATGCTGCCGCTGCTGCTCCTCGTCGGTCTGTTCGTGATGTTCTCCCGGATGCAGTCCGGTGGGCGGATGGGCTTCGGGTTCGGCAAGTCGAAGGCCAAACAGCTCTCTAAGGACATGCCCAAGACCACCTTCGCCGACGTCGCAGGCGTCGACGAGGCCGTCGAAGAGCTGTACGAGATCAAGGACTTCCTGCAGAACCCGAGCCGCTACCAGGCGCTGGGCGCGAAGATCCCGCGCGGCGTGCTGCTCTACGGCCCGCCCGGCACCGGCAAGACCCTGCTGGCCCGTGCGGTCGCCGGCGAGGCCGGGGTGCCGTTCTTCACCATCTCGGGTTCGGACTTCGTCGAGATGTTCGTCGGCGTCGGCGCCTCGCGGGTCCGCGACATGTTCGAGCAGGCCAAGCAGAACAGCCCGTGCATCATCTTCGTCGACGAGATCGACGCCGTCGGCCGCCAGCGTGGCGCCGGTATGGGTGGTGGTCACGACGAACGCGAGCAGACCCTCAATCAGCTGCTGGTCGAGATGGACGGCTTCGGTGACCGGCAGGGCGTCATCCTGATCGCGGCCACCAACCGCCCCGACATCCTCGACCCGGCGCTGCTGCGTCCCGGCCGTTTCGACCGCCAGATCCCGGTGTCCAGCCCCGACCTGGCCGGGCGGCGCGCGGTGCTGAAGGTGCATTCGCAGGGCAAGCCGATCGCCCCCGACGCCGACCTCGACGGTCTGGCCAAGCGCACCGTCGGGATGTCCGGTGCCGACCTGGCCAACGTCATCAACGAGTCGGCACTGCTGACTGCCCGCGAGAACGGCACCGTCATCACCGGCGCGGCCCTCGAGGAGGCGGTCGACCGCGTCGTCGGCGGGCCCCGCCGCAAGGGCCGGATCATCAGCGAGCACGAGAAGAAGATCACCGCCTACCACGAGGGCGGGCACACGCTGGCGGCGTGGGCGATGCCCGACATCGAGCCGATCTACAAGGTGACGATCCTGGCGCGGGGCCGCACCGGCGGTCATGCGATGTCGGTGCCCGAGGACGACAAGGGCCTGATGACGCGGTCGGAGATGATCGCCCGGCTGGTCTTCGCGATGGGTGGACGCGCGGCCGAGGAGCTGGTGTTCCGCGAGCCGACCACGGGCGCATCCTCGGACATCGACCAGGCCACCAAGATCGCGCGCGCGATGGTCACCGAATACGGGATGAGCTCGAAGCTGGGTGCGGTGCGGTACGGCACCGATCACGGTGACCCGTTCCTGGGCCGCACCATGGGCACTCAGGCCGACTACAGCCACGAGGTCGCCCAGATCATCGACGACGAGGTGCGCAAGCTCATCGAGGCCGCCCACACCGAAGCGTGGGAGATCCTCACCGAGTACCGCGACGTGCTCGACACTCTCGCCGGCGAGCTGCTGGACAAGGAGACGTTGCACCGCGTCGAGCTCCAGGCCATCTTCGGTGACGTGAAGAAGCGGCCCCGCCTGACGATGTTCGACGACTTCGGTGGCCGGGTGCCCTCGGACAAGCCGCCGATCAAGACACCGGGTGAGCTCGCCATCGAGCGCGGCGAGCCGTGGCCCAAGCCGGTGCCCGAGCCCGCCTTCAAGACGGCGATCGCGCAGGCGTCGGCGGCCGCGGCCGAGGCGGCCCACCGCAACGGCGGCAACGGTTCCAACGGTGCTCCCGCCGGGCCGACGCAGCCCGACTACGGCGCGCCCGCGGGTTGGCATGCACCCGGGTGGCCACCGCCGCACGGTGCGCCGAACCAGAACCCGAACCAGCAGCAGCCGCAGGGTGGCTGGTATCCACCCCCGCCGCCGCAGCAGGGGGGTTGGCAGGGGTCGCCGCCCCCGCAGGCCGCCCCATATCCGGGCTACCCGCCGTATCAGCCCTACCCCGCGCCCGGGCACCAGGGGCCGCACGGCGGTACGGCCCCGAACGACGAGCCTGGCCGCGACAATGGTAGGGAGAACGGGCGGACCAGTCCGCCGGCTGATGGCTGACACCCGAACGGAGACTTCGATGACGCGGTCGCCCAGCAATCACTCCACCACCCTCACCGACGAGGATTTCGATCAGGCCCGTGCGGAGGCGGCTGTCCGCGAGCTGCTGATCGCCGTCGGTGAAGATCCCGACCGGCACGGTCTGGCGGATACCCCTGCCCGGGTGGCCCGTGCCTACCGCGAGATGTTCGCCGGCCTGTACACCGACCCGGATACGGTGCTCAACACCACCTTCGACGAGCAGCACGACGAGCTGGTGTTGGTCAAGGAGATCCCGATGTACTCGACGTGCGAGCACCACCTGGTGGCGTTCCACGGCGTCGCGCACGTCGGCTACATCCCGGGGGTGGACGGACGCGTGACCGGGTTGTCGAAGATCGCACGGCTGGTGGATCTGTACGCCAAGCGCCCCCAGGTGCAGGAGCGGCTCACCGCGCAGATCGCCGACGCGTTGATGCGCAAGCTGGATCCGCGCGGCGCGATCGTGGTGATCGAGGCCGAGCACCTGTGCATGGCGATGCGTGGTGTCCGCAAACCTGGTGCGACGACGACGACGTCGGCGGTGCGCGGGCAGTTCAAGCACGACAATGCCTCTCGGGCCGAGGCTCTGGATCTGATCCTGCGCAGGTGAAGGCGCGCGTGCAAGTGATGGGGGTCGTCAATGTCACCGACGACTCGTTCTCCGACGGGGGCTTGTTCCTGGACCGCGACCGCGCGGTGACCCACGGCGTGGAACTGGTAGCGCAGGGTGCCGCCATCGTCGACGTCGGTGGGGAGTCGACGCGGCCAGGCGCCACTCGGGTAGACCCCGAGGTCGAGACGGCCCGAGTCCTGCCTGTAGTGAAAGAACTTGCCCAGCAAGGGATCACGGTGAGCATCGACACGATGCACGCTGCGGTCGCGCAGGCTGCGCTGGAGAACGGCGCCCAGATCGTCAACGACGTCTCCGGCGGACGGGCCGATCCGGACATGGTGCGGGTGGTCGCCGACGCCGGTGTCCCGTGGGTGCTGATGCACTGGCGTTCGGTGGGAGGTGACCGACCGCACGAGGTGCCGCCGTACGGTGACGTGGTCGTCGAGGTGCGCGACGAGCTGATGGCCGGAGTGGACGCCGCGGTCGCCGCCGGCGTGGATCCCGCCAAGGTGATCATCGATCCGGGGCTGGGATTCGCCAAGACGGCACAGCACAATTGGGCATTGCTGCACGCGCTGCCCGAGCTGGTGGGCACCGGCATCCCGGTGCTCGTCGGGGCGTCCCGCAAACGCTTCCTCGGTAGCCTCCTCGCCGGCGGCGATGGCGAACCACGGCCACCGGCGGGTCGCGAAACCGCCACCGCCGTCATCTCGGCCCTGGCGGGATGGCACGGAGTCTGGGGTGTCCGGGTGCATGACGTGCGCGCGTCGGTCGACGCGCTTTCGGTGGTGTCGGCATGGCAGGCGGGATCGAATGGCTGATCGAATCGAACTGCGCGGGCTGACGGTCCGCGGCAATCACGGCGTGTTCGACCACGAACGCCGCGACGGCCAGGACTTCGTGGTGGACATCACCGTGTGGATAGACCTGGCTGCGGCAGCGGCCAGCGATGATCTGGCCGACACCGTCGACTACGGTGTGCTGGCGCAGCGGGCGGCCGACATCGTGGCAGGGCCGCCCAAGCAACTCATCGAGACCGTGGCAGGCGAGATCGCCGACGACGTGATGGGCGATGAGCGGGTGCACGCGGTCGAGGTCGTGGTGCACAAGCCGTCCGCGCCAATTCCATTGCAGTTCAACGACGTCGCTGTGGTAGCGCGCAGGTCCCGGCGCGGCGGCAGGGGACCCGACCGGTGACGACGGCGGTCGTGCTGTCCATCGGGTCCAATCTCGGCGACCGGCTGGCAAATCTGCAGTCTGTGGTCGACGGGCTGGGTTCGGCGGTGACGGCGGTGTCGCCGGTGTACGAGACCGACGCATGGGGCAACGTCGAGCAGGGTCCGTTCCTCAATGCTGTTGTCCTCGCCGAGGATCCGGCGCTCGATGCCTACGGCTGGCTGCGGCTGGCCCACCATCTGGAGAACGCGGCCGGCCGGGTGCGCGAAACGCGCTGGGGCCCGCGCACACTGGACGTCGACATCATCCGCTGCGACGGCGCCGACGGTGAGGTGACGGTCGGTGACGACGTCCTGACGCTGCCTCATCCCTACGCGCACGAGCGCGCGTTCGTGCTGGTGCCCTGGCTCGCCGCCGACCCGAGCGCGACGTTGACGGTCGCGGGCCATGCCCGCGCCGTGGCAGCGCATCTGGATGCCCTCGCCCCGGCCGAGCGGGCCGGTGTGCGACGGACCGAGCTGACACTGCGGACCGGAAACCTGAGCTGATGGGTACGACGCGCACGCGGGAGCTGGCCATCGCCGTCGGCGCGACCGCGGTGGTCGGCTACCTGCTGATGTACGTCGTCTACCGGGCATTTCCCCCGATCACGCTGTGGACCGGGATGTCGCTGCTCGGTGTCGCCGTCGCGATCGCGGGCTGGGGCTTCTTCGTGCGCGCCAGGATCCGGGACGGCGAGATCGGGGTGGGTCGGGGCCGCCTGCATCCGCTTGCGGTGGCCCGCTCGGTGGTGATCGCCAAGGCGTCGGCATGGATGGGCAGCGTGGTTCTCGGATGGTGGCTGGCGGTGGTCGTGTACCTGCTGCCCCGGCGTAGCAGTTTGCGCGTTGCCGCAGAGGACACCTCAGGTGCCGTGGTGGCTGCGCTGTGTGCGCTCGCACTCGTGGTGGCGGCGCTGTGGCTGCAGCAGTGCTGCCGCTCGCCCGACGATCCGGCGCCCGATGCCGACCCGGCTCCCGGCTGACCGAAACGTCGGGGTGGGTAGGAAGAATCGCCGTGCAGGTCGACACGCCAGGGCACCGTTGGCAGGTACAGTCGGCCCATGACCGATCCGACCCGCGGCGGCCGCCTCAGACGCGGTGGCCGAAGGCCGGGTTGGATCCTGATGACAGTGTTGCTGGTGTTGGCCATCGCCGCCAGTTCGGCGCTGGTTTTCACCAATCGCGTCGAGTTGCTCAAGCTGGCAGTCATTCTCGCGCTGTGGGCCGCCGTGGTGGCTGCCTTCGTCTCGGTGATCTATCGCAGGCAGAGCGACACCGACCAGGCCAAGGTGCGCGATCTCAAGCTGGTGTACGACCTTCAACTCGAGCGGGAGATCTCGGCGCGGCGTGAGTACGAGCTGGCGGTGGAATCGCAGTTGCGGCGTGAGCTGGCATCCGAGGTCCGCGCGCAGTCCGCAGACGAGGTGGCGTCGCTGCGTGCCGAACTCGCCGCGCTGCGCGCCAACCTGGAGTATCTGTTCGACGCCGACCTCTCGCATCGCCCCGCGATTGAGACGGAACGCACCGCCGGACGGGTGAGCAGCAGCCGCATCGACACCGAGGACGACGCCAAGCCCGCCGAGGATCTCTTCGCACCCGAGACCGACGAGAGCCCGATCATCGACGTCCCCGCCGAGCCGCATCCGCCGGAGCACGAGTGGTCGCCGCAACCCAGCGAACCGGTCGGCGCGCACCGGCGCTCGGGTGCACCGACCCCCGAGCGCAGGCATGGCGCGCAAGCAGGCGCGGAACCCCGGTGGGCAGCGTCGCCACCGCCGTCCCCGCCGCAGGCGCCCCCGCCGCAGCCGCAAGCGCCCACCCCCCAGCCGCAAGCGCCCACCCCGCAACCGCAGGCTCCCCAGCAACGCCCGCCGGTTCAGCCCGCTCCACAGTTCCCGTGGCTGCCCCCACCGCCACAGCAGCCACCACCACAGAAGCCGCCGTCGCAGGCACCCGAACCCGCGCCCGAACCCAAGCCCGCACCCGCGCACACCCAGTGGCAGCCGGTTCCGGCTGAAGGGCAGTGGATTCCGCCGGGGCAACCGGGCAGCAACTGGGTGGCGCCGGCCAACGGCGCTCACGACGAGTACGTCGGCAGGCGCCGCGCACCGGATCCGCAGCCCTCGGCGCCGGAGGCGGCCCCGCCCCCGGCGGCCGAGCCGCCCCGTGGCAGGCATTCCGCGGCGGGCGAGCAGCAGACCGCAGCGGCTGACGAGCCCGAGCCTGAGCCCGAGGGCGAGCGCGGAGCCCATGAGGGCGGCCAGCCGGTGGCGGACCTCATGGCGCGATTGCAGGCATCCCCGTCGGGCGGCGGGCGGCGTAGGCGCCGCGAGGATTGAGCTAGGCTCATAGCGACCGTCCGGTACCCGTGCGACGAGACCGGAACGAAGCCATGAGAATCTGCGAGGTCGACTGCGATGGTGCAGCCCCCCGCCGGCGGGAGCGCTCCGCACGACGGACTACGTCCGGCCCGGCTGACGATCGGTGTGATCTCGGCGGGGCGGGTCGGTACCGCTCTGGGGGTGGCGCTCGAACGCGTCGAACACGTCGTCGTCGGTTGCAGTGCTGTCTCCCGCGCCTCGCGCGAGCGGGTGCGCCAGTGGCTCCCCGACACCCCGATCCTGCCGGTCGACGAAGTAGCGGCACGGGCTGAGCTGCTTCTGCTTGCCGTTCCCGACGCCGAACTGCCGGCGCTGATTGCCGGCCTCGCCGCCACCGGCGCGGTGCGCCCGGCCACCATCGTCGTCCACACGTCAGGGGCCAACGGGATCGGCCTGCTCGCGCCCCTTGCCGAGTTGGGCTGCATCACGCTCGCCATCCATCCGGCGATGACATTCGTCGGCACCGAGGAGGACGTGGACCGGCTGCGTGGCACCTGCTTCGGCATCACCGCGGGCGACGAGGTCGGCTATGCGATCGCGCAGTCGCTGGTGCTGGAGATCGGTGGCGAGCCGTTCCGGGTCCGCGAGGATGCCCGAAAGCTCTATCACGCGGCACTGGCGCACTCCAGCAACCACGTCGTGACGGTGCTTCTCGACGCGGTCGACGCGCTGCGGGCCGCGCTGTGGGGTCAGGAACTGTTGGGCCAGGAGACCGTCGCCGACACCCCCGGCGGCATCGCGGAGCGGATCGTGGGCCCGCTGGCCCGCGCGGCGCTCGACAATGCGCTGCAGCGTGGACAGGCTGCGCTCACCGGTCCGGTGGCGCGCGGCGACGCCGAGGCGGTGGCACGCCACCTGCATGCCCTCGGTGAAGTCAATCCCGATGTGGCCCAGGCCTATCGGGCGAATTCGTGGCGCACGGCGCAGCGCGCGCACGCTCCGGGTGCGGTGTTCGAGGTGTTGGCGGAAGCAGGACAGTGATGACCAGTCGCAATGCCCCCAAGTTCGTCGCGGGCCAGCTGAACGTGTATTCGCGGCCGCGGGAGGTGTCCGACGTGACGCGGGCATTGCGCGCCACGGGGCGGCGGATCGTGCTGGTACCCACGATGGGCGCTCTGCATGAGGGGCATCTGACGCTGATCCGGGCCGCCAAACGGGTGCCCGGTGCCGTTGTGGCGGTGTCGATCTTCGTGAACCCGTTGCAGTTCGGCGCGGGGGAGGACCTCGACGCCTACCCGCGCACGCTGGACGACGATCTCGCCGCTCTGCGCGCCGAGGGCGTCGAGATCGCGTTCACCCCTACCGCCGACGAGGTGTACCCGCACGGCATGCGTACCACCGTGCATCCGGGGCCGGCCGGCGCGGAGCTCGAGGGGGCATCTCGCCCAACGCATTTCGCGGGTGTCCTGACGGTCGTGCTGAAGCTGTTCAACACCGTGCACCCGGATCGGGCCTACTTCGGCGAGAAGGACTATCAGCAGCTGGTCCTGATCAGGCAGATGGTCGCGGATCTCGATGTCGGGGTCGAGGTCGTCGGGGTGCCGATCGTGCGGGAGCCCGACGGGTTGGCGATGTCGTCGCGCAACCGCTACCTCGACCCTGACGAGCGGGAGCAGGCCGGTGCGCTGTCGTCGGCGCTGTTGGCCGGAATGTATGCGGCCTCGAACGGCGTGGCGGCCGCGCTCGATGCGGCCCGCGCCGTGTTGGACGAGGTGCCGGCTGCCGTCGTCGATTACCTGGAAGTACGCGATCCGATGCTCGGACCCGCCCCTGCCGAGGGTGCTGCCCGGATGCTGATCGCCGCCAGACTGGGACGCACCCGGCTGCTCGACAACATCGCGATCGACGTGGGCGCCGGTGCCGGCATCGACGGACACCCGCGCCCCGCGTCCGGCCAGAGCCACGAACTTCCATGGAGGAATTGATGTTTCGGACTGAGGTCGTCGAGGTGATGTCGTGCTGCTCGCGATAGACGTCCGTAACGCCCACACCGTGGTCGGCCTGATCTCCGGTTCGGGCGATCACGCCAAGGTCGTGCACCACTGGCGGCTGCGCACCGAGTCAGAGGTGACAGCAGACGAGCTCGCCCTCACCCTCGACGGCCTGATCGGCGACGACGCCGAACAGCTCACCGGTGCCGCAGGCCTGTCGACGGTGCCGTCGGTGCTTCACGAGGTGCGGGTGATGCTGGAGCAGTACTGGCCGTCGGTGCCGCACGTACTGATCGAGCCGGGGGTGCGCACCGGGATCCCGCTGCTGGTCGACAACCCGAAAGAGGTCGGGGCCGACCGCATCGTGAATTGTCTTGCCGCATATCACAAATTCGGTACAGCGGCGATCGTGGTGGACTTCGGTTCGTCCATCTGTGTCGACGTGGTCTCGGCCAGGGGCGAGTTCCTCGGCGGTGCCATCGCGCCCGGCGTGCAGGTGTCGTCGGATGCCGCCGCCGCACGATCAGCGGCGTTGCGGCGCGTCGAGCTGACCCGCCCGCGTTCGGTGGTCGGCAAGAACACCGTCGAGTGCATGCAGGCCGGCGCGGTCTTCGGATTCGCCGGGCTGGTGGACGGATTGGTCAACCGGGTCCGCGAAGACGTCGACGGTTTCGGCGGCGACGACGTCAACGTGATCGCCACCGGACACGGCGCACCCCTGGTGCTCGACGATCTGCGCACCGTCGAGCATTACGATCGGCACCTCACCCTCGACGGGCTGCGTCTGGTGTTCGAACGCAACCGGGACAGTCAGCGCGGCAAGCTGAAACAGGCGCGTTAGCAGCCCTAGAAGAACGTGCGGATCATGTCGACCACGCGATCGTCGTCGTTGAGTACCGGGATCATCCGCCATTTGTCGAACGTGGTGCAGGGGTGCGAGATCCCGAATCGCAGCCACGTCCCGACGTCGGTGCCGTCCCCGGGTTCCAGTCGCAGGAAGGCGTGCTGGTCGTTGAGCTTGGTGACGAGACCGGTGACGAGATCGAGCGGAACCGGCATGCCCTGGTCGAAGGACACGTCGCGGCGGCCCATGCCCACGATCGCAAGATCGGGTTCGGGCCGCGACACCACCTGCGCGTGCACCTCCAGCGCCGGCCACAGGGCGCACCCTCCGGCCCGGGTGAGCGGTGATGTGCGCGCGTAGAGGCCGTGGTCGTGGGTCAGGTAGCAGCCGCTGCGCAACACGGTGCGCACCATCAGGTGCTCGGGCCAGTCGGTGAGCGCGTCGCAGACGACGTCGAAGTAGGTGCTGCCGCCCGCGCTGACGACCACCGTGTCGGTTTCGACGAGCGGGGCCACCCGGATGACCGTTGCCCGCAGGTGCGCGAGATGCGCCGCGACCCCGGCCACGGCATCGTCGGTCAACTCCTGGGACACCCCCGCCTCGTAGCCGGCCACCCCGACCAGCCGCAGCCGCGGTGACGCGACAGCGGCGCGGGCGACGTCGTCGACGTCGGCGTCGGAGCGGCATCCGGTGCGCCCGCCGGGCATCCCCAGTTCCACGCACACGTCGACCCGTCGGTGCGCGCCGGCCAGCGCCGCGGTCATCAGTTCGACGCCGCGTACCGAGTCCACCCAGCAGGTGAACCGCAGGTCGGGATCCCGTTCCAGCTCGGCGGAGAGCCAGCGCAGACCCGCGGCATCGACCAGTTCGTTGGCTAGGATCAGGTGGCGCACGCCGAACGCCCGGTACACGGCGGCCTGTGCCACGGTCGCGACGGTGATCGCGCAGGCGCCTGCCGCCAGCTGGCGTGCGGCGAGCTGCCCGGACATGTGCGTCTTGCCGTGGGGGGCGAGTTCGACGCCGCGGTCGCGGCACCACGCCGCCATCGTTTCGAGGTTGTGCGTCAGCGCCTCGTCGCGCAGGACGCACACGGGTCCGGTGGCGCCCGCGTCGAACAGGTTCGGCGCCCGCGCGACGAGATGCGCCGGGGTGTGCCCCCACCACTGCGCGGGCAGCCCTTTGAAACTCCAGTCCAGTGGTTGCTCGGCGAGCGCGCGCACCGCGTTCTCGTAGACGGCGGTGTCGATCGGCGCGCGGGCGGGGACGCTCATTTGTTCATTTAAGCTGGCACGTCGTGACGTCCCCAGATTCCCGCGGTCCCGCCGCAGCCGACGCGAGCCATGACGACATCCCTGAGCAGTACCGCATTCGTCAGGGTAAGCGTGACCGCCTGTTGGCCGAGGGTCGCGACCCCTATCCCGTCGCGGTCGCCCGCACCCACAGCCTGGGGGAGTTGCGCCGGGCGTACGCGGACCTGGTCGCCGACACGAAGACCGGCGAGCAGGTCGGGGTCACGGGCCGGGTGATCTTCGCGCGCAACTCCGGCAAGCTCTGCTTCGCCACGTTGCAGGAGGGCGACGGCACCCAGCTGCAGGCCATGATCAGCCTCGACCAGGTGGGACAGGAGTCGCTGGACGCCTGGAAGGCCGACGTCGATCTCGGGGACATCGTGTTCGTGCACGGCGAGGTGATCAGTTCGCGCCGCGGTGAGCTCTCGGTGCTGGCCGACTCGTGGCAGATCGCGTCCAAAGCGCTGCGGCCACTGCCCGTCGCGCACAAGGAGATGAGCGAGGAGACGCGGGTTCGGCAACGCTACGTCGACCTCATCGTGCGGCCGGAGGCGCGCACGATCGCGCGGCAGCGGGTGGCGGTGGTGCGGGCGGTGCGTTCGGCGCTGGAACGTCGCGACTTCCTCGAGGTGGAGACGCCGATGCTGCAGACCCTCGCCGGTGGCGCCGCGGCACGACCCTTCGTGACGCATTCCAATGCCCTCGATGCGGATCTGTATCTGCGCATCGCCCCCGAGCTGTTTCTCAAGCGCTGTGTGGTGGGGGGAATCGAGCGGGTCTTCGAGCTGAATCGCAACTTCAGAAACGAAGGGGCGGATTCCACGCATTCACCGGAATTCGCGATGCTGGAGACTTATCAGGCGTACGGCACATACGACGATTCCGCGGTCGTCACACGTGAGGTTATTCAAGAGGTCGCGGATGAGGCCATGGGTACCAGGCAGGTCACATTGGCCGACGGCACCGTCTACGACCTCGACGGTGAATGGGACTCCATTGAAATGTATCCGTCATTGTCATCGGCGCTGGGCGAAGAGATCACCCCGCACACCACTGCGGAGCGGCTTTGGCAGATCGCGGACTCCCTGGGTGTCGAGATAGCCCGCGACCGTGGTTATGGGCACGGGAAATTGGTCGAGGAACTCTGGGAATACACCGTCGGCGACAAGTTGTGGGCGCCGACGTTCGTCCGGGATTTCCCTGTCGAGACAACGCCGTTGACGCGGCCGCACCGCAGTGTCGAAGGTGTCACCGAGAAATGGGATCTTTACGTCCGTAATTTCGAACTCGCCACCGGCTACTCGGAGTTGATCGACCCCGTCATTCAACGCGAACGGTTCGAAGCGCAGGCGCGGGCCGCTGCAGCCGGGGACGACGAGGCAATGGCGCTCGACGAGGATTTCCTGGCGGCGCTGGAGTACGGGATGCCGCCCACCACGGGCACGGGAATGGGCATCGATCGGTTGTTGATGGCATTGACAGGTCTGTCGATTAGAGAGACGGTTTTGTTCCCGATTGTTCGTCGGCATGGCAACTGAAGCGTCGCGAATCGAGCGTTGTTGAATGGCCCGCTAATTTGTGGCACATTGGTGCCGGAGATGAGTGGATTTTCCGCTGGTCTGGCACTTGGGAAGGCAGTGGGTAATGGCGAAGAAGGTCACCGTCACGTTGGTCGACGATTTCGACGGTGAGGGCGCCGCCGACGAGACCGTGGAATTCGGTATCGACGGCGTGAGCTACGAGATTGATCTCTCAGCCAAAAATGCGACAAAGCTTCGTAATGATCTGAAGCAATGGGTTGAAGCAGGCCGCCGGGTCGGCGGTCGCCGGCGCGGTCGCGCGGTCGGTACCGGTCGGGGCCGCGCCGCCATCGATCGCGAGCAGAGTGCGGCAATCAGGGAGTGGGCGCGTCGCAACGGCCACAACGTGTCCACCCGCGGCCGGATTCCCGCCGACGTCATCGACGCCTTCCACGCGGCGACGTAGCGCCCCCGGTAGCCCGGGTCCGCACGTTCGCTGGAGGCGAACCCCTTCTGACCCTCTCCCGGAAACGTTTCGGGTCTGCCCCGCGTTACCTGTAGCAGCGCCGGGTAATTGCCATCCGCGGTTCATGTCGTAATTCCGACAGGAGCCGACAGGCGGGGCACCCGGAGCCGTCGCCCATTAGAGTGGACGGCGTAGGTGCATAGGACTAGGTATGGACCGCCATCATGACGGCCTTAGTGCGGGCACTTACCTATGCGATGGAGAGCAGGTAACCACGGATGTTCGAAAGATTCACCGACCGTGCGCGTCGGGTTGTCGTCCTGGCTCAAGAAGAAGCCCGGATGCTCAACCACAACTACATCGGCACCGAGCACATCCTGCTGGGACTCATTCACGAGGGTGAGGGCGTAGCCGCCAAGTCACTCGAGTCGCTGGGCATCTCACTGGAGGGTGTGCGCAGCCAGGTCGAGGAGATCATCGGCCAGGGACAGCAGGCGCCGTCCGGGCACATTCCCTTCACCCCGCGCGCCAAGAAGGTGCTTGAGCTGAGCCTGCGCGAGGCGCTGCAGCTGGGCCACAACTACATCGGCACCGAGCACATCCTGCTCGGCCTCATCCGTGAGGGTGAAGGCGTCGCCGCCCAGGTGCTCGTGAAGCTCGGAGCCGAGCTGACGCGCGTGCGCCAGCAGGTCATCCAGCTGCTGAGCGGATACCAGGGCAAGGAGACCGCCGAGGCGGGCACGGGCGGCCGGGGCGGCGAGGCGGGCAACCCGTCCACGTCACTGGTGCTCGACCAGTTCGGCCGCAACCTGACCGCCGCCGCGATGGAGGGCAAGCTCGACCCCGTCATCGGCCGCGAGAAGGAAATCGAGCGGGTCATGCAGGTGCTGAGCCGCCGCACCAAGAACAACCCTGTGCTGATCGGCGAGCCCGGCGTCGGCAAGACCGCCGTCGTCGAGGGCCTCGCGCAGGCGATCGTGCACGGCGAGGTGCCGGAGACGCTGAAGGACAAGCAGCTCTACACCCTCGACCTGGGCTCGCTGGTCGCCGGCAGCCGTTACCGCGGTGACTTCGAGGAGCGCCTGAAGAAGGTCCTCAAGGAGATCAACACCCGCGGCGACATCATCCTGTTCATCGACGAGCTGCACACGCTCGTCGGTGCGGGCGCTGCCGAGGGCGCGATCGACGCTGCCAGCATCCTGAAGCCGAAGCTGGCCCGCGGTGAGCTGCAGACCATCGGTGCGACCACCCTCGACGAGTACCGCAAGTACATCGAGAAGGACGCCGCGCTGGAGCGCCGGTTCCAGCCCGTCCAGGTGGGCGAGCCGACCGTTGAGCACACCATCGAGATCCTCAAGGGGCTGCGCGACCGCTACGAGGCGCACCACCGCGTCTCGATCACCGACTCCGCGATGGTCGCGGCGGCCACGCTGGCCGACCGTTACATCAACGACCGGTTCCTGCCGGACAAGGCGATCGACCTCATCGACGAGGCGGGCGCGCGGATGCGCATCCGCCGGATGACGGCGCCGCCGGACCTGCGCGAGTTCGACGAGAAGATCGCCGACGCCCGCCGGGAGAAGGAGTCCGCGATCGACGCGCAGGACTTCGAGAAGGCGGCGAGCCTGCGTGATAAGGAGAAGACCCTCGTCGCGCAGCGGGCTGAGCGTGAGAAGCAGTGGCGCTCAGGCGATCTCGACGTGGTCGCCGAGGTCGACGACGAGCAGATCGCCGAGGTGCTGGGCAACTGGACCGGTATCCCGGTGTTCAAGCTGACCGAGGAGGAGACCACCCGGCTGCTGCGCATGGAAGATGAGCTGCACAAGCGGATCATCGGCCAGGAGGACGCGGTGCGTGCTGTCTCCAAGGCCATCCGCCGCACCCGTGCCGGGTTGAAGGACCCCAAGCGCCCGTCGGGCTCGTTCATCTTCGCCGGCCCGTCCGGTGTCGGTAAGACCGAGCTGTCCAAGGCGCTGGCCAACTTCCTGTTCGGCGACGACGACGCGCTCATCCAGATCGACATGGGCGAGTTCCACGACCGGTTCACCGCGTCGCGGCTCTTCGGTGCTCCTCCGGGGTACGTCGGCTACGAAGAGGGCGGCCAGCTCACCGAGAAGGTGCGCCGCAAGCCGTTCTCCGTGGTGCTGTTCGACGAGATCGAGAAGGCCCACCAGGAGATCTACAACAGCCTCCTGCAGGTCCTCGAAGACGGCCGTCTCACCGACGGTCAGGGTCGCACGGTCGACTTCAAGAACACCGTGCTGATCTTCACGTCCAACCTCGGTACCTCCGACATCAGCAAGGCAGTCGGGCTCGGCTTCACCCAGGGTGGCGGCGAGAACAACTACGAGCGGATGAAGCAGAAGGTCAACGACGAGCTGAAGAAGCACTTCCGCCCGGAGTTCCTGAACCGTATCGACGACATCATCGTGTTCCACCAGCTGACGCAGGACGAGATCATCAAGATGGTCGACCTGATGATCGGCCGGGTCGGCAACCAGCTGCGGGCCAAGGACATGACGATGGAGCTGACGGACAAGGCCAAGTCCCTGCTGGCCAAGCGCGGCTTCGATCCCGTGTTGGGCGCGCGGCCGTTGCGCCGCACCATCCAGCGCGAGATCGAGGACCAGCTGTCGGAGAAGATCCTGTTCGAAGAGGTCGGACCCGGCCAGCTCGTCACGGTCGACGTCGAGAACTGGGACGGCGAAGGCCTGGGCGAGGACGCGGTCTTCACCTTCGTCGGGTCCAAGAAGCCGGCCAAGGTCGAGGAGCCGGACCTGGCTCAGGCCGGTGCCGGCGGCGGGCCGATCGCGGGCGAGTAAAACTCCAGCAAGACCACATGGGCGGTCACCATCCCGATTTCGAACCCCGGGGTGGTGACCGCCCTATTTGGGTTTACGATGCTCCTGTAATCGACGGGTACCGGAATCTGGTGGAATTCCAGAACGGTCGCGCCACTGAGACAGTCAGACCCGATGCCCGTCGCATCTCTGTATGGGACGCGACATCCCGGAAAGGAACCAGGAATGACTTCTCCTGAGGTGGGCAAGGCCCACGCAGGCGCCATCGACTTCTCGGGCACCAAGGCCGCGCTGTGGCTTTCGCTCACCGCGTTCTTCGCGCTGGTGGTGCTCTACTTCATCGGCATGGACCAGGGTGCGACGTCGGTGTTCGGCAGCAACACCTACATCCACGAGTTCGTGCACGACGCCCGCCACCTTCTCGGCTTCCCCTGCCACTGAGCCCAGAAGGACAGGACAAGAAAATATGGAGAAGCAGATCATCTGGCGCGGCCTGTTGGCCGGCGCCGTCGCCGGCGTGCTCGCGTTCCTTTTCGCGCGGGTCTTCGTCGAGCCGCAGATCGAGTTGGCCATCGGGTACGAAGAGGGCACCGGCGCCGCGCACGAGGCGATGGAGATGGCGGCCGGGACGGCCGGTCACAGCCACGGCGGTGAGGGCGGCGGCTTCACCCGCGCCGTCCAGATGAACATCGGCATGGGACTGGGTGTGCTGCTGTTCAGCCTGGCCATCGGCGCACTGTTCGCCGTGGTCTTCGCGGTCGCCTACGGCCGGGTCGGCAGCGTCTCGGCCCGGTTGCTGTCGGTCTACGTCGCAGGCGGCATGCTGCTGAGCCTGTACATCGTTCCGGCGCTGAAGTATCCGGCCAGTCCGCCGGCGCTGAGCCTGGACGAGACCATCCGGCAGCGGACGCTGCTGTACATCGCGGTGGTGGTGCTCTCGGCGGCGCTGCTGGTCGGCGCGGTCTACTTGGGCAGGCAGTGGGCAACCAGGCTCGGCACGTGGAACGCCACCATCGCTGCGGGCGGCAGCTACATCGTGGCGATGGCGGTGGTGTTCCTGATCCTGCCGACCATCGACGAGACTCCGGGTCCGCTGGTCGACGATGCAGGCGTCATCGTCTACGAGGGATTCCCGGCGGATGTCCTCTACGAGTTCCGGCTCTACTCGCTGGGCACCCAGGTGGTCGTCTACGCGACCATCGGGTTGGTGTTCGCGGCGCTGGTGTCGCGTCTGGTGGGCGAGCGGAAGCAGGCCGTTTCAGCGTGAACCTGGTCAGTACCGGTGAATGAGGTCGTCCGGCTGACCCTCGTGTCCCACGCCATGACGGATGCGATGGCGGCCGGACGGTTTCCCACCGACGAACCGGTCAACGCGCTCGGGCGCCGGCAGATCGAAGGCATCGATCTCGCCGGCGCCGAACGTGCGGTCTGTGGTCCGGAGGCGCGCACCCAGCAGACGGCGGCGCTTCTCGGGCTGGCGCCGACGATCGAGTCCGGGCTCGCCGATCTGGACTGCGGGCGGTGGCGCGGTGATTTCCTGGGCCGGGTGTCCCCGGCGGAGATGACCATCTGGCTCACCGATCCCACGCGGGCACCGCACGGAGGCGAGTCCGTCGTCGACCTCGTTGCGCGGGTGGGTCGCTGGATGGATTCGTTGACCGCTGGACGCATTGAACACGCCAAGATGGTCGCCGTCACTCATCCCGCCGTGGTCCGTGCCGCTGTGCTGGTGGCCCTCGATGCGCCGGCGAAATCGTTCTGGCGCATCGACATCGCCCCGGTGAGCCGGACGGTGCTGCACTTCCGCGGTCACGCGTGGACGCTGCGGTCCAGCGCGTAGGTCAGTTCTCGGGGATCAGGTCGAACGTCTGGCGGGCGATCGACATGAGCCACG
Organism: Mycolicibacterium aurum; assembly: GCF_900637195.1. Classification (NCBI taxonomy): domain Bacteria; kingdom Bacillati; phylum Actinomycetota; class Actinomycetes; order Mycobacteriales; family Mycobacteriaceae; genus Mycobacterium; species Mycolicibacterium aurum. Next base: position 5,373,628 of record NZ_LR134356.1, on the reverse strand, counting down.
CGGCCGCGGTCTGGCTGCGGAACTCCGGCCAGTTCGACTGCAGGCTCACCACCCACGGCTGACCCGAGGCGTCGACGGCGTACCAGCTGAACGTCAGATCACCGGGCAGGTTGCCGGCCTTGGCGCCGATGTAGGGCCACTTGGTGCGGTCGAGGTCGATGCCAGGGAGTGCGGACAGGATGTCCCGCACCGGCGCCGCTTCGCCCACGGCGCCCGCCTGAAGCGCGGCGTGCAGCCGGCAGATGTCGGCGGCGCTGCCGTACCACTCGGCGCCGATGTCGGACGCGGGCATGTGCGTCTTGTTCGGGTCGGGTTCGTAGGGTCGCGAATTGGTCTGCTGCAGCAGCTGCGCACGGCCTTCCCGGGATGCCGTCTTCCACTGCTCGCGGAGGTCGGGGGTGCCCCAGCCGACGGAGAACAGTTCGTGCATCGTCGGGAACGGTGTCATGCTCGCCGGGTCGTGGTGGCCGGCGGCCTTCAGTGCGCGCTCGACGGCACCCGGGCCGAGCCGGTTGATCAGCAGGTCGGTGGCCATGTTGTCGCTCGCCGAGATCATCTGCTGGGCCGCGTCGCGGACCGATACGGTGGCGCCCGGCTCGAGCTTGTCGAAACCCGACGAACCGACCGCCTTGGCCTCTTCGGTGATCGTCAGCGTGTCAGTCCACTCCAGCGTGCCTGCCTTCACCGCATCGGCGACGGCGAGGAGCACGTACAACTTGAAGATGGAGGCCAGCGGCAGCGACAGCTCGGTGTTGCTGCCGGCCACCTTGACGCACCTGCCGTCGTCCACCTTGGCCACCTGATACGAGTAGCGGGCGCCCGCGCTGGTGAGTTGTTCGTCGATGTCGGACCACGAATCAATCTGCGGTGCAACGAGTTCCACGTTGAATCGATCGATCATGCCCGCCTCGTCGGTGCGCAGCTGGATCGTCTGTCCCACCCCGTAGGAGGTGCGCACGTCGAGGGTGGCGTGCCCGGCGCCGACGTCGACGTTTGTCAGCGTGAACGGTCTGTCCCACCAGATCCGGTCGAGGGTCACCCCGACTTGCTCGACCTGATCGGGGACCGCCATGGTGCGGACGTTGGCCTCACCGATCGGCCAGTCGCTGTTGAGCATGTCCATGATCTGCTTGGCCCGCAGACCCTGCGGTGTGTTGATCTGTATCGGCGCGCCGTAGGCGGCGTCGGCGGGTGCCGGACGCGGAGCTGAGCATCCGCTGGCCAGGGCCACCACGGACAGGAGCGCGACCGCAATCGCGGCCGCGCTGCGCCGGGCCCCGGCCGCCCTAGGCGCCGGAGTCGGTTCCGGCAACGTCGAGCACGACCTCGAATTCGAGCAGTGATGCGCCGGTGGACACCGGGTTGGACCGCTCGCCCGCGTGCGCGGCGATGGCGGGTCCGGAAGCCCAGGCCTGGAACGCCTCTTCGGACTCCCACTGGGTGACCACGAAGTAGCGGGTCTCGCCCTTGACGGGGCGCAGCAGTTGGAAACCGAGGAAGCCGGGCTGGTTGTCGACGGCGTGGGCGCGGTGCGCGAACCGCTTCTCCAGTTCGGGGCCCGCGTCGGGCGGGACCTCGATGGCGTTGATCTTCACCACAGACATGGCGATCAGGCTACCGCGTGCACTCGGCATGATGGCCTGATGGATCTGCTGACGTGTCACGGCGGCACGGGCCCGCCACTGGTTCTGGTGCACGGCCTGATGGGGCGCGGAACCACGTGGTCGCGGCAGCTTCCGTGGCTGACCCGGTTCGGGCGGGTCTACACCTACGACGCGCCGTGGCATCGGGGTCGCGACGTCGACGACCCGCATCCGATCAGCACCGAGCGGTTCGTGGCCGATCTCGGCGGTGCCGTCGAACACGCCGTAGCGGCGGGCGGACCGGCGATCATGGTGGGCCACTCGATGGGGGCGTTGCATTCGTGGTGCCTGGCCGCCGCCCGCCCGGAGTTGGTCGCCGCGGTGGTCGTCGAGGACATGGCACCCGATTTCCGGGGCAGGACCACCGGTCCGTGGGAACCGTGGGTGTACGCGCTGCCCGTCGAGTTCGGCTCGGCGGCCCAGGTGTTCGAGGCGTTCGGGCCGGTCGCGGGGCAGTACTTCCTGGAGGCGTTCGACCGGACGGTGACGGGCTGGCGGCTCCACGGCCATCCCGACAAGTGGATCGAGATCGCCGCCGAATGGGGGAGGCGGGACTACTGGGAGCAGTGGCGGGCGGTGACGGCGCCGACGCTGCTCGTGGAGGCCGGCGCCGGCGTCACCCCGCCGGGACAGATGCGGACGATGGCCGAGACGGCGCGCCGGGCGGCGTATCTGCACGTGCCCGGCGCCGGCCATCTGGTCCACGACGACGCTCCGGGGAAATACCGGGACGCCGTCGAGGCGTTTCTAACGTCGTTCTCCTGACGCGGTCGTCGCCGGCCACGTGGGGTGCTGCTCGAATCGGGTGCGCACGGCGTCGAGGTCGTGTTGTTCGCGGTAGGAGTCACGGCCGCGACCTTCGGCGTCGTCGAACAACCGGCCGGTCATCGGTGCGGCCCAACGGAACTGGTCGAGGTGCAGCCGCAGCGAGCCGGAGCGATTCGCGGCCCAGCTGAGGATCGCCGCGAGGGCGAACGGAGACAGAAGGATCAGAAAGGCAAGTGCGGTACTCATGGCAGTAATGCTCCGCTTGGAGAACATCCCGCCAACAGTGGCAGAAGTGACATTGATCGATAAGATGCTGCCATGGCGATAAGAACTGTCTCGGCACTCGTGCTCGACGGCCTCGCGGTCTTCGAGTTCGGCGTCATCTGTGAGGTCTTCGGTATCGACAGATCAGCCGACGGGGTTCCCAACTTCGACTTCAAGGTGTGCGGGCCGGAGCCGGGCCTGCCGGTGCGGACCTCGGTCGGGGCGACCATCACCCCTGACCACGGGCTGGACGACCTGGTCGGCGCGGATCTGGTCGCCATCCCGGCCATCGCGAGCCAGGCCGGCAGCTACCTGCCCGAGGCGCTGGACGCGATCCGTCGCGCCGCCGAGTCGGGATCGATCATCCTGACCGTGTGCTCGGGCGCATTCGTCGCCGGTGCGGCCGGACTGCTGGACGGGCGGCCGTGCACCACGCACTGGATGCACGCCGACGAGCTGGCGAGCATGTATCCGACGGCGAAAGTCGACCGCAACGTGCTGTTCGTCGACGACGGCAACCTCATCACCAGCGCCGGTACCGCTGCGGGCATCGACGCGTGCCTGCACCTGGTGCGCCGGGAGCTCGGCAGCGAGGTCACCAACAAGATCGCCCGCAGGATGGTGGTGCCGCCGCAGCGCGACGGCGGTCAGCGTCAGTACATCGACCAGCCGATCCCGGTGAAGTGTTCGGAGCGGTTCGCGCCGCACCTCGACTGGATCCTGGCCAACCTGGACAAACCGCACACCGTCACGACGCTGTCTCGGCGGGCGCACATGTCGGGGCGTACGTTCGCCCGGCGCTTCGTCGAGGAGACGGGTCGCACGCCGATGCAGTGGGTCACCGATCAGCGGGTGCTGTTCGCCCGCCGAATGCTCGAGGAGTCGAACCTCGACATCGACCAGATCGCGGAGCGGTCCGGCTTCGGCACGGCGACGCTGCTGCGGCACCATTTCCGCCGGATCATCGGTGTCACGCCGTCGGACTATCGCAGGCGGTTCAACACCACCGAGGCCGAGGTGGAGGTCGGTGCCGCGACGGCGTGACGGTGGTGGCCTGGCTGTGCTGGCCTAGGTGTACTGACCTGAGAGGTTAGGTACGCGGCTGGCTGGTGGTTGACCGCCGAGTGCTGTGTGGCCGCGGTGGTGATTGTAGTTGTGCAGCCATCGCGGGTACTCCTGGCAGCGTTGTTGGTCGCTGGTGTACAGCCGGGCGTAGGCCCACTCATCGGCCAGGGTCCGGTGGAATCTCTCCACCTTCCCGTTGGTCTGCGGCCGATAGGGTCGAGTGCGCCGATGTTCGATGTCATCGCCTAGCGCCTTGCGGAATACATGCGACCGGTAGCAAGATCCGTTATCAGTCAACACCTTTCGAACAATGATTCCCTGTTCGACGAACCAGGCGTTGGCGCGTTCCCAGAACTCGGAGGCGGTCTCCTTGCGTTCATCGGCCAGCATCTCGGAGAAGACCAGACGGGAGTGCGCATCCAGCGCGGTGTGTAGGAAGTGATAGCCCCGCAACGGCTGTCGGTACTTATTGGTGGCTCCGGTCTTGTCGGCTTGGGCGTTGCGCTTACCTGCGGAGCGACCCAGCATCTTCCAGCCGCCGCCGGCGGGGATCTTTCCCAGCTTCTTGACATCGACGTGCACCAGATCACCGCACGCCGCAGATTCCATGCGGCGCACGACGCGGCCGGTGGCGCGGTCGAGCCAGCGCAGTCGGGCGATCCGGTAGCGGCGCAGCACGTTGTGCACCGTGGAGACGTTCAGTCGCAGCAGGTAGGCGATTCGGGCCGGTCCCCAACGGCGGGTGACGCGCACCCCGATGATGCGGCGTTCGGTCCGTGTCGGGGTGCGGTTGGGGCTGCGATGGGGTCGTGAGCTGCGGTCGGCCATTCCGGCCTCGCCCAGCTCGACGTAGCGGTCCCTCCAACGGACGGCGGTGCCTACCGATACCTGGAATCGTTCGGCCGCGCGGCGTAGCGACCAGCCATCATCGACGATGCACCGAGCCAGCCTCAAGCGACCCGTTTCGGACAAAGGGGCATTACGGTGAACCACGAAGACCTCCGAGGTGGGTTGGTGCGTTCCTAGACAGCTCGCACTTCACTCGGAGGTCTTCGCCTTGTCACCTCACCACGCCGTACCTAACGTCCGTGGTCAGTACACCTAGGTCTGCTCGCCCTCGCCGCACAGCGCGAACCGGCCATCGGCGGTCTGCTCGACCAGCCCGTCGACCAGCAGCGAATCCAGCGCACGGTCGCGCTGTGCGGTGTCCGTCGTCCATGCGACGTCCAGCTCTGCGCGGGTGACCGGAGACGCGGTGCCGCGCAACACATCCAACAGGCGCCCACGCACCTGGCGGTCGGTGCCCGCGAACTTCTGCACACGCTTGGCCGGGCCGGTGCCCGCCGGGAATCCCCGTGACCGCCATGCGCAGTGCGGTAGCGGGCACAGGCCGCAGCGGGGTGCCCGCGCCGTGCACACCGTCGCGCCGAACTCCATCAACGCCACCGAGAACTTGGGCGCGGTCTCATCGTCGGGCAGCAGCGCCTCGACGTCGGCGAGGTCCCGCGTCGACGACGGTGGTCCCGCGTCGTGGAGGCCGTGCACGGCGCGGGCCACCACCCGCCGCACGTTCGTGTCGACGACGGGAACCCGCTGGCGGTAGGCGAAACACGCGACGGCCCGCGCGGTGTAGGTGCCGACGCCGGGCAGGGTGAGCAGCGTGTCGACGTCGGCGGGCACGGTGTCGTCGTGTTCGGCGGCGATCACCGAGGCGCATTCGTGAAGGCGCTTGGCCCGCCGCGGATAGCCCAGCTTGCCCCACGCCCGCAGCACATCGGCCGCGCTGGCCGCCGCGGTCGCCGACGGCGTGGGCCAGCGAGCGATCCAGTCCAGCCAGATCGGCTGCACCCGCGCCACCGGAGTTTGCTGCAGCATGAACTCGCTGACCAGGATCTGCCACGCCGAAACGCCTGGTCGGCGCCACGGCAGGTCGCGCTGGGCACGGTCGTACCACTCGAGAAGCTCGTTCGTGTCGATCGGTGAGACCGGTTCGGGCACAATGTCGATCATGCCGAACACCAGCCCGTTGACCGCATGGAAAGCACTCAAGGAGGGTAACGAGCGTTTCGTTGCCGGCCAGCCGATGCACCCCAGTCAGAGCATCGAGCACCGGGCCAGCCTGGCCGCGGCGCAGAAGCCGACTGCGGTGGTGTTCGGGTGCGCTGACAGCCGCGTCGCCGCCGAGATCATCTTCGACCAGGGCCTGGGCGACATGTTCGTCGTGCGTACCGCGGGCCATGTGGTCGACAGCGCGGTGCTGGGGTCGATCGAATACGCCGTGACAGTTCTGGGTGTGCCGCTGGTCGTCGTGCTCGGCCACGACAGCTGTGGTGCGGTCGGAGCGGCGCTCGCCGCGCTCGACGGCGGCGCGGTTCCCGCGGGCTACGTCCGCGACGTCGTGGAACGGGTGACTCCGTCGATCCTCATGGGGCGCAGGGACGGGCTCACCCGCGTCGACGAGTTCGAGGCCAGGCACGTCATCGAAACCGGCCAGCAGCTCCTGAGCCGTTCGACGGCGATCACCGAGGCCGTGCGCGACGGGAAGCTGGGCGTCGTCGGGCTGACCTACCACCTGGCCGACGGAAAGGTCGATCTCCGCGACCATATCGGTGACATCGGCGAAGCCTGAGGCCCGACACGCCGGGCAACCTCGGACAACGCAGCTCGACCTGGCCTTACCGTGATGTGGTGCTGGATCTAGAACCGCATGGGCCGCTGCCCAGACAGATTTACTGGCGACGCAGGGCGCTCGCGGGCGGCATTGCGGCGCTGGTGATCGGCATTGTCGCTGTCATCGTCACGGTCGTCGTGCTGAACAGCACGAGCAACGAGCAGCCAACCGCCAACGAATCCACGGATCAGTCGGCTCAAGCGGCCCCGCCGCCGCTGCCCGGCGAGAATCCCGAGATCAAGTCGCCCATCCAGCCGCCGGCGCAGCAGGCCCCGCCGCCGACTCCCACCCCGACGGCCGCTGTCGTACCGCCGCCGATCCTCAAGGAGGGCGACGACTGCCCGGACTCCACCCTGGCGGTCAAGGGCATCACGAACCAGCCGCAGTACGTCGTCGGTGATCAGCCGAAGTTCACCATGGTCGTCACCAACATCGGGCTGGTCGCGTGCCAGCGTGACGTCGGTGCCGCCGTCCTCGCGGCGTACGTGTACACGCTGGACAACCAGCGGCTGTGGTCAAACCTCGACTGTGCGCCGTCTAACGAGACGCTGATCAAGACCTTCCAGCCGGGTGAGCAGGTCACCACCGAGGTGACGTGGACCGGGATGGGATCGGCGCCGAACTGCCCGCTGCCGCGTCAGCCCATCGGGGCCGGCATGTACAACCTGGTCGTCCAGCTGGGCAACCTCCGGTCGGCGACGGTGCCCTTCATGCTCGCCCAACCGGGCCAGGCGCCGCTGCCGGTCGACGGCGCGCCCCCGGTGCCGGCGCCCGCTCCCGCTCCGGTCGGCTGACCCGGCTCAGGCCAGCCGGTCGGCGATCGTCGACTCGGCCAGCTGGGACAGACCTTCCCTGATGTGGCGCGCCCACATCGAGCCGATACCCTCGACCGACTGAAGGTCGCTTGCGCTGGCGGCCAGCAGGCCCTGCAGCGAACCGAAGTTGCGGACCAGCAGGTCGACGTGCGCGAACTGCAGTCGCGGAATGCCCGACATGGCCCGGTAGCCCCGCGAGCTCATCGATGAATCCTGCGCCTCGGCCGTCGAGGGATAGCCGAAAACCCTTGCCAGCGTGGTGAAGTCGAGGAGTTCGCTGTCGGAAAGGCTGTCGAGTTCCTCCAGCGTCGCGGTCACCTGTGCCGATGTCGGTGGATCCGGATTGGCGTGGTAGTCGCGCACGATGAGCTCTCGGTCGGTGTCGTTGTCACCGACGAGTTCGTCGAGCTGAAGTTTCAGCTGCCTGCCGTCGGTGCCCAACTCGACGACGTCGGAGTCGAGCTCCAGGCTGATGCGGCGCACCATTTCCAGGCGCTGCACCACCGTCATCACGTCGCGCAAGGTGACAAAGTCTTCGATCTCGGCCGTCGAGAGCTGTCTGCTGACTTCCTCGAGGCGGGTCTTGTACCGCTCCAGGGTGTCGATGGTCTGGTTGGCCCGGGACAAGATGGTCGCCGACTCGGGCACCACGTGGCGTTCGCCGGCGACATAGACGGTCACGATGCTCATCGAGTGGCTCACCGAGATCACCGGATAACCGGTCTGGATCGCGGTGCGTTCAGCGGACCGGTGCCTGGTTCCGGACTCCTCGGTGGGGATCGACGGATCCGGCACCAGCTGCACGTTGGCGCGCAGGATGTGGCTGCCGTCGCTGGACAGCACCACGGCGCCGTCCATCTTGGACAGCTCGCGCAGGCGGGTGGGGGCGTAGCGCACGTCGAGGGAGAACCCGCCGTCGCAGATGGTCTCGACACTGTCGTCGTAGCCGATGAGTATCAGGGCGCCGGTCTTGCCCCGCAGAATGCGTTCCAGGCCGTCGCGCAGCGGCGTCCCGGGGGCCAGCCGGGCGATGGTCTCGCGCATGGTCGGGCGGGTCAACGGCACAACAGTGCGCGAATTGCGGCCCGTCGACTTCACGGCCACTGCTCGTCCACAATCCCCATGGTCTTCACCCCACCGATCGGTCCCCGGCTCTCGCGTCATTCTGGCTGATCCGCCGCAGCACCTGCAACGCCGAGGTGATGTTGTCGGCGGAGTGCACCTGCAGGCCCGGCGGCGCGGCCGTCACGCCGGACGGTACGACGGCGTAGGTGAACCCCAGCCGCGCGGCCTCGGCGAGCCGTTTGTCCATTCCGGTGACCCGCCGCAGGTCACCGGCCAGCCCGACCTCGCCGATCGCGATCGTCGTCGTCGGCAGCGCCAGGTCGGTGAATGCCGAGGCGATGGCCAGTGCCACCGCCAGATCCGACGACGAATCCGTCAGCCGCATGCCGCCCACCGTGGACAGGTAGATGTCGTTCATGCCGACCGGCAGCTTCGCGCGCTTCTCCAGCACCGCGGTGATCATTGCCGCCCGGGACGAGTCGATGCCGCTGACCGCGCGGCGCGGGCTGCCGCTGGCAGGTGAGCCGATGAGCGCCTGCACCTCGCCGATCATCGGGCGCTTGCCGTCGAGTGTGACCGTGACCGCGGTGCCGGACACGGGCTTGGGCCGCTGATCCAGGAACAGCCCGGACGGGTCGGACACACACTCGATCCCGTTGTCGTGCAACAGGAAACAACCGACCTCGTCGGCGGCGCCGAACCGGTTCTTGACGCCGCGCACCATGCGGAGCGCCGACGCGCGGTCGCCTTCGAAGTGCAGCACCACGTCGACGAGGTGTTCCAGCGAGCGGGGGCCTGCGATGGCACCGTCCTTGGTGACGTGGCCGACGAGCAGCATGGCCACGCCGGTGGTCTTGGCCGTCATCGTCAGCGCGGTGGTGACGGCGCGCACCTGGGTGACGCCGCCGGTGACGCCGTCGGCCTCGGTGGTGGACATGGTCTGAACCGAGTCGACCACCACGAGGCTGGGTTGCACGGCCTCGATGTGGCCGAGCGCGGTCTGCAGGTCGGACTCGGCGGCGAGGTAGACCTCGTCATGGCTGCAGCCGGTGCGTTCGGCGCGCAGCCGGATCTGCCCGGCCGACTCCTCACCGGACAGGTACAGCGCGCGGCGTCCGGTCAGCGCCCAGCGATGCGCCACCTCGAGCAGCAGCGTCGACTTGCCGACACCGGGATCACCGGCCAGCAACGTGACCGAGCCCGGAACCAGTCCGCCCCCGAGCACCCGGTCCAGCTCGCTGATCCCGGTGTGGAAATGCCGGGTGTTCCCCGGGTCGATCGAACTGATCGGGACCGCGGGCGACGTGGGTGCCACGATGCGCCGGGTGCCTGTGCCGCCCACCGCGGTGAGAGCGACTTCGTCGACGGTGCCCCACGTGCCGCATTCCGAGCAGCGCCCCACCCATTTCGGCGTGACGTGGTGGCATTCCGAACAGCGATACTGCGAACGTACTTTCGAATTCACCCGGGCCACGCGCTGACCGTAACCGCCGGGACCGACAGAACTCCGGTGATCAGCGGCCGTGTCGGGCTGCCGACGTCCTAGTGCCCGCCGCCGGAGTGGCTCTCGCTGCCGCCGGCCCCGGCCTCTTCGCGCCGAGGCTGCTCGCCGGCGGAGACGGGGACGGCGACCGTGGTCTCGCCCGCGTTCTCGAACGTGAACGTGAAGTCGTAGGTCAGGCCGTTGGTGATGGGCTTGGTGAGCTCGAGCTGGGCCTCGGCCGCGTCCGCCGGCTCGACCGCCGACAGCGCCGTCTCCTGACCGTCCGGGGAGCCGACGACCAGCACGCCGTTGACGGGCACCTCGCCGCCACCGGTCAGCGTCACGGTGCCGACGTCGGTGGTGATGGAGACGAGCTTGTCCTCGACGTCTGCCGAGTCGTTGGCCGCGACGAAGATCAGCTGCGCCTCGGCGCCCGGCCGGATGTAGTCGGAGGTCTGGTCGGCGGAGATGTGGACGTTGCGCAGCGCGATGGGTCCCGCTTTGCCGCTCGTGCCGTTGACCGCGGGCTCCTGGGTGGCGGTCTGGGACACCTGGCCGGCGCCGCACCCGCTCAACACGACAGATGCGGCCAACCCGCACGTCGCCATCGCGACGAAGACAGAAGAGCGCCGTTTCGAGGTGTTCACTGGGGCCTCCTGCTTGGCCGACTGGGCGACGTGTCGCGCCGGGCCCTCAGGGGATCCGGCGGTTCGACTATGCAGAGTAGTAGGTGATGAAAGCGGGCGGTAGCGGAGGGTTCGCACCCTCTCACAGCGCCCCCGTAGATGCACGGATTCGCCGGTGTGTCAACCCCCGCTGCACACCTACTGTGCCCCTGACCTGCATCGTTGATCCGCACCCTGTTGCGGGCCGTGTTAACATTGGGGGGTGAAAGGGGCTCGAAACTGATGATTTTTAAGGTCGGAGACACCGTCGTCTATCCACACCACGGTGCTGCGTTGATCGAGGCGATCGAAACCCGGACCATCAAAGGCGAGCAGAAGGAATACCTCGTCTTGAAGGTCGCACAGGGCGATCTCACCGTTCGGGTACCCGCAGACAACGCCGAATACGTGGGCGTGCGCGATGTCGTCGGACAGGAGGGCCTGGACAAGGTCTTCCAGGTGCTGCGTGCACCGCATACCGAAGAGCCGACCAACTGGTCGCGCCGGTACAAGGCAAATCTGGAGAAGCTGGCTTCCGGCGACGTGAACAAGGTCGCCGAGGTGGTTCGTGACCTGTGGCGCCGAGATCAGGAACGCGGCCTGTCCGCGGGCGAGAAGCGCATGCTGGCCAAGGCCCGGCAGATCCTGGTCGGCGAGCTCGCGCTCGCCGAGAACACCGATGACGAGAAGGCTGCAACCATTCTCGACGAGGCACTCGCCGCCGCCTCCTGAGGGCGGGCATGACGATTCGCGTCGGGCTCGGTACCGACGTTCATCCCATCGAAGTCGGTCGTCCGTGCTGGCTGCTGTGTCTGTTGTTCTCCGACGGCGACGGCTGCGCGGGACATTCCGACGGCGACGTCGCCGCCCATGCCCTCTGTGATGCGCTGCTGTCGGCAGCGGGCATGGGCGACATCGGCGAGGTGTTCGGCGTCGACCAGGTCCAGTGGCGCGGTGTCAGCGGCGCTGACATGCTCCGGCACGTGCACTCGCTGCTGACCGCGGAAGGCCTGCGCGTCGGCAACGCCGCGGTTCAGGTCATCGGCAATCGCCCGAAGATCGGTCCGCGCCGCGCCGAGGCGCAGAAGCTCCTCACCGAACTCCTCGACGCACCCGTGTCGGTATCCGCGACCACCACCGACGGCCTCGGTCTGACCGGGCGCGGAGAGGGCCTGGCGGCGATTGCCACCGCCCTAGTTGTCGGCGATGAGGGTCAGGCCTGAAAAGGCCGGTAAGCTGGCCCGTCGTGACCGACCACCCCGCAGCAGTCATGCGGCTGCATGACACCTTGTCTGGCGGTGTGCGCGATTTCGTGCCACTGCGGCCCGGTCACGTCTCCATCTATCTGTGCGGCGCGACGGTCCAGGGCCTGCCCCACATCGGCCACGTCCGCAGCGGCGTCGCGTTCGACGTGCTCCGTCGCTGGCTGACCGCCAAAGGCTTCGACGTCGCCTTCATCCGCAACGTCACCGACATCGACGACAAGATCCTCATCAAGGCGGCCGACGCCGGACGCCCGTGGTGGGAGTGGGCCGCGACCTACGAGCGCGCCTTCTCGGCCGCCTACGACGCGCTGGGAGTGCTTCCGCCGTCCGCCGAACCGCGCGCCACCGGGCACATCACCCAGATGGTCGAGCTGATCCAGCGGATGATCGACCGCGGTCACGCCTATACCGGTAATGGCGACGTCTACTTCGATGTGGCGACGCTGCCCGCGTACGGCAAGCTTTCCGGCCACCGGATCGACGACGTCCATCAGGGCGAGGGCGTGGCGACCGGCAAGCGCGATCAGCGCGACTTCACGTTGTGGAAGGGCGCCAAACCCGGTGAGCCGTCCTGGCCGACGCCGTGGGGTCGCGGCCGGCCGGGCTGGCACACCGAGTGTGTCGCGATGTGCGAGGCCTACCTGGGTGCGGAGTTCGACATCCACGCCGGCGGAATGGATCTGGTCTTCCCGCACCACGAGAACGAGATCGCACAGGCCGAGGCGGCCGGCGACGGCTTCGCGCAGTACTGGCTGCACAACGGCTGGGTCACCATGGGCGGCGAGAAGATGAGCAAGTCGCTGGGTAACGTGCTGGCGATTCCCGCTGTGCTGCAACGAGTTCGGGCCGCCGAGCTGCGTTACTACCTGGGCAGCGCGCACTACCGGTCGATGCTGGAGTTCTCCGAGAACGCGCTGCAGGACGCGGCGAAGGCCTACACCGGCATCGAGGATTTCCTGCACCGGGTCCGTATTCGGGTGGGCGCGGTGGTTCCCGGCGAGTGGACCCCGAAGTTCGGAGCTGCGCTCGACGACGACCTCGCGGTGCCGATCGCTCTGTCCGAGGTGCACGCCGCGCGCGCCGAGGGCAACCGGGCTCTCGATGCGGGCGACCATGACACGGCGCTGTCGCACGCGATGTCGATCCGCGCGATGATGGGCATCCTGGGGGCAGACCCCCTCGACGAACGGTGGGAGTCCCGCGACGAGACCTCCGCTGCTCTGGCCGCCGTCGACGTGCTGGTGCACGCCGAGGTGCGGCGGCGTGGAGAGGCCAGGGCCAGACGTGACTGGGCCGAGGCCGACGCCATTCGCGACCGCCTCAAGGAGGCGGGTATCGAGGTGACCGACACCGCCGACGGTCCTCAATGGTCACTGCTGGACGGGACGGACAAGTAATGGCGGGTAATTCGCAACGGCGTGGTGCCGTACGCAAGGCAGGGACCAAGAAGGGGCCGACGGTCGGTTCCGGCGGTGTTCGACGTCGCGGGCTCGAGGGCAGGGGAGCCACGCCACCCGCGCACGAGCGGCCGCACCACCCGGCGGGCAAACGGGCGGCCAAGGCTGCACGGTCGGCGCAGGGCCGGCACAAGAAGACCGACGAGACCGAGATCGTGCTCGGCCGCAACGCGGTGCTGGAATGTCTGCGCGCGGGTGCGCCCGCCACGGCGCTGTACGTGGCGCTCGGCGCCGACGCCGACGAGAAGCTCACCGAGTCCGTGCAGTTGGCCGCGGACAAGGGCATCTCGATCCTCGAGGTGCCGCGCTACGACCTCGACAAGATCGCGGCCAACGGCATGCACCAGGGCATCGCGCTGCAGGTGCCGCCCTACAGCTATGCTCATCCCGACGATCTGCTCGCCGACGCGAAATCCGATGCGACTGCGCCGCTTCTGGTCGCGCTGGACAACATCTCCGATCCGAGGAATCTCGGTGCCATCGTCCGTTCGGTCGCCGCGTTCGGCGGTCACGGTGTGCTCATCCCCCAGCGCCGGTCGGCTTCGGTGACCGCGGTGGCGTGGCGCACCAGCGCAGGCGCGGCTGCCCGGCTGCCGGTTGCACGGGCAACCAATCTGACCCGCACGCTCAAGCAGTGGGCCGATGCCGGCCTGCAGGTGGTCGGGCTGGACGCCGACGGCGACACGACGATCGACGAGATCGACGCCGAGGGGCCGATCGTGGTGGTGGTCGGTTCGGAGGGCAAGGGCCTGTCGCGGCTGGTGCGGGAGAACTGCGACGCCGTCGTCTCGATTCCGATGGCCGGTCCCACCGAGTCGCTGAACGCGTCGGTGGCCGCCGGCGTGGTGCTGGCCGAGATCGCGCGTAAGCGCCGCAGCTAGACCCCGAACAGCGCGAGCGCGGCCCACAGGCCGAGCACCGCGGCGACGAGGACGGCCGGCGTGGTCACCAGCCCGATCCGGCTGAACTCGCCGAAGCCGGCGTCGATGTCACGACGAACCACGCTGCGCCACAACAGGTTCGCCAATGAGCCGACGTAGGTGAGGTTCGGTCCGATGTTCACCCCGATCAGTACGGCGAGCACTGCGGCCGGTCCGGCCGGGGTCACCAGCGGCAGCAGTACCAGCACTGCGGGCAGGTTGTTGACGACGTTGGAGAGCACCGCGGCGACAGCGGCGATGCCGAGCAACGCCAGCAGCCCGTGCCCGTCGGGAATCATCCGGTGCATCGCGGCGTCCAGGCCGTTGTTCATCACCGCGACCACCACCACGCCGAGGCAGAGGACGAAGGCCAGGAACGGGATGTCCAGTGCGGCGACGATCTTGGTGGCCGTGGTGCGGCGCGTGGCGAGGGCGCGGATGCCGAGGACGAGCGTCCCGGCCAGAGCGGCCCAGGCGGGTGAGAATCCCAGCAGCGAGGTGACGGCGAAGCCGACAAGTGTCAGGCCCACGACGACCAGCGCGAACAGTGGCACATCGAGCGGTTCGGTGGTCTCCGGCCGCTGTGGCAGGACACGCAGGTCCTTGCGGAAAAGCCAACGCAGCAGTACGAATTCGACGAGGATCGCCGCCGCCCAGGGCAGCGACATCACCGCGGCGAAGTGCAGGAACGACAATCCGGCGGCGCTGAACGCCAGCAGGTTGGTGAGGTTGGACACCGGCAAGAGCAGCGACGCGCTGTTGGCCAGGTGCGCGGTGGCATACGCGTGCGGGCGGGCCGGGACGGCCAGGGTGCGTGCCGTCGCGAGGACCACCGGGGTCAGCAGCACCACGGTGGCATCAAGGCTCAGGATTGCGGTCACGGCGGCCGATATCGCGAACACCGAAGTGAGCAAACGGCTCTGGCCGCCCGACGTGGCCCGCGCCATCATCACCCCCGCGGCGTGGAACAGCCCCTCGTCGTCACACAGCCGCGCGAGCACCAGCACCGCCGCCAGGAATCCGACCACCGGCGCCAACTCGGCCACCTCGGTCACCGCGTCATGCCAGGACACCGCGCCTGTCGCGATCACCAACCCTGCCGCGGGCACCGCGACCACCGCCTCCGGCCAGCGGTGCGGCCGGAACAGCGCGAATCCGAGCACCGCCGCGAGTGCGGCGATCGAGAGTGTCAGCTCCATGGATCGGTCGGTTGCCAGAGTGTGGGCAGGTGCAGGCCGACGCCGTCCTCGGCGGCCAGGCGGGCCAGCACGCGCATCGAGGCGTCGAGGTCGTCGGCGGCGAAGGGCAAGGCACGCAGCGGCTTGTCGAGTGACCGGAAGAAGTCGTCCCAGTGGATCAGCACGACACGGCGCGCTCCGACGGTGCGCACGGTCTGCGTCCAGTAGTCGACGAGATAGCGCTCCGGCTGCAGCCCGAGCTGACCGACGCCCAGGTACACGACGTCGGCATGCCTGCCGTCGAGGGCGCCGGGGAGGTAGCCGGCACTGCCGACGATGAGCAGTCGCCTGCCGGTCGGTCGATGGTGCACCAGCGTCGACCAGGCCTCGCCGCAGCGGTATGCCGAGGCGCGGGCAGGGGGGATGACGGGCTCGGTGATGGTGCCGGGGAAGCGGTCCGGCGGGCAGTGCGACCCCTCGATGAGGGTGAGGTCGTACGCTCCCGCCCGCACGGCGACACCGGGGCTGACGACGTCGATGCCCGACAGGCCGTGACCGCGGCCGATCTGCGCCGCCGATGTCCCGCCGATCAGCCGGGCACCGGTGAGGTCGGCCACGACCGCGGAATCCATGGCATGGTCGAAATGCGTGTGCACCGGGGTCACCGCGTCGAGTTGCTGGACCCCGAGCCGGGTCAGCGCCGCGGAGATGCGTGGACGCGACGGCGTCAGCGGCCGGGCGGCGACGGTGAAAAGGCTTGGTCGGGAGAAGAAGCCGTCGGTCATGATCGCCGACGTGCCGTCATCGATGAGCAGCGTGGTGACGCCGCCCCACGACACCGTCAGCGGAACATCCGCGGCCGCAGGCGGCAGGTCGAAGTAGGCGGAGTAGGCCCCGAGGTCGGGCCGCCCGGTCTTCAGGCGCATCACGCCACCCTAGGCGTGCGTCCTGGCTTAGGTTCACCAGCACGCTGTGACCGCGGAATTCAGTCTTGTGGCAACGGACCTGAAAACAGATCGCCCCACAGGCGTGCCGCAGTTCCGCTGTGTGCTGTGGGTTCACGTTTCGCGTGGGCGATCAGAGATCTGGCCGTGGCGCCCAGGGGTACACCGGTCTGGTGCACGGCGGCGGCAATCTCCCGGAATGCCTCGTCCTCAGAACAGCGGCGGAGCGCCACGAGAATGCCGACGGCGACGTCAATCTGCTTTCGCGTAGCGAGATCTGAGGATGACAGGGGGTACATGTCTACCGGGTCTACCGGGCACCTCCTGCTCCCATGCCGGTGCCGAGGTCGAGGCCGGCCTTGGCTTGCCACTCTACGCGCGAACCGGTATTAATGGAAATGATTGTCAGTAAGATGTCGGAGAGTGAGGTCGGAGAGTGAGAAGGTGCGCATGAAGCCAGGAATCCATCCCGACTACCACCCGGTCGTCTTCCAGGACGCCAACACCGGCAAGCAGTTCCTCACCCGATCCACGATGACGAGCGAGAGGACCGTGGCCTGGGAGACTCCGGCTGGTGTGCGCGAGTATCCCCTCGTGGTCGTCGAGGTGACGTCGGACTCGCATCCGTTCTGGACGGGCAGCCGGCGGATCGTCGACGCGGCGGGACAGGTGGAGAAGTTCAGGCGCCGTTACGGATCCAGGAATGCCGGTGCCGAGTCCGATCGCTGACGGCGGCCGGTCTGGGTAAGGTGCCTGGATCAGGCTCTGAAAACAGCGGAGAAGCAAGGCATTTGGGGGCCGCTACTCCGCGAGACTGAACAGAGATGGCGATCACCCGCTGGGGGCGTCGCCACCTTCCGGCAGGGTCCAGGGCGCGTCTCGCGCGTCCTCGAAAGTCTCACACGGGTCCTCGTGCCATTCGCCGAACGGGTCGTCGAAGTCTGCCCAGACGTCGGGCCGCGAGAGTTCGTCGTCGGTCAGCAGCGCCCCGGACAGGACGTCGTGGATTACCTGGGGATCTGCGCCGCAGAGCAACGCGGTCAGCGAGATGTGGCGGTCGCCGAAACGATCGTTCCACCGCAGGCTCGCCAGTGCGAGGCGCTGAGCGTCGGACTCGACCGGCTCGCCGGAATCCGCGGCCACCAGCCAGGTGCCGGCATTGCCGACCTGGAGGCCGCCTCCCGCGGACTCGATCCACAGCACCGTGTCGGGCTGGCTCGCCAGCCATGCCCGTCCACGAACCCGGACGACGCCGTCCAGAAGATCGTCGATCGCGCGGTGTAGGCGCAGTGGGTGAAACGGCCGGTCCGCTTCGAACACGACGAGCGTGACGTCCCCGTCGGTGGACAGCGGCGGCTCGCCGGCCAACAGCGGTTCGTGGGGGTCGTGGTCGCGGCCGCGCCGTGAGCCCGAGTCCAGCTTGGACAGCGCGGCTTCCAATTCCTCTGGGTCAGTGATGATCTTGGCCCGCGGGGACAGCCGGCGCAGCACCGCGTGTGTTTCCGGGTCCGGCGCCGACAGCACGAGAACGTCGGCGAATTCCGCCTGCCCGACGACGACCTGCGCGACGGTGCGGTCGTCATGGAGTGTCTCCTCGCCAAGGGCCTGGGGCAGCCAGTCCTCGGTGGTCACACTGCTCACGGTCGCCTCGATGCGTACGTCGCGCGCGGCGGGGCCGTCGAGGTATCCAGGTCCGACGTGCACGTCGACGTTGTTGATTGCCCAGCAGACGGGTTCCGGCTCGAACCAGGGGGGCAGGTCGACGATGATGCGACGGACGTCGTCGCGGCGGTGTAGCCGGCGCAGCAGAATGAGCAGATCGTCGCGGATCGTGCAGTCGACGCAACAGTTGACGAGCTCCACGGGCCATTCGGACGTGTCGGCACTCGGGCCGCGGCCGATGGTCACCGAGCGGACTACTACCTGCCCATCGAAGCGGTGTCTGACCACGAGCGTTCCCAGGCTCTGGACCAGTCGGTCGCAGGCGGGCTGCGTCAGACGCTGGCCGGCCACCACGATTACTGGAGTGCGGTTCACGCGATCAAGGTTAATAGAAATCGTTTTCAATAAGCGAATCGCTGCCGTGTCCGGCGGGATGTCAGTAGCTGTAGGTGTTCGCGGGAGGTTCGATCTGCGCGACGTCCAGAACGTCGATGCGCGGGATGGTGGAACGGGACGAATCAGATTGTCCCGCGGGCACTTTTCCCTCGATGCGCACCCATGTCCCGTCAGGAAGGCGGGACGCCGTGTCCGCGGCGGGGCCCGTCAGCGTGATCCGGGCCAGCTGGGCATCCGCGGCACAGCACAGGATGACCACGCGCCCGAGGTCGGTACGGTCGCCGTCCTTGATGGTGAATCCGGTGACGCTGACGAGCCGGTTGTCGAGTGTCCCCGCTGAATCCTGGGCGTTCCGGATCAGCAGATCGGGCAGTGAGAGTTCTGCGGCCCGTTCGTCGGGTAACGGTGGAAACGGCCGCCGGAGTACGTCGGTGGAGACCTCCGCGACGGCTGGACGAGCCGTCTGCGGACCGATGGCCGGGGGTACCACGAACGCCAGCAGGGCGATCGGGATCAGCAGCAGCCACACGACGCCGGCGCGGTGTCCGTGATCATCGTGGCTGCCCGAGCTTCCGCCGCGTCGGACGTCGCGTGCGATCGACACCAGTGCCAGCCCGATCAGCAGGACCGCCGACGCGATGAGCCAGGGCTCCAAAGATGGCTTGACATAGCGGGTGAAGGAACCGCTCATCGTGACGATCACGGTGCTCAGGCCGACGAGCAACAGCAGCGCATTCTCGGTCTCGCGGCTCATCGATTCCCCAGCACCACGAGGCCGACGCCCGTCGCGACCACCGTCGCGACGACGAACGTGACCGGAGCGAACCGCACGGCAAAAGCGCGGCCGAACATCCCCGCCTGCATGGCGAACAGCTTGATGTCGATGGCGGGGCCCACAACCAGGAAAACCAGTCGCGGCAACAGCGGCAGCATCGACAGGCTGGCGGCCACGAACGCATCGGCTTCCGAACACAACGCGAGGATGACCGCGAGCACAGCCATCACCAGGATTCCCAGGAACAACTGCCCCGCCAGATGCTCGTACACCCACGTCGGCACCAGGACGTGCAGTGCCGCCGCTGCTGCCGCCCCGAGCACCAGGTAGGACGCCGCCTGTAGGAAGTCGTGGCGCGCGGCTTCGGAGAACACCGTCCAGCGGGCATCGTCAGCGCCGTGCGAATGCGGCGTCTGCCGGGTGATCCATCGGCGCTCACCGAACCGAGACCACAAGGCGCCCATGATGAGTGCGGTGATCAACGAGGCCACGCACCGGGCCAGCACCATGCCCGGTTCCCCCGGGAATGCCACCGCGGTGGCCACCAGTACGACGGGATTAATCGCGGGCGCGGCAAGCATGAAGGTCAGCGCCGCCGCCCCCACCGAGCCCTCCCCGAACAGCCGCCGCGCGATCGGTACCGAGCCGCACTCGCATCCGGGCAGCGCAGCGCCACTGACACCGGCCGCCAGGATGGCCGCGGCGGGGCGCCGTGGCACCCATCGCGCCAGCCGCTCCGGTGTGGCGAAGGCCGCCACCGCGCCGCTGATGACGACTCCGAGAGCAAGAAAGGGCAGAGCCTGCACGAAGATTCCGCAGAACACCGTGGCCGCGGTGGCGACGTCGGGTGTGCCGGCGACGAAGCTCCGCAGCGTTCCGCCGACGAGCGCCAGTGCGATTACGGCCGCGACGAGGACGTGCATCGAGCCGATTCGCCGACCTGTCGACGGTGTCACGGCGGCTGCCACGGCGGCCATTGTGCCACCCGCCCTTGCCCGCAACGCTGAACTGGACATCGCGTTCGACAGCTAAGGTGGGCCCATGGCACTCCATCTGTTGTTGGCGAAGGCAGCGTCGACAGTCGTGACCGGTGCGGTGGGCGTGGCCGCCTACCAGGGCGTCCGGAAGGCCGTCGCGAAGGCTCCGATCCGCGAGGCGTCGGTCACGGCGACCGCCTGGGCCCTGCGTGGTGTCCGCAAGGCCGAGGAAGGCGCGGAGTCGGCGCGGCTGAAGGCCGCCGACGTCGTCGCGGAGGCCCGTGAGCGGATCGGCGAGGAAAGCCCACCCCCTGCGGTCGCCGATGCCGCGCACACCCACGACCACTGACGGTGGTGGCCCTGACCGTCCTATCGGACGCTGCGGGCCGGATGCGCCTGCACGCGCCGTGGCTGCGCAACGACCCGACCCGCGCCGTCGCGATCGAGGACGCCGTCGAACAGGTAGCGGGCGTACGTGCCGTGCACGCCTATCCCCGTACTGCGTCGGTGGTCGTGTGGTACTCGCCGAAACGCTGTGAACGGGCATCGGTTCTGGCGTCCATCGAGTCGGCCGCGCACGTCGCCAGGCAACTGGTCCCCAAGCGCGCGCCTCACTCGGCTGACGTCACCAATGCCGACGTGCTGCGCATGGCGGTCGGCGGCACCGCTCTCGTCCTGCTGGGGGCGCGGCGATATGTATTCGCTCGCCCGCCGCTGCTGGGGCCGACCAGCCGACTTGCGGCGACCGGCGTCACGATCTTCACCGGCTATCCCTTTCTGCGAGGTGCGTTGCGCACTTTGCGCGGTGGCCGGTCGGCGGGCACTGACGTCCTGGTGAGTGCCGCGACGATCGCCAGCCTGGTGCTGCGCGAGAACGTCGTCGCGCTCACGGTGCTGTGGCTGCTGAACATCGGTGAGTACCTTCAGGACCTGACATTGCGACGGACCAGGAGGGCGATCGCGAACCTGCTGCAGGGCAACCAGGACACCGCGTGGGTCCGGCTGGCCGACGGCACGGAGGTCGAGGTCGCCACCGATGAACTCCGGATCGGCGACGAGGTGGTTATTCACGATCAGGTCGGGCTTCCCGTCGACGGCGTCGTCGTCGACGGCGAGGCGATCGTGGACCAGTCGGCGATCACCGGGGAGAATCTGCCCGTCGCCGTCACGTCGGGCGCCCGGGTGTTCGCCGGGTCCGTCGTGGTGCGCGGCCGCCTCGTGGTGCGCGCCGAGGCGGTCGGTCGGGAGACGACGATCGGACGCATCATCTCCCGCGTCGAGGAGGCACAGGAAGACCGCGCGCCGATACAGACGATCGGGGAGAGCTTCTCCCGCAGGTTCGTTCCCGCGTCGTTCCTGCTGTCTGCCGCCACGCTGATCGTGACCCGGGATGTGCGGCGTGCCATGACGATGCTGTTGGTCGCCTGCCCGTGTGCAGTGGGACTGTCGACCCCCACCGCGATCAGTGCCGCGATCGGCAACGGGGCCCGCCGGGGCATCCTGATCAAGGGTGGCTCGCATCTCGAGCAAGCCGGACGGGTCGATGCCGTGGTCTTCGACAAGACCGGAACTCTCACGGTCGGACGTCCAATTGTCACCAATGTAGTTGCTTTCCATAAAGATTGGGAGCCGGAGCAGGTACTGGCGTACGCCGCGAGCTCGGAGATCCACTCCAGGCACCCACTGGCCGAGGCCGTGATCCGATCGACGCAGGAGCGGCACATCGAGATCCCGCCGCACGAGGAGTGCGAGGTGCTCGTCGGTCTGGGGATGCGCACCCGGGCCGACGGACGCACCCTGCTGCTGGGCAGCCCGTCTCTGCTGCGACAGGAGAAGGTGCGCGTCACCAAGAAGGCCACGGAGTGGGTGGACACCCTGCGCAAGCAGTCGGAGACGCCTCTGCTGTTGGCGGTGGACGGCAAACTGGTCGGGCTGATCAGCCTTCGCGACGAGGTCCGGCCGGAAGCAGTCGGAGTGCTGGAACGCCTGCGCGCCAATGGTGTTCGGCGAATCATCATGCTGACCGGGGATCATCCCGATGTCGCCGCGGTGGTGGCCCACCAGCTCGGGATCACTGAATGGCAGGCCGAGGTGCTGCCGGACGACAAGCTCGACACAGTTCGCAGGCTTCGTGCCGAGGGGCACACCGTGGCGATGGTTGGCGACGGCGTCAACGACGCGCCCGCGCTCGCCGAGGCCGACATCGGCATCGCCATGGGCCTGGGAGGCACCGACGTCGCGGTCGAGACCGCGGATGTCGCACTCGCGAGCGATGATCTGACGCGCCTGCTGGACGTCCGCGATCTCGGGGCCAGGGCGGTCGACGTGATCCGGCAGAACTACGCGATGTCGATCGCGGTCAACGCGCTGGGTCTGCTGATCGGAGCCGGTGGAGCGCTGTCACCGGTGCTCGCCGCGGTACTGCACAACGCGTCGTCGGTTGCCGTGGTGGCCAACAGCTCCCGGCTCATCCGCTATGAGCTGACCGCGTCGGAGTCAGGCGCTCGCTGACGCTGCGGCCCGCGAGTTGAGGAGACCGGCGATCGCGGCCCCCAGGCAGGCTGCGGCCACGGTTGCGGCGAACCAGGGGAACACCGCCGCCAGATCCCATCGGGTTGCGGCCCAGCCGGCGATCAGCGTCGGCACGGCCATCGCCGAGTACGCGAGCAGATAGAACGCCGACATCGTCTCACCCCGCCTGCCGGCAGGGACCACGTCGGACAGGTGCCGTAGTGAGCCGCCGAAGCCCAGGCCGAACGTGGCGCCGAGCAGCGCGGCAGCGACGAACACCAACTGCCACTGGTGGGTGAGCAGCACCGGGATCGTCAGGAGCAACGACACCGCCATCCCCACGTCGCCGATGATCGCCGAGTACCGCGCCGGCAGCCGAGTGGCGGCCAGTTGCGCGAGAGCGGCGGCGAAGGCGGTGGTGCCGACGACACCGCCGCCGAAGACCAGATTGTCGATGTGGGTCTGCTGTGCCGCCAGCGACGGGTACAGCGACAGCAGCACACCGAGCACGGACCAGGACGCCATGGCGCCCAGCGCCGAGAACCAGAAGTCGCTACGGATCTCCTTGGGTACGGCGGGTCGGGCGATCCGGATCGGACCGCGGGTGCGCGCGGTGTGCGGTTCGCGCAGCGCCAGCACCCCGGCGCCGACCACCAGGCAGATCACCGCGACGACGGCGTAGGGAGTGCGCAGCGGATGGGGCGCGTACTGGGCCAGCAGCGCGGACCCGAAGATCGCGACGGTCATGCCGATGTTGAATGCCACGCCGCTGAGTTGTCCCGAGCGCCGGCCGTGATCAGGCCGCAGGTCCAGCAGGGCCGCCGCACCGGCGACGACGATCGAGCCGACAGCGGCGCCGTGGATGGTGCGGGCGAGCAGCAGCATCGCCATGCTGTCGGCGATCAGAAAGACCCCGAGCCCGACGAGGAGGGCGACGAGTGCGCCGAGCAGTACAGGCTTGCGACCGACGACGTCGGAGATCTTGCCCGACACCAACACCGCGCCGAGGGCGGCGACGGCGTACACCGCGAACACGATGGTGGTGGCCAGCGGCGACAGATGCCAGTTCGACTCATAGATGCCGTACAGCGGTGCGGGCAGACCGGACACCCCCAGGGCCACGCCGCTGAGGACGAGCAACAGCGGGTAGGCCCACCGCTGCGTCTCGGTGATCGGCCGGTCGAACGCCACCATGCGGTGTGACACCCCCGATGTGAGTAAGTTTGACAGTCATCGAACCTGATCGAGCGTACGTTGGGTACGACGAACATCAAACCGAATGTGACGAAGGATATTCCCGTGCCGAAGGACGCGCCGGTCGCCGGCCTACCACCGCACCCGGTCGGATCGGTGCAGCAGGTCCTGAGCGCGATCCACGACCCGGTCCGCTTGGAGATCGTGCGACGGCTGTACAACGCGGGCACTCCGCTGCAGTGTGGCGCCCTCTACGACGGCATCAACAAGTCGACGGCGACGCACCACTTCAAGATTCTGCGCGAGGCGGGCGTGACCGAGCGCCTCGTGATCGATGGACTCATCCATCAACTGCTGCGCCGCGATGCGATGGACGTTGCCCTCCCGGGCCTGCTCGACAGCATCGTGGGCGGCGCCAACAGGGACGCACGCGTCAGCGAAACGCCCTGACGGCGACGCCCTCGGCGATCAGTCGTTTGCGCACCGCTGTCGCGATCTGCACCGCACCCGGTGAATCGCCGTGCACGCACACGGATTCGACGGTGATGGGAATGGTCGAGCCGTCCACCGCGGTGACCCGGCCCGTGGTCACCATGGTGAGCACGCGGTCGGCGATCTCGTCGACGTCGTGCAGCACCGCGTTGCGCTCACGCCGGGAGACCAGCTGGCCGTCGGGCCGGTAGGCGCGGTCGGCGAACGCCTCGGCCACGGTGGTCAGCCCGACGTCCTTGGCGGCCGTGAAGAACACCGAGCCGGCCAGGCCGAGGACGGGAAGTCCGGGGTCGACGGCGTGCACGGCTTCAGCGACGGCGTGCGCCTGCTGGCGGTTCGTGACAATGGAGTTGTACAGCGCCCCATGGGGTTTGACGTACGCCACCGAGGAGCCGGCGGCGCTGGCCAGGGCGGAGAGCGCTCCGATCTGGTACATCACGTCGGCGATCAGGTCTTCGGTGCTGACATCGATGAAGCGCCGCCCGAACCCGGCGAGGTCGCGGTAACTGACCTGCGCACCGATCTGCACTCCGCGCTCGACTGCGGATCGGCAGACCCGCCTCAGCGTTGCCGGGTCGCCTGCGTGGAAGCCGCAGGCGACGTTGGCGGACGTGACGATGTCCAACATCGCGTCGTCGTCACCGAGCGTCCACACGCCGAAGCCCTCGCCCAGATCTGCATTGAGGTCCACAGCGCCCGTGGTCATGGCCCTCAGCCTAGTGGGCCGACATCGCGGTCGAGGTTGATGCGGTGGTCGGCGGCCCGCACCAGGCCGGTGTCGTGCGTTGCGGCAACCACAGTCGTGCCTGCTGCGGCGAGCTGCTCCAAGTGGGCGATGACGTGGGTGGCGGAGGCCGCGTCCAGCCCGGTGGTGGGCTCGTCGAGCAGGAGCAACGGCGCTTCCTGCGCAACGGCCTGTGCCAGTAGCACCCGCTGCCGCTGGCCGCCGGAGAGCTCGCCGAGCGTTCGATGCCGCAGATCGCAGAGGCCGAGCTCCGCCAGCCAGTGCTCGACCGCCGCCCGGTCGGCAGGCTTCGGCCGGCGCAGCAACCCCAGTCGCCGCCAACGGCCCATCATGACCGCCTCGGCCACTGTGACCGGAAAGGAGTCGGTGACCTGGCTGCGCTGCACCGCGAGCGCGACATCACCGGTGCCGGCCAGCACCTGACCTCGTGCGGGCCGTTCCACGCCGGCCAGCAGGCCCAGGAGCGTGGACTTGCCGGACCCGTTGGGGCCGACGATCGCGGTGATCGCGCCGGGCGTGACGGTCATCGACAGGTCTCGGAAGACCTCGGTTCCGGGGTAGCCGAAATCGACACCGACGAGCTCGATCGGAGTCGTGACGCGACCCGCTTTATTGAAAATGATGTTCATTACTGATAAGAGTTTACGGCATGGTGCACTGGCTGAGCGACCCGTTCGAGGCGGACATGGTCTTGCGGGCGTTGGTGGCCGGAGTCATCGCCGCCTGCTTGTGTTCGCTGGTCGGTTGCTGGGTGCTGTTGCGCGGCAACGTTTTTCTCGGCGACGCGATGACCCACGGCATGCTGCCCGGGGTCGCCCTTGCGGCGCTGCTCGGCGTCAGCCTGATGGCGGGCGGACTGATCGCGGCTCTAATCATGGCGGTCGGCGTGGCGGCCATCGGGCGTTCGACCAGGTTGTCGTCCGACACCGCCATCGGGCTGCTGCTGGTCGGCATGCTGGCCCTTGGTGTGATCATCGTGTCCCGATCGCAGAGTTTCGCCGTTGACCTGACAGGGTTCCTGTTCGGGGACGTGTTCGCCGTGCGCACAGCCGATCTCGCGGTACTCGGCGTGGCATTGCTGCTCACCCTCGTCGCGGTGATCGTCGGACACCGCGCCTTTGTCGCGGTGACGTTCGATCCCCGCAAGGCAGCCACACTCGGTCTCCATCCGCGGCTGGCAGTCCCCGCGCTCACGGTGCTCATGGCCGTGGCAATGGTCGCCTCGTTCCATGTGGTGGGCACACTTCTGGTGCTCGGTCTACTGGTTGCGCCGCCCGCGGCCGCACTGGTCTGGGCCAGATCTGTTCCCGCGGTCATGGTGCTCTCAGCCGTGATCGGTTCGCTTGCGGTGTATTTCGGTCTCCTGATCTCGTGGTATGCCGCAACTGCGGGTGGAGCCACGATCGCGGGTGTCGCTGTGCTGCTGTTCTTCATCTCGACGGTGCTCTCCCGGCTGCGCCCGAAGTGGAAGCCGGCCGCAGCCGTGGCGGCTACGGCCTGCGCGGTCGCCGGGTGCGCGGGCGGCGGGACATCGTCGCCCCCGCCCGAGGAGTCGACGGGCGCCGGTCACGATGAGGTGATCGTCGACGGGGCGCGTGAGCTCGACGGACCACTGACGAAACTGGTGATCGCCGACCCCGCGACCGGCGACACCGCGGTGTACGACGCCGTAGCGGAAACCGAAACCCAGGTGGGCTCGTACGGTCCCGTGAACGGCATCGACGGCGACGGACGCTTCGCCTACCTGCAGACGGGTGGACGCACGACCATCGTGGACGCGGGAGCGTGGACCTTCGACCACGGCGACCACTACCACTACTTCGAGACGGAGCCGGCTGAAGTGGCCACCCTCGAGGTGCCTGTGGCGTCGGTCAGTGCGAGCAACTCCATCGCGGTCATCGAAACCGAAACGGGCACAGTCGAACTACTCGATCGCGAACAGCTGGGCCGCAAGGTCGTCGAGGCGCCGGCCGGACTTCCCGTCGGTGTCGACGTCGACGGCGCGGTGCCCTACGGCAGCCGGCTTGTCACCGTCGCCCCCACGGGCCGCATGCAGGTGATCGACGACACCGGTGCTCAGGACCTGCACGGGGAGTGCCCAAACCCGTCCTGGTCGTCGCCGACCCGGCGTGCTGTGGTGTTCGGTTGCGGCACAGGCGCCGTGCGGGTCACGGGGGGCACAGGCGATCTCGCAGTCACCGCGATGCCCTATCCCGCCGATGCGCCCGCGCCAGGCCCGCAACGGATGGAGCACCGCGACAGGGCCGATGTGTTCGCCGGCGTCTCGGACGCGGCGGTGTGGGTACTGGACAGTCGACAGCGCAGGTGGACCGTCATCGCGGCGCCCGACGCTGTGGCGGCCAACACCGCAGGCGACGGCACTGTGCTGGCACTGCGCCGCGACGGGACGTTGAGTGCCTTCGACGTCAACACGTCGGCCGAGACCGCCCGTGTGCCATTGTTCCCCGGCGGAGTGCCACGCGACGGTCATCAGCCGGTGATCGACATCGATTCTGACCGCGCGTATGTCAACAATGCGGCGAGCCGGGAGATCTACGAGATCGACTACGCCGACGGTCTGCGCGTCGCGCGGACGCTGCGGACCGAGGTGTCACCCGGGCTCATGGTGGAGGCCGGCCGGTGAACCGGCGCCCGCTCGTCTGGATCGTCGCCCTCGTCGGCGCCGTGGTGACGGCCTGCGGCGGATCGAATGCCGGCGGCGAGATCGTGGTCACCACCAACATTCTCGGGGATGTCGTCCGCAGCGTCGTCGGTGATACCGCCGACGTGCGCGTGCTGATGAAACCGAATGCGGACCCGCACTCGTTCGGCGTCTCCGCCCAGGACGCGGCGGCGATGAACGGCGCCGGCCTCATCGTCTACAACGGACTCGGGTTGGAGGAAAACGTCCTCCGCAATGTCGAAAGTGCGTCGGAGGAGGGGGTTTTCGCACTGTCTGTGGGGGATCACATCAACCCGATCGACTATGCCGAAGGCGACAGCGCGGGAATGCCGGACCCACACTTCTGGACCGACCCGGGCCGGATGATCACCGCCGTCGACGTCATCGAAGAAGCCCTCATCCGTGAGGTGGACGGGATCGACGCCGATACGGTGTCGCGCAACGCGGACGAGTACCGCGGCCGACTCCGTCGACTCGATCAGTCGATGGCCGAGAGCTTCGCCACCATCGAACCTCAACGGCGCAAGCTGGTGACCAATCACCATGTGCTGGGTTACCTGGCGCAGCGGTTCGGCTTCAGCGTGATCGGAGCGGTGGTGCCCAGCGGAACCACGCTCGCGGCGCCGAGCCCGTCGGATCTCCAGTCGCTCGTCGGTGCCATCGACGCTACCGGTGTCCCGGCGATCTTCGTGGACTCATCGCAGCCGGAGAAGCTCGCCACGGTGTTGGCCGAGCAGGCCGGCGTCGCGGTGCGGATCGTCCCGCTCTACAGCGAATCGCTCAGTCCGCCAGGAACACCCGGTGCGACGTATCTCGACATGATGCGTGCCAACACCGACTCCATCGTCACCGGTCTGCAATAAGCGCGGACCACCATCTCAACTGCTCGGAAGGAGCGAACATGTCGAAATCACGGTGGCTGTACCGCGTCGGAGCCATGTCGTGCACGGTCGCGCTGGCGGCCTGTTCATCAGGCAACGACAACGCGGAAGGCACTGGGACTCCCGAGGCGTCGTCCGAGACTCAGACGGCGAGCCCACCGATCGTCGAGCCGCTGGTCGTCACCTACGACGGTGGTGTCTATGTCCTCGACGGCGAGACGCTCGACGTGAAGCAGGACATTCCGATGGACGGGTTCCTGCGCGTCAATCCCGCGGGCGACCAAGGCCACGTGCTGATCACCACCGCCGACGGTTTCCGGGTGCTCGATGCAGCGGGTGGCCGACTGACCGACGAGACGTTCCCGGCCGTCGAGCCCGGACATGCCGTCGCGCACGGTGAGCACACAGTGCTGTTCGCCGACGGCACCGGCGACATCACGGCCTTCGACCCGCACGCGCTGGCCGGCGGCATGCCCGCGACCGAGCAGTTCAAGACCCCGCAGCCGCATCATGGCGTCGCCGTGATCCTCGCCGACGGCACGCTGGTGCACAGCCTCGGCGATCCAGAAGTGCGTACCGGGGCGGTTGCGCTACAGGGCGACCGCGAGGTGGCTCGCAGTGAGGAGTGTCCGGGTATCCACGGTGAATCCGTTGCCGCCGACGAGGTTGTCATCCTGGGTTGCGAGAACGGGGTCTTGGAGTACGCGAACGGAACGTTCACCAAGATCGCCAGTCCGACGCCCTACGGCCGGATCGGAAACACCCGCGGTCACGAGGACTCGCCCGTCATTCTCGGCGATATGAAGATCGATCCGGACGCCGAGCTGGAACGGCCCCAACAGTTCTCGCTGATCGACACCACGACCGATCAGCTGAAGATCGTGCAACTTCCTCCATCGGTGAGCTACTGGTTCCGTTCACTCGGGCGCGGTCCGCAGGCGGAGGCACTGATTCTGGGCACCGACGGCAATCTGCACGTGTTCGATCCGGTGACCGGTGACGCGGTCAAGTCGATCCAGGTGACCGCGCCGTGGACCGAGCCCGACGACTGGCAGCAGCCGGGCCCGGCGGTGTTCACCCGGGAGAATGCCGTCTATGTCAGCGATCCGGTGGCAAAGCAGATCCACCTGGTCGACCTCCGGGCAGGAGAGGTGACGGCGTCCGGGTCGCTGGAGCAGACGCCGAACGAGCTGAGCGGGGCTGTCGGCCACGAACACTGACCTCGGTCCGAGGTAGCTTCGTCAGTTCAGGCGGCTCGACCGGGCGAGGTTCCTGTCGGCCTGCAGGCCCGACGGCAAGCCGACGCTGTCCCACACGCCGGCAGCGATCCAGGTGCAGACAGCCTCTGCGTCCGTCTTCGACCGAAGGGGTCCGACCAGCCGCATGGGTGAGACCGGCACCCGCTCGGCTGTGCACGGCTGCAGCACGAGCATGACGCCTGGGTCGGAACTCATTGCCGCGCAGGCGAACTTGCCCAACAGGCACTGAGTCACCACCAGCACGGCGTGCGGGCAGTGACGTATCACCTGGCGAAGTTCCGACACCACGGTGTCGGTGACCTCGTGCGAGCAGGCCACGCACGCCGCGACGGTGAACGGATGGCTGGTGTAGCGATCGGCTCTCAACTCGACTCCCCGCCCTGATGGCTGTGCGTCACACCCCAGGCCGGCAGCGGATCCGGAAGGCCGACCCAGCTCTGCTCACCCGCGGCCAGCTCCGCATCGGTCAACAGTGCGGCGCTCAGAAGCTGCTGCACACGCTCACGGTCCAGCTGCACTCCGATGATGACGATCTCCTGGCCGGGCGCGAGGTCGGTGCTCGACCAGTACTGGGCCGGTTCGATCACCAGATTGGGGCCGGCCTGTGACCAGATGGCGGCGATCGTCGGCCGGCTGGCGATCCAGCAGAATCCCTTGCTGCGCAACACCCGCGTCATCTGTCCCAACGACTCGGCGAGGCGCGCAGGGTGGAAGGGTCGGTCCGCCCGGAACGTCATGGAGCTGATGCCGTACTCCTCGGTTTCGGGTGTATGCCCGTCCGCAATCTCCTCGTCCCAGCCCGGGGTCTCGGCCGCCAGCACCGGATCGAACAGGCCGGTGTCGAGTACCTCACCGAGATCGACGACACCATGGTCGGTTCTGATGAGCTTCGCGCTCGGATTGAGGCGGCGAAGCAATGTCTCGACGGTGGCGAGCTGAGCCGGGTTCACCAGGTCGGTCTTGTTGAGCAACAGCACATCTGCGAACTCGACCTGATCGGTGAGCAGGTCGGCGATGCTACGGCCATCGCCCTCGCCGGCAGCCATCTGGCGGTCTGCCAGCGCCTCGCCGCGAGCCAGCTCGACGAGGAAGGTGGACGCGTCCACCACCGTCACCAAGGTGTCGAGCCTGGCGAGCCGGCCCAACTGAAAGCCGTCCTCGAACTCCCACTCGAACGTCGCCGCGACAGGCATCGGCTCGGAGATCCCGGTGGACTCGATCACCAACTGATCGAATCTGCCCTGGCGGGCCAGCGCCCCGACGGCATCGATGAGGTCTTCACGCAGCGTGCAGCAGATGCAACCGTTGGTCAGCTCGACCAGCTTCTCGTCGGTTCGATCCAGGTGGCCTTGCCCCGCGACCAGCGCGGCGTCGATGTTCACCTCACTCATGTCGTTGACGATCACCGCCACGCGGCGGCCCTCTCGGTTGGCCAGGATGTGGTTGAGCAGCGTGGTCTTGCCGGCGCCGAGGAAGCCGGAAAGGACCGTGACAGGCAGGAGCGATGGTGGGATCACAGCTTAATGATAATCATTATCAATAAAGGTGTGGCAACCGATTGGCCCGTCATGGTGCAAACGGTTATCGTTACCAAGTGCCTCTCGCTACAGTTGTCCGCCGCTCGCGCCTCCGTCTGCCCGCTGCGGTAACGGTCATCGCCGTCGCCACGGCGCTTTCTGCGTGTTCTTCGGGAAACCAGGAGGCTGCGCCTTCCGGCGACGCCCAAGCCGGCGGCGAATGCCCGACCGCGCCGGTGTCGGTGGTGGTGAGCGTCGACCAGTGGGGCGACATCGTGTCCCAGTTGGGTGGCGGGTGCGCAACAGTCGAGACCGTCGTCGCCAGCTCCGCCGTCGACCCCCACGACTTCGAACCGGCGCCGAAAGACGCCGCGCTCTTCGACAATGCCCAGCTGGTGGTGGTCAACGGCGGCCACTATGACGAGTGGGCCACCAAGCTGGCGGCGAGCTCTGCCCCCGACGCACCCGTCGTCAACGCGCTGCAGGTCAGCGGAGCGGAGGAGCCGGGTCACGAGGGTGAGGAGCACGCCCACGAGGGTGAGGAGCACGCCCACGAGGGTGAGCCGAACCCGCACGCCTGGTACAGCCCGAGCGCGGTCACCGCAGTCGCCGACGCGGTGTCCTCTGAGCTCGGCAAGCTCGCCCCCGATGCCGCAGACTATTTCAGTGAGCGCAGAACGGCGTTCGCCGAGTCGCTCAAGCCTTACGATGACGCCATCAGCACCATCAAGGCCAATGCCTCGGGCAAGTCGTACGCCGCCACCGAAAGCGTCTTCGACGACATGGCCGCCGCCGTCGGGCTGCAGAATCGCACGCCGGCCGGGTACCAGACCGCCTCGGCCAACGAATCCGAGCCCACTCCGGCAGATCTGGACGCCTTTCTCCGTCTGCTCGGCGACAAGGGCGTCGACGTGCTGATCTACAACGTGCAGACGGAAGGGTCCGTGCCGCAACAGATTCGGACAGCGGCGGAACAGGCGGGCGTCGCGGTGGTGGACGTGACAGAGACCGTCCCGCCCGGGAGCACCTCGTTCGAGACGTGGCAGGTGGATCAGCTCGACGCACTGGCCAAGGCGCTGGGTGTCAGCTCCTGAAACAGCGCTGACGTTCCATGACGTCAGTGTCGTCCGAGGCGGTCGCACCATCTGGTCGGACGCGTCGTTCGAGGTGCCCGCCGGCGGAGTGATCGCGGTCATCGGCTCCAACGGCACCGGGAAGACGACGCTGCTGCAGATGGTTCTCGGGCTGATTCCGCCCGCGTCCGGCCGGATCGAGGTCTTCGGCAGGCCACCCGGCTCACTCAACGGCGAGATCGGTTATGTACCGCAGCATTACACGGCGCTGGGCGGGGAGGCCATCCGCGCACGAGACGCCGTCACGCTGGGACTGACCGGTCACCGGTGGGGATTCGGGCGGACCAGCCGCGACGAGCGGCTCCGCGTCGACGAAGCGCTCGCCGCCGTCGCCGCCACCGACATCGCCGACAAGCGCCTGTCACAATTGTCCGGCGGTCAGCGGCAGCGCGTGGCGCTGGCCGAAGCCCTGGTGGGACGGCCCAAGCTGGTGATCCTCGACGAACCACTCGCGTCGCTCGACCTGCGCAGCCAGCACGAACTGGTCGCGCTGGTGAAGAACATCAACGCCGAGTTCGGAGTCACTGTGCTGCTGGTGGCGCACGATCTCAACCCACTGCTGACGATTCTCACCGGCGCGATCTACCTGCTCGACGGCCATCCGCACTACGACACCGTCGACGGTGTCGTCGACGCGACGCTGCTCACCCACCTGTACGGAACCCAGGTCGAGGTGGTCCATACCCCCCAGGGAGACCTCTACGTGCGGAAGCCGCAATGACGACGACGGTGCTGGCACTCGGCTACCAGGACAACTGGTGGCAGATTCTCATGTCGAGCTTCATGCGCAACGCGCTGGTCGGCGGCACCATCGTCGCACTGGCCGCCGGACTCATCGGCTATTTCGTCGTCGTCCGCAACACCGCGTTCGCCGCCCACGCGCTGGCCCACATCGGCCTGCCCGGCGCCACGGGCGCGGTGCTTGTCGGCATGCCGGTCGCGATCGGGCTCGGCGTCTTCTGTGTCGGGGGCGCCCTGGTCATCGGTGCGCTGGGCAGGAGGGCGGCCGATCGTGAGGTGGCGACGGGCACGGTTCTGGCGATGGCGACCGCCCTCGGGCTGCTGTTCAACTCGCTGGCCACCCGCAGCTCCAGCACGATGACCAACGTGCTGTTCGGCAATCTCCTGGCCATCACCAACGAACAGATCATCTCGTTCGCGGGTCTGCTGGCGGTGTTGGCCGCCAGCATCGCGGTGATCTACCGTCCGCTGTTGTTCACTTCGGTCAATGCGCAAGTGGCAGACGCCAAAGGCGTTCCGGTACGGGCGTTGTCCATCGTCTTCATGATTCTGCTCGGCCTGACCGTGACCATGGCTGTGCAGGCGGTCGGGACTCTCCTGCTGTTCGCGTTGGTCGTCACGCCCGCCGCCGCCGCGATCATGCTCACCCCCCGGCCCTCACTGGCGATCGCTATCTCCACCGTGATCAACCTGGTGGCGGTGTGGCTCGGGTTGGGTCTGTCCGCGATGTTCAACATGCCGCCGAGCTTCCTCATCGTCACGATCGCCTGCGGAGTATGGGCCGTGGTGTGGGCGATGGAGCGCGGTCTGCGCTCGTCGACGGACCGCGTCCTGGTCACATAGTGCGTGGCGCGTGTTGCTGTCCCCATGAGAGACGCCTGATCCACTAACCTCGGGGAGCATGTCCAGGAGCCCGACGCCCAGACGGCGTGCGACCCTGGCTTCGCTTGCCGCCGAACTCAAGGTCTCGCGCACCACCGTCTCCAACGCCTACAACCGGCCGGATCAGTTGTCGGCTGAGCTGCGGGAGCGAGTGCTGTCCACGGCCAAGCAGCTCGGCTATCCGGGGCCGGACCCGGTGGCGCGGTCGCTGCGCACCCGCAGGGCCGGCGCGGTCGGACTGGTGATCACCGAGCCCCTCAACTACTCGTTCAGCGATCCCGCGGCCCGTGATTTCGTTGCGGGACTTGCCGAATCGTGCGAGGCGGTCGGCCAGGGACTGCTGCTGGTGGCGGTCGGGCCGAATCGCAGTGTCGCCGACGGATCTGCGGCGGTGCTGGCTGCCGGGGTGGACGGCTTCGTGGTGTACTCCGCCTCAGACGACGACCCGTACCTGCCGGTGGCGCTGCAGCGGCAACTTCCGGTCGTGGTGGTCGATCAGCCCAAGGACGTCCCCGGCGCCTCGCGCGTCGGCATCGACGACCGCGCTGCAATGCGTGGCCTCACCGAGCACGTCCTCGAGCTCGGTCATCGCGAGATCGGGCTGCTGACGATGCGGTTGGGGCGCGACTGGCCACACGGCGGTCCCGGACCGGGGCTGGCTGATCCGGAGCGAATGCGGACGCCGCATTTCCACGTGCAGGGTGAACGTATCCGCGGCGTGTACGACGCGATGTCGGCAGCTGGGCTGGATCCGGAGTCGCTGACCGTGGTGGAGAGTTACGAGCACCTCCCGACGTCGGGCGGTAAGGGTGCCGAGGTGGCCCTGGGCGCCAACCCGCGCATCACGGCGCTGATGTGCACCGCCGATGTGCTGGCACTCTCGGCGATGGACCACCTGCGCGCGCGGGGCATCTATGTTCCCGGTCAGATCACGGTGACCGGCTTCGACGGCGTGCCCGAGGCGCGTCAGCGCGGTCTGACCACCGTCGTGCAGTCCAGCATCGAAAAGGGCCGTCGCGCAGGAGAACTCCTACACAGTCCGCCGCGCTCGGGCCTCCCGGTCGTCGAGATGCTCGACACGGAGCTGGTGCGGGGTCGCACCTCGGGGCCGCCCGCGTAGTCAGCGCAGCCGGCGGGCGCGCACCACGTCGTCGTGGGTGTGCTGACCGTCCAGCCCCGCCGGTACATCGCGCGCCCGTCGCTTCTCGACGGTGACGTCCCAGTCCTCGCCCAGCACGGCGACGATGTCGTCGTGCAGGACGTAGTCAGCCGGATCGAACCCGTGTGCCTTAGCCCTCTCGACCTCGACATCGGCGTGGTGCACGACCAGCAGCGTGCCTCCCGGAGCGACTGTGGCAAGTAGGGCGCGCTCGGCGTCGCGGCCGGGGGAGCTGCGCAGCGCGGGATAGTGCGCCGTGACGAGGTCGAAGCCGGTCGGCGGCAGGGAGAAATCTTCGAGGCGGGTGCATACCCAGTCCACCCGAACCCCCGCTCGGCTCGCACGTGCCGCGGCGTGGTCGAGCGCCACCTGCGAGACGTCCAGCGCGGTCACGGTCCAGCCCGCGGTGGCGAGCCAGACGGCGTCGGCACCCATCCCGCAGCCGATGTCCAGCGCGGCACCGGCATCCAGCGCCCCGGCATGACCGATCAGCACCTCGTTCGGTGCGCTGTCGGGTACCTGATCGGCCCAGGTGGTGTAGCGCTGGTCCCATTCTTCGGCGAGGGCGACCCCGGGATTCGATGAATCAGTCATGACCACAGCGTGATTCGGCGCCGCCAGGGGCGCAAACACAATTGCCGATCAGGCAAGTCCGGCGCGTGTCCTGGCATCGGCGAGATACTGCAGCGCCTCCGCGACATCCTCGGGGGAATCGATGCGGTAGGTCGCGGCCGTCTCGCCGGGGCCGACTTTCACCCCGACGTCGGAGCCGCCCAGCCGGACGAAAGCCTTCTCGTCGGTGACGTCGTCGCCGAAGAAGACCACTGCCGACGCATCGTGTTCGCGGCGCAGGATGTCAACAGCCTCACCCTTGTCGGTGGAGATCACCGCGAACTCCAGAACCGCCTTGCCGGTCGTCACATGTGCGTCCCACCCGGCCGCGGCATCCCACGCGGCGGCCAGGGCGGCCTCGCCGTCGGCAGGTCCCGCGTTGCGCACGTGCAGTGCCACGCTTGCGGGTTTCGTCTCGACGGTCACGCCCGGCTTCCCCTCGGCGATGGCGGCCAGCCTGTCGGTGATCCGCTGCAGCAGGTCGCGGTCGATGTGGTGGGCGAACCCCGAAGCGAACTCGGCGCCGTGGCTGCCCACCAGCTGCACCGCCGCGGGCAACGCGGACAACTCGCGAAGCGTCGCCAATGCGCGTCCCGAGATCAGCGCCGTCGTGGTGGACGGCAGTCCGGCGAGGGCGACCAGTGCGTCCCCCGCCTCGGGCAGCGGCCGCGCGTCGGCAGGATTGTTCACGATCGGCGCGAGTGTGCCGTCGAAATCGGAGGTGACCAGCAGTCGCGGGGTTGCTGCTACGGCGTCGAGGGCCTGCGACAACTCGGGCGGGAGGCTCACGGCCTAGATCTTAGGCTGGTCGCCGTCTCCGATGAGCAGACGCACGGCCAGGTCCAGCCGCTTGCTGACGTCGGTGGCCGAGGCGCGGCGGGTGAGCCAGGCCAGCAGGTTGGATAGCCACACGTCGGAGATCACGCGGGCGATGTGGTACTGGTCCTCGGTGGGTTCGCCTTCGCTCATCGCCCTGGCGAACATCGAGTCCATCAGCTTGCCCACGTGGTCGACCTCGCCGGCGGCCGACGCGTCGGCGAACACGAACGCCCGCGTCATCGCCTCGGTGAGCAGCGGATTCCGCTGCATGGCCCGGTTGAGCTTGCCGACCATGATGTTGAGCCGCTGATACGCGGTGGCGCCCGCGGAGAGCGCCGCCCGGTCGGTCTTGGCGTCGATACGCTCGAACTCCCGGCCCAGCGCGGACACCAGCAGGTGGACCTTGGAGGGGAAGTACCGGTACAGGGTGCCGACCGCGACGTCGGCACGTTCGGCCACGGCCCGCATCTGGACGGCTTCGTAGCCGCCCTTCGACGCGATCGCCAACGTGGCGTCCAGGATGCGCTTGCGCCGTTCCCGCTGAGCCTCGGATCCCAGCTCCGATTCGGCAAGGACCGCCACGTTCATCACCCGCCGGGGACGCGACTCAACCCCGGGGCTGGTCGCGGCGCGAGCTGACGGCTGCGGCTTCTCAGCTGACAACTCAGAGGTCCCGGACATTCGGTAGGTGGCTCCTTCGTGATGCGTTCTCGGTGAAAACGATACGCATGCCGGACACGAAATTCTCCCCTCCGTGTCGGGGAGACCCCGGCGTGCCTGCTGTAATGGCGGTCGACTTGACGGTCGGACGCTGGCACTATTAGAACACGTTCTAGTGGGAAGCACCGTCTTCTCGCCCAAACGCTAGGAGTCCCGGTGTCAGCTGGAACCTCGAATGCCACGGCTCTGACCACCGACGAGCAGTCGGCGGCGCGCGAACTGGTCCGGAGCTGGGCCGCAGGGTCCGGATGCCGGGAGGCGGCGCGCGACGTCGAGCAGGGCGACGCCGACGCCTGGCGTGCGCCCTACGGTCGGCTGGCCGAACTAGGGATCTTCGGCGTGGCGCTGCCCGAGGAGCACGGCGGAGCCGACGGCACCGTCTCCGACCTTGCGGCGATGATCGACGAGGCGGCCGCCGCCCTGGTGCCCGGGCCGGTGGCCACGACCGCGCTGGCCACCCTGGTG
This sequence comes from Mycolicibacterium aurum, assembly GCF_900637195.1. NCBI lineage: Bacteria > Bacillati > Actinomycetota > Actinomycetes > Mycobacteriales > Mycobacteriaceae > Mycobacterium > Mycolicibacterium aurum. The sequence goes on along the minus strand of NZ_LR134356.1, from coordinate 5,335,802 downwards.
CTGTCCGGTTCGCACCCCGAACTGCTGGAAGCGCTCGCGACCGGCGAGCGCACCGCAGGTATCTCGCTCGCCGCGGACGTGGACTACGCCGACGGCCGGGTATCGGGAAATGCGCCGTTCGTGCTCGGCGCCGACGCCGAGGGCGTGCTGCTGTTACCGGCAGGCGAGCGCTGGGTGCTGGTCGACGGCACAGCCGACGGCGTCACGGTCGAACCGCTGAGAGCCACCGACTTCTCCCGGCCACTCGCTCGGGTGACGCTCGACGCCGCCGCCGCCGAGGTGCTGGAGGTGTCCGCGCAGCGCGTCGTCGACCTGGCCGCGACACTGCTGGCCGCCGAAGCGGCGGGCATGGCGCGGTGGTTGCTGCAGACCGCCACCGACTACGCGAAGGTCCGCGAACAGTTCGGCAAGCCGATCGGCAGCTTCCAAGCCATCAAGCACATGTGCGCGGAGATGCTGCTGCGCTCCGAGCAGGCCTCGGTCGCCGCCGACGACGCCGCGCGCGCAGCGTCAGATCCCGATGCCGACGACTCCCAGCTCTCGATCGCGGCAGCGTTGGCGGCGTCGGTGGGCATCGAGGCTGCCAAGGCCAACGCGAAAGACTGCATCCAGGTGCTCGGCGGAATCGGCATCACGTGGGAACACGATGCGCACCTCTACCTGCGGCGGGCGTACGGCATCGCGCAGTTCCTGGGGGGTCATTCGGACTGGCTGCGCCGGGTGGCGGCACTGACCCTGCGGGGGGTGCGTAGGGAGCTGCACATCGACCTGGCGTCGGTTGCCGATCTGCGGCCCGACATCACAGCCGCCGTCCGCGAGATCAGTTCGGCCCCGGAGAGCCGGCGACAGATCGCGTTCGCCGAGACCGGTCTGCTGGCCCCGCACTGGCCCCGGCCGTACGGGCGTGCGGCCGGCCCGGCGGAGCAGTTGCTCATCGACCAGGAGCTGGCGGCTGCGGGACTGGTGCGGCCCGATCTGGTGATCGGGTGGTGGGCCGTGCCGACCATCCTCGAGCACGGCAGCCCTGAGCAGGTCGAGCAGTTCGTGCCGCCGACGCTGCGCGGCGAGTTGACGTGGTGCCAGTTGTTCAGCGAACCCGGCGCGGGCTCCGATCTTGCCGCACTGCGAATGAAAGCCGTTCGCGCCGAAGGTGGTTGGAAGCTCACCGGGCAGAAGGTGTGGACGTCGGCCGCGCAGAAGGCGCACTGGGGCGTCTGCCTGGCTCGAACCGATGCCGATGTCCCGAAGCACAAGGGCATCACCTACTTCCTCGTCGACATGAAGGCACCGGGGATCGTGATCCGGCCGCTGCGGGAGATCACCGGTGACGAACTGTTCAACGAGGTGTTCTTCGACGACGTGTTCGTGCCCGACGAGATGGTGGTCGGCGAGGTGAACGAAGGGTGGCGGCTGGCGCGGACCACCCTTGCCAACGAGCGCGTCGCGATGGCGCAGGGCACCGCGCTGGGCAACCCGATGGAGGAGCTGCTGCGCGTCGTCTCCGAACTGGAAGTTGATGGCGCGCTTCAGGATCGGCTCGGGCATCTGATCGGTGTCGCCCAGGTGGGGTCGCTGCTGGATCAGCGGATCGCCCAGCTCGCCGTCGAGGGTCAGGACCCCGGCTCGCAGGCCAGCGCCCGCAAGCTGATCGGCGTGCGCTACCGGCAGGCGCTGGCCGAGTTCCGGATGGATCTCTGCGAAGGTGCGGGTGTCATCGAGAACCCACAGGTGCACGACTTCCTCAACACGCGCTGCCTGACCATCGCCGGTGGTACCGAGCAGATCCTGCTGACGATGGCGGGCGAACGTCTGCTCGGCCTGCCCCGCTGAGCGGGCCTAGCCGAAGGTGGTCTGCGCGCAGGCCGTGGGCGTGGTGAGGTTCACCCCGGGGTAGACCACCTGGATCTGTGAGCACGCGATGAAGTCGGAACCGGTCGCGGGCAGGCCGGTGGACCAGTTCAGCGGCGCGGAATCGCCGTCGGTGCGGAAACGCTCCAGCGGTCCGCCGCCGAAGTAGGTGACCGAGATCTCGACGTCGCGCAGACCCTTGTACAGCTTGGACAGCACGTTGTCGTGGTTGGCGCCCTTGAGTTCTCGCGGCATGCCTGCCGGCGCGCTGTACCAGGCTTCCTGATACGCGTCGCGGTCCATGCTGCGCAGCGTGATCGTCTGTCGCGCCCAGGTGTCCTGAGGGAAGCCGGCGGCGGTGCCCGCGGTCAGCAGATTGGCCGCGGTGTCGAAGTAGCACCGGTTCTGTGCGGCCACGCAGTTGGCGTTCACGTGCATCTGGATCTGGGTGGCGGGGTCCACGGCGATGGACGAGATGCCGGTGTTGGACGCGGCGACGACGGGTGGCGCGCTCGTGAGCGCCACTGCCGTCAGCGCAGTCGCGCATGCCACAGCTAGCCGGTTCATCGTCACGAACCTAATCCCCTCGTCACTCGTCATAGGTGACTTCGACCGAATCCGATGTCGGATGCGCCTGGCAGGCCAGGATCAGCCCCTCGTCGAGGTCCTGCTGCTCGAGCACGTCGTTGATCTCCATCTCGGTGCTGCCGGACTTCTGCAGCACCGCGCAGGCGCCACAGTGGCCTTCGCGGCACGAGAACGGCGCGTCCAGGCCCTTGTCGAGCAGCACGTCGAGAAGCTTCGCCCGGCGCGGCCAGGACACCTCGTGGGTCTGGCCGTCGAGCGTCACGACGGCGGTCGCGGGGCCCTCTTCGCTGTCGTCTTCTTCGACGGTGACCGCCGCGAACGGGTCCGATTCCAGTGACTTGAAGACCTCGATGTGGATGCGGTCGGCGGGCAGCCCGGCGGCTTTCAGCGCTTCTTCCGCGGCCGCCATGAATGGTCCGGGTCCGCAGATGAACGCCTCGCGCGACCCGAACGGCGCGAACAGCTCTGCCAGCGCGGGCACCGTGGGCAGCCCCTGCACCGACTCCAGCCAGTGGATCGCGGTCAGGCGGTCGGGGTATTTGGCGGTGAGGCCGCGAAGTGTCTCGCCGAAGATGACCGACGTCTCGTCGCGATTGGCGTAGACGAGCGTGACCTTGCCGCTGCCCTCGGACAGTGCCGATTTGAGAATCGCCAGCATCGGGGTGATGCCGCTTCCCGCCGCCAGCAGCAGGAAGTCGTTGTCCAGGTTCTTCGGGACGAATGTGCCCGACGGGGCGAGCACGTGCATCTTCATGCCCGGGTGGGCGTGGTCGCACAGCCAGTTCGAGGCGTAGCCGTCCGCGGTGCGTTTGACGGTGACCGTCAGCGGATCGCCGGTGAACGGCGAGCTGCACAGCGAGTAGCACCGTGCCACCGAGCCGGTGCGCTCGCTGGGTACCCGCAGCGTCAGGAATTGGCCCGGCGCGTAGTGCAGTTTCTCGGGCGGAACCGGGGCGTCGGCGGGAGACGTGAACACCAGGGAGCGCGCGTCTGCGGTCTCGTCGATGACGTCGGCGATCTCGAGTTCCAGCACGTGGCTGCCCAGCGGCTCGTCCGCTGCAACGTCGGTCACGACAGGACCACTCCTCACGCTCGCTCCGGGCCAATAACTAGAACAGGTTACAGAAATACATGTCCGCAGGTCCAACGGCTACAACAACGCGCTACTCGACACAAATCGTAACGTGTTCTAATCTTGCCCAAGTGACCTGCACTCCGCGCAAGCGCTCATCGCCAGGTCCCAGTCTCCGGGAGGTAAATCCGTGACGTCCATTGAACAGCGTGACGTGGCTTCGGTCCTAGCCGGGATCGACGATCTGCTGCCGCTCATCGCCAAGCGTGCCCAGGCCGCCGAAGAACTGCGGCGCCTACCCGACGAGACCGTCCAAGAGCTCGACGAGGTCGGCTTCTTCAAGCTGCTCCAGCCCGAGCAGTGGGGCGGCCTGCAGTGCGACCCGACGGACTTCTACGAAGCCGTCCGCCGTCTCGCGAGCGCGTGCGGTTCCACCGGTTGGGTGTCGTCGATCATCGGCGTGCACAACTGGCATCTGGCGCTGTTCGATCAGCAGGCCCAGGACGAGGTCTGGGGTGAGGACACCAGCGTGCGGGTGTCCTCGTCGTACGCGCCGATGGGTGCGGGCACCGTGGTCGACGGCGGCTATCTGGTCAGCGGCGCCTGGCAGTGGTCCTCGGGCTGCGACCACGCCACGTGGGCGTTCCTCGGCGGCCCGGTCATCAAGGACGGCAGGCCGGTGGACTTCGGCAGCTTCCTGATCCCGCGCACCGAGTACCGCATCGATGACGTGTGGAACGTCGTCGGCCTGAAGGCGACCGGCAGTAACACTGTCGTCGTCAAGGACGTCTTCGTGCCCCGGCATCGATTCCTGTCCTACAAGTCGATGAACGACGGCACTGCAGGCGGCTACGAGAACAACACCGCGCCGGTGTACAAGATGCCCTGGGGCACCATGCATCCCACCACCATCAGCGCGCCCATCATGGGCATGGCCTACGGGGCCTACGACGCCCACGTCGAGCACCAGGGCAAGCGGGTGCGCGCCGCGTTCGCAGGCGAGAAGTCGAAGGACGACCCGTTCGCGAAGATCCGCATCGCGGAGGCGGCCAGCGACATCGATGCCGGCTGGCGGCAGCTGATCGGCAACGTCGGCGAGGAGTACCAGCTTCTGAAGTCCGGTCAGGAGATCCCGTTCTCCTTGCGGGCGCGGGCTCGCCGCGACCAGGTGCGCGCTACCAAGCGGGCCATCGAGTCCATCGACCTGCTGTTCGAGGCGTCGGGTGCCACCGCCCTGAACTCCGACCAGCCTGTGCAGCGCTTCTGGCGCGATGCCCACGCCGGCCGGGTCCACGCGGCCAACGAGCCCGAGCGGGCGTACCTGATCTTCGGCAACGATGCGTTCGGTCTTCCGCCCCAGGACACGATGGTTTGATGATTAGTAGGCTCGAATGACTTCTTTCGCCGCTGAAGCTGCCCAGCAGCAGGAGATCACGTTCGACTCGACCTCGCGCTACGCGCAGGTGCGCGATGACATGCGCCTGCACTATCACGAGGCGGGCGACCCGTCCGCGCAGACGATCGTCCTTCTGCACGGCGGTGGACCCGGTGCGTCGAGCTGGTCCAATTTCGGCCGCAACATCGCGGTGCTCGCCGAGCACTTCCACGTGCTTGCGGTCGATCAGCCCGGCTACGGACACTCGGACAAGCACACCGAGCACGAGCAGTACAACCGCTACAGCGCCACCGCGCTGCTGAACCTGTTCGACCATCTCGGCATCGAACGCGCTGCGCTGGTGGGCAATTCGCTCGGCGGCGGCACTGCGGTGCGATTCGCGCTGGACAATCCGAAGCGTGCCGGGCGTCTGGTCCTGATGGGCCCGGGTGGGTTGAGCGTCAACCTGTTCGCGCCCGATCCGACCGAGGGTGTCAAGCTGCTGGGCCGGTTCGCGGCCGACCCGACGCGCGAGAACATCGAGAAGTTCCTGCGCATCATGGTGTTCGATCAGAGCCTGATCACCCCCGAGTTGGTCGAGGAGCGGTTCCAGATCGCCAGCACCCCCGAATCGCTGGCCGCCACGAAGGCGATGGGTAAGTCCTTCGCTGGAGCGGATTTCGAGCTCGGCATGATGTGGCGCGACGTCTACAAGCTACGTCAGCCGGTACTGCTGATCTGGGGCCGCGAGGACAGGGTCAACCCGCTCGATGGTGCGCTTGTGGCGATCAAGCAGATTCCCCGCGTGCAACTCCACGTCTTCGGGCAGTGCGGACACTGGGCACAGGTCGAGAAGTTCGATGAGTTCAACAAGCTGACAGTTGATTTTCTGACAGACGTTCCGAGGAATGCTTCATCATGACCATCAAATCGCTTGGCTACCTGCGCATCGAGGCCACCGACGTCGGCGCATGGCGTGAGTACGGGCTGAAGGTGCTCGGCATGGTCGAAGGGTCCGGCCCGACCGACGGCGCACTGTATCTGCGGATGGACGAGTTCCCCGCACGCCTGATCATCGTGCCGGGCGAGCACGACCGTCTACTGGAATCCGGCTGGGAAACCGCCAATGCGGCTCAGCTGCAAGATATCCGGCAGCGCCTCGACGGTGAGGGCACGCCCTACAAGGAAGCCACCGCCACCGAGTTGGCCGACCGTCGCGTGGACGAGATGATCGTGTTCGACGACCCGTCGGGCAACACGCTCGAGGTCTTCCACGGCGTCGCTCTCGAACACCGCCGGGTGGTCAGCCCGTACGGCCACAAATTCGTCACCGAGGAACAGGGCCTCGGTCACGTGGTGCTCACCACCCGCGACGACGCCGAGACGCTGCACTTCTACCGCGACGTGCTGGGCTTCTTCCTGCGCGACTCCATGAAACTGCCTCCTGAACTGGTCGGTCGGCCCGCTGACGGTGCACCCGCCTGGCTGCGCTTCCTCGGGGTGAACCCGCGACACCACAGCCTTGCGTTCATGCCCGGCGAAACCCCCAGCGGCATCGTGCATCTGATGGTCGAGGTGGGCGAGGCCGACGACGTCGGTCTGTGCCTGGACCGCGCGCTGCGGCGCAAGGTGAAGATGTCGGCGACGCTGGGGCGGCACGTCAACGACAAGATGCTGTCCTTCTACATGAAGACGCCGGGCGGTTTCGACATCGAGTTCGGTTGCGAGGGTCTCGAAGTCGAGGACGACGACTGGGTGGCCCGGGAGAGCACCGCAGTGTCGCTGTGGGGCCATGACTTCAGCGTGGGCTTCAAGGGCTAGTGAGTAGCGCCCCGATCGATCCGCGCACCTTCCGGAATGTACTGGGACAGTTCTGCACCGGTATCACCGTGATCACGACCGTGCACGAGGACGTCCCGGTCGGCTTCGCCTGTCAGTCCTTCGCGGCGTTGTCGCTGGACCCGCCATTGGTCCTGTTCTGCCCGACCAAGGCCTCGCGGTCATGGGCCGCCATCGAGGCCAGTGGCAGCTTCTGCGTCAACATCCTGCACGAGAACCAGAAGGACGTCTCGGCGCGATTCGGCTCCCGCGAGCCCGACAAGTTCGCCGGGATCGATTGGACGCTGTCGGAACTGGGCTCGCCGATCATCGACGGATCGCTGGCCCACATCGACTGCACGGTGAACTCGGTGCACGACGGCGGTGATCACTTCGTGGTGTTCGGCGCGGTGCATTCGCTCTCGGATGTGCCGAAGAAGAAGCCGCGGCCGCTGCTCTTCTATCACGGGCAGTACACCGGCATCGAGCCCGACAAGAACACACCGGCCGACTGGCGCAACGACCTCGAGGCGTTCCTCACCGCCACCACCGACGACACCTGGCTCTGATCGGCGCTGCGCGCCCAATCAGGCTGGGGACTCGATCACACGTAGTGCGGCGACCTGACCGTCTCGAAGGAAATCGATCATTCCTGCCGCCACGGCGCGCAGTCCCTTCTGATTGGGCCGCTGCGGTCCGAGCAGGGCGGTGACAGCGGCGCCGAACACCCTCAATCGGTCGTCGGTGGACACCGGATCTGCGAGCAGCGACAGCAGGACACCCGAGATGAGTGCCTGCACAGCAAATGTCTGGTCGGCGATGTCCCAGTCGGTTCGGGCCATTCCGTGCTCTCGCCACAGCGGAATTGCCGCGTTCAGGACGGCGTCGGGCCCGAGCGCCTCGGTGAGCGCGATGGATCGGGGATGGTCGACGAGGATGCCGAGGAGATCGTCGTCGTGGCGCTGCAATGCCGCGATGAGCGGCTGGCCGGTGGCGACCTGCAGCATGGCCGGGCAGAAGCGCGACGGGCGCACCAGATCGACGTCGCTGCCGAACCTCGTGATCAGCTCGTCGAGGATGCGCAGGAAACCCCGCCCGACCAGTCCGATCAGCAGGTCCTCCTTCGTCGGCCAGTACAGGTACACGGTTCCTTTTCCGACGTGTGCCCGCGCGGCGACATCCGCGACGGTGAATCCCTTGGCGCCGCGGGCGAGCAGCAGGTCGTTGGCCGCTGTCAGAACCCGCGCTGCGGTGGCGGAGTTCTGTTCCGGCAGTCCGTCGAACGGTGACGTCATCGAAGGCACTGTAGTTGACTGACTGACCATTTTGGCCATTTGGTCAGATCGCGCGCTACAGTCGGAGGTGGTGGAACCCGACGGTGCCGAGGCGGGAGTGGACATGACGAAGACGCAGCAGCGGCCTTTCCGGTCAGTCTCGAACGATGTGGACGTGGACCGGCTGGTCGACGAACCGAGCCGGGTGCGGGCGTTCGCCAGGGGCATCTTCGCGGTTGCCGACGCGTTGGCTCCCGCCTTCGATCTCGCGCGGATCTACGTGGACGGCCTGGAGAATCTGCCCCGCGACGGCAGATTCCTGCTCGTCGGCAACCACACCGTCTCCGGGCTCGCCGAGGTGGTCCTGATTCCCTACGTGGTGCACCGTGAACTCGGTGTGCGGGTGCGCGGCCTCGCCAACCTGCAGATGACCGGGACGACAGGCGTTGTCCGCGACGCGTTGGAAGCGGCCGGCGCAGTACCGGGTAGGCCGGAGACGTGCGCGGAGTTGATGCGACAGGGGGAGTCCATCCTGGTGTTTCCCGGCGGCGGTCGGGACATGCTGAAGTTCAAGGGGGAGGAGTACACGCTGCAGTGGGAACGGCGCAGCGGCTTTGCTCGCCTGGCCGTGGAACACGAGTATCCGATCGTGCCCGTCGGACTGGTCGGCGGTGACGACGTCTATCGCAGCGTCGTGGAACGCGACGGTGCGTGGGAGACGAGAAGTCGGAAGCTCGGCGAGCGTGTGCACGGGCTCCCTGGCGTGGGGATACCGATCGTGCGGGGATTGGGGCCGACATTGATACCCCGACCTCAACGCATGTATCTGCGATTCGAACCGCCGATGGCCACGTCGCGGCCACCGCGCGTGACTGTGGATACGTGGGTCACCACCGTCAAGGAAGATGCGCGGACGGCGCTGGAGCGAACCCTGGCAGACCTGCAGGAACTGCGGGCGACCGACCCGTTCCGAAACCTGAACCCGCTGGCCTGGCATCGAGCTGCGCAGGCACGGTCGCGTTAGCCGACGCGCTCCGCGGCGTCGTGCAGGAGTGAGCGCACGATCGTCAGATGGGTCGGCAGCACCGCCGACCACAGCGCCCGGGCCACCGGGTTGCCCAGGTGCACGACCGTGGCGAACACGATGCCGTCGGCGGTCACCCGGGTGATCAGCTGGCCGGTCAGCCCGAGGCGGGAATCACCTTGTAGCCGAACGTATTCGGCGGAACTGTGAGCGATCGGCCAGCCTGCCACCGTGTTGGCGTCGCTGTGGCGCAGGCCGATCCCGAGCATCGTCCATCCCGCGCGGAGGCGGACGCGCATCGCCGCGGTGGTGCCCTCGAGGATCTCGCGCGCCCACCATTCCGGCGACGCGAGAGCACCGGACTCCACGTGCATCAGGTGCGCATCGATGTGGTCGATGCGCGCAAGGGTGCTACATCTGCGCACGTCGTCGCCGGCCTCGATGGGATCGATCGTGCCTCGTCGGCTGGTGGTCATGGGGAGCCTCCCTCGATTGATACAGAACAGTACTGTATCTATCGTAGGCTGGGCAGCGTGCCGCCGCCAGTACGCACACCCCGCGAGGTGTGGATCGACACCGCGCTGGAGATGCTTGCCGCCGAGGGACCCGATTCGGTGCGGGTGGAGGTCCTCGCCCAGCGGCTCGGGGTGACGCGTGGCGGCTTCTACCGGCAATTCGGTGGCAGGGACGACCTGGTGGACGCCATGTTGCACGTGTGGGAGCAGCGCAGCATCGACGACGTGCGCGAGCGGGTCGAGGCGGAGGGCGGCGACGCACGACGGAAAGTCCGCAAGGCCGGGGTGCTGACGTTCTCGGCTCAGCTGCTCCCGCTCGATCTGGCGGTGCGGGAGTGGGCCAGGCGGGACCCGGACGTCGAGGCACGTCTGCGGCGGGTGGACAACCGCAGGATGGCGTATCTGCGCGAACTCATCTCGAGCATCTGCGACGGCGACGCCGCCGAGGTGGAGGCGAGGGCGCTACTCGCGTTCTCCCTGGTCATCGGCGACAACCTGATCGCTGCGGAGCATCCGGACAGCACCCGTGCCCGGGTTCTGCGGGACGCCACCCGTCTGCTGCTCGGTTGACTTACACGGGTGTGATTCATCCACACTGTGCACAACTTCTGGGGATAACCTGCTCAGCGCACCTGTGCCGCGATGAACTCGGTGATCGACGCCGCGACATCGCGGTGGACGGCCTCGTTGAGGATGTCGTGCCCCGCGCCGGGGAACTCGACGAGCCGCAACGGGCCGACCTGCTCGGCGTAGGCGCGCACCGCGCCGATGGGTGCGATCGGGTCGTTGCCGCCGTGCACGGCCAGCGTCGGCACGGACAGTGTCGGCAGGTCGGCTCCGAAGCGGTCCCACCCCCTGTCCAGTTCCCGCGTGAGCGCTGCGCCGTCGGCGCCGACGAACGCCAGTGGGTCGTTCTCGAGCGAATCCAGGTAGAACGGGTCCGCGGACAGCCAGCTCGGATCGAGGTCCAATGAGGTGTCGACATCGACCAGTGCCGGGACCGCTATCAGCGGCGCGCCCGAGATGATCGCGGCGCGGTATCGGCCGGGCTCGTCGAGGAGGCCGAACAAGGTGGCGATCGCTCCGAACGAATGTCCTTGCGCCAGTAGCGGCAGGCCGGGACGCTCGGCCTCGGCAATCGCGGTCAGGGTTTCCGCCAGAGCTCTGGAGTCCTCGATGGTCCCGAAGTCACCGCGGTCGCCCGGGCTCAGGCCGTGTCCGAACTGGTCGACCGCCCAGAGGTCGATACCCGCGGCGTTGAGCGCGAATCCGTATCGGTGGTACAGCCCGGTGTGCTCGCCGAAGCCGTGCAGGAAGATCACCGCTGCCATGGGCTCGGCCGCCGCCCAGTGGCGGTAGTAGGCACGTCCGCGGTCGTGGTCGAGAAAGGGCATGCCGCCTACGCTAGCCCCGGCGGCCGCCTCCGAGCAGCACGTCTTGCTGCTCGGTCACGCGCGCACAGATCGCGTCGACGACGGCGGCCACCTCGGGCCTGCGCAAAGTCTCGGCGCGGGCGACAAGCCAGTACGTCAGCTGGATCGAGACGTCGTCGGCGAGGACGCGGACCAGATCCTGGTGACGGTCGGCCATGAAGCAGGGCAGCAGGCCCAGTCCGGCCGAGGCCCTGGTGGCTTCGACGTGGACGAACACGTTGGTCGACGTCACGGATTCCCGCATCGCCGGAGCGAAGCTCGTCGCCAGGTCGAGGTCGTCGACCTGGAGCATCGAGTCGATGAAGTAGACGAGCGGAAAGCGCTGCAGGTCGGCGACATCGGCGGGCGCGCCATGCCCGGCAAGGTAGTGCGTGGACCCGTACAGGCCCAGGCAGTAGTCGCCGAGCCGCAGTGCCTTGGCGCGCAGCACCTTGGGTTCACCGACGACGACCTCGATGTCCAGGCCCGAGCGCTGCTGAGTGGCGCGCCGCGTGGCGGCGACGATCTCCACCGCCACCCGAGGGTGCCTGCGCTGTACGTCAGCGGCGGCGGGCGCGGCGATGTAGGCGGAGAAACCGTCGGTCGCCGAGATCCGCACCACGCCTTCCAGTGCGCGGTGCCCGGCGTCGTCGGTGGTGAGCGAGCGGACGGCGGACTCCACCGCCTCGGCGGCGGTGAGCGCGCCACGGCCGAGATCGGTGAGCTCCCAGCCGCCGGCCACCCGCGCGAGCACCCGGCCGCCCATCGCGCGTTCCAGTGCGGCGATGCGACGGCTGATCGTGGTGTGGTTGAGTCCCAGTTCGTCGGCGGCCGTGGTGTATCGGCCGGTCCGGCCGACTGCCAGCAGTACCAGGAGGTCGTCGGCGCTGGGGCGGCCTGGCGCAGTCATATGTGCATTTTTGCAGACACGTCCTGCAGTTTTGGGCATTGCTGCAGCGGGTAGCTGCAGGAATACTCACGGCTATATGTGGTGGGCATCACAACGGAGGGGTGTGCGATGAGTACGCAACAAGACGTGGGTTCGGACGGGCCGGGGTCGATCACGAAAGGACTGAAGAGGGTCGTCGTCGCCTCGATGGCGGGCACCGTCGTGGAGTGGTACGAGTTCTTCCTCTACGGCACGGCCGCGACCCTGGTGTTCAACAAGATCTTCTTCTCGGAGACCACCAGCGAGCTCAACGCGATCTTCCTGGCCTTCGCCACCTACGCGGTGGGCTTCGTCGCTCGCCCGGTCGGAGGCGTGGTGTTCGGACACTACGGCGACAAGTACGGCCGCAAGAAGCTCCTCCAGTTCAGCCTGCTGCTCGTCGGTGTCGCGACGTTCTTGATGGGGTGCCTGCCCACGTTCGGTCAGATCGGATACTGGGCGCCGGGGCTCCTCGTCACGTTGCGGTTCATCCAGGGCTTCGCCGTCGGCGGCGAGTGGGGCGGTGCGGTGTTGCTGGTCGCCGAGCACAGCCCGGACCGTCAGCGCGGCTTCTGGGCGAGTTGGCCGCAAGCCGGTGTACCGGTGGGCAACCTGCTCGCGACCGTCGTCCTGCTGATACTCACGGGCGTACTGACCGAGGACGCCTTCCTGTCCTGGGGCTGGCGAGTCGCGTTCTGGCTGTCCGCAGTCGTCGTGCTGATCGGCTACTACATCCGCACCAAGGTCACGGACGCACCGATCTTCGTTGCGGCGCAACAGGAAGCCGAGCGCATCAAGGCATCGTCGTACAGTGTCGTCGAGGTGCTCAAGCGGTACCCGCGCGGTGTCTTCACCGCCATGGGCCTGCGGTTCGGCGAGAACATCATGTACTACCTGGTCGTCACGTTCACCATCACGTACCTGAAGGTGCAGGTGGGTGCCGACACCAACTCGATCCTGCGGTACCTGCTCGTCGCGCACGCGGTGCACTTCGCGATCGTCCCGTTCGTCGGGTATCTCGCCGACCGCTTCGGGCGACGCCCGGTCTACATGATCGGGGCGATCCTCGGCGCCACCTGGGGTTTCTTCGCCTTCCCGATGATGAACAGTGGCAACTACGTCGTCATCACGGCAGCTGTCACGCTCGGCCTGATGATCCACGCGTTCATGTATGCGCCGCAGCCGGCGATCATGGCCGAGATGTTCCCGACGCGCATGCGCTATTCCGGTGTCTCCCTTGGCTATCAGGTCACCTCGATCGTGGCCGGGTCGCTGGCGCCACTGATCGCGGTGAAGCTGCTCGACATCTACGACTCCGCGGTACCGGTGGCGATCTACCTGGCCATCGCCTGTGCTGTCACGTTCATCGCCGTGCTGTTCACGCGCGAGACCAACGGCATCGACCTCACGTCGCTCGACATCGCCGACGCCGAGGACGTGGCGCGGGCCGAGCGCCGTGCAGGCGTCGTATGAGCGAGCTCAGTGGCCGGACGGCGCTTGTCACCGGCGGTGCCGGAGGCATCGGCGCGGCATGTGCCCGCGCCCTCGCCGAGCGTGGGGCGACGGTCACCGTTGCCGACATCGACGCCGCCGGCGCGACATCCCTGGCCGAGGAGATCGGCGGCACCGCATGGACGGTGGATCTGTTCGACGTCGCAGCCCTGGAAGACCTGCGCCTGGAGACGGACATCCTGGTCAACAACGCGGGGATCCAGAGCATCAGCGAGATCGCCGAGTTTCCGCCCGACAAGTTCCGGTCGATGATGGCGCTGATGGTCGAAGCGCCCTTCCTGTTGATCCGCGCCGCACTACCGCACATGTACCGCAACGGTTTCGGCCGGGTGATCAACATCTCGTCCATCCACGGGCTGCGCGCGTCCCCGTTCAAGGTCGCGTACGTCACCGCCAAGCACGCGATGGAGGGGCTCTCGAAGGTGACCGCACTCGAAGGCGGCCCGCACGGCGTCACCAGCAACTGCATCAACCCCGGTTATGTTCGAACCCCGCTGGTGACCAAGCAGATCGCCGACCAGGCCAGGACCCACAGCATCTCCGAGGATAAGGTGCTGTCCGACGTGCTGCTCAAGGAGAGTGCGGTCAAGCGGCTCGTCGAACCCGAGGAGGTGGGCGCGTTGGCCACGTGGCTGGCATCGCCGGTCGCCGGCATGGTGACGGGCGCTTCGTACACGATGGACGGCGGATGGAGCGCTCGGTGACAGTGGGCGCACAACCCCAGTGGGTGCCCACCGACGCGGATGTCGCCGACGCCAGGGTCACCGCTTTCGCCCGCTTCGTCGAGAGGCGCACCGGGGCGTCGTTGCCGGACTACCAGACACTGTGGCAGTGGTCGGTGGACGACATCGAGGGATTCTGGGCAGCGCTGTGGGACTACTTCGATCTCGGTGAACGCGCTGAGCCAGTACTGGCTCATCCCGAAATGCCGGGCGCCCAATGGTTTCCGGGGACCACCCTGAACTACGCCGACCAGGTGGTGCGCCACGCCCGGACCGACCGGCCGGCGATCATCCACGTCGGCGAGGGCGCGCCCGACCGCGAGATCTCGTGGGACGAGATGCTGGGCCGCGCCGCCGCGTTCGCGGACAAGCTGCGTGCCTGCGGCGTGCAGCCCGGCGATCGGGTCGTCGGCTACCTGCCCAACATTCCCGAGGCCGTGATCGCGTTCCTGGCCACTGCCAGCGTCGGTGCGGTGTGGAGTGCCTGCGGCCAGGACTATTCGGCAAAGGCCGCTCTGGACCGACTCGGACAGCTCGAGCCGAAGGTGCTGGTATGCGCCGATGGCTACACCTTCGCGGGCACGTACCGCGACAAGCGCGACGATGTCGCCGCCCTGGCGGCGGGTCTACCGACGCTGACGGCGTCGTTCTCCGTCGCCGATCTCGCCGATCGCACCGAGACCGGTCTGCAGACGGTTCCGGTGCCGTTCTCGCACCCGCTGTGGATCCTGTTCTCCTCCGGCACGACCGGCCTGCCCAAGGGGATCGTCCACGGCCACGGGGGTGTCGTGCTTGAGCACATCAAAGCCGCTGCGCTGCAATCCGACCTGGGCCGTGATGACACGTTCTTCTGGTTCACCAGCCCCAGCTGGATGATGTGGAACTTCCAGGTCGCCGGACTTCTGGTCGGCTCGACCATCGTCTGCTACGACGGCAGTCCGTCGGCCGGAACCCCGGATGCCCTGTGGGAGATCGCGGCCCGGGTGCATGCGACGGTACTCGGCACCAGTCCCGGGTACGTCCTCGGCTGCATGAAGGCCGAGGCGGATCCCGGCGCGACACACGACCTTTCGGCGCTGCGAACAGTGGGGATCACAGGTTCGTCGCTGCCGGCCACGTCGTCGCTGTGGTTGCGGGATCACGTGGGTGTCCAAGTCGCCTCCATCAGCGGCGGCACCGACGTGGTGTCGGCCTTCATCGGCGGCGTCCGCACGGTTCCGGTGTGGCCCGGTGAGCTCTCCGCGCCCTTCCTGGGGTGCGCGCTCGACGCGTGGGACGAGTCGGGTAAACCTGTGCGCGGCGAGGTGGGCGAGCTCGTGATCACCAAGCCGTTGCCGTCGATGCCCGTCGGATTCTGGAACGATCCGGACGGAACGCGTTACCGTGAGGCATATTTCGAGATGTTCCCGGGTGTCTGGCGACACGGCGACTGGATCACGATCACCGATCACGGCAGTGTCATCGTGCACGGCCGCTCGGATTCCACCCTCAACCGCCACGGCATCCGGATGGGCAGCGCCGACATCTATCAGGCGGTGGAGAGTCTGCCGGAAGTAGTCGAGGCGTTGGTGATCGGTGCCGAGCAGCCTGACGGCGACTACTGGATGCCGCTGTTCGTGGTGCTCGCCGAGGGAGTCGAACTCGACGACGCGCTGCGTGACCGCATCAACGGCGCCATCCGGTCCGAGGTGTCCCCGCGCCACGTTCCCGACGAGATCATCGTTGCCCCGGGCGTTCCGCACACCCGAACCGGGAAGAAGCTCGAGGTGCCGATCAAGAAGCTGTTCCAGGGCGGCGACGCGGCCAAGGTGGTGGAACGCAGCGCGGTCGACGATCCGGCGCTGCTCGACTGGTACGTCACCCAGCGCCGGACATGACTCAGCGCAGTGTCAGCTGCGCTGCGCTGCGGTACCGCTCGACGACCTGCGGTGTGGCGTCGGCCTCGTAGCGGGCCGCCGCATCGACTGACCACTGCGGTGCCTCGTCTTCTCCGGAGAGCACCCACGCCGCCTGGCGCGCCGCCCCGAGTGCGACGTATTCGGCGGACGGCGGCACCTGCACGGTCGTGCCGAAGACGGCGGGCGCGATTCGGCGGACCGCCTCCGATCGCGCGCCACCACCCACGAGGATGATCTGTTCGGCGTCGATTCCCTGTTCGCCGATCTTGTCCACGCAGTAGGCCATGGAGCTGAGCAGACCCTCGACCGCGGCACGAGCGATGTTCGCGGAGTTCAGATTTCGCATCGTCATCCCGTGCAGTGCGCCGGCGGCATGCGGCAGGTTGGGTGACCGCTCACCCTCGAAGTACGGCACCAGGACCAGGCCGTCGGCGCCCGCAGGCGCCGACAGGGCGAGGCGGTCGAATTCGCCGAAGTCCACCCCGAGCATCTCGGCGACCGCGGCGAGCACCGGTGCGCCGTTGAGCGTGCACACCAGGGGCAGCTGGCGCCCGGTGGCGTCGGCGAATCCGGCGACGATTCCATCCGGGTCGTGCGGCGCGGCCTCGCCGACCGCGCTCACCACCCCCGACGTCCCGAGCGAGACCACACAGTCGCCGGCTCCCGCGGACAGCCCCAACGCGGCCGCGGCGTTGTCGCCCGCACCGGGGCCGAGGATGATCCCGCCCGCCGTCTCGCCCGCCGAGTCACGCGGACCGAGCACCCGAGGCAGCGCAGGAGACCTCCCCCTGAAGGCGAGTTCGAGCAGATCGGTCTGGTAGCTGTTGCTCTCTGCCGAGAAGTACCCCGTACCGCTGGCGTCGCTGCGGTCGGTGCAGAGGTCACCGATGGCGGAGGATCCGCGCAGGCGCCATGTCAGCCAGTCGTGGGGAAGGCACACCGCGGCGGTCGCGTCGGCATGCTGCGGCTCGTGGTCGGCCAGCCATCGCAGCTTGGTGGCGGTGAAGGACGCGACCGGTACGACGCCCACCCGCCGCGCCCACTGATCGGGACCGCCGAGCTCACCGACAAGATCGGTGGCGGCCGCGCTGGAGCGGGTGTCGTTCCACAGCAAAGCATCTCTGATCACGCGGCCGGCGGAGTCCAGGCACACCATGCCGTGCTGCTGAGCGCCCACCGAGATGGCGGAGACGTCGTCGACGCCGCCGGCCTTCGCGATGGCCTGCTGCAACGCGTCCCACCACAGCCCGGGATCGACCTCTGTGCCGTCGGGATGCGGCGCGGCCGCCGAACGCAGGGTCCGTCCGGTCTCCGCGTCGCAGATCACCACCTTGCACGACTGGGTGGAGGAGTCGATTCCCGCGACCAGTGTCATATCAGTACCTTCCCGGATCTGTGAGTACGGGCGCGAAGGCGAGCTCGGCCGCCCCGATCATCAATGTGTCCCCACCCAGGGTCGCAGGCACGACACGGACCAGGTCGCGCGGCGCACCCATGCTGCGGCGCGTGAGCTCCTCGTGCAGCGTCGCCGCCGCGAAGGCCGGGAAGACCCGCAGGAAGCCGCCGAGCACGATCAGTCCCGGATTGAGCATGTTGACCGCATTTCCCAACGCGATCGCCAGCGACCGGGCCTGCCGGGCCAGCACGTCACGTTCGGCATGGGTGTGGGCAGCTGGGTCGCCGCCGGCGGTGCCGTCCAGTTCGGCGAGCAGACGTGCCAGCGGTGCCTGCGTCACCTCGGTTTCCAGACAGCCGACACTTCCGCAGTGGCACTGTTCGCCGCCGCCGACGTAGGTGTGGCCCAGTTCGCCCGCATAGCCTGCGATTCCGCCCAGCAGTCCACCGGCGACCACGAAGCCGGCGCCGATTCCGCTGGGCCCGCCGTTGACGTAGATCAGATGCTCGGCATCGTGGTGCCTACCGAACAGGTGCTCGGCGATCGCTCCGGTGTTGGCATCGTTGGCCGCAAAGACGGGCAATCCTGTTGCCGCACTGAGCATCTGCCCGATTGCGACGTCATGCCAGTCCAGGTTGGGTGCCAGCTGCACCACGGACTCGGGCCCGTGCACCAGCCCGGGTACCGCCACGCCGACTCCCGCCACGGTCTGTCCGTCGGCCAACGTGGCGCGGATGCGTTCGATCGCCTCGGTGGCCAGCGCCACGGTGTCCTCGGCGGAGGGGACACGATCGGTCGGACGGCGCACGACGTCGAGGACGGCCCCGCCCATCGACACCACCCCCACGGTCACGGCGTTGACCTCGGGAGTGACCGCGATCGCCAATACGCGCCCGCCCGGCCGCACGATGGGGCTGGGCCTGCCGACCTGCGACACCGACGGTGCGGGTGACTCCTCGGCCAGCCCACGGGCGACGAGTTCCTCGACGAGATCCTTCGTGGTGGATCGCGACAACCCGGTGTGTCGGGTGAGTTCCGCGCGGCTGAGTGCCCGGTGGCGGTGTACCAGTGTCAGAACGCTCGACAGATTGCGCCGCCGAACGTCGTCGGTGCTGGTTCCCACCCGCGCCGACCGGCGGTCATCAGTCCGCATCCTCCGAAACCTGCCCCTCGCTTGGCCTTGACAGTGGCGCGCGCCACATTTTATGTTCGCACGGAGAACAAAACCATATTTCTCCGCAGATGACCCAGTTTTCCGGTGTCATGATCCCCGAGGAGTACCAATGACCGTCCTGGAGTCCGCTGCCGCTGCATCGGCGGACCTGACACCCAAACCTTCCGACAAGTTCTCCTTCGGGCTGTGGACGGTCGGTTGGCCGGGCACCGACCCGTTCGGCGTCGCCACCCGGCCCGCACTCGATGTGGTGGAAGCAGTAGAGCGACTGGCCGAACTGGGTGCGTACGGGTTGACCCTGCACGACGATGACCTCTTCCCCTTCGGCAGCTCCGACGCCGAGCGGCGGAAGGCGATCGACCGGCTGAGTGCGGCGATGGCCGCCTCGGGTCTCGTCGTGCCGATGGTGACCACCAACCTGTTCACCCAGCCGGTGTTCAAGGACGGCGGATTCACCAGCAACGATCGCGCAGTCCGTCGGTTTGCCCTGCGCAAGGTCCTGCGCAACCTCGATCTGGCAGCTGAGCTCGGCGCCGAGACTTTCGTGATGTGGGGCGGCAGGGACGGAAGCGAGTACGACTCGGCCAAGGACGTCCAAGCCGCGCTGGAGAGGTATCGCGAGGCGTTGAATCTGTTGTGCCAGTACCTGATCGACCAGGGCAGCAGTCTGCGCTTCGCCATCGAGCCGAAGCCCAACGAGCCCCGCGGTGACATCCTGTTGCCCACGGTCGGACATGCGCTCGCGTTCATCGACACGCTGGAACACCCCGAGATGGTGGGCGTCAACCCCGAGACGGGCCACGAACAGATGGCAGGCCTGAACTTCGTGCACGGCATCAGCCAGGCGCTCTACAGCGGCAAGCTGTTTCACATCGACCTCAATGGGCAGCGCGGCATCAAATTCGACCAGGATCTGGTGTTCGGACACGGCGACCTGGCCAACGCGTTCGCGTTGGTCGACCTGCTCGAACACGGCGGGCCCGCCGGCGGAGCCGCCTACGAAGGGCCGCGACACTTCGACTACAAGCCCAGCCGCACAGAGGACATCACCGGTGTCTGGGCCTCGGCGGCAGCCAACATGCGGATGTATCTCCTGCTGCGCCAGCGTGCCGCCGCGTTCCGTGCGGACCCGGATGTCCAGGAGGCGATGGCGGCAGCCAAGGTGGCCGATCTGCGCACGCCCACCCTGGGCGATGGCGAGACCTATACCGACCTGCTGTCCGACCCCACCGCCCACGAAGAGTTCGACACCGATGCGTACTTCGGTGGAAAGGGTTGTGGCTTCGTCACTCTCAACCAGCTCGCGATCGAACACCTTTTGGGTGCCAGGTAACGGACCTGCTGTGTTCCTAAACAGGCAATCGCGCACTATCGTGACCCAGATCACGTTATATGTGGTACCGCGCAACAAAATGAACGCCCGCTCGGCGCCACGGCCGTACCACCACCACCACCACGATCTGTTCGGAGGATTTTCGTGAAACGAACCAGCACCCTGCTCGTCACCGCAGTCGTCGGTGTCGGCATGACCCTGACCGCATGCAGTTCCAACTCGGATTCGCAGTCGGCCGACGGAGGCGCCGGAAAGGTCGGCGTCATCCTGCCCGACACGAAGTCGTCGGTGCGCTGGGAGACCAAGGACCGGCCCGCGCTGGAGGCTGCGTTCAAGAACGCCGGTGTCGATTACACGATCCAGAATGCAGAGGGCTCGGCCGACACGATGGCCACCATCGCCGACGCGATGATCGCCGACGGCGTGACTGTCCTGGCGATCGTCAACCTCGACTCCGACAGCGGCGCCTCGATCCAGGAGAAGGCGGCGTCGCAGGGCGTCAAGACCATCGACTACGACCGGCTGACCCTCGGCGGCTCCGCGGATGTGTACGTCTCGTTCGACAACAACACCGTGGGTGAGCTGCAAGGCCAAGGTCTGGTCGATTGCCTGGGCGGCAGGCCGGCAAACGTGGTGTTCCTCAACGGTTCCCCCACCGACAACAATGCGACGCTGTTCAGCGCGGGAGCGCACTCGGTGGTCGACGCGACGCCGTCGATCACGATCGTCGGCGAGCAGGCGGTGCCGGACTGGGACAACGACGCAGCGGTGACGATCTTCGAACAGCTCTACACCGCCGCCGACGGTCGGGTCGACGGCGTCTACGCGGCCAACGACGGGCTGGCGGGTTCGGTGATCTCGATCCTGGAGAAGAACAAGCGCGCCGGACAGGTTCCGGTCACCGGTCAGGACGCCACGGTGGAGGGCCTGCAGAACATCCTCGCCGGCACGCAGTGCATGACCGTGTACAAGTCGGCTGCCGAAGAGGCGAACGCCCTCGCCGAGGTGGCGATTGCCCTGGCCAAGGGGGAGGAGCCGCAGGCGACCAGCACGTCGCGGGACGACACCGGCGGGCGCGACGTGCCGTCGGTGCTCCTCACGCCGAAATCGATCACCAAGGACAACGTCGACGTCGTCTTCGAAGACGGCGGGCAGTCCAAGGAAGAGGTGTGCGCGGGTCAGTTTGCCGCCATGTGCTCTGCGGCGGGAGCCTGAGCGCCGATGACCGACGACGTCGAGCCTGAGCCGCACGTAGCGCCGATCCTCGAATTACAGGGTGTGAACAAGAGTTTCGGCGTGGTGCACGTGCTCCATGACGTCGACTTCCGCGTCTATCCCGGCCAGGTGACCGCGCTGGTGGGGGACAACGGCGCCGGAAAGTCGACCCTGGTCAAGGCGATCGCGGGAATCCATCCGATCGACTCCGGCACCTATCTGTTCGAAGGCAAGCCGGTGACCGTCCGCAGTCCTAACGAGGTGTCAGCGCTCGGCGTCGAGGTCGTCTATCAGGATCTCGCGCTGTGCGACAACCTCGACATCGTCGAGAACATGTTTCTGGGGCGCGAACTCAAGAGCGGTGGAATGCTCGACGAGGCTCGGATGGAGACCATGGCCCGCCAGGCTCTCACCTCACTGTCGGTGCGGACGGTCAAGTCCGTGCGTCAGGCGGTGTCGAGCCTGTCGGGTGGCCAGCGTCAGACCGTGGCCATCGCGAAGTCGGTGCTGTGGAATTCGAAAGTGGTGCTGCTCGACGAACCCACGGCGGCGCTCGGCGTCGCGCAGACCCGTCAGGTGATCGACCTCGTCCGCAGACTCGCGCAGCAGGGTCTCGGCGTCGTGTTGATCTCGCACAACATGGTCGACGTGTTCGAGGTGGCGGATCGGATCTGCGCGCTGTACCTCGGCCGGGTGGCCGCCGACGTCAAGGCATCGGATGTCACGCATGGTCAGGTGGTCGAGCTGATCACCGCCGGGCGGTCCGGCTCGCTGGGCCTGGCGCCGGCACAGGCCGCCGAGTCGATGTGAACCCCGGCCGTGGATGACCAAGAGACCAACCCGAGGACAACTCAGATGGCCACCAAAACAAACACTCTCGCAACACAATCCGATGAGGCACCGGCCGACGACGGCTTCACCGGTGACGTGCGGGACGATCAGACGTTCGGCCAAGCCGTCCGCGCCTACTTTCGTCGGGTCCGTGGCGGCGACATGGGGTCGTTGCCTGCCGTCTTGGGCCTCATCGTGTTGTTCGTCGTGTTCGGGCTCGCCAACGATCGCTTCCTGTCGGCGCTGAATCTGGCCAACCTCATCACCCAGGCTGGTGCGATCTGTGTGCTGGCGATGGGCCTGGTGTTCGTGCTGCTGCTCGGCGACATCGACCTGTCGGCCGGGGTGGCCGGCGGTGTGTCCGCCTGCGTGATGGGGCTAACGGTCGTCAACGTGGGCTGGCCGTGGTGGGCGGCCATGCTGGCCGGAATCGCCTGCGGCGCTGTGATCGGACTCGCGATCGGCATGCTGCGGGCCAGGCTCGGCATCCCGTCGTTCGTCGTCACCTTGGCGTTCTTCCTCGGTCTGCAGGGAGTGACGCTCAAGCTGATCGGTGAGGGCGGCTCGGTCCGCGTCGATGATCCGGTGATCCGCGGCCTGACGATCAGCAACCTTCCGGTGACCGTCGGCTGGTCCATCGCGTTCGTCGTGGTGATCGGGTTCGGTGCCTTGGAGATCCTTCAGTACCGTCGTAAAACGGCGCTGGATCTGGCGCATCCACCGCTCGGCGTGGTGCTCGCACGGGTATCGGCCGTCGCGGTGGTCGTTCTCGGTGTCACCTTCGTGCTCAGCCTCGATCGCAGCGTCGGCCGCGGTGCCGAGATTCGCGGCATTCCGTATGTGTTGCCGCTGATCCTGGTTCTGCTCATCGCGCTGACGGTGGTCCTCAAGCGCACCGCGTACGGCAGACACATCTACGCCGTCGGTGGGAATGCGGAAGCGGCTCGGCGCGCGGGGATTTCGGTGGAACGCATCCGGGTGTCGGTCTTCATCGTCTGCTCCTCGCTGGCGGCTCTGAGCGGAATCATCGCCGCGTCGTATGCAGGTAAGGTGTCGGCGTCCTCCGGCGCAGGCAACACGCTGCTATATGCCGTGGGCGCCGCGGTCATCGGCGGCACCAGCCTGTTCGGAGGCAAGGGCCGTGCCCTCGACGCCGTGATCGGTGGCGTGGTCGTGGCGACGATCGCCAACGGCCTCGGACTGCTGAACCAGTCGTCCTACATCAACTTCCTGGTCACCGGCGGCGTGCTGCTGCTCGCCGCCAGCGTCGACGCGATATCTCGGCGACGCCGCTCGTCCACCGGGCTGAGCTGACGGCATCATCGGACCGCAGCGTCAGGCCGTGTAGCTATGCCGCGGCGCGTGGTTCGAAGGTGACCAGGTCGATGCTGAATTGGTCTTCGGTGATGCTGCGGCGGATGATGCGGGTGCCGGGTGGTGGTGGGGCGATGGAGTGGTAGACCGCGTGGGTGGGGGTGCGAAATTCGGCGGTGTGTTCGCCGTCGCGGTCGGTGGTGGTGACGGTCCAGTCGGGGGCTTCTTTGGTGTAGTTGCAGGCTTGGCACATGCCGAGTCCGTTGCGGGCGGTGGTGTGTCCGCCGTGGCGGTCGGGGGTGGCGTGGTCGTGGTGGCGGATGGGGGCGTTGCAGAACGGGGTGCGGCAGGTTTGGTCGCGCAGCCCGATGAACATCGCGAGGCCCTTCGGGAAGATCCGGGCGCGGGATTCCATCGCGACCAGTTGTCCGGATTTGGGGTGGCGGTAGAGGCGGCGCAACGTCGCCTTGGCCTGGGCATCGGCGACCGCAACACCGAGGAGGTGGCGGACCACCGGTGCGGGGACGGGGCCGTAGCCCTGGAGGTAGCCGGGGCAGTCGTCCCCGCCGAACAGGGTGGTGTCGGCCATCACCAGGTTCAGTGCCACCGACACCGGTTCGGTGACCGCGCGTCCGGTGATCCGTTCGCAGGCGGTGTCGGCCATGATCTGGTTGCGGGAGCGGCCGTCACCGGTGGTGTCGGCGTGGCGCTTCAATGCGGCGTAGGCACCGACACCCTGGGATAGGGGCACCAGCAGGCTGAGGTAGATCATGCCGTCGGCGGCGGGCCGGATGGTGACGCAGCGGTCCTGTTCGGCTTTGGTGTTGCGCTCCACCACCGCGGCGACATCGAGGCGGGCGGCGATCTTCTTGGCCTCGGCGGTCACCCGGTTGGTGCCCCAGTGGTCGAATTTCGCGGTGTCGGCGCATAGTTCGGCGTCGAGCTGCCGGCGGTGCTCCACGCTCAGGCACGCCGATTCCCGCACGATCAGGGTGGCCCGCCACTCCGAGAGGGCCCCGCACTCCAGGGCGGCCAGCGTGTGCGGCATCTCCTCGACCAACGCCCGCGCGAACCCCAGATGCTGATTGCCCTTCACCGGTGCGTCCCGGCGCGCCAATGCAACCTCCGAGGCCAGCCCTTTGCCGCGTTTTGCCGCCGGCACCCCCGCGGCGATCTCAGCAGCCCGGCGTTGGGCGGCCCACAGTGCGGTGGCTCGGGCTTGCGCCGCGGCCGCCGCGGATTTGAGTCGTTCGCAGCGCTCGACGACGGCGCGCAACTCGGCCTGCGAGGCACCCTCATCGACGTCGAACATACTTTCGAACACAACATCGACGCTACCCCGACGGTCCGACAAATTCGGCCGAAGCTCGACGAGTCGATTCAGCTGTGGCCCCGGGTTCGGTTCGCCCCGGCGGTAGCCAACCCGCCGACCGTCACGATTCCCGCCAGCGCGAGGAATCCCAGAGGCACAGTCGAGGCCGCCGCGACCGCCGCGACCAGCAACGGGCCGGCAGCGTCCCCGCATTCACGCCCGATTTCGGCGGCTCCCATCGTCTGGCCGAGTCGTTCTTGTGGCGCGGACCTCGCAAGCATCGCGAACCCGAGCGGGGTTGTAATGCCGCAACCGGTGCCGATGAGCACAGCCGCACAGACAATGCCCACGAGGCCTGGCAACGCTGCGGACGTCAAACCCACTGCAGTGAGCACGATTCCGAGGACGAGTCCAGATGGCAGAGTGATCTTGCCCGCGTCGAGCGCGTGTCCTGCCACGGGCTGGGCGATCACCGTGACGAGCGCGAGAATCGACACGACGGCGCCTGTGACGATCGGGGTCAAGCCGGCCTGGGTGCCGAGCACAGGGAGGAAGCCGACGCCGACGGACAACGCCGCGGTCGATGCGGCGAGCGCAAGCGTCGGCGTGACGAAGGATGACTCCGTGAAACGGCGCACTGTGTCGAGCACCGTCTGACGTCGCCGCGGCAGAGTGCTCAGCGCAGGTACGGATATCGCGGCCCACACAGCCACGACCACTGCGAGTGCAGCAGTCACTGCGAAAAGCGTTCGCATACCGCCGAAGGTGACTATTGCCCCACCCAGCAGCGGTCCCAACGTGTAGCCGATGGATTTGTAGGACCCGTAGGTACCGAACGCGCGTCCATGCGCCTCGGGCGGAGTCAGCCGGGCCACCAACGCAGATGCGGCGGGGGAGAAGGCCGCTGCGCCGACACCTTGACCGAACCGCCCCGCCCACAGCAGCGCCTGATCGTCGGCTAGTGCGTACGCAGCCGAGGCCACAGCGAAGATCAGCAGCCCGGCGAGGAGGACGGTGCGAGCCCCGATTCGGTCGGCCAACGTCCCGAAGACGGGTTTCAGGACGACTTCCGCGCCATCGTAGATCGCCAGCAGTGCACCCAGTGTCAGCAGCGAGGCGGCGGTACCAGTGGTGGTGGTGCCCAGCGTTCCTGCCACGGCGTGCGCCCCGAATGCGGTGGTGAAGCCCGCCGCCAGCAGTGGCGCCCGCTGGGCGGCGGGCGTCAGGCCAGCCATCCTCCGATGCGGCCCAACGCCTCCTCGATGTCGGACGTCGGGCCTGCGAAGGACAACCGCACGTTCGCCCCGCCGCGCACGGTGTCGAAATCCACGCCCGGTGCGATCGCAACTCCGGTGTCGTCCAACAACTTCGAGCAGAACGACAGCGAGTCAGTGGTCAGGTGGGACACGTCGGCGTAGACGTAGAACGCCCCATCGGTGGGCGCCAGCCGGTCGATGCCGATCGCGCGCAGCCCGTCCAGCAGCAGTGTCCGGTTCGCCGCGTAGCCGTGCAGCAGCGATTCGGCCTCTGCAATGGACTCGGGCGTGAACGCGGCGACGGCGGCCACCTGTGGCAGAACCGGGGGACAGATGGTGAAGTTTCCGGTCAGGCAGTCGACCGCACGCTTGAGCTCCTGCGGCACCAGCATCCACCCCAGCCGCCACCCGGTCATTGCGAAGTACTTGGAAAAGCTGTTCACCACAACGGCATCCCGTGACGTTTCCCACGCGCAGCTGGTGGCCGGCGCGCCGGGATACACCAACCCGTGGTACACCTCATCGCTGATCAGCCGCACCCCCGACGATTCGCACCACGATGCGATCGCCGCGAGTTCCTCAGGCGGGATGACCGTTCCGGTCGGGTTGGCCGGACTGGCCACGATCACGCCCGACACCGGCGGATCCAGCTCGGCCAGCATCTGCAGCGTGGGCTGGAACCGGGTCTCGGGTCCGCAGGGCAGTTCCACCACCTCGCAGCCCAGCGCCGAGAGGATGTTGCGGTAACACGGGTAACCGGGGCTGGCGATCGCGACCCGATCGCCGGCGTCGAAACACGCCAGGAACGCAAGCAGGAATCCGCCCGATGACCCGGTTGTGACAACGACATCCTGAGGGTCGACCGTGAGCCCGTGGCGGGCCTGGTAGGCGCCGGCTATCGCCGCGCGCAATTCCGGGATGCCGAGGGCGACGGTGTAGCCGAGCTGGTTACGGCTCAACGCCGCGATGGCCTCGTCCCTGACGGCGGACGGAGCCCCCGCACTCGGTTGTCCCGCGGACAGATTGACCAGATCGCCGTGAGTGCGCTGGCGTTCGGCTGCGGCCAGCCACACGTCCATCACATAGAACGGCGGGATACCGGCGCGCAGTGAGACCGTCACAAGCTCAGGCTAGAACACCTCTGCTTCGAGCCGACGCAGCTGCTCCCGCGGCGGCCCCAGCAGTTGGGCGCTGTTGTGGGCGCGTTTGAAGTACAGCTGGATGGCACTCTCCCAGGTGATCGCGATACCGCCGTGCATCTGCACCGCCTCGGCGGCCACCTTCGAGAACGCTTCGCTCGCAGCCAGCCGTGCCAGGCCCGCGGAGGTCGGCGTCGGATCCGCCACGGCGTCGTCGACGACGGCCTTGGCGGATTGCACAGCGACGTACAGATCGGCCATCCGGTGCTTGAGTGCCTGGAAGCTCCCGATAGGCCTTCCGAACTGCACGCGGTCCTTCGTGTACTGCACCGTCAGGTCGAGGCATTTCGACGCGGCGCCGACCTGCTCGGCCGCCATCAGAACCGCAGCGAGGTCGGCCAGTCCCGGGTCAGCGCCGAGCGGGGACGTCTCGGTGGCGCCGACGGCGGCCAGTGGCCGCGTGATGTCCATCGACACGGCAGGATTCGCGGTGAACGACGTCCACCGAGTCAAGTTCTCGCCATCCGCGGCGATGACGACGTCGGCGATGTTGCCGTTGACGACGTAACCGGGGTCGAAAACCACGGTGCCTATCGACGTTCCCTCGGCCAGCGCCTCGAGCGTCTCGGAGTCCGGCTCCGACACCGACAGCAGGGCGAGCTCGGCCAGCGTCGTGCCGAGCAACGGCGTCGGCACCAGGGCCTTGCCGAGTTCCTCAAGCACGACTGCGGCGTCGGCCAACTCGCCGCCCGCGCCGCCGAGGTCCTCCGGAATCACCAGCGCCGCGGCGCCGACCTGCTCGCACAGCATCTTCCACAGTGCCTCGTCGTATCCCCGCTCGGAGGCCGCTGCCGTACGGACCGCCTCGGGTGACGCGTGCTTCTCGACGAGTGCAGCGACGGTGTCGCGCAACAGGTCCCGCTCTTCACTCATCTAGAGAGCCTCCAACACTCGTCGCCGGTGCCACGTCGGGTCGCCCCAGGCGGGGCGCAGTGCCTGTACCCGCAAAAGCAGCAGTGACAGGTCGTGTTCCTGCGTGAAACCGATAGCACCATGCGTTTGTAACGACGATCGTGCGGCCAGTAGCGCCGCGTCGGCCGCCGCCACCTTGGCCGCGCTGACGTCCCGCGCGGTGTCCGCCGATCTTTCGGCGAGCGAAAGCGCTGCGCCGTACACCAGTGGACGAGCCAGCTCGACGGCGATCAGCACGTCGGCCAGCTTGTGTTTGATGGCCTGGTAGGTGCCGATGATCGTGCCGAACTGGCTGCGCTGTTTGGCGTATTCCACCGCCGCGTCCAGCATCGCCTGGGCGGCGCCGACCAGCTGTGCCGCGGTGGCCAGGGCGCCGTACTCGAAGGCCAGCGCCACGTCGGCCGGCTTGGTGCCACCGGACGCGGTGACCTCGAACAGCTTGCGGCTCGGGTCGACGGACTCGTGTTCGACGCCCCTGTCGGCGTCACCGACGGAGCCGTCGCCGGCGAGCAGGATCAGGCCCGCGGTATCGGCATCCACCGCACGCGGGACCAGGGGAGGCGCCGCGACGGTGGCGATCAGTTCGCCCGAGGCCAGGGCGCCAACCCGCTCGTCGTCACCCAACAGGATCGGGGCCACCGCAATGGATTCGGTGACCGGTCCGGGAACGTTCCATCGCCCGAGCCGCTCGAGTGCGACGACGAGGTCGACCGGATGAGCCTGGATACCGTCGAACTTCTCCGGCACCATCAACGCGGTGACGCCGAGGTCGCTCAGCTGCGCCCACACCTTGCGGCCGGGCGCGGTGTCACCGCCGGCCCAGGCTCGCACGGCGGCAGGCAGGTTCGCGGCGCCCAGCGCGGCGTCGATGCTGGCCGCGAAGTCCCGCTGCTGTTCGTCGATCTCAAAGTTCACGTTCGTCTACTTTCGGGGCAGGCCCAGGAGTCGCTCGGCGATGATGTTGCGCTGAATTTCGTTGGTGCCGGCGTAGATCGGCCCACCGAGGGCGAACAGCAGGCCGTCGGTCACCTGATCGACGAGTTCACCGTCGGCGCCGCGCAGGTCCAGTGCGGTCTGGTGCAGCGCCACGTCGAGGTCGGACCAGAACACCTTGGTGATCGACGACTCGGCGCCCAGCTCACCGCCGTTGGATACCCGGGTGACCGTCCCGAACGTGTGCAGGCGATACGCCTGGGCCTTGATCCAGGCGTCGGCCACGCGGTCGGTGAACGCCGGGTCCGGGTTGTCCTTCCATTGCGCGACAAGCCGTTCCGCGGGGGCGAGAAACCGCGCCGGGCTGCGCAGTGACATGCCGCGCTCGTTGCTCGTCGTGCTCATCGCTGCGCGCCAGCCCTCGTGCACGCCGCCGATGACATCGGCGTCGGGGACGAAGACGTCATCGAGGAAGATCTCGCCGAACCCGGTGTCACCACCGAGCTGGGCGATGGGGCGGACGGTGACGCCGTCGGCCTTCAGATCGAACATGAAGTAGGTCAGGCCTTTGTGACGCGATGCCTCCGGATCGGAGCGGAACAGCCCGAAGGCGCGCTCCCCGAACACCGCCCGTGATGACCAGATCTTCTGACCGTTCAGCAACCAGCCGCCGTCGGTCTTCGTTGCCGTCGACCGCAGCGATGCCAGGTCGCTACCCGACTCCGGTTCGGACCAGGCCTGAGCCCAGATCTCCTCGCCACTGGCCATTTTCGGCAGGACGCGGTCGAGCTGTTCGTCGGTGCCGTGCGCGAAGAGTGTCGGCGCCAGCATCGACGTGCCGTTGGCGCTGGCCCGGCCGGGAGCGCCCGCGCGGAAGTACTCCTCCTCGTAGACGATCCACTGCAGCAGTGTCGCGTCGCGGCCGCCGTACTTCTCCGGCCAGGTGATCACCGAGAGCCCGGCGTCGAACAGCACCTTGTCCCACTCGCGGTGCTGCGCGAATCCCTCCGCGGTGTCATAGGACTTCGTCGGGAACGCGCCGGTGTTCGCGGCCAGGAAGTCGCGCACCTCCGCCCGGAATTCGGACGTGGCATCGTCGAAGGTGAGGTCCAACTCAGGCTCTTTCGGTAAGGGAACGAAGTTGCGGCTTGACCACTTTGCCGCCCGGATTGCGCGGCAGCGCGTCGAGGAACACCACCGCGCGTGGCGCCTTGAAGTTCGCCAGATGTTCTCGGGTGTGGTCGATCACGGATTTCTCGTCGAGGTCGGCACCGGGCAGCCTGACCACGAACGCCTTCCCGACTTCGCCCAGTCGCTCGTCGGGCACCCCGATCACGGCCGCCTCGGCCACGCCGGGCAGGCGCGCGAGCACCTGTTCGATCTCGGCCGGATACACGTTGAATCCGCCACAGATGTACATGTCCTTCAGGCGATCGGTGATCTTCAGATTTCCGGCCTGGTCGAGTTCGCCGACGTCGCCGGTGTGCAGCCAGCCGTCGTCGTCGATGGCCGCCGTGGTGGCGTCCGGGTCGTCGAGGTAGCCCAGCATCACGTTGGGGCCACGCAGCAGCACCTCGCCCTGGTGGCCGATGCGCAGCTCGAAGTCGGCGATCGGACGACCCGAGGTGGTTGCCACGGTGACGGCGTCGTCGTCGGCACGGCACATGGTGCCGAACCCGGCCGCCTCCGTCAGCCCGTACGCGGTCAGCACGATGTCGATGTCGAGCTCGTTCTGCATGCGCTCGATGAGCACGACCGGAATGGTCGCCGCGCCGGTGACCGCGAAACGTAGTGAGCTCAAGTCGAAGTCGGAACGCTTGGGGTGGTCGAGCAGCGTCTGGTAGATCGTCGGGGGGCCGGGCAGCACTGTGATGCCGTGCTCCTGCACGGCGCGCATCGTCTTCTCGGGGTCGAACGTCAACTCGGGGAACAGGGTGGCCCCGGTCTGCAGGCAGGCCAGGATTCCGGCCTTGTACCCGAAGTTGTGGAAGAACGGGTTGATGCAGAGGTAGCGGTCGTCACTCGTGAGCTGACCGCATGCCGCCCACGCAGCCGACGCGTCGAGCGACTGCCGGTGGGCACACCGCACGCCCTTGCTGCGTCCGGTGGTCCCGGACGTGAACAGGATGTCGGAGACGTCGTCCGCGGATACCGCCGCAGCCCGCGCGTCGACCTCGTCGAGGTCCGTACCCCGGGCGACGAACTCGTCCCATGTCCCGTCGTCCTTGTCGACGGGTATGCGCACGATGTGGCGTAGCGCTGGGAGGGCAGCCCTGGATTCGGGGTTGTCGACACTCGCAGCCTTGTCGGCACCGAGGAATTCGCCGGAGGCGAACAGGAGCGGCGCCGCGGTGCGGCTCAGGATGTCCGTCGCTTCGCTGGCCGTGTATCGGGTGTTCAACGGCACCAGCACGCCGCCGGCGTGGTGGATCGCCAGGCACGCAACCACCCAGTGCCAGGTGTTGGGTGACCAGATCGCCACGCGGTCGCCAGGCGCGACACCCAGGTCGATCATCGCCGCGGCCGCCTGCCGGACCTCGGCGCGCAGCTCGGCGAACGTCAGCGTCCTGGCCTGGCTCACGACCGCGTCGTGGTCGGGGAGCTCGCTCGCGATCCGGTCGAGAACCGCGGGAGTGGTTCTGCGCTGTGACATTCCCGCGTCCGTCCCTACTGTCCCTACTAACAAAGCAAGTGCTTGGTAGGTTAGCCTACAAGGGTGATAGAGGTCCAGGAGTTCAGGGCTGAGGTCCGCGACTGGCTCGCCGAGAATCTCGTCGGCGACTACGCCGCGTTGAAGGGTCTGGGTGGACCCGGCCGCGAGCACGAAGCGTTCGAAGAGCGGCTGGCGTGGAACCAGCATCTGGCCGCTGCCGGGCTCACATGCCTGGGTTGGCCGGAGGAGCACGGCGGCCGCGGGCTGACCGTCGCGCACCGCGTCGCGTTCTACGAGGAGTACGCCAAGGCCAACGCGCCGGACAAGGTCAATCACCTCGGCGAGGAGCTGGTGGGCCCGACGCTGATCGCCTTCGGGACCCCCGAGCAGCAGAAGCGGTTTCTGCCCAAGATCCTCGACGTGACCGAGCTGTGGTCCCAGGGCTACTCCGAGCCGGGGGCGGGCAGTGACCTCGCCAACGTGTCGACGACGGCCGTACTGGACGGCGACCACTGGGTTCTCAACGGTCAGAAGGTGTGGACATCCCTGGCCCACTGGGCGCAGTGGTGCTTTGTGGTGGCGCGTTCGGAGAAGGGTTCCAAGCGACACGCCGGCCTGTCGTATCTGCTGGTGCCGCTGGACCAGCCGGGTGTGGAGATCCGCCCGATCATTCAGCTGACCGGCGACTCGGAGTTCAACGAGGTCTTCTTCGACGATGCCCGCACCGACGCCGACCTCGTGGTCGGTGAACCGGGCGACGGCTGGCGCGTCGCGATGGGGACGCTGACCTTCGAGCGGGGCGTGTCGACGCTTGGTCAGCAGATCCGCTACGCCCGCGAACATTCCAACCTCGTCGAGCTCGCCAAGAAGACCGGTGCCGCCGACGACCCGCTGATCCGCGAGCGCCTCACCAGGTCGTGGGCGGGCCTGAAGACGATGCGCCTGTACGCACTGGCCACCATGGACGTGGAACAACCGGGTCAAGACTCGGTGTCGAAGCTGTTGTGGGCCAACTGGCATCGCGAGCTCGGTGAGATCGCGATGGATGTCGAGGGAATGGCCGGTCTGACCCTGCCCGACGGCGAGTTCAGCGAGTGGCAGCGGCTGTACCTGTTCTCCCGATCGGACACCATCTACGGCGGATCGAACGAGATTCAGCGCAACATCATCGCCGAGCGCGTGCTCGGCCTGCCGCGAGAAGCCAAAGGATAAAGCATGACGGATCTGTCAGTTGCGCCGAAAGAGATTGACGGCCACGGACTTCTGGCCGGCAAGGTGGTGCTGGTGACGGCCGCCGCGGGCACCGGTATCGGGTCGACCACCGCGCGCCGCGCGCTGATGGAGGGCGCCGACGTCGTCGTCTCCGACTACCACGAGCGCAGACTCGGTGAGACCCGGGATGAGCTCGCCTCCCTCGGTCTCGGCAAGGTCGACGCCGTCGTCTGTGACGTCACCTCCACGGAAGCCGTCGACGCATTGATCACGTCGACCGTCGAGAAGGCGGGACGCCTGGACGTCCTCGTCAACAATGCGGGCCTCGGCGGGCAGACCCCGGTTGTCGACATGAGCGACGACGAATGGGATCGCGTCCTCAACGTCACGCTGACCTCGGTCATGCGGGCGACCCGCGCCGCGCTGCGGTACTTCCGCGACGCACCGCATGGCGGCGTGATCGTCAACAACGCAAGCGTGCTCGGCTGGCGCGCACAGCATTCTCAGTCGCACTACGCGGCGGCCAAGGCGGGCGTGATGGCGCTGACCCGGTGCAGTGCGATCGAAGCGGTCGAATACGGCGTGCGGATCAACGCCGTGTCACCGAGCATCGCCCGGCACAAGTTCCTGGAGAAGACCAGCAGCTCTGAACTGCTCGACCGGCTGTCCGAGGGCGAGGCGTTCGGCCGCGCCGCCGAGCCGTGGGAGATCGCGACCACCATCGCGTTCCTTGCCAGTGACTACTCCAGCTATCTGACCGGCGAGATCATCTCGGTGTCCAGCCAGCGGGCCTGACCATCGCGGGTCGCGTGACCGACAGGGTTCTCCCTGCACGGGAATCTGCCTCTGCTGTCTGGTCGGTTCGACCGATCGCCGGGTCTGACCATCTCATGATTGCATCGGCCTGCCCAGCCGCCGTGTCGTAACTCGCGTCGTCTGTCACAATTCGCCCGTGCAGAGAGACAGTGCGATCGATGCTGTTCGCGGGCTCTGCATCATCAGCATGGTGATCGGGCACATCTGCCACGGTTCATCTCTTGATCGCATGGTCCACGTCGTGCCGTGGGTCGACGGCGCCTCGGGATTCATCCTGATCTCCGGTCTTGTGCTCGGCATCATCTGCCGCAGACGAACCGACGATGGCGGCGTGGCGAGTGCGGAGGGTCGTCTGGCGCGCCGCACTGCCCTGCTGTACGTATCGCACGTTGCCGTCACCGCGCTGAGTGTTGTTGTGTCGCGAGCGACTACCGCAACCAATCCAGCTCCGCCCGGTAACACCGACGCCGGCGCGGCGCAGGTCGCCGCTTGGCTCCTGACCTTGCAGATCAACCCTGGGTCTCTCGACATCTTGTCCATTTATGTCGTGTTGCTGGCACTCGCGATGGCGTGGGTGCCGCTGTTTCGACGGGGGTGGTGGCCGGCGGTGGCGGTGCTGTCGGCATCGCTGTATGTGGTGGCACTGACGACGGATTGGGGCCGACTTCCGGACAGACCGGACGGCTGGGCTTATTTCAACACGGCAGCGTGGCAGGCAGTGTTCTGTTCGGCGTTCATCGTCGGGTGGTACTGGTCACGATGGCGCGATTGGTTGCGCGGCACAACGGGTCTCGCGATCGCAGTTGGTGGCGGATTCCTGACGGCCGGAGGCGGAATCGTGCTGCATCACGCCGGCGCAGGTGACTGGCTTTTCGACAAACCCAACTGTGGGCTCGGCCGGATCGTCCTGGCATGGGCCGCGTTCGTGGTCCTCTATCAGCTGATGCGACTGCTGATCGCCCGCGTGCCGGCGATGGTGATGCCGGTCGCGGTGGTGGGGTCGCGGAGCCTCGCATGCTTCATCGCGCTGTGTGTGATCGGGACGCTGTTGCCCCTAGCCATCGGCTACGACCGGACATCGCTGACCGCCGAGATTGCGGGGGTCGTGGTGGCGGCCGCCATGTATCCCGTCGCTCGCACGCGAGGAATGGCCTCCGGTGTACTCAGTCGTCGGCGTGTACGTCCGAGTGCGGCGTGAACCAGTTGTGGGAACCCGGCGATAGCTGGCTCATGGCGGCAGCTGCCCGCCGCATTCCTTTCGCCAGTCGGCGAAGGCCTCGGTAAGCGAATACTGCTGGGTGAAACCGATATCGGCCAAGCGGGCCGAGCTGATGTTCGTATCGAATTGCAGCTTCTGGATGCGCCGCGGATGGACACCGAAACGTGTGCCCGCTGGATCAATCACCGCAAAAGGTGTCGCTGCGGCGTAGGCGAACCGATAGGGAACCGTCGGCGGACGGCGGTCCCAGCCCCACGCCGCGTTGATGGCATCGACGTGGTCGCGGATGGTCGTGGGCTCCGGATAGACGGCGTGGTAGACGTCGTGCGGCCCGTCGTCGTCGATGAGCAGTGTCAGCAGTCGCACCATGTCCTTGAGGTAGATGCAGCTCTTGACTGTGTCCTGACGACCGATATAGCCGAAGCGCTTACGGCTGAGGCCATGGATCAGGCGCCGCATGTTGCCCTGATCGCCCGGCCCGAAGACGACACCGGGCCGGACGATGCGCAGCCGGCGACCGGGCTTCTCGGCCTGCCAGGTTCGCAGAATCTCCTCGGCCTGCAGCTTGCTGGCCCCGTACGCGGTGTCCGCGTCGCCGAAGTCGGTCTCCGAGCGTCGCCACGGTCCGGATGCGAAGGCCATCATGGAACTGGTGAAGACGATGTTCTGCACTCCTGCCTGGTCGGCAGCGTGGCATAGCCGACGGGTGGCCTCGGCGTTGTTGGCGAAATAGTCCCGCCACGGGAAACCGGGCTCCTTCGACAGGGCGGCGAGGTGGATGATCGTCGGCGGGCAGGGCTGGGGCAGATCCTCGGCCGTGAGGGTTGTCAGGTCGACGCGGAGCGAGTCTGCGGATGACTCCGCGACACGGTCGAGACCCACGACGGGCCGACCCGCCTCGCGTAGGTGCTTCACCAACGCGCTACCGATGAAACCGGCACTGCCTGTGACGAGAACCGCATCGGCCGTGCTCATCAGGACACCTTCTGAATTGACGTCGTCACGAATCGCCGTTCGATCACCGGCATGGAACTCGCCTCCCAATATCCCAATGACGCAATTTTCACTGTCGTGCCTTCGACGCCGGGGTCGGCGGCTCGGTACGTCCACACGTTCGCCGCAGATGTGGGTAACCGCTACCCGCGCGATCCGGACTGGAATCGAAAAGTGCTTGCCGGCTGCGGTTTTCGCACGCGCACTGCAGCGAGGTCGCTGAACTTGTCCATGACGCGCGGTGGCGCACCACGTCGATGTCCGGAGCCGGGAGCAGCTCTCGATCCTCAGCCAACAGTCCCCCCAAGAATGGCTCCCCGATGCGAACGGAGCGTATCACCCGCCAGTGGTCAGGACCTCCCGGAAACAGACGTTCCATCAGTCCTTCGAGACTTCGCCAGGTGCTCGGCCAACCGAACTCCGAGCGCGATCCCGACGAGGGTCGGATTGGCCTGACTCGACGTCGGCAGCACGGAGGTGCTTGCGACGTACAGTCCGCGTACCCCGTGGACCTGAAGGTCGGGGTCAACGACACCGCCGTCTGGATCAGCGGACATCCGCGTGGTCCCGCTCTGGTGGAAGCCGGCCCACCCGCGCATGAATGTCCGTACCGAAGTCTTTGCGTCGTCGGTCAGCCACTCCACGTTGCCGACGCCGTTGTCGCGCAGGTAGGCATCGATGAGTTCTACTGTCTTATAGGCGTACTCGTAGTCAGCGTCCGAGAAATGCAGATGGGTGCGAACCTTTCGCATCCCCAGCGCGTCGCGCTCGTCGGTGAGTTCGATTCGACTCTCCCAATGGGGTAGCTGCTCGCCGTGGTAGTGGAGCAGATATCTGTTCTCGGCGCTCTTGACGAAGAAGCCTGGTGCCTTGCGGCCCTTACGGATGAGGCGGGCGTACGAGAAGGAGATGGCGAACCAGATCGACGGAAGCAGGTCGCGCACGACGTTTCGGAGATGCTGCCTGATCTGTGGTGGGCCGTCGATCTTGGTGTGCGTCTCCCGAATGGCCTCGGCGAGCAGGAAACGCCCGACAGGGGAGATCAAGGTCAGATAGACCGCCGACAGGATTCCGCTTCCGTGCGACGGGTCGCTGATCGGCGGATTGACCAGCCAGACCGCGACATTGGGCATGTTCAGGCTGCGTTGCACCTCGGGGCTGAGGGTGAAGCGACGACGGACGTACACACCGTCGCGGTCGCGTTCGTGTTGGTGGATGACCTTGTCGGTGTTGAACTTCACGCGCGCGAACCGGCCTTCGACATGGGTCATGTACCAGCGTCCCAGGTGTCCACCGGCGTTCCCCAGCCCTCCCGGGTGATGCAGGTCCGAAGCCAGCAGCAGCCGGGTTGCCTCGATGCCACCCGTCGCGACGACGTAATCGGTCGCGACGACCTTTCCTTCGCGGCCGTCGAGTGCCCTGACGACCAGGTGGTCGACGGCGTCACCGCCTTCGACGGTCACGATCTCCGTGCACGTCAGACCGGTCCACAGCGAAAGGGACGGCGCGTCGCGCAAGTCGCTGTGGTACTCGCGCCCAAAACGTGTCGGCAATGCCCAACGCTCGAGGTCGGTCGTGCGCACGTCACCATCAGCTAGTCCGGCGACCAGATCGCGTTGCGCCAGCTCCGGAACATCGCGCGCGTTGAAAGCGGCTCGGCCGCATTGGGCCCAATCGCACGCTCGTTGCAGATACGGCTCCACGTCCTCGTAGCGGATCGGCCACGGCGACTGTGCGGTGAGCGGCCGGTCCTCGAAGTCGATCGGGTCGTAGGCGACGCAACGTCCACCCCACAGTGCCGACGCGCCCCCCAATGCCCGGCGGAGCGCAAGGTCGCTGCGGGTGTGGAAGTAGTCGTCCTGCCGCGAGTCGAACGCGGCGAGATCCTGAGCTGTGTGGTCCGTGCGCTCGAGACCGCTTTCGACAAGCGCCACCTGGACACCCGATTTAGCGAGCTCCAGCGCCGTGGAAATGCCGATGGGGCCGGCGCCGACGATCACGACATCCGTCGTGATCGTCATGCCCGCGGTGAACTCCTCTGGACGCCGGATCATGGGGCCCCCTTGCGAAACTCTTCGGCGAGGGCGAGGAACCGTGTCAATATGTCCGCGTCGAGCGGCGAGGCAACAGCGCTTGCTGCTTCCGCGACGCGTTCCGGTTGGGTGGTGCTGTACAAGATCGCGCGGGAATCCGTTGCCTTCGAAGCCGATCCAAGGATCAGCTTCGCGAGCACACCGGGGGCCAGTGGATCGATCTCGAGAGTGTCGCGCCAACGAGCCGACATCTGCGCGTCGGTCCGCAGGGCAGCGGAAAGAATCCCGTACGGCCGGTTCAGCACACCGAACGTGATGTCCGCCGAGCGCGGCGACGGATGGAGTACATCGCTGCGTAGCTGATCGACGCCCTCGGGCGCGAACGGTCGCGCAAAGTCCACCTCGAGGCCCTCGTCCTGCGACACCCCCCATGCGCGGATCTTGCCCTGCTGGCGGGCGCTCTCGAAGAACGCGCGAAGCTCATCGGTTGCCACGGTGTCCGACGGCTCGGGGCCGTGAACGAACAGGATGTCGACGTAATCGACACCCAGCGCAGTGAGGCTTTGGTCGAGACTGCGTGCCGCGACGGTGGCGTCGTACACCCGAGCGGTCGCGGCCGGCTTCTGGCGGCTCTTGACGGCGGCCCGCAGGGCCGGCGCCTTCCGAAGGAGTGCCCTCGCCGGAGCCTGAAACCTGGCCAGTCGCCTGGCTGCACCGCCGACCTCGATGCCGAACTTCGTGGCGATCGTCACGCTGGCGCGGTCGACGGTACGCACGAACGCACCCAACTCGGCTTCCGCCATTCCCAGTCCGTACATGCGTGCCGTGTCGAAGTGGGTCATCCCGTTGTCGAACGCGCTGCCGAGCACGGCCATCCGCTCTCTGCGCGAGGGTGACTGCATCAAACCGCCGCACCCGAAACCGACCGCGCTCACGGTCAGCTGCGGCCCCTGGAGGTCAATCCTCCCCAACATTGCAGCCCCCGTGGATTCGGCGAGGCTCACCAGAAATGCTCGGTTGCGCCGCTCGGCCGAGTGTCATAGGTCTGGATCGTCTTCGGCGCTATGAGCAGGGGCCGGTCTGCGGGTTCGGCCGGCTCTGCGACGCCGCAAATACAGGATCGCTGCCACCACCGCGATGACCGCGAGAATTGCCGCTACCACGGCGGCCACAGCGGGGGCGCTGAGCCATGAACCCGGTGCGCTGACAACCGTCGGCTCGACGACGTCGTCGGCTGTCCTGATCGCGGTGTTGGTGGGTGTGCCGCCCGCGCCTGCCGCGAGCACGTCACCCGTCAGTTGTGACCAGTCGCCTGCGGGCCCGTCGATGTAGCTGAACAGCGGGTCCACCAGAGTCCAGTCGGCAGTCGTCGTGACGAGGACGACAGAACGGTTGTGTGGCGGATCCGCGAAGGCCTGGATGGATCCCAGCCCGTCGTTGACGTTGATCTGCAGTTCGGTGGGCAGCGCAAAGTTGACGACCGCCCCATCGCCGCTCACTGGTGGTGTGAGCGATGTTTGTGCGACCGACTCGGAATTGGCCACGATCAGCGCTCCCGAAGTGGCATCAGCCGCTGTTTGAAGACCCACGAGCCGCGGTGTGATCGCGCTCTTGCTGAGTCTCGCAATCGCGGCGACGACTCGGGCGGCGTAGGTGAGCTGATTCGGGCCGCTACCGTCCAGCGCCACCAGGAAATCCGGGCTGAATTCGGACGGAAATGCGTCGAAGCCGCCGAGCGGGGGGCCGCCGCGGTGCATCGTCACCGTCGACCGCGGATCGATCTCGAATGTCATCGGCGCCAACAACGGCCCGCACGGTTGAGCCGGGGTGTAGGTGAGAGCGATTTCCAGGTCGATGTATTGGCCGTCGAGTTCGGACGTATCGAGGTCGAACGTCGTGTCCAGAAGTCCGGAATCGTCGAGCGGGGCTCGATAGACGACGATGTTCTCGGCACGAACCACGACCGATGCCGCATCCTGGGCCGGCACAGGGGTGTAGTCGGCGACCAGGTGCACCTGAACGTTGTCGAATCGAGGGCCCAACGATGTTCGCTGGATACCGACCTGAAGATTGCTCGTCCCGAGCGTATCCGTCTTCCCGCCGCCGACCTCCAACTGCTTGAAGGTCAGCGT
This sequence comes from Mycolicibacterium aurum, assembly GCF_900637195.1. Classification (NCBI taxonomy): domain Bacteria; kingdom Bacillati; phylum Actinomycetota; class Actinomycetes; order Mycobacteriales; family Mycobacteriaceae; genus Mycobacterium; species Mycolicibacterium aurum. The sequence goes on along the minus strand of NZ_LR134356.1, from coordinate 5,295,883 downwards.
GTCCCCGTCCACGGTGGCGGCAGATCCTGCCTGGTCGACGCGAGCGGCGCTCGACTGCGCCAGAGGCTGCAGCTGAGTGGCGATCAGTGACACCTGCTTGGACAGATCCTCGCCGTCACCGGATACCCGGAGGTATGCGTTTGGCGCGCCGGGGTTTTCGACGGTCAGACCGGGATCGCCGGTCTCGACGACGATTGCACGGTCGAGCCCGAGGGCGGGCGGCGGTACCGCGCCGCGCGGTTGGCTGACGACCGTGATCGACAGCGGCCGGGAAGCATAGAATCGCGCCACCGCCGATGCCAACGTCAGCACCGCTTGCTGTTCGGAGGAATCGGCATCGGTGGCGGTGTAGATCGTGACCCTCTCGACCACCGGTGCAAAGAAGTTCGCGATGGTGGTCACGGGAAGCTGCGTTCCGGCGAAGACCGTGGACAGATTGCTCAACTGCAGTCGCGGGAGCGGGTCGCAGACTTCGTCGCGATCGTCACGTGCGCGAATCGAGAAAGACAGTTCGGTCGAGGAGCCTCTGACACCTGCCGCTGATATGTCGACGTCGAACGGGGCCATGACCATTCCGGGTGCCGCGGGAGGCACTTCAACCGCCGCCAGGAACTTGCCGTCGCCGTCGGCGATCTCGACGTAGCCGGTGTCGAAGTTCACGGGGGTGTGAATCATGCCCTGCAATCGCGAAGCGCTCAGGCCGGCGGGCACCGCCACCGTAAAACTGTTGCCACCCTCGCCATACAAATCGACCGTTGATGGCAAACCCAGGGTGGACCACGGCAGGGTGACGCCCACCGGGGTGCCGGCGTCGCTCGGCTGCGCCTGCGCCGACCCTGCGAGCGATCCCGTAAGCGTAATCGGCAGGATGAACAAGAGCACCGCCGCAAGCGCGCGTGCCACAACGCTGGGAGTCATGCCGTTCCTCGGAGCAGGAGTTGGTGCTCGGATCGTGAACGACCACCTTCGTCAGGGTCGCCTTGCGTCGGTAGTTGCTGCGGGGCCGGAAGCCGGACCGAACCGATCGAATTCACGCAGTTCCACTTTCGAGAGTCTTCACAGGCCCCAGCAAAGCTGGCCGGATTAGTACCCTAGCAGGGCAAGTGCGACAATTCTGTCTGTTCTGAGTCATGCCCGGACTCGCGAATGGCGCATGAAAACAGGTGATCGACGGTACGTGTTCACAACGCGGGCGGACACCCGCAACGAGGCAGTCAGCGAACCTCGAACTCCCCGCAGTGGGGACCGAACGCAGGCTCACCCTGTCGCGCTCGGACCATTGATATCCGCGCCCCCGTGATGGGATCCCGCGTCGCTGCGGACTCTCCCGTTTGTCACCAGCCGGTACGAGCTATGACGACGAGAGCGACGTGAATCTGTGGCAAACTCCGTCCGTGACATTCGTGTAGTCCATGCGTTCGGCGCGCATTCCTCGCGCTATTGTCAGACGAAGGGAGCAGGCCACCGCTGACGCGCAGGCTCGCGTTTTCTGGTGCCGACAAGTCTGGTGGAATATGGACCTTCGTAGCTACTGCCGCAGGCTGATACGGCGTTGGCCGGTATTCGTTTCCGTCTTCGTCTTGGTCGGTGCCGCGATAGCGGGCGCGGGATTCCTCATGCCGGTGGCCTACACCACGGACGTTCGAATGGTGTTCACGCCCAACCTATCCGCGCAGACAGAGATAGCAACTCGCCAAGTCGGAGAGGTGTACGTCTCGGATCGCATGAACACCTATGCGCAAGTGGTGACCACCAACCAGGTTCTGCAACCGGTCATCGACTCGCTGGGCTTGGGTGTCACAGTGCACGAGCTGGTCGAACGGATAGAAGTCACGATCCCGTCGAGCACGTCGGTGATCAACCTGTCGGTATCGGCGCCGACGGCCGAGGAAGCTGCCTCCACTGCCAATCGCATCGCCGCTGTGATGCCGGCAGCGATAGCCGGCCTGGAAGGCACCGCCACGGTCGCGGAGTCGCCGGTCAAGGTTTCCGTGCTACAGCCTGCCGATATCCCAGACAAGGCGTCGTCCCCGAAAGTCCTGCTGAACCTGGTCGTCGCGGTTGGACTGGCATTCTTCGCCGCGATATTCGCCGCACTGGTCGCAGACAACTTCGACACACGAGTGCGTGGGCGCCGCGACGTGACCGCTTTGGGCGTTCCGTATCTGGGCGGAACACCGACGATACGTGGCGCCACCGCGCGGACTCTGCTGCAATTCACGGAACAGCGACCCGATCTGCAGACCATCCTCCGTCGGATTGCCATCGACGTTCTCTACGCGGTCGACGGGACGCCGGCATCGGTGGTCTTCACCTCTCCGCGGGCTGGTGCAGGCAAGACGATGGTGGCGTCCAACATCGCCGGCGCGCTCGCCGAAGCCGGCAACCGGGTGGTCTTCATCGACGCCGATGTGCGAGGGGGCCGTCTGGCTGCTCAGCTCGGTATCCCTCAGACCCGGGGGATCACCGATGTGATTTCGGGCCGCATCGAGCTCGACGATTCGGTGCTCCACACCAACTGGGGCGGTTTCACCATTGTCCCGTGCGGCGGAAGCGCCATCGACGTGGGTGAGATGCTCGCCGGCGAGAAGTTCGGCGCCTTGATGAGGGATCTCGCCGACCATTTCGATGTGGTCATCGTGGACGCCCCGCCGATCACGAACTTGAGCGAGGCTTCGCGCTTCACCCAGAACATCGCCAACGTGGTCGTGGTCGCGGAGGCGGCGACCACGCGACGCGCGGAGCTGCTCCTTGCCACTGACTCGTTGCGGCACGCCGGAGCCAAGATCCTCGGTGTGGTGTTGTCACGGGTTCGCAAGGTCGAGCCCCCCGCGCCGGCCGACGAAGAGGACCGAAACATTGAGGCGACATCTTCTCGATAGCCTTTCGCTCACGGCTCATTTCCGTTTAGGTGGAGTCGGGTGTCGACGGGGCGAAGCGCCCGCCCATCGGTCACCCGCAGTTTCGCAATCTTGAGGGCCGATGGGGAAATGTGATGTCGCGACCGATTGTCACACGGTATGCCCGCTTCAACGTGTCGCAGATAAGCGAGCCGGACGTCATCGAAGCCGTCCTGACCCGCAGCGCTCCGCTCACCGCGGGAACACCCCACCTTGTCGTGACTCCGAACATGAATCATATTGCGAGGCTTCAGTCTTCAGCTGAGTTGGGCTCGATTTACGGACGGGCAGGACTCATTCTCGCGGATGGCTGGCCGGTGGTAAGGCTCGCGAAAAGCCTGGGTGCTGAGATTTCGGGCCGATCCACCGGAAGTGGGATCACGCAAACCCTGTCCCGTACGCCCGGCGGAGGACGCCGCATTTTCCTCGTCGGTGGCTCAACGCCGTCGTCGCTTGCAGCTGCGTCGGCGGTCTTCCGCGAAAGTGGTTGGCTTGTCGAGTCGGAACAAGCTCCGGTGGGATGGCTCGGTTCAGCCGACAACGTCCGTGCGCTCGCTCAGCGGGTGGCCGCATTCAAGGCGGATATCGTGCTGGTAGGTGTCGGTTCTCCGCTACAGGAGCGGGTCGCGGTAAGTCTGCTTGATGCCGACGGCGTAACCGCTGTGCTGATGGGCGTCGGCGCGTCCATCGACTTCGTCGCAGGCGAGGCGGCCCGCCGCGCGCCGATGTGGATGCAGCGTCTCGGAATCGAGTGGTTGCACCGCATCCTGACCGACCCCGCCCGACTCTTGAAGCGTTACGTCGGTGACGTGGTTCCATTTCTGAAGGTTGTCCGGCAGTCTCACGCCGGTTCGGGCACACGGGGGGAAAATTCATGACGCTGCTGATCGTCACGCCGATGTACAACGAAGCCGACAACGTGTCGGGTCTCGTCGCCACCCTTCAAGCGCAGCGATTCCGGGACTTCGACTGGGTAGTGGTCGACGACGGGAGTACCGACGGGACCGCCGAACGTCTCGCGGAGGCGGACACCGAAAACCTGGCTACGGTGCTGTCGAAGACCAACGACGGCGGGCTGCTCGGCGGATCGGAGTTCAAAGCGTGGCGTTTCGGCGTTGACAAAACGCTACCGCTGAAACCGTATTCGCACGTGATGAAGCTGGACGCGGATGCGCGACTGGCCCCCGACTACCTCGAACGAGTAATCGAACTTGCGCAAGGCCGAGTCGGCGTAGCGGGCGGCGTCATCGCCACCAGGGGCATGGCCGAGCAGAAGTTTCACGTGCCCGGACCGGTGAAGTTGTACACGATAGACGCGTACCGGGCGACCGAGTCGCTGGTGGCGGCGCACGGCTTCGATGCGATCGACGAGATCGCGGTGAGCTACTACGCGGGTCTGGAAACCCGCGTGGACACCGGCGCCCATTTCGAACTGGCGCGAGCCATCGGCGCGAGCGCGGGCGAGATCCAGGGGCGATACCGCAACGGTCGGACTAGTCGGTGGATCGGCTACTCCTTTCCCTACTTCCTCGTGCATTGCCTCCGATACATAGCTCGGCGTCCGTACGTGATCGGCGCGTTCGCGTTGCTGTGGGGCTACCTCACCGCGGGCCCCGGCCCGTTCGCGCCGGAGTTGAAGAAGGACCATGCCCGGATGCAGCGTGCGAAGCTCGCACGCGCAATCCGCAATCCGGTGGGATTCTGGCGTGAGGCTTACAAGATCTGAAGGCATTGCGAGGGAGTGATTACGGCGTCGAAGTTGCCGGAACCGCGAGCTGTCCGAAGTCATCAGCGGCCGCCTCGAAATGTTCGGATCCTCGCGGCGCCGGTCAGCACCGAAACCGGCGGATTCTGCCCCAACTACACCCTCAATCATGAAGAGCCCCTAGACTTTGACGATGAACACCCCGGCCAAACAGCCCCTCTCGTATGCGCTGGTGACGCCTAGCTTTCGCCTGGATTTTGACCGATGCGCCCTGCTGGTCGAGAGCGTCGAGCGTTGGGCTGCACCTTATTTGCGGCACTACCTGGTAGTCGACCGGCGCGACGTGCCGATGTTCAAACCCTTGGAATCGGCGCGCACCCGGATACTCATCGTCGAGGACATCGTTCCGAACTGGCTGATACGGATTCCCGGTGTACGCCGATTTTGGTTCAGTTTCCGGACGCGTCCGGTCAAGAACTGGATCCTGCAGCAGATCGTCAAAATCTCCATTCCCAACGCGGTCGACGATGACGTCCTGCTCTACACCGATTCCGATGTCTTCTTCGTTGCGCCCTACGATCCTCGGGCCTACGAGCGCGACGGCAGGGTGCCGTTGTTCGTCGAAACCGGGCAGCGCGGAAAGATCGCCAACAACGATCGTTGGCATGCCATCGCTGCGCGCATACTCGGGCTACCCGAGGAGCAGGAGTACGACACGAATTACATTGGCAACGCCATCTGCTGGCGGCGCGACAATGTTCTGAGCATGCAGCGGCGGCTGGAGAGCGTCGGCCATCGGAAGTGGGAGCGAACCGTGGCGCCCCTGTACAGGTTTTCCGAGTACATCCTCTACGGCCTCTACGTGACAGAGGTGCTGGGCGAAGATTCGGGACATTGGAACGACGACACAATCCGCACCCTGAACCACTGGGATCCGGTGCCTCTGGATGTGGCAGGACTCGAGCAGCTCAAAGCAAAGCTGTCGCCCGAACATCACTCCGTGATGGTGTCGGCGAAATCCCGCACTGCGGTCGCCGATATCCGCAAAGTGTTCTTGCAGTAGGTGTCTGGCCGGTTTTCGAGTGCCGGCTCCTGAGCTGCCTAGAGCCCGAGCAGGCTCAGGGCGGCGGATGCCCAGAACCCGATGATCGGTGCCCCCTGGCACACCCCGTCGGTCTCTCCAGGATTTTTCACCCACAGAAGGCCATCAAGGGCCCCACCGCGGAACAGCTGCGGTGCCTGTCCCAACCGAGCGCCCGGCGCGTTGCAGTAGTGGTCCTGCGGGCCTGCCCCATTCCGGCTGGTGTCGATCACGTAGTGCGGGTCGGTGACGCCGAGCTCGTTGAGGTGGAACCGCACGCTCTCGGCGAACAGCACCTCACCCTCTGTCGTGTTGTAGTTGGACACGTTGAGGCTGAACCCCGCAACCTTGTCGATGCCCACGCTTTTCAGCCGGTTCGCGGTTTCCGCTGCAGTCACCCAGTTTTCATGTCCAGCGTCAATATAGATCCGCGCGCCCGTCGCCGAAAGCGCGTCGACCGCGTGACGCAGTAGACCCACGCGGTCGCCCTGCTCGCAGTGTCCCAGCTGGGGCAGTGCGTCAGGTTCGAGGATGACGATCGCGTCGCCGTGCCCCGTCAACGCTTCGGCAGCGCCGTCTACCCAGTCCTTGTACTCCTGCTCAGTGGGCGCACCCTTGTACACCTGCTCGTCGCGCGCACCCCCGCCGCAGTCGAGCGCAGGGATGCGGTAGAGCACCATAGTCGGGACTGCATTCGCCGCTGCCGCGCCTGCCAGGTAGTCGCCCACATCGCTGCGGACCGTCGCGGAGGTGGACCAGTCGCTGAACCACTTGGCCTGCGGCGTGTCCGCGATCGGGGCGAGACGCGGATCCTCCCGCGCCGCCGCAGCTGCCAGCACATCGGGATCGGTATACAACTTGGTGTCGATCGGCGAGCTGCCGGCCACCATGCCCGGGCTTGGGGCGTTAGGGCGTTGCCCCGCATGTGTTGCTGCGCCGATGGCCACCAGGAGGACGGTGACGACCACCACGGCTGCCATCGCGAATATGAAGCGCCCTTCTCGTCGCGCGACCCGCTGCCACCGCGACGAAGCCGCACCCTTTCTGCCGCCGCTCATCGACTACTGCGTTCGGGATCCACATTGCTCGGTGGGGCCAAGAACAACACCGCAAGTGGGACGAATGTGACGGTCCAGTACATCGACCAGTTCACGTAACCCAACGGCACCTCGAGCCAACCGCTGAGGGCGATCCCCGTGACCACCATCGCCCCCGGTACGAGGTAGCGGCTTCGGGGCATGGTGACGCCATACGCCTGGACGAGCAGCGACCCGATCGCGAGAAACGCGAGCATGATTCCGCCTGTGGCAAGCAGGTGCACGAACTCGTTGTGACCCGAATAGGCACCGGAGATCAACGGAGACGTGTCGCTTTCCGCGATACGCTCATACCAATCCCTTCCGCCGCCGAACCAGAATTCCCGCGAGGACCACTGCGTCAGCGAGCCATTCCAGATGACGCCGCGGCCCGTGTACGCGTCGTCATCCCATCCTCCATGTGACAGCCACCCCGTCAATGGCAGCGCACACATCCCCGCGACGGCGGTCACGATGGACGCGCGGGCCACCGCCGACGCGGAGCGGCGCCATCCCAACTCCGCGATGATCCAGATCACGGCGCCCAGGGCCAGCATTGACGCTGCCGCAAACATGGAATTCCGAGCCGAGGACCAGCAGATTGCGAACCCCACGATCCCCAGCCCGGGGATCCGCAGCCACCAGCGCGGCAGCATTGCCACTGCTGCGATCCCGATCGACAGGTACACGCCCAGACTGTTCTCGGCCGTGAACATCCCTTGCAGCAGTCCCAGTGACGGGAATACCGCCTTGTCGGGACGTTCCTGCAAGACCCCTTCCGCAGCGTGCACGCGGCCCGCATCCGGTTGCAGCAAACCGAGCGCGATTGCGATGACGGCCGTAGCCACCACCAGGGCGCCCAGTGCGATGAGCACACGAGCGTGGGGACGTAACGCGGCCAGCGCCACGACCACGACCAGGTAGAGCACACCCTCGGCATTTGGCCTGGTGCCGAGATACAGGTCGCGCGTCAGAAGGAACAGCCACGGCGCCAGCAGGACAACGAGGCGCCACAGTCCCGGGCGCGTGATGTCGTTGAGGCGAAACAGGATGACGCCGACGCTGATACCTACCGCCAGCAGGTAGAACCCCTTCGAGACCACGTTCGCGGCAGGCGACCAGATCGGATCGGTGCCGATCGGGACAAACACCTTCTCGGCTGTCAGGGACAACACAGTGAACGAGCCGATTGTCCGACACCACAAGACGACGATGAGCAACACGGCTGCAGCATCACGGCTGATGAACAGCCGGCTTCGCTGATGCATCGGCTCTCCGCTCGCACGGCAAGGGCAAAGGCGCCGACATGACGGCACACGGGTACGGTGTGGATGCTACCGGCGGGGCGCCAGGTAATCCGCTACTGCCGTCGAGTGACCAGTGGAACAATTGCGCAGTGGCCGACCACTACCTGATCGCTATCGCTACATACCTTCGCCCTGCGGGGCTGCAGCGACTACTCGACAGTGTGCAGGCGGCCATCTCGTCGACGAACGTGGATGTCGTCGTCGTCGACAACGATGCCGAGGAATCTGCGCGTTCGGTCGCAGTCAACCATTCGCTGAGCCCAACCTATGTCGTTGAGCCCGAGCCCGGTATCTCGGCAGCCCGGAACCGCGCACTCGATCACTTCAGCGATCGATACAAAGGCGTCATCTTCGTTGATGACGACGAGTGGGTGCACCCGGATTGGCTGACCACCCTCACCACGTTCGCAGCCCAGACGGGAGCGGACGTGGTGGTGGGCCCAGTGGTCAGCGCCTTTCTTCAACCCGCACCGGATTGGGTGCAGCGTGGCGGCTTCTTCAAGGCCCGGTCCCATGCAAGCGGCGAGCGACTGCGCCACGCACCGACGCACAACACGCTGTTGCTCCGTCACATGTGGGAGCGGGCCGGCTCGCCCCGATTCGACCCGTCGTTCTCGGCGACGGGCGGTGAGGACACGGACTTCTTCTACGGAATACGAATGGCGGGGGCTGTCACGCTTTTCTGCGCCGACGCGGTGGTGTACGAAGAGGTGCCCGCTGACAGACAGTCCTTGCGTTGGGTGCGTCGCCGCGCGATTCGAGAGGGTGCCAACGAGACCCGTGTGCTGCGCAAGCACCATGATTCTTTGTTGGCTTCGCTGGGAAGAGCCGTCAGGAGCGGTGTGTACGGCGTCGTGTTTCTCGGAATTGGCTTCGCAACCCGTCGCCCCGTTCAGGCACGGCCGTACTTCAGCCTTTTCTATGCGTGTGGGCAGTTTGCCGGGCTTCTCAATTACCGGGTTGAGGGATACTCGCGAATCAGCAACTCGCAGAACACCCGGTAACCGCAACGGCATCGAAATCGGTCACCCGTTCGGTGCTCAGATGCGGGACGAATCTGTCCATCATCCGAGTGCCGGACGCACACCAGCGATATGTTGTGGAAGCTGGCCGGGCCTCTAGTTCCAGCACGACCGGAACCGAGGACATCGTCAAGGGGGCGATCCGCGACGTCGCGGACAAAGCGAGGACGCACGATGGTCGCTGTGCATCTGTAAGTATGCAGCCGGTCTCGTCGAGGGAAGAAGGTTGATGGCGCCGAACTTCGCCCGCAATACACTCCTCGGCTTCATCTCAGGCGCCGCCGTCACGTTCTCCGGGTTCGTCGGTAGCGCAATCGCCGCAAGATTATTGGGGCCCGACGATTTCGGCGTCGTGGCCTACGTCGTGTGGTGCGTGACGGTCGCTGTGGCGGTCGCGAACGTGGGCAGCGACGTTGTGCAGCAGCGATTCATCCCGAACCTGCGTGCCGCGGACAAGAACGAGCAAGTAGATGGCCTCGTCGGGGCAATCGTGCGGCTGTCCATGTCGGCCGCGATCGTGGTCGGCGTGGTGCTGTTCGCCTATCTCTACGGGTCGGGGAGCGGCGCGCTGGGCGGGCTTTCTCGGGACTCTCAACTGGTCGTGGTCGCGGTCGCTCTGGTCTGGTTCGTCTGCTGGAGAATGGGCGATCTGTATCTGTTCAATCTCAGGGGCGAGCAGCGATTCGACACACTCGCTCGCGTCTCTACCGTCTCGGCACTGATGCGGGTCGCGACTACGGTGCTGGGCGCCTTGCTCTTCGGAATTCCTGGCGCTCTGGCCGGCTACGTGGCCGCGACCGTCCTGCCGGCGAGTCGACTCTTCCCGCTACTGCGGCTCAAGCCCAAGGTCGACAGGTCACTTCGGCAGGAAGTCGTCGGGTTCGCACTGATGAGCTGGACGATCGGCGTGATCGGCAACCTCCTGTTCGGCCGAACGCAGATCATCTTCCTGGAGCACTACACCGACATCGGTACCGTCGGCGTATTCGCGGTAGCACTCACAGTGGCCGAAATGGCGGCGCAGTTGCCGCCCCTCCTACTCTCTGCCCTGTTGCCGCGTTTCAGTGAGCAGCGCGGTCAGGGCGCACACGACCCGATGAAGCGTTTGTACCGGACGATGACAGCACTCATAGCGATGGTGATGTTGCCGCTCTGCCTCTGTCTGGCGGCGATCACGCCGGTTGTGGTGCCGCTGATTTTCGGTCCTGATTTCAGCGACGCCGCCGGGGTGGCTTCGATTCTGTTGATCGCGATAGCGATCAACAGTCTTGGCGGAACCAGCCTCTCCCTGATCCTGAGCATGGGGAAGAACAGCATCCTGTGGATATCCAACGCCGTCGGCCTTGTCGGGGTGATCGGGCTCGGCTTTCTCCTGATACCCCAGTACGGGCTGATGGGAGCCGCATGGTCACGCGCGATCATCCAGGTGGTCGTCATACTCATCGAGATAGTTTGTGCAGCAATGCAATTGGGATTCTCGATGCCCTATCGCGCCCTGGGGTCGATAGCGCTCGCCGCGGTGGCTCAGGGTGCCGTCGCCTACGCGATCGTGCTCAACGTGGATGGCGCTGCATCGTTGCTGGTCGCCATTCCCGCCGCGATCCTGACCTACCTGATTGCCATCCGCGTGTTCGCGGTGATGCCCCTGGTGGACCCGGAACTGGCGAGCCGGCTCGTTGCGCATACGCCTACCAGACTGAAACCGCTGGCTTCTCGTATTCTGCGGCTTCTGGCGCCGCCCGGGACAGGACGCGCAGAGCCGGAATGATCGTTTGCCAGCGACCGAAAGGCATTAGGGTTGACGCGACAAAGAACCTGAGAGGCTGTCGATGATAAGTGTCCTCTTGATCGGCGCTGGAGCAGTGGTGGGGGAGCACTATCGGCCCCCGCTTCGCCGACTGGAGAAAGCCAAGGCCATCGAAGTCCGGGGTGTCGTCGATCCCAACGAGTCACGGAGACGCGAGATCGCGTCTCGGTTCAGGCGGGCGCGTTCGTATTCAGACTGCGACGCAGCGTTTCAGGATGGCTCGTACGATCTCGCGATCATCGCCTCACCGCCCGCCTTGCACGCCGAGCATGCATGCGTGGCTTTCGAATACGGTTGCCATGTGTTGTGTGAGAAGCCCATGACGACGACGGTGGCCGACGCGGGTCGCATGAACGCTGCAGCGGCGAAAGCCGGTCGCGTGCTGGGGGTCGCATATCCCCGGCGGTTCTATTCGAATTTTGCCGACGTCGCACAACTCGTCGCCGCCGGCGAGCTCGGCGATGAACTCGAGTTCACCTACCGTGAAGGAAACACATACGGCTGGCAGGCGGCCACCGACGCAGCATTCCGGCGGGAACGATCAGGAGGCGGCGCCCTGTTGGATATCGGCGTCCACATGCTTGACCACTTGACCTGGATTTTCGGGGATCCTAAAGTCACCCGGTCCTTTGATGACAGCCTGGCCGATGGGGTAGAGACCAACTCGCTGCTGGAGCTGACGTTTCCGCGAGCCCGCGGCATCATGCAAGTCAGCTGGGAGTACCCGTTGAACAACGGCCTGTGGATACGTGGCGCGCTGGGTGAGGTGATGCTCGATGGCGGAGACCTTCGCACCTACCGCCGCAAGACCCCACGGGGGTGGTCGCTGATGCCGACCACGACATCCTGGCCCACAGACCTCACGCCTGGTGGCGGCCCGCGGATACGGCCTGGCAACCTCCGCCCGTGCTTTGACGCCGAATTGGTCGCGATGCTGCGGTGCATTCGTTACGGCGAGGCATTTCCTGTGACCGGAGCGCAGGCCGCAAGTGTGCAAGCCGCGGTCGAGCAGGCCTACGAGAGCGCTGAACCGCTGGATTGTCCCTGGCTTCCTGAAGACGAGCAGGTAGCCGCGCGATCCCGGCACTGGAAGGCGGGCCGTCAGTGATGAAGCCCATCGCAATCATCGGAGCGGCGAGCTTCGTCGGCGCGCGTTTCGTCGAGCGTGCAGAACTGCTCGGCGACTTTTCGATCGTCCCCATCGTCCGATCCCCGCGCAGCCAAGGGAGATTGGCGCGGTTCGGCACGCGCCTCGCGCTGGGCGACGCCGGCGATCCGGCGTCGCTGGTTCCGCTCCTGCGGGGATGCGGAATGGTGGTGAACCTGACTCTTGGAGACGATCGGCGCATTGTCGGCGACGTGCAAGCCATTCACGCCGCATGCGAGGAGGCGGAAGTTCCCCTCTTTGTCCACATGAGTTCCGCCGAGGTTTTCGGAAGAGCCGAAGATCCGGGCTTGAGCGATGATTCCGTAGCCGACAGCCCGCACTGGATGGAGTACGCCCATGGGAAACGGGCTGCCGAGGCGTGGCTGCGGTCCCAAGCCGACGGTCCTGTGCGGGTGGTCATCCTACGGCCGGGGCTGATCTGGGGGCCGGGGGCCGGATGGTTGGTGGATCCGGCGAAGGCGCTGGTCGAGGGCACCGCCTACCTGTTCAACGAGGGGCGTGGGATCTGCAATCTGATCCACGTGGACAACCTCGTGGAGCACGTCCTCCAACTGGCGACGGCTCCCGATCCCCGCTCCGGCGTCTTCAACATCTCCGACAAGGAGACGCACTGCTGGGCCGATTTCTACGGCGCCATTGCCCGGGAGGTGGGGGTTGATCCGTCGACGATACGGATGCTTCCCGACGCCGCGTTCCGGGAGAGTCGAATTCAGCAGGCGCGGCAGAAGATCTTCAACATCGCAGCTGCCCGCGCTGTCAAACGGCGGATGAGCGGTGACACCAAAGGCAGGATCAAGCAGCAGTTGAGAGATCGGTTCTCGCCACCGATATCCGAAGCTCGACCGATCGAGCCCGAACCGACTGTCAGCAAGCAACTTTGGTGGCTTCAGGGCACAGTGCGGAAACTGCCGTCGACGAAGTTCGCCGAGCACTACCCCGACTTGCAGCTTCGACCATTCACCGACTTGATGTCGGCCAGCGGCCGATGGCTGCGCTATGCCGGTTTCGAGCAACCGACCGCTCTCCGGTGAGTTACGACCACAGAACCGACACCCGGGTAGCCAGATGGGCGGAACGGCGGACGGTTGCGTCTGCGGGCATCCGTAGTACCCGACTTACCTAGCAAGCGCTTGGTTGCTACTCTGGTCAGGTGGAGAAGGCGCTGCCCAGTCGGCGCGACGAGTTGCTTGCACTCGCCGCGACGATGTTCGCCGAGCGCGGCCTGCGGGCCACCACCGTACGAGACATCGCCGATTCGGCCGGAATCCTGTCCGGCAGCCTCTACCACCACTTCTCTTCCAAGGAGGAGATGGTCGACGAGGTGCTGCGCAACTTTCTCGACTGGCTGTTCGCGCGGTATCAGGAGATCGTCGCAACCGAACCGAACCCGCTGGAACGTCTCAAGGGCCTGTTCATGTCGTCGTTCGAGGCGATCGAGACCCGGCACGCCGAGGTCGTGATCTACCAGGACGAGGCCAAGCGGCTGTCGTCGCAGGAGCGGTTCGCCTACGTCGACGAGCGCAACAGAGAACAGCGCAAGATGTGGGTCGACGTCCTGAACCAGGGCATCAAAGAGGGCTATTTCCGCCCCGATGTCGACGTCGACCTGGTGTACCGATTCATCCGTGACACCACGTGGGTTTCGGTCCGCTGGTACCAGCCGGGTGGACCGCTGACCGCCGAAGAGGTTGGTCGGCAATATCTTTCGATCGTACTTGGCGGCATAGTCGCCTCGACAAAAGGAGTCTGACAATGGCCGAAGCGTATGTCATCGACGCTGTACGCACCGCGATCGGCAAGCGGAACGGTTCGCTGGCCGGCGTGCATCCGATCGACCTCGGCGCCGCCGGTTGGCGCGGACTGTTCGCACGCAACGACGTCGATCCCGGGGCGGTTGACGACGTGATCGCCGGCTGTGTCGATGCGATCGGTCCGCAGGCAGGCAACATCGCCCGGCTGTCCTGGCTGGCGGCCGGGTACCCCGAGGAGGTTCCGGGTGTCACCGTCGACCGGCAGTGTGGCTCCAGCCAGCAGGCCATCTCGTTCGGCGCGCAGGCGATCCTCTCCGGGACGGCGGACCTGATCGTCGCCGGCGGCATGCAGAACATGAGCCAGATCCCGATCAGCTCCGCGATGACCGTCGCGGAGCAGTTCGGGTTCACCTCTCCCACAAACGAATCCAAGAGCTGGCTGCACCGCTACGGCGACCAGGAGATCTCGCAGTTCCGCGGCTCGGAACTGATCGCCGAGAAATGGGAGCTGTCACGCGAGGAGATGGAGCAGTACGCCCTGACCAGCCACCAGCGGGCGCAAGCCGCCATCAGGGCGGGGCATTTCGAGAACGAGATCATCGAGGTGGACGGCTTCGCGATCGACGAAGGTCCCCGCGACACGTCGCTGGAGAAGATGGCCGGCCTGAAAACCCTTGTGGAGGGCGGCAGGCTGACGGCCGCGATGGCCAGTCAGATCTCCGATGGTGCCAGCGCGGTGCTGCTCGCGTCGGAGCAGGCGGTCAAGGACCACGGGCTGAAGCCGCGGGCGCGCATCCACCATGTCAGCGCACGCGGTGCTGACCCGGTGTTCATGCTCACCGGGCCGATTCCCGCGACCCGCTACGCCCTGGACAAGACCGGGCTGTCGATCGAGGACATCGACACAGTGGAGATCAACGAGGCATTCGCACCCGTCGTGCAGGCATGGCTCAAGGAGACCAAGGCCGACCCGGAGAAGGTCAACCCGAACGGCGGCGCGATCGCGCTCGGACATCCGCTCGGTGCCACCGGCGCAAAGCTTTTCGCGACGATGCTGAACACACTGGAGCGCACCGGCGGCCGCTACGGCCTCCAGACGATGTGTGAGGGCGGCGGCACCGCCAACGTCACCATCATCGAAAGGCTCTGACGCGGCCTAGTGGTCGTGCAGGATCACGCCGCGGATGTTGCGGCCGTCGCGCATGTCCGAATAGCCCTCGTTGACCTCGGCGAGCTTGTACTCGTGGGTGACGGTCTCGTCGAGCAGTAGCTTGCCTTCGCGATACAGCGACAGCAGGCGCGGGATGTCTGCGCGCGGGTTGGCTTCGCCGTAGAGGCTGCCCAGCAGCCGCTTCTGGAACAGCGTGAACATCATCAGCCCGAGTGTCGGTGAGTTCTCGGCCATCGTGGACAGTGCCGTCATGACGACCGCGCCACCCTTGCGGATGATGTTGGCCGCATCCTCGAGCATCGACCCCTCGAGCAGGCCGACAGTGAGGATCGCCGAATCGGCCATCACGCCCCGGGTCAGCTCGGCGACAAGCGCTGTGGCCTCGGCCAGCGACGTGACGAAGTGGGTGGCACCGAACTGAAAAGCCTGCTGCCGCTTTGCTTCTACAGGTTCGACAACGACGATCTTCTCGGCCCCCGCCAGCCGGGCGCCCTGGACCGCGCCGCTGCCGATCCCGCCGAACCCGATGACGACGACCGTGTCGCCCGGTTGGACGTCGGCGGTATTCACCGCCGACCCCCAACCGGTCGTGACGCCGCAGCCGAGCAGGCACGCCCGCGACAGCGGCAGGTCGTCGTCGATCTTGACGATCGACGCCTCGGGAACGGTGCCGTACTGGGAGAACGTCCCGACGAGCGCCATCACGCCGACATCCTGTCCGCGGACGTGGCGTCGGTAGGTGCCGTCCAACTGGGTGCCGGCCATGATCATCGCGCCGAGATCACACAGGTTCTGGTGGCCGGTCGAGCAGAACCTGCAGCGCCCGCACGCGGGCAGGAACGAGGCGACCACGTGGTCGCCGGGCGCGAGACCGATGACCCCCGGACCGACCTCCCGCACGATTCCGGCTCCCTCGTGGCCACCCACGAGGGGGAGCGGCGCAGGCAGGTCTCCGGTGCGGATGTGCTCGTCGGAATGGCACAGACCGGTGGCCTCCCAGGACACCAGCACCTCGCCGTCCCCGGGCGGATCGAGGTCGATCTCTTCGACGGTCCAGTCGGACCCGTACTCCCACAGGATGGCGGCGTTGGTCTTCATCCGTCGGAGTCTAGGAACGGCCGCCTCCGCGCACGGCGGAATCGACTAGACGCGCGTCAAGGAAATCGGTCAGACGATGAAGCCGGTGGCCTTCTGCAGATGCTCGACAGCCTCGGCGACGATCGACGGCACCAGCTCCGCGCAGGACGGCAGATCGTCGATGATGCCGGCCACCTGGCCCGACGCCAGCACGCCTGCCTCGGTGTTGCCCTCGACGAGTCCGGCTTTGAGCAGCATCGGGGTGTTGGCCGCCATCACGACCTGGGACCACGTCAGGTCCTTGCCGTGGCGCATGGCCAGGCCGTCGGTGATCATCGACTTCCACGTCATGCCGGACATCTTCTTGAACTTCTGCGCGTTGAGGACCGCGGCGGACAAGCCCCGGACCGGGGATCCGCTCTCCAGCTTCTCGACGAGGCCGGTGCGCAACACCCGGTGCGGCATGCCGTCGACCTTGGTCGACACCACGGTGCCGTCCAGGGCTGCCTGTAGGTAGCGCTGCTTGACCGAGTCGGGGACGGTGGAGTCCTTGGTCAGCAGGAACCGCGTCCCCATGGCGACGCCGGCCGCGCCGTACGACAGCGCAGCGGCCAGCCCGCGCCCGTCGAAGAAGCCGCCCGCCGCGATCACCGGCATGCCGGTGTCGGCAACGGCGTCGAGCACCGACGGCAGCAGCAGTGTGGTGGCGATCGGACCGGTGTGCCCGCCCCCTTCGCCGCCCTGCACGATGACGGCGTCGGCGCCCCAGCCCGCGACCTTCTTGGCGTGCTTGGCCAGGCCGACCGACGGGATCACCACGACGCCGGCATCTTTGAGCCTGGCGATGAGGTCGGGTTTGGGAGCCAGAGCGAAGGAGGCGACTTTGACTCCTTCGCGGATCAGGAGGTCGACGCGGTCACCTGCGTCGCCGGCGTCGGCACGGATGTTGATGCCGAACGGTTTGTCGGTGGCGGACTTCACCTTCGCCACGGCGGTGGTGAGCTCCTCGAGCGTCATGGTTGCCGAGGCGAGAATTCCCAGGCCGCCCGCGTTGGATGTCGCGGCGACCAGTCGCGCGCCGGCCACCCAACCCATTCCGGTCTGCACCACGGGATGTTCGATGCCGACCAGCTCGGTCAGCGGAGTCTTGAGACTGCCCATGAACTAGGCCTTCACTTCTTTGTCCCGCAGCGATTTCGGGTCGAGGACCTCGCGCAACAGCCTCTGCTCCTCCTCGGACGGAAGCCGCGTCGTCTCGGCCTCGCCCAGTCCGTGCACCTCGAACGACGTATTCTCGGCCACCTGGTCGGCCTCCACACCGGGGTGCAGTGACAGCGCGCGCATCTGGTGGTCCGGGCCGTTGAAGTCGAACACGCCGAGGTTCGTGACGACGCGGTAGACGTTGACGAAGCGGTAGGCCGGGTTGGCGGGATCTACCTTGTCCCAGCCGATTCCGGAGACGATGTCGACCGATTCACCGAAGACCCGCTTGGAGTGGTTGCCCACGAAGTAACTGGTGGCGTGGTTGATGGTGTTGCCGGGTGCGCCGCGCACGCCGAACATCTGCCGGGTGGGGTGCTGCAGCGGGCCGAAGGCCGACAAATTCTGGTTGCCGTACCGGTCGATCTGGTTGGCACCCATGACGACATGTCTGCGGCCCCAGGCCAGTGTCTCGAAGACCCGGCCGAACGGCATCCAGCCCTCGATGGCGGCGGGCGCTCCGATGGCCGGAGTGTCGGCGATCAGCCGAGCTTCACCGTCGGACAACACGATGTCGGGTGAGAAGGTCAGACGGGCCAGTCTGGCACCGATCGACACGATCGTCGTCATCGGGCTGACCATGATCTCGCCTGCGTCACGGAACAATTCGGAACAGGCGACGGCGCACACCTCGGCGCGGGTCACGGAGATCATTTGGCGGCCTCCTTCGCGGCGGCTTGCTCTTTCTTGGCATGCTCTTCGCGCAAGCGCTCATCGGTGAACTTACGCACCGCAGCCTGGTAGTCGGCTTCACTGCCGGACAGATAGGTCTTGACGAACTCGGCCCACGTCTCGTCGGAGGCAGCGGCCTCCGCGTAGTGCCGCTGGAACTTCTCGTCGCGACGATAGTCGGGCTCGTTGACCGTGAAGTGGGCGCCGTTCGGTGCCTCGACCACCGAATCGACCATCATGCGGTTGATGAGCAGCGCTTGTGGTGGAACGGATTTGACGAGTTCTTCGGTGGAGACCACCTTCTCCACGGACAGGAAGCGGCGCTCGGCCGACATCAGGAAAAGGTCGTCGAAGTAGGGGTCGATCCCGGTGTAGGCCGCGTTGCCCCGTTCGTCGCCGAGGTTCATGTGGACGAACGCCGCGTCCAGATTGAGGGCGGGCATCGCGATGAGTTCTTCGTAGCCTGAGCCCGTCGAATACGGGGACTGCACCGTCTTGAGTTCGTCACCCCAGAACGCGCGGACATCACTGCCGAGCCCGGCGCGGATCGGCAGGAACGGAAGGCGTTGTGCGGCAGCCTGAAGACCGCAGCGCAGCATGCCCTCGTCCATCTCCCGGGACTCGATGGCTCCTGAGGTGCGGGCCTTGGCGAACCACGGGTCGTAGAACGGGGGCGAATCCAGCGACACGAAGCCGTAGTACACCCGCTTGACTTTGCCCGCCGAGCACAGCAGTCCGAGGTCCGGGCCGCCGTAGGTCACGACCGTGAGGTCGGTGACGTCGGTGCGCAGCAGCGCGCGTACGAAGGCCATCGGCTTGCGGCGTGAGCCCCAGCCGCCGAGGCCGATGGTCATACCGCTCTCGAGTGACGAGACAGCCTCGTCGAGAGTCGTTCTCTTGTCTGTCACTTCTTCGATTCCTTCTTCGAGGTACCCGCGAACGCATCCCGGTGCTCGTCAGAGACGCCGGCCAGGTTCAGCTCGAATGTGAAGCCCTGCTCCATGCGATATCTGGCGTTGACCGGCTGGACGTCGATGAGGTTGAGAGCTTCCTTCGCGGCGCGGATCACCCGGGTGTCCTTGGATGCGATGTCCCGCGCGACGCGCAGAGCCGACTCGTCGAGGTCCGCGCGCGGAACCACTTCGTGCACCGAGCCGAAGTGATGCAGGGTGTGCGCGTCCACCGTGGCCGCGGTGAAGAACAGCCGGCGCATCATGTGCTGCGGCACCAGCCGCGACAGGTGAGTGGCCGCACCGAGCGCACCGCGCTCGACTTCGGGGAGGCCGAACTTCGCGTCGTCGGAGGCGACGATCACATCTGAGTTACCGACCAGCCCGATGCCGCCGCCGACACAGAAGCCGTTGACGGCGGCCACGACCGGCACCTCGCACTCGTACACCGCCCGAAAGGCATGGAAGCAACCACGATTGGCATCGATGAGAGCGGTGAATCCGTCGGTGTTCTGCATCTCCTTGATGTCGACGCCCGCGTTGAACCCACGCCCCTCGGCGCGCAGGATCACGACGTGGGTCTCGCGGTCTCGGCCCGCGGCGGTGATCGCGTCGCCGAGCTCGAACCAGCCCCGCGACGGGATCGCGTTGACGGGTGGGTAGTCGACGGTGACCGAGACGATGCCCGGTTCCACGGTCTTTGTGGTGATCGGCATGCAAACTCCTGGGTCGCTACCTAAGCAAGCACTTGCTTGGTACGCTAGCACAGTGACTGACGCCGTCGACAGTGCTGTGCCCGGCCCCCACGGAGACGGTGCCATCCGACTCGGGCTCGCCCGCCGCGTGGTGCTCGTCACCGGCGGCGTGCGCGGCGTCGGCGCGGGCATCAGCAAGGTGTTCGCCGACCAGGGCGCCACCGTCATCACCTGTGCGCGCCGACCGGTCGAGCAGTCGCCCTACGAATTCCGGGCCTGCGACATCCGCGACGACGATGCGGTCAAGGCGCTGATCGACGGAGTGGCCGCCGACCACGGCCGGCTCGACGTCGTCGTCAACAACGCGGGCGGCTCGCCGTACGTGCCCGCCGCCGAGGCATCCGCGAAGTTCAGCACGAAGATTCTTCAGCTGAACCTCCTCGGCGCGCTCTCCGTGTCCACCCACGCGAATGCCGTGATGCAGAACCAGGACTCGGGCGGATCGATCGTCAACATTTCCAGCGTGAGTGGCCACCGTCCCACGCCCGGTACTGCGGCCTACGGCGCAGCCAAAGCCGGTATCGACAACCTGACCGCGACGCTGGCCGTCGAGTGGGCTCCCAAGGTCCGGGTCAATTCCGTCGTCGTGGGCATGGTGGAGACCGAGCAGGCCGAACTCTTCTACGGAGATGCCGATTCCATCGCGGCCATCTCGAAAAACGTGCCGCTGGGCAGGCTCGCAAAACCCGACGACATCGGCTGGGCCACGGCGTTTCTCGCGTCTGACGCAGCGTCCTACATCAGTGGCGCGTCGCTGGAGGTGCACGGTGGCGGGGAGCCGCCGCACTATCTGTCGACCACCACTGCCGACATCAAGAAATAAGGAGACAACATCATGGGATTGCTCGACGGCCGCGTGGTCATCGTGACGGGTGCAGGTGGCGGAATCGGTCGGGCGCATGCCATGGCGTTCGCCGCCGAAGGCGCACGCGTCGTCGTTAACGACATCGGCGTCGGGCTCGACGGGTCGCCGGCCGGCGGCGGCAGCGCGGCTCAGAACGTCGTGGATGAAATCGTTGCAGCCGGTGGTGAAGCCGTGACCAGCGGTGCCAACGTCGCCGACTGGACGCAGGCGGAGGGCCTCATCCAGACCGCGGTGGACAGCTTCGGTGGCCTGGACGTGTTGGTCAACAATGCGGGGATCGTGCGCGACCGCATGTTCGCCAACACCAGCGAGGAGGAGTTCGACGCCGTCACCGCGGTGCACCTCAAGGGCCACTTCGCGACGATGAAGCACGCCGCGGCCTACTGGCGCGCCAAAGTGAAAAGCGGTGAGGCGGGTCCGGACACCCTTCACGCCCGCATCATCAACACCAGCTCGGGTGCCGGTCTTCAGGGCAGCGTCGGCCAGGCGAACTACAGTGCGGCCAAGGCTGGTATCGCGGCGTTGACCCTGGTTGCGGCCGCTGAGATGGGCCGCTACGGCGTGAATGTCAATGCGATCGCGCCGTCGGCGCGCACGCGGATGACCGAGACCGTGTTCGCCGACATGATGTCGACACAGGATCAGGCATTCGACGCGATGGCGCCGGAGAACATCTCACCGCTTGTGGTGTGGCTGGGCAGCGTCGAGTCCCGGGACGTTACCGGCAAGATGTTCGAGGTCGAAGGCGGCAAGATCCGGGTCGCCGAAGGATGGAGCCACGGTCCGGAGACCGACAAGGGTGCACAGTGGGACCCGGCGGAACTCGGTCCCGTCGTCACCGAGCTTCTCGCGAAGGCGCGGCCGGCCGTTCCGGTTTACGGAGCCTGAGCCGCGACGGCGAACAACACCACGCCGCAGTCGAATTCCCCGACCAACTCTGCGCTACTGGTCGAAAATGCGGTCAGACGCCAACTTCGCCAGATCGCGCAGTGTGGTCACGTGGCCGGATGTCCATTCACGAGGATTCGCATCCCACACGCAGAGCGTGCCGATGGCATGATCCGCCGAATCAACCAACGGGATTCCGAGATAGGACACGACGGTCCCATCGGTGACAGCGGGGTTGTATTTCAGTACCGGATCGTCGCGCGCGTCGGCGATCACCAGGGGCTCCCCGGAGGCGACCGCGTACTGACACACCGAACGATCGATCGACGTCTCCCTCGAACCTGGCGAGTCACCGGCCGGGCCGTGCAGGCTGACAAAGAACTGCCGGTCCCGGTCCACGAGCGAAATGGCGGCTCCCGGCGTTGCCAGAGCGGTCGCGGCCATATCGGCGATCCGGTCGTACGCCTTCTCCCGTGGTGCGTCGAGCAGACCCGTGTCGTACAGAGCCTGGAGTCGGCCCGGGTCTGTTATGACATCGGGCGGCGGTAGCGGAGAGCTCTCAGAGAGCTGAACATTGGCGGAGGAAAAGTGCGTCAGGAAATCCAGAGGATTTTCTTTGTGGCGGTTGACGTCGAGCATCAGTCGCATCGCTACAGCTTGGGCAACGTAGACCTCCACCGACTGATCCGCCTTGGCGGCCTGCTCGACCAGCGCGCGGTCGAGCCACTCGTTGAAGCCCGGTAAGGAGATCACCTGTCAACGATAATCGAAGAGCCGGTGCGTCGTGAGGTCGTTGCCGAGGTCCAACCCGGTGGTGATTCAGACCGGGTCGCAGATCAAGATCGGGATCTTGCGGTCGGTGTAGCTCCGGTAGTTCTGGAAGTCGGGGTAGATCGCGTCGAGCTTGGGCCAGTACTCGTCACGCTCCGAGTCCGAAGCGTCGCGGGCGGTGAGTCTCAGCTTCTCGTTCTTGAACTGGAACGTCACCTGCGGATTGGCCTGAATGTTCAAGTACCACATCGGGTTTGTCGCACGACCGCCCTGCGAGGCGACCAGCACGATTCGATTGCCTTCGCGCAGGAAAAGCAGCGGGCTTTCCCTGGGCTCGCCGGACTTGCGGCCGATCGTCGTCAGGATCCCCACCGGTGGCGGTGCCGAGAAGCGGTTGGACCCGCCGCGCCATTTCGCGCCCAGGCGACCGCCGGTGGCCTTGTAGGCCCATGTGTTGAGCTTCGACATCCACTTGATGCCGGTGCCGACCGCCTTGGAATTGAGGCCTTCGACCTGTTTGGGACTCAGTGGCTTCGGAGGTTTCGGAGGGGTGGCCATGGCCGGAGATCCTATCGGGCGAGGAACGGGCGGATGGAAGCGTTGATGTGGTGGATCTGCGCTCGCCCGGAGGGGTCGTCGGCGGGGATCAGAAACGTCTCGTCGACGCGGGCGCCGACACTGCGGCCCAGGAGGTTCGGCTTGGTCGACAGCTCGAACCGCGCTCGCACGGTGTCACCGTCAACGGTGAACTCCGGCGTGCTCACCGTCCTGATCACTCTGTACTGCAGCCCCCGATTCAGGCTGCGGCGCAGGTGGTTTCCGGAGAACCCTGTCTTGAGTCCCACCTCGACGCGGGTGCAGCCCGGCGCGAACGGCACGGCATCGGCCTGATGGCTGGCCAGCGCACTGATGTAGGCCTGCGCGGCGGCAATACGTTCGGCCTCCGAGATCATGAGCGGATCACGGACACTAGATCCGCTCGATGATGGTTCCGGTGGACAACGCGCCGCCGGCGCACATCGTGATCAGCGCCGTGCTCTTGTCCGTCCGCTCCAGTTCGTGCAGCGCCGTGGTGATGAGCCTGGCGCCGGTGCTACCGACCGGATGGCCAAGTGCGATCGCACCGCCGTTGACGTTGACGCGATCCATGTCGGGCTCGTGCACACGCGCCCACGACAGCACGACCGACGCGAAGGCCTCGTTGATCTCGATGACGTCGACGTCACCGATCTTCATACCGGCCTTCTCCAGCACCTTCGCGGTCGACTGCACCGGTCCGTCGAGGTGGTAGTACGCCTCGGCGCCGACGTTGGCCTGGCTGACGATGCGGGCACGGGGCTTCAGCCCGAGCGCCTTGGCCTTGTCCTCATCCATCCACAGCACCGCGGCGGCGCCGTCGGAGATCTGCGACGACGTTCCGGCCGTGTGAATGGCGCCTTCCATCACGGGTTTCAGCGAGGCGAGGCCTTCGAGGGTGGTGTCGCGCAGACCTTGGTCGCGCGAGACGAAGGCCCGCTCGGAGATCGGCTGTTTGTTCTCGTCGAGCACGGGCGCCTCGACGGGTGAGATCTCGCGATCGAACCGACCCTCGGCCCAGGCCTGCTTGGCCTTGCGCTGGGAGTCGAACCCGAATTGGTCGAGGTCCTCCCGGGTGATGCCGCGGCGCTTGGCGATACGTTCGGCCGCGGTGAACTGGTCGGGCATGTCGATGTCCCACGACGAAGCGCGAATGATGCTGCGGTCGGGACCTGCGTTGGCTCCCAGGCCTACGCGGCTCATCGCCTCGATGCCGCAGGCGATGCCGATGTCGATGGCGCCCACGGAGATGAGTCCGGCGATCAGGTGGTTGGCCTGCTGAGCGCTGCCGCACTGGCAGTCGACCGTGGTGGCGCCGACATGCTCGGGGAGGCCTGCCGTCAGCCACGACACCCGGGTGATGTTGTTGGACTGCTCGCCGAACTGCGTGACGCAGCCGCCGATCAGCTGTTCGACGTCTGCGGCGTCGATGCCGGCCTTCTCCACGACGGCCTTCTGTACTGCGCCGAGGAGCTCCGTGGCATGCAGGCCGGACAGCCATCCATTCCGTTTGCCGATGGGGCTACGGGTGGCTTCGACGATGACGGGGTTGCCCATTCCGACAGGCTAGAACACGTTTCATTAGTCTGACAAGCGGCGATGCCCCCGTGCCTTTCATCTGCGGTGGAGGCATGTTTTACTGGAACTAGAACACGTTGCATTTGAGGAGCGCACATCTATGTCAGGCCCCACTTCCTGCCCTATCTCGTCAGAGTTCGATTTCCTCGACGCGACGCTGAACCTGGAGCGTCTGCCCGTAGAAGAGCTTGCCGAGTTGCGCAAATCCGAGCCTATCCACTGGGTCGACGTGCCAGGCGGCACGGGTGGCTTCGGTGACAAGGGCTACTGGTTGATCACCAAGCACGCCGACGTCAAAGAGGTGTCCAAGCGCAACGACGTTTTCGGCAGTTCCCCCGACGGCGCCATCCCGACGTGGCCGCAGGGGATGACCCGCGACGCGATCGAACTGCAGAAGGCCGTCCTGCTCAACATGGATGCCCCGCAGCACACCCGGCTGCGCAAGATCATCTCGCGCGGCTTCACCCCACGGGCCGTCGGGCGGCTGGAGGATGAACTCCGCACTCGCGCGCAGAAGATCGCCGAGACCGCTGCCGCCGAGGGCACCGGAGACTTCGTCGAGCAGGTGTCCTGCGAGTTGCCGCTGCAGGCGATCGCCGGACTGCTGGGCGTACCGCAGGAGGATCGCGACAAGCTCTTCCGCTGGTCCAACGAGATGACTGCGGGGGAGGACCCGGAGTACGCCGACGTGGACCCGGCCATGTCCTCTTTCGAGCTCATCACCTACGCGATGAAGATGGCCGAGGAGCGGGCGAAGAATCCGACCGAGGACATCGTCACGACCCTCATCGAGGCCGACATCGACGGCGAGAAGCTGTCCGACGATGAATTCGGCTTCTTCGTGGTGATGCTCGCGGTGGCAGGTAACGAGACCACCCGCAACTCGATCACCCACGGCATGATCGCGTTCTCGCAGAATCCCGAGCAGTGGGAGCTCTACAAGAAGGAGCGGCCGGAGACCGCCGCCGACGAGATCGTCCGCTGGGCCACTCCGGTCTCGGCGTTCCAGCGCACCGCGCTGGAGGACACCGAGCTCAGCGGTGTGAAGATCAAAAAGGGCGAGCGTGTCGTGATGTCCTACCGCTCGGCCAATTTCGACGAAGACGTGTTCGAACTCCCCGAGTCGTTCAACATCATGCGCAACCCGAATCCCCATGTCGGGTTCGGCGGTACGGGTGCGCACTACTGCATCGGCGCCAACCTGGCCAAGATGACCATCAACCTGATCTTCAACGCCGTCGCCGACGCGATGCCCGACATCACCCCGATCGGCGAGCCGGAGCGGTTGATGTCAGGCTGGCTGAACGGGATCAAGCACTGGCAGGTCGACTACACCGGCAAGTGCCCGGTCAGTCACTGACGCGCTGACGAATCAAGGAGGATTCGGGTGGACTTCAGTCTCGACGAAGGGCAGCACGCTGTCGCCGATGTGGTGACCTCGGTGCTGGGCCGCGACAACAGCTGGGATGCTCTGGTTTCCGGCGGCGTCACCGCACTGGCGGTACCGGAACGGCTCGGCGGTGACGGGCTCGGTCTGGCCGAGATCGCCACCGCGCTGACCGAGATCGGCAGGCACGGCACCGTCAGCCCGGCGCTGGTCACCCTCGGCGGCACGGCAGTGCTGCTCGACCTCGCCACCGACGCGCAGCTGGACCGATACCTCGTCGGCGTGCCCAAGGGTGCGGTGGTGACGCTGGCGCTGAACGAGCCGGGCGCCCAGCTTCCCGACCGACCTGCGGTCACCCTCGACGGAGGCAGGCTCAACGGCACCAAGATCGCCGTAGGCTATGCCGCCCAGGCAGATTGGCTTGTCGTCACCACGAGTTCCGGCGTGGCCGTGGTGTCCGGTAAGGCCGACGGGCTGACGTTCACCA
Source organism: Mycolicibacterium aurum (assembly GCF_900637195.1). Classification (NCBI taxonomy): domain Bacteria; kingdom Bacillati; phylum Actinomycetota; class Actinomycetes; order Mycobacteriales; family Mycobacteriaceae; genus Mycobacterium; species Mycolicibacterium aurum. Next base: position 5,269,629 of record NZ_LR134356.1, on the reverse strand, counting down.
AGACCCCGGCGTCGAACGGATCCGACGAGTACGTCGTGACGTTCGCCGACGTCGCGGTCGCGGACGAGGACGTGCTGGACGGTGCGACCCCGGTCCGCGTCAACCAGCTGACGCTCGCGGTGATCGGGGCATTCGCGGCAGGTCTGGTTGCCGGTGCGCTGCGCCTGACGGCCGACTACACCGCCACCCGCGAACAGTTCGGCAGGCCGCTGTCGACCTTCCAGACTGTGGCCGCCCAGTTGTCTGAGGTCTACATCGCCTCCCGCACAATCGCTCTCGTGGCCACCTCCGCGGTGTGGCTGCTGTCGGAGGGCCGGGACGCCGGCTCGGATGTCGACGGCGAACTGGCGATACTCGGTTACTGGGTCGCCTCGCAGGCCGCGCCCGCGATGCGGCTCTGTCACCACCTGCACGGCGGAATGGGGATGGACATCACCTACCCCATGGACCGCTACTACTCGTCGATCAAGGATCTGACCCGGGTGCTCGGTGGTCCGTCGCACCGTCTGGAACTGGTGGGAGTGTAGATGTACATCGAACTGACGCCCGAGCAGCGGCAGCTGCAAGCCGAACTGCGGCAATACTTCTCGACTTTGATCACGCCGGACGAGGCGGCGGCGATGGAGACGAATCGGCACAACGAGGCTTATCGTGCGGTGATCAAGCGCATGGGCTCCGACGGCAAGCTCGGCGTGGGGTGGCCGAAGGAGTACGGCGGCCTCGGCTTCGGCCCCATCGAGCAGCAGATCTTCGTCAACGAGGCCAACCGGGCCGACGTCCCGCTGCCGCTGGTGACCCTGCAGACCGTCGGCCCCACCCTGCAGGTGTACGGCACCGAAGAGCAGAAGAAGAAGTTCCTGCCCGGAATCCTCTCTGGTGACATTCATTTCGCGATCGGCTACTCAGAACCCGATGCCGGCACCGACCTGGCCTCACTGCGGACCACGGCGGTTCGCCATGGTGACGAATACATCGTGAACGGCCAGAAGATGTGGACCACAGGCGCCCACGACGCCGACTACATCTGGCTGGCCTGCCGCACCGACCCGGAGGCTGCCAAACACAAGGGCATCTCGATCCTGATCGTCGACACCAAGGACCCGGGGTACTCCTGGACTCCGATCATCCTCTCCGACGGGGCCCATCACACCAACGCGTCCTACTACCAGGACGTGCGCGTCCCCGCCGACATGGTCGTCGGTGAGGAGAATGGCGGCTGGAAGCTCATCACCACCCAGCTGAACCACGAGCGTGTCGGTCTGGGTCCGGCCGGGCGCGTCGCCGGCATCTACGATCAGGTTCATGCCTGGGCGTCCAAGCCGGGTTCGGACGGTGTGACGCCAATCGAACACGGTGACGTGAAGCGGTTGCTCGGTCAGATCAGGGCGATCTGGCGGGTCAACGAACTGCTGAATTGGCAGGTGGCCGCGTCGGGCGAGACGATCGCCGTCGCCGACGCCGCCGCAACGAAAGTCTTCTCTACAGAACGCATTCAGGACGTCGGCCGGCTCGCCGAAGAGATCGTCGGCAAGTACGGAAATCCCGCGGATCCGGAGACCGGTGAGCTGCTCGACTGGCTGGACAAGATGAGCAAGCGCAACCTGGTGATCACCTTCGGCGGCGGGGTCAATGAGGTGATGCGCGAGATGATCGCTGCGGCGGGGCTGAAGGTTCCGAGGGTCCCGCGGTGATGTGGGGGTACCGCCCGCTGGCGATGAGCGCCTGCGCGAAGAACAGAGAAGTCAGATGAGCGCCGTCGACGACATCAAGGCAGCCGCCGACCGTGTCAAGGCCGAGGGAAAGAGCAAGCCCCGCACCGGCCGTCATCCGGTGAACCAGCCGATGGTCGACCACTGGCTGGACGCGATGGGCGACAAAAACCCCATCTATGTGGACGACGCCGCCGCCAAGGCTGCCGGTCACCCGGGCGTCGTCGCTCCGCCGGCGATGATCCAGGTGTGGACGATGATGGGGCTCGGCGGTGTCCGTCCCGACGATGACCCGCTCGGCAAGATCCTCGAATTGTTCGACGAGGCAGGCTATGTCGGGGTCGTCGCCACCAACTGCGAGCAGGTCTACCACCGCTATCTGCGACCCGGCGAGGACGTCAGCGTGTCCGCCGAGTTGACCGACGTCATCGGGCCCAAGCGGACGGCGCTCGGCGAGGGCTTCTTCATCACACAGAAGATCACCTGGCACTGTGGCGATGACGAAGACAATCCGGTCGCCGAGATGATGTGGCGCATCATGAAGTTCCGGCCGGCCGACCAGGATCAGTCGCCGACCACCGCGGCCACGATTCCCGACGACCTCGACCCAGACAAACTGATGCGCCCCGCGTCGTCGAGGGACACCAAGTTCTTCTGGGACGGGATCAATGCCCACGAACTGCGCATCCAGCGGCGCCCGGACGGGGCACTGCAGCATCCCCCTGTTCCTGCGGTCTGGCAGAAAAAGGATGCCGAAGTCGATTACGTCGTCGCATCGGGCGAGGGCACCGTGTTCAGCTACGTCGTGCACCACGCGCCGAAGGTCCCGGGCCGAACGCTTCCTTTCGTCATCGCGCTGGTGGAACTCGACGAAGGGGTGCGCATGCTCGGCGAACTGCGGGGCGTCGACTGCGCAGACGTGCAGATCGGATTGCGGGTGCGCGCAACGTATATCGATTTTCCTGACAGTGACATCAGCCCCGCCTGGACGCTGTACGCATGGGAGCCGCAAGCATGAGCGCACCGACAGCGCCGTCACCGCAAGTGGGCACGAAGCTGCCCGAACTCAAGCTCTACGGTGATCCGACCTTCATCGTCTCCACCGCCATCGCGACACGCGACTACCAGGACGTGCATCACGACCGGGACAAGGCCCAGGCGAAGGGGTCCAAGGACATCTTCGTCAACATCCTCACCGACACCGGTCTGGTGCAGCGCTTCATCACCGACTGGGCCGGGCCCACCGCCGTCGTCAGATCGATCGGACTGCGGCTCGGCGTGCCCTGGTACGCGTACGACACCGTGACGTTCACCGGTGAGGTGACCGCGGTCGAGGACGGTCTGGTCACGGTGAAGGTCACCGGAAGCAACAGCCTCGGAGATCACGTGATCGCCAACGCCACGTTGACCATCGGGGGCGCGGCATGACCGACGGACTGTCCGGCAAGGCGGCGATCGCGGGCATCGGCGCCACCGACTTCTCGAAGAACTCCGGTCGCAGCGAGCTGAGGCTGGCCGCCGAGGCGGTGCTCGACGCCCTCGACGACGCGGGGTTGGCTCCGGCGGACGTCGACGGTCTGGTGACGTTCACCATGGACTCGAACCTGGAGACCGCCGTCGCGCGTGCCACCGGCATCGGCGATCTGACGTTCTTCAGCCAGATCGGCTACGGCGGCGGTGCGGCGGCGGCAACGGTGCAACAGGCGGCGCTGGCGGTGGCGACCGGTGTCGCCGAAGTCGTCGTCGCCTACCGCGCCTTCAACGAACGCTCGGAGTTCCGCTTCGGGCAGGTGATGACCGGTTTGACCGTCAACGCCGATTCCCGCGGCGTCGAGTACAGCTGGTCCTACCCGCACGGACTGAGCACTCCCGCCGCCTCGGTGGCGATGATCGCCCAGCGGTACATGCACGAATACGGCGCGACGAGTGCAGATTTCGGCGCGGTGTCGGTCGCCGACCGCAAGCACGCCGCGAACAATCCGAAGGCGCATTTCTACGGTAAGCCGATCACCATCGAAGACCACCAGAACTCCCGGTGGATTGCCGAACCACTGCGGCTGCTGGACTGCTGCCAGGAGACCGACGGCGGGGTGGCGATCGTGGTGACCACCCCGGAGCGGGCCAAGGACCTCAAGCACCGACCCGCGGTCATCGAGGCCGCGGCGCAGGCTGCCGGGGCGGACCAGTTCACGATGTATTCGTACTATCGCGAAGAGCTCGGGCTGCCCGAGATGGGCTTGGTGGGGCGTCAACTCTGGGAGCAGTCGGGACTGAATCCGTCTGACATCCAGACCGCGATCCTCTACGACCACTTCACCCCGTACACGTTGATCCAGCTCGAGGAGCTGGGGTTCTGCGGTAAGGGTGAAGCGAAGGACTTCATCGCGAACGGGGCGATCGAGCTCGGCGGCAGACTGCCGATCAACACCCATGGCGGCCAGCTCGGCGAGGCGTACATCCACGGGATGAACGGGATCGCCGAAGGTGTGCGGCAATTGCGCGGCACGTCGGTCAACCCGGTTCCGAACGTGGAACACGTGCTGGTCACCGCGGGAACCGGAGTCCCGACCTCCGGGCTCATCCTCGGGTGAGCCCGGCGCAGGTCCACCGCCGTGGCGTGTGCCTCGCACGATCCGCCCGACGGGCCTACTACCCTTGGCCGAATGAGCTCCCGTCAGCCTGATCCCGACGACGAGGACACCGGGCCGCTCCAAGTCGACCGCGTGCGGGCAGCGTCCGCGGGCGCTGTGGGGCCGCGTTTCGACGCGCCGATGTCGGTGAATCCGCGGCCGGTGCACCGCGATCGCCGACCGGTCGTGTTGATTGCCGCCGCAACCGCTGCCGTCATCGGGTTGGGTGTCCTCGCCTGGACGTTCTGGCCGTCGTCGGAGGATGGGCAGGAATCTGCGGGCGACGTCACCACGACCACGGAGGCCGAGTCGGCGGAGCAGGCGCAGTCACGACTGCTCGCCATGGTGCCGCGCGGCTATTCCGAGGGCGCGTGTGAAGCCGTGGTCCCCACGAAAGGCGCTCTCGCTCAAGTCAGTTGCGGTCAGAACGACGACCCGGGCGGGCCGCTGACGGCCACCTACACATTGGCGACGGACGAGCAGTCGTTGAAGGAACTGTTCGACGAACACGTCAGTTCGTCATCGGTGGTGAACTGCCCCGGCAACATTCAATCGCCGGGACCGTGGCGGCGCACTGCAGCAGCCGAACAGGCCGCCGGGACACTGGTGTGCGGCTTTCAGCAGAGCAAGCCCACGGTCGCCTGGACGACCGACTCCGACGTCATGATGAGCGAGATCCAGTCGGGTCCGCAGGGCCCGAACATGGTGCAGATCTACACCTGGTGGGCGTCACATTCCTGACCGCCTGTCCGGTCGGTGAAACACGCCGTGCCGCCTGCAGGGCAGGCGGCACGGCGATGCGAGTATTCGTGTGAATCAGGCGGGCGGCGCGGGCACCACGGTGGTGGTGGGCGCTGCGGCAGCCGGCTCGGGTGTCGCACCCTCGACCGGGGTGCCGACACTTCCTGCGGGTGCCGGGGCTGCCGGCGTCGCCGCTGCGGGAACCGGCGCGGGGCCGGCCTCGGCCGCAGCTGCCCCCTCGGGCAGGGGCGTGCCCACGCTGCCTTCGGGCAGCGGTGTGCCGACGCTGCCTTCGGGTAGCGGCGTGCCCACGCTGCCTTCGGGCATCGAGGCGGGCACGGGCGTTACCGAGGTGGGCGTCGTGGCCGCGGGGGTCGCCTCCGGAGCGTCGGTGGTGGCCGCATCATCCGCACCGGACGTCGTCGGGGACGTTGCGGTGCCTGACGAGGAAGACCCGCCGCCGGATCCGGTCGCCGGAGCCGGGGCCGGAGGGGCCTCCAGCCACAGCAGCTCGTCAGGACCGCCGGAGCTGTAGAAGACGCTGTCGGGGCTCTCGCCCGTCACATCGAAGTAGATCTTGCCGCTGGTCTTCTCGCCCTGGGGCAGTGTCGAGGGATTGACGCCCTGCGGCGTGGCGACACCGAACAGCACACGGTAGGTGTCGCCGTTCTTGGCGCGTGCGTTCAGGTTCGACACGATCGGAGTCACGTCACCCGAAATCGCTTCGTCACTGGCCGTCGCCTCCCACAGCGTGCCCACCGGCTGATACGGGATGGTGTCGGTGCTGGGCTTCAGATGGCTCACCGTCCAGTGCTGGACGACGTTTCCGTTGACCAGCTCGCCGGGCTGGCCGAGCCACTGCACCTCGACATCTGCCGAGGCGAAGGGTGCTCCTGCCATGGCCACCGCGGCGGCAGCAGCGGTGGCGGCCAATGCGGGCTTGATCTTCACGCGATTTCCTCCTGGGTTCGTTGAGCGAGCAGCGAGGGTTCCCCCCCGAGCAAAATAACAGGCCGCACAAACGACCCGGTGGACTCCCCATGTGCGATGCCGCGGTGCGCACCGGTGGACGCCGGTGCGCACGGGACTGGCGCGCTGATTTGCTGACATGGTTCGACCCCACATGGCGTGCCGCCCGCACGGCCGGCGCGGCCAGCAAACGGTGTCGGCATCGTCGGCGCGGGCCAGGCTGCTCGTGCGACGGTTCGCGCCGCGACGAGCATCGACCACTGCGCCTGCGGTGTCCGTAATCTTCGGCCTACGAGCAGGGAATTTCCTATGTCAACGACAGTGGTCTCTATTTTGCTGTCAGGGGCTATGTCTGGAGCGCAATGCTCATTCCGGGACGGCACGCGCGCGCCGTCCACGCAGCATTCCGCCCGAAGGAAGGGCTGGGCCGTCGAGGTATCTGCGCCCGCGGGCGCCCGGGCGACGCACGGATGTGCGTCCAGCAGATGAACCGTTGGAGTGGCGGCCAGCAAAAGCCGGTTTTCCCGTCCGATGTCTGATAGAACTTTCCAGGTGCTGCGGACGCGGGGGTTGAACGCGGCACGTCCTCGTAACTACACAGGGGGTTAACCCATGGCAAGGCACGCCAAGATGAGCGATCGCTCGGTGGCAATCCGTACATACCTGAGCGCCGGAATGACGGCGGGCGTCGCCGGCGCGGCGCTGGTCGGCGTCGGCACATTGATGCTGATCGACGATGGCGCACCGGCCCCGTCCCAACTTGAGGTGCAGCTCGTCTCGAACGAGGAAGAGATTCCTTGGCTGTCTCTCAACGGCGGTAGCGATAAGCACAAGAATTCGCGCAGTGACGCGGCGGTAGGCACGTTCGCGCTGGCGCCGTCGAGCGCCAATCCCGCGTTCCGACCGATCATCGGACCCGGCGGCTGGTTGATCGGTGACGGTCTGGATGCCGCCGATGACTGCGAAGGCGATGCCTGCAACGGTGGCAACGGCGGTCTGCTGTGGGGCAACGGCGGCGCCGGAGCCAACGGCGGCAATGGGGGGGACGCCGGTTTCTGGTTCGGTGACGGCGGCGCCGGCGGCGCCGGAGTCGATGCCGAGTACGACAGCACAGGCAAGCTGGTCTCGGCGGCAGGCCGCGGTGGCAACGGCGGCGGCGCGTCACTGTTCGGCCGTGGCGGTGACGGCGGTGAAGGCGGCTGGAACGAGAACACCAGCAACTTCACCGGCAACAATGCCGCCCAGAACAACGCAACAGGCGGCCGCGGCGGCGCCGGCGGATCCGGCACCTTCGGCAGCGGCGGCACCGGGGGTCTCGGCGGGTTCGCCAGCTCGGTGAACGGCAACGCCACCGGCGGCGCCGGCGGCGCAGGCGGCGGCAGCGGCTACGGCACAGGCGGCACCGGCGGTGAAGGTGGCGAGGCTGAAGCCGAAGCAGCAGGAAAGGCGGCCACCGGCGGAGCCGGAGGAGCGGGCGGCACCGGGTTCCTGGGCGGCGGCGGCGAAGGTGGTCAGGGTGGCCGCGCCGAGGGTTACGAGGACGCGAACGCCACCGGCGGAGTGGGCGGCGCCGGCGGCGACACCTTCTCAGGCGGCAGCGGCGCCGGCGGCGACGGTGGCGAGGCCCTGACGCTCGACGGCACCGCAACCGGTGGGGCCGGTGGCAACGGCGGCGAGGTCGGCACCGTCGGCAACGGCGGCAGCGGCGGCCGTGGCGGGGACGCCTTCGGCGGCGTCCCGGACGAGGAAGGCGGCCCGGTGGGCAGCGGTAACGCCAAGGGCGGCAAGGGCGGAACCGGTGGCGACGGCGGCGGCCTGCTCGGCAACGGTGGTCGCGGAGGTGACGGCGGCGACGCCGACATCGAGACCGGCGGTACGGGAACTCCCACCGCCGGCTCCGGAGGTACGGGCGGCGCGAAGGGTGCGATCGGCTCCGACGGAGACGACGGCGACCCGGGGTCGGCGTCCGACGGTTCCGCCTCGGATTCCTCGGATTCCTCGGATTAGTCGGTAGGTAGTAGGCAGCTGGTTCGCCGGCATCGCGGGTTGCGATGCCGGCGAACTTGTCTGTACGGGAACGTTGAGATCAAAAGCTTTGGTGTGGGACCATTCTCGCGAGGCCCCGCGGAGGCTATGATCGCCCGGTGCCGGATTCCGTGAACTCTTCCAGTCGCTCAGGACAGCTTGTTGTCATCGCACTCATCGTCGCGGTAGCGGCCCTCGGAGTCGCGGTCTGGGCGTTGGTGAGTGCGCCGTCGTCCAGCGACACCTCGACGGCGACGGCCGATCAGTCCACTGATCCCAAGACACGGGTCTGCAGCGCGTTCGAGCTCGTACGGGGCGCAGTGTCGCTGCAGACCAACGCCAATCTCGGTCCCGACCCGGTCGCCACGCAGGCAGTGGCGGCCAATGCCCGCCTCGCCACCCTCGGCGGCGGGCAGTTCCTGTTGTCACGTCTCGATGACAAGGTGCCGGGCGATCTCGCCGATGCGGTGCGGTCCTTCGCGAACAATCTCGAGTACATCGGCATGGGGCAACTCGCCGGTGCGCCCGCCGACGATCCCACCCAGACGAACCGGATGAACGACGCACAGTCGACGTCGACAACCATCAGCGAGCTCTGCCGGTAGGCAGGGTCAGGCCGGGACGAACTCCACGCCCGCCAGCGCGACCGCGTCGTCGCGTTCCGGGGCGGTGACCACAGCACTGTAGGAGCCCGCAGCGTCTCCGGAGTTCTTCCACACGCTCACCTTCAGCGTCTCCCCGGGGAACACGACGCCGGCCATCCGCGCGCCGTAGGACTTCAGCCCGGTGACGTCGCCGTCGAGCAGGTTGTCGACCAGCGCCTTGCACGTCATGCCGTAGGTGCACAACCCGTGCAGGATGGGGCGGGGAAAGCCGGCGGCCGCGGCGAACTCCGGATCGGAGTGCAGCGGATTGCGGTCGCCGCACATCCGGTACAGCAATGCCTGCGCAGGTGAAGTCGGTACCGACAGCTCAAGGTCGGGTGCCCGATCGGACTGCGCCGGGGCAGCCGACGGTCCACGGTCGCCGCCGAAACCGCCCTCGCCACGGGCGAAGATTGACCGCTTCTGTGTCCACAGCAATGTCCCGCCGGGGTCTTTGACTTCTGTCTCCGACCAGATGACCGCCGCCTTGCCCTTGTCCCAGATCTCGGTGAAGCGGGTGACCGCGATGCCGGTGCCGGACGCCGGGACGGGACCCGGGACGGTCACGGCCTCGCTGGCGTGCAGCACCTTGCTGAGCTCGATGTCGATGCCGGGAAACCGGACTGCGGGCGGCTCGGTCATGTGGAAGCTCTGCGCCACGTTGCCGAACGTCGGCAGCACCTGCGGATGACCGTCGAGGAGGTAGCGCAGTTCACGCTTGTCCATCGGATCACCGCCGGCGCCCAGGCCGAGATGGTAGAGCTGAATGTCGCTGCTGCTCCACGAGAATTCGACCGGGTCGAGCTCGGCACCGATGGCTTCGTCGAGGTTGATGGGCACGCGCTACTCCTTGCCGGCCAGGTGACGCGCCGCGAGATATCCGAACGTCATCGCCGGTCCGATGGTGCCGCCGGGCCCGGGGTAGGTGTGTCCCATCACCGGCGCGCTGACATTGCCCGCGGCGTAGAGGCCCTCGATGACCGAACCGTCGTCACGCAGGGCGCGTCCGACGACGTCGGTGACGATGCCGCCCTTGGTGCCCAGGTCGCCCGGCACCATCTTGGCCGCGTAGAAGGGCCCGTGGCTGATCTCGCCGAGGTTGGGGTTGGGCTTGTTGGTGGGGTCACCGTAGTACCGGTCGTAAGCGCTCTCACCCCGCCGGAAGTCTTGGTCGACACCGGACCGGGCGAAGCCGTTGAAGCGCTCGACCGTGGCCTTGAAGGCGTCGGCGGGCAGGCCGGTCTTGATCGCCAGCTCATCGAGGGTGTCGGCCTTGACGATGACGCCCGACTCCATCCACTTCTTCGGAATGCGTTGTCCCGGTTGAAGTCCGGCGAAGATGTAGCGGTCGCGGTACTGCTGGTCGAACACCAGCCAGGCGGGAATGTTCTCGCCGGGACCCGCTCCCTGGCCGAACTGGCCGCCGTACATGTGGTGGCAGGCCTCGACGTAGGGCATGGATTCGTTCATGAACCGCTTGCCGGCCATGTTGACGATGATCGAGCCAGGTGAGTTGCGCTCCGACAGTGCGAACCACGGCGCGTCGACGAGCGGCACCGTCGGACCCCACCACGCGTCCTCCATGACGTCGAGTGCGGCACCGAGCTTCTCGGCGGCCAGGATGCCGTCACCGGTGTTGGCCTTGGCGCCGACAGTCCATTCGGTGGTGATCGGAGCCCGCTGGTACTTCACCCGCATCTGCTCGTTGTGCTCGAATCCGCCACTACCGAGAATCACCCCTCGACGAGCTCGGATGAGTTGCGGCTCGGCCGATTCGGCGTCGCCCGCTGCTTTGACGTAGATGCCGCGTACGACGCCGTCCTCGACGTAGAGGTCCGTCAGTGCGGTGTTGAGCAGCACGGGAACGCCGGCCTTCTGCAGGCCGATACGCAAGGGGGCGATGAGTGCACGGCCCATGCCGACGAGGTTCTTGCCGGTGACCTTGCCCCATGTCGCCCGGATGCCGACCTTGAGGCTGCGCAGCACGCCGCGGGGATGTCGCTTGAGCTGGTTGAGTCGCACGTAATCCTGCTGAAGCACGACCATGTTCATCGGGACCTTGCCGTACGGCGGCTCGAGTCCGGGTAGATCGGCGCCCAGCTTGTTGGCGTTGAACGGCTTCGGCTCCACCGACCGGCCGGTGGCCTTGCCGCCGGGGGTCTCGGGGTAGTAGTCGGAGTAGTTCGGCACCCAGCACAGCTTCAGCGGCGAGTGCTTCAGCACGAACGACAGCATCTCGGGCCCGCGATCGAGATAGGTGTCGATCTTCTCGGCGGGCACGACGTCGCCGATGATGGTGTGCAGGTAGGTACGCGCCGCCTCCCGGGTGTCCGAGACTCCGTCGCGTTTGAGCACCTCGTTGTTCGGAATCCATACGCCACCACCTGACCGCGCAGTGGAACCGCCATAGTGCGCGGCCTTCTCGACGACTATCGTCGAGAGTCCCTGGTGAGCGGCGGTGAGGGCGGCGACCATACCCGCGGCGCCGCTGCCGACCACGACGACGTCATACTCCTGCTCCGTCATGTAGAACACGTTATAGAATTGCCCGGCCGACTAACAACTGGGCCGGTCGAAGAAACGAGGGGACTTCACTTCATGTTGGCCGTTGAGGTGCGCGAGAAGCTGGCAGCGGAGCTGGCGCAGGCTGAGCGCAGCCGCGAACCGATCAGCCCGTTGACCGACGGGAATCCCGATATCGATGTGGTGGACGCCTACGAGATCCAGTTGATCAACATCCGGCAGAAGGTCGCCGAGGGCGCCCGGATCATCGGTCACAAGGTCGGCCTGTCGTCGGAGGCCATGCAGAAGATGATGAACGTCGACGAACCCGATTACGGGCATCTGCTCGACGACATGCAGGTGTTCGAGGATCAGCCGGTGAAGTCCGGCCGGTTCCTGTACCCGCGCGTCGAGGTCGAGGTCGGCTTCATCCTGTCCGACGACCTGCCCGGCGCAGGCTGCACCGAAGACGACGTGTTGGCGGCGACGGCGGCGTTCGCCCCGTCGATCGAGCTCATCGACACACGGATCACGAACTGGCAGATCAAGTTGTGCGACACCATCGCCGACAATGCGTCCTCTGCCGGCTGGGTGTTGGGCGAGGCGCGGGTGTCGCCGAAGGACATCGACATCAAGAACATCAATGCGGTGTTGACCAACAACGGTGAGGTGGTCGCCGAAGGCCGCAGCGATGCGGTGCTGGGAAACCCGGTGACGGCGGTGGCGTGGCTGGCCCGCAAGGTGGAGGCGTTCGGCGTCCGGCTCAAGGCAGGCGACATCGTGTTGCCGGGGTCGTGCACCCGTGCGATAGATGCACCCCCGGGCAGCCATTTCGTTGCCGACTTCAGCGGGTTAGGTTCAGTACGACTCGATTTCGAGTGAAGTCTTTGCGAACAGTTAGGGATGACAATGCCTGACAAGGCGTCTGTGGCGATCGTCGGATCCGGCAATATCAGTACTGATTTGCTCTACAAGCTGTTGCGGTCGGAGTGGTTGGAGCCGCGGTGGATGATCGGTATCGATCCGGAGAGTGAGGGGCTGGCGCGGGCCCGGAAGTTGGGTTTGGAGACCAGTCATGAGGGTGTGAACTGGTTGTTGGGTCAGAGTGAGTTGCCGGATCTGGTGTTCGAGGCCACGAGTGCGTATGTGCATCGGGACGCGGCGCCGCGGTATGCCGAGGCGGGTATCCGGGCGATCGACCTGACTCCGGCGGCGGTGGGTCCCGGGGTGATCCCGCCGGCGAACTTGCGTGCGCATCTGGATGCGCCGAACGTCAACATGGTGACCTGCGGTGGGCAGGCCACGATTCCGATGGTGTATGCGGTGAGCCGTGTGGTGGACGTGCCGTACGCCGAGATCGTGGCGTCGGTGTCGTCGGCGTCGGCGGGTCCGGGGACGCGGGCCAATATTGATGAGTTCACCAAGACCACCAGTGCGGGGGTGGAGGTGATCGGCGGCGCCAAGCGAGGCAAGGCGATCATCATCTTGAATCCGGCGGATCCGCCGATGATCATGCGCGACACCATTTTCTGCGCGATCCCCGAAGACGCCGACCACGACGCGATCACGGAGTCGATCAAGGACGTCGTCGCCCAGGTGCAGACCTATGTGCCGGGTTATCGCCTGCTCAATGAGCCGCAGTTCGACGAGCCGACGGTGTACAACGGCGGCAATCACCTGGTCACCACGTTCGTCGAGGTCGAGGGTGCGGGTGACTATCTGCCGCCGTATGCCGGAAATCTCGACATCATGACCGCTGCGGCGACCAAGGTGGGCGAGGAGATCGCCCAGGAAATCCTGGCTGCCACCACAGGAGGCCACGCATGAGTACCGACGGCATCTACTTCGACCCGATGTGGGATGTCCGGATGACGGACACCTCGCTGCGCGACGGCAGCCACCATAAGCGTCACCAGTTCACCAAGGACGAGGTCGGTTCTATCGTCGCCGCCCTCGATACCGCGGGTGTGCCGGTCATCGAGGTGACCCACGGCGACGGATTGGGTGGGTCGAGCTTCAACTACGGGTTTTCCAAGACCCCGGAGCAGGAGCTCATCAAGCTGGCCGCGGAGACGGCCAAGGAATCCAAGATCGCGTTCCTGATGCTGCCGGGGGTGGGCACCAAGGAAGACATCAAGGAAGCCCAGAACAACGGCGGTTCGATCTGCCGGATCGCCACCCACTGCACCGAGGCCGATGTCTCCATCCAGCATTTCGGCCTGGCCCGTGAACTGGGTCTGGAGACGGTCGGGTTTCTGATGATGAGCCACACCATCTCCCCGGAGAAGCTGGCTGCCCAGGCCCGGATCATGGCCGATGCGGGTTGTCAGTGTGTGTATGTCGTGGACTCTGCGGGTGCGCTGGTGCTCGAGGGTGTCGCCGACAGGGTCAGTGCGTTGGTGGCCGAGCTCGGCGATGACGCCCAAGTGGGCTTCCACGGGCACGAGAACCTGGGCCTGGGGGTGGCCAACAGCATCGAGGCGGTCCGCGCGGGTGCCAAGCAGATCGACGGGTCGTGCCGGCGGTTCGGCGCCGGGGCAGGAAATGCGCCGGTCGAGGCGCTGATCGGGGTGTTCGACAAGATCGGTGTCAAGACCGGGATCGATTTCTTCGACATCGCCGATGCCGCCGAAGAGGTCGTCGCTCCGGCGATGCCGGCCGAGTGCCTGCTGGACCGCAATGCCCTGATCATGGGCTACTCCGGGGTGTATTCCAGCTTCCTCAAACACGCCATCCGTCAATCCGAACGCTACGGCGTGCCCGCCCACCAACTGCTCCACCGCGCCGGCCAACGCAAACTCATCGGCGGCCAGGAAGACCAACTCATCGACATCGCACTGGAAATCAAACGCGAACAAGAAGCCGCCGCGACACCCGGTTAGCGATCTTTCTTCAGTGCCGTCTGGGCGGGTCTGGCCTGCGGCGATGCCGACGCGGGCGCGGTGATTGACGCCGATGCGTGTTTGACCGGCGGTAATAGGGGCTAGGCCTTGGGTGCGACCGAACGGTTGCAGACTTGATCTATGCAGAAGGACTGATTTTTCATGACTTCGACCCTCACGACCGTGCGCCGTGGACTGTTCGGCATGTTTGCCGGAGGCGTGCTCGCCTTCGGGTCGGCGGCGATCATCGCCCCGGTGGCCGGTGCGCAGCCCGCCCCGGCTCCCAACCCCGAGTGCACCGCCAGCAACGTGGCGGGAACCGTGAGCACCGCGGCAGCCTCCGAGGGTGCCTACCTCACCGCGAACCCGCTGACCAACGAGGCGTTGACCACCATCTCGGCGCAGCCTGAGGCGACGAGCGCCTACGCCGCGTTCTTCGCCGAGAACCCGCAGGTTCAGCAGGAGCTGACGGCTATCCACCAGCCGGTCAGTGCCCTGCGCGACAACTGCGGCGTGATGGCGGTGCCCACCCCTGTCGCCCAGGCAGTCTGGGACAGCGGCATGATGCCGGAGGCTCCCGCAATGGGAACGCCGGCAGATTCCGCGATGGGTGAAACTCCGGTGACGCCCGCACCTGCCGCCCCGGCCGCCACCGAGATGCCGATGCGTTGAGGATTCACGTCACAGTCTGATTGCACTTGCCGTGTTCGCGCTGTTGCGCGGGCACGGCAGGTCCCATCTTGCGGGGTCGGACGCTAGGCTTGCGTCCGCTCCCGCGATCTGTGGGAGCCCGCTGTATGTGTAAGGCGCGGCACTCTGCCACCATCGGAGACGTCCTGATCGACGGCAACCCGCCCGCCGGCCCCAACTTCGGAGTCGACCTCGTCGTCGATCTCGTCGACACGCCCCGCGCCCGTGGCTGGATTCATCTCGTGTCCACTGTCGTCGCCGTATTCGCCGGCGTCGCGCTGATCCAGGGCGCGTGGCTCGCCACGACGCCGCACGCCTGGTGGGCTGCGTCGGTGTACGCGGTGGGCGTCGTCGCGATGTTCGGGGTCAGTGCGACGTATCACCGGGTGACGTGGGGTTCGCCGCTGGCGGAGAAGTGGATGATGCGGCTCGACCACTCGATCATCTTCGTCTTCATCGCCGCGTGTTACACGCCGCTTGCCATGCTGGCCATGCCGCCGGACATCGGCATCGAGGTACTCACGATCGTGTGGACCGGCGCAGCGGCAGGCGTCGCGCTCAAGATGTTCTGGCCGTCGGCGCCGCGGTGGGTGGGGATACCGCTGTATCTGATGCTCGGTTATGTGGCCCTCTGGTTCGCGGGAACGCTGCTCGATCAGGCCGGGGCCACCGTCGTCGCGCTGCTGATCGCCGGCGGCGTGCTGTACAACGTCGGCGCGGTGCTCTACGGGGTGCGCTGGCCCAATCCGTGGCCCGCAACGTTCGGGCATCACGAGTTCTTCCACGCGTTCACCGTCGCCGCCGCGGCGTGCCACTTCGTCGCAATCTGGCTGATAGTCCATTAGCCCGCCGGCAGGCGTCACACCCACCGGGCACGATGGCGGCATGGCTACGCGCGCCGACGCACAGGCGATCCTCGAACAACTGGCGGGTCCGCGCGCCGTGCTGCGCGACGATCAGTGGACCGCCATCGAGGCGCTCGTCGTACACCGGCGCCGGGCACTGGTGGTCCAGCGCACCGGGTGGGGCAAGTCGGCGGTCTACTTCATCGCGGCCAAGCTCCTGCGTGCCGCCGGGCACGGACCCACGGTCATCGTGTCGCCGCTTCTGGCACTGATGCGCAACCAGGTCGCCGCGGCGGACCGCGCGGGCGTGCACGCCGCCACCATCAACTCCAGCAACGTGACGGACTGGTCCGAGGTCCACGACCGGGTGCGCGGTGGCGATCTCGACGTGCTGCTCGTCAGCCCAGAACGGCTCAACAACCCCGACTTTCGTGACGAGGTGCTGCCCGCTCTGGCCACCGACGCCGGGCTGGTTGTCGTCGACGAAGCGCACTGTGTGTCGGACTGGGGGCACGACTTCCGGCCCGACTACCGCCGCATCCGCACGCTGCTGGCCGACCTCGGGCCGGACGTGCCCGTGCTCGCCACCACCGCCACCGCCAACGACCGCGTGGTCGCCGACGTTGCGGCACAGCTGGGCGTCGGAGGGGGAGACACGCTGGTGCTCCGCGGCGGCCTGGACCGTGAGTCGCTGCGGCTTTCGGTCGTCACCGCCGGCTCTCCCGCGCAGCGCGCCGCATGGCTTGTCGCGCAACTGGATTCGCTGCCCGGCTCGGGAATCGTGTACACATTGACCGTCGCGCAGGCCAATGACGTGGCGGCCCTGCTCGCCGAGCACGGGCACAAGGTTGCGTCCTACACCGGCGCCACCGAGGCGGCCGAGCGCGAACAGCTCGAAGCGGACCTGCTCGCCAATCGCGTCAAAGCGCTGATCGCCACGTCCGCCCTCGGCATGGGCTTCGACAAACCCGACCTGGGTTTCGTCGTCCATCTGGGCGCCCCGTCCTCGCCGATCGCCTACTACCAACAGGTCGGCCGCGCGGGTCGCGCGACGGACAGCGCCGAGGTGATCCTGCTGCCCGGGCGTGAGGACCAGGACGTCTGGCGCTACTTCGCGTCGGTGGCGTTCCCGTCGGAGGCGATGGTGCGCAATGTGATTCGTGCGCTCGAGCCGGACCGCCCGCAGTCGACGGCGGCGCTGGAGCCTCTCGTCGATCTTGGGCGCTCCCGGCTGGAGATGGTGCTGAAGGTACTCGACGTCGACGGTGCGGTGCGGCGGGTCAAGGGTGGCTGGATCGCCACGGGCGAAGACTGGGGTTACGACGAACAGCGTTACCGGACCCTCGACGAGGCTCGCAGGCGCGAACAGCAGGCGATGCTCGACTACCAGTCCACCGACGGCTGCCGGATGGCATTTCTGCGCGGTCAGCTCGACGATCCTGAGCTCCGCCCCGGCGAACGATGCGGCCGGTGCGACAACTGCGCCGGCGTGCGGCACTCCGCCGCCGTCGATGCGGCGGTGGCCGAGGACTCCCGGCAACGGCTGATGCGGCCGGGCGTGGTGCTCGCTCCGCGCAAGCAGTGGCCGACAGGGCTCGGCAAGCTGGGGCTCGACCTCAGCGGCCGCATAGCCGACGGTCCCTCGCCCGGCCGTGTCATCGGCAGGCTCACCGATCTGGGCTGGGGTGCCCGCCTGCGCAAGCTGCTCGACGAGGCCGACGGCGAGGCATCCGACGATGTCGTACAGGCGGCGGTGAAGGTGCTCGCGTCCTGGACCTGGGAAACACGCCCGACGGCGGTCATGGCGCTCGACTCGGACCGCCACCCGCTGCTGATCTCCTCGCTCGCCCGCAAGCTGGCCGAGCTGGGCCGCCTGACCGACCTCGGAGTGCTTCGGTACGCACCGGAACGGCGGCCGGTGGCCGCGGCGAACTCGGCGTATCGAGTAGCCGCACTGCACCGGGCGTGGTCGCCGCCCGATCCCGGCCCGATTCGCGCGGCCGGCGGACCCGTGCTGCTCGTGGATGATCTGGCCGACACCGGGTGGACCCTGACCATGGCCGCCCGGGTGGTCCGCGAGGCCGGCGCGCCCGAGGTGCTCCCGTTCGCGCTGGCCGGTACCTCGTAGCGTTCAGCCGAACGACGGCTTGGCCCCACTGAGCTGGACGGTCACCGCGTCCGCGGTGGCCACCACGGCGCGCGCCCGCTCGGAGATCTCGTGGTCGGTCAACGGCTTTCCGATGTGCATCGACGCGACCATCACCTGGCGCTGGTAATGGTCGTACACCGGAGCCGAGATGACGCTGATGTCATGCCTTCCGCGGCCAGTGCTTTCGCCGCGCAGATACACCCGCTCACCGATGTCGGACACCAATTCGCCCAGCAGAGCCCGTAATTCGTCGGGCAGAGTGGTCGGCATGCCGGCCATCAGCGAGTAGAGCCTTCTGCCGCCTGCGGTCTGGCGTTCCACGAGGTAGCCGTCGGCCCGGCACGAGGAGATCACCCGGCTCAGCCGATCCACGTCGGTGCGCAACGGAATCGTGGGTTGCATGGCCAACCAGTTGCGCTCGGCCTCGTCGTCCCAGAGCACGAACATCAAGCCGACCGGCGGTGCGAACGGGTAGCTCTGGCCTACCTCCACCCCCGGCCGCACCCCCGCGGGGGCCACCAGGTCCAGCAGCGTGATGCGATCGTCGACCACTGCAGACAGAGCCGCGGTGGCACCGTAGCGCGACGACAGCCGGCGCAGCTGCTCGCGCGCGGCGGGTCTGACGCGCATGGACTCCTGAGCCTTGTGGCCGAGGGTGATGAGCGACGGACCCAGGCGATACGTCTTGTCCGCAGGGTCGCGCACCAGGTAACCCGCCTCGGCGAGAGACGTGACGATGCCGAGACACGTCGGCTTGCTCAGCCCGACGCGACGGGCCAGTTCGGACACCCCGAAGCGCTCACCGGGCCGGCCTGCGAGGAAGTCCAGGATCCCGACGACGCGATCGGTCGGCGGTGAGGCGCGGCCGGACGGAGCGGGGGAGGGCGCGGACATGGAGGCAATGTACGCGTCTTTGTTCCATATATGAACCGCGGTGGTCGATATATTGACTCCGCGATAGAACGCGTTCTAGTTTCGGGGGGTGTATTCGCAGCCGCTCAACGACGCCATCGCCGAGGCGGAGGGCTTGGTCGCCGCCGCACCGTTCATCGAAACCGAAGCGGATCTCCTCGAGGGACTGCAGTACCTCGCCGGGTGTATCGCCGCGTGCACGCATGTGGCCTTCGACTACGACCGTGACCATCCCTTCCTGCACGAGGGCACCGGCCCGTTCACCAAGATGGGCCTGGACAACCCGGACACCATGTACTTCGGCACCCGGGTGCAGCCCGGGCACGAGTACGTCGTCACGGGTCGGCGGGGCACCACCACGGATGTCAGCTTCCAGCTGCTCGGTGGCGAGTACACCGACGAAGTAGTGCCGGACAGCGAGACGGCGTTCGACGACCGCAAGCTCGACATCGCGTCCGACGGCACCTTCGAGTGGCGGTTCACTCCCGACACCCCGTCACAGCTGGTGATCCGCGAGGTCTACAACGACTGGTCCGCGCAGCGGGGGTCGTTCGCCATCGCGCGTACCGATACCGCGGGGACCGCACCACCGCCGCTCACCAAGGAACTCATCGAGAAGCGGTATGCCGTCGCGGGCAAGCAGCTGGTGCAGCGTGTCAAGACCTGGCTGCAGTTCCCGCAGTGGTTCTACAACGACACCGAGCCGAACGCTCTGGTGCCGCCGCGACTCACCCCCGGCGGGCTGGCGACGCAGTACTCCTCGGCGGGGCAGTTCGATCTGGCCGAGGATCAGGCGCTCGTCATCACCCTGCCCGTCACCGACGCCCCCTATCTGGGATTTCAGCTCGGTAGCCTCTGGTACATCTCACTGGACTACATCAATCACCAGACGTCGCTCAACGGTACTCAGGCCCAGGCGGATCCGGACGGCAAGATCCGCATCGTCGTCGCCGACCGGAACCCGGGCGTGACCAACTGGGTGGAGACACTGGGGCACCGCAAGGGCTTCCTGCAGTTCCGGTGGCAGCGGGTGTCGCGCGAACTGACCGCCGCAGACGGCCCGACGGTCGAGCTCGTCGGCGTCGATCAGGTGGCGTCGGCGCTGCCCTATTACGAGTCCAACAAGATCTCAGAAGAAGACTGGCGCGCACGTATTGCGCTGCGTCAGAAGCAGATCGGCGAAAGAATGGTGGGTTGACGAAAATGACGGGTTCCGGAGGACTTCTCGAAGGCAAGGTCGTGGTGATCAGCGGCGTGGGACCGGCCCTGGGTACCACGCTTGCGCGCCGATGCGCCGAGGCGGGCGCGGACCTCGTGCTGGCCGCGCGCACTGTCGAGCGCCTCGACGACGTCGCCAAGCAGATCACCGATCTCGGTCGGCGCGCAGTGTCGGTCGGCACGGACATCACCGACGACGCGCAGGTGAGCAATCTCGTCGAGGAGTCGCTCAAGGCCTACGGCAAGGTCGATGTACTGATCAACAACGCATTTCGCGTGCCGTCGATGAAGCCCTTCGCCAACACCACGTTCGAGCACATGCGTGATGCGATCGAGCTGACGGTCTTCGGCGCGCTGCGGATGGTGCAGGCCTTCACCCCGGCGCTGGCCGAGGCCAACGGTTCGGTCGTCAACGTGAACTCCATGGTGGTCCGGCACTCGCAGGCCAAGTACGGCGCCTACAAGATGGCCAAGTCGGCGCTGCTGGCGATGTCGCAGACTCTGGCCACCGAGCTGGGCGAGCAGGGCATTCGCGTCAATTCTGTTCTCCCCGGCTATATCTGGGGCGGCACGCTGGAGTCCTACTTCACCCACCAGGCCGGCAAGTACGGCACCACGGTCGACGAGATCTACAAGGCCACCGCGGCAGCGTCGGATCTGAAGCGCCTGCCCACCGAGGACGAGGTGGCGTCGGCCATCCTGTTCATGGCCAGTGACCTGTCCAGCGGCATCACCGGGCAGACGCTCGACGTCAACTGCGGGGAGCACAAGGCATGAGCTCGAGCGCCCGCACCAACGTGGGCACCGTCGAGGATCTGCACGCCTCGGCGGTGAAGGCCTGCGGGCTGGACGATTTCGGTTCCGATGACGACAACTATCGCGAGGCGCTCGCCGTTTTGCTCGAGTCGTTCCAGCGCGACGCGGATCTGACCGAGCTCGGCAGCAAGATGCAGCGATTCTTCGTCCGCAACGCGCTGGTGGCCCGTCTGGTCTCGGAGGCGGCATTCAAGCAGTACCCGCAACACGCGGACGTCCCGATCGAGCGGCCGATCTTCGTCACCGGCCTACCTCGCACCGGTACCACCGCCGTGCACCGGTTGCTGGCCGCCGACCCGCGTCACCAAGGCCTGGAGCTGTGGCTGGCCGAGTTCCCGCAGCCCCGGCCGCCGCGGGAAACCTGGTCGCAGAACCCGGTTTTTCAGCAGCTCGACGCGCAGTTCACCAAGGCGCACGCGGAGAACCCGGACTACACCGGCCTGCACTTCATGACGGCCGACGAGGTCGAGGAATGCTGGCAGCTGCTGCGCCAGTCGCTGCATTCGGTGTCCTACGAGACGCTGGCGCACGTGCCCACGTACTCGCAGTGGCTGTCGCGTCAGGACTGGACCAAGTCCTATCAGCGGCACCGCAAGAATCTGCAACTCATCGGGCTGAACGACCCCGAGAAGCGCTGGGTGCTCAAGAATCCCAGTCACCTGTTCGCACTCGATGCGCTGTTCGCGGCGTATCCGGACGCCTTGGTGGTGCAGTGCCACCGGCCGGCGGAGACGATCATGGCGTCGATGTGCTCGCTGGCTCAGCACACCACAGCGGGCTGGTCCAACGTGTTCGACGGCGCCGTCATCGGCGCCGACTCGATGGAGACGTGGTCGCGCGGTCTGGAGTTGTTCAACGCCGAACGCGCCAAACATGATCCGGCGCAGTTCTACGACCTGGACTACTTCGCGCTCATCAAGGACCCGGTCGGCGCCGTCGCCGACATCTACCGTGCGTTCGGTATCGACTTCACCGATGCCGCGCGCGAGACGATGACGAACACCCACGAAGAGAGCAAGAAGGGGCCTCGGGCCCCCAAGCACACGTATTCTCTGGCGGATTACGGTCTGACCGACGAGCAGGTCAAGGAGCGGTTCAGGGGGCTCTGACCCGACACCCGGAGATCGTGAACCACACGTTCCGGCGTCGGTGTGCGGCTGCCTCAGCCGTCGCCGGGGGAGGGGGCGCTGGAGTATTCCTCCAGACAACCCTCCGCGACCGCGTGTTTGATGCTGTCGGCCAACCGGGGGCACGAGCGTGCGCGCGCGGGATCGCCTCCGGATTCCCGGATCTCGGTGAAGTGGGCGCACCGGGCGGTGGCCTCGCTGTTCCACTGCACCGACGTGTGCGCGGGACCCAGCTTCTTGACCTTGACCGCCACGTGGCAGAAGCGGCAGTCGATCGTCGCCAACCCGGAGGTCAGGTACCGCTCCTGGTCGCGCCGCGTGCTCTCGCGCACGGCCGCGGCCCGATCCGGGTCGGACGCGAAATCCGGTGCCTTGCGCCACGATCCCGACCCGTCACCGCCGCCTGCCGGACCGTGGCCGTGCTCGTGCTCCTCGTCGTCGTGCCCGTGGAGCAGGAGCATCGACCGAGCGAGCCGGTCCACATCCGGTGTCTGACTCATGTCGCGGACTGTTCTGCCTTCTCGGCTTCCCGCGCCTTGAGGTTCTCTTCCACCTCGACAGACCACTTCTGGTTGGCGATCGTGGTGTCGACCTCCATTTCGAAGCGGTCGGTCATCTCTGCCGTCACGTCGGCCACGTCGACATAGAACTGTTGATACCAGCGGCGCATCTGATAAACCGCGCCGTCTTCCTCGACCAGCAGCGGGTTGTCGATGCGGGTCTTGTGCTTCCAGATCTCGACATCCTGCAGGAAGCCCTTGCTCACACCGTCGGTGAACGCGGTGGCGAGCTTCTCGGTGGTCTTGTCATCGAGACCCTTGGGCTTCTCGACGATGACTCCCCACTGCAGCATGAACGAGTCCTGGGTCACCGGGTAGTGGCAGTTGATGAGGATCGACTCGGCTTTGAAGTCGCCGTACGTGTTGTGCAGCCAGTTGATCATGAACGAGGGGCCGAAGTAGCTGGCCTCCGAATCGAGGGAGGCGTCGCCGTATGCCGTGCCCATGTCGTTGACGTCCGGACGGCCCACATTGTGCAGGTACTGGCTGGCGATGTGGCCCTCGAAGACGTTCTTGAAGTACGTCGGCAGGCCGAAGTGGATGTAGAAGAAGTGCGCCATGTCGGTGACGTTGTCGATGATCTCGCGGCAGTTGCTGCCCTCGATGAGCATCGAGTTCCACTTCCAGTCGGTCCATTCGCCGCTGGCCCATTCCGCGATCTCGGGAATGCGCACTTCCTCCTGGGGTGGGTTGCCCTCGTGGTCGTGCCACACGAACAGCAGCCCGCCGCGGACGTCGGTGTGCCACGCCCTGGTGCGCGCCAGCCGCGGGGTGCGCTTGGCGTACGGCACCAGCTTGCACTTGCCGTCGCCACCCCAGCGCCAGTCGTGGAACGGGCAGGCGACCTCGTCGCCCTTGACCGTGCCCTGGGCGAGATTACCGCCCATGTGCCGGCAGTAGCCGTCGAGGACGTTCAGTTCGCCCTTCGAATCGGCGAAGACCACCAGCATGGTGCCGAAGATCTCGATTCCGTGCGGCTCGCCGTCCAGGTAGTCCTTCACCGGGCCGAGGCAGTGCCAGCCCCTGGCGAACCGGTCTGGTAGATCGCCGGTGTCGATCTCGCGAATGTTCGCGGTTCCCGCAGCTGATTCCGCGCTCACCTCGGGCCTCCCATTGTTGGCTTCTAACTAGAACACGTTACAGTTTTTCTTCCCTTCTGCGCAATGCACACAGCGCTCACCTGCGCAGAATGTTGCCGACGCCACGGGGGATCGGCCGTTCAGGCCCCGAGTACCCGTACGCCGGCACGCTCATCGCAGGGCGCGCGGGTATATAGTGGACAGAGTGTTCAGTAAATTGGGGTGGGCGTCGTGACGGTAGTCGCCCCGGCGCAGGCAAGCGGCATCGTCGCGGGTACCGGGACGCGGCGCTGGTTCGCTGTCGCCTGCGCCACCTTCGCGATCGCGTGGGGCGGCAACGAGTTCACGCCGCTGCTGGTGATGTACCGCAGCCACGACGGATTCTCCGCATTGACGGTCGACCTGCTGCTCTTCGCCTACGTCCTCGGCATCGTGCCTGCCCTGCTGATCGGTGGGGCGCTGTCGGACCGATTCGGGCGCCGTCCCCTCATGCTTCCCGCGCCGGTGCTCGCTGCCGTCGGCTCGCTGATCCTGGCGATGGGTGCGAACTCCGCCGCCGCGCTCGGCATCGGCCGGGTGTTCAGCGGGCTCGCACTCGGCCTCGCGATGGCGGTGGGCGGCAGTTGGATCAAAGACCTCTCCAGCCCGCCGTGGGGCGACGGGGGTGCCGGCGCCCGCCGCGCCGCGATGAGCCTGACCGCGGGCTTCGGTCTGGGTGCCGGCATCGCCGGCACGCTCGCCCAGTGGGGTCCTGCCCCGACAGTGCTGCCGTACGCGATCAACGTCGCGATGTCGCTGGCCGCTGCGGTGCTGCTCCGCACGGCACCCGAGACCCGCGACCGCACGGAGTCCGGACGCCCGTGGTGGACCGATCTCGCCGTCCCCGCCGCCGCCCATCGCCGCTTCCTGCTCATGGTCGTGCCCATCGCGCCGTGGGTGTTCGGGGCCGGAGCATCGGCGTACGCGGTGCTTCCGGCGCTGATGTCCGACCATGTCGGTGCGGCTCCCATCGCGTTCTCCGCGCTGATGTGCGTTGTCACCCTCGGGGTCGGGTTCACCGTCCAGCCGCTGTGCCGGAAGCTCGTCACCGGCGGCCGTGCCGGAGTGATCCTCGCGCTGGGGTTGGTAGGGGCCGGCATGGGGCTCGCTGCGTGGGCGGCCATGGTCCTGACGGTCTGGGCCGCACTGGTCGCGGCGGCCGTGTTGGGCGCCGGGTACGGAACGGCCCTGCTGGTCGGGCTGCAGGAGATTCAGCGCATCGCCGGCCCCGACGACCTGGCGGGTCTGACCGCGGTGTTCTACAGCCTGACCTATCTGGGCTTCGCGGTGCCCGCGGTGCTGGCATTCCTGGCACCCGCCGTCAGCTATCCGGCGATGTTCGGGTTCGGGGCGCTCGCCGCGGCGGCGTGTCTGATCGTCGCGGCGGTGGGGGCGAATCGGGTAGCCGCAATAAGCTGAGTCGGTGGTCGACCGTGAACATTCGGCACGCCGCGGCCGTCCCCGCAGTGAGGCGGCACGCAGTGCCGTCCTGACAGCCGCCGCCGAGCTGGCTCTTGCCGGCGGTCCCGCGGCGGCGACGGTCGACGCCATCGCCAAGCGAGCCGAAGTCAGCCGCACGACGATCTACAAGTGGTGGCCCTCGGCACCCGCGATCGTGCTGGAGGGCCTGCTCGATTCGGTGCGTGACTCGATCACCCGTCCGCCCGGCAGCACGTCGGTCGAGGCGCTCACCCACCACGTCACCGCGCTTTTCGGAATTCTCGCCGATCCGGCCGTCGGGCCGTTGCTGCGCAACGTGATTGCCGCGTCGGCGTCCGATCCTGCCATCGAACGAGCGCTACTCGACCAGTGGATCGTTCCGCGCCGGGCCGCGGTCGCCGACACCCTGCGCGATGCGGTCGCCCGTGGTGAACTACCGGTCGACGTCGACGTCGACGTCGCTGTCGACGCCTTGGTGGCACCGCCGTACTACCGGCTCATGTTCGGTATGCCGACGCTGGACGGCGCCGCGGTCGACCGGCTGGTGCAGACGGTCTGGCAGGGGTGCCGCTAACCGTCCTGCCACCCGGAGTGGATGTAGGTGTCCGCGAACCGCTTCATCGAGTCCTTCTTCTGCTCGATCGGCGCATCGAAGCCGAGGCCGTCGAAGACCCACGGGATCACGATGTTGTCGGTGACACCGGCCGCCGCGAGCTCGCGGTGGCCGTCCACCCCGAACTTGTCGATGCACACCGCCTGGTACTCGTACGGGTCGTCGGCACGGCCGTTCTCGGCGAGCAGCGCCTTGAGCTTCCCGATGGTCTCCGCCAGCTGATCACAGGTCATCATCGCGCTGGTCCAGCCGTCGCCCACCCGGGCGGCACGCCGGAGTGCGACGTCGGTGTGGCCACCGACGTAGAACGGCACGGGCACACTCGGTGCCGGGCTCATCTGCAGCCGCTCGAAATCGTAGAAATCGCCGTGGAACTCCACCATGCCACCGGCAAGGACGAGCTTGATCACCTCGATCATCTCGTCGACCCGCTTGCCGCGCTTGGCATAGGGAACGCCGCACCACTCGAATTCTTCCGGCGCCCAACCGATCCCGACGCCGAAACCGAACCGGTTGTTCGTCAGGTTGGCAACCGAGCCGACCTGACGGGCCAGCAGTAGTGGGTTGCGGGAGCCGAGTTTCATCACGTTGGTGTAGAACCGCAGCGTCGACGTCACCGCACCCATCGCCCCCGCGGCGATCAGCGGGTCCACCCACGGCGTGTCCTCGTCCCACATCCGAGAGCCGTCGGGCGTGTACGGATAGTCCGCCGCCTGCTTCTCCATGTAGAACAGGGAGTCGGGCAGCGCGATGTTGTCGAAGCCGACTTCCTCCGCGGTCTTGGCGATGTCCACCAGCTGGTCGACGGGCCCCATCGCCACGCTGCAGGTGTACTGCATGCGCGTCACGAGGACTGTTTGGCCGGCTTGTCCGCCCCGACCACCCACATCGAGTAGTACTGTGCGCCACCGCCATACGCGTGACCGAGCGCCTTGCGCGCGCCCTCGACCTGATGCTCGCCGCCCTTGCCCATGACCTGGATCGCGGATTCGGCGAAGCGGATCATGCCGGAGGCGCCGATCGGGTTGGACGACAGCACGCCACCGGAGGGATTGAACGGGATGCGACCGTCCATGGCGGTCTCGCCGGCCTCGGTCAGTTTCCAGCCTTCACCCTCGGGCGCGAAGCCCAGGCTTTCCAGCCACATCGGCTCGTACCAGGAGAACGGGACGTAGACCTCGGCGACGTCGATCTCGTCGATGGGACTCGTGATGCCTGCCGCCTTCCACAGCGCGGCGGCGGCGTCGCGGCTGGCCTGCGGATTGACCTGATCGCGTCCGGAATAGGCCAGCGGCTCGGTGCGCAGCGCGGTGGCGTGTATCCACGCCACCGGATGTCCCTCGGCGACACGGGCGTCGGCACTGGCCTCGTCACCGATGACCATCGCCGCGGCGCCGTCGGAGGACGGGCAGGTCTCGTCGTAGCGAATGGGATCCCACAGCATGGGGGACTCCATCACCTTCTCCAGCGTGATGTCGGGCTGATGCAGATGGGCCAGCGGGTTCCTCGCGCCGTTGAGCCGGTCCTTCACCGCGACCATCGCGCCGATGTGGTTGGGCGCACCCGAACGCCGGATGTACGCACGCACGTGCGGGGCGAAGTAGCCGCCCGCGCCTGCACCCACCGGCTTGGTGAACGGCACCGGAATGCTCAGCGCCCACATGGCGTTGGACTCGGACTGCTTCTCCCAAGCCATCGTCAGAACCCGGCGGTACTTGCCCGACTGCACCAGGCTCGCGGCCACGATCGCGGTCGAGCCGCCCACGGAGCCCGCGGTGTGCACGCGGATCAGCGGCTTGTTCGTCGCGCCGGTCGCGTCGGCCATGAACAACTCGGGCATCATGACGCCCTCGAAGAAGTCCGGCGCCTTGCCGACGACGACAGCGTCGATGTCGGCCATGGTGACGCCGGCGTCGGCCAGTGCGCGGTCGATGGCTTCGCGGACAAGGCCGTTCATCGACACGTCCTTGCGCTTGGCGACGTACTTCGTCTGGCCGGTGCCGAGAACAGCGGCGAGCTTCTTACCCGTTTGGCCAGCCATTACTTCCCCTCCAGGACAGCGACCAGATTCTGTTGAAGTGCAGGACCGCTCGTCGCGTGAGCCAGCACGCGAGAGGCGTTGCCCTCGAAGATGTGCTGCGCTGCGAAGCCGATCCGCTCCAGGCCCGCCGAGAACATCGGATTGGCGGCGAGCGCGCCGCCGGACGGATTGATCGTCGTGCTGTCGGGCAAGCCGATCGCCTCTGTGAGGATCAGCTGCTGATGACTGAACGGGGCGTAGATCTCCGCGATCTCGATCGACGACGGGTCACCGCCGGTGGCCGCGGCGGCCGAGGCGGCGGTGGACGGCGACGTGGTCAGATCACGGGCACCGAGGACCGGGGTCTCGATGCGGTGTTCTATCCCGGTGATCCAGGCCGGCCGCTCCCGCAACTCACGGGCACGGTCGCCCGAGGCCAGCACGATCGCCGACGCGCCGTCGGTGATCGGCGCGATGTCGTGGCGCCGCAACGGCTCCGCGAAGTATGGCTGCTCCAGCAGTTCCTGGATGCTGCTGCCGGACTCCAGGCGGTCCACCCGCGGGGTGGCTGCCTGCGCATCGAGTGCGACCTGCGCCATCTGCTCGGCCGTCCACTTGCCGGCGTCCAGGCCGAAGCGGGCCTGCAGACCGGCCATGCTCACCGAGTCCGGCCACAACGGGGCGACGGTGTACGGATCGGTCTGCAACGACAGCACGCGGCGCAATGTGCCGGCCGACGACTTGCCGAACCCGTACACCAGAGCTGTCTCGACCTCGCCGGTCAGGATCTTGATGTAGGCCTCGTACAGAGCCCAGGCGGCGTCCATCTCGACGTGCGATTCGTTGATCGGCGGGACGGCCCCGATCGAGTCGATGGCCGAGATGAACGAGAATGCCCGACCGGCAAGGTAATCGGACGATCCCGAGCACCAGAAACCCAGATCGGTCTGCTTGAGTCCCAGCTCGGAGTACAGCTGGCGGAAACACGGCATCAGCATCTCAACACCGTTGGTGGTGCCGTTGGTCCGGCGGACGTGGGGTGCGTGCGCGAACCCGACGACGGCTACTTCAGTCATGCGCGATCCCGCTCCGCTTCTCGCTGATTGGTCATTGCGCGATCCCGCTCCGCTTCTCGCTGATTGGTCATGAGTGTTCAATCCCTTTACAGGTGGTGCTTGTAGGTGTCGTAGTCGGCGTCGGGTTCGCCTGTGGGCCTGAAGTAGTCGATGTTGTCGATGCCAAGACCCCACTCCTCCTTGGGCTTCCACACCGCCTGAACCCGCATGCCCATCCGCACGTCGGCCGGATCGATCTCGGTGACCAGATGCAGGAACGGAATATCGGCGCCGTCCAGCAGCACATAGGCCGCAACGTAGGGCGGCTTGATGCGCTGCCCCGCGAACGGGATGTTGATGATCGCGAATGTCGTCACCGTGCCCTTGTCGGGCAGCTCGACGTAGTTGTCGAGCTCGAGGCCGGTGGCCGGGTTGGCTTCTCGCGGCGGGAAGTACACCTTCCCGTCCTCGCCCGTGCGGGCGCCGAGGAGCTTGCCCTGTTCCAGTGCGCGCAGGAACGTGCTCTCGGGAAGCGATGCCGTGTGCTGGATCTCGATCGAGGTCGGTACCACCAGCATCGTCACCGGGTCGAGGCCCTCGGCCGGGGCCGGAATTTCCTCGGCCTGATCGCCGAGGGAGAAGTAGGCGATGTCGGTGATCGCGCCGACGGTCTCATCCACCCAGTGGGCGTGTACCCGCGCGCCGGTGCTGATCGCGTCCGAGGACTCCGCGTCGACCGCGTGCAGCAACGGGGTGTCTGCGCCGTCGAGCTTGATCAACGCCCAGGCGAACGGACGGTCCAGCGGCTGGCCCTCCAGCGGCGCCGGCTGCCATGTCCACGACACCACCGTGCCCACGCTGGACACAGGGACGACCTCGGTCAGGGCCTCGTAGGTGACGGGGTCATACTCAGCGGGCGGAACGAGGACTCGGCCATCCGACCCGCGTACGCCGACGATGCGCCGCTCGCGCAGAGCGGTGAAGAACTCGCCAAGGAGTGGTCCTACTGAACGGGTGTAGTCGAAGGAGAGCTTCAGAGGTGCCGAAAGAGGCGGCTCATGGGGATCGATCTGCACCGGGCTGCTTTGGCTGGTGGTCACGGCATCGAGTAGAACAGGTTCTAAGTTTCGTTTCAAGGGACCCTCTGGACACTGCGGGAAGGCAGCCGACATGAAGCTGGGACTCCAACTCGGATATTGGGGCGCGCAGCCGCCGACCAACCATGCAGAACTGGTCGCTTCGGCGGAGGAAGCCGGGTTCGACACGGTCTTCACCGCCGAGGCGTGGGGGTCGGATGCCTACACGCCGCTGGCGTGGTGGGGCCGCGAAACCACGCGGATGCGGCTCGGCACGTCGGTGCTCCAACTCTCGGCGCGCACCCCGACCGCGCTCGCGATGGCGGCGTTGACGCTGGACCACCTCTCCGGTGGACGGCACATCGTCGGCCTCGGTGTCTCCGGCCCGCAGGTCGTCGAGGGCTGGTACGGCGCGAAGTTCCCCAAGCCACTCGCGCGCACCCGGGAATACGTCGACATCCTGCGTCAGGTCTGGGCCCGGGAAGCCCCGGTGCACAGCGACGGGCCGCATTACCCGCTGCCGCTCTCCGGTGAGGGCACCACGGGACTGGGCAAGAACCTCAAGCCGATCACCCATCCGCTGCGCGCGGACATCCCGGTGATGCTGGGCGCCGAAGGTCCCAAGAACGTCGCTCTGGCCGCCGAGATCTGCGACGGCTGGCTGCCCATCTTCTACTCGCCGCGCATCGCGGGCATGTACAACGAATGGCTCGACGAGGGGTTCGCGCGCCCCGGTGCGCGACGTACCCGGGAGACGTTCGAGATCTGCGCAACGGCACAGGTGGTCGTCACCGACGACCGTCCCGCGGTCATGGAGCTGATGAAGCCGCACCTTGCCCTGTACATGGGCGGCATGGGGGCCGAGGACACCAACTTCCACGCCGACGTGTATCGCCGGATGGGGTACGCCGACGTCGTCGACGACGTGACTCGGCTCTTCCGCAGTGACCGCAAAGACGAAGCGGCCAAGGTCATCCCCGACGAGCTGGTCGACGACTCCGCCATCGTCGGCGACCTCGACTACGTGCAGGAGCAGATCAAGGCGTGGGAAGCCGCGGGCGTCACGATGATGGTCGTCGGCGCGCGGTCGACCGACCAGATCCGCGATCTCGCCGGCCTGGTCTGAGGCGCGACTAGACACTTCCTTGCAGAGTGTCTAGTGAACGCTCTAGATTGACGGTGTGAGCCAAGTAACGTCGCAGCACACGATCCAGGGCACCGTCCTGACGATGCCGGTGCGGGTCCGCACGGCACATCAGCACACCGCCATGTTCGTCGTAGACGCCGACGCAGCCCAGCGGATGATCGACTACAGCGGTCTGCGGGTGTGCCGTTTCGGTCGGTCGAATCGCCGCGCCCTCGTGGTCCTGATGTTGATGCGCTATGAGGACACCGACCTAGGGCAGTACTGGGAGTACGGCACCAACGTGATGGTGAATCCCCCCGGCTCGGACGCATCGGGCATGTCCGCGCTGCAGTCGGCCGGCGCCTTCGTCCATCACCTGCCGGTCGACCAGGCGTTCACCCTGGAGGCTGGACGCACCATCTGGGGCTACCCGAAGGTGATGGCGGACTTCACGATTCGTAACGGACGCCAGTTCGGGTTCGACGTCAGCATCGATGGCCAGCGGGTGGTGAGCATGGAGTTCGCGCCCGGTGTTCCGATACCCGCCGCCCTGACGTCCCGGCCGCAGGTGCACCCCACCTACTCCTACCTCGACGGCGTCATCCGGCGGACGGAAGGCACGATGGTGCTGTCCGGGGTGCGGTACCGGCCCGGCGGTGTGCGTGTGCAACTCGGCGAACATCCCTACGCCGCAGAGCTTTCCGCCCTAGGCTTGCCCAAGCGCGCGCTCGTCTCGAGTTCGGCGGCCAATGTCGACATGACATTTGCCGACTCCCTCGTCATCTCGCGTTGAGCCCCGACCGATCAGCAGGAGAGTAATGACTTCCACCTCGCCCCTCGTCGATACCGGTCTCGACGTGGACCTCGCCGACGGCAACTTCTATGCCGACCGCCGCGCCCGCGACGCGTACCGCTGGATGCGCGCGAACCAGCCGGTGTTCCGGGACCGCAACGGGCTGGCCGCGGCCACCACGCACCGCGCGGTGCTGGACGCCGAACGCAACCCTGAGCTGTTCTCGTCGGCCGGCGGCATCCGCCCCGACCAGCCGGGGATGCCGTACATGATCGACATGGACGACCCCGCGCATGTGCTGCGGCGCAAGCTGGTCAACTCGGGCTTCACCCGCAAGCGCGTGATGGACAAGCTGCCGTCGATCGAGCGGCTGTGCGACACGTTGATCGACGCGGTCATCGAACGCGGTGAGTGCGATTTCGTCCGTGACATCGCCGCGCCGCTGCCGATGGCGGTGATCGGCGACATGCTCGGCGTGCTGCCCCAGGAGCGCGAGATGCTGCTCAAATGGTCCGACGACCTGGTGTGCGGACTCAGCTCCACCGTCGACGAGGCGACCATCAAGCTGCTGATGGACACGTTTGCGGCCTACACCGCGTTCACGATGGACGTCATCGCCAAGCGCCGCGCCGAACCGACCGATGACCTGTTCTCGATCCTGGTGCACGCCGAAGTCGAAGGCGAGCGGATGTCCGACGACGAGATCGTCTTCGAGACACTGCTGATCCTCATCGGTGGTGACGAGACCACCCGCCACACGCTCTCAGGCGGCACCGAGCAGTTGCTTCGCCACCGCGACCAGTGGGAGGCGGCGGTCGCGGACCCGTCGCTGCTGCCGTGCGGGATCGAGGAGATGCTGCGCTGGACATCGCCGGTCAAGAACATGTGCCGCACGCTGACGGCCGACACCGAGTTCCACGGCACGTCGTTGAAGTCAGGCGAGAAGATCATGCTGATGTTCGAATCCGCGAATTTCGACGAGGACGTTTTCGAGAACCCCGAGTCCTTCGATATGTACCGGAACCCGAACAACCACTTGGCTTTCGGGTTCGGGACGCATTTCTGCCTGGGCAACCAGCTGGCTCGCCTCGAGCTGAAGATCATGCTCAGCCGGGTGCTCGAGCGGCTGCCGGATCTGCAGTTGGCCGACCCCGACATGCTGCCGCTGCGGCCGGCGAACTTCGTCAGCGGCCTCGAGTCGATGCCGGTGGTGTTCACCCCGTCGAAGCCGATCGGGGCCTAGCAGCTCTGGACGTCTTCGGTACACGCGCTCCGCGGTACCAGGCTGCCGCCGGTGACCGCCGCCGCGCGCTGGAGTAGCCCGTGCAGCGTCGCCTGCTCGTCGCTGTCGAGCGCGGCGAACAGTCGGTGCTCCAGGCCTGCCAGCGCAGTCTCGACCTCGGCGAGTCGCCGTGCGCCCGCCGGGGTCAGCACCACGGTGTGACGTCGGCGATCCTCGGGGGACCGCCGACGCTCGACGAGCCCGGCCGATTCCAGTTCGTTGAGCAGCGCCACGACGTTGGTCGGATCGATTCCGAGGGCTTCGGCCAGTCCGGCCTGACTGTGTTCGCCGAAATCGCGCAGCAGCGTCAGGCCGATGACGTGGCGCGGACGCAGGTCGAAAGCCGTGAGTTCTGCTTCCGCGGCGCCCCGAAGGCGGCGGGCGAGCAGATCCAGCAGGGGGCCCAGGAGCTGGTCGGGCGCCGGATCGTCGCTCACCAGGGCAAGAGTACGGGAATACAGCAATAGCTCCTGTGGTATAGATAGTTTGTACATCGCAAACTATCTATCTGGAGTTGACTATGGCACACCTTCTGCACCTCGACTCGTCGGTTCAGGGCGATCACTCGGTCAGCCGGAGCCTCACCCGGCGCGCGGCCGAGCGCTGGCGGGCCGCGCACCCCGGCGGCACGGTGACCTACCGGGACCTGGCCGCACAGCCGCTGCCGCATCTGGACCCGCAGACGTCCGCGGCCCTCAGTGCCGAGCTGATCGACGAGGTCAAGGCCGCCGATACCGTCCTGCTGGGCCTGCCGCTGTACAACTTCGGACCGCCGAGCACGGTCAAGGCGTGGGTCGACCACGTCGTCGCTGCCGGCGTGTCCATCGACACGACGACCGGAGAGGGGCTGTTGGGTGGCAGGGATTTCGTGGCGATCGAGACGCGCGGCGGTGGCTACGGTCCCGGCACACCCCGCGAAGGGTGGGATCACGCGCAGACATGGCTGTCCCACGGGGTGTCGCTGACGGGCCTGCAGCCGCGATTCGTCGTCGTCGAGCTCACTATGGCCGCAACCAATCCCGCCATGGCCGAGCTCAAGCCGCTGGCCGCTCAGAGTCTGGCCGACGGGCAGGCCGCCATCGACCGATTGTGGGCGGCGGGGGAGAGCGCCGCGTAGCTCCCTACTTCATCTGGAAGTTGGGGGCGCGCTTCTCCTTGAATGCGCGCGGGCCTTCCTTGGCGTCCTCGCTGAGGAACACCGGGATGCCGTTGGCCGTGTCTGGCTTGAACGCCTCTTCCTCGTGCATGCCCTCGGCCTCGCGGATGGTCTTCAGGATCGCCTGCACCGCCAGCGGCCCGTTGTTGTTGATCACCTCGGCGATCTCCAGGGCTTTGTCCAGCGCGGTGCCGTCGGGGACCACATAGCCGATCAGGCCGTACTCCTTGGCCTCGGCCGCGGTGATGTGGCGGCCGGTCAGCAGCAGGTCGCAGGCGATCGTGTACGGGATCTGGCGCGGCAGCCGCACTGCGGAGCCGCCCATCGGGTACAGGCTCCACTTCGCTTCCGAGATGCCGAACTTCGCGCTCTCGCCCGCGATCCGGATGTCGGTGCCCTGCAGAATCTCGGTGCCGCCCGCAATGGCCGGGCCTTCGACCGCGGCGATCAGCGGTTTGGTCAGCCGTCGGCCCTTGAGCAGGCCCTCGATCTTCGACGGGTCGAACGCACCGCTCTTGAACGAGTCGCCGGGGGGTGCCTTTGTGGCCGCCTTCAGGTCCATGCCCGCGCAGAAGTAGCCGCCCGCCCCGGTCAGGATGCAGGTCCGGATCTCCGGATCCTCGTCGACGCGGTTCCAGGTGTCGACCATGATCGAGAGCATCTCAGTGGAAAGCGCGTTGCGCGCCTCCGGCCGATTCAGCGTCAGAATCAACGTGTGTCCGCGCTGCTCAACCAGGGCGTCGGGACCTTTTTCGGGCTCGCTCACAGGTGTGTGCCTTTCCTCATCGAAGACAGCGACTTGTCTCGAAATGTAACACGTTCTAATTTAGAGCTGTGGCCCTGAATATCGCCGATCTTGCCGAGCACGCCATCGACGCCGTGCCTGACCGTGTTGCCATCATCTCGGGCGACGAACAGCTCACCTATGCCCAGTTGGAGGAGAAGGCCAACCGCCTGGCCCACTACCTCATCGACCAGGGCGTGAAGAAGGACGACAAGGTCGGCCTCTACTGCCGCAACCGGATCGAGATCGTCATCGCGATGCTCGGCATCGTCAAGGCGGGCGCGATCCTGGTGAACGTCAACTTCCGCTACGTCGAGGGTGAGCTCAAGTACCTGTTCGACAACTCGGACATGGTCGCCCTGGTGCACGAGCGCCGGTACGCCGACCGCGTCGACAACGTGCTGCCCGAGGTGCCGAAGGTGAAGACCATTCTCGTGGTCGAGGACGGCAGCGATGATGACTTCGAGCGCTACGGCGGCGTCGAGTTCTACTCCGCGATCGCACAGGGTTCGCCGGAACGGGACTTCGGCCCGCGCAGCGAGGACGACATCTACCTGCTCTACACCGGCGGCACGACCGGCTTCCCGAAGGGCGTCATGTGGCGCCACGAGGACATCTACCGGGTTCTCTTCGGTGGCACCGACTTCGCGACCGGTGAGCCGTACGCCGACGAGTACGACCTGTCCAAGCAGGCCGCGGCCAACCCGCCGATGGTCCGCCTGCCGATCCCGCCGATGATCCACGGCGCCACGCAGTCCGCGACCTGGATGGCGCTGTTCTCCGGCCACACCGTGGTGCTGACACCGGAATTCGACGCCGACGCGGTGTGGCGAATGATCCACGAGCACAAGGTCAACCTGCTGTTCTTCACCGGCGATGCGATGGCGCGCCCGCTTCTGGACGCGCTCCTGGCGCACCAGGAGAAGGGCAACGAATACGACCTGTCCTCGCTGTTCTTGCTCGCCAGCACCGCGGCGCTGTTCTCCACCAGCCTCAAGGAGAAGTTCCTCGAGCTGCTGCCCAACCGGATCATCACTGACTCGATCGGCTCCTCGGAGACCGGCTTCGGCGGCACCAGCATCGTGGCCAAGGGCCAGTCGCACACCGGCGGACCGCGGGTGACCATCGACAAGAACACCAAGGTGCTCGACGAGGACGGCAACGAGGTGGTTCCCGGTTCGGGCGTGCGCGGCATCATCGCCAAGTGCGGCCACATCCCGGTCGGGTACTTCAAGGATGAGAAGAAGACGGCGGAGACCTTTCGTACGTACAACGGTGTGCGGTACGCGATTCCGGGCGACTACGCCGAGGTCGAGGCCGACGGCAGTGTGACGATGTTGGGCCGCGGTTCGGTGTCGATCAACAGTGGCGGCGAGAAGATCTACCCAGAAGAGGTGGAAGCCGCGCTGAAGGGCCATCCGGACGTGTTCGACGCGCTCGTGGTCGGTGTGCCGGATCCCCGGTTCGGTCAGCACGTCGCCGCGGTGGTCCAGCCGCGTGAGGGCAGCCGCCCGGCGCTGGCCGATCTCGACGCGTTCGTCCGGAAAGAGATCGCGGGATACAAAGTGCCACGCAGTCTTTGGCTGGTCGACGAGGTCAAGCGCTCACCGGCGGGCAAGCCGGACTATCGCTGGGCCAAGGACACCACCGAGGAACGGCCGGCCGACGAGGTTCACGAGAAGCATGCGGTGGCGAAATGAGAACTGAACTGTGTGATCGCTTCGGCATCGAGTACCCGATCTTCGTCTTCACCCCGTCGGAGAAGGTGGCGGCCGCGGTCACCAGGGCCGGCGGCCTGGGTGTGCTCGGGTGCGTGCGGTTCAACGACGCCGACGACCTGGAGAACGTCCTGCAGTGGATGGACGCCAACACCGACGGCAAGCCGTACGGCGTCGACATCGTGATGCCCGCCAAGATCCCGACCGAGGGCACGTCGGTCGACATCAACAAGCTGGTACCGCAGACCCACCGTGACTTCGTCGCCAAGACGCTCGCCGACCTGGGTGTGCCACCGCTGCCGGAGGACGAGGCCAAGTCCGAAGGTGTTCTGGGATGGCTGCATTCGGTCGCTCGCAGCCACGTGGAGGTTGCGCTCAAGCATCCGATCAAGCTGATCGCCAACGCCCTCGGCTCGCCGCCCAAGGACGTCATCGACCAGGTGCACGAGGCCGGTGTGCCGGTGGCAGCGCTGGCCGGCTCACCCAAACACGCTCTGCGCCACGCAGAGAACGGTGTGGACATCGTCGTCGCGCAGGGCCATGAGGCCGGTGGGCACACCGGTGAGATCGGCTCGATGGTGCTCTGGCCCGAGATCGTCGACGCGCTGGACGGCAAGGTTCCGGTGCTCGCCGCCGGCGGCATCGGCACCGGCCGCCAGGTTGCCGCCGCACTCGCCCTTGGCGCGCAAGGTGTCTGGATGGGGTCGGCATTCCTGACATCAGCCGAGTACGACCTCGGCGTGCGCCTGGAGTCCGGCCAATCGGTGATCCAGGAAGCCATGCTCAAGGCCACGTCCGCCGACACCGTCCGCAGGCGGATCTACACGGGTAAGCCCGCCCGGCTGCTCAAGAGTCGGTGGACCGAGGCGTGGGACGCCGATGGCGCACCCGAGCCGTTGCCGATGCCGTTGCAGAACATCCTGGTCAGCGAGGCGCATCAGCGGATGAGCGAGTCGACCGACCCGACGGCCGTCGCGATGCCGGTGGGGCAGATCGTCGGAACGATGAACGAGATCCGGCCCGTCGCGGACATCATCGCCGAGCTGGTCAGCGGATTCGAGGACGCGTCGAAGCGGCTGGACGGTATTCGCGGCAACTGACGGGGCGTATAACGACAGGTGTGAACGGCGCACAGTCTCTTCTCACCACCCTGGTCGGCAACGGCGTCGACGTGTGCTTCGCCAACCCTGGAACGTCGGAGATGCACTTCGTCGCGGCCCTGGACGCGGTGCCGCAGATGCGCGGGGTCCTGACGCTGTTCGAGGGCGTGGCCACCGGCGCTGCCGACGGATACGCACGGATGGCGGACAAGCCGGCCGGCGTGCTGCTGCATCTCGGCCCCGGTCTCGGCAACGGACTGGCCAACCTGCACAACGCCCGCCGGGCGCGTACTCCGATGGTCGTCGTCGTCGGCGATCACGCCACGTATCACAAGAAGTACGACGCCCCATTGGAATCCGACATCGACTCCGTAGCGGGGACGGTCTCGGGATGGGTGCGTCGCACCGCTGACACCGCCGACGTGGCCGCCGACGCCGCTGCCGCGGTCGCCGCGAGTCGGGCGGGCAAGGTGTCGACACTGATCCTGCCCGCCGATGTCTCCTGGGCTGACGGCGGCGGCACCGCTCCCGCCATCCCGGCGCCCGCCGACCCGACGGTCGATGACGATGCGGTCCTGTCCGCCGTGGATGTGCTGCAGTCGGGGGCGCCGACCGTCATCCTGATCGGGGGTGACGCCACCCGGACCGCGGGGCTGGCGGCTGCTGTCCGCATCGCCGCGGCCTCCGGGGCCCGGGTGCTGTGTGAGACCTTTCCGGCTCGGCTGCGACGCGGTGCGGGCATCCCCGCGATCGAACGGCTGGCCTACTTCGCCGAAGCCGCGCAGGAGCAGCTCGCCGGTGCAGCCCATCTGATCCTCGCCGGGGCAACGTCTCCGGTGTCGTTCTTCGCCTACCCCGGCAAACCCAGTGACCTCGTGCCCGACGGATGCGACGTGCACATCCTCGCCGAGCATGCCGGTGCCGCTGCTGCGCTGGAGCAACTCGCCGACGAACTGTCTCCGGGCAGCATCGCCGAGGTTGCCGCCGCGGCGCGGCCCGAGATGCCGACCGGAGGCCTCACCGCATTCTCGGTCGCGGCGGTGGTCGGCGCCCTGCTGCCCGAGAACGCGGTGATCGTCGACGAATCCAACACTGCGGGTGTGGGAGTCGCCGCGGCGACAGCGGGTGCGCCGGCCCATGACGTACTGACGCTCACCGGCGGAGCCATCGGGTACGGCATCCCGGCGGCGGTGGGCGCGGCGATCGCCGCACCGGACCGTCCGGTGCTGTCCCTGCAGGCCGACGGGTCTGCGATGTACACCCTGTCCGCGCTGTGGACGCAGGCCCGCGAGAATCTCGACGTGACCACCGTGATCTTCAACAACGGTACCTACGACATCCTGCGGATCGAGCTGGCGCGGGTTGG
Organism: Mycolicibacterium aurum; assembly: GCF_900637195.1. Taxonomy (NCBI): domain Bacteria; kingdom Bacillati; phylum Actinomycetota; class Actinomycetes; order Mycobacteriales; family Mycobacteriaceae; genus Mycobacterium; species Mycolicibacterium aurum. The sequence continues at coordinate 5,230,563 of NZ_LR134356.1, read as the reverse complement.
GGCGACGAGTGCGGGTGCACCCGGGCCCAGGGCGTTGGAACTGCTCGATCTGGGTTCTCCGGCAATCGATTTCGTCAAGATCGCCGAAGGCATGGGCGTCCCGGCCCGGCGGGTCACCACCGCGGAGGAGCTGGCCGGGGCGATGGCCGACGCCTTCGCGGCGCCGGGACCGCATCTCATCGATGCGGTGGTTCCGTCACTGTTCGGCTGAACCGGGCATCTCGCGGTAGCTCACCACCCCGACCGTACCGGCCAGATCGAGAGGACTACTGCGGGGTGATGGTGGTGTCCTCGTCGATGGCAAGGGTGGCCGGGCCGAGGATGTCGATCTGATTCTCCAGACCGTCGGCGTTCAGTTGCAGCACGTACCACGCCCCGTCGTTGCCGGGGATCACCACCGTCTTCTGCGCGGCGATCTTGGTGACGCCGTCCTGGACCCAGGTGCCGCCGAGCTGGAAGGCGGGGAACTCGCCAAGGGTGGTGACCTTGCCGTCGCTCATCGGAATCCAGCCGGGCAGGTTGGTGGCCTCGCCCGCCGCGGCGTCCAGCACGGCCTGCGGGTCGACATCGCCCACCAGTTTCGACACCAGCGCGACGATGCTCGGCGTGTACTCCGCGGCCTCGGGCCCGGTATAGATGATGGCGCCGAACGCCCAGTCCGGCGTCTCCTCGCCGGCGGTCTCCCAGCCGTCCGGAACGGGCAGGTCGATGAGCGGGGCCCCGGGATCGCCCGGCTTGACCGGTGACTCGGTGATGCCGTTCTCCGCGATGTAGTCGGCGATGGTCGGGGCCGGTCCCGTCGGGGCTGCCTCACGCGGAGCGATGCGGCCGGTGGCGGGCGCGGAGGTGGCGCTGGTTGACGTGGTGGGTTCGTCGGACGACGTGGTGGCGCTGGTGGACTCCGCGGCGGTCTGGCCGGACCCCGAGGTCGAACCTGTACACCCCGCCGCGATGAGAGCGACCACGGCCGCGACGGCAGCAGAGCGGGCAACAACCGAGAGCTTCATAGCTGAACTCCTGTCGGATGACGTTTAGTCATGTCCAGCGAAGCGTAAATCAAGATCGAGCGTTTGCTCAGGGAGTAGAAGTACTCACTTTGAACTCAGTTTCCGGGCCGCGAGGTTCTCCTGGACCTCCTGGTGCCACAGATCGTTCGCGTGGGTGGTGTCGACTTCCTGCTCGTAGCGGTCGGTCATCTCGGCGGTGACGTCGGCGGCGTCGACATAGAACTGCTCGTACCAGCGCCGATGCTGATACACCGGGCCGTCCTCTTCGGTCAGCAGCGGATTGTCGATCGGAGACTTGTTCTTCCAGATCTCGACGTCTTCGAGGAAGCCTTCGCCGAAGCTCTTGTTCATCGCCCCCGCCAACTTGGCGGCCTTGTCGGCGGGCAGTCCGGGCATCTCCTGCACCGCGACGCCCCACTGCAGCATGAACGAGTTGTGGCTGACCGGGTAGTGGCAGTTGATCAGGGCAACCTCGACGGTGAAGCCGGGGCCGAGGTCGTTGTGCAGCCAGTTGATCATGTACGCGGGCCCGAAGTACGTGGCCTCCGAACGCAGGTGTGTGCCGTCCCAGAGCTTGTCGGGGTCGGCGATGTAGTCCGGCCGCGGCTTGGACTCCATGAACTGGCTGGCGGTGTGGCCCTCGATGACGTTCTTGAAATAGGTCGGATAGGCGTGGTGGATGTAGAAGAAGTGCGCCATGTCGACGTTGTTGTCGACGATCTCGCGGCAGTGCGCGCCCTCGATCAGGATCGAACTCCACTGCCACGGTGACCACCGGCCCTCGTCGAATCCCTCGATGGTCGGCGGGGTCAGCTCGGGCGCCGGGGTGGACCCCTCGGGGTCGTGCCAGACCAACAGCTGTCCGTTGACCTCGGTGGTCTGCCACGCTCGGGTGCGCGCCAGCCGTGGGGTGCGTTTGGCGTAGGGCACCAGCGTGCACTTGCCGTCGCCGCCCCAGCGCCAGTCGTGGAACGGGCAGGCGACCTCGTCGCCCTTGACGGTGCCCTGGGACAGGTTGCCGCCCATGTGCCTGCAGTAGCCGTCGAGCACATGAAGCGACCCGTGCGAGTCGGCGAACACCACGAGCATGGTGCCGAACGCGTTGATGCCGTGCGGCTGTCCGTCGCGGAAGGACTCCGCCAGCCCGAGGCAGTGCCATCCGCGGGCGTAGCGCGTCATCGCCTTCCCGGTGTCGATCTCGCGCACGGCCTCGGATGCTGTGCTGCTCATGGGGTGGTTCCTTTCACCATGTCCAGCACGGCCAAGTGGCTGAAGACCATGCTGGTGCCGATCGGGTTGCCGCCGCCTGGGTAGGCGGTCCCGCTGGGTGCGGCCATCGTGTTGCCCGCCGCGTACAGCCCCGGGATCACATTGTCCGCCGTATCGAGTACGCGCGCCGCGGAATCGGTGCGGAGCCCGCCCTTGGTGCCCAGGTCGGAGACGCCGAACGCGGCCGCGTGAAACGGTCCCCGCTCGATCGGGTACAGCGGCGGCGCACCGCCGGAGAACGCCCGGTCATACGGCTCGTCGCCGCGGCCGAAGTCGTCGTCGACGCCGCGCTGCGCGAAGTCGTTGAACCGCGCCACGGTGTCGACGAGATTGCGCGGTGGCACCCCGATCGCGACGGCGAGCTCCTCGAGGGTGTCGGCCGTGCGCCACAGACCCGCCGCCACGTACTTCTCGGGCTCGACCATGGAGACGTTGGTGGCCTTGACCGGCGGCACACCTCCGTCGGTGTGGTCGTAGACCATCCAGAACGGCAGGGTGACGTTGCCGCGCGCCATCGCACCCAATACCTCGCGCCCCAATCGGTCATACGCCGCAGACTCGTTGACGAAGCGCTTACCGTGGTCGTCGACGAAGATGCCACCGGTGAACCACAGCGCGAAGGCCGACGTACCGTCGGGATGTGTGAGCCCCGGTGACCACCACGCCTGGTCCATCAGGTCCGTGTCGGCGCCGGCGGCGATCCCGGCCAGATGCGCCAGGCCGCGATTTCCCCAGGGCCCCATGGTGTCTCGGGAAGCGCCGGGCACGTGGAAGTGCGCCCGCATCTCGTCGTTGTGCTCGAAACCGCCTGCGGCAAGAAGGACACCGCGCCTGGCGCGGATCGCGCGGCGCCGTCCTTCGGATTCGACGATCGCCCCGACGACGGCTCCGTCCTCGACCACCAACTCGGTCAGCGTGGTGTTGAGCTGGGTCGCCGAATGCGGGAAGCGCGCGGCGGCGGTCAGGAAGCGCGCGATCAGCGCCCGTCCGCCGACGAAATAGTCGTCCGGTTGCGGCTGGCCGAGGCGGTCGGCGTCGAGCGGACCGCGGACCAGCTCCCGCAGCTCGGGCGCGGCAGCCACTTTGAACGGCTTCGCGGCGATGTGCCGCATGCCGTCGGCCCGCGCCTTGGGCGCCTTGCCGAAGTAGTCCGGCCACGGCAGCAGCGAGAACTTCAGCAGCTCATCGGATTCCAGATATTCGATCAGCGGCGCCCCGCCGCGTACGTAGGTCTCCTGCAGCTCTGCCGGCGTCCGGTCGCCCACCACCGCGTGGTAGTACTCGAGTGCGTCCTCGATGGTGTCGTCGGCGCCCGCCCGCATCAGAACGGGATTGCACGGGAACCACATTCCGCCGCCACCCGAGTACGCCGTGGTGCCGCCGAACTTCTCGGTCGCCTCGACCAGGATCACCTCGAGGCCTTCGCGTGCCGCGGTGTAGGCACCCGTGACACCACCCGCGCCGGACCCGGCGACGAGGACGTCGGTGGTCTCGTCCCACACCTGTTCAGACAAGATGTTCCCTTCCGTGCGCCGCGAACTCGGCGTCCAATTCGGTTCGGTCGTCGGTGCTCATCAGGTGGTACCGAGGCCGTCCGCGACCTACCCAGCGGTGTACCAGCTCGTCGGTGTGCCAGCGTTGCGCCTGAAGATCTCTCTTGCGCACCTTGTTGGACCCGGTTGCGGGCAGGTTGGCCGAGACGCGCAGCAACCGGGGAAAACCTTTGGCACCCAGGTCTTCCTGCCCGATGAGGAACTCCGTGAACGCGTCGATGTCGAACGCGGCGGGATCGGCGACCTCGATGGCGGCCATCACCTGATCGCCCGACCTCGGGTCGGGAACGCCGTACACGCCTGCGGCAACGACATCCGGATGCCGGCGTAGCACGCGTTCGATGGTCAGCGCCGACGTGTTCTCGCCGTCGATGCGGATCCAGTCGCCCCGCCGGCCCGCGAAGTACAGGAAGCCGCGATCGTCGACATAGCCCAGATCGCCTGACCAGTACCAGCCATTGCGGACCCGCTCGGCGTCGGCCGCGTCGTTGCGGTAGTACCCCTCGAAGTCCCGGGCGCCGCGGCGGTCGACGATCTCGCCGATGGCGTCGTCGGGGTTCACCACTTTGCCGTTCGGATCGAGAACCGCTGCCGGACACTGCATCGAAGTCTCGGGGTCGACGACGACGACGTCGGAATGGACCGGTCGGCCCAGCGCGCCGGGTGGGGCCGCCGGGTCGGGTGTCGCCACTGCGCCCCCCTCGCTGGAGCCGTACCCCTCGTGGAGTTCGGCGGCGAATCGGCGTCGGAATTCGTTCTGGTCCTCCGGCGATGCCTCGGTGCCGAAACCCCGTTGGAGTGTGTTGTCCGCGTCGTCGGGACGCTCGGGGGTGGCCAACAGGTAGGCCAGCGCCTTGCCGACATAGGTGAAGAACGTGGCCCCGTAGAAACGGACGTCGGACAGGAACCCGGAGGCGGAGAACGATGGCGTCAGACACACCGTGGCGCCGTTGGCCAGAGCGGGTGCCCAGAGCGCCATGATCGCGTTGCCGTGGAACAGCGGCATGCAGCAGTAGTCGACGTCGCCGCGATGATGACCGAACTTCTCACTGGCCGCGTAGGCGATCCGCGCCAGCCGGCCCTGGCTGCACCTGACGGCCTTCGATGTGCCGGTGGTGCCGGAGGTGAACAGCAGAAGGAACAGCGGGTTCGATTCGAACGCAGGGGCTTTCAGCGTCTCGCCGCGCAGCCTGTCAAGCGCGTGCTGGTACGCCGGGTCGTCCACCATGAGTACGCGTCGCGGCGGCACGCCGTGGTCGAGGCCGGCCAACCGCTGCGCGCCCGCGGAGTCGGTGATGATCAGGTGACAATCGGTGTGCCGGATGTCGGCGGCGAGGTCCGCGGCCCCGCGCGTGGGATTCAGGCCGACGACGGTCGCGCCCGCCAGTGCGGCGCCCCCCAGCCAGAAGACGAAATCGGGCGCGTTGTCGAGCAATATCCCGATGTGGCACGCGCCGTCGTCAGGGCCGCGCACCGTCGACGCCAGCGCGGCGCGCGCCGCCGATTCGCGCACGACCTCATCCCAGGTCCAGTCCCGTTCGCGGGTGCGCAGGCCGGGGTGGCTGTCCCCGAGGCGGTCGAGCAGCATCGTGGCGATGTCGGCGCGCTGTTCAGTCACGGTCGCCCGACCGGGTGCACGGGGTCGGCGCAGGCGGTGCCCTCCGCAGACAGTTGACGCTTGAGCACCTTGAACGTCTCGGTTCTGGGCAGGGCGGTCGCCGTGCGCACGAACGTCGGCCACTGCTTGGGGCCGAGGTCGGCCTGCTCGGCCAGGAATCGCCGGAACGCGGCAGGATCGAAGGCGGTGTCCTCCGGCAGCACCAGGGCGGCCATCACCTGGTCGCCAACGGCAGGGTCGGGGATCGGATACACCGCGGCTTCGGTCACGCCCGGGAACCGCATCAGAATCCGCTCGATGGGCGCGGTTCCCAGGTTTTCGCCGTCCACCCGCATCCAGTCACCGAGCCTGCCCGCGAAGTACGCGAACCCGTTCTCGTCGCGGTAGGCCAGGTCGCCGCTGTGGTAGACGCCGCCCCGCATCCGGTCGGCCTCGGCCTCGGGATCGCGATAGTAGCCCCGGAACTGGCCCGGCCCTTCGGTATTGACCAGTTCACCGATGACGCCGGGTGGGCACTCTGCCCCGGTGTCGATGTCGAGAATCGTCACTCCGGCCACGAGCGGCCCCAGCGCGCCCTCCGGGGTGTCGGGGGTGCGCGCGATGGACACCCCGCCTTCGCTGGACCCGAAGCCGTCGACCACCTGTACACCGAAGCGCTGCGAGAAGCGGCCGAGATCGCGCGGAGCTCCTTCGTTGCCGTATGCGATTCTCAGAGGATTGTCGGCGTCGTCCGGCCGTTCGGGGGTGGCCAGGATGTAGGACAGCGGCTTACCTACGTAGTTCGCGTACGTCGCGCCGAACCGCCGGGTGTCCGGAATGAACTGGGAGGCAGAGAATTTGCGCCGCAGCGCGATCGATGCTCCCGCCGCGACGGCGGGTGCCCAGCCGGCCATGATGGCGTTGGAATGGAACAGCGGCATCGACAGATAGCAGGTGTCCGACGGCCCCAGCCCGAATCGGTCGGCCAGCATGGCGCCGGGGAACGCCACCTTCTCGTGCGTGCATCGCACGGCCTTGGGATCTCCGCTGGTGCCCGAGGTGAAGATCAGCATGAACAGGTCGTCGGGGTCGGCGCGGCGGAACTCGACGGCGACCCCGCGGTGCGCGGACAGTTCGTCGGCGAAGTCCGCCGATTCGACATCGAGTGTCGGGATACCGTCCTGCACCGGTCGCTCCGGGGCCGACCGATCGGCCAGCACCAGCTGGCAGTCGGCGTGGGCGACGTCGCGCGCCAGGGAATCGCCGCGCCGAGTCGGGTTCAGCCCGACCGGAACGATTCCCGACAGCGCCGCGGCGACCAGCACGGTGCCGAAGAACGGCGTGTTGCCCAGCAGTACGCCCACATGCGCGGGACGATGCGGATCCAGCCGGGCCCGCAGTGCGGCGGCGAGCGCGGCACCGTCCTGTATGTGGTTGCGCCAGCTGGCGAATGACACCGCATCCGTGTCGGTGTCCACCCAGTGCACACCCCGGTCGTCGACCTCGGTCAGCTCGGCCAGCAGCCCGGGGACCGTCGAGCGGTCAGCCACCGGTCAGACCGGGGTATCGGCCAGTTCGCGCCCGATGCGCAGCAACTGCCCGGTGGCGCCGCCCACCGCGAACTCGGTCTGCTTGGCGGCCAGAAAGTAGCGGTGCACCGGATGGTCGGTGTCGATGCCGACACCGCCGTGGACGTGAACGGTGGTGTGCGCCACCCGGTGACCCGCCTCGGCTGCCCAGAAAGCGGCGCTGGCCACATCGACGTCGGCAGGCAGATCTTCGGAGACCCGCCACGCCGCCTGGGTCAGCGTGAGTCGCAGGCCCTTGATGTCGATGTAGCCGTCGGCCAGGCGTGACGACACCGCCTGGAAGCTGCCGATCGGGCGGTCGAACTGCTCACGCTCACGGGCGTAGAGCGCGGTGAGTTCCAGTGCGCGTTCGAGCACGCCGAGTTGATAGGCGCTGCGGCTCAGTGCATTCCTCGTGACCAACCAGTCCAGTACCTCGGAGCCGCCGATGCGCCGATCCGCGCCGACGCTGACACCTTGTAGCGCCAGAGCGCCGACGCTGCCGTGGCCGGTGGTGTCGAGTGCGGTGACCGTGACGCCGCTGTCTGCGGCCGCGACGAGGAAAACACCCACACCGGAATCGGTTTCCGCGGGGACGAGGAACGCGTCGGCGCTGGCCGCGAATGCAATCTGGGTCCTGGTTCCGGTGAGGCTGACGCCGTCGCCGGAATTCTGTGCGCGGACGGGGCCTTCGCCCATCTCTCCGTCGAGTGCGACGGTGAGAATCTTCTCACCCGTGATGGCCGGCGCGGCCCACTCCTGCTGCAGGGCTTCGGATCCGAAACGGGCAATTGCCCCTGCGCCGAGCACCACCGATTCCAGGTAGGGCACCGCAGAGAGTTGGCGCCCGAGCGCCACCAGCACGGCGACTTCTTCCAGCACCCCGAACCCGCCGCCACCCAGGGCCTCCGGGGCCGTGGTCGACAGGATGTCCGCGTCGATCAGTTTGCCCCACAGGGCACGGTCGAATCGTTCGTCGGCTCCGTCGAGCTCTCGCTGATGCTCAGGGGTGACCACCGACTCGGTGATCGTGCGCACCAGACCGCCGAGGTCGTCACTGGCTTCGGTCGTCTTGAAATCCATGTCTGAGTCTCTCGTCTCTACCGGTTGACCCGGGGCAGGCCGAGCGCGACCATGCCGATGATGTCGCGCTGAATCTCGTTGGTACCGCCGCCGAACGTCAGGATCAGGCAGGACCGGTGCATGCGTTCGATCCGGCCCCGCAGCAGCGCGCCGGGGGAGTTCGTCCGCAGCGTCGCGGCGGTGCCCAGCACCTCCATCAGCAGCCGGTAGGCCTCGGTGGCCAGCTCGGTCCCGTAGACCTTGGCCGCCGACGCGTCCGCGGGTGAGGGCGCCTCATCGGTGGCCGATGCCAGCTCCCAGTTGATCAACTTGAGCACCTCGGCCTTGGCATGCACGCGCGCCAGGTTCAGCTGCACCCATTCGGAGTCGATCAGGCGGTTGCCGTGAACGTCCTTGGTGTTCTGCGCCCACTCGCGAACACCGTTGAGCGCGGCGTAGATCGGCTGTGCCGACACCAGGGCGACGCGCTCGTGGTTGAGCTGGTTGGTGACCAGCTTCCAGCCACCGTTCTCCTCGCCGACCAGTGCCGACTTGGGGACGCGAACGTCCTGGTAGTAGGTGGCGCTGGTGTCCACACCGGACATGGTGTGCACCGGTGTCCAGGAGAAACCTTCTGCCGTCGTCGGGACGATCAGCATCGAGATCCCGCGGTGCTTCTTGGCCTCGGGATTGGTGCGCACGGCCAGCCACACGTAGTCGGCATAGGCGATGAGGCTCGTCCACATCTTCTGACCGTTGATGACGTAGTCGTCGCCGTCATGCACCGCGCTGGTGCGCAGCGACGCGAGATCGGTGCCCGCGCCGGGCTCCGAGTATCCGATGGAGAAATGCAGCTCGCCCGCGGCGATCTTGGGCAGGAAGAACTTCTTCTGCTCCTCGGTACCGAAGTGCATGATCGTCGGCGCGACACTGTTGATCGTCAGGAAGGGCACCGGCACGTTCGCGATGGATGCCTCGTCGTTGAAGATCAGGCTTTCCATCGGCGTGCGTTCCTGGCCGCCGTACTCCTTGGGCCAGTTCAACGTGAGCCAGCCGTCCTTGCCCATCTGCGCGACGGTCTCGCGGTACACGTTGCCGCGCCCCATCTCGCCGTCGCTGGCCGCCAGCGCCTCGGCGCGCTCGGGCGTCATGAGTTTGGTGAAGTACGCGCGCAGCTCGCGACGCAACTCCTCCTGTTCAGGGGTGTAGCCGATCTGCATCGCGTAGTCCTCACTCGTCTGCAAGCCTGTATCCGGGTGCGCTCCCCAGACGTCTGGGTCATACCTCGGGTCCCTCCCGGTTGTAACACGTTCTAGTCTTGGGGTCCAGGGTGGTGACACACTGGGTGCCCGGCAGGATCGGACCAACAGCCCGGACCGACAGGAGGAACTCATGCGAGTGGAAGTGGACCGTGACCGTTGCGAAGGCAACGCGGTGTGTGTCGGAATAGCCCCCGACCTGTTCGACCTCGACGACGAAGACTATGCGATCGTCAAGGCCGATCCGGTGCCCGAAGGCGAGGAGGCCTTGGCCGAGCAGTCCATCGCCGAATGCCCTAGGGCCGCCCTCATCCGACACGACTAGAGGTATTCGTACTTTGACTAATTCTGCTGCCCCCTCGGGATCCGACACCGATCTCTCCGGCCGCGTTGCCGTGGTCACCGGAGCTGCTGCGGGCCTGGGCCGTGCCGAGGCGATCGGACTGGCCAGGGCCGGAGCGACCGTTGTCGTCAACGACATCGCCCCGGCACTCGACAAGTCCGACGTGCTCGACGAGATCGCGTCCGCCGGTTCCAAAGGCGTCGCGGTCGCGGGTGACATCAGCGAGCGCGCCACCGCCGACGAACTCGTGGAGACCGCCGACGGGCTCGGCGGCCTCGCGATCGTCGTGAACAACGCCGGCATCACCCGGGACCGTCTGCTGTTCAACATGACCGACGAGGAGTGGGATGCGGTCATCGCGGTGCACCTGCGCGGACACTTCCTGCTGACCCGCAACGCCGCGACCTACTGGCGGTCGAAGGCCAAACAGGGCGGCGAGGGGGTTGACAACGGGAAGGTGTACGGCCGGATCATCAACACCTCGTCCGAAGCGGGCCTGTCGGGACCGATCGGGCAGCCCAACTACGGGGCGGCGAAGGCCGGGATCACCGCGCTGACGCTGTCGGCCGCCCGCGCCCTGGAGCGCTTCGGTGTCCGCGCCAACGCGATCGCGCCGAGGGCCCGCACCGCCATGACCGCCGGGGTGTTCGGCGATGCACCTGAGCTGCCCGACGGCTCGGTCGACCCGCTGTCGCCCGAGCACGTCGTGAACCTGGTCCGTTTCTTAGCTTCGCCGGCCGCCGAAGGGGTCAACGGACAGCTCTTCATCGTTTATGGTCCGACGGTGACCCTCATTGCGGCTCCGACGGCAGAGCGGCAGTTCAGTGCCGACGGCGACGCCTGGGATCCGTCGGCACTGTCGGGAACTCTTCAGAGCTACTTTGCTGATCGGGATCCGGAACGCAGTTTCTCGGCGGCGATGGGGCTGGGCGACCCCGCCTGACAGCGGTGGTTGTCACGCGTTCACGTCAACTGTAACGCGTTCTAGGATGACCTGTGTCACACTGGCCTTGAGCTGCGCAAATATTACATTTGGAGCGGTATTTGCGGTTCTTTGACACTGCGAACACGTTCTAGTTAGTATGAGCCGGCTCACTAAGAGCACTGCTTAACACGGGGGCGGGGACACATCACGGCCTGCAACCGCCGGGCACTTCGCCACGGCGGCCCTTGCAGCCATGTCCCAGCCACCGAGTCCCGAGAACGGAGCCGAGGTTGATCGAACAGCTTGCGGCGCCTGCGCGGGCCGTAGGTGGGTTCGTCGAGATGTCGCTGGACACGTTCGTCAAGACGTTCCGCCGCCCGTTCCAGTTCCGGGAGTTCCTCGATCAGACCTGGATGATCGCGCGCGTCTCGCTCGTGCCGACGCTGTTGGTCGCGATTCCGTTCACCGTCCTGGTCGCGTTCACGCTGAACATCCTCCTGCGTGAGATCGGCGCCGCCGATCTCTCCGGCGCAGGGACCGCGTTCGGCACCATCACCCAGCTTGGGCCGGTGGTCACGGTGCTGGTGGTGGCCGGTGCCGGCGCGACCGCGATCTGCGCCGACCTGGGTGCGCGCACCATCCGCGAAGAGATCGACGCGATGCGCGTGCTGGGCATCGACCCGATCCATCGTCTTGTCGTCCCGCGCGTGCTCGCCTCGACATTCGTGGCGCTGCTGCTCAACGGCCTGGTCTGCCTGATCGGCCTGACAGGCGGTTACGTCTTCTCGGTGTTCCTGCAGGGCGTCAACCCCGGGTCGTTCATCAACGGTTTGACGGTGCTCACCGGGCTGCCCGAGCTCATCCTCGCCGAGATCAAGGCCCTGTTGTTCGGGGTTGTCGCCGGGCTGGTCGGCTGCTACCGCGGTCTGACGGTCAAGGGCGGCCCCAAGGGGGTCGGCAACGCCGTGAACGAGACCGTGGTCTATGCGTTCATCTGCCTGTTCGTGATCAACGTGATCATGACGGCGATCGGCGTGAGAGTGCTGGTGCGGTAGCGATGAGTTATGACGCCACCGTCCGTTTCCGCCGTCTGTTCCGCGGCGTGCCCAGGGTCGTCGACACCGTGGGCGAGCAGGCGCTGTTCTACGGCGAATCGATCCGCTACATCCCCAATGCGCTGACCCGGTATCGCAAGGAGACCATCCGGCTGATCGCCGAGATGACCATGGGCACCGGCGCATTGGTGATGATCGGCGGCACCGTCGGCGTGGCGGCGTTCATGACTCTCGCGTCGGGCGGCGTCATCGCCGTCCAGGGCTACTCCTCGCTGGGCAACATCGGCATCGAGGCTCTCACCGGCTTCCTGTCGGCGTTCCTCAACGTGCGAATCGTGGCACCGGTGATCGCGGGCATCGCTTTGGCGGCCACCATCGGCGCCGGCGCCACGGCACAGCTGGGCGCGATGCGGGTCGCCGAGGAGATCGACGCGGTGGAATCGATGGCCGTGCACTCGGTCTCGTACCTCGTGTCAACACGACTGATGGCCGGTCTGATCGCGATCGTCCCGCTGTATGCGTTGTCGGTGCTCGCGGCGTTCTTCGCGGCGCGGTTCACCACCGTCTACATCAACGGGCAGTCCGCGGGCCTCTACGACCACTACTTCAACACGTTCCTGGTGCCGAGCGACCTGCTGTGGTCGTTCCTCCAGGCCATCGTCATGTCGATAGCGGTGATGCTGGTGCACACCTACTACGGCTACAACGCCTCGGGCGGTCCCGTCGGCGTCGGCATCGCGGTGGGACAGGCGGTGCGCACGTCGCTCATCGTCGTCGTGACGATCGTCCTGCTCATCTCGCTCGCTGTCTACGGAGCGTCCGGCAACTTCAACCTGTCGGGATAGGAAGGGACACGATGGTCGACGGTGACGCGAAGCGCAGCCATGTGAGGATCGCCGCGGCGATCCTCGCTGCGGTGGTGCTCGCGGCGGCCACCTTCACCTACCTGTCCTATACGGCGGCGTTCACCTCCACCGACACCGTCACCGTGCTCTCGCCGCGCGCGGGTCTGGTGATGGAGGACAAGGCCAAGGTCAAGTTCCGCGGCATCCAGGTCGGCGAAGTCGAATCGATCGAGTACGCGGGGGACGGCGCCAAGCTGACGTTGGCGATCCGCAGCGGCGAGCTGCGCTACATCCCGTCGAATTCACCGGTGCGGATCGCGGGCAGCACGATCTTCGGCGCCAAAGCGGTCGAGTTCCTCGCCCCGGACGACCCGACGCCCACGCCGCTGGAACCCGGCGCCCAGGTCGAGGCCAAAGACGTTCAGCTCGAAGTCAACACGCTGTTCCAGACGCTGACCGACGTGCTGCAGAAGATCGACCCGATCAACCTCAACGCCACGATGTCGGCGTTGGCCGAAGGGCTCCGGGGTAACGGCGACGACGCGGGCGCCATCATGTCGGGGCTCAACACCTATCTGGGCCAGCTGAATCCGAAATTGCCGACGGTGCAGGAAGATCTGCGCCAGACCGCGGAAGTGGCGAACATCTACGCCGACGCGGCCCCCGACCTGGTCCGGATTCTCGACAACGCGCCCACGATCTCGAGGACGTTGGTCGAGGAGGAGGACAATCTCAACGCGACGTTGTTGGCGGCCACCGGGCTGGCCAACAACGGCACCGCGACGCTGGAACCCGCGGCCGACGACTTCATCGCCGCCATCCAGCGGTTGCGGGCGCCGCTGAAGGTGGCGGCGGAGTACTCCCCGGTCATCGGGTGCACGCTCAAGGGCACCGCGAACGCGATCGACCGGTTCGCCCCGATCATCGGCGGCATCCGTCCCGGCCTGTTCGTATCCTCCAGCTTCATCCCCGGCGCACCCGCATACACGTATCCGGAGAGTCTGCCCATGGTGGGCGCCTCCGGCGGACCGAATTGCCGTGGACTGCCCGATGTTCCGAGCAAGCAGTACGGCGGCAGCTGGTACCGGACCCCGTTCCTGGTGACCGACAACGCCTATGTTCCGTACCAGCCGAACACCGAGTTGCAGTTCGACGCCCCGTCGACGCTGCAGTTCCTGTTCAACGGCGCGTATGCGGAAAGGGACGATTACTGATGAACCAGCGTCGCACCCTCATCAGCGTCTCGATCTTCACCGTGGTGATGCTGCTGGTGGCCAGCTTCCTCGTGGTGGTGTTCGGTGAGTTCCGCTTCGGATCCGATGACGAGTACCACGCCACGTTCTCCGACGCCTCGCGACTGAAGTCCGGTCAGGATGTCCGCATCGCGGGAGTGCCCGTGGGCAGCGTCAAGGACGTCAAGCTCAACGAGGACAACACCGTGGACGTCGCGTTCACGGTCAACGAGCGCTATCAGCTCTACACCTCGACCAAGGCTCAGGTGCGTTACGAGAACCTCGTCGGCGACCGCTACCTGGAGATCGCCTCGGGCCCGGGCGACCTGGTCAAGCTGCCGCGCGGCGGCACCGTCGTCAACACCGAGCCTGCCCTCGATCTGGACGCGCTGCTCGGCGGTCTGCGGCCGGTGCTGAAAGGTCTGGACGGCGAGAAGATCAACGAGGTCAGCAGCGCGGTGATCGAGCTCCTGCAGGGGCAGGGCGGCGCGCTGTCGGCGATGCTGTCGAGCACCAGTGCCTTCACGCAGAACCTCGCCGCCCGCGACCAGTTGATCGGCGACGTCATCACGAACCTGAACACCGTCCTCGGCACCGTCGACGAGAAGGGTGCCGAGTTCGACGCCAGCGTGGACCGACTGCAGAAGCTGCTCACCGGACTCGCGGAGGGTCGCGATCCGATCGCAGGCGCGATTCCCCCGCTGGCGCAGGCCTCGACCGATCTCACGCAGATGCTGCAGGAGTCGCGCAGGCCGATACAGGCGGTCATCGAGAACGCCCGGCCGCTGGCGCAACGCCTCGACGAACGCAAGGCGGACATCAACAAGGTCATCGAGCCGTTGGCCGAGAACTACCTGCGTCTGAACGCACTCGGTGCGTACGGTGCTTTCTTCAACATCTATTACTGCTCCATCCGGATGAAGATCAACGGTCCCGCGGGCAGCGACATCCTGATTCCGTTCGGTGGCCCACCGGACCCGTCGAAGGGGAGGTGCTCCGAGGATGGCTAGACCAGACGAAGCGAATCCGCTCCGCACCGGAATCTTCGGCATCGTCCTGGTGTCGTGCCTGGTGCTGGTGTCGTTCGGTTACAGCACCTTGCCTTTCATGCCGCAGGGCAAGCCGTTCGAGGCGTTCTTCACCGACGCCGGCGGCATCACCCCGGGCAGTGACGTCAACGTCTCGGGGATCAGGGTGGGCAAGGTGACCGGCGTGGCACTGGCCGGCGACGCGGCTCAGGTCACGTTCACCGTGGACCGCGACGTACGCGTCGGGGACCAGTCGCTGGTGTCGATCAAGACGGACACCGTGCTGGGCGAGAAGTCGCTGGCCGTGACGCCGAAGGGCAGCGGGTCGGTGACGTCTATTCCGCTGGGCCGCACCACGACTCCCTACACCCTCAACACGGCGCTGCAGGATCTCGGCGCGAACGCCAGCGCGCTCGACAAGCCGCGCTTCGAGCAGGCCCTGAACACGCTGACCGATTCGCTGCGCGATGCCACGCCCCAGCTGCGCAACGCCCTCGACGGCGTCACCAACCTGTCCCGCAGCCTCAACAAGCGCGACGCCGCGCTCGATCAGCTTCTCGGCCATGCCAAGAGGGTGTCGGACACGCTGGCTCAGCGGTCGGGGCAGGTGAACCAGCTCATCGTCGACGGCAATCTGCTGTTCGCGGCGCTGGATGAGCGACGCCAAGCCCTGAGCAACCTTATCGCTGGCATCGACGATGTCTCCCAACAGCTTTCGGGATTCGTCGCCGACAACCGCGTCGAGTTCGGACCCGCGTTGGAGAAGCTCAACCTGGTGATGGACAACCTGCTCGAGCGTCGCGAACACATCGGGGAAGCGCTGCGCCGGCTCCCGCCCTATGCCACCGCACTCGGCGAGGTCGTCGGGTCCGGATCGGGCTTCAACATCAACCTCTACGGCCTGCCCCCGGCGAGCCTGGCCGAGGTGCTCCTGGACTCCTACTTCCAGCCGGGCAAGTTGCCGGACAGCCTTGCCGACTACCTGCGCGGCTTCATCTCCGAGCGCATGATCATCAGGCCGAAGTCGCCATGACCGAACCCAGATCCACCCGGACCCGCGCGCTGCGACTCGCGCTCGCCGCCGTGCTCGTCGTCGCGCTGGCCGTCGGGACGTACCTGGTATGGCCCTCGCGCACCGGACAGAAGGTTGTCGCGTACTTCGAGTCGGCCGTGGGGCTGTACTCCGGCGACGAGGTGCGCATCATCGGAGTGCCCGTCGGCGAGATCGATTCGATCGAGCCACGTGCGGGCGACGTGAAGATCACGATGACGCTGGACAACGGTGTTCGGGTGCCGGAGAACGCGCAGGCCCTGATCATCGCGCCGAATCTGCTGGCCGCCCGGTTCATTCAGCTCACGCCCGCGTACACCGGTGGACCGGTCATGGCCGACGGGGCCGAGATCGGCCCCGATCGCACAGCCGTTCCCGTCGAGTGGGACGAGGTCAAGGAACAACTGACCCAGCTCAGCGCCTCACTGGGGCCGCAGCAGGGCGGCATCCAAGGACCGCTGACGTCCTTCGTCAACCAGGCCGCCGACACGTTCGACGGCACCGGCGACACGTTCCGGCAGGCTGTGCGCGAGTTGTCGCAGACCGCAGGGCGATTGGGAGACTCCCGCACCGATCTGTTCGGGACGATCCGCAACCTGCAGGTGCTCATCGACGCGCTGTCCAACAGCAACGAGCAGATCGTCCAGTTCACCAACCACGTCGCGTCGGTGTCCCAGGTGCTCGCCGACAGCTCGGCCGACCTCGACAACACGCTGGGCACCCTCAACACGGCGCTGAGCGACGTCAGGGGCCTGCTCAACGACAACAACGAGGCGTTGATCGCTCAGGTCGGCAAACTGGCCGATTTCACCCAGATCCTGACCGATCACAGCGACGACATCGAGCAGATCCTGCACATCACGCCGCACGGCCTGTCGAACTTCTACAACATCTACAACCCCGCGCAGGGCACCGTGGGCGGTCTGCTGTCACTGCCGAACTTCGCCAACCCGGTGCAGTTCATCTGCGGTGGCACCTTCGACGTCGGTGCGTCGCCGGACAACTACAAGCGCGCCGAGATCTGCAGGCAGCGCATGGGTCCGGTGTTCAAGCGCATCGCGATGAACTATCCGCCGCTGCTGTTCCACCCGATCAACAGCATCACCGCGTACAAGGGCCAGGTCATCTACGACACCCCGGCAACGGAAGCCAAGGCCGAGACGCCCGTGCCCTATCTGCAATGGCAGAACGCGCCCGGTGTGACGCCGCCGGTGGTGCCGCCCGGTGCGGATCTCGCTTCGATGCTGGCGCCGGCGACGCCGGAAGCCGCCCCAGGTGCCGTCACCCCGCAGGCGTCGACATCCCACGTCGGTGGACCGGAAGCGGCCGCGCCTGCGCCTGCTCCCGGACCGCCTCCGCCGGGATTCCCCGCACCGACGATGCCGCTCCCGGCAGAGGCTGGTGGATGATGCGCAAGGTCCTTGCTCTGTCCTCACTCGCGGTGCTGCTGACGGGTTGCCAGTTCGGTGGGCTCAACTCGCTGGACATGCCGGGTACTGCCGGGCACGGAGCCGGCTCGTACACCATCACCGTGCAGTTGCCGGATGTGTCGACGCTGCCCCAGAACTCACCGGTGATGGTCGACGACGTGACCGTCGGGAGCGTGTCGGGTATCGAGGCGATCCAGACCTCGGATGGTTCGTTCTTCGCGGCGGTCAAGCTCTCGCTGAATCGGGACGTGGACCTGCCCGCGAACGCTGTCGCCCGGGTGGCGCAGACATCGCTGCTGGGCTCTCAACACGTGGAACTGGCCAAGCCTCTCGACGAGCCGGCCCAGGGCCGCCTCGCGGAGGGTTCGGAGATCCCACTGGGCCGCACCGGCCGCTACCCGACCACCGAGGAGGTGCTCTCGTCGCTCGGTGTCGTCATCAACAAGGGCAATCTCGGTGCGTTGCAGGACATCACCGACGAGACCTACAACGCGGTCGCCGGCCGGCAGGGAACCTTCGCCGAGCTGATCCCGCGGTTGGCCGAGCTCACCAGCTCGCTCGATCGACAAACAGGTGACATCATCGCCGCGGCTGAGGGCCTGAACAGGTTCGCCGGAATCCTGGCGAACAGCAAGGACAGTCTGGGCCGCACCCTGGACACGCTGCCCGCAGCCCTCGACGTGCTAAACCGCAACCGCACCACCCTGGTCGACGCGTTCGCCGCGCTGCGCACCTTCGCCACGGTGGGATCGCGGGTGCTTCAGGAGACCAAGACCGATTTCGCCGCCGACTTCAAGGACCTGTACCCGATCATCAAGTCGCTCAACGACAATGCCGACGACTTCGTCAAGTCGCTGGAGTTCCTGCCGACGTTCCCGTTCCACTACAAGTATCTGCGCAACGCCGTGCGCGGTGACTACCTCAATGTGTTCGTGACGTTCGATCTCACCGTGCGACGCCTGGGGGAGACGGTCCTGACCACCTCGAAGGGCTTCGACCCGAACATGAAGCGGATGCAGGAGCTCATCACCACCCCTGACTTCCTGGTCGGTGCGACGTCCAATCTGTCCGGCCAGGCGGCCGACCCGTTCACCATCCCCCCGGGCACGGCCACCCAGCACGAGGGGACGCCCTGATGATCGACAAGCTCACCAAGATCCAGCTGTCGATCTTCGCGATCGTCACCGTCCTCACCGTCGGCGCGATCTCGATCTTCTATTTGCGGGTACCCGAGACGCTCGGCATCGGCTCCTACGAGATCACCGCGAACTTCGCGGCGGGCGGCGGTCTGTACAAGAACGCCAACGTCACCTACCGCGGCGTGACGGTCGGGCGGGTCGAGAACGTCGGCCTGAGCGACAACGGCGTGGTCGCACAGATGCGGCTGCAGAGCGGCACCCCGATACCGGAGAACGTGACGGCGACCGTCAAGAGCGTCTCGGCCGTCGGCGAGCAGTACATCGACCTGGTGCCGCCCGCGGACGCCGCGTCGGCGACGTTGAGCAACGGATACGACATCGGCATGGATCGCACCGCGATCGGCCAGGACATCTACGGTCTGTTGCAGGAGTCCGACGCACTGGTGAGCAGTGTCGGCGACAGCCGCCTGCAGGATCTGCTGCGGGAGACGTTCAAGGCGTTCAACGGGTCCGGCCCCGAACTGGCGCGGCTGATCCAGTCGTCGCGGTTGCTGATCGACGAGGCCAACTCCAGCTACGGGCAGACGAGCCAGCTGATCGATCAGGCCGGCCCCTTCCTGCAGGCCCAGATCCGCAGCGGCGACGACATCCGCTCGCTCGCCGACGGGTTGGCCCGGTTCACCGGCGAGGTGGTCAACGCCGACCCGCAGCTGCGGTCGACGCTGCAGACGGTGCCCGGCGCCACCGAGGCCGCCAACACGACGTTCGAGGGCATCCGCCCGACGTTCCCGATCCTGGCGGCCAACCTCGCGAACTTCGGGCGCATCGGCGTGATCTACAGCAAGTCGCTGGAGCACGCGCTCGTGGTGTTCCCTGCGCTGCTGGCCGCGTTGAACACCGTCGCCGGCGGATTGCCCGCCGACGAGGGCGGCAAGCTGGACTTCAAGGTCGACCTGGGTGATCCACCGCCCTGTTCG
Organism: Mycolicibacterium aurum; assembly: GCF_900637195.1. NCBI lineage: Bacteria > Bacillati > Actinomycetota > Actinomycetes > Mycobacteriales > Mycobacteriaceae > Mycobacterium > Mycolicibacterium aurum. The sequence continues at coordinate 5,211,223 of NZ_LR134356.1, read as the reverse complement.
GTGGGCTTCATCCCGCCGTCCCAGATCCGGTCGCCCGCCGACACCACGCTGCGCGAGCTGCCGACAGACATGTACTGCAAGGTGGCGCAGAACGATCCGAGCGTGGTCCGCGGCGCCCGTAACTACCCGTGCCAGGAGTTCCCGGGCAAGCGCGCCCCCACCATCCAGCTCTGCCGCGACCCGAAGGGGTACGTGCCCATCGGCAGCAACCCGTGGCGTGGTCCGCCCGTGCCGATCGGCACACCGATCACCGATGGCCGGAACATTCTGCCACCCAACAAGTTTCCGATGATCCCGCCGCAGGTCGACCCGGACCCCGGTCCACCGGTCGTCCAACTGCCGCCCGGCGTGGCTCCAGGGCCGGGACCGGCGCCGCACGCCCCGTTCCCGCTTCCGGTGCCCCCGAACGAGGTGGGTCCGCCGCCGCCGCCGTGGCCCTACTTCGCGCCACCGGACCAGAACGTGCCGCCGTACGGCCGTACCCCTCCCGGGGCTCCGGCTCCTGCGCCGGCGCCCGTTCCGGCCGCACCGCCGGTGGCTCCTGCGCCGGGAGGGCCGCTGCTACCCGCCGAAGCGATCCCGCAGGCCGCGGGTGGGCCCGCGATGGCAAGCTATGACCGGAACGGCGAGTTCGTCGATCCGGCAGGCGGAACTGGCATCTTCGCCGGCGGAACTGACAAACTGGCGCCCGCAGAGAACTGGGTGGACCTGATGTTGTCGCCCAAGCAGGCATAGGTAGGCATAGGACAACGCAGTGGTAGAAGACGCACCCCACGATGGGGGTCGGCGTGTCCGTCGGCGCGCATCGCGGGCAGCGGGGCCGGCCGGCAGTGCCGCCGGTTCCGAACAGGCCGTACCCGCCGTCGAACTGACCGTGCCCGCGGCCCCGCAGGCATCCAAGACCCGGCCCAAACGATCGGTGGCGCCACCGCCGCGGAGGGCGCCCAACCGAGGACGCGTCGCGGTGGTCGCCCTCGTGGCGCTGGTGGTCCTCGCCGGCGTCCTCGCAGGTGGCATCGGGTGGATGTGGGCCAGCCAGGACGGTGAGCGCGCCCAGATGGCCCGCGACCAGCGCTTCGTCGATACGGCGTCGCAGCTCGTGGTCAATATGTTCTCGTACTCGCAGGACGACATCGACGACAGCGTGAACCGCTTCGTGGACAACACCAGTGGCCCACTGCGCGACATGCTCAGTCAGGACAACAACGTCGAGAACCTGAAGGCGATCTTCCGCGACACCAACGCCACTTCCGAGGCGGTAATCAACGGGGCCGCACTGGAGAAGGTCGACGACATCAGCAACAACGCCGCGGTGTTGGTGTCGGTGCGCGTCACCGTGACCGACATCGACGGCACCAACAAGCCGTCGCAGCCGTACCGGATGCGGGTCATCGTGCACGAGGACGACAACGGTCACATGACCGGCTACGACCTCAAATACCCGGATGGCGGTAACTGATGAGCAAGCGTGTCGCCAAGCTCCTGGGTGCGCTGGCGGTCGTGTTGTCGACGGCGTTCGTCGGCCTGGGTGCTGTCGGGGGCTGGCTCTTCTGGGACGGCGTCGAATTGCGCAGCGAGCAATCGGCCCGCGCGGAACTTCCGTCGCTGGCCATCGAGCAGATTCCGCGCGTGTTCGGGTACGACTACCAGACCGTGGAACGCAGCCTCACCGAGGTCTATCCGTTGCTGACGCCCAGCTACCGGCAAGAGTTCCAGGAACGCGCCAACAAGGACATCATCCCGCAGGCCCGGGAGCGTCAGCTGGTCAGCCAGGCTAACGTGGTCGGCGCGGGAGTGCTTGCCGCGCAACGCACGTCGGCATCGGTGATGGTGTACATGAATCGGACCGTGACCGACAAGTCCCGCCAGCCCATCTATGACGGCAGCCGGCTACGCGTGGACTACCAGAAGATCGGCGACAAGTGGCTGATCAACTACATCACACCGATCTGAGATCTGTGGCCGGCAAGCGGCGTCCCCGCTAACCGCAGGGACGCCGCTCTTTCGCGGATCCGCTAGTCGGCGCCGGAGGTTCCGTCGGAACCGCTGTCGCCGTCGCTGCCGCCAAGGCCGCCCGAACCGCCGGAGCCGCCGTCGCCGGGAGTGTTGGTGTCGCCGCCCAGTGCGCCGCCGCCGTCACCGCCGGAGCCGCCGTCGCCGCCGACGAATCCGCCCGCTCCGCCGCCGCCACCGTCGCCGCCACTGGCGGCAGGCCCACCGTCGGTATCGGCAGTACCGCCGTCGCCGCCGTCGCCGCCTGACGCGCCGCCGCTGCCGCCGGCTCCGCCCGCGCCACCGACCGCTATGCCGCCGTTGCCGTCCTCGCCGAATCGGTTGTCGCCGGCGGAACTTGCCGAGGCACCGTCGCCGCCGTCGCCGCCGGTTGCCGAGCCATTGGCGCGGCCACCTGCGCCTCCTGCCCCGCCCGTGGCGTCACCTTCGTCGGTGGCCACGAACCCGCCCTTGCCACCGGCCCCGCCGGCGCCGCTGCTCGATGAGCCCCCGGCGCCACCGCTGCCGCCGACTCCGTTCGCGCCGTTGCCGAAGGCGTTGTTCACCGTGCCGCCGTTGCCGCCGGCCCCGCCGGGCGCTCCGTCCCCGCCTGCGCCGCCGTTGCCGCCGGTTACGGTGTGGGTGCTGTCGGCGTCACTGGAACCTGAGCCACCGGCACCGCCGGTGCCACCGGTGCCGGTGCTGGCACTACCACCCCTGCCGCCGTCGCCGCCGTCGGCGTCTCCGTTGACCGAGTCGGCGAGCCCGCCGATGCCGCCGTTACCGCCGTTACCGCCGAGGTAACCGCCTCGACCGCCGGCACCGCCCGATGCGCCGACAGCGTCGTTGGCACCTGGCGTCGACGAATTCGAGGAGTTGTAGTCATTGCCGCCGTTGCCGCCGTCGCCGGCATCACCGAAGAAGAAGCCGCCGTTGCCGCCGACGCCTCCCGACACCGCAGCCACGCGGGTCCCGTCCGTTGTCGTGTACGCGTCCACGCCCTGGCCGCCGTTGCCGCCGTTGCCGAAGAAGAAGCCGCCGCTGCCGCCGGCCCCGCCGAAGGCGCCGTCGCCGCCGTTGCCGCTCAGCAGACCGCCATTGCCGCCCTTGCACCCGACAGTGCATGTCGGGTCCAGTGCCAGCGCGTCGAGCCCGTCTCCGATGAGCCAGCCGCCCGGCCCGATCATCGGCCGCAGTGCGATCGCCGGTGCCGCAGCCGAGAGGGTCTGCGACCGAGCACCGTTGTGCGAGTTGACCTGCAGCGCACCGCCCTGCCCGATCAGCCACGGATTGGGATCGCTGCCCTCGGGAGCGAGGGAGGATTCGGTCGATGCCAGACGGACGTCTGAAGTGACGGGCGCCGGTAGGTCGGAGGGCCAGGACAGCAGGAGGCCAACTCCCACCAGTGCTGCGCCGGATACGCCTGTGGCCAGATACCCCTTTACCGCCAACTGCCGGCCTCTTGTGCGGTGCTTGGACATGACTGAACCCCTTCAGGAGTGGGTGAATACTGCTCTTGGGCCGCATCTTCGTGCGCGACAGCGGGAACATTAACCATTTGCTGGAGGAGAAATTTGAGAAAGCCGAAAAGATCTTGAAGTGCGCGAAAGACGTAATATGTGACGCAATGTCACATAGAAACTAATGGCGATATCGCGCAGCGGCGTCAATTCTGCGCTTTGCCGCGACTGTCAATAATCGCTGGCGCGACTATGGGAATGACAATGAATCCTGTTGCGGTAGAGCGGCGCTTGTGGGCAACGGGCGGAGCCGAGGCGAGGTGCCGGCAGGTTCCTCGAACATTTTCCGTCGCGCAATGCGGCGGCCTTCAAGCTGGCCCGACAGCGGCAAGTTGAAACGGGAAGGCCGCAAGCGCACCCGCCGCAAAACCGGGAGCCGAATTTGCCGCAATTGCACGCTAATGTAATGCGTTGCGCCGCAGCCTATTTGAGCGTTGTCACTCCAGCTGAAGATCAGGTTCGGGCTGCTGCGGCTTGTTGGCCAGGGCGTCGAGGAAGGATCGCGCCCACCGGTCGACGTCGTGGGCGAGCACCTGACGACGTAGCGCGCGCATGCGGCGCCTGCCCTCCTCGGGGGTCTGATTCAGTGCCGCCTCGATGGTGTCCTTGATGCCCTCGAGGTGATGCGGGTTGGTCAGGTAGGCCTGGCGCAATTCCGCTGCGGCGCCGGTGAACTCGCTGAGCACCAGCGCACCGCCGAGGTCGTTGCGGCAGGCCACGTATTCCTTGGCCACGAGGTTCATCCCGTCCCGCAGCGGCGTGACGAGCATGACGTCGGCGGCGGCGAAGAACGCGACCAGGTCCTCTCGGGGGACGGGCCGATGCAGGTAGTGCAGGACGGGGTGGCCCACTTCGCCGAACTCGCCGTTGACGTGCCCGACCTGACGCTCGATGTCCTCGCGCATCGCGATGTAGCTCTCCACGCGTTCGCGGCTCGGGGTGGCCAGCTGGACGAGGACGGTGTCGTGAGGGTCGATCCGGCCCTCCTCGAGCAGTTCGGAGAACGCCCGCAGCCGCACATCGATGCCCTTGGTGTAGTCGAGTCGGTCGACGCCGAGCAAGATCTTGCGCGGATTGCCCAACTCGGCGCGGATCTCGCGGGCCCGCTGGCGGATCGCCTTGGTGCGCGCCTGCTTGTCCAGCTCGGTCGAGTCGATGGAGATCGGGAACGCGCCAACCTTGACGGTGCGGAATCCGACATGCACTTCGCCGAAGCGGGAGCGCACACCGACGTTGCCACGCGAGGTGGTGGCGCCGACCAGCCGACGGGACAGGATCAGGAAGTTCTGTGCGCCGCCGGGCAAGTGGAAGCCCACCAGATCGGCGCCCTGGAGACCTTCGATGATCTCGGTGCGCCACGGCATCTGCATGAACAGCTCGACCGGGGGGAAGGGGATGTGCAGGAAGAAGCCGATGGTCACGTCGGGCCGCAGCATGCGCAACATCTTGGGAACCAGCTGCAGCTGGTAATCCTGCACCCAGACGGTCGCGCCCTCGGCGGCTGTGCGTGCGGTCGCTTCGGCGAATCGCCGGTTGACCTCGACGTAGCGGTCCCACCACTGCCGGTGGTAGATCGGCTTGACGATGACGTCGTGGTACAGCGGCCACAGGGTCGCGTTGGAGAAACCCTCGTAGTACTCGGCCACGTCCTGGGCGCTCAGGCGAACCGGGACCAGCGTCATTCCGTCGAGCTCGATCGGCTCGTCCGAGCCGTTGGGGTCGTCCGGCTCCTCGGGGATACCCGGCCAGCCGATCCAGGCGCCGCGGCGCCGCCGAAGTAGGGGTTCGAGGGCGGTCACCAGGCCGCCGGGGCTCTGTTTGAACTCGGTGGTGCCGTCAGGCAACCGGACGATGTCGATGGGGAGGCGGTTGGCCACGACCACGAAATCGGCCGACGCCGAAGGTGGAGCAGGGTGCGCCGAGCCGGAGCGGACCTCAGGGCCGCTCTGGTCCGTCATTAGGCGTCGGTGAGCTTCGCCGGTCCGATGCCGAGCATCGACAGGAAGACGCGGCACTCGTCGGCGTCGGTCGCGTACGCGGCGACAACTTGGCGAGCCTGGCGTTCGGTGACGTCGGCGATCGGTTCGACGTCGCCGATCTCGGCGGGGTCAGGTTTGGCGGGCATGGCACAACTCTAGCCAACTTCGAGGTGAGAGCCGAGGCCCTAGTTCGTGGCCGTGACACTTCGGCCGTAATGTGCAACGGGTGGCAAACCCCGAGCAGGTGACATACGAGACCCTCGATGACGGTCGCATCGCACGCATCTGGTTGAACCGGCCGGAGGCGCAGAACGCGCAGTCGCGCACGTTGCTGGTCCAGCTGGACGAGGCGTTCGGGCGGGCGGAGGCCGACGACGACGTGCGAGTGGTCATCCTCGCGGCGCGCGGAAAGAACTTCTCGGCAGGCCACGATCTCGGGTCCGAGGAAGCGCTCGCCGAGCGGGCGCCGGGCGCTGGTCAGCACCCCACGTTTCGGTTCAACGGGGCGACGCGGGGGTCGGTGACCGAGCGGACGTATCTGCAGGAGTGGCACTACTTCTTCGAGAACACCACCCGCTGGCGTGACCTGCGCAAGATCACCATCGCCCAGGTGCAGGGCAACGCCATCTCGGCGGCACTGATGTTGATCTGGGCCTGCGATCTGATCGTGGCCGCCGACGACGCGAGGTTCAGCGATGTCGTCGCGGTGCGCATGGGCATGCCCGGCGTCGAGTACTACGCGCACCCCTGGGAGTTCGGTGCCCGCAAGGCCAAGGAGCTGCTGCTCACCGGGGACGCGATCGACGCCGACGAGGCGCACAGGCTCGGAATGGTGTCGAAGGTGTTTGCCCGCGCGGAGCTGGAGGACAAGACCCTGGAGTTCGCCCGTCGGATCGCCGAGCGTCCGACGATGGCCGCCCTGCTGGTGAAGGACTCGGTGAACGCGGCCAGCGACGCCATGGGCTTCGCCGAGGCGTTGCGGCACGCGTTCCACATCCACGAACTCGGGCATGCGCACTGGGCGGCGACCAACGAGAACCGGTATCCGGTCGGGTTAGCGCCCGATGTGCCGGACTGGCGCACCCTCGGTGCGCCGAAGCTGGCCCGCCGCGACGAGCCGTGACGTATAACTGGAACCTGTTCTAGTTAGATAGGCTTCCATCGCGCACTCGTCGGAGGGATTTCCTCAATGCTGCTCTCGTTAACGGATCGCACGTACCTGATCACCGGCGGTGGCAGCGGGATCGGCAAGGGGATCGCCGCCGCGGTCGTGGCCTCCGGGGGTAACGCGGTGCTGGCCGGGCGCAACGCCGACAAGCTGGCTGCCGCGGCGGAGGAGATCACGGCCCATGGCGGCGACGGCGCGGGCACGGTGATCTATGAGCCCGCCGACGTGACCGACGAGGATCAGGCGTCGCGACTGGTGGCGGCCGCCACCGCCTGGCACGGACGCCTCGACGGCGTGGTGCACAGCGCCGGTGGCTCCGAGACCATCGGACCGCTGACGCAGATGGATAGCGCGGCGTGGCGCAACACCGTCGACCTCAACCTCAACGGCACGATGTACGTGCTCAAGCACGCCGCGCGCGAACTGGTCCGGGGCGGTGGCGGATCGTTCGTCGGTATCTCGTCGATCGCCTCGAGCAACACCCATCGCTGGTTCGGCGCCTACGGCCCCACCAAGGCGGCGCTCGATCACCTGATGATGGTGGCCGCCGACGAGCTCGGCCCGTCGTCGGTGCGCGTGAACGGCATTCGGCCCGGACTCACTCGCACGGACATGGTCGCGCCGGTCATCGACACCCCCGCGCTGAGCGAGGATTACCGACTCTGCACGCCGCTGCCACGGGTGGGCGAGGTCGAGGACGTCGCCAACCTGGCGGTGTTCCTGCTCAGCGATGCGGCCAGCTTCATCACCGGCCAGGTCATCAACGTCGACGGTGGGCACGGGCTCCGTCGCGGCCCGGACCTGTCAGCGATGCTGGAGCCGCTGTTCGGGGCCGACGGACTGCGCGGGGTCGTCGCCACGTAGACCGGCACGGTCGCGTGCCAGCATGATCGCGGGCAGCGCGGCGAGGAGGAAGAGTCCTCCCGACATCGCGATGTAGAGATGTACGCCGAACGCCGTGCTCGCCACGGGGTCGCCGGCGTCGACCCCGGACATCTGAGTCGCCTTGAGCACCTCACCGCCGGCAATGCTGACGACGACGGAGCCGAGGGCCATGACGACCGACACCAGACCGGCGACGGTGCCCTGACGTTCGGGCGGCCCGACGCCGGTCGCGAGGTTGTATCCGGAGGTGCCGATCGCGCCGGCGGCCAGGCCGACCATGACGCCGCATGCGACCGCCAGCGGGAGCAAAGACACACCGGCCAGCATCGCGAAGGTCGCCGTCGTCCCGAGGCCGATGCCGCCGAGTAGAGGTAGTGCCGGACCGATCCGCCCCGCGAGCCAGCCGGCGCAGATGCCGCCGATCGCGATGCCGACGTTCGGCGCGGCGAGCAGCACTGCGATCGCCTCGCCGTGGCCCAGACCGTAACCAAGCCCCAGATCGGGCGGTACCTGGGCGACGATGCTGGTGAGTTGCAGCATGCTCCGGAATGAGCCGGCGGCCAGCACCAACGTCAGCAGCGTCAGCAGGATCGGCCGGCTCAGTGCGCGGAGGTCGATGATGGGTTCGTCGACCCTCAGTGCCAGGGCGGCCCAGGCCGTCAGCGCCGCGACACCGCCCGCCAACAGCATGGTCATCCCCCCGGACAACCACCCGAGGTCTCTCCCGAGGCTGATGTAGCCGAGCACGGCGCCGAGTCCACCGCCGAGGAGGACTGCCCCGCCCAGATCGATCCGGCCGGGGCTGCGGATCGGCGACTCCGGGATGACGGCACGTACGCACAGCGCGGCCGCCGCGGCCAGCAGCGCCGACGCGATGAATACGCCGCGATAGCCGAAGGCATCGATGACCGGCTTCATCAGGAACGGTTCGATGATTCCCACGATCGACGAACCGGACGTCACCAGTCCGACCATGGCCATGGCCACCCGGGGGCCACAGATCTGCAGAACGAGAGTCACGGTGATGAAGACCGCCGCGAACGCGGCACCCTGGAGGAAACGGCCCGCGAGAAATATCCAGACATTCGGGGCGATGAGACACACCAGCGCTCCCGCACCGGCGACGAGCAGCGTGACGACGAGGATTCGGCGTTTACCGAAGACGTCGGAACTCTTCGCGAGTAGCGGTGACCAGATCGCACCCGCCAGCATCGCGCCGGTGTTCAGCCACCCGACCTGGTCGGTGTCGAAATGATCGAGCAGCTGAGGCAGCACCATCATCGGCGAGCCGATGACGACGTCGGCCAGGACGTTGGCCAGGGTCAGAACGGCCGCCCAGAGCACGAGCCGCCCACTCCAGCGGTGCTCCCGGTTACCGGCGACGGCGTTGTGCAGCGCGTCGTTCACCACGCGCGCCGGCGGGCCGGCCGGATCACGCCGCGACGACGGTGACGTCGTGGCCACGCATGTCGAGCTCGCGTGCGCGGGCGAGCCCGGCGATTCGGGCTCGTGAGACGAGGATGTTCACGATTGCGCTCCCAGCAGTCAGGGGAATGTCTAAAAGCAACTTTTTGTCGCTTTAGTGGGGTACGGTACGGGTCGCCGGTTTGCACCGCAACGCCGGCCCTGGCGACAATCGGGCACTCGGGTACGGGACAGGTGGTGAGCGCGCTGATGGACCCGGCGATCGACCGTGGGCACGGCGACCGGGCGCCCGCACGGCGCCCCGGTGGCCGCAACGCGCGGGTGAGAGCGCAGATCCTCGCCGCGACCGCCGAGCTGGTCGCGCGCGACGGCATCGCGGGCTTCCGGTACGAGGAAGTCGCGGAGTACGCCGGCGTGCACAAGACCAGCGTCTATCGCAACTGGCCTGACCGCGAGGAGCTGGTCGTCGACGCTCTGCTGCGCTACGCCGACGATCTGGCCTCGATCGCCGACACCGGCGACATCCAGCGGGATCTGGTGGACTTCCTGCTGGCGCTCGCCGGCGGTCTGGAGACGCCGTTTGGGCGGACGCTCGAGCAGGCGATGCAGCCGGCGGGTCAGCCCTCCGCTGTCCAGGCGCTGAGCCGGATCCTCGATCAACGCGTAGCCGCCATGCAGCGGCGGGTGCATGCCGCCGTCGACCGGGGTGAGCTCCCCGCCATCGACAGCGCATTCCTCGGCGAGATGATCTCCGGCCCAGTGCATCTCATCGTCAACCGCGGCATTCGCCCGTTCACCCGCGCAGACGCGGAGCGCATTGTCGGCGTGGTGCTCGCCGGCATCCGGGCCACGGTGCCGCACGTCTAGGAAACGGACGGCGGCGACCAGGTCAGCCCTGCCCCGGCCTGGGGCCGCCCGCCTCCCAGGCGGCCAGCGCGCCGCATGCCGACCAGTCCAGATCGCGCCCACCCCCGGCAAGCAGCGTCAGGAAGCGGTCTCGCAGCAGGCTGGCGATCGGCAGCGCCACCTCGAGTTCTTCGCCCGCCTCCAGCACCAGGCGGACGTCCTTGAGACCGAGGTGCGCGGCGAACCCCGCGGGTTCGAACTCGTCGCGTGCGATCAGTCCGCCGTAGGTCTTGTAGGCGGGTGCGGCGAACAGGGTCGACGTCAGCAGGTCCAGGTATGTCTGCTTGTCCACGCCGGCCTTGCCGACCAAGGCCATCGCCTCGCCGAGGGATTCGATGACCGAGGCGATCAGGAAGTTGCCGGACAGCTTCACCAGATTGGCGACCTTCGGATCAGGGGAGACCTCGAAGGTGCGCTGGCCGACTGCGTCGAAGACCGGTGCGAGGTCACGTACCGCGTCCTCGGCGCCGGCGGCTACCACGAACAGCGCGGCCGCGGCGGCCGCCTCCGGTCGGCCGAACACCGGCGCTGATACGAAGCGCTGGCCGGCCTTCGCGTGGGCGGCCCCGATGCGCTCCGCGAGATCCACGCTGATGGTGCTCGACGAGACGTGGATGGCCCCGGACGGTAACGAATCCACGATGCCGGGTTCCCCGTCTGTACCGAACGTCACCCCCTCGACCGCCGCGTCGTCGGCCAGCATCGTGATAACGACGTCCCCGCCACACGCCGCGGCGACCGTCGATGCCGGTGCCGCACCCCGTTCGGCGAGCTCGGCGACCCTGCCGGGTGATCTGTTGTAGGCCGTCACCTCGTGGCCCGCGGTCACCAGGTTCGCCGCCATCGCCGATCCCATGTTGCCCAGCCCGATGAATCCGATTCTCATGGCTTCAGCTTGCCGCACAACGGCGCAAGGCGGTCAGGCCATGTTCGCGGCGGCCTGCTTCACGGCGTTGATGATGCCCTGATACCCGGTGCACCGGCAGAAGTTGCCGGACAGGCCCTCGCGGATCTCGTCGTCGGACGGGGTCGGATTGTCTCGCAGCAGTGCGGTGATGCTGGTGACGAATCCCGGTGTGCAGAAGCCACATTGCAGTCCATGGCAGTCACGCATCGCGGCCTGCACGGGCGAGAGCTCGCCGTTGTCGTCGGCGATGCCCTCGACGGTGGTGACCTCCTGGCCGTCGACCTGCACGGCGAACACCAGACATGACCGCACCGCCTGGCCGTCGAGCAGTACCGTGCAGGCTCCGCAGGCGCCGTGCTCACAGCCGAGGTGGGTGCCGGTGAGCCCGCAGCGCTCCCGCAGGTAGTCGGCCAGCGTCAGCCGCGGTTCCACTGCGGCCGTGTACCGGCGCCCGTTGACCGAGACTTCGACGGGAATGTCAGTCATGAAGAGCCTCCGTGGTTGCCTGCGACCATGCGCGCGCGACCATCGTCGCGCACACTTTCGTGCGGTAGGACGCGGTTCCCTGCAGGTCGGCGGGAACGTCGGCGAGCTCTGCGACCGCCAACCGGCCCACCTCGTCGGCGCTGATGTCGGAGACGGCACGCCCCACGACGGCCTGCTCCGCGGCGGTACCGCGTTCCGGTGTCGAGCCCATGCCCAGCAGCCCGATGCCGCAGCGGGTCACGACGTCGTCACCACCGAGCTGCACCGCGACCGTCGCGCCGGCGATGGCGAAATCGCCGTGCCTGCGCGCGAATTCCTGGACGGAGAAGCCGGTACGCCCCGACCACGCCGGAAACGTCACCGCGGTGAGCATCTCGTCGGGAGCCAGCGAGGTCTCCCAGAGACCGGTGAAGAACTCCGAGGCCGGGATGCGCCTGCTGCCGCGCGCGGACGTCGCCTCGATCTCGGCGTCCAACGCCAGGGCGACCGCGGCGTACTCGGCGGCGGGATCCGCATGGGCGATGGCGCCGCCGAGGGTTCCACGCGTGCGGATCTGGAAGTGCCCGATGTGCGGTGTGGACAGTGTGAGCAGTGGAACCGATTCCGCCACTTCGTCATCCATGCCTACCAGCGCATGCGGAGTACCTGCCCCGATGCGCACCGCCCCGTCGCGCAACTCGATGTTGCGCAGCTCCTCGATCCGGGAGATGTCGATCAGGTTCTCGAAGTGGGTCAGGCGCATGGCGAGCATCGGCACCAGACTCTGGCCGCCGGCGAGGATCTTCGCCTCGTCGCCGTACTCGCCGAGCAGGCCCACGGCGTCGGCGACGGAGGCCGGCCGGTGGTAGGCGAAGGGGGCAGCTTTCACGATTCCGCCCTCACGCCAGCAGCCGGGCGAGCGCAGCCTGAAGGTCGTCGGCCAAGACGGCGGCGGGGCCCTTGCGCGTGCGGCGGCCGGCCAGGAAGCCCAGCGCCCCGGCGGCTGCGGCCGCAACCAGCAGCGGCGCATACCGTTTGGCGATCGGTACCGCGACGACCTTCAGCAGGTCGACGGAGTCGCCGCCCGGCTGCGGTGCCACCGCAGCGGTTTCTGCTGTCGGCGCGGTGGTGGCCGGTGTCGCCGATCCGCCGAGCAGCTCGGCTTCCAGCGTCTTGGCGAACTGGGCGATCAGGTTGCCCGAGACGTCGGCGAGGACACCGCGCCCGAACTGCGCCGCCTTGCCCGAGATCGCGAGGTCGGTGCTGATGACCACGTGGGTCGCCGGATCCGATTCGGACCCCTCGTCTTTGAGATGCGCGGTGACGGTCGCCGCGGCCGTGCCGTTGCCACGGGTCTCCTTGCCTTCGGCCCGTAGCACGATCCGCTGCGCCGCCGCGTCCGTGTCCTGGTAGGTCGCCACGCCCTTGTACGACACGGTGATGGGGCCGACCTTCACCTTGACCGCTCCGTGGAACGTGTCACCGTCGACAGACAGCAGCGTGGCGCCGGGAAGACACGGCGCGACGCGTTCGCCGTCGGTGAACACCTCCCAGACCTTCGCGGGAGGCACTGCTACCCGGAATTCGTTGTGCAGCTCCACGTTCAGTGGTCCTTTCTGGAAGCCTTCTCGATGAGGTCGACGATCGTGGCCGGGGAGGCGGGCAACTGCGTCACCGTCACCCCGAGCGGGGCAAGCGCATCGTTGATCGCGTTGATGACCGCGGGGGGTGACCCGATCGCGCCACCTTCGCCTGCGCCTTTGTAACCGCCGACACCGGGACCGGGAATCTCGACGTGGCCGAACTCGATGGGCGGTACTTCGGTGGCAGTGGGCAGGAGGTAGTCCACGAACGTCGACGCCACGGGGTTGCCCGCGTCGTCGTAGGCGAGCTTTTCCAGCAGCGCGCCGCCGATGCCCTGGACCGTGCCGCCCGCGACCTGACCTTCGACCACATTCGGGTTGATCATCGGGCCGACGTCTTCGCTGACGATGTAGCGCGTCAGGGTCACCCGGCCGGTCTCGATGTCCACCTCGCACGTGCACACGTGAGTTGCGTTGGCCCAGTGGATCATCGCCTGCGAGTTGAAGCGTGCCGTCGCCTCGAGCGTCGGAGAGATGCCGCCGAGCTGGCCGGGCTCGTAGTAGGACCGGAACGCGATGTCGGCGAAGCTGACACACGTGCCGGGGTCGCTGCGGCTGCTCGCCTTCGAGTCCGCGAGTTCGATGTCGGAGTCGTCGACGCCGAGGATCTGGGCGGCGATCGCGACGATCTGCCCACGCAGGATCGTGCCGGCCTCGTTGACCGCGCCTGCCGTCATCGGCCCGCTGCGGCTGCCCTGGGTGCCCGCGCCGTACGGGGTGACGGCGGTGTCGCCCTGGGTGGCGGATACATCGTCGATATCGGCGCCCAACGCATCGGCGGTGAGCTGCACGACGGTGGTCTCGATGCTGTTGCCCGCCGAGCCGCCGTTGACGTAGACGTTGATCTTGCCGGTGGACTCCATCCGGACGGTGGCACCCTCGGTGGCGAGGTGGCCGGTGGCTGCGCCGGTGGGTTCGATGTAGGCCGAGAAGCCCAGCCCGAGGTAGCGGCCTTCGGCGAGTGCGTCGGCCTGCTCCTTGCGGAAGCCTTCGTGATCGAGAATCTTCACGGCCTGCTCGAAGGTATCCGCAGGCGCGCAGTTGTCGTACGGCATGCCGTTGGGATTGAAATACGGCATCTCGTCGCCGCGCAGGATGTTGATGCGGCGCAGCTCGACAGGATCCATCCCGATCTTGCGGGCCGCGCAGTCGAGAAGCATTTCGCGGGTGAGGGTTTCGTACTGCCACGGGCCGCGGTAGGCGTGCAGGCCGGGGGTGTTGGAGAACACCGTCTTGTAGTTGAAGCTGGCCTTCGGGACGCGGTAGGGGCCGGGGAAGAACATGCCGATGGCCGCGGTGGTGAGCACCGGGTAGGGCGTCGGATAGGCGCCCACGTCCTGGATGAAGTCGATGTCGGCGGCCAGGATCTTTCCGTCGGAGTCGAACGCCATGCGCACGGTGCCGTCGACATGCCGGGATTGCCCGGCCGACATCAGGTTCTCACGTCGGTCCTCGATCCACTTCAACGCGGACGGCACCTTGCGTGCGGCCAGCAGAATGCACATGTCCTCGCGCATCGGCACGACCTTCTGGCCGAACGCCCCGCCGGTGTCGCGCATGATGACCCGCACCCCCTGGGCGGGGATGCCGAGCAGCCGGGCGGCGAATGCCCGCAGCTCGTGCGGGGTCTGGGTGGACGCCCATACGGTGAGTTCCTCGGTGGTCGAGGTCCACTCGACCACCAGCCCCCGGGTCTCCATCGGCACCGGGACGTACATCTGCTGGTAGATGTGTTCCTCGACGACATGGGGCGCGGTGGCGAACAGCTCCTCGTCGGGTGGCATGCCACCCATTCCGCCCGCGACGTTGTCCGGATACTCGCCGTGCACGACGGGCGCACCTGCGCCGTCACCGCCGACGGCCCGCCGGAAATCGGCGACCGCGGGCAACGGCTGGTAGTCCACCTCGACGAGGTCGACGGCGTCTTCGGCCACGTACCGGTTGTCGGCGATGACGAGGGCGACGGGATCGCCGACGAACTTGACCTCGCCCTCGGCCAGCGGCGGGCGGGGCGTATCGGGGATGTCCTTCCCCGCGACGGCGTGCCAGGCCTCCCTGACCTCGGGGTTGAGGTCGGCGGCCGTGAACACCGCGTGGACGCCCGGCAGTGCCAGCGCTGCCGACGCGTCGATCCCGTTGATCGTGGCGTGGGCGAACGGGCTGCGCACGAAGCACGCGTGCAGCATGCCGGGCCGGGTGATGTCGTCGACGAAAGACCCGTGACCAGTGAGAAGTCGGGCGTCCTCGACGCGCGGCACCCGTCGACCCGCGTATCGCGTTGAGACGGATTCGACGGCGCTGTCGGTCACGAGATCACACTCCTAGGGCTGTAGAGAGTGACGTTATCGCATCGGAGAGCGACATTTCCACCATTGCTGTCTCACCGCCCGCGGCCTTGTCGCCTCGCCCCGGGTAGGGAGGGTGACTACTCGTGGTGAATGCGGCCGTCGGTTTCGGTGAGCGGCCGACCGCCTCCGCCCCAGCGTCGGGCGATGATCTCCGCCGCGATCGAGACGGCGGTCTCCTCGGGCGTGCGGGCGCCGAGATCGAGGCCGATGGGGCTCGATAGCCGCTCCAGCTCGGCGTCGGTCAGGCCGATGTCGCGCAGTCGCTGCATGCGGTCGTCGTGGGTTCGGCGTGACCCCATCACCCCGATGTAGCCGGCCCGCCGCCCACTGGGCAGGCGCAGCGCCACGTCGAGCACGGGCACGTCGAACTTCGGGTCGTGGGTGAGGACACAGATCGCGGTGCGTTCGTCGATCGAGCCCTG
This sequence comes from Mycolicibacterium aurum, assembly GCF_900637195.1. Taxonomy (NCBI): domain Bacteria; kingdom Bacillati; phylum Actinomycetota; class Actinomycetes; order Mycobacteriales; family Mycobacteriaceae; genus Mycobacterium; species Mycolicibacterium aurum. The sequence goes on along the minus strand of NZ_LR134356.1, from coordinate 5,195,563 downwards.
TTCGGCCTGGGCGGCCAGGTATCGGTCCGGCCACTCGACGACCACCTCTTCGGCGGCGGGGAAGCGGGCCGGGGTCGCGAACACCGGGCGGGCGTCGCAGACGGTCACCCGGTAGCCCAGGAACACCGCCTGCTGGGCAAGCGCGGCGGCGAAGTCGATGGCGCCGAACACCAGCATCCGAGGGCGCGGTGCGTAGCTGGAGACGAACACCTCCATCCCGGCCTCCTGCCGCTGACCGTCGGGGCCGTACGTCAGCACCGCCGACCGGCCCGCCAGCAGCAGACCACGCGCGTCGTCGCCCACCGCGTCGTCAGCCCGCGGCGACCCGAGCGACCCGTGTCGCGAATCGGTGCCGACGATCAGCCGCCGCCCCACGCGCCGGTCGTCGGGATGGGCGATGACGGTCGCCACCGCGACCGCGCGGTGCGCGGCGATGTCATCGGCGACACGCTCCAACTGCGGAAAGGTGTTGCGCGACACCGCCTCGGTGAAGATGTCGATGATGCCGCCGCACGTCAGGCCCACCGCGAAGGCGTCATCGTCGCTGACGCCGTAGCGCTGCAGTTCGGGTTGTCCGGCGGCGACCACGTCGTTGGCGACCTCGTACACGGCGGCCTCCACGCAACCGCCCGACACCGAACCGGCCACGCTGCCGTCAGGGGACACCACCATCGCGGCGCCCGGTGGGCGCGGCGCGGACTTCATCGTGCGCACCACCGTGGACAGCCCTGCGGTGCCACCGGCCTGCCACACCGCCAGCAATTCGTCGAGGACGTCGCGCACCAGCGCAGTTTATGCCCGCGGTATCCCATGCCGCCGCGCCGACGCCCTCTAGAGTGCACAGATGAGCGTTCTCGCCCTGCGCTGCTTGATCATTGGAGCCCTGGCGGCGGTGGCTGCGATCGGGCACCCCGCGACCGGCGCCGCATCGCCGGTCCCGCCGGTCTCCGAGGAGGCCCGCGCGGCCGGATTCGTCGACGTGCGCACCGTGGTTCCCGACGCGGTGATCGACCTGCGCTACGCGACGACCGACAACTTCGTCGGCATCGCGCTGTATCCCGCGGGCGCCCGCTGCCTGGTGCACGAGTCGCTGGCACCGGGGCTGGCGACGGCGGCGGACCTGCTGCGTCCCGGCGGCGAGCGCCTGGTCTTCTGGGACTGCTACCGGCCCCATGGCGTCCAGGTGAGGATGTTCGAAGAGGTACCCAATCCGGCCTGGGTGGCGCGCCCGGGGGAGTACGCGCGCAGTCACGTGGCCGGCCGGTCGGTGGACGTGACGCTGGCCGGCGCGGACGGCCTGGTGGACATGGGCACCGGTTTCGACGATTTCACGCCGCGCAGCCTCGCCTACGCCACCGATGGCGTCAGCGCTGCCGCGCAGGCCAACCGTGCCCGCCTGCGCGATGCGATGAGTGCGGGCGGTTTCACCGTGTACGACGGCGAGTGGTGGCATTTCGATGGTCCGGGCGCCGCAGTGGAGCGCCCGATCGTCGATGTGCCGGTCGTTTAGGTGCTTCGATAGGCGAATGCGCAGATTCATCGCCGTGGCAGGCGCTGTGCTGCTGGCGCTGGTGGCAGGTTGCAGCCGCAGCGAGGAACCGGACTCGCTGTTCGACGACGCCGGCTATCACGTGCGGGGCAACACCGCTTACTATCTGAATCCTTTCCCGGGCAAGGCGTTTGCGATCGACGGCGCGGACGCTGCGACGTTCGAGGCGCTGGACCGCACCTATGCCCGCGATCGGCAACACGTGTTCATCAACGGTCAGCTGTTGCCGGGTGCCGACGCCGCGACGTTCCGGCTGCTGGACCGGCCGGGGTTCTCGAAAGATCACAGCCGGGTCTATCAGCACGATCAGCCGATCAGCAGCGATCCCGACAACTTCGGGTTCCTGGCCGGTGGCCTGGCCAGGGACAGCACCAGCGTCTACTGGACCGATGGCACCGTGTTGTCCGGCGACCCGCAGAACTTCGTGATCATCTCCGACAGCGACCACTATCTGTTCGCCAAGGACAGTGGCACCGTCTTCGTCAACGGCAAGGCCATCGTGGGTGCCTCGCCTGCGACGTTCCAGCTCGCGCAGGGTGCCTACGCCACGGACGACACGGGCGTGTTCTATTTCGACGGGCAGATCGAGGGAGCCGACGTGGCCACCTTCCGACCGTTGGAAGGGCCGTACGCCCTCGATGACGCGCGCGTCTACTGGATGGGCAAGCCCATCCACGGAGCCGACCCGGCCACGTTCGCCGTCCTCAACGCCAACTTCGAATGCTCGGCCGACCAAACCCGGGCCTTCTACCGGCAGGCGGTGATCGCCGGCGCCGATCCGGCGGCGTTTCCGCCGGGCCGTTCCGTCACAGGATGCTCGGAGACCACGATCTCGTTCGGGGACTGAGGCTTTCGCCGATCAGAGCTTGCTGAGGTCGGTGCGCATCAACATGATGTTGTAGTCCGACCACAGCGACAGGTTCCAGTAGAGGTCTGAACCGCTGCCCTCGGTCGACGGCGACCACGGATGCAGCATCGGCGCGTAGATGCCCCCGCTCTGCTGGGTCATCAGGACCGTCGCGTCGGACCAGGTGCCCTCGGGGGTGTCGGACGTGCGCATGACGATGTTGTTGGACTGGTCGCCGTAGAGCACGATGTACTTCTTCAGGTACGAGTTGTACTGCACCGACATCTCACTGACGGTGTAACCGGGTTTGGTGAAGCCGAAGAACCCGCCGGATTTGCCGATGATCGCCGACGCCGACGACGGACTGCCCTTGACCCACCGGGCGGGTGTGCTCCCGAACCAGCCCGACGACGCCTTTTTGTAGTACTCGTATTGCGAGACGTTGAGGACGTCGTCGGACTTCACGCGCGCGAGGTATGCGGCGCCCTGGCGACCGTTGGGCGTGCCGTAGACGTAGACGTACCCGTCGTCGCCCTTGACGTACGCCGACTGCTGGAAATTGCGGTTGCCGCTCAAAAACGAGTTGTAGCGCACACTTTCGGGTGCCACGGTGAAGTTCTCGCCGTTGTCGTAGGAGTACGCCGTGGCCGAGTAGTTGGTGGTCCAGCGGCCCGACGAGCCCCATTTGGACACCGACATGAAGTTCACGTACTGGATGGTGCCGAACGGCGTCTCGTCGGTGACCTCGGTGGGCACCGATACGCCGGCCGTCGGGATGAGCGTCACCGAGTTCGGAAGCCACGACGGCCGGTTGATGATCGGGCGGGCCTGCGTCGCACCCGACAGCGGGGCGCCACCGAACATGTTGCCGGTGTACCACTCCCCGTTGGGGATGGTCATGCCGTCGGACAGATCTCGGTCCGAGCTGCGGAACAGGGTGTTGTAAATGTGCCTGCCGGTCATGTTGGGCCCGCCGAAAGTGTCACCGACGGCGATCAGCACCTGGTGCTCGTTGTACGGCGTGGTCGGGTCGTCGACCATGCCGTTGTCCCAGATGACGCCGACGTCGGTGCCGTACACCTGGTAGCGCCCGAGCGTGTTGGCGAGGAGCTTGTCGCTGTAGACGGTGCTGCCGGTGACCCAGCTGACGAAGTTCGTCGACGGACTGACCTGCGGGTTCAGCCACGGCGAGTACGAGGGCACCACGGCGGCGGTGGTCGCCCCGTCTGTCAGCGCCAGGCTCGTCGGGGTGACGGCGGCCGAGCGGGGTGCCGTGGTGGTGCTGCGTGCCGCGAAGAGGGTGTCGAGTTCGCGCCGCGCGAAGGCGAGCAGCGCCCACAGGAACGGAGGCTGTGGAGCATCACCGGGCTGGGCGTCGGCCTTCTGGCGCGCCCAGTCCATCATGCTGTTGACGACGTTGACGACCGCCGTGATCAGGTTCGGCTTCTTCGCCGCCGCGGCCTGGTCCTGCTCGGTGGTCAGCAGTGCGGCGACCGTCGGAGACACGGTCGCCGAGTCGGTCTTCGCCGACGTGGTCGTGGCGGTGGTCGTGGTCGTGGGCACCGTGACGGTCTGGGACTTCCGCGGCGGCGCGGCAGGGTCGTCCGACTTCCTGGTCTTGACCGCGGCGGTGGACTCGTCGGGGGTCTTCGTCGCGCTCGCGGTCTCGACCGCCTTGTCGCCGGACTTGGTGGAAGACGGGGTCTTTACCGGGCTGGCTCCGTCCGGATCCTCGGCCTCGGCCTCGGGCTCGGGCTCGGGCTCGGCCTCGACATCCTCGTCGGGGTCGGCGTCTTCGCCCGAAGCGGCGCCCTGGCCGGACTCGACATCCTCGTCGGCGTCCTCGTCGGCGTCCGCCTCGGCGTTCTCTGATTCCGCGGCGTCGTCAGGTTCCGCCTCAGCGTCAGCGTCCGCGTCCTGCTCGGGGTCGTCCGTGTCGTCGGCGGCCGTTCCGGACGACGTCTTGGCCGGCTTCTCGGCAGCGTCCGATGTGTCCTTCGCGTCGCTGTCCGTGCTGGACGCGGCGGAGACCGACGACTTCGAGGCGGCTGACCCGGTGTCATCGGCCCATGCCGTGCCCTGGCCGAGAAGAACGGCTGATCCGACGCCCAGTGTGACGGCTAGACCGCCGACCCGGCCGACATACGCTGCGGCACCCATGAAATCCCTTCGATCAAAGCGTGAACGCCCCCGCGTCACCGAACATTCAATCGCATCGGCGAGGCCTCAGCGAGCAAAAGGTTAAATCGCTGCGGCTTTCGTTTCGTTACTGTGACCATGCACCTTTCCCTGACCTGGTCAGCTTGTCGGGGTTCTGCAGCAAATGAATCTGGTGCTGCTGGTCCCGGCTTTGCAGTGCCTTTCGTGGGTGCCCACCGCGTCGGCAATGCGTCACCGAACCCGCGACCGGTCATCGTCGCCGGCCGCCGGTCGAGCGTCATCGCGCGACGTAATAGGTGGTGTTGCCGACCTGGGCCCGCACCCGGGCGGACGCGATGTCCACCCGGCTGTAGTCGAGATGGTCGGCCATCCTGCCTGCCAGGAGTACGGCTTTCCATGCCAGGGTGAGTTTCTCCGGCCAGGCGTCGTTGTTGCACCAGCCGTCGTGAGATCGCGCCACGTCGAGCACCGTGTACTGGGTGTCGTCCGGTGTCCGGGGCAGCGGTCTGCCGTCGAACCCGCGCTTACCCGCGCCGCCGTATCGCCGCCGCGGATTGCCCAGCAGGATGAACCGCACCCGCTCGGCCGGCGGGGCGTCAGGTCGGGCCGCGTACCGGCTGAGCCACTCGGAGACGACCTCGGCGCCCTGGCTGTGCGCGACGACGTCGATGGGTCCGGTGGTGCCTGCGAGTGCCGACCGCAGCGCGAGCGCGAGCGCCTCGACGCCGGCAGGGATCGACGAGGCCGACGCGGCCTGGGGATACTTCACGATCACCCGGTTGGACTTGCGTGCGTAGCCGTGCAGCGCAGCTCCGACGTGGTCGTTGGTGCCGTAGTTGAGTCCGCCGAGGGTGAGGACCGTGGTCATGTCAGGTCAGGCGTGGCAGATCAGCGCGAGCCCGACGGGTGAGAGGACCAGCGCCGCCAAGATCGCAGACAGCAGCACTTGCTCACGCACCAGCGGGCCCCGCCGGGGAGGCGCGGCAAGGCGTTCGGCGCGGGCCACGACGGCCGTGTCGGCAGCGGCCAGCGCCGGTCCGCCGGTGTGCGCCGGATCGGCCAGTGCCACCAGTCCGCCCAGCAGTGGTCCGCGACCGTGACGGCGCGCTGCGGAGTCGTCGGCGCACATCTCGACCAGGCGGCCCACCGCGGCGACCGCCGCGGGGAACAGCGGCAGCGCGGGTAACGACGCGGCGAATGCGCGCAGCAGCATCATCAGCTGGGGATGCCGTCCCGCCAGGTGGGCGCGTTCGTGGTCGAGCACTGCGGCCAGCTCGGGCTCGGACAGGGCCTGCACCGCGCCGCTGGTCACCACGATGGCGTCCGGTCGTCCGGCCACGCAGTACGCGGCGGCGTGGTTCGTCCGCACCATCACGACGTCCGGTCGGTGGGTGGGGGAGCCGAGGATGTACGCCGCGTGTGCGTGTTCGACGCTGCGACGCCACAGTCGTTGCAGCGCATTGACGATTCGCCGGACCATGATGAACGACACTGCACCGCAACAGAGTCCGATGGCGGCGAGGGCAACGTCGCCGCCCCAGCCCAGGTGGTGCAGCGCCAGAACCGCATCGGTGCACAATCCCAGCACCGGGTGCACCGGATGATGGCTCAGCACGTCGCGCAGAATCCCGGCGAAGCCGACGGTCCAACCGCCGACGGCGACCGCGATCGTCGCCAGCCAGACGGTCACCGCCAGACGGGGACTCAGTCCCCGTCGTGTCACGTGCCTCAGCGCTGCCGGCGCGAACCAGACCAGGGCTGCCGAGTAGCCGAGCAGGCAGAGCGCGGCAGTCATGACGTGGAAGAGCGGCGGGTGACCTTGCGCAACGCGGCGCGCAGGCGGGCGGACTCGTCTTCGTTGATCTGTTGCAGGAAGAAGTTCAGCACCAGATCGGTGTCGCCACCGGAGTGGAAGGCGTCGCGCATCAGCGCCGCGGACCGCTCCTCACGCGTCATCGTCGCCCAGTAGCTGTAGGCCTTGCCGAGCCGTCGCCGCTCCAGCCAGCCCTTGCGATGAAGGTTGTCCATCGTGGACATGACGGTGGTGTAGGCGATCTCACGCTCGGTACTCATCTCGTCGAACACTGCGCGCACCGTGATCTCGTGATCGCTGGCCCACACACGGTCCATGACCGCGGCTTCCAGGTCTCCGAATCCTCGCTGCTGCATTGTTCGACCTTAACTAACTGCGCAGCGCGCTGCCCTGACTCCACTGTTCCCAGGACAGCGACCAGTCGCCGTTCTGCTCCTGTTTGAGGGGCTCACCACCGGTGTTGCGGATCTCGACCACATCACCTGGTTGGGCGAATTCATAGAACCATTCCGCATTTTCGGCACTGAGGTTCAGGCATCCGGCGGAGACATTGGTGTTGCCCTGAGCCCACACGGTGGCTTCCCGCTCGTGCAGGTAGATGCCGTCGGGACTGATCCGGACCGCGTGCGGGACGCTGATGCGGTAGCCCGAGGCCGACTCCACAGGAAGCCCGTAGGTCGAGGAGTCCATCAGGACCGGATTGGCCTTGTCCATCACGGTGTAGGTGCCGGCCTGCGTCCAGAACGCGATGGTCTTACCGCCCACCGTTTCGGTGCCGCCGCGGCCCATGGATGTCGGCATGGTCCGGATCAGCCGGCCGTTGTGGAACACGCTGACCTGCTTGGTGACATCGTCGGCGATCGACACGCGGGAGTCGCCGATCCGGAAGCGGACCATGGAGTCGTCCCGCCCGTACACGCCGTCGCCCAGATCGGCGCCGTATATCCCGGCGTCGACGGTGACCTGTGTGCCGGGCGGGTAGTACTCGCGGGGACGCCAGTGGGCTCTGCGGTCGTTGACCCAGTGCCAGGAGCCCTCGACCTGAGGCGACGTGGTGACCCGCAGCGCCCGCTCTGCCGCCGCGCGATCCGGGATGTCGTCGTCGAACCGGGCGACGACCACCATGCCGACGCCGTATGTTGCGCCATCGGCGAGTTCGACCCCGGAGGTGCCCGACAGGGTGACGGCGGTCTGACTGCTCGGCGTGACGGTCGAGAAGCGGGACACCTCGGTCCTGACGGCCGAATCCGTGCCGCGGCCGGTGGCTTTCAGTGTGTAGGTGCGTCCGTAGCCGAGCGGTTCGGCGGGCCGCCAGTCGCGGCCGTCCGGTCCCATCGCGCCCTTGACCCGCCTGCCCTGCTCATTGGTCATCTCGACGGCGGTCAACGTGCCCGAGTCGGCAGTGACGCGGACCGAGTCGACGGGGCGCACACCGTCTTCGCCACCGCCGGTGTGGATCGTGATGGCCAGGGGCGCAGGCTGTTCCGTGACGGGCTCGGCCGTGAAATCCTGCGTTGCCGCGCGTTGCCGATCGATGGTGACGGGCGAGCCGCTCTGGGAGATCACAAGAAGGCTGATCGCGGCGACGGTGAGCAGGACAGCGAACCGGCTGCGGCGGGGCGTCGGCACGGCTTCCTCCCAGCATTGACGTCACGGCGTCGACGGTCGACGCAATCTACGTAGCTACATAGTAGATGAGGAGCGGTGGTCCGGCGGCCTGCCGCGCCCGGTCAGTCCACCTCGGGATGTTCCGGCGGAGCCTCGACCAGCAGCGAGAGACCCTGGTGTGCGGCAAGTTCGACGCCGAAGCTGTGCAGATCGTCCACCGTCGCCAGGTGCCTGCCCGAGAACATGTCGGACACCTCGCTGCCCGACGGCAGCTTCAGCGACCGCACCGTACCCGCGACGTCCTCGTTGGCGAAGTTCAGCACGGTGAGCTGGTACCGGCCGGGGTCGTCGAGCTGGTGGACGAGCACCAGCATGCCGCGGTGGGACACCTCGGGAATGTCGATCTGGCGGCTGGTGGCGATCCCGTAGTGCGAGCGGACCTTCAAGATCGCCTGCAGCTGGCGCAGGAAGCTGTCGTCCTCCGCGAGCTGATCGGGGATGGAACCGTACAGGCTTCTGCCCCTTGGCATTCCGGCCGGAGACCGGGTGGCGGTGGGGTTGACGCCCATCAGATCGTGTGCAGCTCGGTGAATCCAGCGGGTGTCGCCGCCGCGGAGCAACTCGCTGACGTCGGAGGGTGGGAGGGTGAGCATACCGCACACGTCCCAGCCGGACAGCGCGAAAACCCCTGGTTGCAGTGCGTTGAACATGACCATCAGCAGGTGTGCGCGCCTGATCCTGTCGATCTGCTCGGGGTCGTCGATGCTGTCCAACGACGAGATCCCCAGGGTCGCGGCGATGACCGTCGCGGTGGTGCAGGCGATCCCGTTTGTCGTGAAAACCAAATTATACGGCGCGTTTTCGCCGGTGAGTTGGTCACTGAGGTCGCGGCGGATGGTGTCGCCGAGCGCCTCGCCGGTGATCTCTTCGCCCTTGTAGGTGTAGACGTCGTCGCGGTGACCGGTAGACCAGTGCACCAGTTCATAGGTCAGCTCGTCGTGGTTCTGCAGCGCGTGCACCAGTGAGGCTGGGTCGACGCCGAGCTCGAGCGTGGTGCGCAGCGTCAGGCGCAGGAACTCGGTGTCGGCCGTGGCCAGCGCGTGATGGTAGGCGGGGCGGTTGATGAAGTCGTAGGACAGGTCGGCGCCGGATTCGCCGATGGCCCGGATGTCGTCGATCGTGAGGTTGAGCTCCTGGAAGGTGAACCCCCCGACCTTGCGCACCATGCTCGAGATCAGGTGGTTGGCTGCCTCGGAGAGCGGATGGCCCTCAGACCATGCGGTGCTGTCCTCGGCGGCGGTCTTCTCGGCACCGAGGAACCCGTTGGCGTCCAGGCGCAGGCCGCCGGTACCGAGATCGGTCAGGGAATGCAGCGCATCGCCGATGACCAGTCGCATGCCCGCGAAAGAAGGATCCAGCCAGTTGATCGACGGTTGTCCGTCCTTGAAGTAGTGCAGATACACCCAGCGCCGTTCCACCCCGTCGATGCCGACCACGGGGCGGGTGACACTCCAGTTCGTCTCCTTGACGCCTTCGGCGTAGAAGATGACGCGCTGCAGCGGGCCGATGATGTAGCCCGCCTTGTCCAGCCACTCCTCGGTGGCGGCGTCGATGTTGACTGAGTCCGCACCCGCGGGCACGTCGGGCAGATACTCCCAGTCGCGGGGGTCCACATCGACCATGTGATAGATGCCGGGATAGTCCGCGTATTTCATCTCGGCCAACCGGAAGTCGGCTCCTTTACCGGTGTGACCGGGAACGATGTCGTCGATGATGGTGCCGCCGTACCAGTTGGCGGTACCGCACATCGTGCGGAAGTCCTCCTCGGTGCCGAACGCGGGATCGATCTCGGTGCTGATCCGGTCGAAGTGCCCGTCCACGCTGGGGGTCAGCTCCCAGCCGGAGATACCACCCGCGCGCTTCACCGGTCCGGTGTGGACGGCTTCGATCCCGATCTCGGAAAATGCCTTCCACATGTCCGCATCGGCCATGGCCTTGAGGAACGACTCGTTCGGCCTGGTGATCAGCGACAGCGGGTACGCGGTGAACCACACCGAGGCCGTCTCGACCGCGCCGCGCGCGCTCGGCTCCGCATAGGGGTTCTGCCACATCGAGCCCTGGCCGGAGAACTGCTGGCTGATCTCGTTGGCATCGGCGAGCATCGACTGGCTGATCAGCCAGGACACGTAAGCCGGATTCTCCGCGGTGGGTGAGCCGTCGCGCGCCAGAGAGCGCCGGGTGAAGGGGGTCCGCACACGGGGCCGGTAGCGCAAAGACCGGGGTCGTGCGGGGTGCAGATGTTCGTCGAAGGTGATCTCGGGGGCCTCGTTGCCCGAGTCCTCAGCATCCGACTCCGCCGCTTGAGACAAAATTCCGCCTTCGCATGGTTGATTCGTGCCGAACCGTTCGGAGTGAAGTATTGCCTCGGTCGGCCCATGTTGAAACTGGGCGGGGATTGTCGTGGGCGTTATCTCAGATTCCGGGCGCTGTCGACGGTGTACGTCGGGCTACCTCACCTCAAGGTTTACCAGCTGCTGTCGCGGGGCGAGCCGGATGAGCTGGGTGACATGGGCCGGCGTGAGCTCCTCAAGGCAGGTCACGCCGAGCAGCCGCATGGTGCGGGCCACCTGTTCGGACAGGATCGCGATGGCGCGGTCGACCCCCGCTTCACCGCCGGCCATCAGGCCGTACAGGTAGGCGCGGCCGACGAGGGTGAACCGGGCGCCGAGAGCGACGGCGGCGACGATGTCGGCACCGCTCATGATGCCGGTGTCGAGGATGACCTCGGTCTCGTTGCCGACGGCGGCGACGACGTTGGGAAGCAGGTGGAAAGGCACCGGTGCGCGGTCGAGCTGGCGGCCGCCGTGGTTGGACAGCACAATGCCGTCCACCCCGATGTCGACGACCTTTCGGGCATCGGCAACCGTCTGGATGCCCTTGGCCACGACCTTGCCCGGCCACTGGGCGGTGATCCACGCCAGGTCGTCGAAGGTGACGGTCGGGTCGAACATCGTGTCGATGAGCTCGGCCACCGTGCCCGACCATCGGTCCAGTGAGGCGAAAGCCAGCGGTTCGGTGGTCAGGAAGTCGATCCACCACTGGGGGCGGGGCAGAGCGTCGATGACGGTGCCCAGGGTCAGCGCCGGCGGAATCGACATGCCGTTGCGCTTGTCCCGCAGGCGCGCACCCGCGACGGGCACGTCGACGGTGACCAGCAGCGTGTCGTAGCCGGCGGCGGCGGCGCGCTCCACCAGCGCCATGGAGCGGTCACGGTCTTTCCACATGTAGAGCTGGAACCAGTTCCGGCCCTGCGGGTTGGCCTCGGCGACGTCCTCGATGGAGGCAGTTCCCATGGTGGACAACGAAAATGGTATTCCCGCCCGGCCCGCGGCGCGGGCCCCGGCGACCTCACCCTCGGTCTGCATCATGCGGGTGAACCCGGTGGGTGCGATGCCGAACGGCTGCGCGACCGGGGCGCCGAGCACCTGCCAGCCGGTGGTGACCGTGGAGACGTCGCGCAGGATAGCGGGCTGAAATTCGATGTCGGAGAACGCCTGTCGGGCCCGGGCGATCGACAGTTCGGCTTCCGCGGAACCGTCGGTGTAGTCGAACGCCGCCCTGGGGGTGCGGCGTTTGGCGATGCGGCGCAGGTCCTCGATGGTCAGCGCCTTCTCCAGGCGGCGGGTCTTGGCGTTGAGTTGGGGCTTCTTGAACTGCATCAGCGGCGCGAGGTCGGCGACCTTCGGTACTCGGCGTTTCATGGTCATGCCCTTTCATGCCGAACGACGTTCGTCTACAAAGACTTGCGAACGTCCACGAGTGCTGTGTACAGCAACCTGACCGGTCTCTCAGTAGGACTGACCGTCAGCGTATCGCTGGCGGCGGTAGTGGCGCCCCTTGCCTCGGTTGCGACTCTTGTACGTCGGCAGCTGCGAGTCGCAGTTGGGACAAAGGAGCCGGAGGTTCTCCCGGTGATTGTTGGTGGGATTGCCGTCGATGTGGTCGATGACGAATGCGAGGGGCAGGCCCAGCCACACAGCGGCACCGCCGCAGATGGCACAGCAGCCGGACTGAGCTGCGGCGAGATACAGCCGGATGTAATGACCTCTGGTGGTGCCGACGAGCGCTTCGCCGGATTCGAGCCAGCGCTGGGTACCGGTGTTGCGCCGAGCCGAGGCCTGGCACGCGTTACTGCAGTAGATCTTCTGGCTGCGCTTGAGAAGTGGTGCACCGCAGCCGCGGCACTCTCTCACGCTCTCGAATGTACGGTCGGCCTCCGACAACTGGCGATCGCCGGATAGTGGAGCCTCCTATCGGGATTGAACCGATGACATTCCGCTTACAAGGCGAACGCTCTACCACTGAGCTAAGGAGGCGTGTCCGTTCGGACGCGTCAGATCTTATCGCCTACTCGTCGACGTCGATAACCCGCTGCGGGGTCACCGGCCGGTTGATCGGACGGCTCCGAGGGCGTCGGCCGGGGAACGGGATCCGGTCGGCGATGTTGCTCAGCGGGTTCACCACCTGACTGAGCACGATCACCGCTTCGCGGAGTGCCTCGATCGTCGGCTCCAGAGCTTCCAGTCCGGGTGCCAGGCGGTTGAGGGTGTCCGCGACCGTGGCGAGTTGCTCAAGCGGCCCGTTGCGGGCGGTGAGGGTGTCGACCACGCCACCCTCGGCGAAGAGTCGGTCGGCGACGCCGTCCTCGGCGAGCAGCCGGTCGACCAGGCCCTCCTCGGACAGCAGCTGATCGACCAGCCCGCCCGGTTCGATGGCGCGCATCAGCCCGCCGTTCTCCTGCGTCAACCGGTCCAGCACGCCGCCGGGAGCGGTCAGCCGATCCACCACCCCGCCAGGCTGCAGCAGCCGGTCGATCGGACCGTCCGGGGCCAGAGCCCGCCCCAATGGTTGGTCCTCGTCCATCAACTTGGCGAGCCTGTTCGCGCGATCGACGGCATCCTGGACCCCGAGCATTGACGCGAACGACGTCGGGGTCTGCGTCCCGTCCCTGGACTCACCCAGGCTCCGGCGGGCCACCGCCAACGCGCCACTGGCAACGCCGAGACCGGCGTCGGCGACCGCGAGCCCGGCCCGCGCCGGCGCGAAGGCCAGGTCTGTGAGGGATTTGCCGAGGTTCATCCGCTCAGTCTATGGACAGCGCAAGCACAGATTCACAGGAAGTGCACAGCTAGTGTGCAGCACATTTCCAACTGGACGGAGAAGTATCAAAACCCATGGCTATGCCGGTACCAGACAACGTCCCCGAGGCTCGCGTACTAGTGGTCGACGATGAGACCAACATCGTCGAACTGCTCTCGGTGAGTCTGAAGTTCCAGGGCTTCGAAGTCCACACCGCCACGAACGGCCCCGCCGCGCTGGACAAGGCGCGCGAAGTCCGGCCCGACGCGATCATCCTTGACGTGATGATGCCCGGTATGGACGGCTTCGGACTGCTGCGTCGGCTGCGCGCCGACGGCATCGAGGCGCCGGCGCTGTTCCTGACGGCACGGGACTCGCTGCAGGACAAGATCGCGGGCCTGACCCTCGGCGGCGACGACTACGTCACCAAGCCGTTCAGTCTCGAAGAGGTCGTCGCCAGGCTGCGGGTCGTCCTGCGCAGGTCCGGCGGAGGCGTCCAGGAGCCGCGGCCGTCGCGTCTCACATTCGCCGACATCGAGCTCGACGAGGACACCCACGAGGTGTGGAAAGCCGGCGAGCCGGTGTCGCTGTCGCCGACGGAGTTCACGCTGCTGCGGTACTTCATCATCAACGCGGGCACCGTGCTGTCCAAGCCCAAGATCCTCGACCACGTGTGGCGTTACGACTTCGGTGGCGATGTCAACGTCGTCGAGTCCTACGTCTCCTACCTGCGCCGCAAGATCGACACCGGCGACAAGAGGCTGCTGCACACCCTGAGGGGTGTCGGGTATGTCCTCCGCGAGCCCCGCTGAGGACCACAATGGTGTCGTGGCTGGTGAGACGAGGCTGTTAGCCCGCGGTATCCCGCTCCGTGTCGGGCTGGTGGCCGCCACGCTGTTGTTGGTGGCGTGCGGTCTGCTGGCGTCCGGCATCGCGGTGACCACGATCCTGCAGCACAGCTTGATGAACCGCGTCGACGACACATTGCTCGACGCGTCGCGCGGCTGGGCCCAGGTGCCCCGCCGGCTTCCGACGGTGACGGTCGACGATCCGAATCCGGCGCGGCCGCCGTCGGACTTCTATGTCCGGGGCATCGATCCAGACGGTCATGTGTGGATGGCGGTGAACGACCGTCACCACGAGCCCGCGTTGCCCGCGGACAACGACGTCGGGCCGGTACCCGTGACCGTCGGTTCGGTCGATCACCCCGACGAGCAGTGGCGGGCGATGACAGTGCGCGGGCTGCGCGGCGAACTCACGACAGTGGCGGTCGACCTGTCCAACGTGAAGTCGACGGTCCGGTCGCTGGTATACACACAGGTCGGCATCGGAGCCGCTGTCCTGCTCGTGTTGGGGATCGCCGGCTATGCCGTCGTGCACCGCAGCCTGCGCCCACTCGCGGAGGTCGAGCAGACCGCGGCGGCCATCGCGGCGGGGCAACTGGACCGCCGTGTGCCACAACGTGACCCACGTACCGAGGTCGGCAGGCTGTCGCTGGCGCTCAACGGAATGCTCGCCCAGATCCAGCACGCGATGGCGTCGTCGGAATCGTCGGCGGAACAGGCGCGCACGTCCGAGGAGCGGATGCGGCGCTTCATCACCGATGCCAGCCATGAGCTGCGGACCCCGTTGACGACGATCCGCGGATTCGCCGAGCTGTACCGCCAGGGCGCCGCGCGCGATGTGGAGATGTTGATGAGCCGCATCGAAAGTGAGTCGGCCCGAATGGGACTGCTGGTCGAGGACCTGCTGCTGCTCGCCCGGCTGGACGCGCAGCGGCCGCTGGAGCAGCGCCGGGTGGACCTGCTGGCGCTGTCCAGTGACACGGTGCACGACGCCCAGTCCATCGCCCCACAGCGCAGCATCCGGATGGAGGTCTTCGACGGCCCCGGAACCCCCGAGGTCCTCGGCGACGAGCCCCGGCTGCGGCAGGTGCTGTCGAATCTGGTGGCCAACGCCCTGCAGCACACCCCCGACACCGCAGGCGTCACGGTGAGGGTCGGCACCGATGACGACAACACGATTGTCGAGGTCTGCGACGAGGGGCCCGGCATGAGTCCAGAGGATGCCCAGCGGGTGTTCGAACGGTTCTACCGCGCGGACTCCTCGAGGACGCGCGCCAGCGGTGGCACGGGCCTGGGCCTCTCGATCGTCGACTCGCTGGTGTACGCGCACGGCGGCCGGGTGAGCGTCAGCACCGCCCCCGGCTCTGGCTGCCGATTCCGGGTCTCCCTGCCGCGCTTCGCCGAGGCGGCCGACGAGAGCCCGCGCGAGAAGCAGACCGCACTGCCGGTCAGCGCAACTGCGCCAGCGCGTCCTTGATCTTGGCCTGAGCCTCGTCGAGCGACTCGGCCGACGGGTTCTGGTCGACGTTGGCGAAACCGAAGTCGGACAGGTTGCGCGCGGGGAACACGTGCACATGGAGGTGCGGCACTTCCAGCCCGGCGATGATGACACCCGATCGCTCTGTGTCGAAGGCCTTGCAGACCGCCTTCCCGATGAGCTGGGCGACCTCCATGACCCTGGCGAACACCGCGGGCTCGATGTCCTGCCAGTTGTCCAGTTCGGCGCGCGGCACGACCAGCGTGTGGCCCTGCGTCATGGGCGCGATCGTCAGGAACGCGACGATGTCGTCGTCCTCGTAGACGAATCGGCCGGGGATCTCGCCGTTGATGATCTTGGTGAAGACGGTCGCCATGACGCACACGCTACCCACCGTCGCGGCGGGGTTGTCCGGGACTGCGCACGGTCGGACAACGAGAGCGACGGCGGCCAGTCTGATGCTGGCTGCTTAACACCACAGTTGCACCAACGGCCATCTGACGGCGGAAATGAACGCAACCAGTCCTGGCATCCGTCGCTGATTCCGAGGGTAGGTGGCTGCGGCCATGATCGAAAGTGCCTTTCGTCCCTCATCGCTGGCTAGCGTGGTGTCATGTTCGGACTGATGCAGGACAGGCAGCTGATGATCTCGTCGTTGATCGAGCACGCCGCGGCGTTTCACGGCGAGGTCGAGATCGTGTCCCGGCTTCCCGAAGGTCCGGTCCGCCGCACCACCTGGCGCGGCGTGAGCGAGCAGTCGAAGCAGGTCGCCAACGCGCTGGCCGAACTCGGTGTGCAGCAGGGCGACCGAGTCGCCACGCTGGCGTGGAACAGCGACCGCCATCTCGCGCTGTACTTCGGTGTCTCGGGCTCGGGTGCGGTGATGCACACCGTCAACCCGCGACTGTTCCCCGAGCAGATCGTCTACATCGTCAATCACGCCGAGGACCGGGTCCTGTTCTTCGACGTCACCTTCGCCGAGCTGGTGCAGCAGCTGGCACCGCAACTGGACACGGTGCAGACGTACGTCGCGATGACCGATCGCGAACACATGCCCGACATCCCCGCCATCCCCGACGGACGACTGTTGTGCTGGGACGACGTGATCGGCGCGCAATCCACCCACTATGACTGGCCCGAGTTCGACGAACGGAGTGCGTCGTCGCTGTGCTACACCTCCGGCACCACCGGAAACCCCAAAGGCGTTCTGTACTCGCACCGTTCGACGATGCTGCACACGTTGATGGCGGCGGCGCGGGACAACAACGACATCCACAGCGGGTCACGGATCCTGCTCGTCGTGCCGATGTTCCACGCCAACGCGTGGGGCACGCCCTACACCGCGGCGATGGTCGGCGCCACGCTGGTGATGCCCGGTCCGCATCTGGACGGTGAATCCGTCTATTCGCTGATGAGGACGGAGCGCGTCAACCAGAGCCAGGGGGTGCCCACGGTGTGGATGATGCTGTTCTCCTACCTCGACGAGCACCCCGAGATCGACCCGCATGAACTGGGTTTGCGAATCGCGGGCACCGGGGGAGCCGCGCTGCCGCTGTCGATGATCGAACGTTTCGACCGAGACTTCGGCGCCGAGGCGATGCAGGGTTGGGGGATGACCGAGACCAGTCCGCTGTGTGTGATCGGCCGGCTGCTGCCCAAGCACGACGGCCTGTCCGCCGCGGAGCAGGCGCAGATCCGGCTCAAGCAGGGCCGGGGTATCTGCGGCGTCGAGCTGAAGATCGTCGACGACGAAGGGTCCCGACTGCCATGGGACGGCAAGGCTTTCGGTGAAGTCTGGGTAGGTGGGCCCTGGATCGCCAGCGGCTACTTCAAGGGCGAGGGCGGCGACAAGCTCGATGACGAGGGTTTCTTCCCCACCGGAGACGTCGCCACCATCGACCCCGACGGTTACCTGCAGCTCGTCGATCGCGCCAAGGACGTCATCAAGTCGGGCGGGGAGTGGGTGAGCTCGATCGACCTGGAGAACGCCGCCATGGGGCACCCGGCGATCGCCGAGGCCGCCGTGATCGGGGTGCCGCACCCGAAGTGGCAGGAGCGGCCGATGCTCATCGTGGTCCTGCGGAAGGGCCACAGCGCCACTCGCGAGGACATCCTGGAGTATCTCGCCGGTGAGGTCGCGAAGTGGTGGCTACCCGATGACGTGGTCTTCGTCGACGAGCTGCCCCACACCGCGACGGGCAAGGTGCTCAAGCTCGCGCTGCGTGAGCAGTTCCGCGACCACCGGCTGCCTACCGCGTGAGCTGCGCCGCGATCTCGTCGATGGTCCACGGCGGTTCGTCGTGGTGCCCGCGGTACGCCACGATCGACGGGGTCTGGCGATCGAACCGGCCGACGAATCCGCCTGCGGCGATGAAGATCTGGCCCGTGATGTCCTTGGCCAGATCGCTGACGAGGTACCCGTAGGTCGGCGCCACGTACTCCGGTGGGGCCGCGTCGAGAGCACCCTGGGTGCTGATCTCGTCGAGCAGACCCCGGCGGTTCAACTCGGCGATGTGTGCCTCGTACTCGGGGCCGGTCGACAGCCGGGTCTTCGCGCCGGGGCACACCACATTCGCGCGGACGCCGTACTCCTTGAGTTCGGCGGCGATGGCCAGCGTGAGGCTGGTGACCGCCCCTTTGCCCGCCGGGTAGCCCGTGCCACCGTAGTCGCCGAGGAACGCGAACGAACTCGTGTTGACGATGACACCCGACCCCTGGTCCGCCATCCGGGGAGCGGCCGCGCGGCACGTCTGAAAGGCGGTGCCCAGGTGGGCGTCCATCAGGTCGCGGAACTGTTCGGTGGTGACGTTCAGGATCGACGACCCGACCGGCTCGGCAGTGCCCGCGCAGTTGACGAGGATGTCGATGCTGCCGAACTCCCGGGCGCACCGGTCGATCAGTGCGTCGGCGACTGTCGGATCAGCCGGTGACCCCGGCTGCCCGACAGCACCCGGAACGCGTTGTGCCGCTGCGGACACGGCCTCTGCGTCGCGACCGTTGACCACGACGCCGGCGCCGAGGGACCCCAGCAGTTCGGCGACCGCGAGGCCGACCCCGCGGGTGCCGCCGACGACGACTGCGCCGCGGCCCGCCAGAGCAGCTGGGCTAATGCGTCGTCTCCGCTTCGGAGAACGTCATCGCGTCCATGTTCCAGTAGCCGCGCAGGTTGGTGATCAGCCCGGCGTCGTCAACCCGATACGTGAACACCCCGCGCACCGTGGCCACGAACCCGTTCGGGAACGTGGTCTGCAGCACCAGGATGTAGGCGATCTCGCTCGGGCTGCTGGACGGGAACGTCTCCTCGCAGGTGACACGCAGCTGGTTGGGTCCGATGTTGGCGTCGTAGAACGCCGCGAGGGCCTCCTTCCCCCGCACACCGGTGCCGTCCGGATTGGTGACGGCCTCACCGATCGGATCCTCGACGACGATGTCGTCGGACATCAGCGCCAGCCAGCCTTCGCGATCACCGGATTGCACGCACCGCCACGAACTCTGCGACGCCGCGACAACCGGTGACAGCTCCTGGGTCGTTTCGGTCACGGCGGCCTACCGGTCGGCGTCGGTGTAGCGGATGACGCCGCGGATGTTGCGGCCTTCCAGCATGTCCTTGTAGCCGTCGTTGATCTGTTCCAGCTTGTACTGCCGGGTGACCATGTCGTCGAGGTTGAGCCGGCCGGCCTTGTACATCGACAGCAGCTGGGGGATGTCGTGGTGCGGGTTGCCGCCACCGAAGATGGTGCCCTGCAGGTTCTTCTGCAGCAGGGTCAGCATCGACAGGTTGAGCGTCACGTCGGACTTGGCCATGTTGGCCACCGCGGTCACCACACAGGTGCCGCCCTTGGCGGTGATGTTGAGGTAGTTGTCGATCTCTTCACCGTGGAGCTCACCGGTGGTGATGATGGTCTTGGCGGACATCCGGCCCTGGGTGACCTCGGCGACTCCGGCCATGGCGGAGAAGATGTCGGGGTAGGCATGGGTGGCGCCGAACTTGAGGGCCTGATCACGCTTCCACTCGACCGGGTCGATGGCGAAGATGTTGCGTGCGCCGGCATTGAGGGCGCCCTGCAGCGCTCCCATGCCCACGCCGCCGATTCCGGCGATCACCACGTCGTCGCCAGGGCGGACGTCGGCGCTGCGGACCGCGGAGCCGTAGCCGGTGGTCACGCCGCAGCCCACGAGGCAGGCGACCTCGAACGGGATGGACGGGTCGATCTTCACGACCGAGCTCTTGTGCACCACCATGTACGGGCTGAAGGTGCCGAGCAGGGTCATCGGGATGACGGGGGTGCCGTCGGCCGAGTGGATGCGGTGGGTGTTGTCGGAGACAGCGGTGCCCTGCAGCAGCATGGCGCCGAGGTCGCAGAGGTTGCGCAGACCGGCCTGACACGACGGGCACGCACCGCAGGACGGGATGAACGACAGCACGACGTGGTCGCCGGGCTCCAGGCCCTCGACGCCCGGGCCCACCTCGGTGACGACGCCGGCGCCCTCGTGCCCGCCCAGGACGGGGAAGCCCGCCATCGGGATGTCCCCGGTCACCAGGTGGTGGTCGGAGTGGCACATGCCCGAGGCTTCCATCTGGATCTTGACCTCGTCTTTGACGGGGTCACCGATCTCGATCTCCTCGATCGTCCACGGCTGGTTGAATTCCCAGATCAGAGCGCCTTTGGTCTTCATCTCTCCTGCTTTCGACTAGAGCCCCTAGTTCCAGACTAGAGGCTCTAGTTAGCCACATCACAGCCTCCCCAAGCAACCGCTTGGTGGTGTGACTTACCAAATGGGAACGGGTGCCTCGCCGAGCGGGTAGTACCCGGGCAGCTTCTCGCCTGCGATCGAGCGTTCGATCCGCTTCTGCATGGTGGGGGTGAGGTCGCCCGATTCGATCAGCTTGATGAACGCCTTCTGCACGTGGCCGAAGTCGAAGAAGTCGCGCTGCCACTCGATGAGCAGTTGGTCGTTGAGCCGGAACCAGCTGCCGCCGATGCCGTAGATCTCGTCGCGCGTGCCGTCGCTCTTGTTCGCGATCTGCTTCCAGAATCCGACGATCTCGTTCTGCTTCTCGTCGATCAGCACTTTCTGGTACTCGTAGACCCAGTTCTCCAGGCCCTCCATCTCCAAGCCCAGTGCCACGTCGCGGATCTCGTCCTTGTTGACGCACATGACGTCCTCTTTGGGGCCGATGTTCCAGCCGTATGTCGCGTCGTCGGTGTAGAACTCGGCCATCGGCTTCCAGTCACCGGCCTCTTCGGCGTCGCGGTTGGCCTGCAACCAGCGCTCGACCCAATCTTCCAACTGCTCACGTGAGGCCATGTCGCTCCTTATTTCTCGGTGATGGATAGAGCACGGGTGGGACACATATCGACCGCCATCTCCACGGCGTCGCGAAGGTCGTCGGGGGGTTCGGAGTCCAGGATTTCGACCACGCCCCGCTTGGGCACGCGGAACACATCCGGGGCTTCCAGTTCGCACATGGCGTGGCCCTGGCACAGGTCCTCGTCTAGTTCCACGCGGTAGCTGCCCATGGGATCAGTCCTTGATTCGCTTGCGGTACTTCACCTTTGCCGGACGCGCGAGTTGGACCACCATCTTGGAGTGGTCGTTGCGGTAGCTCTCGGGCGGTTGCGCCATCTCGAACTCGTACTCACGAAGGAGAACCGAGAAGATCGCCTTGATCTGCATCTGCGCGAACGCGGCGCCGACGCAGCGGTGCTTGCCCGCCCCGAACGGAATCCACGTCCACCGGTTGATCAGATCTTCCTGCCGCGGCTTCTCGTAGCGGTCGGGATCGAAGTGGTCCGGGTCGGGGAAGTCCTCGGGGATCCGATTGGAGATCGCGGGCGACGCGGCCACCATCTGTCCCTTGTGGATCTCGTGCCCGGCCACCTCGAACTCGTCCTGGGCGACCCGCATCAGGATGATCAGCGGCGGATGAAGCCGCAGCGTCTCCTTCAGTGCGTTGTCGATCTTCGGGATCTGGCGCAGCGCATGGAAGCTCACCTCTTGGCCGTCGGCGTAGAGGTCGTCGAGTTCCTGCTGGACCTGGGCGTAGTAGTCGGGGTGGCGCAGAAGCTCGATGAGCGTCCACGACGACGTGCCCGAGCTGGTGTGGTGGCCTGCGAACATCAGCGAGATGAACATGCCGGTGACCTCGTTGGCCGAGAAACGCGGGCTGCCGTCCTCGTCCTTGATCGAGACCAGCACGTCAAGCAGGTCGCGATCGCTCTTGTCAGTGGGCGGGTTGGCAATTCGGCCGTTCATGACCTCCTGCACCAACTCCACCAGATTGGCCCTGGCTTCGTCGCGGATGCGGAAGCTCTCGATGGGCAGGTAGGGGTCTACGTAGCAGAGCGGGTCGGTGCCGCGCTCCAGCAGGTGGTAGTAGTTCGCGAACCGGGAATCCAGCTGGTTGCGGAACTTCAGGCCGATCAGGCAGGCCGTCGAGGTGTAGATCGTCAGCTCGGCGAAGAACTCCAGCAGATCGATTTCACCTGCGTCACCCCAGTTCTCGATCATCCTGCGGACTTCGTTCTCGATGGTGGCCGCATGGCCCTTCATCTGCTCGCCGCGCAACGCGGTGTTGTGCAGCATCTCCGCCCGCCGCTCCGGATCGGCGTCGAACACCACACCCTCACCGAAGATCGGCGTCATGAACGGATAGGCCTCGGCCTGATTGAGCTCGCTGTCGCTGGAGCGGAAGAAGAACTCGTTGGCCTCCGCGCCGGACAGCATCACCACCTGCTTGTCGGCCAGCTGGAACCAGCCGACATCCCCGCACTCGTCTCGGATCCGCTTCATCAGGCCGATCGGGTCGGTGCGGAACTCTTCGAGGTGGCCGTGTTCTTCTTCCTCGCCGCCGGATACGCGGGGGACGGTGGCAGTGGTCACGAGTTCAGGTTCTCCTCGTTCAGGGTGAGTTTCTGACGGTCCGCGGGAGCGCTGTTCAACGGGGCTTCGGGCTGCAGTTCCATGTTCGCGATGAAGCCGCCGCGCGGGGTCTCGGCAACGAAGGTGATGGCGCGGGCCAGGTCGGCTGCGCGCAGGAAGTAGTCGTGGCGGGCCTGACCCCACTTGGCCCAGTCTTCGAGCGCAGGTCCGATCAGGTCGGCGGGCAGACTCCAGCCCATCGAGGTCTTGGTCGGACCGGGGTGCACGATCGATGCCCGCACGCCGGTGCCCTCGAGCTCCATCTGGTAGTTGGTCACCATCGCGACCAGTGCTGCCTTGGCCGCACCGTAGGCCCCCATGTGCGGACGCTGGCGCAGTGCCACGTCGGAGCCGACGAAGATGAGGTCGCCGCGCTGGCGTTCGATCATGCCGGGCAGTACCGCGGTGGCCACCCGGTTGGCCCCGATCAGATGAATCTGGATCTGCGACTCGAACTGCTCGGTGCTGATCGCGTCGAGCTTGCCGAAGTAGGTGTCACCCGCGCCGGCGACGAGTACCTCGATGTCGCCGAGCTCGGAGGTGGTCTGCTCGACGGCCGCCTTCACCGAGTCGGGATCGGTGACGTCGAGATGCACCGCGATCGCCTCGCCGCCGTCGGCGCGGATCTTGTCGACGATCTGCTCCAGCTTCTCGACCCGGCGGGCGCCCAGAGCAACCGGAAAGCCGCGCGCGGCAAGGTCGATCGCGGTGGCCTCGCCGATTCCGGACGAGGCGCCTGCGACCAGAGCGGGCCGGCGGTCGGGCAGAGGGTCAAATCGAGGCATGCACTGTGGCCTTTCAGCGGACCTGGATGGACATCGGAAGATGGGCGAATCCGCGAACGTTGCTGGAGTGGACGCGGACGGCATTGGCCTCGTCGACCTCGTACCCGCGGATTCGCTTGAACAGCTCGGCCAGCGCCACCCGCGCCTCCATGCGCGCCAGATGCGCGCCGAGGCAGAAATGTGCACCGCTGCCGAAACTCTGTAATTTGGACCCGATTTCGCGACCGATCACGTAGTCGTCGGGGTTCTCGAAGACGCGCTCGTCACGATGCGCCGATCCCGGGAGCAGCAGCAGCACATCGCCGTCGGGAATGGTGGTGTCGTAGAGCTCCAGCTCGCCGGCCACCGTGCGGGCCAGGATCTGGCTCGACGTGTCGTAGCGCAGTGTCTCCTCGACCCACAGCGGCACCCGGTTCAGGTCGTCATAGACGGGTGCGAGTTGATCGGGGTTGCGGTGACCCCAGAAGGCAGCATTGGCAAGCAGTTTGGTGGTGGTCTCGTTGCCCGCGATCACCATCAGGAACATGAAGCCGATGATCTCGTCGTCGGTCAGCCGGTCACCGTCGATCTCGGCTTCCAGCAGCGCGGAGGTCAGGTCGTCGGTGAGCTTCTTGCGGCGCTCGGCGACCATCTCCTGGTAGTAGACGATGAGGTTCAGCGACGCCTCGATCGCCGAATCGGGGACGTCGGTGACGCCCTCCTCGCGGTGCATCACGGCGTCGGCCCAGGCCCGCACCTGGACACGGTCGGCGTCGGGGACACCCATGAGCTCGGAGATCACGTCCATGGGCAGCTTGCCCGCGAATTCGTCGACGTAGTCGGCCGTCTCGTTGCTGCGTGCCTTCTCCAGCAGAATGTCGAGGTGCTGGACCGCGATCTCGGTGACCCGAGGCTCGAGTTCACGGATGCGCCGGGGGGTGAACCCCTTCGACACCAGTGTGCGCAGCCGGAGGTGGTCCGGATCGTCCATCGCCAGAAACGACATGGTCTTCGACGCGTGGGGGCCGCGGGACGCCGGGTCGAGCGAGACGCCGAACTTGTTGGACAGCGTGGTGCTGTTGCGGAAGCCCTGCAGCACGTCGCGGTGTCGTGACAGTGCCCAGAATCCCAGTTCTTCGTTGCGGTACAGCGGCGCCTCGTCGCGCAGTCGCTTGTAGTACGGGTAGGGATCCTCGTGAAAGTCGTAGTTGTACGGGTCGAGCGAGACTTCGCTGATCGTCATTTCTTGTCTTCGTCTCCGACGATGAGGCCGACCACGTAACTGAGCCGGTCGGCGATCTGGTGATAGGTGAACGCGCCACTGCCGGCGTTGACCAGCGCGCCGAAGAACGTCATCTCCAGTGCGGCCAGTGTGCGGGGATCGGGATCCGGGCCGACGGCCGCGCGGATGCGGCGGTGGATCTCGGTGCCGATGCGCTCGCGGACGGCCCGTACGGCGGCGTCGCTGCTGGAAAGCAGCGCCGTGGTGCACGCGGCCGCGACCTCGGGATCATCGGCCAGTGTCAGCGCCATGGTGCGTAGCGTCGCCTCCACCCGGGTGGCCTTGCTGTCGTTGACGTCGGTGAAGTACTCGACCTTCTGCATGAGGTCCAGGTAGATCTCGGCGATCAGATGGTTCTTCGACGAGAAGTAGGTGTACGCGGTGGCGGGGGCGACCTTGGCCCGTGCGGCGACTGCGCGCACGGTCAGGTCGGCATACGACGTTTCGCGGAGCATTTCCAGACCCGCGGCGAGAACCTTGCGGAACGTTTCTTCCTGCCGGCGGTTACGGGTCGGGTGCCCCGGCTCATCGGTGAGCGCGACAACGGCATCACTGGACACATGTCCAAGTTATCCGACGACGGGCCAGGTAGGCAAGTACTGCCGTGAATACGCAGTTCAGTCCCGCTTTAGCGGCAGTTTCCCGACCGCATCCTTGCCTGGTCCAATGCGGCGGGCTATGGTTCGAGGGAACTTCGTCGGACAGCTGTCCAGGAACCAGATACAGGAGGTCGGATGTCAATCCTGGCCGATCGCGAGAGCCGGCTGCTCATCGACGGGAAGCTCGTCGCTGGAAGCTCGGGCACGTTCGCCACGATCAACCCCGCCACCGAAGAGACGCTCGGCGTCGCCGCCGACGCGAGCGCAGACGACATGGGTGCCGCCATCGGTGCGGCTCGGCGCAGCTTCGACGAGAGCGACTGGTCCACCGACGTCGAGCTGCGGGTGCGGTGCATCCGGCAGCTCCAAGAGGCGATGCGCACCCATGTCGAAGAGCTGCGCGAGCTGACTATTTCCGAGGTCGGAGCCCCGCGCATGCTGACCGCGGCCGCGCAGCTGGAGGGGCCGGTCGACGATCTGAGCTTCTGCGCAGACACTGCGGAGTCCTATCAGTGGAGCAGCGACCTCGGCATCGCGTCGCCGATGGGCATCAAGACCCATCGCACGGTCGCGCGTGAAGCCATCGGCGTCGTCGGCGCGATCACGCCGTGGAACTTCCCGCACCAGATCAACCTCGCCAAGATCGGTCCCGCCCTCGCGGCGGGAAACACGTTGGTGCTCAAGCCCGCCCCTGACACGCCATGGGCCGCGGCGGTGCTCGGCGAGTTGATTGTCGAGCACACCGACTTCCCGGCAGGCGTGGTCAACATCGTCACCTCCAGCGACCACGGCGTCGGAGCGCTGCTGTCGAAGGATGCGCGGGTGGACATGGTGTCGTTCACCGGATCGACGAACACCGGCCGTGCCGTGATGGCCGACAGCGCCGCCACGCTCAAGAAGGTCTTTCTGGAGCTCGGCGGAAAGTCGGCATTCGTGATCCTCGACGACGCCGACCTCGCCGGTGCCTGCTCGATGGCGGCGTTCACCGCCTCGATGCATGCCGGCCAGGGCTGCGCGATCACCACCCGGCTTCTCGTCCCGCGCGCTCGCTACGACGAGGCCGTCGAGGCCGCCGCCGCGACCATGGGTGGCCTCAAGCCGGGAGACCCGACCAAGCCGGGCACCATCTGCGGGCCGGTCATCTCGGCGCGGCAGCGCGACCGCATCCAGTCCTACCTCGACTCCGCGATCGCCGAAGGCGGCAGATTCGCCTGCGGCGGTGGGCGTCCCGCCGACCGCGACACCGGGTTCTTCATCGAGCCGACGGTGATCGCCGGTCTGGACAACAGCGCCAAGGTCGCCCGCGAGGAGATCTTCGGGCCGGTGCTGACGGTCATCGCCCACGACGGCGACGACGACGCGGTCCGAATCGCCAACGATTCGCCGTTCGGGTTGTCGGGCACGGTGTTCTCCCCGGACGCCGAGCGCGCCAACGCCGTCGCAGCACGGCTGCGGGTGGGCACGGTCAACATCAACGGCGGCGTCTGGTATTCCGCGGACATGCCGTTCGGTGGCTACAAGCAGTCCGGCATCGGTCGGGAGATGGGGCTCGCGGGTTTCGAGGAGTACCTCGAGATCAAGGCGATCGCCACAGCAGCTGGTTGAGAAAGATCCGCCGAGCGTGCAGTTGTGACAGGTCATTCGGCGGAAAGCGTGCAACAACGACACGCTCGGACTTGAGGAAGGAACGCAATGGGCTTATACGGAGATCAGTTCACGGAGAAGGTGGCGATCGTCACCGGTGCCGGCGGCGGCATCGGCCAGGCATACGCCGAGGCGTTGGCGCGCGAGGGGGCTGCGGTCGTCGTCGCGGATCTCAATCTCGAAGGTGCCCAGAAGGTCGCCGACGGTATCAAGGGCGAGGGTGGCAACGCGCTCGCCGTCCGGGTCGACGTCTCCGACATCGACTCGGCCAAGGACATGGCCGCGCAGACGCTTTCGGAGTTCGGCGGGATCGACTACCTGGTCAACAACGCGGCGATCTTCGGCGGCATGAAGCTCGACTTCCTGATCACCGTCGACTGGGATTACTACAAGAAGTTCATGAGTGTGAACCTCGACGGCGCCCTGGTGTGCACCCGCGCGGTGTACCGCAAGATGGCCAAGCGCGGGGGCGGCGCGATCGTGAATCAGTCGTCGACCGCGGCCTGGCTGTACTCGAACTTCTATGGGCTGGCCAAGGCCGGCGTCAACAGCCTGACCCAGCAACTGGCCACCGAACTCGGCGGTCAGAACATCCGCGTCAACGCCATCGCGCCGGGGCCCATCGACACCGAGGCCAACCGGACCACCACGCCGCAGGAGATGGTGGCCGACATCGTCAAGGGAATTCCGTTGTCGCGCATGGGCGAAGTAGACGACCTGACCGGGATGTGCCTGTTCCTGCTGTCCGATCAGGCCAAGTGGGTCACCGGCCAGATCTTCAACGTCGACGGCGGACAGATAATTCGGTGAGTGACGATCTGAAGCTCGGATACATCGGCCTGGGAAACCAGGGCGCCCCGATGGCCAAGCGGCTGGTGGACTGGCCCGGTGGCCTCATCGTCTTCGACGTGCGCACCGAATCGATGACCCCGTTGGCCGAACTCGGAGCGACCCTGGCCGACAGTGTGGCCGACGTCGCGAAGGCCGACGTCATCAGCGTCACGGTTCTCACGGACGCGCAGGTGCGTGACGTCGTCGGCGAGCTTGCCGCCCACGCCGCCCCCGGTACGGTCATCGCGATCCACTCCACGATCGAGCCCGGCACCGCGCCCGAGCTGGCCGACCAGATGCGGCCCAAAGGTGTTCACATCGTGGATGCCCCGGTCAGCGGTGGCGCCGGTGCAGCCGAGAAGGGCGAGCTGGCGGTCATGGTCGGCGCCGACGACGAGGCGTACGACCTGGTGAAGCCGGTCTTCAAGAAGTGGGCGTCGATGGTGGTACGTGCCGGCGAGCCCGGCGCGGGCACCCGGATGAAGATCGCCAGGAACATGCTGACCTTCATCGGTTTCGCCGCCGCGTGCGAGGCGTCGAAGCTGGCCGAGGCGGCCGGTATCGATCTGCAGAAGCTGGGTCGGGTGGTACGCCACAGCGACGCGCAGAGCGGCGGGCCCGGCGCGATCATGGTCCGTGACGACACCAGACCGCTGGACGCCGACCACTTCGTCCACGACATGTTCGTGCACACCCGGGGACTGGCCGAGAAGGACCTGGGCTTGGCGCTGGCGATGGGTGAGGCCGCGGGTGTTGATCTCCCCCTCGCGGAAATCGCGTTGCGAGACCTGGCCGCCGGATTGGGTGTGCCACACACGACTTCGACGACGGAGGAGTAATTTCCATGGACGAGCTGCGCCGCAAGGGCCTGGAGAAGATGAACGAGGTGTACGGCTGGGAGATGCCGGACATGCCCGGCGATTACTTCGCGCTGACGGCCGATCACCTCTTCGGCACCATCTGGTCGCGGCCGGGATTGTCGATGCGCGAGAAGCGCATGATGACGCTGACATGCGTTACCGCGCTGGGGATCTCGGACCTCGCGGAGATCCAGGTCAACGCCGCACTGCACAACGGCGAGCTCACCGTCGACGAGCTCAAGGAGATGGCGATCTTCCTGACCCACTATCTCGGCTTCCCCCTCGGCTCCAAGCTCGACGGCGTGGTCACCAAGGTGGCGGGCAAGCGGAAGAAGGATGCCGAGCGCGGGGGCGGCGAGGACAAAAAGGGCAATGTCAACGCCGCGTTGAAGATGCATTCGGGAAGCACGCTCGATGATGAGTAGATACGCGGCGCTGTCGCGCGAAGAGCTCGCAACATTGGTGCCGGAGCTGCTGCTCATCGGTCAGCTCATCGACCGGTCCGGAATGGCGTGGTGCATATCGTCTTTCGGTCGCGAGGAGATGCTGCAGATCGCGATCGAGGAGTGGGCGGCATCGAGCCCGCTCTACACCAAGCGGATGCAGAAGGCCCTCAAATACGAAGGTGTCGACATCTTCACGCTCTTCAAGGGCCTGCAGCTCGACATCGGAGCCCCGCCGCAGTTCATGGACTTCCGCTACGTCGTGCACGACCGCTGGCACGGCGAGTTCTACCTCGATCACTGTGGCGCGCTGCTCGACGTCGAGCCGATGGGCCCGGATTACGTCAAGGGCATGTGCCACGACATCGAAGATCCCACCTTCGACGCGACGGCGCTGGCCACCAACCGCAAGGCCCAGGTTCGCCCGATTCACCGGCCGCCCAGGACGCCGTCGGACCAGCACCCGCACTGCCGGTGGACGGTGATCATCGACGAGTCCTACCCGGAGGTTCCGTTCATCCCGGCGATGGACATCGTCGGTGCCACTCGCGCGTACCACACAGAGCTCGAGCCGATCGATCCGAAGGACGAAGGCATGGCCGACTATTCGGGAGAGCTACTCGCCGATGTCGACTTCGGCGCGTTCTCCCATTCGGCGCTGGTCCGGATCGCCGACGAGGTGTGCCTGCAGATGCACCTGCTGGTGAAGTCGTTCACGATCGCCGTCGAAAAGCGCGCCAAGGACGATGCCGCGCTGGCGCGGTCGATCCGCACCAAGCAGCTGATCGGTATCGCGGGGGTGGCCGCGCAGCGAATTCACAAGGCGCTCAGGTTGTCCAGTGATACACAGGGCGCACTCCGCGTCCTCGAGCTGCATCCACTGCTGAACCCGGCGGCCTATGTCTACGCCGACGTCGATCCCGACTTCGTCCACGTGCGCACCTCACCGGCCTACGAAGACGGTTCCTGGATCTCGCTGGTGTCGCCGGTGGCCGACCTGCCTCTGCAGGCGATCGTGGCGGCCGTTGACCCGCACCTGCGCGCCGAGGTGTCCGGTACCGAGTCCGACTGGACCGTACGCGTCATCGAGACCGACACCCCGGCGAAGAAGCTGTCCGAGGTCGAGGTCACCGAGTTCAGCGGCGGCGCGTCGTGGGTGTTCGAAGAACGGAAGTCGTTGCCGCTGACGGTCGTTTAGAGCCCCGAGCGTACGGTTTCTGACGATAATCGGCTTTGGCTTCTAGGGGTGTTTGCAACAGTTCCTAGTTAGGGGCTGTGATGCGTCCGTCTCCGGTGAGGTCTGTTGTTGATGAGTTTTGGCGGCTGATAGGTCAGGGTTTGTCGCCGCGGGAAGCCGGTGTGGCTGTCGGCGTGTCTGCTAGTGCTGGGCACGGTTGGTTTGCTGCCGTGGGTGGCGTGAAACCACACCAGGTGCGACCAGGGCCGCGCCGGCGACCGCGGTTGAGTTTTGAAGAACGCGAAGAGATCGCGTTAGGGGTGGCCGCCGGGGATCCAGTACGTGACATCGCGCGGCGGCTGGGACGAGCGCCGTCGACGATCTCGCGGGAGATCAAGAACAACAGCGTGATCGGCCGGCGAAAATCCGTCAGAAATCGTACATTCGGGCGCGGATGTGGAGGATTCACGGCGCAGACAGCTGCAGGAAGCCGCCGCCGTACGGCTGCACCATGGCGTCCGCCGGAAATGTGACCTGATGGTCGGCGACGCGGAGGTAGTCGCCGGAGATTCCGGCGGCCTTGACCGGCTGTCCGCGGTTCTCGAAGATCACCCCTCTGTCCACCAGCCGAGCGGGGTCGCCTCGCCGTCCGGCTTCTTCTGGTCGCCGCCCAGTGCGGCGTACTCGGTGCCGAGCGCACGGACGCGTTCGGCGACGGTGGCGAGTTCACCGTTGGATGCGGTGATGACCTCGGCGATGTCTGAACAACCCTTCCAGACGATCGGCACGAGCATCTGATCACCCGCGGCGTTGTCCGGCACCGACCCGGCCGCCGCGACCACCCACTGCCTGACCGCGTCGAGCTGCTGCCGGCCGCGTGTGACCACGGCAGCGGAATGGTCGATCTCGCGGCCGATGCAGTGGTCGAGCTCGGCCATCCGCGCCAGTGTGCGGGCCTGGTGGGCGTTGCTGACTGCGTACGCGTCCGCTGCCCCGCCGGTCCATGTCGATCCGGGCGCGGCCGCGCGGGTCCCGGATTCGAGCTGCTGCAGTGCCGGGCTGTTGTCGAATGTGGTTCCCGGCGTGGGGATGCCGTCACCGAACGTGAGACGGGCCTGCGACCACGTCGCCAAGAAGCTGCCCAGCACGCTCACATGTCCAGCCTAAAACGGGACGTTGGTGGCGCTGCGCACGAATTCAGTGAGGGATCAGCGCGTTGCCCACCCAGCGTCGCAGGTATGCCCGCAACTCCTCACCACGGCGGGGCGGGCGTCCCGGGTCGAGGACGAACGACTGGATGATGCGCAGTAGATGCTCGGACAGCTGATCGAGGTCGTCGTCGAGATAACCGGCCGCTGCCCAGTCGACGTCGAGGCGGCCGACCATGTCCCGCCCGAAGCGCAGTGCGATGTCGGACGTGACCGACTGGATGTGGGTAGACCCGCCCGGCACCATGATGAGCCCGATGTACTTTTCCCGGGGCAGCCATTCCAGAGCGGTGGCCACCGCCTCCGCGACCGCCTCGGCGGGGTCGGTGATTCCGGTCAGGTGTGCGGTCAGCCGATCGAGAAAGCCGTCGACGGCGTGGACCGCGCCCGCGACCAGCAGCGCCTCGGTGCTGGAGAAGTAGCGATAGACGGTCTGGCGGGTGACACCGACGGTGCGCGCCACATCGGAGATGCTGAAGTCGGCGCCGCGCTCCTCGATCGCCTTGCCCGCGGCCTCGAGGATGCGCGCGACAGCCTCCTCATCCGAGCCGGGCTTGGCCCCTGACCAACCGTGGGTGCGCACGAAGGAACCATAGGCCACCCGCTCGGCGGCTGGGTTTGACTGTCCGACTACCTGTAGGCGACCTGCAGCTCCTTGACCCCGTTGATCCAGCCGGAGCGCAGCCGCTGGGGCTCCCCGAGTTTGGAGATGTCGGGGATCTGGTCGGCGATCTCGTTGAACATCAGCTTGATCTCCATGCGGGCCAGGTTCGCTCCGATGCAGTAGTGCGCCCCGTTCCCGCCGAAAGCCAGGTGCGGGTTGGGATTTCGGGTGATGTCGAACTCGAAGGGCCGGTCGAAGACCTCCTCGTCGAAGTTCGCCGAGCTGTAGAACAGGCCGACGCGCTGGCCCTTGGCCACCGTGACTCCGCCGACCTCGATGTCCTCGACCGCGGTGCGCTGGAAACAGTGCACCGGTGTCGCGTAGCGGATGATCTCGTCGATCGCGGTGTCGGGGCGCTCGCGCGTGAACAGCTCCCACTGGTCCGGGTTTTCGAAGAACGCGTTCATGCCGTGCGTCATCGCGTTGCGGGTGGTCTCGTTGCCCGCCACCGCGAGCAGGATGACGAAGAACGCGAACTCGACCTCGCCCATCGCTTCTCCGTCCAAGTCCGCCTGGATGAGCTTGGTGACGATGTCGTCGGCCGGACACCGCCTGCGCTCTTCGGCCATGGTGTACGCGTAGCCCATCAGCTCCGCGTTCGCGGTGGTGGGATCGGAGTCGAAGTCCGGGTCGTCGGTGTTCATGATCGCGTTGGTCCAGTGGAACAGCTTCTCTCGGTCCGCTTCGGGCACACCGATGAGGTCGGCGATGGCGAGCAGCGGAAGGGTCATCGCGACGTCGTCGACAAAGTTGCCGCTGTCCTTGGCGGCCGCCGTGCGGACGATCTCGCGGGCCGCGTCGGCGAGCTTGTCCTCCATGCCGGCGATGGCACGAGGGGTGAACAGCCGGGAGACGATCTTGCGCAACCGGGTGTGCTCGGGGGCGTCATGGTTGATCAGCAGTGCCTTCGTCAGGTCCAGTTGCTCGGCCGTGACCCCGTCCGGCAGCCGCATCACGGCGCCTTTGGCGTTGGTGGACCACAGAGCGCCGTCGCGGGAGATCGCTTTGATGTCGGCGTGCCGGGAGATCACCCAGTAGCCGCCGTCGTCGAAGATCGACTCGGACTGCTCGTTCCACCACACCGGCGCGGTCTTGCGCAGCTCCGCGAACTCCGTGACGGGAATGCCCTTGAGCAGGACATCCGGATCGGTGAAGTCATAACCCGCGGGCAGGAAGGGGCAGCTCGGGGCTGAAGTGTTCTCAACGGTCATCGGACTCAACTCCTGTGTGACGGACAGCACTTTTGCTCGACCATACACTTATGCGGCGAGCTGTATGGCCGACGAGGTGGGTGGCGCGCGGCCCGGTGGCATTAAGGTGGGCATCTGTGCACGTCCTGGTAGTTGGATCCGGAGCCCGTGAACATGCGCTGCTGCTCGCACTGCGCCGCGACCCGGAGGTCGACGCGCTGTCGGTGGCCCCCGGGAACGCAGGCACCGCGGCCGTCGCCGATCAGTACGAGGTGGACATCACCTCGGGGGACGCGGTCGTCGCCCTGGCGCGGCGCATCGGTGCCGACCTCGTCGTCATCGGCCCCGAGGTTCCACTGGTCCTCGGCGTCGCCGACGCCGTCCGCGCGGCCGGCATCGCCTGCTTCGGTCCGACCAGGGACGCCGCGCGCATCGAGGGTTCGAAGTCCTTCGCCAAAGACGTGATGAACGCCGCGGGCGTGCGCACCGCGGGCAGCGAGATCGTCGACAATCCGGCCCACCTCGATGCCGCGCTGGATCGGTTCGGCCCGCCGGGTGGACAGTCCGCGTGGGTGGTCAAGGACGACGGACTCGCCGCGGGCAAGGGTGTCGTGGTGACGGCAGACCGGGATGCGGCCCGCGCACACGCCGCCAGCCTGCTCGACGCAGGCCATCCCGTGCTCCTCGAGTCTTTCCTGGACGGGCCCGAGGTGTCGCTGTTCTGCGTGGTGGACGGCGAGACCGTGGTGCCGCTGCTGCCGGCCCAGGACTTCAAGCGCGTCGGCGACGGCGACAGCGGGCCCAACACCGGCGGGATGGGTGCCTACACACCCCTGCCGTGGCTGCCTGCCGAGGTGACCACGAGCATCGTCGAAGACATCGTCAAACCCGTTGCGGCCGAACTTGTCCGGCGCGGGAGCTCCTTCTCCGGGCTGCTGTACGCGGGACTGGCCATCACCTCGCACGGGCCTGCTGTCGTCGAGTTCAACTGCCGATTCGGTGACCCCGAGACCCAGGCGGTCCTCGCGCTGGTGGACTCCCCGCTGGGGCAACTGTTGCGGGCTGCCGCCACGGGCGAGCTGGCCGGTGTGCCGCCGCTGCAGTGGCGCGACGGTTCCGCCGTGGCGGTGGTGCTGGCCGCGGAGAACTACCCTGGCCGGCCACGTGTCGGTGACGTCATCCACGGCGCGGACGCCGACGGGGTCCTGCACGCGGGCACAGCCCGCCGGGACGACGGCGCGGTGGTGTCCTCGGGTGGCCGGGTGCTCTCCGTAGTCGGAACCGGGGCCGACCTGGTGGCTGCCCGCGAGGAGGCGTATCGGACGATGGCGTCGATTCGCTTGCCGGGCAGCCACTTCCGTAGCGACATCGGATTGGCGGCGGCAGAGGGTCGGATCTCGGTTTCGGAGGGTGACGATCAGGCGGCGAGGGACGAGCCGCGTTGAGGAGTCCGACCAGAAGGCTCAGGCGACCAGCAGCGGTGCCGCCCAGCTGAGCTCGCCGGTCAGCTGGGAGCCCCAGAACGCCGCGTTGTGCCCGCCAGGGGAGAACCCGCCGGCCGGCGGCGTGGGCAGCTGGGCGATGAACTGCTGCGTGGCCGCGTAGAACGGATCGTCGAAACCACAGTCGACGCGCAGCGGGATCCCGTTGAGCGCGGACAGCCCCCAGACGCTGTTGGCCTCGTAATCGGCGGCGCCGTCGAACGCGCCGGGAGCGGCGGCGCCCGGCGATGTCCACAGTGCCGGGCTGACCGCACAGATCGCAGCCGTGCGCGGGGCCCCCAGCCGTGCCCCCAGGAGCATGGCGCCGTATCCACCCATGGACCAACCCAGGAATGCCACCCGCGACGTATCCAGGCCCTGCCCGGCCAACAGCGGGATGAACTCGTCGAGCACCATCGCGCCCGAGTCGTCTCCGGTTGCTCGCCGGTGCCAGTAGCCGTTGCCGCCGTCGACCGCGGCGATGGCGAACGGCGGTAGCCCTGCCCGCACGGCGTCGGCGAGGAACTGCTCGACACCCATCGACATCACGGTGCCCGCCGACGAGTCTTTTCCATGCAGCAGGATCACCGGCCGCAGTGGAGCGGTCTGATCGGGCGGGCGGGCCACAATCCAGTTGGTCGCGGCACCGCCGCGCGCGGCGGAGGCGAACGATCCGGTGACGTATGTGGGAGCCGGTGGTGTCAGGGGGGCCGGTGGTGCCGCTGAGGCTATTGCACCGCTGTACGCAGACGCTCCCGCGGCCGCGGCCGCCGTCACGAGTCCCGCACGAAGACTGAGCGCCAACAACTCCCGGCGGTTGATGGTCGGCATGCGCGCCATCATCGCATGACCGTGACTGTGCAAAGGCTGGTGATTCGCCGAAAGTCCGATGTCGAAACCCCGTGACTGGCAGCATGCAACAGGTGACGGCAGCAGTCACTCCCAAGGGAGAGCGTCGACGGTATGCGCTGGTCAGTGCTGCTGCCGATCTTCTCTGCGAAGGCGGGTTCGACGCCGTGCGTCACCGTGCCGTCGCGCGCCGCGCGGGGCTGCCGCTGGCGTCGACCACCTACTACTTTTCTTCGCTGGACGACCTCATCGCCAATGCGGTCGAGCACGTCGGCACCCGGGAGACCGAGCAGTTGCACCATCAGGTTGCGGCGCTGTCGCGACGTCGGCGCGGCGCCGAGTCCACCGCGGACATCCTCGTCGACCTCCTCGTCGGCGACAATCCCGAGCGCGTCACCGAATTGATGATCTCGCGCTACGAGCGCTACATCGCCTGTGCGCGCCAGCCCAGCCTGCGCGACATCCAACGGCGCATTCTGCGGCAGCGCAGCGCCGCCGTCGTCGAGGTCGTCGAACGGTCCGGCCGTTCAGTGCGCTCCGAGCTGGTCACCGCGCTGGTGTGCGCCGTGGACGGCGCGGTGGTGGCGGCGCTCGTCGGCGACGGCGACGGCCCCCGCGCAACGGCAAGGGCCACGCTGATCGACGTGATCGACGTGCTCGCGCCGTACACATGAGGCGTTTGCGGTGGGCAGCGTGTGGTTAATCACGTCCGGGTGACGTTCACGGGGCCCCTTACCGACGCCGTCGACGCGGTGCTGGATCGGTCCGTGGTGTTCGGCTACACCAGGATCGGCTCGCAGATCCGTCGGCTGTGGTGGCCCGCCGACGCCGCGCCCGATGCCATGACGGGTAAACGGGTGGTCGTCACCGGTGCGACGTCGGGAATCGGGATGGCGACCGCGGAGTCGTTCGCCCGCCTCGGCGCCACAGTGCATCTGCTGGGGCGTGACGAGTCCAAGACCCGCCGGTGCGCCGGCGAGATCCGCGCCACGGTCGCCGACGCCGAGGTGATCGAGGAGGTCTGCGACGTCGCCGATCTGGACGCGGTCCGCGCGTGGGCCGACGACTTCACCGGTCGGGTCGACGCCGTGCACGGACTCGTGCACAACGCCGGGGTGATGCCCAAACAGCGCGGCGAGACCGCCCAGGGCCACGAGATCCAGCTCGCCTGCCACGTGCTCGGTCCGCACCTCATGACCGACAGACTGGCCGGGCGGTTGCGCGCCGCGGGCGGGGCGGCCGTGGTCTTCATGTCCTCCGGCGGGATGTACACCGCCCCGTTGAAGCATTGGAGCGCAGACGAACTCGAGTCCCGCGACGGAGAGTACGACGGCGTCCGCGTCTACGCGCGAACCAAGCGGATGCAGGTCGTCCTCGCCGAGGTATGGGCACGGCGCTTCGCCGACACCGACGTTCGTGTGTACAGCGCGCACCCGGGCTGGGTCGAAACGCCGGGAGTGGCCGAGGCGCTGCCCGGCTTTCGCCGCCTGACCAGACCGCTGCTGCGCGACGCCTCTGACGGGGCGGACACACCGGTGTGGCTGGTGGCCACCCGTCCCGAGCCGGGGCCGGGGAACTTCTGGCACGACCGGGCGCGGCGTCCTACGACGTTCGGCTGGCAGCGGGACGAAGACACACAGGCCGTTGCGGCGTTCGTGGGTGACATCTCCGCGATCACGGACACGGCACGGAATTGGCTCGGTTTCTCCCGTTGACACTGCGCGGCTCGGCCGCCTGGTCGATGATGGGTGATTCGAGCGGATCACTAGGGGAGGCGTGATGGCGGAATCGGTGACCAGCCCGAGCAGTGCTGAAAAGGAGCCTGAGCTCAAGCGGGTGATGGGCCCGGGCCTTCTTCTGCTGTTCGTCGTCGGCGACATACTGGGCACCGGTGTCTACGCGCTCGTCGGTGACGTGGCAGCCGAAGTGGGTGGGGCGGCATGGCTTCCGTTCCTCGTCGCCTTCGCCGTCGCTACCATCACCGCGTTCAGCTACCTGGAGCTGGTCACCAAGTACCCGCAGGCCGCCGGCGCTGCGCTGTACGCCCACAAAGCATTCGGCATCCACTTCATCACGTTCCTCGTGGCATTCGTCGTCATGTGCTCCGGAATCACCTCGGCGTCAACGGCTTCCAGGGCGTTCGCGGCGAATCTCTTTACCGGCATCGACGTCGAACCGTCGAAGATCGCCGTCGCGCTGCTGGCGCTGGGCTTCATGGCCGCACTCGCTGCGATCAACTACCGGGGGGTGGGGGAGAGCGTCAAGCTCAACGTGGTCCTGACCATCGTCGAGATCACCGGCCTGATCATCGTGATCCTCGTCGGCCTCTGGGCGTTCACCGGTGGCAACGCCGACGTCGACTTCAGCCGGATCACGGCATTCGAGACGGCCGAGGACAAGAACACCTTCCTCGCGGTCACAGCGGCCACCTCACTGGCGTTCTTCGCGATGGTGGGCTTCGAGGATTCGGTGAACATGGCCGAAGAGACCAAGGACCCGATCAAGACGTTCCCCAAGATCCTGTTGTCGGGTCTGGGAATCGCAGGCCTGGTATACGTTCTGGTCTCGATCGTCGCCGTGGCGCTGGTGCCGATCGGCACTCTCGAAGAGAGCGACACCCCGCTGGTCGAGGTCGTCAAGGCAGGGGCACCCGGGCTGCCGATCGACTCCATCCTGCCGTTCATGACGATGTTCGCGGTGTCGAACACGGCACTGATCAACATGCTGATGGCCAGCCGGCTGATCTACGGCATGGCCAAGCAGCGAGTGCTTCCGCCGGTGCTGGGGACGGTGCACCCGACGCGCCGGTCACCTTGGGTCGCAATCATCTTCACCACGCTGATCGCCTTCGGCCTGATCGCCTACGTTTCGGCGTTCGCGAGCAGCAACGCCATCTCGATCCTCGGCGGCACTACCAGCCTGCTCCTGCTCGCGGTGTTCGCCGTGGTCAACGTCGCGGTCCTGGTGCTGCGCCGCGACGTGCAACACGCGGGCGGGCACTTCAAGACGCCGACCGCACTCCCGGTCATCGGCTTCTTCGTCTCGCTGTACCTCGTGCTGCCGTTCTCGGGCCGGCCGGTGCAGCAGTACATCGTGGCCGGCGCGCTGGTCGCCACCGGGATCGTGCTGTTCTTCATCACCCAGGCCATCAACAAGCAGCTGGGCATCGGCAAGGCTCATATCACCGACCCGACCCATCTGGGGTCAGGACCCGGCTAGGCCTCCGGTCAGTCGCTGTAACCGATTGTCCAGCAACGACGTTCGATGCGCGTTGCCGGCCAGTTCGATGTACCTGGCGCCGTACACGGCCAGTAGCGCGTCGTCCAGGCGGCGTACCGCGCCCGCGGGGTAGCGGTAATCCATCGCCACGTTGACGGCATCGGTGTCGACACGGCTGAGGAGGTCGTCCACCTCGTCGATGGAGTCGATCCCCAGGTCGAGCAGCAGGCCCGCGATCCAGGCGT
Source organism: Mycolicibacterium aurum (assembly GCF_900637195.1). Taxonomy (NCBI): domain Bacteria; kingdom Bacillati; phylum Actinomycetota; class Actinomycetes; order Mycobacteriales; family Mycobacteriaceae; genus Mycobacterium; species Mycolicibacterium aurum. The sequence goes on along the minus strand of NZ_LR134356.1, from coordinate 5,156,745 downwards.
AGTGGTCGGTGCGGGACCAGCCCGCGTCCGGGAATCGGTTGCCCAGATAGGTGGCCAGCACCGGCGTTGGGATACGCGGGTCGCTGGTGATTTCCGGGGCGCTGGTGTCCGGTGTGGAGTCGCGCAGCCGGTCGCGGACCGCGGAGAACTCCCGGTCGGCCAGTTCCAGCAGGCCCGCCGCCAGCGTGAAGCGCCGGTTCAGGTCGGGTGCGTGGGCGGCAGGAATCGAACCCTTGTAGCGGATTTCGTGCTCGAACTCGGCCCATGCGTGCTGGAGCACGGTGCGCACCTGGATCGACGCGGGCTGCTGTACACCTTCCACCCCGACCAGCAGGTGCCTGCTGGCGTACCCCCAGCGTCCTTCCCTGGCGGTCTCCTGACCCATGTCGCGGTCGTCGAGGAGCCGCATCTCCTCGGCGAGGAGGTTGGCCACGGTGTCGACGTCCTCGCGCAGATAGGTGATGACGCGCAACCCGATCAGGTCGGTGATCTCGGCCAGCGGTTCGCTGTAGAGCTGCTTGCCGTCGGCGCTTCTGCGGTCGGTCTTCGCGGCGAACGACTCGACGGTCTTGGTGCGCGCCGTGATGGACAGGTAGTTGATGCCCGCCTCGTCCAGGAGCCCGGTCACCAGCGTGAGGTAGTGGTCGGTCGCCGCAACGAGGGCAGGCCTTCGAGATTCGTACTCCGACACCGCCGCCGACGGCGCCGAGCGCGAGGCGGAGGTGCGTCCGCGCGTCGCCTTCGGTGTCGCCTTGGGCAGCCGGTCCTGCGGCAGCGACGGGGTGACGATGTACCCGGAGGCGGCGTCGCCGTAGATCGTCACGTCCTGCGGCCGGTGATACCAGTACAGACCCACGTACGCGCACAGCACGGCGTCCACCGGATCCTCGTCGCGATCCAGCTGACCCGGCTTGGTGGCGGCCTCGATGCGCTTGCGCAACTCCACCCAGGCCACGCTGCGGTTCACGCGCAACCGGGGACTGGCGTCGTCGAGGCCCTCGATGAGCGTCATCAGCCTCAGCAACTCGCGTTGCCGGTCTGCGAACGGCCCCCGCTTGTACTTCAGCGTCTTCGCCAGGTCGAACAGCACCACGGTGGCCGGGTGCGGGTAGACCTCGATGGCCCGCCGCGGCGAATCGGACGACGGATCCATGTCCAGCCCGAGGCGTTCCGCGATGCGGGCCCCCCGGGGGTGCTTGAACTCCGGCCGGTCGGTGAATGCCGGCCGGGCGCCTGCCTCGAAGCGCTGGAAGTCCCGGTTGTACCGGGCTTCGGCCGGCCGGTGCCCGGTCGCGTTCTTGACGATCAGCGGGGCATCGATGGCCACCAGGCAATCGCCGGCGGTGTACGGGGCGATGGCCGCGGCGATGCTGTCGTCGTCGTGGGCCGCCCCGACGTGGAGTAGCCGCCCGTCGGCGTCGATCGCCGCGACGCCGGTCTGGTTCTTCTCACCCCATGCGAGGTCGAGCCCGACGAAGTACATGGCCTCTACTGTGCATGATGGTCGTCCCGCCGGTGGCGCTCGTAAGCTATTGCCCCGTGAGCATCCCTAATGTCCTGGCCAACCGCTACGCCAGCGAGGAGATGGTGGCGATCTGGTCACCGGAGGCGAAGATCGTCGCCGAGCGGCGGTTGTGGCTTGCGGTACTGCGAGCCCAGATGGAACTCGGCGCCGGGAACTCAGCTGTGCCCGACGAGGTGGTCGCCGACTACGAGCGGGTGCTGGACAACGTCGACCTGGCGTCCATCGCCGCGCGCGAGCGCGTCACCCGGCACGACGTGAAGGCCCGCATCGAGGAGTTCAACGCGTTGGCCGGGCACGAGCACGTGCACAAGGGCATGACCAGCCGCGACCTCACCGAGAACGTCGAACAGCTGCAGATCAAGCGCTCGCTGGAGCTCGTCCACGCGCACGGCGTCGCCGTCGTCGCCCGGCTGGCCGAGCGGGCCGCCCTCTACCGCGACCTCGTGATGGCCGGGCGCAGCCACAACGTCGCCGCGCAGGCCACCACACTGGGCAAGCGGTTCGCCTCCGCCGCGGAGGAGATGCTGGTGGCATTGGAGCGGGTCGCCGAGCTCATCGCGCGCTACCCGCTGCGCGGCATCAAGGGGCCGATGGGCACCGCCCAGGACATGCTGGACCTCTTCGACGGCGACACCGCCCGGCTGGCCGAACTGGAGAAGCGGGTCGCGGCTTTTCTCGGTTTCACCGACGTCTTCACCAGCGTCGGACAGGTCTACCCCCGCTCACTCGACCACGACGTGGTGTCAGCCCTCGTGCAGCTGGGCGCCGGACCGTCGTCGTTGGCCCACACGATCCGGTTGATGGCCGGCCATGAGTTGGTCACCGAGGGCTTCGCGCCCGGTCAGGTCGGCTCGTCGGCGATGCCGCACAAGATGAACACGCGCAGCTGCGAGCGCGTCAACGGTCTGCAGGTCGTTCTGCGCGGATACGGTTCCATGGCAGCCGAACTCGCGGGGGCGCAGTGGAACGAGGGAGACGTGTTCTGCTCGGTGGTGCGGCGGGTGGCGCTGCCCGACGCGTTCTTCGCGCTCGACGGTCAGACCGAGACTATTCTGACCGTCCTCGACGAATTCGGCGCCTACCCGGCGGTCATCCAGCGTGAGCTCGACCGCTACCTGCCGTTCCTGGCGACCACCCGCATCCTCATCGCCGCCGTGCGGGTCGGGGTGGGCCGCGAGACCGCACACGAGGTCATCAAGGAACACGCGGTGGCGGTGGCCCTGGCGATGCGCGAACGTGGTGCGGAGCCCGATCTGCTGGACCGCCTGGCCGCCGATCCGCGCCTGCCGCTGGACCGGGTGGCGCTGGACGCGGCGCTGGCCGACAAGCAGGCCTTCACCGGCTCGGCGGGAGATCAGATCGACCGCGTGGTCGCGATGGTCGACGACCTGATCGGCCGCTATCCCGAGGCCGCCAAGTACACCTCGGGCGCGATCCTGTGACCTCCCCGGTCGGAGCGGTCGACTTGTCGCAGGTCGATTTCACCGATCTGGACAACTTCGCCCACGGATTCCCCCATGAGCTGTTCGCGCTGCATCGCGAGCAGGCGCCGGTGTACTGGCACGAGCCGACCGAGAACACCCCCGACGGCGAGGGCTTCTGGTCGGTGGCAACGCACGCGGAAACCCTTGCGGTGTTTCGGGATCCGGAGACCTATTCGTCGGTGACCGGAGGCGAGCGGCCGTTCGGCGGAACGCTGCTGCAGGACCTGTCCATCGCGGGTCAGCTGCTCAACATGATGGACGATCCGCGCCACGGCGAGGTGCGCAGGCTCGTCAGCTCCGGTCTGACGCCACGAATGATCCGCCGGGTCGAGGAAGATCTGCGGACCAGGGCGCGCCGCCTGCTCGACGCTGTCGCACCGACGCAAGCCTGTGACTTCGTCACCGACATCGCGGCCGAGGTGCCGATGCAGATGATCTGCATCCTGCTGGGAGTGCCCGAGTCCGAACGGCATTGGCTGTTCGAGGCGATCGAGCCGAGCTTCGACTTCGGCGGTTCGCGCAAGGCGTCGATCACCAGGATGTCGGTGGAAGAGGCCGGCTCACGGATGTTCACCTTCGGCCAGGAGCTGATCGCCGCCAAGCGGGCCGAGCCCAGCGACGACATGCTCTCGGTGGTCGTCAACTCCGCCGATCCCGAGTTGTCGGACATCGAGAGCTACCTGTTCTTCAACCTGCTGTTCAGCGCGGGCGCCGAGACCACCCGCAACTCGATCGCCGGCGGGCTGTTGGCGCTGATCGAGAACCCGGACGCCTACCGGGCGTTGCGCGAGGATCGCGATCTGCTGCCGACGGCCATCGAGGAGATGGTGCGGTGGACCTCGCCGTCACCGTCGAAGCGGCGCACCGCAACCCGGCCGGCGACCCTCGGTGGCCACCTGATCGAACCCGGCCAGAAAGTCCTGGTGTGGGAGGGCTCTGCCAACCGCGACGGCGCGGTGTTCGTCGACCCCGATCGCTTCGACATCGCCCGTAAACCGAACCCGCACTTGGGATTCGGTCAAGGAGTGCACTACTGCCTGGGTGCCAACCTGGCCCGGCTGGAACTGCGGGTGATCTTCGAGGAGATCCTGGACCGGTACGCGGCGGTGGAACTGAGCAGGCCGGTGGAATGGACCCGCAGTAACCGGCACACAGGCATTCGGCACCTGGTGGTCGAGCTCCAGCCAGCCGTTTAAGCTCGGACTGATGGACTCTCGACAACCCGACCTCAGGGCGTCGGACGCCGACCGCGCCGCGGTGACACAGATCCTCGAGCATGCCGTGGGACAGGGCATGCTGACGCTCGACGAGTACACCGAGCGGGTCGACGTCGTGATCGGGGCACGCACGCGCCGTGAACTGGACACCGTCATCGCCGACCTGCCCCACGTCCGCACGCAGCCTGCGCCCCCGCCGCCGACGCTGCTGAGTAGCTGGATGTCGAGCATCTCCCGCAAGGGGCAATGGACGGTCCCGCCGCGGCTGCGGTTGGTCACCCGGATGTGCTCCACCACTCTCGACTTCACCTCGGCGGTGGTGCAGGGCCCGGTCGTGTACATCGACGTCGACGACTATTTCAGCTCGACCGAACTGGTCCTTCCCGACGGCGCCACCGCCGACCTCAACGGCGTCGGCAATGTCGGCTCGTCCACCTCGGTGAAGGTGACGACCAGCCCGCCGTCGCGGCAACTGCACGTCGTCGTCACCGGGAAGGTCCGCTTCGGGTCGCTCACCGCGCGGCACCCGTTCGGTACCACGCTGAAGCGGCTGCTCAAGTAATGCGCGATACCCCGCCACCGTCCACCGGCGGCTCCGAAAAAGACACGCTGGTCGGTTTTCTCGAGTACCTGCGGCACGCGGTCGTGGACAAGCTCGACGGGGCGCCCGAGCCCGCGGTACGCACGGCCGGGGTGGCGTCGGGAACCAATTGTCTGGGTCTGGTCAGACACCTCGCGTACGTGGAGCGGTTCATGTTTCTCGGCGAGGACGCCAACTGGCCTGCGACGTTTCATGCCACCGCCGAGGACACCGTGGCCTCGGTGATCGCCGACTACCAGGACTCGGTGGCACGGGCGAACGAGGCGATCGCGGCCTGTGCGGATGTGACGCAGCCGTGTGCGCGCCCCGCCCGCAAAGGCGAGCCACCGACGATGCGCTGGGCTCTGGCCCACATGATCGAGGAGACGGCGCGCCACGCCGGCCATCTCGACATCCTGCGCGAGCAGATCGACGGCGCGACGGGTCGTTAGTCGGGCTGCGGGCGCCTGAGGTTCGCCGCCCGGATGCCGGATGCCCGCAGCTCCAGAGCCGCCAGCCCGCGGATCGCGATCGGATCCTGATTGCGCCACGCACCCACCGGGTCGGAACTGACAGCCGCAAGCTTGGGCAACGGCCGGTTGGCCAATGCCCGCAACGCCAGCAGTTGCTCGCCCGCCCAGGTGGACGCCAGCGTCACGGCAGTCCACTTGCGGCGGAAGAATCGCACCCGCAGGAACAGCCACGGCATCATCAGCGCGAGAATCGGTGGGGCGGCCACGGCCAGCGCCAGCAGCCAGGCCAGCCAGCCCGCCGTCACACCCAACGACTGGCCCGCCCCGGCGATCTCCCTGGCGGCGTCGCCCGCTCCCCGAAGGGGGCCGGCGAGCGCGCCTCCGACCAGCGGGACGTCGTCGGCGCTGTTCCCGGCATTGTCGAGGTTGCCTGCGACGCCGTTGGCCCCGCCCTCCAGCTGGTAGCCGAACTCGGCCACCGTGGAGATCGCCGAGTGCACCGCGACACCGATCCAGACCCAGATGACCGTCCAGCTGATGACCACGACGTCGCTGACCAGCTGCCATAACAGCCGGCCTGGCGTCGTGGCGTAGGGGACCCACCGAGATTTCATGTGATCGATCACAGCACGTCTTCCCGTCGCTTCGCTCGGCCCTGTCGTGTTTCCCCGTCGCTTCGCTCGCCCCTGTCGTGATTTCCCGTCGCTTCGCTCGCCCTGTCCCCACTGGTCGGCTACCGGCAGACCGATAGGCTGGCCCGATGCGTCCCGCTCTGTCCGACTACCAGCATCTGGCCAGCGGCAAGGTTCGTGAGTTGTACCGAATCGACGACGAACATCTGTTGTTCGTCGCGACGGACCGGATTTCGGCCTACGACTACATTCTCGACTCGGAGATCCCGGACAAGGGCCGCGTCCTGACCGCGATGAGCGTGTTCTTCTTCGGCCACCTGACGGTGCCCAATCATCTGGCGGGACCTCCCGATGACGAGCGGATTCCCGAGGAGGTGCTGGGCCGGGCGCTGGTGGTCAGACAGCTCGACATGCTCCCTGTCGAGGCCGTCGCGCGCGGCTACCTGACCGGGTCGGGTTTGATCGACTACCAGAAGACCGGCGCGGTCTGCGGGATCGCGTTGCCGTCCGGGATGGTGGAGGCCAGCCGGTTCGACGAACCGTTGTTCACTCCGGCGACCAAGGCCGATCTCGGCGAGCACGATGTGAACATCACCTACGACGACGTCGTCGAGCTGATCGGCGCCGAGCGCGCCGACGAGCTGCGCCGACTCACCTTGCGGACCTACAGCGAGGGCGCCGAACATGCGCAAAGCAAGGGCATCATCGTCGCCGACACGAAGTTCGAGTTCGGCGTCGGCACCGACGGCACCTTGACCCTGGCCGACGAGGTCTTCACGCCGGATTCGTCGCGATACTGGAACGCCGAGGACTACGTCGAGGGGCAGGTGCAGAACAGCTTCGACAAACAGTTCGTGCGCAACTGGCTCACCGGACCGGACTCCGGCTGGGACCGGCATGGGAACACCCCGCCACCGCCGCTGCCCTCGGAGATCGCCGAGGCCACACGGGCGCGCTATATCGAAGCTTATGAACGTATTTCGGGTTTGCGGTTCGATGACTGGATTGGAGGAACCGCGTGAGCGGTGAAGTTACGGCGCCGGTGGCCAAGCGGGTGGAGACCCGCCGCGAACACCACGGGGACGTCTTCATCGACCCGTACGAATGGCTGCGGGACAAGGACAGCAGCGACGTCACCGACTACCTCGAGGCGGAGAACGCCTATACCGAGCAGGTGACCGAAGGTCTGGCCCCGTTGCGGCAGAAGATCTTCGACGAGATCAAGGCCCGCACCAAGGAGACCGATCTCTCGGTACCCACCCGTCGGGGCGACTGGTGGTACTACGGACGCAGCTTCCAGGGCAAGCAGTACGGCGTGCAGTGCCGTTGCCCGGTCACCGATCCCGATGACTGGACGCCGCCGCAGTTCGACGAGAACACCGAGGTCCCCGGCGAGCAGGTGCTGCTCGACGAGAATGTCGAGGCCGAGGGCCATGACTTCTTCTCGCTGGGTGCCGCCTCGGTCAGCGTCGACGGCAACATCCTGGCCTACTCGGTGGATGTCAAAGGTGACGAGCGGTACACGCTGCGGTTCAAGGACTTGAGGACCGGAGAGCGCTACGACGACGAGATCGTCGGCATCGGCGCCGGCGCCACCTGGGCGGCCGACAACCACACGATCTACTACGTCACCGTCGACGACGCCTGGCGACCGGACACTGTGTGGCGGCACCGGCTCGGCTCGGGTGTCGCCGCCGAACGCGTCTATCACGAACCCGACGAGAAGTACTGGGTCGGCGTAGGACGCACGCGCAGCAACAAGTACGTCTTCATTGCCGCAGGCAGCGCCGTGACGTCGGAGATGCGCTACGCCGACGCGGCGGACGGTCAGGCTGAGTTCACCGTCGTGTGGCCGCGGCGGGATTCAGTCGAGTACTCGGTCGATCACGCCGTGGTCGGCGGCGAGGACCAGTTCCTCATCCTGCACAACGACGGAGCCGAGAACTTCACGCTCGTCGAGGCGCCGGTCACCGATCCCACGGATGTCCGAACCCTGATCGAACACCGGGCCGACGTCCGACTCGACTCCGTCGACGCGTTCGACCGCCACCTGGTGGTCAGCTACCGCAAGGATGCGTTGCCCCGCATCCAGCTCTGGCCCCTGGACGCGACGGGATACGGGCAGGCCCAGGACATCACGTTCGATTCCGAGCTGATGTCAGTGGGGCTCTCGGCGAACCCAAACTGGAGCGCACCCAAGCTGCGGATCGGGGCGACCTCGTTCGTGACGCCGGTCCGTATCTACGATCTCGACTTGGGCACCGGCGAGCGGACACTGCTGCGGGAACAGCCGGTGCTCGGCGACTACCGGCCCGAGGACTACGTCGAGCGCCGCGACTGGGCCGTGGCACCCGACGGTGCGCGGGTACCGATCTCGATCATCCACCGCGCCGATGTGCAGCGACCCGCGCCGATGCTGCTCTACGGCTACGGCGCCTACGAGTCGTGTGAGGATCCACGGTTCTCGATCGCGCGGTTGTCGCTGCTCGATCGCGGAATGATCTATGCGGTGGCGCACGTCCGCGGCGGTGGTGAGCTGGGCCGGCCGTGGTACGAGCACGGCAAGATGCTGGAGAAGCGCAACACCTTCACAGATTTCATCGCGGTCGGAAGCCATTTGGTCGGAACCGACGTCACCAGGCCCGAGAATCTGGTCGCCTACGGCGGGAGCGCGGGCGGTCTGCTGATGGGCGCGGTGGCCAACATGGCGCCTGACCTGTTCGCGGGCATCCTCGCCACGGTGCCATTCGTCGACCCGCTGACCACCATCCTGGATCCGTCGCTGCCGCTGACGGTGACCGAATGGGACGAATGGGGCAATCCGCTGGAAGACCCCGAGGTGTACGCCTACATGAAGTCGTACTCGCCCTACGAGAACGTCGAATCCAAGAACTATCCGGCGATCCTGGCGATGACGTCGCTCAACGACACCAGGGTGTACTACGTCGAGCCGGCCAAATGGGTTGCCGCACTTCGGTATGCGCAGAACGGCGAGGCCGATCGGTCAGGTAAGGTGCTGCTCAAGACCGAGATGAACGCCGGGCACGGGGGCATCAGCGGACGGTACGAGCGGTGGAAGGAAGCCGCGTTCCAGTACGCGTGGCTGCTGGACGTCGCGAAGGCCCAGCACTCCGGCTGACGTCCAGATGACTAGGGGCACCTACCATCACGGCGACCTGCGGGCCGTCATCCTCGCGCAGGCCGCCACCCTGGTGGCCGAACGGGGCGCAGACGGGGTGTCGCTGCGTGAACTGGCCCGTGCCGCGGGTGTTTCACACGCAGCGCCTGCGCACCACTTCACCGACCGGCGAGGGTTGTTCACCGCGCTGGCCGCCCAGGGCTGGCGGCTGCTGGCAGCCGCGCTGGCCCAGGCGAGGCCCGAGTTCGTCGACGCCGCAAGGGCATACGTGGGCTTTGCGGTCGACCATCCCGGCCACTACGAGGTGATGTTCGACCGGTCGCTGGTCGATCCCGACAACGCCGAACTCGTCGCCGCCCAGGCTGCGGCCGGGGAAGAACTTGCCGCCGGGGTCGGAACGCTGGAGGACCCGCGCGCCGCCGCGGATCCGAAATCCGCTGGGCTGGCTGCATGGTCGCTGGTGCATGGATTCGCGATGCTGTGGCTCAACGAGGCGATCGACACCGACACCGATCCGGTCGACGCCGCCGAGCGTGCGGCACGGATGCTGTTCACACCTGGGCTGATCGCCGACGGCGGCCGCGAGTAGCGTCAGCCTCATGACTGACGCCGCACTCACCGAGATTCCGCTCACCACGCTCGACGGTCGCCCCACGACGCTGGCCGAGTTGGCCGACGGCGCCGCACTGGTGGTCAACGTCGCCTCCAAATGTGGCCTCACGCCGCAGTACACCGGGCTGGAACAGCTCGCGAAGGACTACGCCGACCGCGGCCTGACGGTGATCGGTGTGCCGTGCAACCAGTTCATGGGGCAGGAACCGGGCAGCGCCGAGGAGATCCAGGCGTTCTGCTCCACCACGTACGGAGTGACGTTTCCGCTGCTGGAGAAGGTGGAGGTCAACGGCCCAGGTCAGCATCCGCTCTACGCCGAGCTCACCAAGACCGCCGACGATGCCGGGGAGGCCGGCGACGTGCAATGGAACTTCGAGAAGTTCCTGCTCGCCCCCGGTGGACAGGTGAGCAGGCGATTCCGCCCGCGCACCGAACCGACGGACCCCGAGGTGATCTCGGCGATCGAAGCCGTATTGCCGCGATAGCCGAACGGACACCTGGGCGCGGAGTGTTGTCCACCATCAGTACATCTGACGTTGCGAGACTGGCCAGGTGGCAGGACAACTCATCGTCTCGATCTCAGGGATCAGCGACCGTACGCTGGCCGACGTCGCGACGTTCCGGACGCAACTCGAAGACCGCGGGGTTCCCGCGTCGTTCCTGGTGGCGCCCCGGCTCAAGGGCGGGTACCGGCTCGACAGCGACCCTGCGACCGTCGACTGGCTCGTCGAACAGCGCATCGACGGCGATGCCATCGTGCTGAACGGCTTCGACGAGGCCGCCACCACGGCACGCCGTGGTGAGTTCGCGACACTGCCCGCGCACGAGGCGAATCTGAGGTTGATGGCTGCCGACCGCATTCTCGAACACCTGGGACTGCGCACCCGGCTGTTCGCCGCGCCGGGCTGGAACGTCTCTCAGGGTGCGATGACGGCGTTGCCGCGCAACGGCTTCCGCCTACTGGCCGGGCTGGCGGGGATCACCGACCTGGTACGTCACGACACCGTCCGGGCGCGGGTGCTCGGAATCGGCGAAGGTTTCCTGACCGAACCGTGGTGGTGCCGCACGCTGGTGCTGTCGGCGGAACGCACCGCACGACGCGACGGCATCGTCCGGGTCGCCGTCGCCGCGCGTCATCTGCGCCGTCCCGGACCGCGGCAGGCCATGCTGGACGCCGTCGACCTGGCGCTCCTGCATTCGTGCGTGCCCGCGGTCTACGAGTGGCAGAGCCGACCTGCGCTGACTGACGCCGCATGAGGACGCCCATCGCTACATTGTGGTGATGGCTGACGCTGATGTCATCGTGGTGGGCGCGGGACTGGCCGGGTTGGTGGCCGCCTGCGAGCTCGTCGACCGGGGCCGCACGGTCCTGATCGTCGACCAGGAGAACGACGCCAACGTAGGCGGCCAGGCGTTCTGGTCGTTCGGCGGTCTCTTCTTCGTCGACAGCCCTGAACAGCGGCGACTCGGAATCCGGGACAGCCACGAGCTGGCGTTGCAGGACTGGCTGGGTTCGGCGGGCTTCGACCGGCCGGAGGATCACTGGCCCCGGCAGTGGGCACACGCCTACGTCGATTTCGCGGCGGGAGAGAAGCGCAGCTGGCTGCGCGACCGCGGACTGCAGACCTTCGCCCTGGTGGGGTGGGCCGAACGCGGCGGCTACGGCGCCCTCGGTCACGGCAACTCGGTGCCACGATTCCACCTCACCTGGGGGACCGGACCCGCACTCGTCGACATCTTCGCGCGCCGGCTGGCCGGCGTCGCCGGTGTCCGCTTCGCGCATCGGCACCGCGTCGACGAGCTTATCGTCGAAGGGGGCGAGACGGTCGGCGTGCGCGGGGCCGTGCTGGAGCCGTCGGCCGCTGTGCGCGGCGCCCCGTCCTCGCGAAACACGATAGGAGAGTTCGAGTTCCGCTCTCAGGCGGTCATCGTGGCCAGCGGCGGTATCGGGGGCAACCACGAGCTGGTCCGCAAGTACTGGCCCGAGCGCATGGGCCGGGTGCCGCAGCAACTGCTCAGCGGCGTACCCGCGCACGTGGACGGCCGAATGCTGGAGATCTCCGAGACCGCCGGTGCCAGCGTCATCAACAAGGACCGGATGTGGCACTACACCGAAGGGATCACCAACTACGACGCCATCTGGCCCCGGCACGGCATCCGGATCCTTCCGGGGCCGTCCTCACTGTGGCTCGATGCGTACGGCCACCGGCTCCCCGTGCCCCTGTACCCCGGATTCGACACGCTGGGCACGCTGGAGTACATCGCCCAGACCGGGCAGGACTACACGTGGTTCGTCCTGAACTCCCGCATCATCGACAAGGAATTCGGGCTGTCGGGCCAGGAACAGAACCCCGACCTGACCGGCCGCAGTATCAGGGGCGTCCTGGAACGCGCCCGCAAAGGACCGGCACCGGTGCATGCGTTCGTCGACAGGGGCGTGGACTTCGTCACCGCCGACAACCTTCGCGACCTGGTGACCAAGATGAACGCGGTCCCCGATGTGCAGCCGCTCGACTTCGACGTCGTCGAGGCGGAGGTCACTGCGCGGGACCGCGAGGTGGCCAATCGATTCACCAAGGACGGCCAGATCACCGCCATCCGGGCTGCACGGGAATACCTGGCCGACCGCGTCAGCCGGGTGGTGGCCCCGCATCGTCTCACCGACCCGAAAGCGGGACCCCTGATCGCAGTGAAACTGCACATCCTGACCCGAAAATCGTTGGGCGGGTTGGAAACCGACCTGGACGCCAGAGCGCTGCACAGCGACGGCTCGGTGTTTCCGGGCCTGTATGCCGCGGGTGAGGCTGCCGGCTTCGGCGGCGGTGGCGTGCACGGCTACCGCTCGCTGGAGGGTACGTTCCTCGGCGGGTGCGTGTTCTCGGGCCGGGCGGCCGGTCGCGCCGCGGCCAAAGCCGTCGGCTGAGACGCGCGACACGCCAGGACACCCCGCTCACCGGTCAGAATTCCGTCGCGGACTCCGGCTGCAGGACCTGAAAATCGGTGTCGGTCATCTCGGTCAGCCGACCGTAGAAGATCGGCCGGGCGGCCTCGGCCACGATGCCCTGGTGGATCGGCACGGCATGCGCCGGGGCCACCGCGCGCAGGTAGTCGACCGCTTCGGAGATCTTCATCCACGGCGCCGCGGCCGGCGTCGCGAGTACCTCGACCGGCTCGCCGGGAACGAACAGCGCGTCACCGGGATGCATCAGCTTCGCGGCATGGTCGCCGTCGCCGACGAGATACGAAATGTTGTCGATCACAGGGATTTCCGGGTGGATCACCGCATGGGTGCCGCCGACACCGCGCACCGTCAGATGGCCGATCGAGAGCTGATCCCCGACGTGCACCGGCTGCCACGGCGCACCGAGCTGTGCCGCGGTCTGCGGATCGGCGTACAGGGCGGCCTGCGGATTGGCCTCCAGCAGCGCGGGCAATCGATCGGTGTCGGCGTGATCAGGGTGCTGATGGGTGATCAGGATCGCGGTGAGGCCGGAGATGCCCTCGAAGCCGTGCGAGAACGTCCCCGGGTCGAACAGCACCGTGGTGTCGGTGGAGCCGTCGGTGAAGCTCGCCAGGAGGCAAGAATGGCCGAAATGTGTGAGCTGCATCCCTATAGTGTGGCGCTCAGGGGCAGGTGTGGGGGTGCAGGTGTACGTGCGAATGTTGTTCGCGCTGGCCATGGCGGTGCATGGGCTGGTGGTGGGGCCCGCCGCAGCGCACGCGGTGCCCGGATTCTGCCCGCCGGCGTGCGATGCGATCCCCGATTCGGCGTGGATCGAGACCGGATCCATCCCGCTGTTCCCGGTGTACCGCTGGCCCGGCCTCGACGGGGTCGCCGCCACCGCGAAGGCACCCCGGTTCGAATTCGAGTCGTGGTGTGCCAGCCCCGGCCGCGAAGAGGACCCGCGTGACTACGCCGTCGCCGCCCGGGCCGAGGTGCGCAACCCGCCCGGGCAGTGGAACCTGTCGGCGCAGGTTCTGCACTGGCGGGGCGACACCGTCACCGGCGGCCGCGACGCCCTGGAAACGCTCGAATGGGCCCGGATGGCGCTGGCGTCCTGCTACCTCACGGCTCCCGCGGTGTCCCCGTCGATCACCACCGGCGATTCCCTGTCGCTGGCCACGGTGATCAGCGACGCGGGCCGACGCGTGATGCACGCCTACCTGCTGGCAGATCCGGCGAGCAGCTCTCTGGTCGAGCTGGCCCTGTGGACGACGCTGCCGTCGGCGGTCGAGTGGCGCGGGGTGCCGCCCGACGCCGAGGTGCTGGACGCGATGGCGCTCCCGCTGTGCGCGGCCTACCTGGGCTCGTGCCGGTGACGCGTCGTCGGAGTCACCGCAGGTAGAGTGATCGCCGTGGCAAAAGTGGTGGTTAACGTCATGCCGAAGACCGAGATCCTGGACCCGCAGGGTCAGGCGATCGTAGGCGCACTCGGTCGACTCGGGTTCGACGGAATCTCAGATGTGCGGCAGGGCAAGCGATTCGAGCTGGAGGTCGACGGCGACATCGACGACGACAAGCTCGCCGAGATCGCCGAATCGCTGCTGGCCAACACGGTGATCGAGGACTGGACCGTCACCAGGGAGGGCCAGTCATGACCGCGCGCGTGGGCGTCATCACATTTCCGGGCACTCTCGACGACATCGACGCCGCTCGCGCGGTCCGGCTGGCGGGCGGGCAACCGGTCAACCTCTGGCACGCCGACGCCGACCTGAAAGGCGTCGACGCCGTCGTCGTCCCCGGCGGATTCTCCTACGGTGACTACCTGCGCTGTGGTGCCATCGCGCGGTTCGCGCCGGTCATGGGCGAAGTCGTCGAGGCGGCGGGCAAGGGCATGCCGGTCCTGGGCATCTGCAACGGCTTTCAGGTCCTGTGCGAAGCGGGCCTGCTGCCCGGGGCGCTGACCCGCAACGCCGGACTGCACTTCATCTGCCGCGACACCTGGCTCGAAGTCGCCTCGAACACCAGCGCGTGGACGTCGCGCTACGAGCAGGGCGCCGACCTGCTGGTGCCGCTGAAGTCCGGTGAGGGCCGCTACGTCGCCAGCGAGGACGTCCTCGACGAGCTCGAGGGCGAAGGCCGCGTCGTCTTCCGGTATCGCGAGAACCTCAACGGCTCGATGCGCGGAATCGCCGGCGTCAGCTCGGCCAACGGCCGCGTCGTCGGCCTGATGCCGCACCCCGAGCACGCCACCGAGGCGCTGACCGGCCCGTCCGACGACGGACTCGGCCTGTTCTACTCCGCGTTGGACGCGGTTTTGGTGTCCTGACCCTGCGCTGACCGGTGTTAGGTTCGAAATTCGACGAACCTACCTGGGGGAACGGTGTTAGTTGATCCGGACTTGTTGCGCGCATTTGCCGCGCAGGTGGAGACCACGGCAGCCGAATTGCAAGGTCTTGATGTCGGCGCCACCGCCACCAGCGGCGCCGACGGACTACCCGGCTCGGCAACGCAGTGGTCGGCCCGACACGTTGGCGAGCGCCTGGGCGCGATCGCCGCAGACCTCTTGGACGACATCACAGCCATGGGTGGTGCGGTGCGTGGCGCAGGAGACTCCTACGAAGTGACCGACGAGAGTCTGGCAGGCAACTTCACGACACTGTTCTGACAGATGCTTCCATCGCGGTCGCGGTTGCAGGGCTGGAATCCCGAGTCGTTGGGGACGTCGGCAGAGGCCATTCGTTCGGCAGGCGCAGCGATCTACCGGAATGTCCGTGCACTCGACGACGACATCGACAGGATGCCGGAGGCGGACGGTTGGTCTGGTGGCGCCCATCGAGCTGCTGCGGACATGTTCCGCCGCGCGACCGACAGGTCGTCGGCATTCAAGGATTACGCCGAGATGGTGGCTGCTGCACTGTCCTACGGCGCCACCGCAATCGGTGGTGCCCGCACCGCTGCGCTCGCCAAAGCGGCCGAGATCGAGAGCAGACCACTGAACGTCAGCGACCAGTGGGTCGTGATGATCGATCCGGCCGGAATGTCGGCCGCGCGAGCCGCCGAGCTGGAGAAGCAGGCGAAATCCGCTCAGGCTCAACTCAACCCGCTCGTCATTGCCGTCGATCAGGCCGACGAGACCACCTCGATGAGAGTAGTGGCCGCGATCTCCGAGGAGGGGATCAACAGCGACGTCGCCGGCTACGTCTCTCCCGGTGCATTTCCCATGCCGACCGATGACGTGCCCAGCCCCGCCGAGGAGGACGGCCGTACGTTCCAGGAAGTCGCCCGAGCGCAGGACATGGCCACCACCGTCCGCGACATCACCGACACGGAGGATCGAGACGGCAACCGGGTGACGACCTACACGATGATGGACGGCAGCACCCAGGTCGCCACCGAGTACGTCGACCAGGGCCTGCCCAGTCAGCAGGTCTACCCGGCGGGAACGACGCGGGTCCTGCACAGCGACAAGAACGGTAATTGGATCTCCGAAACCATGACAACTCCGTTCGAGGACGGCGGCATCAAGACGCACGTGTCGTGGGCGGACGGCACGACGATCACCATGACGGAGACAGCCGACGGTGTCCGTACCGGCAGTTGCATCACGGCAGACGGCAGGGAGAGCGTCCTTCCGGACGAATTCTTCACCGACCCGCTGCCGACCCTGGCGGGAGGTGCGCTCTCGCGATTGGAAACAAAAGCGGGGCAGGGCATTCCCGCTCTGACGTCTGCAGAGCTCGACAAGGTCAAGACGGGCGCGAAGTGGGGCGGGCCGGCGATCGGCCTTGCCACGATGGCCTACAACATGGTGTCGGCGGAGACTCTGCACGACGCGTGCGTTGCCGGCGTCTCGGGCACATTCGGCACAGTGGGCAGTATCGCCACGGCAGGGGTCGGCGGCGCGGCCTTTGGCCCGGTGGGAGCCTTCGTCGGTAGCTTGGGTGGTTCCTGGGCGTTCGGATACGTCGGCTCAGTGGTGGGGGAGGTGCTCTGTCCGAAGTGAAGCCCGTGAGTGCAGTCGCTGTGGTGACCGTGATGTTCGGTGGGGTCGGAATGTTCAGCACCTTGTGGGCTTTGCAGCTGCTCGACCAAGGCCGTTACCCGTCGATGTTCGTCGCCATCGGGTTCGCTGTCTTCGCGTTCGGAGTGCTGGCGCAGAGGGTGATCGTGGCGATGGGAAAGGTCTCGCCGAGAGTCGAGTACAACGATGGTGGCACGCTGTTGCGGCCGGATCCGAAAGTGAGCACGGTGACCTTGGTCGGGACTCTCGCCGCCTTTGCCGCTCTGCTGCTGTACGGAATCTGCGCGTCATCAGGGATCGCAGAACTTCCCGGCCTCGCAGGCGACCAGAGGTGGCTCGGGCTGGCGAGCATTGCCGCGGCGATCCTCGGATTGCCCAGCCTGTGGCGCATCGCTACCCAGGGCGGGGTGGGGTACCTCCGGCTGACCACCAAGGGTTTCGAGGTTGGAGATGCCTGGTCCCGCGGGGAATGCGGGTGGGATGAATTGTCGGACGTCGCCGACCGTCCCAGGCATAAGCCGTGGCTTCTTTTCGAGGGCAGCACATATGTGACGACGTCCGACGGACGTACCCGGACGCTGGCCTCGGACTGGTACACCCCAGGCGGACGCGCGGTGCGCAAACTGGTTCGCTTCTACTGGAAGTGCCCGGAGTGTCGCGACGAACTCGCCGACGGGCGAGCAGCCAGGCGCTTGGCTGACCCATGGTGAAGAGCTGCGTGCTGCGAAAGTGGTTGGCCTGCTCGGTGGTGACGGCGATGGCCGCCGCTGGTTGCACCAGTCAGGTGACGTCCGGTCCCGGACCCGCACCACCGGATCTACCCGAGCAGACCCTGCTCGCATCGTCGATGCGCGAACAACCGGTGTCGGGGTGGACGCTGTCTGCCGCCGATCTGCAACTCCCTGCAGGCACCAGCGTCAAACCGATCGGGAACATCGGCGATCGTGGCGTCTTTGTCGGCATCGCCAGACAGGGCCGGTGGCTCTTCGCAGTGGACGTCACCACAGGCCAGCGGGCATTCGGGCCGATATTTTTCGGAGCAGGCGGTGACGCAACGAGCTTCAACTGCTATGTCAACGGGGCGCCGGACGTCCTGTGCGTGAGACAGGGGCCCGATCTCGACGTGCCGGCAACGGCATGGGTGGTTGACACCAACACTGGGTCAGTGGTCCATGAAGGACCGTCAGCGGTCAAAATCTCTCGGGCACAAAATCATCCGCTCCTAGAGCAAATCGGAGATCGAGTTGTCGCGACTGTTGAACGCGAGGGTGTCCACGGCGTCGGGCCCCGCGGCGAGCTGACGTGGTTCGTCCCCGGCGACGGAATCCTGCCAGCACAGTTCGCCTTCTGGGAGCACGACACCCCCCGGTCCGTGCTGGCGGTCCAGGGCGGCGGCCAGGGTGGCGACGTGGTGTTCTCCACCGTCGACGGCACGATCACCAACCCGTCGCTGCCACAGGACGCTCTGAAACGGCGTGCCGTTGTCTATCCAGATGGCTTCGGCTACGAGTACAGCGCTGGCCCAAGCCAGGACTTCGTGGGGTTCTTCGACGATTCGGGCCGCCGGCGTGGTGAACCTGTCGAAGCCGAAGACCTCGAGAACCGCTCGCTCGACATCCCGATCATCAAGACCCAGTCGACCTATCGGGCACTCACCCTCGGCGGCCGGCAGCTTCTGGAGATTCCTCGGACGGACTCGTCGCCGAACGCTCGGCTGATCGGCTCCCGGCTCTTCATCGCCGATGACCGGTTGAACCGAGAATGGCAGGAATTCGATCTGCGCACCGGGGAGAAGGGCAAGACATGTGCAAGTCGAAACCTCGGGTTTGACTACATCGGCTCAGACGGCGAGGTGGCCGTGACCCGTGGGGACGGAATCCTGGCACAAGCGGTCGACCTCACGACCTGTGAGATCCTGTGGTCCACACCGGGGTCGGGAACCGATGAGATCACCGACATCTGGAAGGTCGGCACGGCGCTGATCCAGCGCACCAACGACACGATCTTCTCTTTGGTTGCCCCGGGCTGAATCGCCGCTGTCGCGCTCCGCGAGCGTGCGCACACTTCGCGATTTGCGCGGCGTGTCGGCCGCAGACACGCGCGCTCGCGCTGGGGGAGTGGCGGCTAGGCGCTGAGGGCGACCGAGGCCTCCGCGGTGTAGCACAGGAACGTCAGCGTCTCCTGCAGGTACAGCTGGACGGTCTCGGCGTCATGCGACAGATAGCCGATGCACACGTCGGTACCCAGCTGCAGATCGAAATCGCCGCCGCGCGTGGACAACACGAATGCGCCGTCGATCGCCGGGGCCCAGATGATGTCGCCGTCGACGAGCCGGTTCAGGTGCTCGCGGATCGGATAGCCGTGCGCGGTGGTCTCGCTGACCTTCGTGTAGACATCGGCCGACAACAGCACGCTGTACGGGCCGTCGACACCGGCCAGCCGCAGCTCCGAGAGGGCCTGGCTGATGACGTCGGGTATCTCGCGGGGATCCTCGGGAAGCGCGAGATTCGGGCACGAACTCGACTTGCGGATACCGCTGATGTGCGCGGCCTCGTACCCCTCGAAGATCGCCCTGTCCTCGGCGAACGCCAACTTCTTGGCCGCGTCCTTGACCGGATCCCAGTCCGAATCCTGCGACCCGCGCTCCACATCGTCGATGTCGACCCGGTTGATGGTGAACGGCACCCTCAGCCGCACCAGCGGTCGCGCATCGCGCAGGTGGGCGACCACGCCGTCGCCGGGCGGGAGGACATCAACCAGATGGCCGGTGCTCACCGCCGCGGTGACGGGGCCGCCCGGATCGCTGACATCGACGACACGGCGGCCCGCGATGTGGCGCTTGAACGTGCGGGTGGCCTCCTGCTCGATCTCCGCCCACGCGGAATCGGTGATCGGTGCCAACTCCCGATACAGGTTGTTCATTGCGGCTGTCCTTTCAGGCTGCCGATCGGCAGCGAACCGTTGTACACCGTTGGTGCAGAGGAAATTTCGGGAGTGGCGGCGGGCGCAGGCGGCGGATCGTCGAGGAAGTCGACCGTGGGCACGAAGAACATCGACCCGGTCTGGGCGGTCGAGAAGTCCAGGATCCGGTCGGTGTTGCCCGGCGGATCGCCGACGAACATGTTGGCCAGCATCCGCTCTGTGACCGCCGGGTCGGCGGAGTAGGCGATGTAGTACGTGCCCGACTCCCCGCTCCCCAGCGTGCCGAACGGCATGTTGGCCCGCACGATCGCCAGCTCGTTGCCGTCCACATCGGTGATCGTGTTGAGCGCCACATGCGAGTTCGCGGGCTTGGTGTCGTCGTCGAGCTCGATGTCCTCGAGCTTGGTGCGCCCGATGACGAGCTCCTGCTCGTTGACGCTCAACGCATTCCACGCATCCATGTCGTGGGTGTAGCGCTGCACGTGCACATAGCTGGCGCCGGCGAAGTCCGGGTCGTCGTCACCGATCTGTACCGCGGCCACCGCGTCGGGACCGTCCGGGTTCTCGGTCCCGTCCACGAACCCCAGCAGATCGCGCTGCTCGAAGAACTTGAACCCGTGCACCTCGTCGACCACGGTCACCGCACCAGCCATCGACGACAGGATGCGGCCGCCGAGTTCGAAGCAGACATCGAGTGACCCACCCCTGATGTGGAACAGCAGATCGCCCGGTGTCGAGGGCGCATGGTGGCGCTCGCCGGTGAACTCGACGAACCGGTGCAGGTGCGCCGGCCGCGGACCCGAGAACAGCCGGTCCCAGGCGGTCGAGCCGATGCCCGCCACCATCGTCAGGTGCGCATCCGGGACCCGGAAGCCGACGGCGCGGACCAGCCCCGTCAACTCCGCGAGCGCGTCGTGCGCCACGGCCTCTCCGCCGTCGTCGATCGTCGCCACGAGGAAGATCGCGGCCGGCGTCAGCGGCGTCAGAATGGGCTGCGGGCGAGGCACATCTGGACCCTAGCGTCAAGATCAACGTGCTGACCCTTCAAGATGGAAAGATGCCAGCTAGCCCCCAGGGTCTCTGCGAGTTCATCGACGCGTCGCCGTCGCCGTTCCACGTGTGCCGCACCACCGCGGACCGGCTCCGGGGTGCCGGCTTCACCGAACTGTCCGAAAGCGACCCGTGGCCCGCCGGCGGCGACCACTTCGCGGTGCGCGCAGGATCGCTGATCGCGTGGCGGTCGGGCGACCAGAACGAAGGTGGCCGTGCCCTTCCGTTCCGCATCGTCGGTGCCCACACCGACAGCCCCAATCTGCGCGTCAAACAGCACCCCGACCGGTTCATCTCGGGCTGGCAGACGGTCGCGCTGCAGCCCTACGGCGGCGCCTGGCTCAACTCGTGGCTGGACCGGGATCTGGGCGTCAGCGGCCGCTTGTCGGTCCGCGAGGACACCACGATCCGGCACACACTGGTGCGGGTCGACGAGCCGATCCTGCGGGTACCGCAGCTGGCCATTCACCTCTCCGAGGACCGCAAGGGTGTGGAGCTGAACCCGCAACGCCACGTCAACGCGGTGTGGGGAGTTGGCGGCGGCCCGCGCAACTTCCTGGCCTACGTCGCCGAGCGGGGCGGGGTCCCGGTCGACGACGTGCTCGGTTTCGACCTGATGACCCACGACATCACCCCGTCACGGCTGGTCGGGGTCGACGACGACCTGGTCAGCGCGCCCCGGCTGGACAACCAGGCGACCTGCTACGCGGGGCTGGAGGGCTTCCTGGCAGCCCCGGCGGACGCGGGTGTGGTGCCGGTGCTGGTGCTCTTCGATCACGAAGAGGTCGGGTCGCAGTCCGACCACGGCGCCCAGTCCGAGCTGCTGCTCACCGTCCTGGAGCGCATCACCCTGGCCGCGGGCGGTACCCGTGAGGACTTTCTGCGGCGGCTGCCCACCTCCATGGTCGCGTCGGGAGACATGGCGCACGCCACTCACCCGAACTATCCGGACCGGCACGAGCCCGGCCACCTCATCGAGGTCAACGCGGGTCCGGTGCTCAAGGTGCAGCCCAACCTGCGGTACGCCACCGACGGCCGGACCGCCGCCGCGTTCGCCCTGGCCTGTGCACAAGCCGGGGTGAACCTGCAGCGCTACGAGCACCGTGCCGATCTGCCCTGCGGCTCGACGATCGGTCCGATGACCGCGGCGAACACCGGAATCCCGACCGTCGACGTCGGGGCCGCGCAGCTGGCGATGCATTCGGCGCGCGAGGTGATGGGCGCCGCCGACGTCGCCGACTATTCGGCGGCACTTGCGGCTTTTCTGTCACCGGCCTGACCTAGGGTCGGCCCATGGCACTGAAAGTGGAGATGATCACCTTCGACTGTGTGGATCCCGACGCGCTCGCCGGCTGGTGGGCCGAGGCGGCGGGTGGAGATGTGAATGCCGTGGCCCCAGGTGAATTCGTGATGGTCACCAGCGAGGGGCGCCCGGCGCTGGGGTTTCAGCGGGTCCCCGATCCGACACCGGGTAAGAACAAGGTGCACCTGGATTTCCATTCGGCGGACAAAGAGGCCGAGGTGGCGCGGCTGACCGGCCTCGGCGCGACGGAGACCGGCCGGAACAGCTTCGGACCCGAGTTCGAATGGGTGGTGCTCGCCGACCCCGAGGGCAACGCCTTCTGCGTCGCCGGAGGTTGAGCGCGGGCGCTGGCTAGAATGTCTCGGTGACGTCCGGGCTGAACCATGAGGTAGACACCGTCGAGCGGGCGACCGCCACTCCCGACCAACCGCAGCCCTTCCGGGAGCTCGGGCTCAAGGACGACGAGTACGAGCGGATCCGCGAGATTCTCGGGCGGCGGCCCACAGACGCCGAGCTGGCCATGTACTCGGTGATGTGGAGCGAGCACTGCTCGTACAAGTCCTCGAAGGTGCATCTGCGCTACTTCGGCGAGACCACCACCGAGAAGATGCGCGAGACCATGCTCGCCGGTATCGGTGAGAACGCCGGTGTCGTCGACATCGGCGACGGGTGGGCGGCCACCTTCAAGGTGGAGTCCCACAATCACCCGTCCTACATCGAGCCGTACCAGGGTGCCGCCACCGGTGTCGGCGGCATCGTGCGCGACATCATGGCGATGGGTGCGCGCCCGGTGGCGGTGATGGACCAGCTGCGGTTCGGTGCTGCCGATGCCCCGGACACCCGCCGCGTCGTCGACGGCGTGGTGCGCGGAGTCGGTGGCTACGGAAACTCGCTGGGACTGCCGAACATCGGCGGCGAGACGGTGTTCGACGCGAGCTACGGGGGCAACCCTCTGGTCAACGCGCTGTGTGTCGGAGTGCTGCGCAAAGAAGACCTGAAGCTGGCGTTCGCGTCGGGCGCGGGCAACAAGATCATCCTGTTCGGCGCGCGCACCGGTCTGGACGGCATCGGCGGGGTCTCGGTGCTGGCGTCGGAGACGTTCGGGGGCGACGAGTCGGGATCCGGCGCCGGCCGCAAGAAACTGCCCAGCGTGCAGGTCGGCGACCCGTTCACCGAGAAGGTGCTCATCGAATGCTGCCTGGAGCTCTACGCGGGCGACCTCGTGGTCGGCATCCAGGACCTCGGCGGTGCCGGACTGGCTTGTGCCACATCAGAATTGGCTGCAGCGGGCGACGGCGGGATGTCGATCCACCTGGAAAAGGTCCCGCTGCGGGCGAAGTACATGACCCCGGCCGAGATCCTGTCCAGCGAGTCGCAGGAACGGATGTGCGCGGTCGTCACCCCCGACAACGTCGACGCGTTCATGGACGTGTGCCGCAAATGGGATGTGCTGGCGACCGTCATCGGTGAGGTCACCGATGGCAACCGGCTCGAGATCACCTGGCACGGGGAGACCGTCGTCGACGTGCCGCCACGCACCGTTGCGCACGAAGGCCCGGTCTACGAGCGGCCCGTGCAGCGACCCGACACCCAGGACGCGCTCATCGCCGACACGTCGGCGCGACTGAAGCGCCCGACCACCGGTGACGAGCTCCGCTCGACGCTGCTCGCGTTGCTCGGCAGTCCCCACCTGTGCAGCCGGGCGTTCATCACCGAGCAGTACGACCGCTACGTGCGCGGTAACACCGTGCTGGCCGAGCATGCCGACGGCGGAGTCCTGCGCGTCGACGAGGAGACCGGCCGCGGCATCGCGATCTCGACCGATGCGTCCGGGCGCTACACCGCCCTCGACCCGTACACCGGCGCCCAGCTGGCACTCGCCGAGGCCTACCGCAATGTCGCGGTCACCGGCGCCACCCCGGCCGCCGTGACCAACTGCCTGAACTTCGGTTCGCCCGAAGATCCCGGGGTGATGTGGCAGTTCTCGCAGGCGGTCCGCGGGCTGGCCGATGGTGCTGCGGCACTGGGTATCCCGGTGACCGGCGGCAACGTCAGTTTCTACAACCAGACGGGTACGACGGCGATTCTGCCGACCCCCGTCGTCGGCATCCTCGGTGTCATCGATGACGTCAAGCGGCGCATTCCCACCGGCTTCGGCAACGAGCCGGGGGAGACCCTGATCCTGCTGGGCGACACCCGCGACGAGTTCGACGGCTCGATCTGGGCCCAGGTCACCGGTGACCATCTCGGTGGGGTCCCACCCAAGGTGGACCTGGAGCGGGAACGGCTGCTGGCCGACGTGCTGACGGCGGCCTCACGCGACGGCCTGGTGTCGGCGGCGCACGACCTGTCCGAAGGCGGCCTGATGCAGGCCGTCGTCGAGGCCGCCCTCGCCGGCGAAACCGGTTGCCGCATCGTACTTCCCGAAGACGGCGTCGATCCGTTTGTGACGCTCTTCTCCGAATCCGCCGGCCGGGTGCTGGTGGCGGTGCCGCGCACCGAGGAGAGTCGCTTCACCGCGATGTGTGAGGCGCGCGGACTGCCCGCCACCCGCATCGGGGTGGTCGACCAGGGCCCGGACGGTGGCGAACCCTCCGTCGAGGTGCAGGGACAGTTCACCGTGACCCTTGAGGAGTTGCGGCGCACGTCGGAAGGCGTGCTGCCCAGGTTGTTCGGGTGACGGCGAGCGACACCGAGAAGCGCCCCAGCTACCTCTGGGCGTGGCGCCTGCTACGCCTGGATTTCACCGGTGTCGCGCTCGGCGCGCTCTTCTTCTGCCTGTCGCTGACTCCTTCGTTGCTCCCACGCGACTGGCTGTTCCAGGGATTGATCGGCGGCCTGAACGCCGCAATCGGTTACGGCATCGGCGTGTTCATCGAGAGGATGCTGCGCCGGTTCGTGCTCGATAACCGGCGATGGTGGCCACCGCCGCCCGCGGTGTCCTATGCGCTGAAGTCCGTCACCGTGGTCGTCTCGGCGAGTGCGTGCGTGCTGATGGTGATCCCGGCGGCGGCGTGGCAGCGCCAGGTGTCGGCGCTGATGGGCGTGGACGGGCCGAGCACATCGACCTACCTGCGCCTGCTGATCGTCGCGATCGCGGTTGGCGCGCTGTGTGTCGCGACGACCCGGGTGCTGATCGATCTCATCAAGACCATGGCGCGCTACCTCATCCGGCGCTGGCGGCTTTCGGACGAGATGGCGTTGCTCATCGGGACCGCCGTCGTGGTCGTTCTCGTGATCACGCTCGTCAACGGCGTCCTGCTGCGCGGATTTCTCGCCGGCGCCAACCGGATCTTCCAGCCGCAGAACACCACCACGCGTGCTGGTGTCGTCCAACCCGAAGAGCCCGAAAGATCAGGAAGTCCAGAGTCTTTCGCGGCGTGGGACACCCTCGGCTTCCAGGGCAGGAACTTCGTGTCCAGTGGTCCGCACGCCGACGAACTGGCCCGCATCAACGGCAGGCCCGCCGAGGAGCCGATCCGCGTGTACGTCGGCCTGCAGACCGCCGACACCGACGAGGCGCGAATGGCGGTGCTGCTCAGCGAACTCGAACGCACCGGAGCCTTCGACCGCGAGGTGCTCGTCATTGCTCCGACCACGGGCACCGGGTGGATCAATCCGATCGCGTCCAGGTCGCTGGAGATGATGTACAACGGCGACACCGCGATCGTCGGATCGCAGTACTCGTATCTGCCCAGTTGGATCTCGTTTCTCGGTGACCAACAGAAGTCCATGGATGCCGGGCGGATGTTGATCGACGCCGTCCACGACCGGTGGGTGCGGTTGCCTCCCGACCGCCGTCCGCGGCTGCTGCTCTACGGCGAGAGCCTGGGCTCGATGGCCGGTCAGGGCGCCTTCGACTGGCTGCCCGACATCTCTCGGATGGGCTTCTCGTCGGTGCTGTGGGTCGGGCCGCCCAACGCGAGTCCGCTGTGGCGCGGTATCACGGTGCGCCGTGACCCGGGCACACCGGAGGTGGAACCGCGCTACGACAACGGCCGGACCGTGCGCTTCTCGCAGGGCAACGATGCGGCGCAGATCGCCGAAGACTCGGCACCGCCGTGGGAGGGCTCCCGCGTGCTGTTCCTGCAGCACTCGTCCGACCCGATCGTCTGGTGGTCGCAGGATCTGCTCTTCTCTCGCCCCGACTGGCTCTCCGAACCGCCGGGGCGCGATCGCACGGCGTCCATGCGGTGGTATCCGATCATCACCTTCTGGCAGGTCGCCGCCGACATGACGAACGCGGCATCGGCGCCGGGTGGGCACGGCCACAACTACGGCGACTTCATCCTGGACGGCTGGGCGGGCGTCGCGCCGCCCGCCGGCTGGACGCAGGCCGACACCGAGCGGATCCGGATCGCGCTGACCGAGACTGAATCCGAGGACGGCGACTACTAGTGGGCGACCGGCCCAGGGCAGCAGCACTCGCCGCGATCCTGATCGGGTGGAGTTGGGTGACGCCGCGGATTCCGCCGCGATGGAACCCGCTGCCGCAGGCGGTGTTCGGCGTCGCGGTCGCGTCGCTGAGCAGGGCGCAGCTGGGCTTGTCGCCGCCGGCGCTGTGGCGGGGGCTGGGCTGGGGCGCCGTCGCGGCCGCGCCCGTGCTGCTCACCGTCGCCGGGGGTGCCGCGATCCCCGCGGTACGCGACGGCATGGCCGAACGTGACCTCCCCGACGCGCCGGGCAGGTGGCTGCTGCTGCACATTCCCTTCGGCACGGTGTGGTCAGAGGAGGTGGCCTACCGCGCGGCGCTGGGCACGCTCGCCGACAGTGCGTTCGGTGACGTGGCCGGCCGGCTGTTCACGGCCGCGGTGTTCGGGCTGTCCCATGTGCCCGACGCCCGCGCGGCCGGGCACTCGGTACCCGGCACGGTTCTCGTCACCGGGGCTGCCGGCTGGGTCTTCTCATGGCTGTACGCGACGTCGGGCAGTCTCGCCGCGCCCATGCTGGCACATCTGGCGGTCAATGAGTCGGGAGCGCTTGCGGCACTGGCGGTTCAGCGCCGGCTCTCTAGTGACTCGGGTGCAGTTGGTCAATCTCAGCGTGACCAACTACACCGGAATCCCTAGCCGGTGCGTCCACATTCCGAACGTGGACGACCAGATCGTGGGGTTCGGTCTTCTGGTCGTCGATCCCGAAACTGATCACCTTCTGGGGCCTCACACGGATGATCGCGGCACCGTCGGATTCGGCTTGTGCTGCGGTGCCGCGGATCTCCAGGCAGCGCACCCGCCACGGATCGTGGGAGGTGATGTCGTCGACGACGAACGCCACCTTGTCATTGCTGCGCAGATTGCGGAACTTGCGACTCTTCGCCATCTCGTAGCCGCCGATGTCGATGGTGCCGAGCTCCTGGTTGTAGGAGAAACCGACCGGGCTGTTCTGCGGCGTGCCGTCAGGCTGGATGGTGGCCAGCCTGCCCAGGTCCGCGTGATTCATGAACGCGATCTCAGCTGCGGTGAACGTCATGCGGGCAACGCTAAAACCTCAAGAGGCATTGAGGTCAAGGGTCACGGGTTGATGGTGGGCTCACCGACCTGGCGGCCCCACACGTAATCGGTGTACATCGGACTCGGAAGGTCCACATGGTTGTAGGGCGCGAGGCTGTATCCGGTGTCCATCACCAGATACGGCATCGGATACAGGTCTTTGGTGATCTTCTGCCAGCACCCCGGTCGACCACCCGGGCCGCCTCGGGCATTCACGCGGGGCAGGTTGTCGGGGTAGACGAACGGATTGCCGGCACCGGCGGCGGTGCCGGCACCTGTCAGCGAGTAACCGTTGCCGCCGAAGGCGCGCTCGATCCGAGGCCGCACTTCGTCGTAGTTGCGGAGGGTGCAGAAGATCATGCCGCGGTACTCGTCGAGCAGCGTCGAGGTGGGCAGCAGGTCGGCGGCGCCACGCACGAGAAATGGAGTACTGCGCCCCAGACTGTCCGACGCCGGGTCGGCGAGCCCGAGCGCGGCCATCAGAGCCTTGTCGACGTCGTCGCGGTGATCGGTGAGCGTGCGCGCCGTCGTCACAGCATCGACGAGCCCGTCCCACAGTGCCGGCGACGCATCCGCATAGGTGTCGGCAAGTGCTGCCAGGAGTGCGATGTCGTCGCGCAGTCGGGGCATCCTCGGATTCAGGTCGCCGAGGATGCGGCGGCCGTCGATCAGCGATCCGCCGAACCGGTCGCCGAGGCCCGTGAGGGCCTGGGCCGTCGCGCTCAGTGTCTGGTTGAGCTTGACGGGGTCGACCTGCTCGGCGATCGCGGTGACCGTCTCGAACAGGGTGTTGAACTCCGTCGTGACCGCGTGCACGCGGATCACGTCGTGCGGTGAGAGTCTTTGCGCTACCGGGTTTTCCGGAGAGATGAACGACACGTACTTGTTGCCGAACACCGTCGTCGCCCGGATGTCGGCCGTTGCGTTGGCCGGGATGAGGTGGAGAACCTCGGGGTCGACGTCGAGCGTCACCTCGGCCATCGGTTCGCCGGCGCCCGCGCTGACGTCGGCGATCCGGGACACCCGGCCGATCTCGACCCCGTTGAAGGTCACCTTGGCGCCCGGTTCGACAACCAGTCCGGCGCGCCCGGACTGCAGTGTGAGCGGAACCGAGGGGATGAAGTCGCCGCGGAACTGGCAGAACAACAGGGCGCCCGCGCCGAGGACGATCGCCATGAGCAGGCCGCCCGCCAACTTGTAGGGCGGTGCGTCCCGGTCGCGCGGCACTTTGAGAACCTAAATCATGGCCCCTCGCCGCACTGCCGATCCGGCAAAGACCCGCGCCGCCGTCGCAGCGGTCGCCGCGTGGTTGCGCGACGACGACGCGCCTGCACCCGAGCGCGCCGTCATCGCCGAGGCGGTGCGGACGACCGCCAGGACGCTGGCCGCGGTGGCGCCCGGCGCGGCCGTGGAAGTGCGGGTGCCGCCGTTCGTCGCCGTCCAGTGCGTCGCGGGCCTCACCCACACCCGGGGCAACCCGCCCAACGTCGTCGAGACCGACCCGCGCACCTGGCTCTTGCTGGCCACCGGGCTCGCAACGCTGGCCGAGACGGCAGCCACAGGTGCGCTGCGGATGTCGGGATCGCGTGCGGTCGAGATCGCCGAATCGCTGCCGTTGGTGGCGCTGCCCGACTGAGGCGCCGTGATTGAGGAATGCGAAACCGGTGAATGCTGGTTGTTGCCTTCACACACCATCACTTGATTCCGCGTTTTGGCGCTGTTCACCGTAGACTTGCGCCGTCACCCACAGCCCCCAGGGAGCAGCCTGATCGTGACCGCTGAGCCGCTTGTCCACGATGAGAACGAGCCGCGAGAAGAATGTGGCGTATTCGGGGTCTGGGCGCCCGGCGAGGAGGTGGCGAAGCTCACCTATTACGGCCTGTATGCCCTGCAGCACAGAGGACAGGAAGCAGCAGGCATCGCCGTTGCCGACGGGTCGCAGGTTCTGGTCTTCAAAGATCTCGGACTCGTCAGCCAGGTTTTCGACGAGCAGACGTTGGCCGCCATGCCGGGCCACGTCGCCGTCGGGCACTGTCGCTACTCCACCACCGGATCCACCACGTGGGAGAACGCCCAGCCGGTGTTCCGCAACACCGCCGCGGGCACGGGCGTCGCTCTCGGACACAACGGCAACCTGGTCAACACTGCGGAACTCGCGGCCCGCGCCCGTGACGAAGGGCTGATGGGCAACCGCGGTGCGGTCGCGGCCACCACCGACTCGGATATTCTCGGCGCGCTACTGGCCCACGGTGCTGCCGACTCGTCGCTCGAGCAGGCCGCCCTCGAGCTGCTGCCCACGGTCCGCGGCGCGTTCTGCCTGACCTTCATGGACGAGAACACCCTCTACGCTGCGCGCGATCCCTACGGCGTGCGCCCGCTGTCGCTCGGCCGGCTGGACCGCGGCTGGGTGGTGGCGTCGGAGACCGCTGCGCTCGACATCGTCGGCGCCGCATTCGTCCGCGACATCGAGCCGGGCGAACTGCTGGCCATCGACGCCGACGGCGTCCGCTCCACCCGCTTCGCCAACCCGACCCCCAAGGGCTGTGTCTTCGAGTACGTCTACCTGGCCCGGCCCGACAGCATCATCGGCGGCCGGTCCGTGCACGCCACCCGCGTCGAGATCGGTCGCAGGTTGGCCGTCGAACGGCCCGTCGACGCCGACCTGGTGATCGGGGTGCCCGAGTCCGGTACCCCGGCTGCCGTCGGTTACGCCCAGGGCTCCGGCATTCCCTACGGTCAGGGGCTGATGAAGAACGCCTACGTGGGGCGCACGTTCATTCAGCCGTCGCAGACCATCCGTCAGCTGGGCATCCGGCTGAAGCTCAACCCGCTCAAGGAGGTCATCCGCGGCAAGCGGTTGATCGTCGTCGACGACTCCATCGTGCGCGGCAACACCCAGCGCGCCCTGATCCGGATGCTGCGGGAGGCCGGTGCACTCGAAGTGCACGTGCGGATCGCCTCGCCGCCGGTCAAGTGGCCCTGCTTCTACGGGATCGACTTCGCCACCCCCGCCGAGCTCATCGCCAACGCGGCCAGCAACTCCGCCGACGAGGAGGACATGCTCGACGGTGTCCGGCGCGCCATCGGCGCCGACAGCCTCGGCTACATCAGCAACCAGGGCATGATCGCCGCCACCGAGCAGCCCGCGTCGCGGCTGTGCTCGGCGTGCTTCGACGGCGACTATCCGATCGAGCTGCCCGGTGAGACGGCGCTCGGAAAGAACGTCATCGAGCACATGCTGGAGACCGCGGCGCGCACCGGTATTCCACTGCAGATCGAGAACGACAACGCGTCGGCGCTACGGCGTCCGTAACGGCCCGGCCGTCGCGTCGCCCTGGAAACTACTGCGGCGCAACTGAACTGAAGCGCATCAGGTGACGCCGACCCTTCTGGCGGGCGGTGCCGTCCTGACGCAGTGCCTCTGTCACCGCCTCGCGGTAGTCCGTCAGTCCGCCGTTCGGCGCCGGTATCACCGCGTCGATGTCGTGCTCGTGCATCACCGCATCGTGGGCCAGTGATTCCACCAGGGGCCGGGCCAGGCCAGACGGGATCGGCGTCACCAGGCCCACCCACCAGCTCGCGATCGTCGGGGTCAGGAACGGAAGCACGATGATGATGCGTCGGCTCAGACCCGCGACGTCGGCGTAGATCTGCATCGCCTCGCCGTACTCCATCGCGTCCGGGCCGCCGATGTCCCATGCCCGCGACTCGGGTATGTCCGCCGTGGCCGCTTCGGCCAGGTAGTAGAGGGTGTCGCCGATCGAGATGGGCTGAATCATGTTGTGCACCCACTTCGGCGTCGTCATCGCCGGCAGCCGGTCGGTCAGATGGCGGACCATCTCGAACGACGCCGAGCCGGAGCCGATCACGATGCCCGCCTGCAACACCACGGTCTCGATGCCGGACTCGATGAGGATCTCCCCGACCTCGGTGCGCGACGCGAGGTGCCGGGACAACTCCACGCCCTCAGGGTGCAGACCGCTGAGGTACACCACCCGGCGGACGCCGGCCTGCTTCGCCGCAGCCGCCACATTGCGCGCGGACTGCCGTTCCTCGGCGACGAAGTCCTTCGACGTTCCCATCGAGTGCACCAGGTAGTAGACGACGTCGGTGCCCTCGAAGGCTGCCGTCAACGAATCGGGATCGGTCAGATCGCCCTTCACCACCTCGACGCGGTCGCGCCAGCTCGCGTCGTCCAGCTTGGCGGGGGTGCGCGCCATGGCGCGCACCGCGTGGCCCCGCTCAAGCAGTTCCGGCACCAAGTGGCCGCCGATGTAGCCGGTCGCACCGGTCACCAGGCAGCGAAGATTTCCAGAGGGCCTATCAGAGGGCATGGCCACGAGTGACCGCTTCCCGGGTCAGGCAAACCCGCAGCCGGGATCGGGCATGTCCACCGACAACGGTGTCCCGGCCGGCGCGACGTAGCTCACCCACATCACCAGCGGTTCGGAGCCCAGGTTTCGACCCAGGTGGACGTGGTCGGGACCGCGGCCCTCAGCGACCGCTGTCCCGGCCGGAAAAGTGCCGTCGACCTGGCAATTGGCCAACGTCCGGGTGAGGGTACCGCTGCGAATGAGGCCGTACACCGTGGGGTCGTGGTAGTGCCAGCCGGTGCTGCCGCCCGGAGCGATCGTGATTTCGCGAGTGACGTAATCGACACCGTCGACGGTGTTCGCCGACAGCGTGACGGCCGACGTACCGACCGACGGCGTCGCCGAGGCCGGGCCAGCCGGCGCCGTCGCGGTCACCGCCGCGAGAGACATGGCGGCGGCCGCCACGTACCTGTGCATGACAACCATGACTGGACGGTGTCACAGCACAACCGATACTGGCAGCGAATCGCCGGGAATACGCGGGTAGCCTTGCTCTCGATGACTAAAGGGGTCGAACACCACGGCATCGCCGAACAACACGGTATTTCCTATGCATCGGCTGGAGTGGACATCGAAGCCGGCGACCGTGCCGTCGAACTGTTCAAGCCGCTTGCCAAGAAGGCCACCCGGCCCGAGGTACGCGGCGGGCTCGGCGGGTTCGCCGGCCTCTTCGCGTTGCGCGGCGACTACCGCGAGCCGCTGCTGGCCTCATCCACCGACGGGGTGGGCACCAAGTTGGCCGTTGCGCAGGCGATGGACAAGCACGACACGGTCGGCATCGACCTGGTCGCGATGGTGGTGGACGACCTGGTGGTGTGCGGCGCCGAGCCGCTGTTCCTGCAGGACTACATCGCGATCGGCCGGACCGTCCCGGAACGCGTCGCCGAACTCGTCTCCGGCATCGCCGACGGCTGCGTGCAGGCCGGGTGCGCCCTGCTCGGCGGCGAGACGGCCGAGCATCCGGGGCTGATGGCGCCCGACCATTACGACATCTCGGCCACCGGGATCGGGGTCGTCGAAGCTGACGATGTCCTCGGACCGGACCGGGTCAGGCCCGGCGACGTGATCATCGCGATGGCCTCGACCGGCCTGCACTCGAACGGTTACTCACTGGCCCGGCACGTGCTGCTGGAGATCGACCACATGAACCTCGCCGGTCACGTCGAGGAGTTCGGCCGCACTCTCGGCGAGGAGTTGTTGGAGCCGACCCGCATCTACACCAAAGACTGCCTCGCGCTGGCCGCCGAGACCCAGGTGCGGACGTTCTGCCACGTCACCGGCGGCGGACTCGCCGGCAACCTGGAACGTGTCATCCCGCCCGGTCTGGTGGCAGAACTCGACCGCGGCACGTGGACGCCCGCACCGGTGTTCGGCATGATCGCGCAGCGCGGTCGTATCGAACGAGCGGAAATGGACAAGACGTTCAACATGGGTGTCGGGATGGTGGCTGTCGTCGCGCCGGAGGACACCGATCGCGCGCTGGCCGTGTTGACTGCCCGTCACCTGAATTGCTGGACCCTCGGGACCATCAAGAAGGGCAGTAAAGACGCCTCACGAGCAGTGCTCGTGGGACAGCACCCTAGATTCTAGGAATACTGCGGAGGGCCGGCGCACTTAGCGCCGCCAGTCGTCATCGTCGGCCCAGCCGTCGTCTGACAGCGGCTCGCTGCCGTTACGGGGGTCGTCGTCTGACGAACCTGCCAGCTCACGCTGTAGCTGCGTGAAATCCGTCTGCGGTGAGCTGTATTTGAGCTCACGTGCAACCTTGGTCTGCTTTGCCTTTGCCCGGCCGCGGCCCATGGGGGAACCCCCTCGCGCAATAACGGAGCGGCCCAATTGCTAGGCGGCTCCGATCTGAGTGTGTTTATTGTCCTGCCGACACTTTACCGTGCGCCGCGCCGCGGCGCTGGCAGGCCCTGTTCCCGAGGCGTTTTCACGTCACTCTGTCAGCGCGCGCCGCCCCGCAGCCGCTCGACGGCCAGCCGCCCCGCACCCACCGAATCGGCGGCCGGCAGCGAATCGGGGTCGATCGCGGCGGAAACCTGCAGCTCACCACCGGTGGTCAACTCGATGTCCGCCGGCAGGCCGCGCTTGAGCAGCGCCAGCGCGATCGCCCCCTCGTCGACGTGGTCGACGACCGTGCCCAGCCGGCCCACAGTGCGGCCGCCCGCGAGAACCGGATCGCCGGAGGAGGGGCGGTCGGCGTCGCCGTCGAGATGCAGGATCACCAGCATGCGCGGAGGTTTGCCCAGGTTGTGCACCCGCGCGACGGTCTCCTGCCCGCGGTAGCAGCCCTTGTCGAGGTGCACGGCGCCCACCCCGGGCCCGCCGATCCAGCCCACCTCGTGCGGGATCGTGCGCTCGTCGGTGTCCACCCCGAGACGCGGACGCCGGGCAGCGACTCGGTGCGCCTCATAGGCCCACACACCCGCCGGCCGGACACCGGCAGCCACCAGCCTGTCCCGCCACGCCGCGATATCGGCCCGCGGCACCACGAGGTCGATCTCGCCCCCGGGGCCAGGCAGGTGGCGGACGAATCCGCCGTCGGCCAGTGCGGCGGCGGTGCCCTCCGCGGGTAGTGCAGCCAGGCCGAGTGCCGCGAGCACCGGCGGCCCGGCGAGCGCCGGCCCGAGCAGCGACAACACCCCGAGATCGGCGGGCTCGACCACGACATCGGCCCAGAACACCATCTTGCGCAAGAAGCTCAGCAGCGGTTCCCCGCGCCACGGTTCGGTGTCGATCACGGTGCGGCCGTCGAGCTCGGTCTGCAGCCAGTGATCTTCGACACGGCCCTGGCCGTCCAGGCTCAAATTCTCGACCACGGCGCCGTCGGGAAGCTCACTGACGTGCTGGCTGGAGATGGTGTGCAGCCATGACCTGCGCTCGGCACCGGTCAGGGTCAGTACGGCGCGGTGCGAGCGGTCGATGACCACGGCGCCCTCGGCGGCGGCTCGTTGTTCGCCGAGCGGGTCACCGAAGTGCCACACCGCGTCGGCGTCGGGCCCGGTGGGGGGAGCCGGTACCCCGGAGCTGCTTGACGTCATGGGTCAACTCTACGATTCCCGCACGACCGGCCGGGGCTACGCTGATTTCCCATGGCTGAGGTACCGGGCGTCGTCGTAACCCTCGACGGACAACTGCACGACCCCGACGTTCCCCTGCTGTACGCCGACGATCTGGCCGCGGTGCGCGGTGACGGCATCTTCGAGACCCTGCTGGTGCGGGGTGGCCGCCCATGCCTGCTCGACGCGCACCTGAACCGGCTGGCGCATTCGGCACACCTGGTCGACCTCCCCGCGCCGGACACCGCCCTGTGGCGTGCCACGGTCGACACCGCGGTCGGCACCTGGATGTCCGCCGGCGGCGACGAAGGCGTGCTGCGCCTGGTGTACTCCCGTGGCCGTGAGCACGGGTCGGCACCGACGGGGTACGCCATGATCGGCCCGGTTCCGGCACGGGTCGCCGAGGTCCGTCGCGACGGTCTGGCAGCGCTGACCCTGGAGCGTGGCCTTGCCGCCGACGGCGTGGAGGCGATGCCGTGGCTGCTGGCCGGCGCCAAGACGTTGTCCTACGCGGTCAACATGGCTGCACTGCGGCACGCCGAACGCGCGGGCGCCGGAGACGTCATCTTCGTCAGCACCGATGGCCACATTCTGGAGGGGCCGCGTTCGACTGTCGTGATCGCCACCTCGTCAGCCGACGGCCGCACCTGCCTGTTGACGCCGCCGCCCTGGTTTCCCATTCTGCGGGGAACCACCCAGCAGGCGTTGTTCGAGGTGGCTCGGAACAAGGGTTTCGATTGCGACTACCAGGCGCTCACGCCCGCCGATCTGACTGCGGCCCAAGGTGTCTGGCTGGTGTCCAGCATCACCCTCGCGGCGCGCGTGCACACTCTCGACGGACAACCCTTGGCGCACTCGCCGCTCGCCGACGACATCACCGCATTGGTGGACGCCGCGATCATCTGTGATCGCTGAGCGCTTAAATCCCTTGTCGCCCTGCCAGAGCGGGAGTACGGTCGCGTGTACACAGGGAAGGAGGTGGTCCGAGAAATTGAGTGACATATGGACATGTGAGGTGGCTGCGAGCTAGCAGCGCCGGGAGAGCGCTCGTCGCACCTGTGCGCGCTGGCGAATTCCCCGCAGTCACCCGGCCCCCGAGCCCCCTGGTCTGTCCGGCCAGGAACACAAGGCTCGGGGGCCGCTCCATTTCCGGAGACTGCACAACTTTCGAAATCTGCAATGATGCGGCTATGCACTCGTCTTCCATCCTGGGATGGAAGGCCATCGCAGCCGCACTGGCCGTCCTGGCCGTCTCGTCCTGCGCCGCACCCACCGCCGTCACCGCCCCGACACTGGACGCGCGAAAGTGCAGCAAGGACACCTTGGCCACGCTGTACCCCGGCATCCTGACCTTCGGCGCCGACCTGCCCGTCTACCCGCCCTGGTACCTGGGCGACGACCCCTCCAACGGGGAGGGGTTCGAGTCCGCACTCGCGTATGCCGTGGCGGCTGAACTGCAGTACACCGCTGACGACGTGCGCTGGGTGCGGGTGCCGTTCAACGCCGCGCTTGCCCCGGGCGCCAAATCCTTCGACGTGAACCTTTCCCAGTTCTCGATCACCGAGCAACGCAGTGCCGCGGTGGACTTCTCGTCGCCCTACCTCGACGTCACCCAGGCAGTGGTGACGGTGCGTACCTCGCCTGCCGCCACGGCGACGAACCTCGACGACCTGAGGGTGCTGCGGTTGGGTGCACAGATCGGCAGCACCAGCGCAGCCGCCGCGGCCGCGCTCGACGGGCGGCAAGCCGTCGCGGTGTACGACACCACCGGCGAGGCCAAGACAGCATTGGTCGACGGCGAGATCGACGCGTTGGTGGCCGACCTACCGACAGCCTTCTCGGTGGCCAACGAACTCCGCGGAGGGATGATGGTGGGGCAGCTGCCCGGGCCGAGCGACGATGTCGAACAGTTCGGCATCGTGCTGGACCACGAGAGTTCACTGACGCGCTGCGTGTCCTGGGCGGTCGACACGCTGCGTGGCAACGGCACGCTGGACCGGCTCCAGCAGCGCTGGCTGGCCGACGCGGGCCGCGCGCCGGTGCTGAACTAACCCGGGCCTGGGCCCGGGGCCAGAGACGAGCACTCCGACATCGCGGTGTCCCACGCGCCGGCGTCGACGCCGGGCGGAGGCCCCGATGCAGGCCCCGGGGGTACCGGGATGCCGTGCTGACCCAGGCAGTACGCGAACGCTCCGTGACCCACGCTGGGCACCGCCGAGCTCGGCGTCGAGTCCCGAGTCGATTCGGTGGGCGCCGAACAGGCGGCCGCCGCTCCCGCAGCGGCCACCGCCACTGCCATCATCCAACGACGCACTAGCCGACGAACCTGGCCAGCCGGGCGGACAGATGCGGCACCAGACCGCCGTCGGCGTCGACGCGTTCCTCGACGTAGGCAAGGTCACCGCCGTCGATGATGCCGTAGAGGCGTTTGGCGCCGCCGACGAGAACGCCGGACTTGCTGCGCGCCAGTGCGTCTGTGACCAGTTCCCACGACGCCTGGTTGAGGGGACGACCGTAGAACAATTCGATGTACCCGGCGGAGTGCGCCAACAGGAGCTCGATGGCCTGCGTTTCGGTGGGGTCGGCCGGATCGTCGACGAATCGCCAGAACCCGGATTCGCGGAGGCCGGGCTGCTCGTACTCCCCGTCGGCGTCGAGGCGCCACGAGCGGGCCTCCCAGTTGAGGTAGTCGCCGCCGTCGTGGGAGACGACGATCTGCTGACCGAATCGGTAGTCGCCGTGGGCGTCCCGGCCTTCTCCTTCGCCCCGCCAGACGCCGACGAGCGGCAGAAGTGCCAGCAGTGCGTCGTTGAGGTTCGCGCCCTCACGCAGATTGGCGGTGTCGGCGGGCACCGGAAGGTCGCCGAACGCCGGGATGTTGCGAAGGGCGGTTTCCCTGGCCCGCTCCGCAGCAGCGGCGACCGCGTCGTCGCCCGACGTCACCGTGCTACTCGCGTACGCGGGGTCACGACTCGTCGGTGACGAGGCGGTACAGCGCGTAGAGCGCGAACCACGTGATCACCACAACGGCCGCAACGAGCAGGATTTCGAAGAACAGCACCACGGCTAGAGAGTCTAGCCGCCGGGAGAAAGGATCTCCCGGCGGCCGTCGAACGCGAAGGCCCGACGGACGGTCAGCTGACCTTCCACTCGAATTCGGGGCAGAACGCGCCGGTGGCGGCACCGATGAAGTAGCCGGCCTGGTAGTCCGACCATTCGGTGACGCTGGTCAGGTCGGCGACCTCCTGCTCGAAGGTCGCGCCATTGGACCAGTCTTCGCACACGGCGTGGCCGGTCTCGACCACCTGGGGGGTCTTGTCCGCGGGCCACGTGATGCCACCGTTGGTGATCACGGTCAGGAAGTCGTCCTCAGGTGCCGCGAGGGCCGCGGGCGCACCTGTCATAGCAACTGCAGCGAAGGCCGCGGAGGCGGCGCAGGCGAGCATGATCTTCATCG
This sequence comes from Mycolicibacterium aurum, assembly GCF_900637195.1. Lineage (NCBI taxonomy): Bacteria > Bacillati > Actinomycetota > Actinomycetes > Mycobacteriales > Mycobacteriaceae > Mycobacterium > Mycolicibacterium aurum. The sequence continues at coordinate 5,118,462 of NZ_LR134356.1, read as the reverse complement.
TCGGTCCTAGATGGTGGTCGGCGGCGAGCCGCGAAGTGACCTCCGCGGCGCGCCCCGAGGTTGTCGGGGTGACCCGCCCCCAGCAGCGCGGGTTCCACCATATGGTCGCCGACGACAGCCGATTGTGCAGCGTTTTCACAGCAAGATCAGCCGACGACGATGAGCAGGGACGACGAGGGCGTCCGCGCCGACTCCGTCGTCGTCACGCAAGGCCCGATCGCCGGGCCCCTTCGTCGTCACGCGGAGCCGGATTGCCCGGCTCCTTCGTCGTCACGCGACCTTGACGTCGACCTCGTGAATACCGGCGCCCGACGGTGCGACGCTGGCGTCACCGTTGCCGGCGGGGGACAGTGCGCGCAGCGTCCACGTGCCCGGCGCGGCAAAGAACCGGAAGTCACCGGTGGCCGACGCGACGACCTCGGCGGTGAACTCGTCCGAGCTGTCGAGCAGTCGCACGAACGCACCCCCGACGGCCTGACCCGAGCCGTCGACGACGCGGCCGGTGATGACCGTCTCCTTCTCGAGATCAACACTCGAGGGCAGCGTCAGTCCTTGTTTCGGTGCAGAGCACATATCAACTTCCCAACTCGATCGGGGCACCCACCAGGGAGCCGTATTCCGTCCAACTACCGTCGTAGTTCTTGACGTTCTTGTGTCCCAGCAGCTCCTGCAGCACGAACCAGGTGTGCGAAGAGCGCTCACCGATGCGGCAGTAGGCGATGGTCTCCTTCTCGCCGTCGAGACCGGCCTCGGCGTAGAGCTTGGCCAGGTCTTCGTCCGACTTGAAGGTTCCGTCCTCGTTGGCAGCCTTGCTCCACGGGACGTTGATGGCGCTGGGGATGTGCCCGGCGCGCTGGCTCTGCTCCTGCGGGAGGTGCGCGGGGGCGAGGATCTTGCCGGAGAACTCGTCGGGGGAGCGCACATCGACCAGGTTCTTGGTCCCGATCGCAGCGATGACCTCGTCACGGAACGCTCGGATGCTGTTGTCGGGGTCCTTGGCGGTGTAGCTGGTGCCCGGACGGCTCACGGCGTCCTTGGACAGGGGCCGGGCGTCGAGTTCCCACTTCTTACGGCCGCCGTCGAGCAGCTTCACGTCCTGATGGCCGTACAGCTTGAAGTACCAGTAGGCGTACGCGGCGAACCAGTTGTTGTTGCCGCCGTAGAGGACCACGGTGTCGTCGTTGCCGATACCGCGCTCGGACAGCAACTTCGAGAACTGCGCCGCATCGACGAAGTCGCGCTTGACCTGATCCTGCAGATCGGTCTTCCAGTCAAGCTTGATCGCGCCGGGGATGTGACCGGTGTCGTAGGCGCTGGTGTCTTCGTCGACCTCGACGAAGACGGTGTTGGGCGCCTCGAGATTGCTCTCGGCCCAGTCTGCTGTGACCAGGACGTCGGAGCGTGCCATGTGGGAGATCCTTTCGATTGCTCGTGGAGCGGGTTAGGGGTTCATGCGGTGGTGGTGGACGACTTCGGGCGAAGCCGAGCGACGAGCGGGTAGAGCTGGCAGCCCAGGCAGATGCCGAAGGCTGCATTGAGCAGCGCCGCCACGAGTGCGAGGGCCGTGGCGGCCAGACCCAGCGGTGCGATACCGCCGGCGAAACCCACGGCGCCGACGGTGGCGAAGACGAAGCCGACGAGTTGGGCGAACTTCAGCGGCGGTACCGGCTCGCGGTCCGTGACGGGTCCGAGCCGGGGCGCGATCAGCGCGGCGAAGAGCAGACCGTACGGATGCCGGCGTGGACCCAGGAGCGCTCCGATCGCGAACACCGCAGCCTGGACACCGAGGATGACCGCGGCGGCTGTCAGGCTCTGCGCCGACACCAGCAGCGCGACGACCAGTACCGCGGTGGTGACCCAGGCGACGAAACGCGGACCTCGCACATCGACCTGTGCGGGTGCGCGGCTCTCGGTGATGGTCGGCATAGATCTGCTCCTGTTGTCCGGTATGGCTGGGGCGCGGCGGGCCGATCACGGCCGGTCGCAGAGTGCGGCGCGAACGAGGGCGCGGCTACTCAGCAGCAGTAACAACAACAGCAACAACCCGCAACGCGGCACAGATCGACTGCGCGGCGCTTGGTGAGCACAAGCTCGAGGCGGGGTGACACGGCTGACAGCTTACCCAAAGACGGGGTGATCAAGCCAACAGCGGCTGCAGGGCGGAGCGCAGGTCAGCGGCCGTCGGCACGCCAGAGGCGCGGTACCGCTGCCGACCGTCGGCGTCGAAGATGAACGTGGTGGGCAGAGACAGCACCGAAAGCATGCGCGCCGCCTCGGGTTTGGCGTCCATGTCGATCTCCACGTGAGCGACTTCGGGGAGATCCGCGCACACCTGGTCGACCACTCGGCGCACGCCCGCACACGGTCCACACCAGTCGGCGCTGAAGTGCAGGACGGTCGGGCCGCTCGTCGACAGGCCCAGCGCGCTGATGTCGCTGTCGTCGAGGGCGGGCCACTCCGCGGCACCCTTGAGAAGGCCGGACCGCAAGGTCATCAGCCGTCCGACCACGAAGGCCACCCCGAATGCGGCGATGAGCACCGCCACGACGACGATCCAGGAAGAACTCATGACAGTCGGAACTCGTCGAGCTCGATGGTTACTCCCTCGGCGATGCCTTCGATGATGATGTCGGAGCCGCGCGCCCCCTCGCTGGTCGGCGTAATGCCGAACGGCAGCTTCTGCCCGGGCAGTTCGGTGGAGAACGCCGAGAGGACCGCGTCCACCTTGTCCTCGGGCACCGCCTGGCCGGCGGTGCCCGGCTCCGTCAGGACGCCGGTCGCCGTGAGGACCAGGGTGGTCGCCTCCGGGCCGGTGATGGACAGATCGACGGCGATGCTGACCCGCTCATGAAAGCCGGCTTTGTCGGGGGTCCCGGTGAACACCAGCCCGTAGTTGCTCGAAATGCCCGACTCGGTGGTGCCGCCGGTGGAATCCTCGGTCTCCCTGGTCGGTGCCTCGACAAGCAGGTCGGGGATTCCCATGTACCGGCCCACGTGGGTGGAGTCGATGATGATCCGGCTCTCCAGCTTGCCGACCGTCAGCGTCGCGTCCGGTGGCACCAGCCAGGAGTCGCCGAGGCCCACCGAATGCATGGTCGCTTCCAGCGACGCCTTACCCACTACGGGGTGATCCACGCCACTGGCTTTGATCTCGACCTCGTCGTAGTGCCGCCGCTGAGCTTGGGTTATGAAGGGGAACCCGAGGATCGCCACCGACGGGTCCCAGCTGAGGTCGGCAGCCGCCCGCACGCTTCTGGCCAGGCGATACTCGGCGTAGATCGCCGCGCCGAAGTCTGTACCGACGGCGCCGAGCACCACCGTGGTGAGGGTGGCGAGGACACCGATGACCAGCTTGCGCACCCCGTCATTGTTGCCGACGTTGTCGAGCTGGGGCGTTCAGCGCGGCTTACCGGCAGGTTGCACGCTATCGTTAGACAACTATCGGTCGGGTAACGGCCGTGTGTCAGGCATGAATCTCAGAGGTCACCGCGCGACAAGGATGTCTGACGGTGTCGGGGTGAGAACAACTCCACCGAGCTGGAGGGTCAGTTGGATCTACTACTACTGACGGTTGACCCGCACCCGGAATCGGTCCTGCCGTCACTGTCTTTGCTAGCGCACAATGTGCGCACCGCACCCACCGAAGTCTCGTCTTTGCTGGAAGCCGGCACGGCCGATGTTGCCATCGTCGATGCGCGCACCGATCTGGCCGCCGCGCGCGGCCTGTGTCGTCTCCTCGGCACGACGGGCACGTCCGTGCCGGTCGTCGCGGTGGTCAACGAGGGTGGTCTGGTCGCCGTCAATGTGGAGTGGGGTCTGGACGAGATCCTGCTCCCCAGCACCGGCCCGGCCGAGATCGACGCGCGGCTCCGCCTGTTGGTGGGCCGCCGCGGCGGTATGGCCAATCAGGAGAATCTGGGCAAGATCAGCCTTGGTGAACTCGTCATCGACGAGGGCACCTACACCGCCAGGCTCCGTGGCCGCCCGCTGGATCTCACGTACAAGGAGTTCGAGCTCCTCAAGTATCTGGCCCAGCACGCCGGCCGCGTCTTCACGCGCGCCCAGCTGCTCCAGGAGGTCTGGGGCTACGACTTCTTCGGCGGCACCCGCACCGTCGACGTGCACGTACGGCGGCTGCGCGCCAAGCTCGGCCCGGACTACGAGTCGTTGATCGGCACGGTGCGCAACGTCGGTTACAAGGCCGTCCGCCCCGCACGCGGCCGGCCACCGGCCGCCGGTGCGGAACTGCCCGACGACCTCGACGACGATCCCTACGAGGACGACGCGTCGCTGGATTCCGGCGACGTCCCAGAGGCGCTGGGCGACGCGCTGCGCAGTCAGTGAGCTCGTCGACACCGATCGGGTGGCGGCAGAGCCTTTCGCCGGCCGACCAACATCTCATCCGTGACCTCATCGCCGAGGCGACATCAGCCGACGGGCTCGCACCCGTCGGCGACCAGGTGCTTCGTGCACTGAGCCACACCCGCACCCGCCACCTGGTGGCCGTCGGCGACGACGGCGCGATCCAGGGCTACCTCAATCTGGCGCCTGCCGGTGGCGACGAGTCCGCCATGGCAGAAGTGGTGGTCCACCCCGACGCGCGGCGACGTGGCATCGGCTCGACGATGATCCGCACCGCGCTGTCCGAGGGCGGCGCCGGCACCCGGATCTGGGCCCACGGCAACCTCGCGCCTGCGCGCGCCACTGCGGCGTCCCTCGGACTCACTGCCGTCCGGGAACTCCTCCAGATGCAGCGGCCTCTGGCCGGCCTGCCGCCGGCATCGTCGGCCGAGGGCGTGCGAATCTCCACCTACTCCGGCCCGGGTGACGACGCCGAGGTGCTCCGCGTGAACAACGCGGCGTTCTCGTGGCATCCCGAACAGGGCGGCTGGACCGATGCCGATATCGCCGAGCGCCGCGGCGAGCCCTGGTTCGATCCTGCCGGCTTGTTCCTGGCCCACGACCAGAACAGTGGTGATCTGCTCGGATTCCATTGGACCAAGGTGCATTCCGCGTCTCTGGGTGAGGTCTATGTGGTCGGCGTCGATCCCGCCGCGCAGGGCAGGGGACTCGGTGCGACGCTAACGCTGGTCGGTCTGCACCACCTCGCCGACCGTCTTCTGCCGTCCGAGCCGGACGCACAGGTGATGCTCTACGTGGAAGCCGACAACTCCGCCGCGGTGAAAACCTACCGACGCTTGGGTTTCGACGTCGCCAACGCCGACGTGGCGTACGCGAGGGCGTAAAGCGGTCAGCCTGCCGCCGAAGAGCGATCGAACTCCGGTGGTGGGATGCGGAGTTGTTCGGCGAGGCGGCGAACCCGGTCGGCGATGTCGTCGCGTATCAGGCGCATCCGTTCGATGCTGTCGATTCCGCGGTCGGACGGTTCGTCGGTGTCCCAGTTCTCGAATCGGGTGCCCGCCACCGGCTCCACGTGGGCTTCCCGCCCCAGCGTCACGACCACGTCGACCTGCCGAACAACCTGTGCATCAATGGGTTTGGGCTTCTCCATGCTGATGTCGATGCCCACCTCGCGCAGGCTCTCCGCCGAGAGCGCGTTGACTGCCACTCCCGGTGCGGTGCCCGCCGAGTACACGTCGATCTCACCGCCGGCCAACTGGCGCATCAGGCCCGCGGCCATCTGTGATTTCCCGCCGTTCTTCACACAGACGAACAGCACGGACGGTCTCTGCGTCACCGCGTCTCCTCGACCGCGGCGGCAGTCCGATGGGCGAATCGACCACGTAGTGCCAGCGAGACGTACACCAGTGCGACGAGGACGGGAACTTCGATGAGCGGCCCCACCACCCCGGCCAGCGCCTGCCCTGAGGTCACGCCGTAGGTGGCGATGGCCACCGCGATGGCCAACTCGAAGTTGTTGCCGGCCGCGGTGAATGCGAGGGTGGTGGTGCGCTCGTAGCCCAGGCCGATCGCCGCGCCCAACAGGAAGCCGCCGCCCCACATGACGGCGAAGTAGACCAGCAGCGGGAGCGCGATCCGAGCGACGTCCCACGGGCGCGCGATGATCTGATCGCCCTGCAGGGCGAAGAGGATGACGATGGTGAACAACAGCCCATAGAGCGCCCACGGTCCGATCTTGGGCAGGAACCGGGACTCGTACCATTCGCGGCCCTTGGCCTTCTCGCCGAACCGTCTGGTGAGAAACCCTGCCAGCAAAGGAATTCCGAGGAAGATCAGGACCGATTTCGCTATCTGCCACACCGACGTGTCGATGGTGGTCTGTTCCAGACCGAGCCAACCGGGCAGCACGGAGAGATAGAACCAGCCCAGGACCGCGAACATGAACACCTGGAACACCGAGTTGATGGCGACCAGCACGGCGGCGGCCTCGCGGTCACCGCAGGCCAGGTCGTTCCAGATGATCACCATCGCGATGCAGCGCGCCAGGCCCACGATGATCAGTCCTGTGCGGTACTCCGGCAGGTCCGGCAGCATCAGCCACGCCAATGCGAACATCAACGCCGGGCCGAGCAGCCAGTTCAACACCAGCGACGCGAGCAACAGCTTGCGGTCGCCGGTCACCGAATCGAGGCGGTCATAGCGCACCTTGGCGAGCACCGGATACATCATCACGAGCAGCCCGACGGCGATGGGCAGTGAGATGCCGTCGATCTCCACGGCACTCAGTGCGTCCCCGAGTCCGGGAACGAGCCTGCCCAGGAGCAGGCCTGCGACCATGGCGATGCCGATCCAGACCGGCAGCATGCGATCCAGGGCGGACAGCTTCTTGACGACCGCAGAGTCGTCGGCAGTGGTGGGGGTGCTCATCGCCCAGGCTCCTCAGAACAGGCATCGGATGGTGCGGGGGAGCCGCCGTCGACCTGAAGTATGGTCGAAAGCTGCTGCAGCGCTTCGGGAATCGCTCGGTAATACACCCAGGATCCGCGTCGTTCACTGTCCAGGATTCCGGCGGACCGAAGAACCTTGAGGTGGTGCGAGATGGTGGGTTGGGACAGGTCGAACGAACCGGAGATGTCGCAGACGCAGGCCTCACCGCCAGGGTTGCTGGCGATCAGGCTCAGCAGGCGCAGCCGCGCCGGGTCGCCCAGTGCCTTGAACATCTGTGCCAGGGGTATGCACGCGGCTTCGTCGAGTGCTGCCCGGCCGAGGGAATCTCCCGGGTGCGGCATCACCAGCGATTTCGACATTTGTCTATATTGACAGGTATCAAAGTCAGCGTGCAACCGTCCTGCAGGCTGACCCTGTCAGCGTCCACCGGTCGGCACGTCGAGTTCGTCGAGTAAGGCGCGAACCCGGCGCTCGATCTCGTCCCGGATGGGCCGAACCGCGTCAACCCCTTGCCCGTGCGGGTCGTCGAGCTTCCATTCCTCGTACCGGTGCCCGGGGAACACCGGGCAGGCATCGCCGCAGCCCATCGTGATGATGACGTCGGCGGCGCGCACGATCTCGTCAGTCCAGGGTTTGGGATACTCGCGGGAGATGTCGATGCCGCACTCAGCCATGGCAGCTACGGCCGCGGGGTTCACCTCGTGTCCCGGTTCCGAGCCGCCCGACCAGGCGACCGCGGCGTCGCCGGCCAGATGCGTGAAGAAGCCCATCGCCATCTGCGACCGGCCCGCGTTGTGGGTGCACAGAAACAGCACCGTCGGCTTGCCGTCGTGGTGCTTACCCTCGACCTTCGCCAAGGCCCGAAGTCGCTGCCGGGCAAAGCGTTCGGCGAGCAGCGGGAGGAAGTTGGCAATCTTGGCGTGCCCGGCGAACTGGTCGTAGGACGAATGCAGGAATCGCTCGATCGTGTCGATTCCGTACATTCCGTCGAACTCGGTCTCCAGATGGGCCGCGGCGGACTTCAGCGCCAGGCGCTGATCGATGGTCAGGTCGTGGCGCAGGTGCGAATGGGTGTCGGGGGTGATGCTGCCGGTCATGGCGTACTCCTCGGTCAGGCGGACTTCAGGGTGGGCACGAGATGCTGGATCCGTTCGGTGAGCTCGCCGACCGCGGTGTCGAACGCCTCGGCTCGAGCGGTGCGTGCGGGATCGGCGATCGACCAGTGCAGGCGCGTTAGCTCGCTGGGCAATTCCTCATGGGCGTTGTCACAGACCGCGATCACCAGATCGCCTGCGGCCAATATGTCCCCGAGATATCGGGGGGTGTGGGGCCGTAGGTGCAGCTTGTGCCTGCGCGCTGCCGCCACGGCGCCGGGGTGGATGCGGGCTGCGGGGTGGGTGCCCGCAGAGGTGGCGGGTAGTTCGCTGCGGCGGTTCCAGATGGCCGCGGCGAGCTGGCTGCGCGCGGAGTTCTGGGTGCAGACGAACACGACGCGGTGCGCCAGGCGCTCCGTCCTGGGCACCAGGGCGTCCAAAGCCGCGCGGTTGAGGCTGAGATAGCTGCGCCGGCCGTCGGCTTCCGAACGGGACTGGCGGACCACACCGGACTTCTTGAGCTGATTCAGGTGGTGGGCCAGGAGATTCGACCGAACCCCGAGGACCGCGCACAGTTCCGACGGAGAGGCGTCGGCCGGCAGCAGATGGTCGACGATCGCCAGCCGGACCGGATCGGCAAGGGCGGCGAAGACGGCGGCGCGTCGGCTCGGATCGCTGGATGACTCAGTGGACATTGACTCAATAAGTACTGAGTTAATCCGACGATTTCAACCCCTGCAGCGGAATCGTCGTCTCGGTCCCCTCGCCGGTTCATCTCCCGTTCACCATCCATAGGGCGCTGATTCATCAGCTGCCCCTAGGTTCACAGCCGGGCAGCGAGAGTCCTGCTCGACGCGACACGCGTATACCCCCATACCTGTATTGAAGGAGCTTCGTGAAGGCCAAACGAACTGGTGCCGCGCTGAGCATGCTGGCGGCCGGCGCTCTGCTGATGTCTGCGTGTGGCAGCGACAACAATGCCCCGGGCGGCGCGGCATCCGGCGAATCGCCGACCGCAAGCGGATCGCAGGATTGCGGTGGCAAGAACTCCGTCACGGCCGAAGGATCCACCGCGCAGCAGAACGCCGTCGCATTGTTCAACCAGGTGTGGGGCCAGGTCTGCCAGGGCAAGAATCTGTCGTACAACCCCACCGGTTCCGGTGCCGGCCGCGAGCAGTTCGTTGCAGGAAATGTCGACTTCGCCGGATCCGACTCGGCGATCAAGGAGCAGCAGGCCGCTCAGGCGGCCCAACGGTGCGGCGGCAACCCGGCGTGGAACCTGCCACTGGTATTCGGCCCCATCGCGATGGCATACAACGTCGAGGGCGTCGAAGGACTCGTCCTCAACGGGGACACGCTGGCCAAGATCTTCCAGGGCCAGATCACCAAGTGGAACGACCCCGCGATCGCGGCGCTGAACGAGGGCAAGACGCTTCCGGACTCCGCCATCACGCCGATCTTCCGCTCGGACTCCTCCGGTACCACCGACAACTTCCAGAAGTACCTGGAAGCCGCCTCCGGCGGCGCATGGACCAAGGGCGCCGGCAGCGAGTTCCAGGGCGGCGCGGGCGAGGGTGCTCAGAAGTCCGCAGGCGTCGCGCAGGCTGTGCAGTCCACGCCCGGTGCCATCGGCTACGTGGAGAAGGGCTTCGCCGACCAGGCGGGGATCCCCTACGCGCAGATCGACAACGGCAGCGGCGCCGTGGAGCTGTCCGACGAGTCGGCGGGCAAGGCGATCGACGCCGCCAAGTTCGCCGCCGAGGGCAACGATCTGACGCTGGATCTGGCGTCGCTGTACGGCACGCAGGAAGCCGGCGCCTACCCGCTCATGCTGGCGACGTACGAGATCGTCTGCTCGAACGGATACGACGCCGAAACCGCAGCCGCGGTGAAGTCCTTCCTCACCGTCGCCGCCAACGACGGCCAGTCCGGGCTGTCGTCCGCCGGCTACGTCCCGCTGCCCGAGAAGTTCAAGGAGCGGTTGCTGACGTCGATCGAGGCCATCGGCTCGACCGCTTAGTTCATTAGCGCAACTGCCGGACTGCGGCGAGGATGGGTGCTTGACCGAATGACCGACAAGCTCGATGGAACCGCATTGACAACACCGAACCCGTTGGACTCGGGGTCGGGAGGGGCGCTGGCCGCTCCCTTCCCCGAGCCGACTCCCATTTCCACCGACCCCTCGAGAAGTTCGAAGGTCCGGCCGGGCGACCGCATCTTCCGCGGATTGGCCGAGGGCTCAGGAATCCTGATCGTCGCGATCATCGCGGCGATCGGGATCTTCCTGCTCTGGCGCGCGATCCCTGCGCTGACGCGCAACGAGGAGAACTTCTTCCTCTTCGGCGGAAACTGGGTCACCACCGACACGTCGGCCATGCAGTTCGGCATCCTGGACCTGCTTCAGGTCACGGTGTTCGTGTCGGTCTTCGCGCTGGTGCTGGCCATGCCGGTGGCGCTCGGTATCGCGATCTACCTGACCAACTACGCCCACAAACGGGTCGCAGGTCCGCTGGCGTACCTGGTGGATCTGCTAGCCGCCGTGCCGTCGATCATCTACGGCGTGTGGGGTCTCTACGTGCTCGCGCCGGTGATCAAACCGGTGGCGGTCTGGCTGAACGAGAACCTCAGCTGGATCTTTCTGTTCGCCACGGGCAACGCCTCGGTGGCCGGCGGCGGCACGATCTTCACCGCTGGCATCGTGCTCGCGGTGATGATCCTGCCGATCATCACCGCGGTGACACGTGAGGTCTTCATCCAGACCCCGCGCGGCCAGATCGAGGCGGCGCTGGCGTTGGGCGCCACCCGGTGGGAGGTGGTGCGCACCACCGTGCTGCCGTTCGGCATGTCCGGCTACATCAGCGGCTCGATGCTCGGCCTCGGCCGCGCTCTCGGTGAGACCATCGCGCTGCTGATCATCCTGCGCGGCACGCAGACCGCGTTCGGTTGGTCGTTGTTCGACGCGGGCTTCACGTTCGCCAGCAAGATCGCCTCCGCCGCGTCGGAGTTCAACGACCAGTACAAGGCCGGCGCCTACATCGCCGCCGGCTTGGTGCTGTTCATCCTGACGTTCGTGGTGAACTCGCTGGCCCGCGCCGCGGTTGCCGGAAAGGACCGGTCTGCCTCATGACCTCCGCAACGCTGGATCCGCCAGTCAAGGTACCGACCTTCCAGGGCGTCAGTGCCCGCCGCAAGTTCACCAACAACGTTGCGACCGTGCTCGTCACGGCGTCGGTGGTGATCGCGATCGTTCCGCTGGTGTGGGTGCTCTACACCGTGCTCGCGAGGGGCATCGGCATCGTCACCTCAAGCACCTGGTGGACGAACTCACAGGCAGGCATGACGGCCTTCCAGGCCGGCGGAGGCGCCTACCACGCGATCGTGGGATCGCTGCTGCAGGCCGCGATCTGTGCCGTCATCTCGATCCCGGTCGGTGTGTTCGTCGGCATCTATCTCGTGGAGTACGGCGGTGGAACACGGCTGGGCAAGTTGACGACGTTCATGGTCGACATCCTCACCGGCGTTCCGTCGATCGTGGCGGCGCTCTTCATCTATGCGCTGTGGGTTGCCACACTGGGCTTCGAGCGGTCCGGGTTCGCGGTGTCACTTGCGTTGGTGCTGTTGATGATTCCGGTCATCGTGCGCTCAAGCGAAGAGATGCTGCGGATCGTGCCGATGGATCTTCGTGAAGCCAGCTATGCCCTCGGCGTGCCGAAGTGGAAGACCATCTCGGCGATCGTGGTGCCCACCGCCCTGTCGGGCATCGTCACCGGCATCCTGCTGTCGCTGGCGCGTGTCATGGGTGAGACGGCACCGCTGCTCATCCTGGTGGGCTACTCCCAGGCCATGAACTTTGACGTGTTCGGCGGCTTCATGGGTTCGCTGCCCGGCATGATGTTCGACCAGACGTCGGCGGGTGCAGGTGCCAACCCCGTCCCCACCGACCGGTTGTGGGGTGCCGCGCTGACGCTCGTCGTGTTGATCGCCCTGTTGAACATCGGCGCCCGCTTCATCGCCAAATTCTTTGCCCCCAAGAAGGTCTAGGTAGGAGTTACAGATATGGCCAAGCGTCTCGACCTCAAGGACGTCAACATCTACTACGGCTCCTTCCACGCCGTGGCCGGGGTGACCCTGTCGGTGGAACCGCGCAGCGTCACCGCCTTCATCGGCCCGTCGGGCTGCGGCAAGTCGACGGTGCTGCGCACGCTGAACCGCATGCACGAGGTGATCCCCGGTGCCCGCGTCGAGGGCTCGGTGTTGCTCGACGGCGAGGACATCTACGGTGCGGGCGTCGACCCGGTCGGCGTCCGCAAGACCATCGGCATGGTGTTCCAGCGGCCGAACCCGTTCCCCACCATGTCGATTCGCGACAATGTGGTGGCCGGCCTGAAGCTGCAGGGCGTGCGGAACAAGAAGACGCTCGACGAGACCGCGGAGCGCTCACTCAAGGGTGCCAACCTGTGGACCGAGGTCAAGGACCGGCTCGACAAGCCGGGCGGCGGTCTGTCCGGCGGTCAGCAGCAGCGCCTGTGCATCGCCCGCGCCATCGCGGTGCAGCCTGACGTGTTGCTGATGGACGAACCGTGCTCGGCGCTCGATCCGATCTCCACGCTGGCGATCGAGGATCTGATCTCGGAGCTGAAGCAGGACTTCACGATCGTCATCGTGACGCACAACATGCAGCAGGCCGCCCGGGTGAGCGACCAGACCGCGTTCTTCAACCTCGAGGCGACCGGCAAGCCCGGTCAGCTCGTCGAGATCGACAACACCGAGAAGATCTTCTCGAATCCGAACCAGAAGGCCACCGAGGATTACATCTCCGGCCGGTTCGGCTGAGCCGACCTGCTCTGAGCGACTCCAACGAGTAAGCCCCCGGGACATCATCCCGGGGGCTTACTCGTGTGGTCGGTGTCAGCGTGATGCAGGCAGGTCCACATCCTCGGTGTTGCGCCCGGTGACCTGGAAGATGACCCGGCGGGCGACCTCGACGGCGTGGTCGGCGAAGCGCTCGTAGAAGCGGCCGAGCAGCGTCACGTCGACCGCCGCGGCGACGCCGTGCTTCCATTCACGGTCCATCAGGACCGTGAACAGGTGGCGATGCAGATCGTCCATCGCATCGTCTTCCTCGCGGATGCGCGCCGCCTTCTCCGGATCACGGGTGATCAGCACCTCCTGCGCGCTGTTGCCGAGTTCGACGGCCACGCGCCCCATTTCGGCAAAGTATCCGTTGACCTCTTCCGGCAGCGCGTGCTGGGGATGGCGACGGCGCGCGATCTTGGCGACGTGCAGCGCCAGTGCTCCCATCCGGTCGACGTCGGCGACGATCTGGATCGAGCTGACGATGGCGCGCAGGTCACCGGCGACGGGTGCCTGCAGAGCAAGGAGCACGAAAGCTTCTTCCTCTGCGCGGACGCTCAGCGCCGAGATCTGGTCATGGTCGGTGATGACCTGTTCGGCGAGCGCCAGATCGGCCTGCAGGAGCGCCTGTGTGGCGCGCTCCATGGCGGCCCCGGCAAGGCCGCACATTTCGCCGAGCCTGCTGGACAGGGCCTCCAACTGCTCGTGATACGCGGTACGCATACGTCAACCCTACGGGGTGGTACGTGCACCGTCACGAGCTAGTCGGTGAACGAAAGGTGAATGCCACCTGCCCAAATGATGTGGGCTACTCGCAACTGGTGTCCGCGGCGTTGGTGACCGTCAGGTCCTCGGGAAGCGCGGTGGGTGCAGACTTGGTGCCGCGGAGGACGTGCACCTGAACGGAGGAGCCACTGGGGGAGGGCGCGGCGACCGCGTCGAAGTCGCTGCCGAGAACCACCTGGACCACGTCCCCCATGCCGGTGACACGCTCGATGGTCGAATTGGCGAACGACGAGGCGACGGTGGCGGCGGCCTCCTCGTTGCCCGCGGAGAAGAACACCGTGGTCTGCGACAGCGGTCCCGGGTAGTCGTCGGGAGTGGTCACGTTGAACCCGTGGGCCTGCAGGTCGCTGGCCGCAGTGGCGCCGAGGCCGGACTGGGCGGTCGAGTTGGACACCTGGACGGTGACGTTCTGCGGATCGGTGGCGACGGTGTCGACGATCTCGTCGTCGGCCTGGCCCGTGCCGCCCTGGGCCGGCGAGGCGTTGGTCAGCGACTCGGGTGTTCCGGGCACCGGGGTGTTGTCGGCGTTGCGTTCCTCGGGTAGGGGATCGTCGTTGATGATGGCGTCGAACAGCGCGTCCATGTCGTCGTCGCGGGGGATCTCGTTGCCGTACTCGTCGGCGTATCCGACCGTCGGCACCGTCACGAACGTGATGCGTCCCGCGTTGACGCCCTGCACGGACTGACCGAGGTCGACGAGATCCTTGGTATCGAGGTTGTCGACGTAGCTGTCGCCGATGAACATGTTGACCACGTTGTTGAGCTTTGACAGCGAGAAGAACGTCTCTTTCGAGATCAATGAACGCAGCAGCGACGACAGGAACAGCTGCTGTCGCTTGATCCGGCCGTAGTCACCGTTGGTCTCGGTGGTCACCTGACGCGCCCGCACGTAGTTGAGCGCGGTGTGGCCGTCGACCACCTGGCGACCGGCGACGGGGAGGACCGTGCCGAGTTCGTAGTCCTCGATCGGCGTGGTGCTGCACACCTCGACGCCGCCGAGCGCGTCGACCATTTTCGAGAAGCCGACGAAATCGACTGCCATGAAACGATTTATGTGCAGACCGGAGAGTTTCTGGATGACCTTGACCAGGCATTTGGGCCCGCCGACGGCGAAGGCGGAGTTCAGTTTGTACTCGGTGTAGACCTCCTCCTTGCCGTACATCGGCGACTCTTCGTCCATGATCGGCCCGTACTCGCGGGTCTCAGGATTCCAGGGCTCGCACTTCATCGGCTCGATCTCGAGGTCGCGTGGGAACGACACGGCGACAACGCGTTTGCGGTTGGCGGGGATGTTCACCAGCATCACCGTGTCGGAGCGGGCACCCGCCGCGTCGTCGGTGGTGCCCGCGCCGATGTCGCTGTTGGCCCCAAGGCGGCTGTCGGTGCCGACGATGAGGAAGTTCTCGTCGCCGAACTGTGCGTTCGGGTCGACGATGTCGCGGGAGTCCGGGTCGAGCGCCGACACCCGGTTGAGCAGGTTGTTCTTCGCCGACTGCCATTGCCACGCGCCGCCGGTAAGGACCAGTGCGAGTACGGCGATCAGCGCCACCGCCACCCGGCCGACGATCGTGGCGCGCCGGTGCGGGCGCTTGGGCCGCGAGGGGGTGTGCACCGGCGGGCGGGGAGCCGCCAGGTCCGGCAGTTCGGAGGGGTGTTCGTCGAGGACGGGCAGTATCGCGGTGTCGAGTTCGTCGACGTCGGGATAGGGCTCCGGCTCCGGCTCGGGCTCGGCACGGTGGCGGGTGGGCTCCGGTGGCGGTGTCCCGCCGTTGATCTTCGCGATCAGATCGGCGACGGTGACCGGCGCGGAGGGCGGCGAGGGTGTGGCGGGCGGAGCGGCTTGGGTAGCGGCTTCGTCGGGGTCGGGCGCATCAAGTGCGCGCTCCCACGGCGCGGCGCCTCGCATCTGCCGCCGGGATCGGGTAAGCCAGTCACCGTCGGGTGAGTCTGCAGCACCGTCACCAGACCGGGGACGTGGGCGGCCAGGAGTGCCAGCGACGTCCTCCGGGTCGCCGTCTCCCATGTTCGTACCGGCCTTCCAGCTTCCACGGCGTCCGCGATGCGTGCGCGTCGTTGCGCACTGGCACGCAGATTGCCGTGTGCCTGCTAACTGTCATAGAGCACGAGGCCCGACTCCGCCACCGGGGGTCGGGCAGTGTGACCCCTCATAGTAGTGAGACATCCTGAGAGACATCCAGCCGAACCCGAGCGCCTGCCCTATTCGATACCTTCTCGTCGCTGTCTCGAATCCATCTCAGAGCCGTCTCGGCGCCCGATCATCCCCCGGAGTGCATCATGTCCGCGCCGGCGGGAACCGTGCAGTCGTCGGGATCGTCGAGCCAGCCCTCGGGCAGCGTCACCGAGCCGGGGGAACCCTGCCGGCCGCGCGGCCCGTTCGCCACTGCGGGAAACGGCACGTCGGGATCCAGTTGATCGAGCAGGTCGTCGAGCTCCGAAATCGTCTTCACCAGGGCCATTGACCTGCGAAGATCCGCTCCCGCGGGAAACCCGTGCATGTACCACGCCACGTGTTTGCGGATGTCCCGCATCCCTTTGTCCTCTCCGAAGTGCGCAGCGAGAAGCTCGCCGTGTCTGCGAATGATCTGCGCGACCTCGCCGAGGTTCGGCGGGGCAGCCGGCGCCGCCCCGGTGAATGCGGCGGACAGTTCGGCGAACAGCCACGGCCGCCCCAGGCAGCCACGGCCGATCACAACGCCGTCGCAGCCCGTCGCGGCCATCATGGCCAGCGCGTCACGAGCGTCGAAGATATCACCGTTTCCGAAGACCGGAACATCCGTGACGTGGGCTTTGAGCGCGGCGATCTGGTCCCAGTCGGCGGTGCCCGAGTAGCGCTGCGCGGCGGTTCGGGCGTGTAGCGCCACCGCCGCTGCCCCCTCGTCGGCCGCGATGCGTCCCGCGTCGAGGTGCGTGTGGTGGTCGTCGTCGATCCCGATCCGGAACTTGACGGTGACGGGAATGTCGGTGCCCTCGGTGGCCCTGACGGCGGCCGCCACGATCTGGCCGAACAGCCGGCGCTTGTAGGGAAGCGCCGCCCCGCCGCCCCGCCGAGTGACCTTGGGCACAGGGCAGCCGAAGTTCATGTCGATGTGGTCGGCCAGGCCTTCGTCGGCGATCATCTTCGCGGCGGCGTAGGTGTTGACCGGGTCGACGGCATAGAGCTGCATCGACCGCGGCGACTCCTCGGGCGCGAACGTCGTCATGTGCATGGTGACGGGATGGCGTTCGACGAGGGCGCGTGCGGTGACCATCTCGCACACGTACAGACCGCTGACGGTGCCCGCGCGGCTGAGCTCGAGTTCTCGGCACAGAGTCCGGAACGCGACGTTGGTCACCCCGGCCATCGGTGCCAGCACGACCGGGCTGCGCAACGCGATCGGCCCGATCCTGACGTCGGATCGGGCCGAACTCGGGGAATCTGTTACGAGGCTGATGATCCGACCAAAGAGTTCTTGGCCGCCTTCTTCTCGGCCATCTGGGCGAGCCGCTCTTCCCGGCGCTGCTTGGCGACCTCGAACTTGTCGACAGCCTCCTGAAGCTCCTCGACCAGGAGGCCGAGGTCGTCGCGCATGCGCGCGGACTCGCCGTTGAAGTCCTCGCGCTCGAAGATGCGCCACTTCTTGAGCACCGGCATGACGATGTCTTCGAGGTGGATCCGCGGGTCGTAGACGCCGCCGGATGCGATGGTGACGGCGCGGCGGCGGAAGTCCGGAATGGTGTATCCGGGCATCTTGAAGTTGCGCAGCACCTTGTGCAAGGACTTCATCGCCTGGTCGGGGGCGATTTCGAAGCCGGCCTCCGACACGTCACGGTAGAAGATCATGTGCAGGTTCTCGTCGGCCGAGACGCGCTGGAGAAGCTGATCGGCGATCGGCTCGTTGCAGGCCTTGCCGGTGTTGCGGTGCGACACCCGGGTGGCGAGCTCCTGGAACGTCACGTAGATGACCGAGTCGAACAGGCTGTCGGCGAACAGGTCCGCTTCGATCTGGTCGTTCTGGCCGGGGCTGAAGCCGCGGGTCATCTGCTCGACGCGCAGCATCTCGAGCTCGACCGGGTCGACGTTGCGGGTGACGACGAGGTAGTCGCGCAGGGCGATGCCGTGGCGGTTTTCCTCGGCGGTCCACCGGTTCACCCAGAAGCCCCACGGGCCGTCCATGGTGAAGTTCATCGCGATCTCGCGGTGGTACGAGGGCAGGTTGTCCTCGGTGAGCAGGTTCACCAGCATCGCGACACGGGCGACGTCAGAGAGCTTCGACTGCTCGGGATCCCAGTCCTGGCCACCGAGCGCGTAGTAGTTCTTGCCATCGGACCACGGGACGTAGTCGTGCGGGTTCCAGTCCTTCTTCATCCGCATGTGACGGTTGACCAGCGGCTCGACGACAGGCTCGAGCTCGGTCAGCAGTTGCAGGTCGGTCAGGTCTTTCGACACGACACCTCCCAGTTATCTGTACCTGATGGTTGCACTCAATATATCTGTGTACTCCGGTGACATTCAAGTCACCGCGCCGTGATTCACACCCTGGTCGGGGCCACAATCAGGTAACAGCTCTGCTGAGCAGCAGCTCAGCACAGTGGTCGATGAACTGCTCCCGCGTCGCATCCAGCCTGCCGTCCAGATATGCCGTGAACAGTGCAGTGAGTGCCCCGATCAGGCCGGTGGCAACCATCGCCTGGGCCGTGGCATCGGTGATCTGGGTGAGGCTGCGCTGCAGCAACTCGATGAAGTTCGGCATCCACCTGGCTCCCGAGCGCGCCAGCACGGGCTCGACCTCCGGCGCGAGCAGAAGTACCCGGCCACGCGCGGGATCGTCGATCATCAGCGCCACGAACCGCTCGACTGCATCACGCATGCTCTGCGATTCCATCAATGTCGACATGGCTGCCGCGCACACGTCGTCGTAGACGGCCGCGACGTATTCGTCGCGGTCGGTGAAGCTCTCGTAGAAGTAGCGCTCGGTGAGGCCGGCCGCCCGGCATACGGCCCGCACGGTCAATTTCGGTCCGCCGGGACTGCCGAGCAGGCCGATGCCCGCCGTGATCAGTTCGCCGCGGCGCAAAGCCTGACGGTCCTGCAGGGGGACCCCCGACCATCTCCCGCGTCGTTGACCGGACGCCACAGCCCTCCTAAGCTCCATCAGTGACAACGTCTGTAGTCAAAATATCGTGCTGCGGCATGATCTGGTTCAGGGAAGAGCATCAGTGACTCAAGATACGTCCGCGGTCCACCCGGCCACCGGAAGTTCTGACACCGAGTCGGTGTCGGTCGGCTGCCCTGTCAGCGGCGGCGGCTACGACGCGCCGCCGCAGCCGCTGGGACCCGATTCCCTGACGTGGCGCTACTTCGGCCAGTGGACCGGCATGCTGCAGGGTCCATGGGCCGGTTCGATGCAGAACATGCACCCGCAGCTGGGCGCCGCGGTAGAGCAACACTCGATCTTCTTCCTGGAGCGCATGCCGCGGCTCTTCCGCTCGGTCTACCCGATCGGCGGGGTGGTGTTCGACGGCTACCGGGCGCCGACGACCGGAGCCCAGGTGCGCGACTACCACATCGGCATCAAGGGCGTCGACGACCAGGGCCGCCGCTACAGCGCGCTCAACCCCGACGTCTTCTACTGGGCGCACGCCACGTTCTTCAAGTCGACTCTGCTGGCCGCCGAGTGGGTGGGCGGCGGCCTCACCGAAGCGCAGAAACGCCAGCTCTTCGACGAACACGTCGAGTGGTATCGGATGTACGGCATGAGCATGCGGCCGGTCCCGAAAACCTGGGAGGAGTTCGGTCAGTACTGGGATCACATGTGCCGCAACGTGCTCGAGGACAACTGGGCCACCCGGACGGTGCTCGATCTGTCGACGATGCCGAAGCACCCGTCGCTGGAGTGGATGCCCACGTGGCTGTGGCGGGTGAATCTGGCTGTGATGCAACGATTTTTCAACTTCACCACGGTCGGACTCTTCGACCCGGCGGTCCGCGAGCTGCTGGGCTACACGTGGTCACCCCGTCAGGAGCGCCTGCACAGGCTGTTCGGCAGGACGGTCTACCGCGTCACGCGGCTGGTGCCGCGGCGCATGACGATGCACCCGAGAAAGCGCTCGGCGTGGGATCGGGCCACCGGGCGCCTGCCTGTCGACGCCCCGCTGGTGGAGACGCCGCGGCGCAACCTGCCGCCGGTCGAGTACCGCGACGACCCGCACTTCTACAGCCCGAAGGTCTGAGGCTGCATTACCGTCGCCTGGTGCGCAACGTACTCGCTTCAGGTGCCGGCTCGTTGGTCGCCGCGATCGTCGGTGGAGTCGCTCTGGCCGCCTCCGCAGCGGGCGAGCCTGGCGTCCCCGTGTCGACCCAGATGATCGTCGTGAGCGCACCGGCGGCCGATTCGCCGACCGGCAGCCTGACGACCTACGAACGGGTCGGCCGGCACTGGCGGCCGGTGCTCGGGCCGACGCCCGCTGATTTCGGCGAGCTCGGGGTGGGCGCCGCCGCCGACGACGTCTTCCGCACGCCCGTCGGCACATTCCCGCTCGGGCAGGCCTTCGGCCGCGAACCGAACCCCGGGACGCGGATGCCCTACTTCCAGGCCACCGAATTGGACTGGTGGGACGAGGACGTCGACTCGCCCACCTACAACACCCACGTGCACGCCGAGGAGATCGATTCCGAGGACGCCGAGAACCTGTACGACTCGGGACCGATCTACGACTACGCCGTGGTCATCGAGCACAACCCCGAGCGCGTCCCCGGCCGCTCGGCGGGCATCTTCCTGCACGTCTCCGACGGAGACCCCACCTGGGGCTGCGTGGCCATCGGCCGAGACCAGATGCGCTCGGTGCTGCAGTGGCTCGATCCCGGCGCCCATCCGCAGATCATCATCGGCGTGGGTGTGGAAGGGCCGCCTGCGACGGCGTGACCGTCACCGCCGGACCGCGCGCCAGGTTTGCCTGCGCCCGAGACGGGCTAGCTTGGAGGTATGCAGGCGCCTGAGGTTCTCGGCGGTCGCTACGAGCTGGGACCTGTGCTCGGCCGTGGTGGCATGGCTGAAGTGCGTGATGCATGGGACACCCGGCTGGGCCGGCGCGTGGCGGTCAAACTCCTGTACCCCTCGGTGAGTGCGCAACCCGACACCCGTCGCCGCTTCGCCGTCGAGGCGCGTGCCGCGGCCGCCCTGAACCACCCCCACGTGGTCGCCGTCCACGATTCCGGGGTGCACGAGGGCAGGCACTACATCGTGCTGGAGCGGCTGCCGGGCCAGAGCCTGGCCGATGTGCTGGCCCGCAACGGCCCGCTGCCCGCCGAACACGTCCGCGCGATCATGCGCGACGTACTGTCGGCGCTCGGCGCCGCCCATGCCAGCGGAGTCCTGCATCGCGACATCAAGCCCGCCAACATCCTGCTCACCCGCCACGGCGGGGTGAAGATCGCCGACTTCGGCGTGGCCAAGAGCCCCGACACTCCGCAGACGCTGACCAACCGGGTCTTCGGAACCATGGCCTACCTTCCCGCCGACCGGATCGCAGGCCGGCCCGCGACGCCGAGTGACGACCTGTACGCGCTCGGGGTGTGCGCCTACGAGGCGCTGACCGCGCGGCGCGCCTATCCGCAGGACAATCTCGGCGCGCTGGCCGACGCGATCGGGGCGGGACAGCTGGCTCCGCTGGCCGCGCTGCGGCCGGACGTCGACGCGGCGTTGGCGACGACGATCGAGCGGTCCATGGCGCGGGATCCGCGATGGCGGTTCGCCACCGCCCAGCAGATGCGCGCGAGCCTCGATTCGCGCGACCAACCTCCCCGGCGGACCGGCATGGTGCTCGCGGCGGTCGCGCTGCTGCTCGTCGTCCTGCTGTCCGCGATCGCCGTCGTCGCATCGTGAAAATGGCGCATTGACCTGCGGATATACCGTTGCTAACCGGCGGGTCCCGGTACGGTAACGATCTGCGCGTCGAATTCAGTTTTGCCGTTTGATGCTGTAGTTTGCGCGATTTCCGGTTATGTTGCTGGGCGTGGGTCGGCACTCCATCACCAAGAAGCGGCGCAATCCGTCGGTGTATCTGGTGTCGGCGCTTGCCCCGGCGGCGGTCTTCATGGCCGCCACCGCCGACACGAGCCCGGTTCCCGTCGCCGTCGTCGAGCCGGAACCGGTCGCTGCGCCGGCGGCCCCCGTCGTCGAGCAGCCCGAGGTTCCGTGCTGCGTGGAGGTTGTCGCGGCGCCGTCGCTGACACCCCCGCCGGTGCTGCTGACCGATGACGGCAGCGCCGACGTCTCACCGGCGTCGCTGGTGTCTGCGTCCCGATGGCGGGTCGTGAGCCGCACGCTGCCCGCCGGCGTCGCCCCTGAAACCGGACTGCAGGTGCGCACCATCCTCACCGCCCGCAGCGTCAGCGCGGTCTTCCCGGAGATCAACAACATCGGCGGGGTGCGCCAGGATGCGCTGAGGTGGCATCCCGACGGCCTGGCGCTGGACGTCATGATCCCGAACCCGAGCTCGGATGCGGGTATCGCGCTGGGCAACCAGATCGTGGCGTACGTGCTGAACAACGCGAAACGATTCGGCATCCAGGACGCGATCTGGCGCGGCGTGTACTACACGCCCGGGGGTGCGAAGTCCGGCGGCTACGGCCATTACGACCACGTGCACATCACGACCACCGGCGGCGGCTACCCCGACGGCGACGAGCTCTACTTCCGCTGACGCGAGGGCCGGCCCGGTGGAGTTCCTGCTCGACAGCAACTTCGGGCTGCCGGTGCACGAGAGGCCCCTGCACGACGTTCTGGCGACAGCCGGCATCACGACCAGCGCGACCAACGACCTGGACGCGCTCGACCGCAGCGTCGAGCGGCACGAGCCGGACGTGGTGTACCTGCCGATCTCCGACTTCCACCGCCTGCTGGCCCGTGGTGACACCCACTATCGCGGGTTCGTGATCGTGACGTCGAAACTGACCGGCCGGACCAACCTGCCCAGCGTGCTCGTCGTGCGGGCCGACGACCCGGCCCGCGGCATCGAGGAGCTGCGAGGCTCGAGCCTCGGGTACATCAACACGTCGTGCTCGTCGAGCTACTTCTGCCCCGCGATCCTGCTGAGCCAGCGAGGTGAGAATCTCGCGGACTTCTTCGACCTTCGGCCCACGGCGCCGTGGCAGGGCCAGATCGATGCCGTCACATCCGGGACGGTACGGGCCACCATGGTGCTCGAGGACGTGTGGCGCACCACCCCGGCCAACGCAGACCTCACCAAGGTCATCGGCCGTTACGACAGGGCCGCCGGGGGTGTGGTCGTCGTGCGCGACGGACTGGACGACGACGTGGCGGCGACGCTGCTCGACGCGTTGCTGACGTGGCGACCGGCGCCTGAGGCCCTGTACGGGCCGTTCACGCCCTATCGGGACCAGGACCTGGCCCCGTTCTTCCGCGACATGGCGCGTCTGCCTGCCGGGTTCTGACGGGCGTGAACCGGCTCAGGCACTCGTGTGCAGTGCCCCCAGTAGGGCTCGAACCTACGACCTGCGGATTAAAAGTCCGTAGCTCTACCAACTGAGCTATAGGGGCGGGTGTGACTCGAAAAGGATAGCGGTGGGCTGCTCGTTTGAGGATTTGGGTGTCCGTACCCTAAGCTATCGAAGCTCCCAACGACTTGAGCGTTGTGAGTACCCCGGAGAGATTCGGATTGGGCCCCCATCGTCTAGTGGCCTAGGACGCCGCCCTTTCACGGCGGTAGCACGGGTTCGAATCCCGTTGGGGGTACGCAAGGTCCACTTCGGTGGGAGCAGCAGCACAGTAAGGCCCTGTGGCGCAGTTGGTTAGCGCGCCGCCCTGTCACGGCGGAGGTCGCGGGTTCGAGTCCCGTCAGGGTCGCCATCACGGCGAGGCACTTGTATGAGTGATCGGTGCCGTCCGGCCAGGTAGCTCAGTTGGTACGAGCGTCCGCCTGAAAAGCGGAAGGTCGCCGGTTCGATCCCGGCCCTGGCCACATCACAGCGATGACATGATGGACCCGATGATTCGCCTCCTCGCCTCCGCCGCTGTTCTCTCGGCCGTCACCACGCTGGTCGCCCCCGCTGCCGCGCACGCCCAGCCCACCCCCACGCTGGCCGATCTCGTGGACGCCTCCGTGCGGCGGCTGCAGGTGGCAGAACCCATCGCGGCGAACAAATTCCACACCGGCGGCCTCATCGAAGACCCGGCGCGCGAACAACAGGTTCTGGACGCGGTGTCCGCGGAGGCCACCACCCTGCAGCTCGACCCGGCGTACGTGACGGCGGCGTTCCGCGATCAGATCGACGCCACGGTCGCGATCGAGTACACCCGCCTGGCCCAGTGGAAGTTCGACCCCGCGGTCGCGCCTGCCGACGCACCCGATCTGGCCTCCTCGCGCGGGATCATCGACGCGCTCAACCGCGAGATGGTCACGTTGATGGCCGACGAGTGGGGCAAGCTGCATTCCCCCGCGTGCCCCGCCGAGCTGGAGCAGGCCAAGGCCACGGTGGCGCAGCAGCGCGCCCTCGACCCCCTGTACCGTCAGGCCGTCGACTTCGCGACCCGCAGCTACTGCCGCTGAGCGTGACATCATCTCAGCCGACATGAACGATTTCCGCCAGCGTCTCCTCGACGCCCTGGAGGCGTCGATCGCCGAGGACGGGTACGCCAAGAGCACGGTGGCGGGCATCGTGCGGCGGGCCCGCACGTCGCGGCGCACCTTCTACGAGCACTTCGACAGCAGAGAGGCCTGCTTTGTCGCCCTGCTCGCCGACGCCAACGCTGATCAGGTCAGGCAGATCTCGGAGGCCGTCGACCCCAGCGCGCCGTGGCAGAAGCAGGTGCGTCAGGCGATAGAGGCGTGGATCTCCTCGGGTGAGTCACGTCCGGCGTTGATGCTGAGCTGGATTCGTGACGTGCCCTCGCTGGGCGCCGTCGCTCGCGAGTTGCAGCGCGACGCCATGGAGAACTTCATCGACATGGTCGGCACCCTCGGCGCCACCGACGAGTTCCGGGCCGCGGGCGTCGGTCCGGTCTCGCGTCGGCGCATCATCATGCTCCTCGGCGGGCTGCGCGAGCTGACCGCGATCACGGTGGAGGAGGGCGGCAGGATGAGCGACGTCACCGACGAGGCGGTCGACGCATCGATCGCCCTGCTGAGCCCGCACAGGCACTAGCCGCTCACGCCGTCGCGGTGGCCCTCGCGCGTTCATACAGCGCGGCGTCGTGGGAACACACGATCATCAGATCCGGATCTTCGCGGCGGTGCAGCTCCGTGAGCCGAATGTGATTGTCCTCGACCAACTTCTGGTCCAAGGCGACGAGTTTCTCCAACCGTGCAAGCGCCCGCGGCACCGGGGCGCCCGCGAGCGTGCCGTGGTGGTAGAAGGAGTCGCCTGCGTGCAGCACCCAGCGGTGGCCCGCGTCGACGGCGACGCAGGCGTGCCCCAATGTGTGGCCGGGCAGCGAGACGAGGACGAAGCCGGGCCCGATCTCGGTCAGCTCCTTGGCGGCGGCGAAGCCGCGCCACGCCTCACCGGCCGGGTCGTGCTCGACGATCTTCGGCCCGTGGGCCCATTGCGCGCGCCGGAACCGGATCCGGTCTCCGACCGACCGGGAGCGCATGGCGCCGAACGCTTCTGCGGCTGTCAGGTGCACCCGCGCGTCGGGAAAGTCGGCGAGACCGCCGATGTGATCGGCGTCGAAGTGGGTGACGATGATGTGGCGAACGTCGGAGCGCGTGAAGCCGAGTTGCTCGATCTGCCGGAGCGCGGTCTCGGAGTGGTCGAGCGCCGGGCGGATGAGGCGCCGGCGGAGACGCCCGAACCGGCGCGGGTCGTCACAGTCCTGGATGCCGAACCCGGTGTCGACGAGTACCAGCCCGTTGTCCGACTCGACGAGCAGGACGTGGCAGACCTGATGGCCGACCGCCAGCGTCCGCAACGTCCCACAGTTCAGATGATGAACTTTCACGTGCATTCCCCCCGGAACCGTCGGCCTGCGCCGCGCCCTCTCGCGGAACAACTGCCCGATGTCGCATTCTGCCAGTTTCGCTGAACTCGGGCACCGGCCGGTGGGGTACCTTACGCACCATGGTTCGGCCTGCTCAGACCGCGCGCAGCGAACGCACGCGGGAGGCACTCCGGCGGGCGGCGGTGGTGCGGTTCCTCGCCCAGGGAGTCGACGGCACGTCAGCCGAACAGATCGCCGCCGACGCCGGGGTGTCGCTGCGGACGTTCTATCGGCACTTCGCGTCCAAGCATGATCTTCTGTTCGCCGATTACGACGCGGGGCTGCACTGGTTTCGGTCCGCGCTGGCGGCGCGGGAGCCGGGTGAATCGATCGTGGAGTCGGTTCAGTCGGCCATCATGGCCTCCCCGTATGACGACTGGGCTGTCACGAAGATCGCCGCGATGCGCTCCGAGGAACTCGACGCCGACCGCATCGTGCGCCACATCCGCCAGGTCGAGGCGGACTTCGCCGAGGCGATCGAAGAGCACATGTCCGCCGTCGACCCCGCGCTGCCTGGCACCGACGAACGCATGCGGATCACCGTCACCGCGCGGTGCATCGCGGCCGCGGTCTTCGGGGCGATGGAGGTGTGGATGCTCGGCGAACAACGATCCCTGCCCGAGCTGGACCGGCTGTGTCGACATGCGCTGCAACTGCTGCGCACCGGGATCGAGGAACGCTCCTGAGGCGAGGACAGCCTCGACTCGACACAAGTTTCGTCAATATTGACAAAACAATGGCGGCCGTGTCAGCCTCAGCCGATGACGGACTTCGATGCGATCGTCGTGGGTGCGGGCCACAACGGGCTGACGGCCGCGGCGCTCCTGCAGCAGGCGGGGCTTCGCACCCTGTGCCTGGACTTCAAGCTGTATGCCGGCGGGATGGCCTCGACCGTGGAGCTCTTCGACGGCTTCCGCTTCGAGATCGCCGGCTCGGTGCAGGTTCCGACGTCGGCGGTGGTCAGCGAAGCGCTCGGCCTGGACGACCTTCCGACCGTGGAACTCGACGTGATGTCGGTGCAGCTCCGCGGTGTCGGCGACGACCCGCTGATCTACTACACCGACCCGATGAAACTGCTGACCCATCTCAACGAGGTGCACGGAGCGGAAGCCGTCAACGGCATGGCCGGTCTGATGGCGTGGTGCCAGGCCCCGACCAGGGCGCTCGGCCGCTTCGACGCGGCCCAGCCGCCCAAGACGCTCGACGAGATGTTCGCCTGCGCCACCAATGAATTCGAACGTCAGGCAGTCAGCGACATCCTGTTCGGCTCGGTCACCGACGTGCTGGACCGCTATCTGCCCGACCGGGAGAAGCACGGTGCGTTGCGCGGCATGCTGGCGTTCCTCGCGGTGAACACGACCTATCGCGGACCCGCGACACCCGGCAGCGCTGCCGCCCTGGCGTTCGGGCTGGCGGTGCCCGACGAGAACGCCACCCTGATCAAGAAGTTCCGCGGGGGTATGGGCGCGGTGACCGAACACCTGCTGCAGATGTTCACCGCTGCCGGTGGCGAACTACGGCTGCGCAGCAAGGTGGGCGAGATCCTGGTCAGCGACGGTCGGGTCACCGGCGTTCGCCTAGACGACGGCTCGACGCTGACCGCGCCGATCGTCATCTCCAATCTGGCACCCGACCTGACGGTGAACTCGCTCGTCGACCCTGCTGCCGTCCCCGGTGAGATCAGGGACCGGTTCGGCCACATCGACCACCGCGGCAGCTATCTGCAGATGCACTTCGCGCTCGATGGGCCACCCACCTTCGCCGAGCCCTACGAGATCCTCAACGATCCCGAATATCAGTCGGCCATCGGCATTTTCACCACACCGGAAGAGTTGCAGCAGCAGTGGGAGGACTCGCAGCGCGGAGTGGTGCCCGCCGATCCGGCGATCGCCCTGCAGATCCCGTCGGCCAACGATCCCGGGCTGGCGCCTCCCGGCAAGCACGCGGTGTCCGCGTTCTCGCTGTGGTTCCCGCTGAACGAGGACGCGTCGAGCTACGGCGAGATGAAGGCGGAGATGGGGCAGCGGGTGATCGACAAGATCACCCGGCTGGCACCGGACTTCGAAAGCCTCGTGCTCCGGCACACGACGTTCACCCCCAAACACATAGGCACGATGTTCGGGGCTCCGGGCGGCGACTACTGCCACGGCCTGATACATCCCGAGCAGATGGGGCGAAACCGTCCGGGGCCGAAAGGTTATGTCGATCAACCGATTCCGATCGACGGCCTGTACCTGGCGAGCGCAGGATGCCACGGCGGGCCCGGGATCACGTTCATCCCCGGCTACA
This sequence comes from Mycolicibacterium aurum, assembly GCF_900637195.1. Classification (NCBI taxonomy): domain Bacteria; kingdom Bacillati; phylum Actinomycetota; class Actinomycetes; order Mycobacteriales; family Mycobacteriaceae; genus Mycobacterium; species Mycolicibacterium aurum. The sequence continues at coordinate 5,090,630 of NZ_LR134356.1, read as the reverse complement.
ACGCGGCCCAGCAGGTACTCGCCGACAGGGCGTGACGCGATCTCGGCGTGTTCGTCGTCGATGAGCGACGACGAACATGCCGACGTCACTCGGTGGCGGGTCCGGTCGGGGTGGCGCCGCCCTCGTCGGCCCAGTCGGACCCTTCCCCGTCGGCACCTTTCGACGGGTCGCTGACCACGTCGTCGTCGGCCGCCTCGGGTGCGGTATCGGTCTGGGTGGTGTTCGGTTTGTCGTTGGTCACCGCGCAGTACTACCCGGGCGGGGGCGGGTTCACTCAGCCGCGGCCCTGCAGCTGCGCCATCCAGTCCTGGGGCACCCGTCCGCGCGGACCGGGCACCGTCTGGTCGGCGGGCCGGCTCTGCGGGGCGGCGAGTTCGGGACCGTCGTAATACTGGTCGCTGTCGTAGTTCCAGAACCAGTCCTCACCAGGTTCGAACGACCTGATGATCGGATGACCACTGGAGCGCCAGTGCGCCGACGCGTGCTTGGCGGGGGAGTCGTCGCAGCAGCCGATATGGCCGCATGCCGCACACCGTCTCAGATGGACCCACCAGCCGCCGGCGGCGTCGCATTCGACGCAGCCCGTACCGCTCGGGGGAACGGTGGGATCAACGCTGGCACCCGCGGAGTCGCTCACCTCCCCGAGCCTAGCCGCGTCGGTCGTCGGAAGTCGGGTGATCTCGATCGGGCGATGACCGCGGTGGTCTATGGTCTCGCCATGGCAACCAAGGACTCCCGCGAGGTCGTGATCGACGCAACACCCGAGCAGATCCTCGACGTCATCGCCGACGTCGAGTCCACTCCGGATTGGTCGCCGCAGTACCAGAAGGCCGAAGTGCTGGACCGTTTCGACAACGGCAGGCCCAAGCAGGTCAAGATGACGGTGAAGGCCGCAGGCCTGACCGACGAACAGGTCATCGAATACACCTGGGGCGACCACGAAGTCACGTGGACGCTGGTCTCCGCCGGGCAGCTGAAGGCGCAGGACGCGGGCTACACGCTGACACCCGAGGGTGACAAGACGCGGGTGCGGTTCGATATCGCGATCGACCTGTCCGTGCCGCTGCCAGGCTTCATTCTCAAGCGCACGATGAAGGGCGGCGTCGAAACCGCCACCGAAGGCTTGAAGAAGCAGGTCCACAAGGTCATCAAGGGGTGAGTGCCGGACCTCTCGCCGGGGTCAGGGTCGTCGAGCTCGGAGGAATCGGACCGGGCCCGCATGCCGGGATGATGCTGGCCGACCTCGGTGCCGACGTCGTGCGGGTACGGCGGCCGGGCGGGCTCACGATGCCTGCCGAGGACGTCGACCTGATGCACCGCGGTAAGCGCGTCGTCGACCTCGACCTCAAGGCGGACCGGCAGGCTCTGCTCGACCTGGTGACCAAGGCCGATGTGCTGATCGACGGATTCCGCCCGGGCACGTGCGAGCGCCTCGGCATCGGACCTCAGGACTGCGAGGCCGTCAACCCGCGGCTCATCTTCGCCCGGATCACCGGGTGGGGACAGCACGGACCGCTCGCCACGGCGGCCGGCCACGACATCAACTACCTGTCACAGACCGGCGCGCTGGCGGCCATCGGCTACCGGGACCGTCCGCCCGTCCCGCCGCTGAACCTGATCGCCGACTTCGGCGGCGGGTCGATGCTGGTCCTGGTCGGCATCGTCGCGGCCCTGTACGAGCGGGAGGGCTCCGGCAGGGGACAGGTGATCGATGCGGCCATGGTCGACGGGGTCAGCATGCTGTCTCAGATGGCCTGGACGATGAAGTCCGTCGGCTCGCTACGGGATGAGCGTGAGTCGTTCCTGCTCGACGGCAGTGCACCCTTCTACCGCACGTACGAGACCGCCGACGGCAGGTACGTCGCGGTCGGCGCAATCGAGGCGCAGTTCTACGCGGCGCTGCTCACCGGGCTCGGCCTGGACGGCGGCGAGTTGCCCCACCAGATGGACCGGTCATCCTTTCCGGTAATGCGTGAACTGTTCGCCGAGCGGTTCGCAGCCAAGACCCGTGACGATTGGGTCGACATCTTCGCGGGCACCGACGCCTGTGTCACGCCGGTCCTGACCTGGCGCGAGGCCGCCCGCAGCGACCATCTACGGGCCCGCGACACGATGGTGACCGTGGACGGCGTCGACCAGGCGGCGCCGGCGCCACGGTTCTCGCGCACCCCGGCGGGTCCCGTGGGCGCGCCACCGCAGCAGCCCACTCCGCTGGACCGGATCGGTTGGTAGCTGACATTAGCTGCGAAATGCTGGGTGCGAGGCCGGTGCGCGACTAGGATTTGCCGGCATGGCGGTCCGCGCTTCCAGCGAAGTCGTGATCGAGGCCCCGCCGGCGACGATTTTGGATGTGTTGGCCGACATCGACGCAGTGGCCTCGTGGTCGGCGCTGCACAAGGACGCCGAGGTGGTGGATCGCCATCCCGACGGTCGGCCGCACCATGTGCGGGCCACGGTCAAGATCATGGGGCTGACCGACAAGGAGCTGCTGGAATATCACTGGGGTGCGGACTGGGTGGTGTGGGACGCCGAGCGGACCTCGCGCCAGCGCTGTCAACACGGCGAGTACAACCTCACCCCGGTCGGCGAAGACCGGACCCGGGTGCGCTTCGACCTGATCCTCGATCTCGCCGCGCCCTATCCGGCGTTCCTGGTGAAGCGGGCGAAGAAGATGGTTCTCGATGTCGCGCTGGAGAATCTGCGTCGACACGTGATGGCCGCGGCCCTGCGCGACAACAGTTCTCGTCACGCGGAGTAGAACTGCGCGAACCGGAATAGGGCGCCCCGGATTCCCGGTTGGTCGCGTCATGGCCTTCGGAACAGTGCTCTTCGCCCACGCGGGTGCCGACAACGCCGTCGACGACTTCGTCACGCAGGCCCGTAGGGCGCGTGAGCTCGGGGTGTCGCAGGTGTGGGTCGCCCAGCAGTTCGACCACGACGCGATCTCGCTGGCAGGCCTGATCGGCGCGGGTGTGCCCGGTCTCGAGGTGGGGACCTCGGTGGTGCCGTTCAATCCGCGGCACCCGCTGACGCTCGCCTCGCAGGCACAGACCGCGCAGGCCGCCGCCCACGGCCGGTTCAGCCTGGGTCTGGGTCTCGGTGCCCACGACATCGAACGCGAGGCGTTCGGCATCGCGCCGCCCCACACGATCGCGCGGCTGCGGGAGTATCTGACGATTCTGCGCTCGGTGTTCGACACGGGGTCGGTGGACTTCCACGGTGCCGAGTTCACAGCCAGCCCCGCCTGGCCGGTAACCCTGGCGGGTGGTTCACCGGTGCCCGTCTACGTCGCGGCGATGGGACCCAAAGCGCTGCAGGTGACGGGCGAACTCGCCGACGGCACCCTGCCATACCTCGCAGGGCCGAGGACCATCGCCGAGTTCATCCAGCCGACGATCGCCCGGGCCGCCGAAGAAGCCGGCCGGCCCAGCCCGAGGATCGTCGCCTTCGTGCCCGCCCAGCTGTCCGACGACGTCCGGGCGGCCCGCGCCGACGCGGAGGAGCAGCTGCGGTTCTACGCCACCATCCCCTCCTACCAGAAGGTCATTGCGCGGGAAGGGATCGACAACCTGGCCGATCTCGCGGCCATCGGCGACGCCGACGCCGTCCGGCGCAAGGTGCAGAGTTATCTCGACGCAGGTGCCACCGATGTGGTGTTCAGCCCGCTGGATCGCAGCAGGCCCGACGATGCACTCTGGGCGTTAGCTGGATCCCTGTAGCGTCTGCAACCGCCGGATCGCCTCATCGAGGGTCGCGTCACGTTTGCAGAACGCGAAGCGCACCAGGTGATTCCATTGATCGGCGTGCTCGGCGGCCGGGTCGCAGAACGCGGACATCGGGATGGCGGCGACGCCCACCTTGTCGGGGAGCTCTGCGCAGAACGCCGTGCTGTCGGGGTAGCCCAGCGGCCTCGGATCGACGCACAGGAAGTATGTCCCGAAACTGTCGAACACATCGAACCCGATGTCGCTCAACGCCGTACCGAGCTTGTCGCGTCGTGACTGGTACGACGCGCACAGCGCGTCGACCCAGGCGTCCTCGGTGGCGAGCGCCTGCGCGACCGCGGGCTGGAACGGGGCGCCGCCGACGTAGCTGAGATACTGCTTGGCTGCTCGCACGCCGGCGATCAGATCGCTTGGCCCACAGGCCCACCCGATCTTCCAGCCGGTCGCGTTGAACATCTTGCCGGCACTGGAGATCGTGATCGTGCGCTCGGCCATCCCCGGATAGTTGGCCAGCGGCGTGTGCCGTCGTCCGTCGAACACCAGGTGCTCGTACACCTCGTCGGTGATGACCAGCAGGTCGGCGGACACCGCCAGCTCGGCGAGACCGCGCATTTCGTCGTCGGAAGCCACCATGCCGGTGGGATTGTGCGGCGAATTGACGATCAGCGCCTTGGTCTTCGGCGTGATCGCCTGGCGCATGGCCTCGATGTCGATGGCGAAGCCCCGGCCGTCCTGGCGCAGCGGCACTGCGCGGCGATGGCAGCCGGCCATCGCGATCACGGGGGAGTACGAGTCGTAGAACGGCTCAATGAGCAGCACCTCAGAGCCGGGCTCGACGAGGCCGAGCACCGATGCGGCGATCGCCTCGGTGGCGCCGACGGTCACCAGCACCTCGGTGTCCGGGTCGTACTCGGTCCCGTAGCGTCGCCGGCGCTGTCCGGCGATCGCCTCGCGCAGCGGCGCGATGCCCAGGCCCGGTGGGTACTGGTTGACGCCCTCGGCGATGGCGTTCTCGGCGGCTTTCAGCATCGCGGGCGGGCCGTCCTCGTCGGGAAAGCCCTGCCCGAGATTGACCGCGCCGACGCGGGCGGCCAGCGCCGACATCTCGGCGAAGATGGTCACCGCGTAGGGGCGCAAACGTTGAACCGTCACGACTTCGCAGCCTAACTGCGTGGATGGTGGCGGTGGTTGGTGGTCACGCGAGATCCGACGGCCGGATCTTCAACTTGGCCGCGATGCGGGCGAGGGCCTGCTGGTCGGTGACGGTGAGCGGATCGAGCACGAAATCCCGCACGGCCCGTACGTGGATCGGAGCGGCGTCGACGACGAGGCGGTACCCGACATCGGTGAGCGCGGCGATGGTGTAGCGCCCATCGGTGGGGTCCGGGGACCGAACCACCCAGCCGCGCTGTTCGAAGCGCTTGACCACATTGGACAGCCGCGACAGCGAACCGTTGGCCAGATAGGCCAACTCGCTCATGCGGATCCGGCGGTCCGGCGCCTCCGAAATATGGCTCAGTGTCAGGTATTCGAACAGGGTGAGGTCCATCGTCCGCAGGGGCGCCTCCAGCCGGCCGGGCAGCAGCAGGATCAGTGAGATCAGGCCGGTCCACGCCTCTTTCTCCGCTGCGGTCAGCCACAGTGAATCGTCCCGCCGGTCGGGATCCGGTGTCTTGGCTCGTGCCATTGCGGCAGCCTATCGCGTCGTCGTCACTTTACGCGTGAAGTGATTGCGTGTTACCGTTACTTCACGCATGAAGTAAACGAAGGGAATCGGACATGGCGGACATCGAATTCTTCACCACCCCCGGCTTTGGCGAGAAGGTCCGGGAGTCACTGCACTACCACCAGGCGCTGCGAATCGGGGACCGCGTGGAGATTTCCGGGCAGGGCGGCTGGGACGACGACGTCCGTTTTCCCGACTCGCTCGACGACGAGATCGTGCGGGCGTTCGACAACGTCGAGCGCGTGCTGGCCGCGGCGGGGGCCGGCTGGCGCGACGTCGTGACGGTGGACTCGTACCACGTACCCGTCGAAGACGACGAGATCGGCGATGCGCACACCCGCGTGATGTCCGAGCAGTTCCGCAAGCGGATGGGTGACCGTGCCCCGATCTGGACGCAGATCGGCGTCGCGGCGCTGGGGGCCCCGAAGATGCGGGTCGAGATCAAGGTCACCGCCATCGCCGGACAGGGTGGTTGAGGCACCGGCCGACCAGGAGCAACTAGGTGGCGAACAACCGGGAAGCGCGGGTCTCGTGGCGCATCCCGCTGATCTCCAGCGCGGGTGCGACGCTCCACACGTCGGCGACCTCGCGAGTGCAGGCCGCGCGGGCGAGGTCGGCCACCAGAGCGGCCGTTCCGGCCTGGATGCCCTGGCTGCGCAGCGGTCCGAGCCGGCCGAGCCGAACCGCCGCACTCAGCATCGACGCCATCACCGAGCGAATCGAGCCCAGTACCGCGAGGTGCATCGGTATGCCGAGCGCGGCCTGCAGCGCGCCCTCGACCACGGCGCCGTGGCCGGGTGTGGCGCCCTCGAGGACCGCGTCCAGGTAGGGGTGCTGCGCCGCGAGTCCGGTGTGGCGCGCGGCGGCGGCCAGTTGTCGACCCGCGGATTCCGAAGCGGTGCGGGCGTTGTCGAACAGTTTGTACGTGGCGATCAGCTGGTCGAGGTGCCGCAGCGATTCCCGGTTCGGAGCGGCTCGCCACGCCGCTGCGGTGATGGTGGCGTCCAGCGGGGCGAAGCTGTCGGCGAGGTAGCCGAGGACCGCCGCTGCGATCTCGGCCTCGCCGGCAGCGGGCCGCTCGGCCAGCCACTGTTCCAGTCCCTGACTGTGCACCATGCGCCCGGCGGGAAAGGCGCTGTCCTGCAGCTGCATCCACAGCAGCAGCGCCACCTCCGGCTCAGTGGCGATGGCCGGCATGTGAATCCGACGATGTGCGCGACCATCCGCTGACCGCCAGTGCGAGCTCGCTGACCTCGCCGACGACGCCCAGCTCCGCGAGCAGCTCTTCGGCAGCGTGGACGCTGGTGAACAGCGGTGCGGCCACACGGTCCTCGGTCACGTCGACGGGCGCGTGCTGGTTGCCCAGCAGGTAGCCCAGCAGCATCATCCGGCGCGCGCCGGCGGCGTCGCAGTTGTCGGCGAACCGCACCGCGACCGCCTTTTCGGCAGGACGGCGGACGACGACCACGTCGTCGCCGTCGTCGGCGATCACCGCGCCGGCGCGCAGGAACGTGCCCCGGGGCAGCGTGATGTGTACGTCGATACCGGAGTCGGCCGTCACCACCTGGCGGTGCTTGGTGGCGTCTCCCCACCCGATGTCCACGTGGTGACGCCGCCGCCCGGCGTACGCACCGTCGGTGATGTCACCGATGATGTTTTCGGCCTTCATGTTTCGCTCCTCTCGGGCAGCAACTGGGTCCGGGCCGTGCCGAACAGGCATCGTCGCGCCCGCAGCAGGTCCGGTGCCGACTGTGTCGTCAGCCGGACGAACACGCCGGCCGCGCCGGGTAGCCGGCCTGCACCACCGGAGCAGCCGTTCAGAGTGCCGAGAGCCTGCCGAATCCCGTCCAGCAGTGGGCCGGTGGTGCGTCCCGGGGCGATGGCAAGAAAGGTGGCCAGGTAGTCGTCGTCGAGTGGTCTGCTGCCGGCGTGGGGGCGCACCACCTGGCGGTCCCTGGCCGTGGCCCGTCCGTCGATCAGGACGGTGAAGGCGCTGTCGTAGCACAGGTAGCCGAACCGCTCCCCGTGGGCGATCCTGCCTGCCGCCACGGCCTCCCATCCGAGATAGATCCCGTCGGACTCGACATCGATGTCGACACGCTGCACGAACGTCGAGTCGGTATGGGGGATGACGGTTCCCGGGTAGTACTCCAGGACGGCGCCGGCATGCACGCGCAGGCCCACCCGATGCCGGGCACCCGGCCCGCCGCCGGCGAACACCTGGGTGGCGGCCTGAGTGGTCAGATGCAGATGGGTTCCGGGACCGCATCGCACCGTGGTGCGCAGCTCGTCGTCGGAGAACGCACCGCCGCTGGGGCTCTGCACACACAGCGTGGCCGCACCCGGGTGCTCGGGGTCGCAGTGCATCGGCATCGTCACGCGCTGCGGGTAGCGCTGGCGCAGAGATGCCGTTCTGGTGCGCCCGGTCGCATCCGCGACGACGTCGATGTCGAGCTCGCCGGGACTGATCGCCGGGGCGGTCACCTTCGGCCGGCCGTGAGCATCGCTCCCTCGAGCAGTCTCTCGGTGAGTTCACCGAGCCCGAAGCCTGACCGCAGATCCGTGAACACCGTCGGCTTGACCGGGCGGGCCACCGCACAGTCGCGCCGCATCATGTCGAGGTCGGCACCTACGAGGGGAGCGAGGTCGATCTTGTTGACCACCAACAGATCCGCCTGCAGCAGCCCGATCCCCTTCTTACGGGGGATGTCGTCGCCGGCGGCGGTGTCGATGACGAAGATCCAGTAATCGACCAGATCCGAGGTGAAGGTGGCCGCGAGGTTGTCGCCGCCGGATTCGATGAGGATGACGTCGAGGTCGGTGAATCGGCGGTTCAGTCGCTCGGCGGCGGCGAGGTTGGCCGACGGGTCCTCGCGGATCGCGGTGTGTGGACAGGCGCCGGTCTCCACGGCCAGCACCCGGCCGGGGTCGATGACGCCGCTGCGTCGTACCCGCTGGGCATCCTCGTCGGTCACCAGGTCGTTGGTGATCACCGCAACGCTGAGCCCGGCGTCGGACAGTCGCGGCACGAGCCGTTCGACAAGCCGGGTCTTGCCGGACCCGACCGGCCCGCCGATGCCGACACGCAGTGCTTCACTCACGGGGTTTCTCCTATTTGAGTGTGTAGCGACGCCCGAGCGGTACGTGCGTCATCGGCGTGCTCACACACGGCTGACCATCGACGGTCACGCGATAGGTGTCCGGTTCGATGCGGATGTCGGGCAGGTAATCGTTGTGCAGCAGATCGGCTTTGGTGAGCCGTCGGGCGCCGCGGCAGGCCACCAACCGGGTGTCGAGCCCCAGCGTGTCACCGAGTCCGGCCTCGGCGGCCGCGGCCGCCACGAAGTTCACCGACACGTCGGCCGGGGCGCGGCCGTAGGCCGCCCACTGCGGGCGGTAGCGCAGGGGCTCGCACGTCATCAGCGACGCATTGGCCTCGCCCATCACCGACCATGCCGGAAAGCCGCCCTTGAACACCACCTTCGGTCTGATGCCGAAGAACTTCGGCTCCCACAGCACGATGTCGGCCAGCTTGCCCGGTTCCAGCGAACCGACCTCGTGGTCGATGCCGAACAGCCGCGCCGGGTTGATGGTGAGCTTCGCGACATAGCGCAGAATCCTGGCATTGTCGGCTCCCGTGCCCTCGTCGGCAGGCAGCGCGCCGCGCGTGGCCCGCATGTGGGACGCCAGTTGCCAGGTGCGAGCGATGGTTTCACCGATCCGGCCCATACCCTGCGAGTCCGATCCCATCGCCGAGATTGCGCCGAGGTCGTGCAGCACGTCCTCGGCGGCGATGGTCTCGCGGCGGATCCTCGACTCGGCGAACGCGACGTCCTCGGGAATGCGCGGGTTGAGGTGGTGACACACCATCACCATGTCGAGGTGTTCGTCGAAGGTGTTGAGGGTGTACGGATTGGTTGGATTGGTGGACGACGGCAGACAGTACGGTTCGCCGACGACGCGCATGATGTCGGGTGCGTGGCCGCCGCCTGCGCCCTCGGCGTGGTAGGTGTGGATCGGTCTCCCGCCGATCGCCGCCATGGTGTCCTCGAAGAACCCTGACTCGTTCAGCGTGTCGGTGTGGATCTGCACCTGCAGGTCCAGTTCGTCGCCTGCGTCCAGGGACGCGCGGATCGCCGCTGGGGTGGCGCCCCAGTCCTCATGGATCTTGAAGCCGATCGCGCCGGCCAGCCCCTGTTCGATCAGCGGCGCGGTGCTCGACGCGCTGCCGTTGCCGATGAAGCCGAAGTTCATCGGGAATCCCTCGGCCGCACGGAGCATCCGCGCCAGATTGTTCGGACCCGACGAGGTGATACCGACCGTGACGGGTCCGAGGCCGCCACCGATCATCGTGGTCACTCCGCTGGAGATCGCCTCCTCCACCAGTCCGGCGCTGTCGAAGTGCACATGGACGTCGATGGCGCCGGCCGTCGCGATCATGCCCTCGCCGGAGCGGATGTCGGTGCCTGCACCGATGATCAGCTCGGGGTCGACGCCGTCCATCGTGCGCGGGTTACCGGACTTGCCGATGCCGGCGATGCGGCCGTTCCGAATGCCGATGTCGGCCTTGCGGATTCCTAGCACGGCGTCGACGATCAGCACGTTCGTGATGACGAAGTCGAGCGCGCCGTCGGCGTTGGTGATGTCGCCGTGCACAGCCATGCCCTCACGCATGGTCTTGCCGCCGCCGAACACGGACTCGTCGCCGTACACGGTCGCGTCGTGCTCGACCTTGGCCAGCAGTTCGGTGTCGGCCAGCCGGACCCGGTCCCCGGTGGTGGGACCGTACAGCTCGGCGTAGTGCCTGCGGGTGATGCGGTGTGCCATGTCAGGTCCGTCCCGTATCGAGGAATCCCGCGGCCTGCATCCGGTCCATGAGGTCGGTGGTCGGGGCGTCCGTCGTCGACGCGTTGGTCACGTCGTTCTGACCGACCACCATGCGCTCGCCCCCGTAGCGGGTCAGCGAAACCTCCTGTGCTTCACCCGGTTCGAAACGAACCGCAGTGCCCGAGGGGATGTCCAGCCGCATACCGAAACTCGCGGCCCGGTCGAACCGCAGTGCCCGGTTCACCTCGAAGAAGTGGAAGTGCGAGCCCACCTGGATCGGTCGATCGCCGGTGTTGTCGACGGTCAGCGTCGCGGTGGGGCGGCCCGCGTTCAGCTCGAGTTCGCCATCGCAGGGCAGCACCTCTCCCGGGATCACGCCCGGCTCGGACTGCCCGGCGCTGCCCGGTCCGATCGCCTCATGAACGGTCACCAGCTTCTGGCCGTCGGAGAAGAAGGCCTCGACCTGTACCGACCCCAGCAGCGTTGTCACGCCCGGCATCACGTCGTCGTCGGTGAGCACCGTGGCACCGTGCGCCGCCGCCTCGGCGACGGTCGCACCCGCCCGTGCCGCCTCGACCACCTCGTCGGCGATCAGAGCGCGGGCTTCGGCGTAGGTGAGCGCAAGTCCCGCGGCGCGGTGTTTGCGTGCCAGCTCGGCGGCCAGGAACAACAGCAGACGGTCCTCGTCTTTGGGGGTCAGGTGCATGGGTCAGCCCGTGATCCCCTCGGCCCACGGATAGCCCTTCAGGTAGGGATCAGGCTCGATCGGGCCGGGCGATTGCCACACCTGATAGATCAGGCCGTCGGCGTCCACCCGGCCGATGCGCGCGGTCTTGGTGACGTGGTGGTTCTCGCCGTCGATCGTCATCTCGCCTTCCGGGGCGGTGACGGTGACACCGCCCGCGGCGTTCTGGATGTCGCTGACGGCGAACGAATTCGCCTTCTCCACAGTGGCTTTCCACAGCATGACCGCCGCATATGCCGACTCCATCGGGTCGGACGTGACCCTGTCGGGGCCGAACCGCGCCTTGAAATCCGCGACGAACTTCGTGTTCTCCGCAGATTCCAGGGTCTGGTAGTAGTTCCACGACGACAGCTGACCCGTCAGGGTGTCGGCGCCGATGCTCTTGACTTCCTCTTCGCCGACGCACATCGACATCACCGGCATCGCCTCGGCGGTCAGGCCCGCCGCGCGGTACTCGCGGAAGAACGCGACCAGCGAATCGCCGACCACCACGTTGAACACCGCGTCGGCGTCGGCGGCGCGGATCTTGTTGACGATCGTGGAGAAGTCGGTGCTGCCCAGCGGGGTGTAGTCCTCACCCTTGATCTCGATGCCGTTGGCCTGCGCGTAGGCCTTCACGATCGCATTGGAGGTGCGCGGGAAGACGTAGTCACTGCCCACCAGGTACAGCGACGTCACCCCCTGCTCCTTGAGGTAGTCCAGCGACGGGATGATCTGCTGGTTGGTGGTGGCGCCGGTGTAGAAGATGTTGGGGGAGCTCTCCAGTCCCTCGTACTGCTGTCCGTAGTAGAGCAGCGCGTTCGAGTCCTCGAACACTGGCAGCATGGCCTTACGGCTCGCCGAGGTGTATCCGCCGAAAACAGCGGCCACACAGTCGGACTGGACGAGCTTCTGCGCCTTCTCCGCGAAAAGCGTGGGCTCGGAGGCGCCGTCCTCGCCGATCAGCTCGAGCTGCTTGCCCAGTACGCCGCCGGAGGCGTTGACCTGCTCGACGGCCATCACGATCGCGTCGCGGATGACGGACTCGCTGACGGCCAGACCGCCGGACAGCGAGTTGATGGCCCCGATCTTCACGGTCTCACCTGAGGTGTCGACACAGCTTTGCGCTGCCGCCGCATCGTCGTCTCCGGCCCGGCTGCCGCAGCCTGCGGCCAGCAGTGCGGTGGCCGCCAGCAGCGCGGCCGAACACCGCCTGAGCCGTGTGGTGGAACGTCTCGATGACCTGAACATGCGTATCAGCCCTCTGCTTCGTGCCGTCGGCGCGAGGCACCGCGCTGTGCCACGTATTGGTGCTCGCCAGCGTAGAAACCGGCCGTCCGGCATGGCTATGGGACGAATCTCCCATTTGCCGAACCAGTTTGCACGGCCGCCCCGGCGGGGAAACATTGCGGAAACGTTGCCTGCCGATGATGTGCCGCATAGACGACCGCGACCGAGGACTCATCAGATGGCAGGCACATACGGAGTGGTGCTGACGAGCACTGCCAGTATCGAGACCGTCGCGCACGAGGTGCTCGAGACCTTGGGCACCCGGGCGGCGTCGTCTGCGTCGGCGATCTGCCTGTGGGATCCCATCGCGCGCAACCATGTGACAGTTGCCAATCACGACTATCCCGACGATGTCATGACGCATCTGAACACCTGGTTCATCGACCACGACCCGCTGTTCGACTCGATGCGTCGGCGCGATCTCGGTGCGCTGCGGTGGCGGGACTTCCCGGATTACCGGAGTTCGTATTCGGTCACGTCGGTGTTCACCCCGGCCGGATTCGCCGAGGGACTGTCGGCACGGCTGGTGACCGCGGACGGCACCTACGCGGGCACCATTCACGTCAACTGCGACGACGCCCGCTACCCCAGTGACGAGGACGTCATCCAGATCAACGCCCTGCGCAGACAGATGGCCGCGCAGCTCGATTTCTCCGTCCGGCCGCGCATGGTCGCCGAGCTGCTCTCGCCCGATGCGCAGGCCTGGGCGGTGGACGAGATGGGACGGGCCCATCTGCTACGGATGGGCGACGGGTTCGACGCGGCGCTGGATGCGGCGCTGATCTCGGACATGGCGTTGGCGCCGCAGGTCGTGGGGGCGCAGCTGCGCCCGGACACCACGCGGTGGCACGACGGCACCTGCTGGCTGCACGTCCGCCACGTCGCGACGTCCCCGCGCTACCGGGGCGACAGTCTCAGCGGCGTGGTGCTCGTCAACCGGGCCGAACTGCCCTTCGGCGTCACTCCCCGCGAGCTCGACGCCCTCACCCTGGCCGCCTACGGGCTGACCAACAATCAGATCGCCGCCCGGTTGTTCATCAGTGCGCGGACCGCCGGACACCATGTGGAGAACGCGATCGTCAAGCTGGGTGCCAGCAATCGCGCGTCGTGCGTGTCACTGGCGGTGGCGCACGGCCTGGTCTCCGGCCGTGCGCTGCTCGATATGAACGCGGACATGACCAGTGCGGGGCGGCGACCGGCCTGAGCGCGGGCCTGCGAACGATTGCGCCACGCGCGCATTCGTCGGGGACTCGGGCGGTAACCTGATGCCAGAGCCCAGCAGCCCGGGCTTCAGGGAGGGTAGGGGAGCCCCGAGCATGCCGCGACGAGTGACCATCGACGACGTGGCACGCCTGGCTGAGGTGCACAAGGCGACGGTGTCGCGCGCGCTCAACGCCCGCACCCGAGATCAGGTGAACGCCGAGACACTCAAACGTGTCAAGCGTGCGGCACAACAACTGGGCTACGTGCCGAACGCCATGGCACGGGGACTGCGCACCAGCAGGTCGATGACGATCGGCGTGATCATCCCCGACCTGATGAACCCGATCTTCCCGCCCATCATCCGCGGGATCGAGACGGTCCTGCAGGCGCAGGGCTACACCGTTCTCGTCGCCAACACCGATTCCCATGACGATGTGGAGATCTCGGTGTTCGAATCGCTGCTCCAGCGACGGGTCGACGGCTTCATCCTTGCCACCGGCCGACTCGATGACCACACGGTGGTCGACGAGGCCAAGGCCGCCGACGTGCCGGTCGTACTGGTTAACCGGGGCGCCGGGATGGGCGGATATCCGTTGGTCTCCGGTGACAACGCGCACGGGATCGACTTGGCGCTGGATCATCTCGTCGAACTCGGCCACCGTTACGTCCTCCATGCCGCGGGGCCGCTGAACTTCTCCACCACTCGTGCACGCGCCGAGGCTTTCGAAGCCGCGGCCACCAAGGCGGGGGTCGAACACGACACCATCTATGCGTCGGCGCTGACGATCCAGGCCGGTGTCGACGTGGCCGACGAGATCCTGCGCAGCGGACGCAAGTGTCCTACCGCGCTGGTGGCAGGCAACGACCTTGTCGCGCTCGGGCTGATCCGCCGATTGCGTGCGGCCGGCCTGAACTGCCCCGAGGACGTGTCGGTGGTCGGATTCAACGACATGCCGTTCGCAGCGGACTTCTGGCCACCCCTGACCACGGTGCACATGCCGTTGCGGGAAATCGGTTCTGAGGCAGCGCGTCTGCTGCTCCGCGGCATCGACGCCGGCGAGCAGGAGGCCGTGACTCTGACGCTGCCGGTGTCGCTGGTCCTGCGTGGCTCCACGGGTCCGGCGCGGACCGGGTGACCGCTGCGCTGCGCACCGGCGGGGCGGTAAGGTAGCAGCTCAACGGCTCTACAATCGATTGCAGGACATGGATCGCATAACGCTCGGCGTGTTCAGCCCCTCGGTGCTGCTCGACATCGCCCGCACCACCGGCAGGCTTTCTGCCGTCGGATTACAGGTGCACGATGTTGCGGTGGCGTCGTCGCCGGCGCAGTTCACCTCCCTGAGGCGCGGCGACTACGACGCCGTCTTCACGAGCCCCGACAACGTGCTCGCCTACCGGTTTCTCCCCGCGAATCCGCTTGGCGAACTGCTGGATGTCGAGATCGTCGCGGGCATCGACCGTGGCCTGGGGCTCTGCCTCGGTGTCCGCCCCGGTATTTCCGATCCGGCGATCCTGCGCGGCGGACGACTCGGAGTCGACGTGCCGAACTCCGGGTTTGCGTTCGTCGCCTATGCGCTGTTGGAGGAGATGGGCCTCTCCAGACACGATTTCGACATCGTCGCGCTCGGTTCGACGCCCGGACGGGCCAAGGCTTTACATACCGGTGGCTGCGACATCACGGTCCTCAACGCGGGTAACGAACTCTCCGCACGCGCGCACGGGTGCACGCTCTCGGCCGACGTCACCTCATTGGGGCCGTATCTGGGTACGGTGGTGGCCCGTATGCGGCATGCGCCCAGACCCGAGCCGGTGGACAGGTTGGTGCTGGCCCTGGCGGAGACCGCAGGTGCCATCCGCCGCGGCGAAGTCGACCGCGAGGCCGCGGAGGCCGCTGCCCGGCTGCTCGGCCTCGCACCGGAACTGGCCGCCGCGCACGTGGCAATCCTGCGTGACCCGGCGCGGGGGCTGATCGACGACGGGGCGGTCGACGCGGCCGCGCTGGCGACGCTGGTGGGTTTGAGGCAGCGCTTCCTGCCCACCCCAGAACTCGACGGACTGGGCGGGCGGTTCGGCGAACTTCACCGATGAGTCGGTGCGCGGTGTCGTGACTGGCCACGTCACTCGCGTTCGACGTATCTGGCCCTGGCGATGGTGGTGGCAACCGTATACATCACCGCCACAGCGGTGCTCACCGCGAACAGCACGCCGAACCGGTGGCCGCCGGCGGCGACGTTTCCCAGTGCGGCACCGATCGACGCGCCGGTGAACAGCGAAATCGAGAACATCGACATTCCGATCGCCCTGCTGTCGCTGACCGCATCGGTCATCCAGGTCTGCATCGTGGTGTGCCCCAGCGCCCAGGCCAGACCGAGCAGGATCGCCGCGGCGAGTACGCCGGGCAATGAGACCTCAAGGGCAACAATGCAATAGGCGCCGACGACAGACAGTCCCGCACACAGCATCAGTACCCAGGAGGGCCAGTGCCCCAAGATCAGCTTCATCAGCTGGCTCACGAGCACGACGGATGCACCGAACGCAGAGGTGGCGAGCCCGGCCACGAGGACGGTTTCGCCGACGTCTTGTAGGGCCACTGCCAGGTAGTTGAAGACGCCGATCAGCAACAGCCCCTCGATCGCGGTGAACACGAGGATCGTCACGGCCCAGCGGTTGCGCGCCAGTAGTCGCATCGACGGCAGCAGCCGTTCCCTGGCGCCAGAGGCTGATTCGGCCAAGCGGGGGAGTAGTACCGTCAGCACGACGCAGATCGCAGCGACCGTCGCGTAAACCCAACGCCACCCGAACCATTGGGCGATGGCGCCTGCGCCCACCGTTCCGGCGGCCAGCCCGAGGGATATCGCTGCCGCCAGGTTCGCCGTCGCTACGGCGCGCAGTCTGATGGTCAGGGTGTCGCCGTAGTAGATCAGCACCGTGGTGATCGTTGCCGAGAAGGCGGCGCCGGCGAGTCCACGCATGACGCTGTAGGTGAGCGCATCCGCGGCGAGTGCGGTACCGAGGTTCGCCAACGCACCCAGCGCCGTCGAGGCCACCAGCACTCGGACCCGCCCGTATCGGGCCGCCAGCGTGCTCCAGACCAGCTGAAAACACGCGTAGGAGACGGCGTACACAGTGAGCGATTGGCCGACCGCGTTTACCGACGCGCCGAGATCGGATGCGATGACCGGCACCAACGGCGGCATCACCGAGCGGTCGATCATCGACACGAATGCGGCGATGATGAGAATCAAGGACGGGATCCGCGAGCCGAGAGAGGGGTCACCGGCGCGAGATCAACCACGCGGTGGCCACACCGGAACCTCCCCACGGCCGGAGCGGAATCGCACCGCCTTCGACCGCACGAATTCGTGCAGCGTCTCCGGTGCGTTCTCGCGGCCGAATCCACTTCCCTTGATACCGCCGAAGGGCGATCCGAGGAACGAGCGGCGCATGTAGTTGTTGACGAAGATCATGCCGGCCTCCAGACGCTGCGCGATGTGCCAGGCCTTGGCTTCGTCGCGGGTGATCATCGCCGCGGTCAATCCGTAACTGGTTCCGTTCGCGATCTCGATGGCCTCGTCCAGGGTCGAGTACCGCATGATCAGGGCGACGGGGCCGAAGATCTCCTCCTGTCCCACGGTCGAATTCGGGGTCACATCGGCGAGGACAGTCGGCGGCACCCAATAACCGTCTGCATACGCCGGGTCGGTGGGCACGTGCCCCTGGCCGACGATGCGCGCCCCCTCGGCGAGCGCAGTCTGCAGGTAACTCAGGACGCGGTCACGTTGTCGCGCGTCGACCATCGGCCCGACATCGGTGCGTGGATCGAGTCCATCGCCGACCACCAGCGCAACGGCGGCAGCGGTGAACCTCTCCAGGAATTCGTCGTAGACGCTGTCCTGCACGACTATCCGCGCGGTGGACGTGCACGCCTCGCCCTGGTTGTAGAACATGCCCTCGATCGACACCTCGACGGCGAGGTCCAGGTCGGCGTCCGGCAGGACCAGCAGTGCGTTCTTACCACCGAGTTCCATTGTGGCGTAGGTGAGATTCTGTGCGGCAGTCTCCAGTACGCGTCGGCCTGTGGCCGTCGCGCCGGTGAAGCTGATCCGCTCAACCTGCGGATGACCCGCCAGCGCCGCACCCGCGTGCAGGCCGGGCACCGCATTGAGCACCCCGGGCGGCAGCACCTCGTTCGCGATCTCGACGAGGCGGAGCACGGTCAGCGGCGCCTGCTCGCCCGGCTTGATCACGACGGTATTACCTGTGATCAGTGCGGGTGCACCCTTTTTCGCGAAGTGGATGGGTGGCCAATTGAAAGGCAGGATGCACGCCACCACACCGTAGGGTTCGTAGAGTACGCGTGTCTCGATCGGCCCCTGATCGATGATCTCGCCCGGCAGGCTGTCGCCGAGGCCTGCGAAGAAGTCGAAACAGTTGGAGCTGAAGTTCACATCGTTGGCGAGAGCATCGCGTTTGGGCTTGCCGTTCTCGCGCGAGACCAGCTCACCCAATTCGTGTGCGTGAGCGCGGATCCGATCGGCAACCTGCCTGAGATAGACGCCGCGCTGGCGGCCCGACAGCGCCCGCCAGGCCGGCAGAGCAGCACGTGCTGACCGTACGGCTCGGTCCACCAGTGCCGCGTCGCCGGCGACCACCCGAGCCAGGGGGTGGGCTGTCGACGGTTCGATGACGTCGAACGTGTCCGCGTCGCCGACGGGCACAAAAGCGCCGTCGATGAAGGCCCCCCACTCCTCTCGTGACAGGGGGCCGGGCCTGCTCACCGCGGTGTCGGTGATCGTCATCGTCACTCCAATGTGTCGCTGCATGCTGCAATCGATTGCAGGTGAACTATAGCGCCCGGTCCATATCCGGCGGAAGACGTCCAACCACGGCGGCAGGCAAACATGCAGACCAAGTGCCGCATTGCGATCTCGCAGGTGCTACTCCGTCGACGCTTGGGTGTTGACACCCTCCGCGGTGCTGTGTGACGATTCACTGCAATCGATTGCATATGAGCTAGGTAACATTCGGGGTCCCGGCGGGGCAATCGGTCTGACAGAGAGGTTGGACATGCGCTTTACCACCACTGCTTTTCGCGCGACCGCAGCAGCTGCTGCGATCGCGCTCGCTGCATCGGGGTGCTCGGCCGATGACAGCAGTGACGGCGACACCATTCGCATCGGCGCGTCATTACCCCTGACCGGCGAGTTCAGCCAGGGCGGACTGGACACGCAGCGTGGATACGAAACCTGGGTCGAGATGACCAATGAGGCCGGCGGACTTCTCGGCAAGCAGGTCGAGATCGTCGTCAGGGACGACGCGACCCAGCAGGAGACCGCGGTCAGCAACTACAACAACCTGATCTCCCAGGACAAAGTGGACCTGCTACTGGGCAGCCAGTCCTCCCTGCTGAACATCCCCGCCTCGGCCATCGCCGAGAAGAACAAGATGCTGTTCGTCTGTCCGTCGTGCGGATCGCCGGACATGTTCAACCGGGGGTTCAAATACATCTTCTTCTCGCAGCAGGCCGTCGCCACCGATCAGGCGAAGGTGTTCGCGACCTGGATCGCGAACCTGCCACCCGAGCAACGCCCGAAGACCGCCGCCTACCCGTCGCTCGATGACCCGTTCGCCGGGCCTGTCGTCGAAGGCGCCGAGAAGATCCTCTCCGACGCCGGGATCCGGACCGTGTACAAGGACCAGTACCCGGCCACCACGAAGAACTTCGACTCCGTGGTCAACGCCATGCGCGATGCCGGAGCCGAAATCGTGGTTCAGGGAGCGCAATTCGAAGACGGCGTCAACATGATCCGGTCGATGAACCGGGCGAACTACCAGCCGGAAATCCTCTATCAGAGCAGCTCGCCCACGTACGGCCAGCAGTATCTCGATGCGGTCGGCCCGGACAACGCCGAAGGGGTCTTCTTCTCGTCGAGCTACAGCACACTGGCCGAGACCCCGCAGAACGCGGAGTTCGTCAAACGCTTCGAGGAGAAGTTCGGCCAGAGCCCGCCTGAGGACGCCGCCGACGGCTTCGCGGCCGGCCAGGTGCTCTCCGCCGCGGTCAACGGGGTCGGTTCGTATGACGACCAACTCAAACTGGCAGATTGGCTGCGCGCCAACAGCGTCGACACGCTCCTGGGCTCGTTGAGCTGGAACGAAGACGGCAGCCCCAAGGGTGACTTCCTCGTCGGCCAGTGGCAGGGCGGCGTGTCCCAGGTGGTGCTGCCCACCGATGTCTCCACCTCCGAGAACATCATGCGTTGGCGTGGCGGCGACATCTAGCGGACAACGCATCCTCTCCGCACCGAACTAGGAGCTGAAGCCCCATGACCTCGCTCGTCCAAACGCTCATCCTCGGCCTACTCGTCGGCGCGTTGTACGCGCTGATGGCGTCCGGCCTGACCCTGATCTTCGGGGTCATGCGGGTGATCAACCTCGCCCACGGTGCGTTCGCCGTGCTGGCGGCGTTCCTCACCTTCACGTTGTGGAAGCAACTCGGCCTGGATCCGCTGTTGTCGATCCCGATCGTCATGGCAGTGATGTTCGGATTCGGCTGGCTGGTCTACGTCCTGGTGATTCGCCACGTCCGCGGGGCACACGTGACCATGACGGTATTGGCCACCTTCGGGATCGCGCTGATGCTCGAGGGAATCATGGGCTTCATCTGGGGCAACACCTCGTCGACCGTGGTGGTGTCCTACACCGACGCCTCGCTGTCGCTCGGCTCCATCTACATCCCCCAGGCCATGCTCATCGCCGCGGTGATCGCGGTCGCCGTGATGGGCGCGCTGTACCTGCTGCTCAACCACACCTGGGCGGGCCGGGCGATTCGGGCGGCGTCGTCCAACGAAAGCGGCGCACTGCTGGTGGGGGTGAGCGTCGCGACCATTGCCGCGCTCACCTTCGCCATCGGTGTCGCCACCCTGGGCGCCGGCGGTGCGATGTTGTCCACCATCTATCCGTTCCTGCCGGGGACCCATTACCAGTGGATCGCCCGACTGCTGGCCATCGTCGTGCTCGGAGGTCTCGGGAGCCTGCCGGGCGCCATCCTCGGTGCACTGGTGATCGGCGTCGGCGAGATGGCAGCGACGGCCTACGTCGGGGCAGCCTGGCCGGTCGCGGTGCCGTTCCTGGTCATCATCGTCGTCCTGATCACCCGGCCGCAGGGCCTGATGGGCACCCGACTCCGAGAGGACGCGGTCGCGTGAGCACTCCAGACGCCAGAACCCGCCTACTGGACCCGAAGCTGCACACCTGGGCCACCCGTGGGTTGGTCGGGGTCGCCGCGGTCGTGATCCTGCTGTTCCCCCTGTCGCCCAGTATGTCCGCGCAGAACATCGTCATCCTGTCGCTGGTGCTCGCCATCGGCGCCAGCGGGCTGAACATCATCACCGGCTTCACCGGCTACCTGTCGTTGAGCCAGGGCGCGTTCATCGGTATCGGCGCCTACGTCGGCGCCATCCTCGCCACCCGCTTCCCTGACATCGAGCCCCTGGTCTGGGTACCGATCGCCGGAGTGATCGCCGCGGTGATCGCGATGATGCTCGGACTGGTCACCTACCGGTCGCGTGGACCCGCCTTCGTCATCATCACCGTGGCGTTCCTGTTCCTCATCCAGTTCGTCGCGATCGAGTGGGTACCGGTCACCAACGGCACCGCGGGTTTGACGCTGCCGCTTCCGGATTGGCCCGAGGCGTGGGGTAATTGGCCGTTCCATCTGGCTCTGGTCGCGCTGCTCACGCTGTCTCTGCTGATGACGTGGTGGATCCGGCGGACCAAGTTCGGCATGGGGCTGATCGCCATCCGCGAGGACGAAGGCAAGGCGGGCACCATCGGTGTCAACGCCCCGGTCTACAAGCTCCTTGCCTTCGGGTTGTCGGCACTCTTCGTCGGCATGGCCGGCTCGGTGTACGGCTACTACCTGTCCTTCGTCGACCCGATCGGCATGTTCTCGATCATCACCAGCGCGCTGATCGTGCTCGCGGTGATCCTGGGCGGGCGTGGCACCCTGTTCGGTCCGGTGTTGGGCGCGTTCATCATCCAGCCGGTCAACATCTACGCCAACCAGGCCTTCGGCGGCGGTAACGCACGGCTCGTGCTGTTCGGCGGGCTTCTGGTACTGCTGGTGATCCTGCTGCCGAAGGGCATCCTGCCTACGTTGGCCAGCCTCATCGAGAAGGCGAGAACAAAGGGCACCGTGGGGCTTTCCGGCGCCCGGCTCAACCCGCTGGACCGGCCACAGGCACCCACAGACGTCCGCAAGCCGATGACTACCGGTAAGACGTTGCTTGAGGTCCGCGGCCTGCACAAGAGTTTCGGCGGCAATCATGCGGTGAACGACTGTAGCTTCACCGTGCCCGAAGGGTCGATCACCGCGTTGATCGGACCCAACGGTTCCGGCAAGACGACCGTGTTCAACCTCATCTCGGGGACCATGGCCCCCGAGAAAGGGGAGATCCTTCTCAATGGCGAACCGATCCAGGGCCTGTCGCCGTGGTCGCGGGCACACCGCGGCGTGGGCCGCACTTTCCAGATCACCCGGCTGTTCCGGGAGATGACGGTGCTGGAGAACGTCGTCGCACCGTTGCGGGACTTCTCCGTCGGCCAACTCGGCCTTGGTGCGGTCAGCGGGTCCGAGGCCGCGCGGGCCGAGGAGCTGCTGGAGTTCGTCGGCATGGCCGCCTACCGCGATGCCCGGGCCGGCTCGCTGTCCTACGGCCAGCAGAAGCTCGTCGAACTCGCCCAGGTGCTGATGCTCGATCCGAAGCTCATTCTGCTGGACGAGCCTGCGGGCGGCATCAATCCGACGTTGATCGAGCGGATGGGTGATCTCATCCGGGAGCTCAACGCCAAGGGCACCGCCTTCCTTCTGGTGGAGCACAACATGCCGTTCGTTGTCGGACTGTGTGACCCCATTCGGGTGCTGGCCCGCGGCGCGGTGATCGCCGAAGGCAGCCCGGAGCAGATCCAGAAGGATCCGCTGGTGCTCGACGCCTATCTCGGTGATGACTATCTGCTCGAGGCACCGTCGAAAGGCTCGAATGTTCCTGTAATCGAGAGGAATCCGGCATGATCAAGCTTGTTGGTGTGGTCGCCGGATACGGCGGTGGCAACGTCCTGCAAGGTGTCGATCTCGAAGTCGGTGCGGGCGAACTGGGTTGCATCGTCGGCCCGAACGGAGCGGGCAAGTCCACCGTGCTGCGTGCAGTCAGTGGCATCTTGAAGCCGAGTGCCGGCCGAATCCTGCTCGACGGGAGGGACATCACCGGACTGGCGCCCCACGAGGTGCTGGGTTGCGGTGTCACACAGGTACCGCAGAGCAACGGACTGTTCCCGACGCTGACCGTCAAGGAGAACATCCTGATGGGCGCCTACGTCATCCGCCGGCAGCGGTCGCTGGTGAAACAACGCTATGACGAAGTCCTCGGCATGTTCCCGTTGGTGGCCGACAAGACCGGGATCCGCTGCGGCAACCTGTCCGGTGGTCAGCGGCGCATGGTCGAGTTCGCCCGGTCGCTGATGCTCGACCCGAAACTCGTCCTGCTCGACGAACCGTCTCTTGGCCTGGATCCCAAGTCGCTCACAGTGATCGACGAGGCTGTGGCGATCATGCGGGCAGCAGGTAAAGCGGTGCTGATGGTGGAACAGAACGTCCGCTTCGGCCTGCGGATGGCTTCGAGCGGCATCGTCATGGAGAGCGGCCGGGTCCTGCTCACCGGACCGGCCGCGTCCGTCCTGGCCAATCCGGAGATCGCCGACCTCTACTTCGGTGGTGCCGTGCATGCACCCAGCACATCCGACACCGACGCCCCGGCCACCCAGCCCACGGCCTGAAAAGAAAAGGAACTGACATGTCTGCCTCAAACCTCAAGATCGGCTGGATCGGCGCAGGCCGTATGGGTGCCCAGCTCGTCACACGGCTGCTCGACGCCGGCTACGACGTGACCGTCTACAACCGCACCGCGGCCAAGGCGGCACCGTTGGCTGCCAAGGGCGCCAACGTGGTCGGCAGCCCGGTGGAGCTCGCCGATCGTGACCTGGTGTTCGTGATGGTGTCCAGCTCGAAGGACCTGGAGCAGGTGATGCTCGGCGAGGGCGGCCTGCTGACGGGAGAGTCCTCGCCCCGGATCATCGCCGACTCGTCGACGGTGTCCGCTGAGGCCAGCGCCAAGATCCGCGAAGCGGCGAATTCCCGTGGTTGCGACTTCCTCGCCACGCCTGTCAGTGGCAATCCGAAAGTGATTGCGGCAGGCAAACTCACGGTCGCGGTGTCGGGACCTCGCGAGGTATTCGAGTCGATCGAACCGGTTTTGGGCGTGTTCGGCCGCGGTGTCACCTATGTCGGCGAGGGTGAGGTGGCGCGGTTGGTCAAGATCGCCCACAACTTGATGCTCGGCGTGGTCACGCAGTGTCTGGCCGAGATCACCGTGCTGGTGGAAAAGGGCGGCGTCAGCCGGGCCGATTTCCTGGCGTTCCTCAACGACTCGGTGATGGGATCAACGTTCACCCAGTACAAGACGCCCGCATTCGTGAACCTGGACTTCGCGCCGACATTCACCATGGAACTGCTGCAGAAGGACTTCGACCTCGGTCTCGAGGCCGCCGACGCGCTCAAGTCGCCCATGCCGATCGCATCGGCCACCCGGCAGATCGTCGCGCAGGCCGCCGGCGCCGGGCTGGGTATCGATGAGGACTTCGCAACGCTGTTGCTCGAAGTGGCTCGCGGTGCGGGTGTCGAACTGAAGCCGGAGAACGTGTCGGTGGACGACGGTCTGACGCCGGTGCACTCATGACGGCACTTGCCGCCCCGCCGGTCACGGTGCGCCCCCTCGGCGCACCCGGCCACATGGGCGTCGACTACGAGGAGCGGGTGGACTTCGCCCGGCTGCGGGACTACCGGATCGGCCGGGCAAAGGCGGCACTTGCAGCTAGCGGTTGCGGCGCCTTCCTGCTGTTCGACTTCTACAACATCCGCTACACCACGCAGACCTGGATCGGCGGTGCGCTGGGCGACAAGATGATTCGCTATTGTCTGCTGACCCGTGAGGGTGATCCGATCCTGTGGGACTTCGGCTCCGCGGTGCGCCATCACAAGCTGTACTCGCCGTGGTTGCCGCAGGAGAACTGGCGGGCGGGTTTCCTCGGCTTCCGTGGTGCCGTCGCCCCGGACGCAGGACTGATGCGTGACGCGGTGACCGAGATCAAGAGCATCCTGACCGAAGCGGGTCTTGCCGACGAGCCGGTCGGCATGGACATCGTGGAGCCACCGTTCCTGTTCGAGATGCAGCGCCAGGGCCTGACCGTGGTCGACGCGCAGCAATCGATGCTGGATGCCCGGGTGATCAAGTCGAACGACGAGATCATGCTGCTGAATCAGGCGGCTGCCATGGTCGACGGGGTGTACCAGGACATCGTCGACGTCCTGAAACCCGGTGTGCGCGAGAACGAGATCGTTGCGCTGGCCAACAAGCGGCTCTACGAGATGGGCTCCGATCAGGTCGAGGCCGTCAACGCCATCTCCGGGGAGCGGTGCAACCCGCATCCGCACAACTTCACCGATCGCATCATCCGCCCGGGCGATCAGGCGTTCTTCGATATCATCCACTCCTACAACGGGTATCGCACCTGCTATTACCGGACGTTCGGTGTCGGCTCGGCGACACAGAGCCAGCGTGATGCCTACAAGACTGCACGGGAATGGATGGACCGCTCGATCGACGCGATCCGCCCGGGTGTGGGCTCCGACCAGATCGCCCGGTTGTTACCCAAGGCCGAGGACTTCGGGTTCGAGAACGAGATGGCGGCGTTCGGGCTCCAATTCGCCCACGGGCTGGGCCTGGGTCTGCATGAGCGGCCCATCATCTCGCGACTCAACTCGTTGGAGAACCCGATTGAGCTGCAGGCCGGGATGGTGTTCGCGATGGAGACCTACGCGCCCGCCTCCGACGGAATCTCCGCGGCGCGGATCGAGGAGGAGGTGGTGGTGACCGACAACGGACCGGTCATCCTCACCAAGTTCCCCGCGCAGGAACTGTTCGTGGCCAACGAATACTAGGCGGGGCCGGCGGGACCCCTCGCCCGCATCCCCGGCCGAGATCTGCGCCAGGGTCGTGCACTGTCAGCAGTCCACGACCCCGGCGCAGAAATCGGCGCAACTGCTCACTTTCGCAGCGACTCCGCCACCTCGGGTGCCAAGCCTGCCAGCGTGCCGGCGCCCAGATCGCCGTGTTGCAGGTTCAGGGTCTTGAGGAACTTCTGCTGACCCATCGTCAACCCGATGAAGTAGCCGAGTTCGACGAGTTCCGGCTCGGTGAAGTGCTTGTGCAGTTCGGTCCACAGCTCGTCGTCGGCAAGATTCGCATCCCATGCGATGGCCTCGGCCCATTGCAGCGCCGCCTTCTCCCGATCGCCGAGCACTGTGGAGTCACGGAATTCGATCACCTCATCGAACTCGCGCTCGGACAGCCCGGCTTCGGCGCCGAGATGCGAGCGCTGGCCGGCGCAGTAGCCGCACTCGAGACTCTTGGCGATGAACACCCGCGCAAGCTCCTTGACCGAGTGGTCGAGCACTCCCTCGCGGAAGACCCGCTGCCAGGAATCGGCGAAGGTACGCAGCACCGCGGGTACGTGGGCTCTGATGGATTGGCTCTCCAGCCGTGGCGTGCCGAAGGTACGTGAGTCGTCCAGGATCCGCGCCAGGTCGGGTTCGGTGACGTCCTCGGGCCGGACATAGCTGATGCGCGGCATCAGGCTTTCCACACTGTCTTGAGGTTGCAGAACTCGCGGATTCCGGCGGCGGCCAGCTCCCTGCCGTACCCGGAGTCCTTGACGCCGCCGAACGGTAGCTCGGGGTAGGAGACGGTCATGCCGTTGACGAACACCGCACCGGCGTCCAGATGCGAAACGAACCAATCCTGTTCGTCCTCATCGGTACTCCACACCGCCGAGCTCAGCCCGAACGTCGTCTGGTTGGCTACCCGCGCTGCTTCCTCACGATCTGCGACCTTGTAGACCGATGCCACCGGCCCGAAGACCTCCTCCAACACAATGCGCATGTCGTCGGTCAGTCCGGCCAGCACGGTCGGCGTGTAATAGAAACCGGGCCGATCGGGTGCGGACCCGCCGGCCAGTACCTCGGCGCCCTTCAGCACGGCGTCGTCGACCAGTTCGGCGACCTCGTCGCGTCCGGACTCGGTGGCAAGCGGCCCCACGTCGGTGGACTCATCCATCGGGTCACCGACCTTCAGGGCGTTCATCTTGCCCACGAAGTGTCGGACGAAGTCGTCGTACACATCAGCATGAACGATGAAACGCTTTCCCGCGATGCAGGATTGGCCGTTGTTGGAGATACGGGCCTTCACGGCCGTCGCGGCGGCGGCCTCCAGATCGGCACTGGGCATCACGATGAAGGGGTCGGAGCCGCCGAGCTCGAGCACCGCCTTCTTGATC
The DNA here is from genome assembly GCF_900637195.1 of Mycolicibacterium aurum. Taxonomy (NCBI): domain Bacteria; kingdom Bacillati; phylum Actinomycetota; class Actinomycetes; order Mycobacteriales; family Mycobacteriaceae; genus Mycobacterium; species Mycolicibacterium aurum. Next base: position 5,063,686 of record NZ_LR134356.1, on the reverse strand, counting down.
TGCTGGCCCGCGGTCGAGGCGACAGACCGGCCGGCCGGCTCCGAGCCCGTCAACGTGACGGCCTTGACCCGGCGGTCCTCGATCACCGCGGCGACCTCGCGTGACCCGATCAGTAGCGTCCGGAACGATCCGGTCGGGAAACCACCCTTCTCGAAGAGCTCATCGAGGAACAGCGCGGATTGTGGCACGTTCGAAGCGTGCTTCAGGAGTCCGGTGTTGCCTGCCATCAGGGCGGGCGCGGCGAATCGGATCACCTGCCACAGTGGGTAATTCCACGGCATCACGGCCAGGACCACACCCAGGGGCTGCCACACCGTGCCGGCTTCCGATGCGGCCACCGAGGTGGGATCGGCTAGTTGCTCAGCCGCGAGAAAGGACTCGGCGTTGTCGGCGTAGAAGCGGATGTTCTTGGCGCACTTGAGCACTTCGGCGCGTGACTGGGCGATGGGCTTGCCCATCTCGAGGGTGATCATGGCCGCGGCGCGGTCCACGTCCGCTTCGAGGATGTCTGCCGTGGCGTGCATCCATTCGGCGCGCTGCCCAAAAGTGGTGCTGCGCAGCGTATGGAATGCCTCGGCGGCCTCGGCGATCCGACGCTCGGTCTCGGCGCCGTCGTGCGCCTCAAAGGTCTCAAGGGTCTCCCCGGTTGCCGGGTTGACGGTGGCGATGGCCATGGCTGCGGTCCCTGCGTCGATGGATGCCTGGCTAGCGGATTGGATCCTAATTGCCCGCATTAGCGCTGTGGCGATAGACAAACGCCAGCTTAACGCTCGAATTGGATGCAATCAAGGAATCGTCGAACTTACTCGAAGACTTCCGGATGGCGTGCGAGCTGACGGCGGGTGCGTCGGATGTGCCCGAGTAGCACCCGTTCGGCTTCGCTGGAGTCGCGCTCCCGGATGGCCGCGACCAGCATGTGGTGCTCATCGTGAAGAATCCGGTGACTCTCCGCGTCGAGCAACCGGGTGAACGCCCGCCGGTAGTGCTGGGTGGTGTTCCACAACCGCTCGACCGTAGGTCCGAGAAATGTCGTCCCTGCCCCGGCATAGCTGCCGAGGTGAAACTCCCGGTCCAGCTCGAGGAATTTCTCGACGTCGTCGATGCGGCGCATCTGTTCGGACAGCTCAGCCAGCCGGTCGACCTGCGTGTGGTCGAGTTGCGGCAGGCTGTAGCGCAGCAGCAGGGGTTCGATTCGCTCCCGCACCTGGTAGAGCTCGATGCACTCGTCGAGGCTCAGCCGCGCGATCCAGGCCCCGGCGTTGGCCACCGTGGTGACCAGGCCGTCGGATTCCAGGATGCGCAAGGCTTCTCGCACCGGCACCCGGCTGGCTCCGTACTGGGCCGCCAGCTCCTCCTGTCGCAACCGGGTCCCCGGCGGATATGCCCCGTGCAAGATGGCGCGACGCAACTCGTCGGCGACACGAGCGCCGGTGACCCCGTCGCGGACCGGAGGGTGCGTCATCGCGCCGTCAATCCGCGGGCCGGTTCGGATTCCACAGAAGGACCTCGGCGTCGGCTTCGTATGCCTTGCCGCCGGGAAAACTGACCAGCTCGAACTGCATGCCCCACGGGCTCAGAAAGTACACCCACCGCTGACCCTCGCTCGCGTTTCGGCTCGCCGTCGGCTCTCCGAGTATGCGGATGCCCTCCCTGCGCAGATAGTCGACTGCGGCGTCCATGTCGTCCACGTAGAACGCCAGGTGATGCCCGCCGATATCGCTGTTGCGCGGAGCCGGGGCCTGGCCGTCCGCCGGTTCATACTGGAATACCTCGAAATTGGCGCCCGTACCGCACCGGTAGAACCGCAGCTCGCGCATGACCGTGCGCGGATGGACGTTGAGGTGCACCTGCATCCAATCGTCGTCGTGCGCGTAGGGGCCCAGGGTGTAGACGTGCGTACAACCGAGCACCCGGACGAAGAAATCGTGCGCCTGCGCCAAATCCGGCACGGTGAAGCCGATGTGGTCTGTGCCGACCAAGCCGGGTAGTGCCATGTCGATACCCTCAATTCCACTACTGGATCCAATTGCGGCCATCCTAGCGGCTTTCACCGAGCAATTGGGCTAACTTATGGCCAAAGTGGATCCAATAGCGGTATGTTCGCTCCACTGCCTGATCGGTGCCGTCCGGCGCCACGATCGACGGAGATGAGGGACATGCCACTGGAACGCCGCCTGGAAACGGGCTCAGCATGGGTGCAGCTGTCGACCACCGATGACGACTGGAATGCCGCTGACCCGGCCCTTCTCGGCACGATGCTCGCCGAGTTGCACCTGATCCGTGCGTTCGAGGAGACGGTGCTGGACCTCGCCGGGGAAGGCCTTGTGCACGGTCCGGCCCACTCCAGCATCGGGCAGGAGGGTGGCGCGGTTGGATCCATCGTCGGCCTGCGCTCCACCGACGCCGTCAACGGCTCGCACCGTGGGCACCACCAGTTCCTGGCCAAGGCACTGACCCACGTGGCCGGGGGTGTCCTGGACCCGGTCGCCCCGATCACTCCCAAGATTCAGCGGGTGTTGCAGCAGACGCTCGCCGAGATCCTGGGGCTGGCGCAGGGTTTCTGCCGCGGCCGAGGCGGGTCGATGCACTTGCAGTGGTTCGAAGCGGGAGCCTTGGGCACCAATGCGATCGTCGGAGGCGGAGTGCCGATGGGCGCGGGTAACGCGTGGGCGCAAAAGCACAGCGGCACAGACGACCTGACCATCAGCTACTTCGGAGACGGATCCAGTCAGATCGGCTCCGTGCTGGAGACGATGAATCTGGCGGCTGCCTGGAAGCTGCCTTTCTGCTTCTTCATCGAGAACAATCTGTACGCGGTGTCGACCCGAGTCGACGAGATCACCGCGGACGCCCGACTTTCAGTGCGTGGGCAGGGGTTTGGTATTCCGGGCTGGCGCGTGGACGGGATGGATCCGCTCGCGGTGTTCCTGGCCACCGAGCAGGCGGCCGAACAGATGCGCAGCGGTGGCGGTCCTGCCGTAATCGAGGCCGAGGTGTACCGGTTCTTCCACCAGAACGGTCCCTATCCGGGAAGCGCTTTCGGCTACCGGGATAAGGCCGAGGAGGCACAGTGGCGCGCCCGCGATCCGCTCGACAAGGTGGCGAACGAGATGGCCGCGCTGGGGCTGATCGACGAGGACGGGGTGACCGCTCTGCAGAAGCAGGCGCAAGCCGCGATGTCGGCGGCGGTATCCGAACTCTTGGAGCCCGATCCCGACAAACCGGGCAAGCGCCGGATCCGCCCGGACCTCTGGCCGGATCCCGGCTTCGTCAACGTGGGTGTCCGCGGTGATGCCGGCGAGCTCGGAAAGCTGCCCGTCTTGGAGCCGACGACGTTCCAAGGGGCTTGGCGGGAAATGAAATTCGTGGAAGCGGTGGCCGGTGTGATGGACCGCCGGATGGCGACCGACGAGCGCATCGTCATTTTCGGCGAAGACGTCCACCGGCTCAATGGCGGCACCAACGGGGCCACCAAAGGACTGGCCAAGTACGGCGAGGACCGGTTGATCGGCACTCCCATCAGTGAGAACGCCTTCACCGGTCTGGGTGGCGGTCTCGCCCTCGACGGGCGGTTCCGGCCCGTCGTGGAGTTCATGTACCCCGACTTCATGTGGGTGGCCGCCGACCAGGTGTTCAACCAGATCGGCAAGGCACGACACATGTTCGGCGGTGAGAACGCGGTGCCCTTCGTACTACGAACCAAGGTGGCGATGGGATCCGGCTACGGCTCGCAGCACCTGATGGACCCGGCCGGGATCTTCGCGACCAGCCCGGGTTGGCGAATCGTTGCGCCGTCAACGGCCGCGGACTACGTGGGTCTGATGAATGCCGCTCTCGCACTTGAAGACCCGGTTCTCGTCATCGAGCACGTCGACCTCTACGGGATCGCCGACCGTGTGCCCGACGGCGACCTCGACTACATCATTCCGCCGGGCCAGGCTGCGATCCGGCGGACCGGCGACGACGTCACGGTGATCAGCTACCTGTCGATGGTGGCCCATTGCGCCGAGGCGATCGAGCAGACCGGCATGGACGCCGAGTTGATCGATCTCCGATGGCTGGACCGAGCCTCCATCGACTGGGCGACCATCGAGGCCAGCGTGAAGAAGACCAACGCCGTCCTCATCGTCGAGCAGGGCGCACGCGGCAGTTCCTACGGCGGATGGCTGGCCGACGAGATCCAACGGCGGCTGTTCGACTGGCTCGACCAGCCTGTCGAGCGGGTGTCGGGGGAGGAGGCGTCGCCGAGCATTTCGCGAGTCCTCGAGCGTGCCGCCATCGCGCGCACCGAAGAAGTGGTCGCTGGGCTGGAGAAGATTCGTATCGGCATGGGGCAGAGCTGATGGCCACAGTGGTGCGGATGCCCGAAGTGCTGGCCAATGCCGGCGAGGCGATCATCCAGACCTGGCTGGTGTCGGTGGGCCAGGAGATCTCGATCGGGGATCCCATCGCCGAAATCGAGACGGAGAAGGCCGTTGTCGAGTATGCGGCCGAGGTGGGCGGCATCATGTCGCGGCTGTTGGCCGAGCCGGGAGCGACGATCGCCGTCGGCGAACCGATCGCCCTGGTCCTCGCGCCGGGAGAGACGGACGCCGAGGCCGATCCGCCACCGACCGACTCGCCGCGTGACCCGGAATCAGGGGCACCCGTCTTAGAAGAGACGCCCAAAACTCTGCCGGCCGTGCCGAGGGGAGCGCCGAGCGAAGCTCCGGCCGCGACGAACGGTCGCCGTCTCTTTGCCACTCCTCTGGTGCGGAAGTTGGCCAAGGAGAGGGGGATCGACCTCGACGCGGTGATGGGAACAGGACCCGGCGGCCGTATCGTGCGGCGCGATCTGGACCGACTGCCCGCCCCAGCGGCTGAGCCCGCGCCTCGAGTGCCGGAAAAGCCGATAGAGACAACGGCCCACACCGACATTCCGCTGACCGGGATGCGCAAGGCGATCGCGCGTCGGCTCACCGAGAGCAAGACCACGGTGCCGCACTTCTACGTGAAGGCGGACTGCCGCGTCGACGCGCTGCTCGAACTGCGTCGCTCCGTCAACGACACAGGCACCGTCAAGGTGTCGGTGAACGACTTCGTGCTCAAGGCCGTCGCCGGGGCTCTGGTGGAAGTTCCTGAGGCGAACTCTGTGTGGAACGGCGACTCGATCCGCAGGTTCGCCGGCGTCGACATCGCGGTGGCCGTCGCGGTGGACGGCGGTCTGCTCACGCCGGTGGTCCGCAGTGTGGAACGTCTTCCGCTGTCGGCGATCTCCGCGCAGATTGGTGACCTCGCGGCTCGCGCCCGGGCCGGGAAAATCAAACAACAGGAACTCGAAGGCGGCAGTTTCTCGGTGTCGAACCTCGGGATGTATGGCGTGGCGGAATTCTCGGCCATCCTCAATCCGCCGCATTCAGGGATCCTTGCGGTGGGCGGCGCCAGCCAACGACCGGTCGTCACCGACGGAGAGCTCGCCATGGCAACCGTCATGACTGTCACCTTGTCGGCGGATCACCGGGTGATCGACGGTGCGGTGGCTGCCCAGTGGATGGCGGCCTTTGTCCGCCGCGTCGAGAATCCTCTGACGATCTTGATCTGACGCTGGGTGGGCTGCGGGGAATGAATAACCGCAACCGCGCGCTTATTGCTGCGTGACCTACACACTCGCCGCCGACAGCACGCTGCTGAAACCCACGACTCTCGGGGGCGCCGCACTGGCCAACCGAATCTTCATGGCACCGTTGACCAGGAGTCGTGCCGATGCCGACGGCACCCCGTCAGCGCTGGCGGCGCAGTACTACTCCCAGCGGGCGACGGCGGGCCTCATCATCTCCGAGGCCACGGCCGTGTGTGAGCAGGCCAACGGTGCCTACATGAACACGCCAGGTATCTACACCGACCGCCACCAGGAGCAGTGGGCCGAGATCGCTTCGGCGGTGCACGCCGCCGGCGGCAAGATGTTCGTTCAGCTCTGGCACGTCGGCCGGATGGCGCATCCCGACATCAGCGGGTTCGAGGCCGTCGGCCCGTCGGCGATCGCCGCAGACCTTGAGACGCACACCCCCACCGGAAAGCAGCCGCTACCCGTGCCGCGGACCTTGACCGTCGACGAGATCGCGTCGATCGTCGGGCAGTTCCGCAGCGCCGCCCGGCGCGCCGTGGACGCCGGCATGGACGGTGTCGAAATCCATTCTGCCAACGGCTATCTGCTGCACGAGTTCCTGTCCGATGTCGTCAACGTGCGCACCGACTCCTACGGCGGGTCGCCGCAGAACCGGGCCCGGCTGGCCGCAGAAGTGGTCGAGGCGGTGGCCGCGGAGATCGGGCCGGAGCGTGTCGGGCTGCGGATCTCGCCCGGAAACAGTGCCGGCGATATGCACGAGGTCGATCAGATCAGCGCTTACGAGTCGCTGCTGTGCCGGATCTCGCCGCTGGACATCGCGTACCTGCACGTGGTGATCGCGCCGTCGGAGCCTGCCTTTGCCGCAATACGCACGGTGTGGGAGGGCACGCTGGTGCTCAACACTCCGCGCACGATCGACACCGATTTCGAGTTGCTGGAGAACTTGGCCGAGTGGGGTGTGATCGGGGCCGCCGCCGTGGGCCGCGGATTCCTCGCGAATCCGGACCTGATCACGCGGCTGACGCTCGGTGCCGACCTGAACGTGCCCGACCAGACCACCTTCTACGCGCCGGGGCCCGGCGGCTACATCGACTACCCGACGCTGGAGGAACTGGCGTCGGTGCCGGAGCCCCAGTCGGCGTAAGAATTCGGTCAGTGTGATCCGGCGGGCGGCGGGAACCCTCGGATCATGGCTACCTATCGCGTTACGAACCCCAAGGGCGACGTCGTCGAGACCAAGGACATCGAGAGCGCCGAAGACGCGCACGCCTGGTTCGTCGATCAACGTGCCGACAACTCCGAACTCGGCTGGCGTATGGAGGTCGAGCACGACGGCGAGTGGTCGTTCTTCGACGACACCGAGGGTGCCTCCAGCTAGACCACCTTCTCCCGCGAGCAGACGCAAACTCGCACGATTCCCACGGTTATCGTGCGAGTTCGCGGCTGTTGGCGCTGTTGACGGTCCGCCCAACCAAGCGGTTGGGCGAGGCTGCTACCATCGCGTGCGGAGGACTCAACCTCCCCGCGGGCATGCGGCCGCGAAAAACCGAACTCAACAGGACCTGGAGAACACATGTCCGAAGAAGCCTTCATCTACGAGGCGATCCGTACTCCGCGCGGTAAGCAGCGCAACGGCTCACTGAACGAGATCAAGCCCGTCAACCTGGTCGTCGGCCTGATCGACGAGATCCGGGCCCGGCACCCCGAGCTGGACGAGAACCTGATCAGCGACGTCATCCTCGGCGTCGTCTCGCCGGTCGGTGATCAGGGCGGCGACATCGCCCGCACCGCCGGTCTGGTCGCCGGTCTGCCCGAGACCACCGGCGGCTTCCAGCTCAACCGCTTCTGCGCCTCGGGCCTGGAGGCCGTCAACCTGGCTGCCCAGAAGGTGCGCTCCGGCTGGGATGACCTGGTGCTGGCCGGCGGTGTCGAGTCGATGAGCCGCGTGCCCATGGGCTCCGACGGCGGCGCCTGGGCCAGCGACCCCGAGACCAACTACCGCATCGGCTTCGTCCCGCAGGGCATCGGCGCCGACTTGATCGCCACGATCGAAGGCTTCTCCCGCGAGGACGTCGACGCCTACGCGGCGCGCTCCCAGGAGCGGGCGGCCGCGGCGTGGTCCGGCGGCTACTTCGCCAAGTCGGTCGTGCCGGTCAAAGACCAGAACGGTCTCGTGGTCCTCGACCACGACGAGCACATGCGGCCCGGGTCGACGGTCGAGAGCCTCGGCAAGCTGAAGACCGCCTTCGACGGTATCGGCGCAATGGGTGGCTTCGACGACGTGGCGCTGCAGAAGTACCACTTCGTCGAGAAGATCAACCACGTCCACACCGGCGGCAACAGCTCCGGCATCGTCGACGGCGCCGGATTGCTGCTCATCGGTTCAGAGAGCGCAGGCAGTTCGCAGGGCTTGACCCCGCGCGCCCGGATCGTCGCGACCGCCACCAGCGGCGCCGATCCCGTCATCATGCTCACCGGTCCCACGCCGGCCACCAAGAAGGTGCTCGATCGCGCCGGTCTGACGGTCGACGACATCGACCTGTTCGAGCTGAACGAGGCATTCGCCTCGGTGGTGTTGAAGTTCCAGAAGGACCTCAACATCCCCGACGAGAAACTCAACGTCAACGGTGGCGCCATCGCGTTCGGCCACCCGCTCGGCGCCACCGGCGCCATGATCACCGGAACCATGGTCGACGAGCTCGAGCGCCGTGGCGCCCGACGCGCGTTGATCACACTGTGCATCGGCGGCGGCATGGGTGTCGCGACCATCATCGAGAGGGTGTAAAGACCATGGCAGAGAACACCATTCAGTGGGACAAGGATGCCGACGGCATCGTCACCCTGACGTTGGACGATCCCACCGGCTCGGCCAACGTGATGAACGAGCACTACAAGGAGTCCATGCACAAGGCTGTCGAACGCCTTGTGGAGGAGAAGGATTCGATCACCGGCGTAGTGATCGCCAGCGCGAAGAAGACCTTCTTCGCCGGCGGTGACCTCAAGGGCATGATGAACGTCGGCCCCGACAACGCGGCCGAGTCGTTCGCCGAGGTCGAGTTCATCAAGGCCGACCTGCGCAAGCTGGAGACCCTCGGCGTGCCGGTCGTCGCCGCCATCAACGGCGCCGCGCTCGGCGGCGGCCTGGAGATCGCGCTGGCCACCCACCATCGCATCGCCGCCGACGTCAAGGGCGTCGTCATCGGTCTGCCCGAGGTGACGCTCGGCCTGCTGCCCGGTGGTGGCGGCGTTGCCCGCACCACCCGCATGTTCGGCATCCAGAAGGCCTTCATGGAGGTGCTGTCGCAGGGCACGCGCTTCAAGCCGGGCAAGGCCAAGGACATCGGTCTGGTCGACGAATTGGTCGGCAGCGTCGAAGAGCTCATCCCGGCCGCCAAGGCGTGGATCAAGGCCAACCCTGATTCGCACACCCAGCCGTGGGACGTGAAGGGCTACAAGATGCCCGGCGGTACGCCGTCCTCGCCCGCGCTGGCGGCGATCCTGCCGTCGTTCCCGGCGCTGCTGCGCAAGCAGCTCAAGGGTGCGCCCATGCCGGCGCCGCGAGCCATCCTCGACGCCGTCGTCGAGGGCGCGCAGGTCGACTTCGACACCGCCAGCCGTATCGAGAGCCGGTACTTCACCACCCTCGTCACCGGCCAGACCGCCAAGAACATGATCCAGGCGTTCTTCCTCGACCTGCAGACCATCAACGGTGGCGGGTCCCGGCCCGACGGCATCGGCAAGACCCCGATCACCAAGATCGGTGTGCTCGGCGCCGGCATGATGGGGGCGGGTATCGCCTACGTCTCCGCCAAGGCCGGATACGACGTGGTGCTCAAGGACGTCAGCATCGAGGCCGCCGAGAAGGGCAAGAACTACTCGGAGAAGCTGGAAGCGAAGGCGCTGGAGCGTGGCCGCACCACCGAGGAAAAGTCCAAGGAGCTGCTGGCCCGGATCACGCCGACGGCCGATGCCGCCGACCTCAAGGGTGTCGACTTCGTCATCGAGGCCGTGTTCGAGTCGGTTGAGCTGAAGCACAAGGTGTTCCAGGAGATCGAGGACATCGTCGAGCCCAATGCGGTGCTGGGCTCGAACACTTCGACGCTTCCGATCACCGAGCTCGCGACGGGTGTGAAGCGCCAGGACGACTTCATCGGCATCCACTTCTTCAGCCCGGTCGACAAGATGCCGCTGGTGGAGATCATCAAGGGCGAGAAGACTTCTGACGAGGCGCTGGCCCGGGTGTTCGACTACACGCTGGCCATCGGCAAGACCCCGATCGTGGTCAATGACAGCCGGGGCTTCTTCACCAGCCGCGTCATCGGAACCTTCGTCAACGAGGCGCTCGCGATGCTGGGCGAGGGTGTGGCCCCGGCCAGCATCGAGCAGGCGGGCTCACAGGCCGGCTACCCGGCGCCGCCGCTGCAGCTGTCCGATGAACTGAACCTCGAGCTGATGCAGAAGATCGCCACCGCGACCCGTAAGGCTGTCGAGGAAACCGGTGCCACCTACGAGCCGCACCCGGCCGAGGCCGTCGTCAACAAGATGATCGAGATCGGTCGCCCGTCTCGGCTCAAGGGTGCCGGGTTCTACGAGTACGCCGACGGCAAGCGTGTGGGTCTGTGGAGCGGTCTCGCCGAGACGTTCGCGGGCAGCGCCGGCGATATCCCGTTGCAGGACATGATCGATCGCATGCTGTTCGCCGAGGCTCTGGAGACCCAGAAGTGCCTCGACGAGGGCGTGCTCACCTCGACCGCGGACGCCAACATCGGCTCGATCATGGGCATTGGCTACCCGCCGTACACCGGTGGGTCGGCGCAGTTCATCGTCGGATACCAGGGTGCAGGTGGCGTGGGCAAGGAAGCCTTCGTGGCCCGCGCCAAGGAGCTGGCCGCCAAGTACGGCGAGCGCTTCACGCCTCCGGCGTCGTTGACGTCGTAACCGTCTGTCACGCAAAGCCCCCGCGACATCGCGTCGCGGGGGTTTTTGCGTTGTCGGAGCTGCCGGCGTCTCCAACGAGTGCACGCTTTCTGATGGAAATCGCCCGCGAATATCCTCAGAAACCGTGCATTCGAGGGCTTAGGCGCGGGCGTCGCGCTCGAACAGGTGAAAGCGGGCCGGGTTCTTGCCGTTGTGGTCGAGAATCCGCGTATCCGGGTCAAGCCGCCGGGCCGCCGAGGTGGGCGAGGGCCGGACCCCGTGCGCCAGACCGTGGGCGGTGCTGAGGCCTGCCGCGAACTGTGCCAGTGGTCGGAATGCGCTGCGACTCAGCCATATCCGGTGTAAGCGTGTCCAGAGGGTGGGTCGTGTGTAGAACATGTCTCCAGCGTGCCCCGGCGCTGCAGCATCGAACAGTGGCCCTAGTGCCTGTATTCTTTAAGATAGTGACATGCATGCGGTCGCCATCCTCGCGTATGACGGCATGTCGGGGTTCGAATCGGGACTGGCGGCGGAGATCTTCGGTATGACGGAGCTGTCGGAATTGTTCTCCGCCGGACTGGTACGTCCCTGGTACTCCGTCAAACTGTGCTCCGAGCCGGGCGAGATCCGGCTCCTCGGCGGGGCCACGGTGCGGACGTCCTACGGGCTTGAAGACCTCGCCATGGCCGACACCGTGGTCATCCCCAGTGTCCGCGACGTCACCCAACCCCCATCCCCGGAACTCGTGGAGGCGATCAGGGCGGCCGATCGCCGGGGCGCGCGCCTGGTATCCATTTGCTCGGGAGCCTTCGCGCTCGCCGCCGCCGGAGTACTCGACGGCAGGATGGCCACCACGCACTGGATCTATACAGACCTGCTGCGCACGAACTACCCGGCCATCGACGTCGACTCCGCGCCGCTGTACGTCGACAGCGGCCGGGTGCTCACCAGCGCAGGATGTGCCGCTGGCCTCGACCTGTGTCTGCACATCGTGCGATCCGATCACGGTGTGCGCGTCGCCAATGACGTGGCGCGGCGGCTGGTGATCTCTCCGCATCGCGCTGGGGGACAGGCGCAGTACATCGAGGCCCCCGTCGCCGAGCCGGCGGCCGACGGACGCATCGCCGCCGGAATGGCTTGGGCGGTGGCCAATCTCGACAAGCCGATCACGCTGGACGAGCTGGCGGCACGATCGGCGATGTCGCGCCGCAGCTACCTGCGACAGTTTGCCAAGGCCACCGGCACGACGCCGATCAAGTGGCTGATCGAGCAGCGGATCCAGGCCAGTCTCACACTCCTGGAGTCGTCCCCGCTGTCGATCGAACAGATCGCCCCGCGGGTGGGTTTCGAGTCGCCGGCGACCTACCGGCACCACTTCGTCCGGCACATGCGCACCACCCCGAGCGATTACCGCAGCGCGTTCACCGGGTAGAGGCCACCCAGGGACGAGTGAATTCTCGTCACGGCGCAGCGTCCGATGCCTCACAATGGCGAGGTGACCGAAGGGTTTACCGAAAGCATCGCGGCAGCGCTGAGCAGCTACGGCGACAGTCCCTGTATCGAGTTCGAGGGCCGCTGGTACTCGGGCGCCGAGGTGACGGCTTACGGTGCGGCCATTGCCTCGGCGCTTCGCGCTGCCGATGTCGACGACGGTGCTCCGGTCGGCCTGGTGGTACGCAATCGACTTCCGCATGCCGCCGCCATCGCCGGGTTTCTGGCGGCCGGGCGCGCCGTGTCGATGATCTACTCCTTTCAGTCGCCGGAGGCGATCGCTGCCGACGTCGAGCGCCTGAACCTCTCCGCTGTGGTGGCAGATCGCGACGATTGGACAGAGCCGGTGGTGGGCGCCGCGCGGCGCGTAGGTAGTGCCGGGGTGGAGCTCGCGCTCGCGGAGCCGATGGTGAGTGCCGTCGAGGGCCTCGAGCGTCGCGACAACTCGCGGATCCATGCTCCGGCAGAGCCCGGCGTGGCGCTGAACATCCTCACCAGCGGCACCACCGGGCCTCCGAAGCGTCAGGCGATCAAAGTGCATGTGCTGGCGCGCACCGTGTTCAGCGTGACTGCGGGGGAGCGAGGATCCGTCGACGCGCCGCCGGAGTTCGCCTATTGGCAGTTCGGCGGTATCGGGGTGTGCCAGCTGATCGCGGGCATCTACCACGGCAGGCCGATCGTCATGATGGAACGGTTCACCGTCGACGGTTGGGTGGACGCCGTGAAGCGGCACCGCATCGCGCGATCGGGCGTGCAGCCTGCCGTGATCCGGATGCTCCTCGACGCCGATGTACCTGCGGCAGATCTCTCTTCGTTGGAGTGCCTGATCAGTGCGTCCGGCCCACTTGATCCGCAGACTCGCGACGAGTTCGAGCGGCGGTACGGAATCCCGGTCCGGCTGGCCTACGGGGCAACCGAATTCGCCGGCTCACTGTGCGCCTGGACGCCGGACATGGTGCGAGATTTCGGTGCGACGAAGCGCAACAGTGTGGGTCGTGCGCTGGCCGACACCGAACTGCGGATCGTCGACCCCGATACCGGAGAGGAGCTACCGGTCGGGGCGCGCGGCTTGCTTGAGGCGAAGGTCGCGCCCATGGGCCCCGAGTGGATCCGTACCACCGACATCGCCAGCATCGACGACGACGGCTTCGTGACGCTGCACGGTCGCGCCGACGGCGCCATCAACCGGGGCGGGTTCAAGGTGCTGCCGGAAACGGTCAGACGAGTGCTTGTCACCCACCCCGGTGTGCGCGACGCGTGCGTGGTCGGCGTCCCCGACGCGCGGCTGGGCCAGGTTCCCTTCGCGGCCATCGAAGCGGCGCCCGGTGTGCCGGCGCCATCGCAGCGCGAACTCGAAGACCTGGTGCGGCAGGCTCTTCCGGTGTACCACGTGCCGGTCGCATTCGCGGTCGTCGACGAGCTCCCGCGCAATCCCGCGCTGAAGGTGAGCCTGCCGGCGGTGGCAGCGCTCTACCCCGGCGCCGTTCGCTAGAGCGAGCCGAGGTCGGACGACAACCAGTGCTCCGGCTTGAGGAACACTGCGACGCTCTCCCCGTGCTCGCGGCGGGCGAACTCGAGGTAGCCCTCCACCTTGTCGGGGGCGAGATAACGCTTGGTCATCTCGACGAGCTGCTCGTCGGTGCCGGGTTCGATGCGCAGGACCGGACCGTCGACAGCGACGTAACGCACAGTGGGCTCCACACGCTCGACCATGAGCGTCACGAAGCCCGCCGCTTCGATGAGCTTGTGCTTTCGTGAACCTGCGCCGGTGGTGAACCACAGGTCACCACCCGGCGTGTACTGGTACCAGATCGGCACGCTGAGCGGACCCCGCTTGTCGCCGGCGGAGACGGACAACGCCGCGATGTGAGGTTCGGCCAGGAATTGTTCTCGTTCATCTTGGGACAGGGCCATGTAGGCACGTTACTGATTCCAGGTGACAAGTGAACAGCTCCGGCGAGGCCCGTTTCGCTGATCCCGCGAGCCACCTAGAGTCGGCCTATGCGCTTTGGACTCTTCATCCCGCAAGGCTGGCGACTCGACCTGGTCGGAATCGAACCGCGTGACCAGTGGCGGGTGATGAGTGAGCTCGCGACCTACGTCGACGACGGGGACGTCTGGGACTCGCTGTGGGTCTACGACCACTTTCACACTGTGCCGGTCCCCACCGGTGAGGCGACCCACGAAGCGTGGTCGCTGATGGCGGCCTACGCCGCCACCACGTCCCGCATCAAGCTGGGCCAGATGTGCACGGCGATGAGCTACCGCAACCCCGCCTACCTGGCCAAGGTCGCCGCGACCGCCGATGTCATCTCCGGCGGGCGCATCCAGATGGGCATCGGGGGCGGTTGGTACGAACATGAATGGCGCGCATACGGATACGGATTTCCTTCGGCCGGTACGCGGCTCGCGCGCCTCGACGAGGGCGTGCAGATCATGCGCGATGCATGGCGCGACGGTGTCGTGACCTTCGAGGGCAAGCACTATCAGGTGGACGGGGCGATCGTGGCGCCACAGCCGCTGCAGGAAGACGGGATTCCGCTGTGGATCGCCGGTGGCGGCGAGAAGGTCACGCTGCGCATCGCCGCGAAGTATGCGCAGTACACCAATTTCACCTCTGAGCCTGAGGGTTTCGCCCACAAGTCGCAGGTGCTCGCCGACCACTGCCGAGACGTCGGAACCGACTTCGGCGCCATCGTCCGGTCGGCGAACATCAACGCCGTCGTCGGTTCGTCGGAGTCCGAGGTGCAGGAACGGCTCGGGCGGGTGCGGTCGCGGATCAGCGGCCTCGCCGGCGAGCCCGCGGCGGACGCGATGCTGAACTCGATGAGCACCCCGCAGGCGGGAAGCGGCACGCCGGAGCAGCTGATCGAGGCGCTGCAGAATCTTCGTGACCTGGGCTGTGAGTACGCGATCTGCTATTTCCCCGAGGCCGCATACGACCGCTCCGGCATCGAGTTGTTCGAGCGCGAGGTGATCCCGGCGTTCTCCTGAACCGCGTGAGGTCAGCGACGGTGCGTCAGCACGTTGACGACGTTGCCGTCGCGATCGGAGAAGAAGAAGCGGCGGACACCCCACTCCTCGTCGGACAGCGGATGCACGATGTCCAGCCCGGCCCGGCGGGCTGCCTCATAGGCGGCGTCGACGTCGTCGACCTCGACGGATACCGAGGGATTGACCGCGGCCGTCGCATCGTCGGTCATCAGGCTTACCTGATGTCGGTGTTCGGGGTCTGCCAGCGTGACGATCCATCCGTGATCCATCACGACATCGAGGCCGAGGACCGCGGCGTACTGCTCGGCGGAGCCCGCGATGTCGTCGACCGTGACGATGGGCACTACGCGTCCGACGTTCATGGGGCCCACGATACGAAAGACATCGCCAGCGGGACTTCTGAGGTCCGGTGGGATGGTCGTTGGCGCCTGAGCTTCCGCTGTGCAGAATTGTTGCCATCGTAAATTTGCCATTAGCGTGATCAGACGCCATTCACCAGGCAAATCAATCGCCTAAGTCGATTGCTGACTGCTTGCGCCGGCAATTAATTCGCCCAATATCGCTAACGGAGTCACGTTATTGCCTTACGCTCGCCGGTAGCTGGGCGCGCGCTTGACGCATGGCGCGCGCCCAGCAAACCAGCCGTCCGACTGTGACCGGTGAAGCGTCGGTGCCCTCGGCCCTCGGCGCGACGACGGTCCGGTCAGATCGCCGGCCCGAGCATGTCGTCGGCGTCCTTGATGACGTAGCCATAGCCCTGCTCGGCGAGGAAACGCTGCCGGTGCGCCGCGTACTCGGCGTCGAGGCTGTCGCGTGACACCACCGAATAGAACACCGCGCCGCCACCGTCGGCCTTGGGGCGCAGCAACCGGCCGAGCCGCTGAGCCTCTTCCTGGCGCGAGCCGAAGGTTCCCGAAACCTGCACGGCGACACTGGCTTCCGGGAGGTCGATGGAGAAGTTCGCGACCTTCGAGACCACTAGGGTGCGGATCTCGCCGCGCCGGAATCCGTCGAACAGCGCCTCCCGCTCGGCGGTCTTCGTCGAGCCCTGGATCACCGGCGCGTCCAACTCTGCTCCCAGCTCGTCGAGCTGATCCAGGTACGCGCCGATGACGAGCGTCGGCTCACTGGGATGGCGCGCCAGAATCGACTTCACCACCGCGACCTTGGTGTGCGCCGTGGCGCAGAGCTTGTATCGCTCTTCGGGTTCCGCGACCGCGTACAGCATCCGCTCGTTGTCGGTCATCGTGACCCGGACCTCGATGCACTCGGCAGGTGCGATCCAGCCCTGGGCTTCGATGTCCTTCCACGGCGCGTCGTAGCGCTTCGGCCCGATCAGGGAGAAGACGTCGCCCTCGCGGCCGTCCTCCCGGATCAGCGTGGCGGTCAGGCCCAGGCGGCGGCGCGACTGGAGGTCGGCGGTCATCCGGAACACGGGCGCAGGCAACAGGTGCACCTCGTCGTAGATGATCAGGCCCCAGTCGCGGCTGTCGAACAGCTCGAGGTGCTTGTACTCGCCCTTCGTCCGCCGGGTGATCACCTGGTAGGTGGCGATTGTGACGGGCCTGATCTCCTTGCGCTCGCCCGAATACTCGCCGATCTCGTCCTCTGTCAGCGACGTCCGGGCGATCAGCTCCCGCTTCCACTGCCGACCCGCCACCGTGTTGGTGACCAGGATCAACGTGGTCGCGCCGGCACGGGCCATCGCGGCCGCACCCACCAGGGTCTTGCCTGCGCCGCACGGCAGTACGACGACGCCGGAGCCACCCTCCCAAAACGAGTCGGCGGCCATCTGCTGGTAGTCGCGGAGCTCCCAGCCGTCCTGATCGAGATCGATCGGGTGGGCCTCCCCGTCGACGTAGCCGGCGAGATCTTCTGCAGGCCAACCGATTTTGAGCAGCATCTGCTTGACCCGGCCGCGCTCACTGTTGTGCACGATGACGGTGTCGTCGTCGATACGCGCGCCCAGCATCGGAGCAATCTTCTTGTTGCGCAGCACTTCCTCGAGCACGGCCCGGTCCAGGCTGACCAACATCAGGCCGTGCGCCGGATGCTTTACCAACTGCAAACGTCCGTACCGGCCCATCGTGTCGACGATGTCGACCAGAAGCGGTTGGGGCACGGCGTACCGCGAGAACGACACCAGTGCGTCGACCACTTGCTCCGCGTCGTGGCCGGCGGCGCGCGCGTTCCACAGGGCCAGCGGCGTGATGCGATAGGTATGGATGTGCTCGGGCGCCCGCTCCAGTTCGGCGAACGGTGCGATCGCGGCGCGGGCGGCACCGGCCTGCTCATGATCGACTTCGAGCAG
The DNA here is from genome assembly GCF_900637195.1 of Mycolicibacterium aurum. Classification (NCBI taxonomy): domain Bacteria; kingdom Bacillati; phylum Actinomycetota; class Actinomycetes; order Mycobacteriales; family Mycobacteriaceae; genus Mycobacterium; species Mycolicibacterium aurum. Next base: position 5,046,368 of record NZ_LR134356.1, on the reverse strand, counting down.
CACCGTCTTGTCGGACTGCACGATCAGCGGGCCGTCGGTCACGCGCCGTTCGCTCTGGTAAGCCGGGAAAAAGTCACGTTTTCCCATTATCCAGGTCCGGCCGGGGTGGTGGTGACCGGCGATCCTCCGCCACCCGACCCACGGCGTTGCGGCCACATTGCGGAGACGGCAGCGGGGCTTCGTCGGCGCCGACCCGCGGCGCCAGTATTGTCGTGCTCACTAATTTGCTGTAGGCGAGTACCGACACGTTATTACCATCGAGTGCAGTTGCTGGATATTCCCGAACGCAAAAGCTACTTGCGCGCTGTGATGCGCATCACTATTTTGCTCATGTGTCTCTCGCGCTGGCGAACTCCGCCGCCCCCGGCGGTTCCTGCGCGGGAGATCACGTATCTGAGGGGTTCAACGAGACTGCGGAGGCCGACACATGAGTGCGTATCCACCTCGTCACCGGATCACCCGCGTCGATGCGCCTGGCGGCGCCCGCGCGTTCTGGGCGGCGAAGGAACTTCTCGACCCCGACATCGCCACCGGTCCGGCGCGGCATGCTCGCACGGGCACCCACAGGTATGCGGCACACGTCGGGCGGGTGGGTGCGCTGGCGGTGTCGCTCGGCATCGGATTCGCCATCGTGAACTCGGCTACCGGCGTCGCCTTCGCCGAGGGTGATTCCGACTCGGGGTCCTCGGCATCATCGGCGGCGTCCGACTCCGCAGAGAGCAACTCGACTGCCGACGACGGTTGGTCGAAGACCAGGGGCGGCACGCGTGCGCAGGGAGATTCGGGACCTGGCGGCGGCGACGCGCAGGACAGCGATGCCGGCGCCGCAGACGGCGACGACTCAGGACTGGACGGTGCCGATACCGAGGAGGAGCCCGACGACGAATCGAACGAGGCGTCCGACCACGAGTCGTCCGCCGACGACACGATCACCGATGTCGACGCGGACGACGGGGCAGGCGCGGACGACGCGGAGGTTGCGGTAGTCGACGCGGAGGACACGACCGAGGTGGCCGCCGGTGCCGAGGTCAAGCTCAAGGGCGCACCGGTCCGGCCGGACGCCGCGGTCCACAGCACGCGCACCACCGCCGGACCGCTGCCGGAAACACCGGCGCCCGCCGAAGCGCTGGTCTCGGTCAACCCCGTCGCGGCTGCGGTGTCGACCATCGTCGCCCCGTTGGCGGATCCTGAACTGCCCGCTCCCTCGCCGCTGGCCGACGGGGTGCTGGCGTGGGTGCGCAGGCTGATCACCCACACGTTCTTCAACAAGACGCCCGTGGTGCGCTCCATCGAGACCGAGCAGATTCTGACGGGTCAGGTGCTCATCACCATCGACGCCTATGACCCCAACGGCGACCCGCTGACCTACGACATCATCCAGCCCGAGGGCGGCCTGGTGTTCCGGGAACCGCTCACCGGAACCTTCGTGTACACCCCCGCGGTCCCGGTCGTCGGAGATCCGGTGCCCGTCGAGTTCCAGGTCGTCATCCGGGACGACTCGGAGCATCTCACCGGTGTTCTCGGCAGCATTCAGAAGGTGTTGCACTCCATCGCGCGCGTGTTCAGGCTGGCGCAACCCGACAACCTCACCCAGACAGTGGGATTCGACGTCACCCCGATCCTGCAGCTACCGCCGACGGCAGTGGTGCTCGGAGGCCTGCCCTACGTGCTGGGTGACGATCCGGTGCAGCTGCTGTCGGTCGCGGAGATCACCGATCTGGACTCACCGTCTCTGAAAGAAGTCACGCTGACCATCGGCGCCGGCCGACAGGACGGCGACACGCTGGGCTGGACGGCGCCCGCCGGGAGCTCCATCATCTCGACGTGGACCAATGCGTGGACGCTCACCCTGTCCGGCCTTGCGTCGCAGGATGACTACGAAAATGCCTTGAAGGCAGTGACATTCAGCGCGACAGAGCTTGGCCTGATAGGCCGCACGGTCACCATCACACTCACCGACGAGCACGACGTCGACAACGTCGTCCCCGCGTTCGTCGTCACAACGGTCCTTCCGTCCCTTCCGGTCGACCTGCCACCGTCGGTGCTGGCGACGGGCGGGGCGCCCTACTTCCTGAACGGAGACCCGGTCACACTGCTGTCGATCGCGCAGATCATCGATCCCGATTCGGCGGCCCTGAAGCGGGCACTGGTCACGATCGGCTTGGGCCGCGTCGACGGGGATGCGCTCGGCTATGCCCCACCCGCGGGCAGCACCGTCAGCGTCCTTCAGGTCGACGACCATACGATCGAACTGTCCGGGATCCACTCCAAGGCCGACTATGAAGCCGCGCTCAAGGCAATCACTTTCAGCGCGACGTCGCTGGGTCTCGTCGCCAGAACCATCGAGATCACCCTGACCGACGCCGACGACGTCGACAGCCTCGCCCCCGCGCTCGTCGCGGCCACTGTGCTGCCTGCGATCGTGCTGGAGCCTCCGCTGATCGTGGCACCTGTCGGTGCGCCGATACACACCATCGGCAAGGCGCCGGTGGCGCTGGTGTCGTCGGTGGCCATCGCCAACGCGGACAACGGGCAGTTGACCGGAGCGGTGGTGTCCATCGGGCTCAACCGGGTGGCCGGCGATGCGTTGGGTTTCTCCGCCATCGCCGGTAATCCGGTCAGCGCCGTGCAGACCAACGCCTGGACGGTGACGCTGTCCGGCACGGGTACCGTGGCGCAGTACCAGCAGATGATGGAGAGCATCACGTTCAGCGCCACCCAGGTGGGTCTGCCGCGCACGGTGACGATCACCGTCACCGAGGCCGACGGTGACACCAGCCCGGCGCCCGGCATCGTCTTCGCGAATTCCATTCCGGCGCTTCGTCCTACTGTCGCGGTGGCCTCACTGCCAGCGGTGTATACGATCGGCAAGCCCGGCACCGCCCTGGCGCCGGTGGTCATCATCGAAGACCTCGACTCGGCGGTCCTCACGGGGGCGACGGTGTCCGTCGGAGTGGGCAAGCAGACCGGGGATGCGCTGACTTACACTGCGCCACCGGGGATCACGATCACCGTCACCGGCAACGGCACCAGCACATTGACTTTCTCGGGGACGGCCACCAAGGAGCAGTATGAGGCTGCGCTGGAGGCCGTGACGTTCTCGGCGACCGGCGGTGCGTTGATTCCGAGGACCTTCGCGATCAATGTCACCGACGACTCCGGCCTCGCGGCGCTTCTGCCGGCGACCGCCTCCGCGGTGGTCAAGAATCCCGATGCGCCGACGGTGGTGACGGTCGGTCTGTCCGGCCTCGCTCTGCCCACCGTCGGTGCCACCGTCAAGCCGATCACGCTGGCGACGATCGTCGACACCGACTCCACCGTCCTCACCGGCGCCTCCGTCCGTATCACGGGTAACCGCACTTCCGGTGACACCCTGGGGTATTCGCCGATCGCGGGCAATCCCGTCACCGCGACCTACAACAGCGGAACCGGTGAGCTGGAGCTGTCCGGGACGGCGACGATAGCGCAGTACAAGCAGGCGCTGGAGGCGGTCACATTCAAGGCCACCCAGTTCGGCGGCGGTTTCCTCGACGTAACGCACATCCGGACCCTGTCGGTTTATGTGACCGACGATTCGAACGTCAGCAACGCCCTGCCCGGTGTCGTCGCGGTGACGGTGTTGAGGTAGGGAGCGTACCTAGCTGGAATCCGCGGACACCACCGACGTCACGCGGTGAATGGCGAACTCGCGCACCCGCCCCGACGCAGGGTCGTACGCGGTGAGTTGGCCGCCCCGGACGTTGATCGGAGCCACCACACGCTGCGTGGCCACCCCGGCAGGGTCCACATAGCCGATGACGACAGACTCTTTGTGATAGGCGGCGTGCTGCAACTCCGAGATCGCGACCGCCGGATCCAGGCGCAGACCCGAGGACGGCGCGGAAGCGACCTGCCGCAGCACGGCGACGATCGCCGAGAGGGTCTGATCCGTCGGGACCGGGTTGGGGCGGTATCCGCGGCGCCGTCCGGGCGGGGTCACACGGGCACCGCGGCTGCGCAGATCCACGATCGCGCCGGTGGTGTCTTCGGCGGCCGGCGCAAAACCCGCCGCCCGCAACGCGGTGAGCACTTCGCCGATCGGCGCCTGCGACACCGCCACCGTGGGGGCAAGGATGCGCAGTTCCACCGCCTCGGTCGCGGGAGCGGCCACCGCCTGGGCGAGCAGGGCTGCGTCCTCGCAGCGCACGAACGACGACGCCATGCCGACACGCAGCTGTCCGTGGCGGCGGGCCACGTCGTCGATCAGGTATGCCAGGGCTTGTGGCACAGGGGTTTTGGAATGCCGATTGAACAGGGCGTGCAGTTCGCCCGCGGTCTTACCGGTATCCAGCGCACGGCGCACCGAGGCTTCGTCGATGCGGTACACCATCGCCGCGCCCGCAGACTCCACGTTCGCGACGGCCGCCAGCTGTTCGGCGAGCGCGCGCTCCAGAGGTCCGGGCACGACCACCGTCAGGTCCGCCTGCAGCAGGAAGTGATCGATCGGTGCCGGAAGGACCTTCTCCATCGCCGCGATGACCGCGTCGTCGCCGTCCCCGGCGAGCATGCGCCGGATCGGGGTGGCGATGGCCCCGCGGCCGACGACGCCGATCGCGTGCGCCTCGGTGAGCAGGTCGGCGATCGGCTCGGGTTGCAGCCGCGCCGACCAGCGGGGCCGTTTCCAGACCAGCGCCTCCGACGCGCTGCGGGCATCGACTCCCGCCCCGGGCGGCAGCTGGTTCAGGGTGTCGAGCAGCAGCCGCCGATCCAGCGGCGCAGCAGTCGAGAACAGTGAATCCGAGAGCGCCGCATAGGGTTTGCCGTCGGCGCCACGGCTGCCGATAAGGCTGGGGCGGCCGGGAAGGTCCATCCAGGCCGATACCAGGAGGTGCCATCTGGCCGCTGCGGACGATTCGATGAACCTGTCGGCCGCCACGGTCGGCGCCCACGACGACCCCGCGCCATCCGACGGATCGGGTTCCGGGATTCCGGGCGCGATCAACGCGGCCGACGCCGTGACCTCCAGGAGCACGCCGAGGCGGCGTTCGTCGATACCGGTGGCCTTGGTCAGGCGTTTGACCTCACGCACCCCGAGCCCGCCGTTGCGAAGCTCGGGAACCGGTGTGGCGCTCAGAGTTTCGAGAATGACCTCCACGTCACGCAGCAGATCGATGGCTGCCCCGGCCGCGACGGCGTCGGCATCGGCGGGTTTGGTGGTCGTCACCGTCGGATCGGGCTTCGACAGACTGACCGGGCCCGGCGCCTCGCCGCGCAGCAGCTGACCGACCAGACGCGGCAGGATGACGGTCTCGTCGTCGAGTCTGCGTAGCAGCCCCGCGGAGAGGAGGCGTGGGACCGGCCGGTCGGCCGGCGTGCCGGGCATCGCGTCGCGGGTCCGCCCGATGGGCGACCCCTCAAGGAGCTTGTCCAGCAGGTCACGCGCCGGGCCGTCGAGAGCCCCGAGGGCCGCGGTCACCTCGGCGCCCGACAGCGCGGCACTCTCCGCGGTGGCCTGCCCGGGATACCAGGGCAGGCTCGACGCGGCCTCGGCGACCACGCGCAGCGCGCCGGCACCGGCGACGTCACCCCACACCAGCGCGCGAGCGCACAGATCGTCGACCGCCGCCCGCACATCGGCGCCGTCGGCGCGTTCCCCGAACAGTTCGATCAGCTCGTCGAAGGTGACCGCGGTGGTCTCGGCGTGCAGCGTGAGGAGACCGTCGAGGATGGACAGGTGGAGAAAGTCCAGGTCATCGGTGGCGGCCTTCACCGATTGCCGCGCCGCGGCCCGGGCCGCCAGCGCAGCGATACTGCCCGGTGGGGGCTGGGTCAGATCCGGCCGCAGGCGCAGCAGTGTGATCAGCCGCTCGTCATCTGAGTCGGCCAACCAGGCGCCCAGCGGCACACCTGGACCCTTCGCGGTTGAGCTCATCGCTGACCAGCGTAAAGGAGCCGCCCGACCTCGCCAGCCGGCGATCGGCCTGCCACAATGGCACGGTGGCTGATGAGAAGAAGATCCCCTATGTCGACCCGGGCTGGCCCACCAGCGATCCCGACGATCACGCGGTCAGCGAGCTGGCCTCCGATCGCACCGGTGCGCTGTCGCCGTTCGGTGACGTGACGTTCCCGCTGCCGGCCGAAGAGCTGCCGTTCATCCAGTCCGCCACTGTCGTCAACAAGTAGCGGGGCGCACGAGGTGGAAGGCCGCTCACGTCCGGACGGCCTGTCGCACCTCGACGACACCGGCGCCGCCCACATGGTCGACGTCACCGCCAAGGACGCCACCAAGCGGGTCGCGGTGGCCGAGGGCTCTGTGCACACGCGCCCCGACGTCGTGGACATGATCACCGCCAACGGGCTACCCAAGGGCGACGCGCTGGCCACGGCCAGGATCGCCGGCATCTTGGCCGCCAAACGCACGAGTGATCTGATTCCGCTGTGTCACCCGCTGGCCATCACCGGCGTCGACGTCGACTTCACGGTCGGCGGCGGGGACGATCCCGGCGCAGTCGCGATCACCGCGACCGTGCGCACGACGGACCGCACGGGCGTGGAGATGGAAGCGCTCACCGCCGTCAGCGTTGCCGCACTGACCATCTACGACATGATCAAGGCCGTCGACCGTGAGGCCCGCATCGACGACATCCGCGTGGTGCGCAAAGAAGGCGGTAAGACGGGCACATGGCAGAGGTGATGCGGTCCGGCCTGGTCATCATCGCCTCGACGCGCGCGTCGTCCGGTGTGTACGAAGACCGGTGCGGTCCCGTCATCGTCGACTGGCTCAACGATCGGGGCATCAGCACCTCCGCACCCGTGGTCGTCGCCGACGGTGAACCCGTCGCCTCCGCGCTGCGCACCGCCGCCGCAGCCGGCCACGACGTCATCATCACTTCCGGGGGGACCGGCATCTCTCCGACGGACGCCACGCCGGCCGCCACCGCCGCGGTACTGGACTACGAACTCACCGGGCTGGCGGACGCCATCAGGCGGGCCGGACTTCCACACGTGCCGACCTCGGTGCTCTCCCGCGGAATCTGTGGTGTTGCGGGCCGCACACTGGTCGTCAACCTGCCCGGCTCGCCCGGCGGCGTCAGGGACGGTCTCGGCGTGCTCGCCGACGTTCTCGACCATGCGCTCGACCAACTCCAAGGCAAGGACCACTCGCGATGACCGCCGTCGTGCGCGCCGCGCTGACCGACCAGCCCATCGACTCGACCGAACACGAGAACCTGGTCGCACATCAGGCGGCCGGAGCCGTCGTCGCCTTCGCCGGCGTCGTTCGGGACCACGACGGCGGTCGGAACGTGACGAGGCTCGAGTACTCCGCCCACCCCACCGCTGAACAGACGCTGGCCGACGTCGTCGCCGAGGTCGCAGCCGAAAGTCGCGGCGTACGCGCCATCGCGGTCAGTCACCGGGTCGGCACGCTGCACATCGGCGACGCTGCGCTGGTGGCCGCGGTGGCGGCCGATCACCGCGGTGCAGCGTTCGAGACCTGCGCGCGGCTGGTGGACCGCGTGAAGGAGTCACTCCCGGTCTGGAAGCACCAATTCTTCGCTGACGGCACCGACGAGTGGGTCAACTCCGCCTGACGAATCAGGCGGGTGGCAGCACCGGAGCCGGCAGCGGTGCGGGGGCAGGAGCCGGTGCGGCAAGCGGAGTCACCGGTGCGCCCGGCGCCGGCGCGGCGAGCGGAGCCGCCGGAGCAGGCGGGGCGGCCGGGGCAGGACCCACGGGTGCCATGGGCTGCGGACCGCCACGATTGTCCTGTGCCGTCAGCGGTCGCTGGGTCAACGCCAGCAGCGCATCCGAGCCGGAGATTTCCTGAGTCTGGATCGCGTGCCAGATCTCCTTGAGATAGGTCACGTTCGCGCTCTGGTTGGGGCCCTGAGGAGCCGCGGCCGTGCCGGGCGGAAGGTTCTCGGGGCTGACCAGATGCGGCATCTCGGCAGGAATCGGGAACTCGCCGGAGACAGCCTGGTTGGCTGCGTCGAATACCGGAGCCGGCACGTCGACCGCACCCAGCGGTGCCAGTGGGCCCGGGGCCGGCGCAGCCGCGACGACGTTGGGTGCGGCCGCGGGGGCCGCCGGCGCCGGCGGTGCAGGAGGCAGCGGCGGCAGGACGGGGGTTCCCGGTGCGGGCTGCAGCGGCGCGTCGAGGCCCAATGACCACAACTGAGGCTGCTCGCCGGGTGCCGGCGCCGGAGCGGCGTCCCAATTGGCCACGGCGACGACCGCGCTCGGGGCATCGGCAGGGGCGGGCGGCGGCGCGTCGACGGGTGCGATGTTGGCGACATCCACCGCCGGTGCGGGCGGCAGTGGAGCCGGCGCGGCGGCCGGATCCACGGGTGCGGGAGCCGACATCGCGTCGAACGGTGCGGGCGCCGGCGGAGGGGGAAGCTTGAGAGGACCGAGGGACGGCGGTAGCGGCGCGGGGGCCGGAGCCGAGAGCTGGTCGACGGGAGCCGGCGGCAGCGGGGCGGGAGGGAGAGCCTCGGGCGCAGGCGGCAGTGGCGCCGGGGCGGGCGCAGCCATCGCATCGAACGGCGCGGGGGCCGGCGGCGGAGGCGGGGGAGCGAACGGGTCGAGCGGCGGTGGGGGCGGCGGCAGCAGGCCGTTGAGTCCCAGCGGATTCACGGGTGCGGGCGGCGGGTCGGCGACGACGTTGCGGGGCGTTGCCGCGGACAGCGGCCGGCCGCACGTCGGCCAGGCACCCTTGCCCTGGGACGCCAGAACACGCTCGGCGACGGCGATCTGCTCTTCCTTGGTGGCGAGGTAGGCCGCGGGCGCGAACTCGCCGCCTCCGTGACCTGCCCAGGTGCTCGGCGAGAACTGCAGGCCGCCGTGGTAGCCGTTTCCGGTGTTGATCGCCCAGTTGCCGCCGGATTCGCAGCTGGCGACCCGATCCCATTCACCGTCGGTGGCAGCGCCGGCCTGGCCGGCGAGCGCGAGGCTTCCGCCTCCGATCACTGCGCCGGTGAAAGCGATCTTGGCGACGTTTACTGCGGATGAAGCGGGCTTACGATGCCGTCCACTCATATCGTGCGTGGTTCCTCTCTGAAGCGCCCGCGAGGTCAGCTGTCGGGTTCGGGCTGGAGAGGTCGCCCGGCCGTCTTCATCGAAACGATGACGGCTTCACCCCAAGGAATCGGCTCGATTCCAGGTCTCCCTATATTCGGTGGACCAGTGGGTCCCCCGCCTCCATCCAGGTTGTGTCTCGTTGTCCCCGCGGCACCGACGGATGGAGTTCGGCGCAGTTGGTGACGCGGTGGGCCAGTCGTTGTGGGGGTCGACGGCTTGTTCCAGACGGTAATGGCTCGCCATAGCCGCGTCACCTTTTGCCGGGCGCCGTGTCGACGACGGCGGCAAATACTAAAAAAACTCTAAAAGACCAGGAGGGACTGTTGTTCCTGCAGGTGCCATGCCGCTCAACCTCGCCGTAGCCATCCCGTGATCATTCTGTGATGTGACGCAAATCACGGAATAGTTCTGGGTGGACCGGCTCATTACCCCCCGGCGAACGGCGGCAAAACGTCAATCGTCTGCGCGTTCTCCAGCTCATCGGCCACGTTGCGCACCGCAATTCCGTCGCGCAGATAGGAACACCGGGCCAGCACCTTGGCCAGTCCCGCGTCGCGCGCCCGGAGCATGTTCACGAGGTCGCCGACCGTCGACCCGGCGCGCAGGTCGACCGTCTCCGAATCCGCGCCCGCCGCCGCCCGTGCCGCGGCGAAGTAGCGGACTGTCACCCGGACACTGATGTCGGTCGGCACGGTCACCCGCCGATCGCGCTCATCGGGCGATCGGGCTGGACGAAGCCAGGGTCGTTGATGCCGTGTCCGGCAGCCTTGGCCCACATCGCGGCGCGCCACGCCGCCTCAAGGGCATCGTCGTCGGCGTCGGAACGCAGCAGCGCGCGCAGATCGGTCTCGTCCCGCGCGAACAGACAGTTACGGATCTGTCCGTCGGCGGTCAGCCTGCTCCGGTCGCAGGTCGAGCAGAACGCGTGTGACACCGACGCGATGATCCCCACGCGGCCGGTCACCCGGTCGCCCTCGTGCACGCGCCACAGTTGGGCGGGTGCCGAGCCGCGCGGCGCCGGATCGGGTGTCAGGGTGAAGTGACGCTGAAGCGTCGCCAGGATGTCGTCGGCGCTGACGGCGCGGTCCCGCTGCCACGCATGGTCGGCGTCGAGTGGCATCTGCTCGATGATCCGCAGCTGATACTCGTTGCTCACGCAGAACCGCAGCAGCTCCACCGCGTCGTCGAGGCCGGTCACGGGGTCGAGCACGGCATTGACCTTCACCGGGCGCAGTCCTGCGAGCTTGGCGGCACGAAGTCCGCTCAGCACGTCCTCGAGCCTGTTCCTGCGCGTGATGGCCGCGAACCGAACCGGGTCGACGGTGTCCAGGGAGACGTTGATGCGGTCGAGCCCGGCCCGCTTCAAGGCGTCAGCCCGCTTGGCCAGGCCGACGCCGTTGGTGGTCAAGGTGATCTCCGGCCGGGGACGCAAGGCCGCCGTCGCCGCGACCACCTGCTCCAGATGCGGCACCACCAGTGGCTCACCGCCGGTGAACCTGACGCTGGTGATACCGAGCCTGGTGACGGCGATGCGGAGCAGACGCGCGAGCTCGTCGGGGTGCAGCTTCTGGTCGCCGGGCAGCCAATCGAGGCCTTCGGCGGGCATGCAGTAGGTGCAGCGCAGATTGCACAGGTCGGTGAGCGAGACGCGAAGATCGGTGGCGACCCGTCCGAAGGTGTCGATCAGCGGCCCGTCGGACGGTGCGGAGGTCACTGGGCGATGCACCGACGGCACACCCAGCGCGACGACGGTCACGGGACCGACCCGACGACGCGTCCGTGCGCCTGATCCACCGGCACGATCTCCTTGCCCAGGGGCATCAGCGACACCGGGATCAGCTTGAGGTTGGCCAGCGCCAACGGGATGCCGACGATCGTGATGGCCATCGCGATCGCGGTGGTGATGTGGCCGATGGCCAGCCACACGCCGGCGACGATGATCCAGATGACGTTGCCGACCAGCGCGCCCGGCCGCGGCCCTGGCTTTTCCACGATGGTGCGTCCGAAGGGCCACAACGCGTAGGCCGCGATGCGCAGCGACGCGAATCCGAACGGAATGGTGATGATGAGGACGAAGCAGATGAGCGCTGCGAGCAGGTAGCCCAGCGCCAGCCACAGGCCGCCGAAAACCAACCAGATGACGTTCAGGATCAATCGCATGTCAGTCGCTTCGTCTTCCTCCGGCGGTGACCTGCAGCCTACCGACATAAGGGGATGCTGGCCGCGGTGCCGTCCGAGTAGGATCTCCCAGGACGCGTCCCGGAACTGGGGCGCTTACTTTATGTACCCGACCAGGTACAGACTTATCTATTCGGATTCAGACAGACAGCAGGTGAGACCAGTGCCGACCGGCCGGGTGAAGTGGTACGACACCGAGAAGGGCTTCGGGTTCCTCGCGCAGGAAGAAGGCGAGGACGTCTACGTGCGGTCCTCGGCGTTGCCCGCCGGTGTCGAAGGTCTCAAGGCGGGGCAGAAAGTCGAGTTCGGCGTGGCCGCAGGTCGACGCGGTCCGCAGGCGCTGAGCGTGAAGCTCATCGACCCGCCGCCGAGCCTGAGCAAGACCCGGCGCGAGGCCACACAGGTCGAGCACAAGCACACCCCCGACGAGCTGCACGGCATGGTCGAGGACATGATCACGCTGCTGGAGAGCGCGGTGCAGCCCGAATTGCGCAAGGGCAAGTACCCGGACCGCAAGGTGGCCCGCAGGGTCTCCGAAGTGGTCAAGGCCGTCGCCCGCGAGCTCGACGCCTGAGTCCCTGCGCCGAGTCTGAGCTTGTGTGCGAGATTTCTGCGAAAAGTCGCTCACAAGTTCAGCTTCGGCGGAGCCATGGCGGCACCTGCGGCTCGCAAGGCCTGCCAGGCACGGACGACGATCGTGGTGGGTTGGCTGCGCAGCATGTCGGCGCTGACGCGAATGATGCGCCAGCCCTGCGCCTCCAGCCTCGCCTGACGGTCGATATCCCGGCTGCGTTGCCCCGGATCGGTCCAATGTTGCTGCCCGTCGTACTCCACCCCGACCTTCCAGACGCGCCAGCCCATGTCCAGGCGACCGACGTGGTAGCCGTCCCGGTCGAACACGTCGATCTGGGTGCGCTCTGGCGGCAACCCGGCGTGGGTCAGCACGAGCCGGACGCGGGTCTCCTGCGGTGACTCGGCGCCCGGGTCGGCCAGCTCGACAGCCTTCCGCAACTGCACCACCCCCCGCGCGCCGCGGTGATTCGCGGCGAGTGCTCTCACCTCGTCGGCCGTCACCCCGGTGGCCCGCATAAGTGCGTCCAATCGGATTACTGCGACGGTCAGTCCGTGCCGCCTGCCCATGTCGAATGCCGTTCTCGCCGGGCTGGTCACCGCGATTCCGCCCACGGTGACGATGTTGTCGGCGGAGAGCGTGTCGTGGTGTAACACGATGCCCGGGGTCTTGTGCTGACTGGGCTGGTTCAGCTCCGCGGGTAGATGGGCATCGATCCACCGTGAACCATGCAACGCCGCCGCCGACGTTCCCACCACCGTGGCGCGCCGACCCGACCACAACCACGCCGCCTGCGCCTTGTCGACGGCAGTGAGCTGCAGCCCCTGTGGCACATAGACGTTGCGATGCACCTGTTCGAACCGGGTGGCCAGCTGATACCGGTTGAGAGCTCCGGCGGTCACCGCTTCGGTGCCGACGAAAGGGTGCACGTCGATAGGACGCGGCACCGGCGTTTCCGGTTCCATCGTCGAAACTGAGGCTGTGCGTGAGAGCGGCGCACAATCTCGCGTTCAACTTCAGTTTCGTACGGGGTATGACTAGATCCATGACCTATGTGGCGAGCGCGTCCGACTCTGGCGGCGATTTCAACCGGGACACCGACTACATCACCACCCGGATCACCGCCGACGGCCGCGACGGCTATCCCGTCGAGCCGGACCGCTACCGGCTCGTGGTTGCCAGGGCATGCCCGTGGGCCAACCGCACGATTATCGTGCGCCGGCTCCTTGGGCTGGAACCCGTTCTCTCCATTGGCTTCTGCGGGCCCACCCACGATGAGCGCAGCTGGACCTTCGACCTCGACCCCGACGGTGTCGACCCGGTGCTGGGCATTCATTACCTGCGGGACGCCTACAACAAACGCGTGCCGGATTACCCCAAGGGGGTGACGGTCCCGGCGATCGTCGACGTGCCGACGGGCCAGGTGGTGACCAACGACTTCGCGCAGATCACGCTGGACTTCTCCACCGAGTGGACTGCCTACCACCGCGACGGTGCACCGCAGTTGTATCCGGAGGAGCATCGCGACGAGATCGACGAGGTCGCCCAGCGCGTCTACACCGAGGTCAACAACGGTGTCTACCGCTGCGGGTTCGCGGGCTCGCAACGCGCGTACGACAAGGCCTACGACCGGTTGTTCACCGCACTGGACTGGCTGTCCGACCGACTGTCCGAACGCAGGTTCCTGGTGGGCGACACCATCACCGAGGCAGATGTGCGGCTGTTCACGACGCTGGCTCGCTTCGATCCGGTCTATCACGGGCACTTCAAGACCAATCGCAGCAAGCTGTCAGAGATGCCGGTGCTGTGGGCCTACGCCAGGGATCTGTTTCAGACTCCGGGCTTCGGTGACACCACCGACTTCGTCCAGATCAAGCAGCACTACTACATCGTCCACTCCGACATCAACCCCACCGGGGTGGTGCCCAAGGGTCCCGATCTGGCGAGCTGGTTGTCTCCGCACGGTCGAGAAGCCTTGGGTGGCAGGCCGTTCGGTGACGGGACACCGCCGGGTCCGACGCCCGCGGGCGAGCGGGTACCCGAAGGCCACTCGGCGGGTTAGACGCGGCGGTCAGCTCCAGACCGTTTCGACCGACCATTCGGCATGGGGCACCGGGAACTCGTTGCCCGCCTCGTCGCGCACCCACGTCGGCAGTTGGACCACGATGCCGGTGAGCCGCCCCCGCTGCGGGTCCACGGTGGGGATCGTCACCGCCAGCTTGGTGTCGGGCGGGATGAATTCGACGACGTCGTCGTCTTCGTAAGTGCGCAGCAGCACCCACGGCGCCTTGGCGATCTGGTGGGGGACCGACAGTTGGACGGGGTGACGGCCGGTCACCGGCAACTCGCCCTGATCGGCCGGGATGACGCAGTCGGTCGGATTGAAGACCTGGCAGAACCGGTACGGGCCCACCCGCGCCAGATGGCCTTGTGAGTACGCGGAGATCTGCGGAAGTTGTGGCGCGTGATCGCGCGTCAGGCGCCACACCAGCACACCGGTGGCAACCGACGACAGCAGCGCCACCGCCACGAGAACAGCGACCGCACGTTTCACTCTCGGGTCACCGCCGCATCCGTCCGTACGCCTTCCTGTTCCGCGAGGACCGGACGGTTGCCACCCAACCCCGGCACCAGCGACTCGCCACGATAGCTCAGCACCGTCTGCGCCAGTCCGAGGATCAGGATCGCGGTGATCGTCGTGAAGCCCGCATAGAGCTCGGTGTAGATCAGCACCCCGGTGGCCCCACCGGCCACCCACGCCAGCTGCAACAGGGATTCCGAGCGCCCGAAGGCCGAAGCTCGCGATTCCTCGGGCAGGTCGTCCTGCAGCGACGCATCCAGCGATGCCTTGGCGATGGCACTGGCGCCGGAGGTGACGAGTGTCGCGGCCGCCGCCACCAACAGGTTCCCTGTCAGAGCGGTCGCCAGGGCCGCGGCCGTGACCGCGAAGGCGCAGCGCACCACCAACCGGGCCGGATGTCCGAGCGAGAGGCGCGCGGCAGTGAAATTGCCTGCGAAGTTTCCGACGGCCGCCGCGGCGCCGATCATCCCGAGGATCCGCAGCTGTTCCCAGCCGCTGGCGTCATGGGCTTTGGCGACGAACGCCGGGTAGAGGAAGAGGAATCCGACCATCACCTTGACGGTGCAGTTGCCCCAGAGCGAGGTGATGATGTTGCGCCCCAGCGGCTGACGGGCTTTCGACGACGTCCGTTGCGGTTCGTGGCCCGGTTCGTGGTCCTGACTGTGGTAGCTCAGCGTCGTCGGGACCTCACCCTCGGTGACCTCGACCCACTTCGGGATGCGCATCGCCAGGACGGCGCCGATGACGGTGACGGCGACCACGACGTACAGCGCCCCCGGCATCTGGAACAGCTGGAAGCCCCATTCCGCGCCGGCCGCGATGCCTCCACCGATGACCGTGCCGCCCAGCAGACCGAACGTGGTCAGCCGCGAGTTCACCCGGACCAGGTCGATCGTCGGGGGCAGCACCCGCGGCGTCACGGCGCTGCGCAGCACCGAGAACGATTTGGACAGGACCATCATGCCGAGGGCACACGGGTAGAGCACCCACGACGGGAAACTTCCGGTGGCACTGTCGAAGTTGGCGATGAGCACCACGGCCAGCACGGTGCGCAGTGCGAACGAGGTGGCCAGCGCGACGCGCCTGCCGTGCTGGAGCCGGTCCAGCGCGGGTCCGATCAGCGGAGCGATGACGGCGAACGGCGCGATGGTGATCAGCAGGTACAGCGCGACCTTGCTCTTGCTCTCCCCGCTGGCGGCCGCGAAGAACAATGTGTTCGCCAGGGCGACGGCCATGGCGGCGTCCACGGCGAAGTTCGCGACCACCGGCCACGTCAGGGCTGTCAACCCCGACTTGTCGGCACCGTCGGCGGTGGCAGCCCGGTGCACCAAGCCGTACATCTTCGAACCCATTTCGCGGCTGCGCTGTGCAGCGGCGCGGGTCACGGTGACCTTCTCGCCGTCGCCTGCACCGTGGCCGGGCGGAGGATCGAAGGAGCGCCCGCGGTGGCGCGCACTGTCGTCCAGGGGCGGCAGCCATCGATTGGCACTGTGCTGTGACGGTCCCGGGCGCCCGGGACCGCGATGACCAGGACTCATTCGCGGGTCGCTGGGGTAGTTGGCCATCCCCGGGTGTTCCCCGGCAGGTGGGCGTGGCGGATAGTAGCGTCCACCCTGCTGATCGTCAGGGTCCCGGGGGTCACGCCGAGATCCGGTCACGGTTTGATTGTCCCCCATAGGGTCGACAGTGGTCGCGCAGGCGACCGGTGTGGCTATACCTTGCCTCGTTCAGGCAATAATGGAGGCGATGGAGAGCATGACCGAACCTGACCACCAGCACTCGGTCTCGGGTCACGAGCCGGACGAGACGGTGTCGGCGCCGGAGACCACGGAGATGACCCCTGCCCTGGAGGCGGTGCTGTTGGGCGCCGTCGGCGATGCCCGCGCCGCGATCGCGGAGTACAGCGGCGAGGACACCGTCGGGGAGTATCTCGGCGCGAGCTTCGAAGATCCCACCGCGGCCACCCACCGCTTCCTGGCTGAGCTGCCCGGCTACCGCGGCTGGCAGTGGGCCGTCGTCGTCGCCGCCTGGCCGGGGGCCGCGCACGCGACCATCAGCGAAGTCGTCCTCGTTCCCGGGCCCACCGCCCTGCTCGCACCCAAGTGGGTGCCCTGGGAAGAGCGGGTGCGTCCCGGCGACCTCGGCCCCGGCGACCTTCTCTCCCCGCCGTCCGACGACCCCCGGCTGGCCCCCGGCTATACCGCCACCGGCGATCCTCAGATCGACGAGGTGGCTGCGGAGGTCGGGCTGGGCCGCCGCCAGGTACTCAGCCTGTGGGGCCGCAAAGACGCCGCGCAACGCTGGCACGACGGTGAGTACGGCCCCGGCTCGGCGATGGCCAAAGGGACGCGACGGTCATGCCGGGACTGCGGCTACTACGTGCCGCTCGGCGGAGCGCTCGGTGTGATGTTCGGGGTGTGTGCCAACGAGTACGCCTCCGACGGACACGTCGTGGATGCCGAGTTCGGCTGCGGCGCGCACTCGGACACTCCGGCGCCGGCAGGCACCGGGTCGCCGCTGTTCGACCCGTACGACGACGGCGTGCTCGACATGGTCGAACCCGCCGAGAGCTAGCTAGCGCTCGGCGGTGGCCTTGATCCGCGTCAGCGACGCGTTCATGCCCTCGATCAGCTCCTGCTCGAAGGTCGGGACGCCACCCATGAAGTTGCCGACCAGGAAGTTCGACAGCGCGGTGGTGCCGTTCTCCGCGTGCCGCGTCTCGATCAGCCGGGTGCCCGCCTCGGTCGGTTCCAGTTCATAGGTCCAGACGGTGTGGTTCTCGTTGACCCGGAACCCCAGCTTCTTCTCGGGGATGAACTCGGTGATGCGGCACGTGGTGGGCCAGAACAGCCGCCCACGCCGGTTGACGTTCACAGTGCGGGCGCCCTGACGCATCTGCCCGATCGGCTTCATCAGCCGGCACTGCGGACTCCACTGCGGCATATTGCTGAGGTCGGACACCAGCTCCCACACCTTGGCCACCGGTGCATTGATGTCGATCTCGGCCTGTAATACGGGCGCTGCCATAGCTTCTCCTTCAGGTCAGGCCGCGTTGGGCGCCGCGGCGGCCATGCCGCACGGCGTGACGTTGCCACAGAAAAATAGATGTGCCAAGAACTCCGACACCGAGGCCCGCCACGGTGACGGGCCGCCACTCGTGCAGCGTGCCGACGGTGAATGCCAGCACCGTGGCGATCACCCAGCCGCAGGTGATGACCACGATGACCGGCCACGGTGCGAGCAGTGCTGCAGGCAGCGGAGGCGGTTGCGGTTCGGCGTCGGGATTCATCGCGTCCAACCTAACGATCTCGACGCGGCGGTGGGTAGTCTCTACCGCTGTGCCAGCCGTCCGTCGCGCCGAAACACGACGTGCCTGACGATGTCGAGGGGCCCGTCGTCGTCGACATCGACGACCCCGACGATCCCCGGCTCGACGACTTCCGCGACCTCAACAGTGTCGACCGCCGACCGGACCTGCCCAGCGGCAAGGGGCTGGTGATCGCCGAGGGCGTGCTGGTGGTGCAGCGCATGCTGGCGTCCCGGTTCGTCCCGCGTGCACTGTTGGGAACCGAACGGCGACTCATCGAGTTGGGCGGCGACCTCGACGCGCTCGATGCGCCCTTCTATCGAGCGAGCGCCGAGGTCATGGCCGCGGCCGTCGGCTTCCACCTCAACCGCGGGGTGCTCGCGTCGGCGTCGCGGGCCGCTGAGCTCACGATCGCCCAGGTGATCGACGGGGCCCGCACCGTCGCCGTCCTCGAAGGAGTCAACGACCACGAGAACCTCGGGTCGGTCTTCCGCAACGCCGCCGGGTTGGGTGTGGACGCGGTGATCTTCGGCAGCGGTTGCGCCGACCCCCTGTATCGGCGGGCCGTGCGGGTGTCGATGGGGCATGCGCTGTTGGTGCCGTTCGCCAAGGCAGAGCACTGGCCTGCAGATCTCAAAGTGTTGCAGGACAAGGGGTTTCAGATTCTCGCCATGACACCCGATCCGGCGGCCCAGACACTCGCCGAAGCGATGACGGAGTTGTCCGGGCAGCGGTTGGCCATCCTCGTCGGCGCGGAGGGGCCGGGTCTTCAGGAGCACACCATGCGGTCCGCCGACGTCCGGGTGCGGATCCCGATGTCGCGCGGCACGGACTCGCTCAACGTCGCGACAGCTGCGGCTCTGGCGTTCTACGAGCGGGATAGGCTCGGCCGGTGAGCGACGAGACGCCATGGGCCGCCGGCCTGACGGTGGCAGCGTTCGTCGCCGCGGTGATCGCTGCGGCCATCGTGGTGCTCAGCATCGGGCTCATGCGGGTGCATCCGCTGCTGGCAGCCGGGCTCAACCTCGTTGCCGTCGGCGGGCTGGCGCCCACTGTCTGGGGATGGCGCACCGTACCGGTGTGGCGCTGGTTCGTGCTGGGCTCCGGGGTGGGAGTGGCCGGCGCGTGGATCGCGCTGATCGTCATATCTGTCGCGGGATGACCGGCGTCATCCGGTCGCGCGGTCGGCGGCGACTCTCGAACGACGGCTAGCGCTGACCGCCACTGGACCGCACGCCCAGCAGGACGTCCTCCCATGCCGGCACGGCGGGGCGGCCCTTCCGGGGGCGCGGCGCCTTGACCGCCGGCTCCGGTTCGGGCGTCTCGACGACCTGCTCAGGCTCGGGCTCGGGCGCGACCACCGGTTCGATGTCCTCGAGAGCCAGCTGTGCGACCGGCGCCAGGGGGCGCAGCGTGCGTGCGAAGTTCGGGTCGATCAACTCGGCGGCGGCCTCGTCGAAGGCGGTGACGGTGCCGCCGTGGGCGCCGGGCGCATAGCGGAAGTGCGCGACGTTGTCGGACAGGCCTGCCCGCCACGCCAGCTGCACCGTCCAGCGACCGTCTTCGTTGCGCCACGCGTCCCAGTTCGCGTCCGGGTCCAGCCCGCGCGCGACGAGTGCTGTCGTCACCGTCTCCAGCAGGGTGAGCACCGACGGGCCGTCGGCGAGCACGGGATGTGCGGCGGTGGCCAGCTCGGCGGCGCGGGCCCGCTCCAGCAGTACGGGGTGGGCAAAGCGCTCGACGCGGGCGATGTCGGCGCCGGAGGCCGCGGCGACCTGCTCGACGGATGCGCCCGCCCGGATCTTCGACTGAATGTCCTTGGGACGCAGCATGTTCACCTCGACATCGATCGCCATTTGATTGGAGATGGCCTGGTCGCCGCGCAGCGCGGCCTTGAGTCGGTCGTCGGAGCGAAGGACGAACTTCTCGCCCGAGTCACCTGATTCGCAGATGATGCGTCTGCCGTCGATGTCGAGTCCGACGACTCTGAGTTCCCGCATTGCGACCTCCTCCGGGCTGGAGCGATGCCCGATATTCGGGTCACCCTACGGCGTTATCGTCCCGTAACCCGGGTGACACGCTGCAGCGGGTCACAAACGCTCGACAACCCAGTCGACGCACGCCGTCAAGGCGCTGACGTCGTCGGGTTCGACGGCCGGGAACATGCCGACGCGCAGCTGGTTGCGCCCGAGCTTGCGGTACGGCTCGGTGTCGACGATGCCGTTGGCCCGCAGGATCTTGGCGACGGCGGCCGCGTCCACCTCATCGGAGAAATCGACCGTGCCGACGACCTGCGAGCGCAGCGCCGGATCCGTGACGAACGGGGTGGCGTAGGAGGAGGCGTCGGCCCACGAGTAGAGCCGCGACGACGAGTCGGCGGTGCGCTTCACGGCCCAGTCCAGGCCGCCGTTGCCGTTGAGCCAGTCGAGTTGCTCGGCGAGCAGGATCAACGTGGCGATCGCCGGCGTGTTGTAGGTCTGGTTCTTCACGCTGTTGTCGATCGCGATCGGCAGGGACAGGAACTCGGGAACCCAGCGTCCGCCCGCGGCGATCGCTTCGACGCGCGCGAGCGCGGCCGGCGACATCAGTGCGATCCACAGGCCGCCGTCGCCGGCGAAGTTCTTCTGAGGCGCGAAGTAGTACACGTCGGCGTCGGTGATGGTCACCGGCAGCCCGCCGGCAGCGGACGTGGCATCGATGGCGATCAGCGCATCGCCGGACCCCTGCGGTCGCTGGACCGGGAGCGCGACGCCCGTCGAGGTCTCGTTGTGCGCCCACGCGATCAGGTCGACGGACGGATCGGACACCGGCTCAGGGGCGCTGCCCGCGTCGGCCTTGATGACCACCGGGTCGCCCACGAACGGATTCTTCGCCACGGCGGAGGCGAACTTGGCGCTGAACTCGCCGTAGGTCAGGTGCAGGGAGCGTTCCTCGATCAGCCCGAACGCGGCGGCGTCCCAGAACGCGGTCGACCCTCCGTTGCCGAGAATCACCTCGTAGCCGTCAGGCAGGGAGAACAGCTGGCGCAACCCGTCGCGGACGCGGCCGACGAGATTCTTCACCGGCGCCTGACGGTGCGACGTTCCGAACAGGTGGCCGCCGGCGGCCAGCGCCTGCAGTTGTTCCGGCCGCACTTTGGAGGGCCCGCAGCCGAAACGTCCGTCGGCGGGCTTGATATCGGCGGGAATGGTGGGGAAGGGGCTCTCGGCCATGGTCCCAAGCGTAGTTCCGGAGACCCGCCCGGCGAGCGTGGGCCCTGCGGGCGGAATCCGGACTGGTGCGGCACGTGAGTCGTCTGGGCCTTCCGCGCCCCGTCCACCGCACCGCAGTGTGGTGTGCCTCACATGTGATGTGGATAACCCGCCTGACCCACAACCTCGGAAAGGGCCTGGTTAATTCCTGGGACCGTGGGTACTGTGTTTGGACAACCAGCGGACGAATGTAAACCTCATAGGAGGTCTCGAATGGCTGTCAAGGAAGCACGTACGCGCGTCATCCGGCGGTGGCGCAAGAACATGGACGTCCTCGACGACGTCGAGTACGTCAACACCCTCACCACGTTGTCCGAAGGCTCGGTGCGGCGCAATTTCAACCCCTTCACCGACATCGACTGGGATTCGCCCGAGTTCGCCGTCACCCCGAACGACGAGCGCTGGATCCTGCCCGCGACCGATCCGATCGGCAAGCACGAGTGGTACCGGTCGCAGCCCGTGGAGCGCCAGATCGAGATCGGGATGTGGCGTCAAGCCAACGTCGCCAAGGTCGGCCTCCATTTCGAGTCGATCCTGATCCGCGGCCTGATGGAATACGCGTTCTGGACGCCCAACGGCTCACCCGAGTACCGGTACTGCCTGCACGAGGCCGTGGAGGAATGCAACCACACGCTGATGTTCCAGGAGATGGTCAACCGCATCGGTGCCGACGTGCCCGGTATGCCCCGACTGCTCAAGTGGGTGCAACCGATGATCCCGCTCGTCGCCGGTCCCATGCCGATCCCGTTCTGGTTCGGCATCCTCGCCGGCGAGGAGCCGATCGACCACACACAGAAGAACGTGCTCCGCGAGGGCAAGTCGCTGCATCCGATCATGGAGCGGGTGATGGCCATCCACGTCGCCGAGGAGGCGCGCCACATCTCGTTCGCGCATGAGTATCTGCGCAAGCGGGTGCCCGCCCTGCCGCGCCGCAAGCGGTTCTGGCTGTCGCTCTACGTGCCGGTCGTCATGCGGGTGCTGTGCTCGGCCATCATCGTGCCGCCGCGCGCCTTCTGGAAAGAGTTCGACATCCCCCGCTCGGTGCGCAAGGAGATCTTCTTCAAGTCGCCCGAGTCGCGAAAGATGCTGCGCGACATGTTCGGTGACGTCCGGATGCTGGCCGAGGAAACCGGGCTGGCGAACCCGGTCGCCAAGCTGATCTGGCGGCTCTGCCGGATCGACGGCAAGGCCAGCCGCTACCGCAGCGAGCCGCAACGCCAGCACCTGGCGCCGGTTGCGTAACCGGATGGCCCACCGAGGTTTCTCATGCCCCATGTGATCACCCAGTCGTGCTGCAGCGACGGGTCATGTGTCTACGCGTGCCCGGTGAACTGCATCCACCCCTCGCCGGACGAGCCGGGTTTTGCGACCGCCGAGATGCTCTACATCGATCCCGATGCGTGTGTCGACTGCGGGGCGTGCGTGTCGGCCTGTCCGGTCGGGGCCATCAGCGCGGACTCGCGGCTGGAACCCGAGCAGCTGCCGTTCGTCGAACTCAACGCCGCGTTCTATCCGAAGCGGGAAGGCAAACTCCCGCCGACGTCGAAGCTGGCGCCGGTACTGGACGCGCCGCTGGTGCACACGCGACGGGGCGGCCCGCTGACGGTGGCGATCGTCGGCTCGGGCCCGGCGGCGATGTACGCCGCCGACGAACTGCTCACCCAGCCGGGCGTCCGGGTGAACGTCTTCGAGAAGCTGCCCACGCCTTATGGTTTGGTGCGCGCGGGCGTCGCACCGGATCATCAGAAGACCAAACAGGTGACCGCTCTGTTCGACCGTATCGTCGGGCTGCCGGGTTTCGGGTTCTATCTCAACGTCGACATCGGCACAGACATCACGCACGACGAGTTGCTCGCACACCACCATGCCGTGCTGTATGCCGTGGGCGCTCCCGACGACCGCCGTCTCGACATCGATGGCATCGGCCTGCCCGGCACCGCGACCGCCACCGAGGTCGTCGCCTGGTACAACGGGCATCCGGACTTCGCCGACCTGAGCGTGGACCTCAGCGGTGAGCGCGTCGTCATCATCGGCAACGGCAACGTGGCGCTAGACGTGGCGCGGATTCTGACGACCGATCCGGATGTGTTGGCGCACACCGATATCGCCGATCACGCGCTGGACGCACTGCGCGACTCGCGGGTGCAGGAAGTGGTGATTGCCGCGCGTCGGGGGCCGGCAGCCTCTGCGTTCACCTTGCCCGAGTTGATCGGGCTGACGTCGGCGTGCGAGGTCGTGCTGAACCCCGTCGATAAAGAACGCGTGCTCGCTGATCTTGCCGAATCGACCGACGCGCTGACACGCAACAAGCTGGAGATCCTGTCCAAGCTCGGTGATGCGGGAACCCCGATCACGCGACCCCGCATCCGGCTGGCGTACCACCTCACCCCGCGCCGCGTGGTGGGGGAGTCGCGGGTCACCGGGGTCGAGTTCACCTCGGCCGGCGCCGATGACGTGGTCGGTGTCCCCGCAGGTCTGGTGCTGACGTCGATCGGGTACCGCGGCAAGCCGATTCGCGGGCTTCCGTTCGACGAGGCGGCAGCCGTGGTGCCGAACGACGGCGGCCGGGTCATCGATGCCGGTGCGCCGCAGCGGGGCAGCTACGTGGCCGGGTGGATCAAACGCGGCCCGACCGGATTCATCGGCACCAACAAGTCATGTGCCGCCGAGACGGTGCACAACCTGGTGGCCGACTACAACGAGGGTCTGCTCGCCGACCCTGCACACAAGACATCGGCGTTGCAGCGGTTCGTGCGGGGCAGGCAGCCTGCCATGATCGACGCCGACGGCTGGCGGGCCATCGACGACGCGGAGGTCGCTCGCGCGGGCGACGATCGCCCGCGCGTCAAGTTCACCGCGGTGCCGGAGATGGTGGACGCCGCGGCGGGCGCTGCCCGCCCGCCGGTGCATCAGCGACTGCTGGCGGGCCTGCGTCGGTGATCCGCTAGCCGCCCCAATCACGAAGGACGTTGACGAACGCCGTGGGTTCCACGGACAGATCGCCGACGTAGGGGTGCTCCAGCGCGAAGATCAGGTACAGGACGAACGCCAGCAGGGCCGAGGTCAGGCCTACCGCCAGGCTGTGCACCACCAGGTCTCGGGTGCCGAACAGGAACGTGAACGCCATCATCACTCCGCCGCCCCCGACGAGGAGGACCCAGAGTTCGCCGGGGACCGAGACGTCGCCGGTGGTCACCCGCATCTTGCGGGCTGCGCTTAAGTCATTGAGCCGGACGATGGCGTGGTCGAAGAACGCGATCTCGTTGCGGGTCTCGGGTTGGATCGACAGATACGTCTCCCACACGGCGCCCAGTTCGGCGGACTGTTCGACGACCGACTCGCCGCGGTGCATCTTCGGGAACTCGACATCGACCACTGTCCGCGTGTAGGCGGTCAGGGTCCGTTCGACCGCCGCGCGCGATTCCGGCGGGAGTGCCGCCGAGTCTCGAAGCAGGTCCGCGACAGCGGTGGCCTCCAACCCGCTGGCATCCTCGGCGTCACTGAACTGCTCCCAGACGACCACCACCACGAACGCGACGAGAACTGCGTAGAGCACGCCCGCGAGCTGGAACACCGTGCCGGAGACCGCGTTCGCGTTCTCCAGCCGGGTGTGCGATACCGCCCTGCGGAACAGGATCAGCCCGCCGACCGACGCCCCGACGATGATCGCCACCCAGAGGAAGCCGAGTATCGGCGCCGGGATTTGGAGAAGCCAGAGCACAGTTGACCTCGCATCTGGTGCCCGCGGTCGCGGTGCAGCCCGGCAATTATCACCGCCCGGTAGTGGCGCCATCGCGCAAACACACCGAATGGGTGCGCAATGCGGCGAAGTTTGGCCAAACTCCGGCCGTTGTCGCGTGGCGGCGGTATGCAGGGAAAATGAATTCTGGGCAGTTCGTCGGCCGCGTCGGCGGCCTGGCAGTGGCTTTCGGCGTCGGGGCTGCAGTGTTCACCGGGTCCGGGGTGGCATGGGCATCCGAGGACTCGGCATCCGAGACGCCGAGCGCCGAGACAGCGGAGACACCCGAGTCCCAAAGTCCGGCCGACGAGATCGCCGACCCGGGCGGCGACGACGTCGACGACGCAGGCGACGCCACCGACGACTCGGACGACGCGGGCGACGACGTCGACGCGGAGGACGCGGAGGACGCGGACGTAGCCGACGACGTTGCCGACGAGGACGTTGCCGGCGACACCGCCGAGGACACCGTCGAGGACGTTGCCGACGTCTCCACCAAACGGCGAAACGTCGCTTCTCGCGATGCCGCTCCGGTCGCCGTCACCGAGCCCGTCCGACAGACGACCGCGGAGTCCGTGCCTGCCGAGTCCGTCGACCCGCCCGCAGGGTCTGCTCCCGCAGACCCGAACGACGATGACGACACCGCCGCGCTCCGGCGGGACGCTCCGGAACCGTCACCGAATCTCGTCACCACCACGATCACGCCGCCGGAAGTGCCGTCGTGGCGGCCTTGGCCCACCGCATTCGATCTGCGCAGCGCGGTGACGTACGTGGTGGATCTGGCGACCAGCGTTATCGACGCGCTGTTTCATCCGTTCGCTGCCGGTGCACCCGCGCCGCCGGCCGATCCGTCGGCGTGGGGACTGCTGGCCTGGGTGCGCCGGGAACTGTTCAACAACACCCCGACTGTGGTCACGAACCCGCTGCCCTACACGCAGAGCCTTTTCGACGGGGAGGTCAGGATCACCGGCAACGTCGGGGTCGAAGACAGTGACGGAGATGCCCTGACCTACACGGTGATCGGCAGACCGCACAACGGGGGCACCGTCGAGGTGGACGCCGACGGTGGCTTCGTCTACCGGCCGATGAACGCGATGGCTGCGGTCGGCGGCACCGACACGTTCACCGTCGCCGTCAGCGACGAGCAGGCGGGGTTGCACGTGCACGGCCTGTTCGGTTGGCTCCGATTCATCCCGATCATCGGCAGCTTCCTCAATCCCGGCGGCGGGCACGGCATCACCCGCACCGTGACCGTCACCGTCACCCCCGTCGAGGGGATCGACCTGTCGCTGCCCGACGACTTCCGCTGGGGCGTGGCCCATTCCGGATTCCAAGCCGAAGGCGGTCCCGGTGTTCCGGTGGACACCCGGTCGGACTGGTACCGCTGGGTGCACGACCCGCTGAACCAGCTCCTCGGACTGGTCAAGGGGGTGCCCGAAGACGGTCCGGGGGCGTACCTTGCCTACGAGAGCGACGCGGGGCTGGCGCGGGACGAGCTGGGGATGAACACCTTCCGGATGGGCATCGAGTGGAGCCGCATCTTCCCGAACTCCACTGCCGCAGTCGATATCTCCGACGAGGGCGGCACTCTCAGCATGGCAGACCTCGAGGCGCTCGACGCGCTGGCCGACCACGCGGCCGTCGACCACTACCGCGCGGTGTTCGCCGCGCTGCGCCAACACGGCCTTGACCCGTTCGTCACCGTCAACCATTTCACGCTTCCGGTGTGGGTGCATGACCCCATCACCGCCAGGCCGCTGATCCAGCTCGGGCTGCCCGCGCCCGCCGCGGGATGGTTGTCGTCGGGGACGGCCGAAGAGTTCGAGAAGTACGCCGCCTACGTCGCATGGAAGTACGGCGACCAGGTGGACAACTGGGCGACCGTCAACGAGCCCTTCTCGCCGGTGCTGACCGAGTTCCTCGCCATCCCGTGGGTGGTGCCCAACTGGCCGCCCGGCGTGATCCGTCCGGACCTGGCGTCGACGTTCCTGGTCAACCAGGCCATCGGTCACGTCGCCGCCTACGACGCCATCCACGCGTGGGACACCACCGCCGCCACCGCGGGCGGCCCGGCCGCGTTCGTCGGGTTCACCCACAACATGATCCCCGCCCGGCCGGCCAATCCCGTCAACGAACTCGATGTGCAGGCTGCCGACGCGTGGAATCACTACTACAACAAGTGGTTCCCCAACGCCGTGATCGACGGCTGGGTCGACGCCGATTTCGACGGTGTGAAGACCGCCGACGAGATCCACCCGGACATGGTCGGCAAGGTCGACTTCCTCGGGGTCCAGTACTACGGCTCGCAACCGATGGTGGGCTTCGGCGTCGCCCTGCTGCCCGGCTTCCCGTTCCTGCGCGGGTTCCCGATCCGGTGCTCACCGGACGAGTCGACGTGCAGCGACTTCAACCAGCCCACGGACCCCGGCGGGTTCCGGGAGGTCCTCGAGATCGCGGCGTCGTACGGAAAACCGTTGTGGGTCACCGAGAACGGGATCGCCGACGACGACGACTCGAAACGGCCGTCCTACATCGTCAACCACGTGGCAGTGGTGCAGGACATGGTCGCCCACGGGACAGACATCCGCGGCTACACCTACTGGTCGTTCGTCGACAACCTGGAATGGTCGGAAGGCTACGAGCTGCAGTTCGGCCTGTACGCCTCCGACCCGGACACCCCCGAACTCGAACGCATCCCGAAACCGGCGAGCATCGCCGCGCTGAGCGGGATCACGACCACGAACGGTCTGCCCGTAGCGCTGCTGCAGCAGTACCTGCCGGGCTAGGCGGGGCTGTCGCTGTTCATCTGTGCCAGCACCTCGTTCATGTCGACCTCCTTGACGGTCTCCGCCAAGGACCAGTGATGGCCGAACGGATCCCTGACGACGCCGTAGCGGTCACCCCAGAACTGGTCCTCCAGGGGATTGACCACCGTGGCGCCGGCATCGAGCGCCCGCTGGAACCGGCCGTCGACATCTGGGCCCTGCAGATGGATGGTCACCGACGCACCACCGAGAGCGGGCGGGGTGCTCGACTTGCCGTCGTTGAACTCGGGGAAGTCGTCGTTGAGGAACACCAGGGAACCGTTGATCCGCGTGCAGGCGTGCATCACCTTGCCGCCGGGGCCGGGTAGGCGCACCATCTCCTCGGCGCCGAAGGCCTTGGCGTAGAAGTCGAGTGCCGCCGCGGCGTCGTCGACGACGAGGTGCGGCACCAGCATGGGCGTATTGGCTTCATCGGGTCGGGTCATCGCTCTGGTACCTCCGGGGGATGAGTGTCGGGACGTCGATGCAGACTCACCGTCGCCGGAAAAATCATCGCGGCGGCGCCGCCCGGCCTCAGACCACGGAGAACGCCGACGGCAGCTCCGCGCGTCCGGTCAATGCCAGCAGCACCGTCGGCCCGTGACCCAGCGCGACCCCGATCCGGGCCGTCAGCGCTGCGGCGTCGGCGAGCACATCAGCGGGCGGCACGACGTCGGCGCCGACGGCGCGGGCGATGTCCAGGCTGTGCACCGCGAACTCGAAGGTCCGGGTCGGCAGGTAGCTGCTCAGCCGGATGCCGAGCCCGCCGATCACCTCGATCAGCGGGTCGTCGACCGCGTCGACCTCGGCCAGCACCTTCTGCACCAGGTCGTCGATCGCCGCGGCGGGATCCGCACCCAGGTCGCGTCCGGCCTGGCGGCCGCGTTCGACGATGGCGGCCGCGCCCAGGCTCGCCGAGTACTCGTGCATCTGCGCGTAGTAGTCGGCGGCGCTCACCACGTCCTCGTGCGGCGCAGTCGTCTTGAGGTACGTGCTCACCGTGATCAGCGAGCGCGAGGTATGACCGACGAGGTCGCGCACGGTCCAGTCGCCCAGGCCGGGGCCATCCCACGCGTCGCCCGGGATCTGTCGCACCAGGGCCGCGAAACTGCGTGCCGCCGAAGCGAACACCGCACGCTGCCCGGTCACGGTCATTCGCGGGTCAGGAGATCCCAGCCCTCGACCGACTCGGGGCTGCGCGGGGAGGGGCCGACGTAGATCGCCGAGGGGCGGACGAGCTTGCCCAGCCGCTTCTGCTCCAGGATGTGCGCGCACCAGCCCGCGGTGCGCCCGCAGGTGAACATCGCGGGCATCATCGTCGGCGGCACCTCGGCGAAATCGAGGATCACCGCGGCCCAGAACTCGACGTTGGTCTCGATCGCCCGGTCGGGCCTGCGCTCCCGCAACTCGGCCAGCGCCGCCTGCTCCAGAGCCGCCGCCACCTCGTAACGCGGGGCGCCCAGACGCTCGGCGGTGGCCCGCAGCACCTTGGCGCGCGGATCTTCGGCGCGGTAGACCCGGTGCCCGAAGCCCATGAGCTTCTCGTTGCGGTCGAGGATGCCTTTGACCACGGCGCGCGCGTCACCGGTCTGCTCGGCCTCTTCGATCATCGGGATCACCCGCGCCGGGGCGCCACCGTGCAGCGGTCCGCTCATCGCGCCGATCGCCCCGGACAGCGCGGCGGCGACGTCGGCGCCCGTCGATGCGATGACCCGTGCGGTGAAAGTCGACGCGTTCATGCCGTGCTCGGCGGCGCTCACCCAGTAGGCGTCGATCGCCTCGACGTGGCGCGGATCCGGGTCGCCTTTCCACCGGGTCATGAATCGTGCAGTCACGGTGTCGCATCCGTCGACGGTGCGTTGCGGCACAGCCGGCTGGTAGATGCCGCGCGCGGACTGCGCGACGTAGGACAGCGCCATCACCGACGCGCGGGCCAGCTGGTCGCGCGCGGTGTCGTCGTCGATGTCCAGCAGCGGTGCGTATCCCCAGATCGGGGCGAGCATCGCCAGGCCGGCCTGGACGTCCACACGCACGTCGCCGCTGTGGATGGGCAGGGGGAAGGGTTCGGCGGGCGGCAGTCCGTGCCCGAACCGGCCGTCGACCAGCAGACCCCAGACGTCCCCGAAGGTGACCCGCTGGGCCACCAGATCCTCGATGTCGACGCCGCGGTAGCGCAGCGCGCCGCCGTCCTTGTCCGGCTCGGCGATCTCCGTCTCGAATGCCACCACGCCGGCCAGTCCCGGGGCGAAATCTTTCGGCACCGCAGTCGTCATGCGCCGATTGTTGCACCCGCATCGGGCGTAGCGTTTGGCGCGTGGGCACTTCTGATCACCTGGCAAGGATGCGCGTGGAATACGGCTCGGCGGAGAAGGACGGCAGCAGCGATCTCGACGCGGATTGGCTGGACGGCGGCTGGGTCGCGCTGCTCAACCAGTGGATGACCGACGCGCAACAGGCCGGAGTCGCGGAGCCGAACGCGATGGTGGTCGGCACCGTCGACGCAGCGGGCCGTCCCGTCACCCGCACCGTGCTGTGCAAGAGCGTCGACGAGTCGGGCATCTCCTTCTACACCAACTACGACTCCGACAAGGGGGAGGAGCTGGCGGCCCAGCCGTATGCGTCGGCGACGTTCCCGTGGTACCTGATGGGCAGGCAGGTGCACGTCCGGGGCCGGGTCACCAAGGTGTCGGCCGAGGCGACGGCCGATTACTGGAGCAAGCGCCCCCGGGGCTCCCAGCTGGGGGCATGGGCGTCGCAACAGAGTCGTCCGATCGCGTCGAGGGCGGCGCTGATGCAGCAGCTCGCCGACGTCACCGAACGATTCGCCGGCGACGACGAGGTGCCGGTGCCGCCGAACTGGGGCGGATACCTGATCGCTGCCGAGGTGGTCGAGTTCTGGCAGGGCCGGGAGAACAGGGTGCACAACCGTATTCGGGTTCAGGATGGACGGGTCGAGCGGTTGCAGCCGTAATCGGACCGGGACAGTGTTCGCCGGGATCTCGTGTCGCGAGGTGTTTCGGCGCGGCTGCCCTGGACAAATCGCGACCCCCGACAATTGTCGTCACGTGCCATTTTCGCCCCCGCACCATGATCAGGAGGGCTACCATCCGGTTCGTGGCTGAAGTCAGGGGGGAGCCGGCGCTGGGTTTGCGCGAGCGCAAGAAGCGCCGCACCAGGGCCACCCTGATCGACGCGGCCGTCGGTCTGTGCGACCGGCAGGGGTTCGACGGCACCACCGTCGACCAGATCGCTGCCATCGCCGACGTGTCGCCCCGCACGTTCAGCCGCTACTTCGCCACCAAGGACGCCATCGCGCTCGCGCTCATCGACGAAGTTCTGGAGAAAGCCGCCGCGGAACTGTCCCGCCAGCCACTGCACCTGAGCCCACTGGAAGCGCTGCGGCACGCCTATGTGGCGATGGCCAGGAACACGCAGCTGGCCACCACCGGCGCATTGTCGGCCGAGAGGTTGCTGCAAATCCTGCGCATCGTGATGTCCTCGGCGACGCTGCGCCAGGTGACCGTCGAATACCGTGCCAGCGCTGTCGACGCCGTCCTTGCCGCGCGGATGGGAACCACCCTCGACGACCGCCGCGTGAAGCTGCTCGCCGCGGTGTGGGGTGCCTTGCTGATGACGGCGATGCGCGAATTGGCCGACACCGCGTCGGAGGCCGCGGGGATCGGCGTCGACGACGTCGTCGCGGCCTTCGAGGACACATTTGCCGTCTTCGCGGGCGAGACCGCGGGGCTCGGTCAGCCGGTCTGACCGATGTGGCAGCCCCCCGCGGGCGTCCCCGCTGGAATGGGACTACCTTCTGTAGACAGACTCCGTGACTCCTCGACAGCCCCCAGACACGAAGGGATCCCAGTGGCCGATAACGCCGACGCCGGGCAGCACGCCACGCTGAACTACCCAGGCGGCGAGATCGAACTCGACATCGTCCAAGCCACCGAAGGCTCGGACGGTATCGCGCTCGGCTCGTTGCTGGCCAAGACCGGTTACACGACTTTCGACGGAGGGTTCGTCAACACGGCCTCCACGAAGAGTGCGATCACCTACATCGACGGCGATGCAGGCATCCTGCGCTACCGGGGCTACCCGATCGAGCAGCTGGCCGAGAAGTCGACGTTCATCGAGGTCAGCTACTTGCTGATCTACGGCGAACTGCCCACCGCGGATCAGCTGGAGAAGTTCACCACTCAGATCCAGCGGCACACGCTGCTGCACGAGGACCTCAAGCGGTTCTTCGACGGCTTCCCCCGCAACGCGCACCCGATGCCGGTGCTGTCCAGCGCGGTCAACGCGCTGAGCGCCTACTACCAGGACTCCCTGGATCCGTTCGATCCCGGTCAGGTGGAGCTGTCGACCATCCGGTTGCTGGCGAAGCTGCCGACGATCGCGGCATATGCGTACAAGAAGTCCGAGGGGCAGCCGTTCCTGTATCCGGACAACTCGCTGACGCTGGTCGAGAACTTCCTGAGGATGACGTTCGGCCTGCCGGCCGAGCCCTACGAGGTCGACCCGGAGATCGTGCGCGCGCTCGACATGCTGTTCATCCTGCACGCCGACCACGAGCAGAACTGCTCGACGTCGACGGTCCGGTTGGTGGGCTCGTCGCAGGCCAACCTGTTCACGTCGGTCTCCGGCGGCATCAACGCGCTGTGGGGTCCGCTGCACGGCGGCGCCAACCAGGCGGTGCTGGAGATGTTGTCCAAGATCCGTGACGGGGACGACGACGTGGCGACCTTCGTCAAGAAGGTCAAGAACCGCGAAGACAACGTCAAGCTGATGGGATTCGGCCACCGGGTCTACAAGAACTACGACCCACGCGCCCGCATCGTCAAGGAGCAGGCCGACAAGATCCTGGCCAAGATCGGCGTCTCCGACCCGTTGCTGGACATCGCCAAGGAACTCGAGGAGATTGCGCTCACCGACGACTTCTTCGTGGAGCGCAAGCTCTATCCGAACGTCGACTACTACACCGGCGTGATCTACCGCGCGATGGGTTTCCCGACTCGCATGTTCACGGTGCTGTTCGCGCTGGGGCGGCTGCCCGGCTGGATCGCGCACTGGCGGGAGATGCACGGCGAGCCCAACAAGATCGGGCGTCCGCGCCAGATCTACACCGGCTACACCGAGCGCGACTACGCCGACATCACCGGCCGTTCCTGACCGCACCTGCGCAGCGAACATCACAGTGCGTGAGCTTGCCTCGCGGACGGTTGTAGTTTCACAATAGTTGTATGAATAAAGGTGTCGTCGACGCGATGACGGCCAGACGCAAGACCGTCGTTCTGGTGTCCTGCTGCCTGAGCCTGCTCATCGTGTCGATGGACGCGACCATCGTCAACGTCGCGATCCCGGCGATCCGCACAGATCTGTCCGCGTCGCCGGCCCAGATGCAGTGGGTCGTCGACATCTACACGCTGGTACTCGCCTCGCTGCTGATGCTCTCCGGCGCCACCGGCGACCGCTTCGGACGTCGACGGGTCTTCCAGATCGGGCTCACCCTGTTCGCCTTCGGATCGCTGGCCTGCAGCCTCGCGCCCACCATCGACATGTTGATCGGCGCCCGCTTCCTGCAGGGCATCGGCGGCTCGATGCTCAATCCCGTTGCCTTGTCCATCATTTCGCAGATCTTCACCGGACGCGTGGAACGTGCCCGCGCCCTGGGTATCTGGGGCGGTGTCGTCGGCATCTCGATGTCGCTCGGTCCCATCGTCGGCGGACTGCTCATCGACTCCATCGGATGGCGATCGGTGTTCTGGATAAACCTGCCGATCTGCGCGGCGGCGATTCTGCTCACCGCGCTGTTCGTACCCGAATCCAAGTCGCAGACCATGCGCAACATCGACCCCATCGGGCAGGCCCTGGCGGTGCTCTTCCTGTTCGGCATCGTCTACGCACTCATCGAAGGGCCGGTGCTGGGCTGGACGCACAGCCGCGTCATCGTCATCGCCGTGGTCGCGGTGCTCGCACTCGCGGCGTTCCTGCGCTACGAGAGTCGCCGTCACGACCCGTTCCTGGATCTGCGATTCTTCCGCAGCATCCCGTTCACCACGGCGACCATCACCGCCATCAGCGCCTTCGCCGGCTGGGGTGCCTTCCTGTTCATGATGTCGGTGTATCTGCAGTCCGAGCGCGGGTTCTCGGCCATGCACACCGGCTTGATCTACCTGCCGATCGCGCTGGGCGCGCTGGTGTTCTCGCCGCTGTCCGGCCGCCTGGTGGGTCGCTTCGGCGCCCGGCCGTCGTTGATGGTGGCCGGCGTGCTGATCACCGCGGCGGCGACGATGCTCACCTTCCTGACCGCCACGACACCGGTGTGGCAGCTGCTGGTGGTCTTCACCGTCTTCGGCATCGGCTTCTCGATGGTCAACGCCCCCATCACCAACGCGGCCGTGAGTGGCATGCCGCTCGACCGGGCCGGCGCGGCCTCGGCGGTGACCTCGACCAGCCGTCAGGTCGGGGTGAGCATCGGTGTGGCGCTGTGTGGTTCGGTGGCCGGTGCCGCGATGGCCGGCAGTGGGACCGACTTCGCCACCGCCGCGCGGCCGCTGTGGTTCATATGCGCCGCGCTGGGTGTGGTGATCCTGGTGCTCGGTGTGTACGCGACGTCCCGGCGCGGGCTTCGCTCCGCCGAGCGGCTGGCGCCGCTGATCGCGGGATCGGCGGAGCCCATGGAGGAGGCCAATGTCCGATAGAGAGCTCGCAGACCGGGTGTGGCACGAGCTCGCCGCGGTGGTGCACGACAACCGCGACGGCTGGAAGCGGGCCGTCGTCGAACAGTCCGGCCTGCCGTTCAGCCGGATCCGCATCCTGCAGCGGTTGAGGCGAGCGCCGCTGACGGTCAAGCAGATTGCCGCCGCGGCAACCGTCGACCCACCGGCGGCCACCGTCGCGGTCAACGACCTGGAAGATCGCGGACTGGTGATGCGCCAGATCGATCCGTCGAACCGGCGCTGCAAGATCGTGTCGCTGACCGACGCCGGCCACGCAATGGTCGCCGCGATCGACGCGGTTCACGATCCCGCGCCCGATGCACTGGCCGAGCTCGACGACCACGAACTGGCCACGCTCGGCTCCATCGTCGCCAAACTGTCCCGCTAGCCCTCCAGCACCGCCATCGCCGCGTTGTGTCCGCCGATTCCCGACACCGCGCCACCCCGCCGGGAACCCGAGCCGCACAACATGATCCGGTCGTGTCTGGTCTGGACCCCCCACCGCTGCGCCGGTGTGTGCAGCTCTTCGTCGTCCTCGGCGAAGGGCCACGAGAGTGCACCGTGGAAGATGTTGCCGTTCGTCATTCCCAGCGCGTCCTCCAGGTCCGACGTCGTCTTGGCCTCGATGCACAGCCGGCCCACCGAATCCTCCATGATGACATCGTGAATCGGTTCCGCGAGAACTGAATTCAACGAGGTCAGGGCGGCGGAGGTGAGGGTGTCGCGGAGCCGGTCCGGCGTGCCCGACGTGGTCAGGCTGTGCGGGGTGTGCAGTCCGAACACCGTCAGGGTGTGAGCGCCCGCGGCGCGCAACGGTTCCGACAGGATGGTCGGGTCGGCCAGGGTGTGGCAGTAGATCTCACACGGCAGCGGATCGGGCGCCGAACCCGAGACTGCTTGCCGATATGCGGCGTCGAGCTGGCTGTAGTTCTCGTTGATGTGGAAGGTGCCGCCGAAAGCCTGTTCGGGGGTGACCGTTTCGTCCCGAAGCCGCGGCAGCCGGCGCAGCATCAGATTCACTTTGATCTGCGCTCCGGGCGCGCATTCGGGGACGTCCTCGCCGAGTAGGCGTGCCAGTGCCGCGGGCGTCACATTGGCCAGCACGGTTGCGGCCACCACCCGGTGCTCTGCGCCGGCGTGCCAGTAACGTACTTCGCCGTCCGGATCGATGGTGTGAACGTCTGCGCCGGTGAGGATTTCGGCGCCGAATCCGGTTGCTGCCGCTGCCAGTGCGCCGGTCACCGCACCCATACCGCCGATCGGCACGTCCCAGTCCCCGCTTCCGCCGCCGATCAGGTGGTAGAGGAAGCACCGGTTCTGCAGCAGAGACTGGTCGTCCATGCGGGCGAAGGTCCCGATCAGCGCATCGGTGGCCATGACGCCGCGCACCAGGTCGTCGGCCACTGATGCGGTGATCTCGTTCCCGATGGGGTGCTCGATCATCGACCGCCATGCGGTGTCGGCATCGCGTCCACCCTCGGCGACGACGGCCCGGTGGAGCTGCGACCGGGTTCGCAGCGGCTCGGTCAGCGTCGGCCACAGCCGGGTGGTCACCGAACGGGCGCGCCGGTAGAAATCCTGGAATCCGGCCTCGTCGGCGCCGGCGCCGATCGCGGCGAACGTCGACTCCGGCCCGACCAGCAGTCCGGTGCGGCCGCCGTCGGCCGGATTGGGTGTGTAGGACGAATACCGGCGCCGCACCAGCCTGACTCGGGCCCCCAACTCGTCGAGGATCTGGCGCGGCAGCAGGCTCACCAGATACGAGTAGCGCGACAGCCGGGCGTCGACGCCGTCGAAGGCGTGGGCCGACACCGCCGCCCCGCCCACGTGGTCGAGGCGTTCCAGTACCCGCACCCGCCGGCCCGCCTGGGCCAGGTACGCCGCTGCGACCAGGCCGTTGTGCCCGCCCCCGACGATCACGACATCGACGCGTGAGTCAGCCATGGACTCAGTGTGCCGTCTCCTTACGCCTGCGTTCCCGCTTCCGCGCACGCCATCTGTGCGGCCTCGGTGTGGGTGTTGAGCTCGGTGGCGGCGTTGTTGAACCGGTCGACGTCGGCGCGCAGTCCCATCAGCAGCATGAGTTTCATCGCGCCCATCGACCACGAGCGCATCGGGGCGGCGATCGCCGGATTCAGCCCCGGGGTGCGGGAGGCGGTCAGCGCGGTGCTCGCCGCCTCCCGTAGGCCGACGCGCCCGTAGGAGTTGTTCGCTGTGAGGATCGGGTCGGTGTAGTCGGGGACGGTCTCG
Organism: Mycolicibacterium aurum; assembly: GCF_900637195.1. Taxonomy (NCBI): domain Bacteria; kingdom Bacillati; phylum Actinomycetota; class Actinomycetes; order Mycobacteriales; family Mycobacteriaceae; genus Mycobacterium; species Mycolicibacterium aurum. The sequence continues at coordinate 5,009,905 of NZ_LR134356.1, read as the reverse complement.
CCGATCGCGAGGACGTTGGCGAACTCCGAATAGCTGGCCGCGGCGGTATCCAGGGCACGGGCGAACTGCCGGCACGCCGCGACTGCCTCCGGCGTGGCGTCCACCAGCGCCGGCTCGACCGACGGCGCGGCCGCCTGCCCGGAGGGTTCGGCAGGCGGCGCCGGTTGTGCCGCAGCGTTCGGCGTGAAAATCGCAGCCGTCGCGCACATCGCGGCGCACGCGGTGGATACCCGGAAACCGGTGATGACGTCCTCCCGAGCCCTCGTCGAATGCGGATGTACACGATCGGGTTCCAGTGTCACCGGATCATGACCGCACGGTGACCCGCAGGTGGCCGGGCGATCAATGCTTCGGTGTCTGAAAGTTGACCTAAGTATTCTCCGGGCGTTAGCTGTCCGGAAATCCACGGCCGCGATTATTCTTGCGTAATCGACAATGGGGGAGGGCTCTTTTCCGATGCGTGTCTGGTCCGCTGCGGCGGCAGTGTGCTGTGTACTCGCGCCGCTGGGACTGTCTCCGGTGGCGCTCGCGCAGCCCGTTCCGCCGCCTGATCCCGGTGCCGTCGCCCCGGCGCCGGATGCGGTCCCGTCGGCGCAGTCGGGCTATCTCAAGACGCCGGACGGCTGGGAGTTGACCGCGGGCGCCAAGGATGAGACCCAGGTTGCGGTGGCGCCGCTGACCACGGCGCTGACGTCGCGCGAGTATGTCGTCGGCGGAACATTCACCGGCACCGTCACGGGCCAGGGCAGCACCGAGCTTTCCGGCGGCTCGCTGGTGGTCGGCTACCGGATCGGCTGCGGGATCATCGGCGGACCGGTCGAGGTGCTCACGAGCGTCGGCGCGAACCAGCAGTTCGACACCGCGAACATCCTCGGGCAGGTGGTGTTCCCGGTGAACAACCAGATCAAGATCAACCTGCGTCCCGGCACCGTGACGTTGGTCCCGGTCGGGGAGAAGACATTCAAGGGCAACGAGGCGCGGGTGACGGTCACCGGATTCCGAGTCAGGGTCGACGGGTGCGTCGGCCAGTCCTTCCTGCAGTCGTACTCGACGTTGACCAGTTCCACCGCCGACACATCGGACATCGTCACGTACACCGGTCAGGTCAAGGTGGTGTGACGTGCGTTCGACGTGTGTGAGAGTGGCGACCGCAATGGTCGCTGCCGCGCTGTGGACGGCGCCTGCGCCGATCGCGTCGGCTCAACCGGCGCCGGCACCGCCGCCGACCCCCGGTGTCCAGCCGGTCGCTGACGTCGGTGCGCCGCCGATTCCGAACGGCGCCGTCCCGTCGGGACCGCCGGGAGTCGTCGTGACTCCCGACGGTTGGGAGCTGTCCGTGTCGGCCAAGGACGAGTTCCAGGTGGCTGTCGCTCCGCTGACCACGGCGCTGTCGTCGCGAGAGTACTTGGTGGCGGCCACGTTCGAGGGCAGCGTGGCCGGTGCGGGTACGGCTCCCACCAGTGGAGGCACGCTCGAGGTCGGCTACCAGATCGGCTGCGGTATCTCGCTCAACGTGGTCAAGCTGAACGGCTCCGCGGGTTTCACTCCCATGCTCGGCATGTCGGGTAACAACGTCGGAATCCAGTTCCCCGTCTCGGCCCAGATCGAAGTGTTCCCGCAGCCGGGCGAGGTCACCACGGTCCAGCTGACGCAGAAGTCATTCGAGGGCACCAATCCGCGCGTCACGGTCAAGGACGTCCACATCAAGGTCGATGGCTGTGTCGGACAGTCCTTCCTGCGGTCCTACGCGGTGCTGACCAGCTCGACCGACGCCGCTGACGACATCGTCGCCTATTACGGCGTGACGAAAGCGGTCTGACGTGGTGCACAGGGCCGGTCTCGCGCTGACGGCGTTCGTGGGCGCCGCAGGTGCCTACCTCATCGGGTCCGCGACGGCGTCGGCTCAGCCGCCGCTGCCACCTCCGCCCGCGCCCGCCCCGCCGAATCCATTACCGTTCGAATCCATCCCCGGGCTAGGGCCGATCTCGAGTCCCGGCCCGGTACCGCCGCCCGGCCCAGGTGTCGCGCCGCCGCCGGCCACCGCACTGTTCCCGCTGGCACAGAGCGACTCGCCGTCGCAGATCTTCGGGGGGATACCCGCCATGCCCGACCTGTCGGGGCAGACGGCCAACGAGTTCGTGCTGGGCCAGCATGCCGCACCGGCGGCCCCCGGGGCGGCGCCCGCCGCGCCGATCCACATGAACCCTTACAACAACGCGTACCTGCTGCCCCAGAACCTCGTGCCCTCGGCCCCCGGTCAGGGGCAGCTGTTCGGTATCGCGCCGGGCCAGGAGAACGCCGACATCAACGGCGTCGAGTACCTCAAGCGGCTGTACGAGACGTATCGAGCCGGTGGTCTGGAGGGCGGTCTGCTCGGGCAGCGCGAACTCGATTCACTGAACAAGCCGCTGCCCGTGGAGCCTCCGTCGCCACCCGGGCCGCAGCCGCCACCCTAGGATCGCCGAAAGTCGACGCGCCCGAACATCCGTGTGACAGGGTGTTTTTGTGCACACCGCATGGTCATGACGAAAGGTTCGGGCTATGACACGTTGGCTTGCAACGGTTCTGGCGTGCGGAGGAGTCATCGCCGCGACGGCGACAGCGCCCGCCGCTGTCGCCCAGCTGCCTGAAGCCGGCACCGAGTCGCCTGCCGCCACCATCCGCCAGCTGGCGAATGCGGGCTTCGACGTTCAGGTCAACTGGGTGGCGGGGGAGCCGTCGAACATCCCGCTGTCGCAATGCACCGTCACCGGCATCGATACGTCGGCTCCACCTGTTGCCTCGGTGTCCATCAACTGCCCGCCCGACGGCTCTCAGTAACTCAGCCGAGATAGCCCTCGACTTCGCTCTCGGGACGTACCGACGCATCCTGCGGGTCGCCGCCGCTGGCGCGCAGCGCGCGCCGCTGGCGCAGCAGATCCCAGCATTGATCGAGCTGAACCTCGAGCGCCTTGAGGCGGCGGTGCTCCTCGGTCTCGTCGATCTCGTGATGCTGGAGTTTGTCCCGCAGGTCCTTCTCCTCGGAGACGAGTTCGTTCACTTGCTTGAGGATGTCCTGATCAGTAGCCACGCATACCAGTGTGCAGTCATTTCGCCGATCCGTCTGCCGTCTAGGGTGGGCAGATGGCTACCAAACCCGAGATCGAATTCCCAGACGGCCCGGCGCCAACCGAACTGGTGACCGAGGACATCGTCGTCGGCGACGGCCCAGAGGCGGTCCCCGGTGCCAACGTCGAGGTGCACTACGTCGGCGTCGAGTACGACACCGGAGAGGAGTTCGACAGCTCCTGGAACCGCGGTGAGTCGATCGAGTTCCCGCTGCGCGGCCTCATCCAGGGCTGGCAGGACGGCATCCCCGGCATGAAGGTCGGCGGCCGACGCAAGCTGACGATCCCGCCGGAGCAGGCCTACGGTCCCGCGGGCGGCGGGCATCGCCTCTCGGGCAAGACCCTCATCTTCGTCATCGATCTGCTCGCGACCCGCTGACCTTCGGCGGGGTCAGCGCGGGCCGGGCAGGCGCAGCAGCAGACGTGCGCCGCCCAGCGGGCTCGACTCCAAAGATGCGGTGCCGCCGTGCAATTCGGCTTGCTGGGCAACCAGGGCCAGCCCGAGCCCGGAACCGGTGCGCGACGCTGTCGACCCGCGTGAGAATCGGTCGAACACGACCTTGCGTTCCGCCTCGGGAACGCCGACCCCGTCATCGTCGATCGCGATCTCGACCCCGTCGCGGGAGCTGACCGCCGACAGCTGTACGCGGGTGGCACGACCGTGCTTGACGGCGTTGGCGATCGCGTTGTCCACCGCAAGGCGCAGCCCGGCGGGCAGCCCGACGATGATCACGGTCGGGGCCGGCACCAGGGACACTTCGAGGTCGGGGTAGACGCGCATCGCGTCGTGTGCGGCGCGGTCGAGCAGCTCGGTGATGTCCACCGGCACGTGGTCGTCCTCGGTGGACAACTCGCCCTGGGCCAGCCGCTCCAGCGCGCCGAGCGTGGCCTCGATCCGGGACTGGGTGCGGATCACATCGTTGACGACTTCCTTGCGCTGGTCCTCGGCCAGGTCGAGCGTCGCGAGCACCTCGACGTTGGTACGCATCGCGGTCAGCGGGGTGCGCAGCTCGTGCGCCGACACCGACGCGAAATCGCGGGCCGACGTCAGCGCCGCCTTCGTGCGGCCCTGCTCCTCCCACACCCTTTCCAACAGTCCCTTGATCGCGTCGGCGATCTCGACCGCCTCCGTCGCGCCGCGGATGTCGATGTCGGGCGCCTCGTCGCCGGCGTCGATCTGGCGGGTCTGCTGGGCCAGCCGCTTGAACGGCCGCACCGCGAACGCCGCGAGGAGCCACCCACCGAACGTCGCCGCCCCGACGGCCAGCGTGCAGATGATCAGCACCCGGCGGTGCAGGTTGTTGGTGTCGGCGATCGTCGCGTCGTAGGTGGCGCCGACGGCCACCGACATCGGTTCCGGGGTAGACAGCTGCACCGTACGGACCCGATACCGGATGCCGTCGACATAGGTGTCGGCGTAGCCCGGTTCCAGCTCGGGCAGTACGACGTTGGAGTTCGACGTCACCTGACCGTCCCGGCGCACGGTGATGACGGCGTCCTGGTCGTTGGGCGACATCGGGATCTCGTCGAGGCCGCGGGGCAGGAACGGGATGGCGAAGCCCGCCGCTTCGTCGAGGCGGCGGTCCAGCCGTTCCTTGCGATCGTTGGTGATCCCCACCCACACCACGGCGCCGACGATGCCCACGACGATCGCAGCCGCGATCGCGGTGGCGAACGCCACCCGCGTGCGCAGCGACGGCGTGCGACGGAAGATGCGGGACAGCGCGATCACGGTTGTCTGTTCTTCGCGCAAGCGCTCATCACGACATCTACTGCTGCCTGAGGACGAATCCCACGCCCCGAACGGTGTGCAGCAGGCGCGGCGCGCCGTTGGCTTCGAGCTTGCGCCGCAGGTATCCGATGAACACGTCGACGACGTTGGTGTCGGCGGCGAAGTCGTAGCCCCACACCAACTCGAGGAGCTGCGCCCGCGACAGCACCGCGGTCTTGTGCTCGGCGAGCACGGCCAGCAGATCGAACTCGCGTTTCGTCAGGTCGACATCGGAGCCGTCCACCCGGGCCCGCCGCCCGGGGATGTCGACCTCCAACGGGCCGACGGTGATGGTCTCCGACGAGAAGGTCGCCGTGGACCCACGCCTGCGCAGCAGTGCCTTCACCCGCGCCACCAGCTCGGCCAGCACGAACGGCTTCACCAGATAGTCGTCGGCGCCGGCCTCCAGACCGGCGACGCGGTCGTCGACAGACGACCGGGCCGAGAGCACGCAGACCGGGACGTCGTTGTCCATCGCGCGCAGTGCCGTCACCACCGACACCCCGTCGAGAACGGGCATGTTGATGTCGAGCACGATCGCATCCGGGCGGGTTTCGGTGGCGCTGCGAAGCGCCTCGGCGCCGTCGACCGCGGTGAAGACGTCGAACCCGGACAGGCGCAGTCCGCGCTCCAGGGAGGCGAGGACGTCGGGATCGTCATCGACCACGAGCACCCGGGGTGAACCCGCACCACTGTCCATGCCCGCAATCTTGCCCGATGAAGCCACCCCCCAGTGGGAGGCTGTGCACCGGATTCGCCGGGGAAGGCTTTGACCTCAATATTTGTTGAGGTCCTACGGTGAAAACATGAGTTTGGAAACGGTCGCCCGGCAGTCGCTATACCGGCAGACCCATGCGCGCGGTGGAGACCTGCACTCGCTCGCCGACCGGCGCCTGCTCCACAGGATCTGGCGGTTCGCGGCGCGGCACCACCGCCGGTTGGCGGTGTTCGTCGTGGTCAGCGTGGTCGGCGCGTCATTGACGGTCGCGACACCGCTGCTGGCCGGCCGGGTGGTCAACGAGATCACCGGTCGCGGTAGCGCGGGCACGGTCGTCGTTCTCGCGGCGGTGATCGCAGCGGTCGCCGTGGGTGAGGCCGCCGTGTCGCTGCTCACCAGGTGGCTGTCGTCGAACATCGGCGAGGGCCTGATCCTCGATCTGCGCACGGCGGTGTTCGACCACGTGCAGAAGATGCCGGTCGCGTTCTTCACCCGTACTCGCACAGGCGCCCTGGTCAGCCGGTTGGGCAACGACGTGATGGGTGCCCAGCGCGCATTCTCCGACACGCTGTCCGGCATCGTGGCCAACCTCGTCACCCTCACGCTGACGCTCGCGGTCATGCTCAGCATCTCGTGGCAGATCACGCTGGCCGCGCTGGCCATGCTTCCGCTGTTCGTGCTCCCGGCGCGCCGCATCGGTGCCGCGATGGCGCGGCTGTCCCGCGAGGCGGCGGCCCACAACGCGACGATGAACACACAGATGACCGAGCGCTTCTCGGCGCCCGGCGCGACCTTGGTGAAGCTGTTCGGCGACACCGCCGCAGAATCCCGCGAGTTCGGGGTGCGGGCCGGTCGGGTCCGTGACATCGGCGTCCGGACCGCGATGCTGCAGGCGACGTTCATGAACTCGCTGACGCTGATGTCGGCGCTGGCGCTGGCGCTGGTGTACGGCCTGGGCGGGGCATTGGCGATCGGGGGGCACCTGGATGCGGGCGAGATCGTGTCGCTGGCGCTGCTGCTGACCAGGCTCTATGCACCGTTGACCGCGCTGGCCAACGCGCGCGTCGAGATCGCGACGGCTCTGGTCAGCTTCGAGCGGGTGTTCGAGGTGCTGGATCTGGTGCCGCTGATCCGGGAACGCCCGGGTGCGGTCGCGATTCCCGGCCGACGCGCGGACGATCGCAGCGACGATCGCGGCGTCGAAGTCGAGTTCGACGCGGTCCGCTTCTCCTATCCGGCCGCCGACCAGGTGACGCTGGCGTCGCTGGAAGAAGTCGCCGAACTCGACCATCGCGGCGGGGAAGAAGTGCTGCACGGCATCTCGTTCACCGCGGCCCCCGGTCAGGTGATCGCCCTGGTCGGAACCTCGGGGGCCGGCAAGTCGACCATCGCGGCGCTGCTCGCCCGCCTCTACGACGTGGATTCCGGGGCCGTCCGGCTCAACGGTGTCGACCTGCGTGACGCGACCGCTGCCTCGGTGAAGGCCACCGTGGGCATGGTCACCCAGGACGGCCACCTGTTCCACGAGTCGATCCGGTCGAACCTCGCGCTGGCCGCCCCGGACGCCCCCGACGCCGAACTCTGGGAGGCGCTGCGCCGTGCCCGGCTCGACGACGTCGTCGCGGCGATGCCCGACGGGCTCGACACGGTGGTGGGGGAGCGCGGCTACCGGCTCTCCGGCGGGCAGCGGCAACGCCTGACGATCGCGCGGGTGCTGCTGGCCTCGCCGCGTGTCGTCATCCTCGACGAGGCGACGGCATCCCTGGACTCCGAGTCGGAGGCCGCCGTGCAGCAAGCGCTCGCCGAGGCGCTGGAGGGGCGCACGTCGATCGTCATCGCCCACCGGCTCTCGACCGTGCGGGCCGCGGACGTCATCCTCGTGGTCGAGGACGGACGCATCGTCGAGCGGGGCAACCATGACGAACTGCTCGCGCGTGGCGGGCGCTACGCCGAGCTGTACCGCACCCAGTTCGGCACCTCCGCGGCGAGGACGTTAACCGCTTGCCCGCAATGGGAAGATGTTCTAAGTGGCTGACTCCCGACACGACACCCTGCACGCGGCGCCCGCGATCGCGCCGCGCCCGAAGCGGGTGAAGCCCAGCTCCGATCTGTGGCGGATGCTGCCCTACCTGCTGCCCTACCGCGGACGGTGGACCGTCATGATCGTGGTCGCGCTGGCCAGTCTGGTCGCCACCATCTCCATTCCGCTGATGACGAAGGCCGTGATCGACGGGCCGGTGCGGCACCAGGATCAACAGGGCCTGTGGCTGGTCGGCGCCGCGGCCCTGGGGGTGGGCATCACCGAGGCGGTGCTGTGGTTCATCCGCCGCTGGCTGGTCGCGCGCGCCACCATGGGTGTGGAGGCCGACATTCGCAAACAGCTCTACGCGCGGCTGCAGATCCTGCCGATGTCGTTCCACGGCCGTTGGCAATCAGGTCAATTGCTGTCGCGAATCATGAACGACCTCAGCACCATTCGCCGGTTCATGTCGTTCGGCCTGATCTTCCTGATGCTCAACGTCCTGCAGATCACCGTCGTCACGGCGATCCTGCTGGCGATGTACTGGCCACTCGGCGTCGTGGTGCTGGTGTCGATCGTCCCCATCACGCTCACCGTGCTGCACTTCCAGCAGGAGTACACCCGGTTGTCCCGGCTGGCGCAGGATCAGGCCGGTCACGTCGCCACCCACGTCGAGGAGGCCGCCCTCGGTCTGCGGGTGGTCAAGTCGTTCGGGCGTGAGGACTACGTCTACCAGCGGTTCGACGACCAATTGACCGGGCTGTACGACACGCAGGTCAGTCGCGTCTCGGTGTCCGCGAAATTCTGGACTCTGCTCGAGGTCATCCCCAACCTCACCCTGATCATCGTGCTGGGCTTCGGTGCCTACGCGGCGGGCCACGGCTCCGTCACCATGGGCACTCTGGTCGCGTTCATCACCATGATGCTGTCGCTGGTGTGGCCCATCGCGTCGCTGGGCTTCCTGCTGTCGATGACTCAGGAGTCGTTCACCGCGGCCAACCGCATCGCCGAGATCTTCGACGCGCCGCGGGAGATCACCGACGGGCCCCGGGACCAGACACCGCGGGGCGGTCGCCTCGAACTGGTCGACGTCGGGTTCCGGTTCCCTGACAGCGAAGAGTGGGTGCTCCGCCACGTCGACGTCACCGTCGAACCCGGCGAGACGCTGGCTCTTGTCGGTGCGACGGGATCGGGGAAGTCGGTGCTCGTCGGGTTGCTGTCGCGCCTGTACGACGTCAGCGAGGGTGAGATCCGCATCGACGCCCAGGACATCCGCGAGCTGTCGCTGGACGCACTGCGCGAAGCCGTGGCGACCGCCTTCGAGGACCCGACCCTGTTCTCCATGTCGGTGGCGGAGAACCTCAAGCTGGGCCGGCCGAACGCGACAGAGGCCGAGTTGCACCAGGCCATCGAGGTCGCCGCCGCACAGTTCGCCTACGACCTGCCGTTCGGTCTGGACACCCGGATCGGCGAGCAGGGTATGAGCCTGTCCGGCGGTCAGCGGCAACGGCTTTCACTGGCGCGGGCGATCCTGGCCGGGCCGAGGATCCTGGTGCTCGACGACACGCTGTCCGCGCTGGACGTGCACACCGAGGCGGTGGTCGAGGAGGCGCTGCGCCGCATCCTGCACGAGGTGACCGGCATCGTGGTCGCCCATCGCGCGTCGACGGTGCTGCTGGCCGACAGGGTTGCGCTGCTGCAGAACGGCACCATCACCCACGTCGGGACCCACGCCGAATTGCTGGCAGAGGTTCCGCAGTACCGGTACCTGCTGGCAGCCGACGACGAACTCGACGACGGCTCCGAGCGCGAGTGCGACTGGGACGAACAGCAGGAGCGCACGCGGCTGGACCACGACATTCTGGAGGGGAGGAGCCTGTGACGAGTGCTCAGCCCGACTGGCGGGGAAAGTTCGACGAGAACGCCGACCTGCCGATCGACGAATCGGTGCCGCGGCGGCGGGAGGCACGCGCGCTGCTGATCTCGCTGCTGCGCCCGTACCGCTGGGCTGTCGCGCTCCTCGCCGTCGTCGTGGTGGTGGAAAACGTTGCGCGCCTCTCTGTTCCGCTGCTGGTGCAGAAAGGCATCGACGACGGGATCCCGCCGCTGTTGGCGGGCGAGCCCGCCCGCACGCTGCTGCTCGTGGTGGCGGCGCTGTGTGGTGTGGTGGCGGTGCAGGCCACCAGCCGGATGTTCTTCCTGCGCAGGTCGGGTCGCATCGGACAGAAAGTCCTGCGTGAATTGCGCAGGCGGGTCTTCCGCCACTTCGGCCGTCTCGACATCGCGTTCCACGACCGCTACACCTCGGGGCGGGTGGTGAGCCGCTCGACCAACGACGTCGAGGCCATCCAGGACATGCTGGAGACCGGCTTCGACAGCCTGATCACCGCGGTGCTCACGCTGGTCGGCACCTCGGTGCTGCTGGTGGTACTCGACGTCAAGCTCGGCCTGATGTGCCTGGTGGCGTTTCCCCTCCTGGTGCTGCTGGTGTGGTGGTTCCATCGCGAATCGTCGAAGATCTACCGCGAGGTCCGCGAGATCTCGGCCCTGGTGATCGTGCAGTTCGTCGAGACGATGACCGGCATCAAGGCGGTGCAGGCGTACCGCCGTGAACCACGCAATCAGGAGATCTTCGAGGACATCGCCGACCGCTACCGGGTGATCAACGAGAAGACCTTCAAGCTTCTGGCGGTCTTCATGCCCGGCGTGAAGCTGGTCGGCAACCTCACCACGGGCGTGGTGTTGCTCTACGGCGGCTACCGGGTGCTGCACGGCGAGATGACGATCGGGACGCTGGCGGCGTTCCTGCTGTACCTGCGGATGTTCTTCGAACCGATGCAGGAGATCTCGCAGTTCTTCAACACCTTCCAGTCCGCGTCGTCGGCGCTGGAGAAGCTGGCGGGCGTGCTGGCCGAGAAGCCCGGCATCGGTGACCCGGCCGAACCCGTCCCGATGGGCGACGTTCGCGGTGAGATCGCGTTCCGCGGCGTCCGATTCGAATACGTGTCGGGCCGGACGGTGCTACCGGGCCTGGATTTGGAGATACCGGCCGGACAGACTGTGGCCCTGGTCGGCACCACCGGTGCGGGCAAGACGACGATCGCGAAGCTGCTCACCCGCTTCTACGATCCGGTCGCGGGCACGGTGTCTGTCGACGGCGTCGACCTGCGTTCGGTCGCGCAGGCGGAGTTGCGCCGCCACGTGGTGATGGTGACGCAGGAGAACTTCATGTTCGGCGGCACGGTGGCCGACAACATCCGGTTCGGTAGGCCGGACGCCACCGACGAGCAGGTCCGGGAAGCTGCCGAAGCCGTTGGTGCGCATGGTTTCATCGAGTCCTTGCCGGAAGGCTACGACACCGACGTCGCCAAGCGCGGTGGTCGGCTGTCGGCGGGACAACGCCAGCTTGTCGCGTTCGCCCGGGCGTTCCTGGCGGACCCGGCGGTGCTGATCCTGGACGAGGCGACGTCCTCGCTCGACATTCCCAGTGAGCGGCTCGTGCAGCGCGCCCTGGAGACCGTGTTGGCCGACCGCACCGCGGTGGTCATCGCCCACCGCTTGTCGACGGTGCAGATCGCCGATCGCGTGCTCGTGCTCGAGCACGGCCGCATCGTCGAGGACGGCTCCCCCGACGAGCTGACCGCCCGCGACGGCGGTCACTACGCGGCGCTGCACCACTCGTGGGTGCAGTCGCTCGCCTGACCCGATCGGCCCGAACGCGTGGGCGAGGCGGTGGCGGCATCGTAGGGTTGTGGGGTGGACCTGCTGCTCGGAATCGACATGGGAACGGGCAGCACCAAGGGCGTGCTGGTCGACACGGCGGGAAACGTCCTCGCGTCGGAGACCATCGCACACGCCATCGATCTGCCGCGCCCCGGTTGGGCGGAGGTGGATGCCGACGCGGTGTGGTGGCGCGAGGTGTGTGCTATCAGCGCAGCGCTGACGGCCGAGATTCCCCCTCACGCGCGGCTGGCAGCGATGTGCGTCAGCGGCGTCGGACCGTGCCTGGTTCTCTGCGATGCCGACGCGCGGCCGCTGCGACCGGCGATCCTGTACGGGATCGACACCCGGGCGCACGCCGAAATCGAATCGCTCACCGAGGAATTCGGCGAACAGAACATTCTTGACCAGGCGGGCACGCTGCTGTCCAGTCAAGCGGTGGGACCCAAGATCGAGTGGGTGCGCCGACATGAACCCGAGGTGTTCGACCGCGCGGCCCGCTGGTACGGCTCCAATTCCTATATCGCGGCGAAGCTCACCGGTTCCTACGTGATGGACCACCACACCGCCAGCCAGTGCGATCCGCTCTACCTCACCCGGGAGTTCACCTGGAACAGGGAGTGGACCGACCGGATCTGCGGATCCCTGCCCCTTCCCGAACTGGTCTGGCCGAGCGACATCATCGGTGCGGTCTCAGCCGCCGCAGCCGCCGAGACCGGACTACCCGCCGGGTTGCCGGTGGCGGCCGGGACCGTCGACGCGTTTTCCGAGGCGTTCTCTGTCGGCGTGCGCAGACCCGGTGACCAGATGCTGATGTACGGCTCGACGATGTTCCTGGTTCAGGTGATCGACGAGTATCACAGCGACCCGGCGCTGTGGACCACCGCGGGGGTGGAGCCTGGCAGCCTTGCGCTGGCGGCGGGCACGTCGACCGCCGGGACATTGATCGGCTGGCTCCAAAACCTCACCGGCGGTCCGTCGTTCGACGAGTTGACCGCCGAGGCGCTGAATGTTCCGGCGGGTAGCGAAGGGCTCCTGATGCTTCCCTACCTGGCGGGGGAGCGCACCCCGGTGTTCGATCCGCGCGCCCGCGGGGTGCTGGCCGGCCTTGAGTTGCGGCACGGCCGCGGCCACCTGTTCCGCGCGGCGTACGAAGGTATCGCGTTCGGTATCCGCCAGATCCTCGATCGGTTCGATGACGCACACCGGGCGACGCGCACCGTCGCGGTGGGCGGCGGCATCAAGAGCCCGGTGTGGGCGCAGGCGATCAGCGACATCACGGGTCGTACGCAGCTGGTGCCCGAACAGGCGATCGGCGCCAGCTACGGGGATGCGCTTCTGGCCGCCATCGGCGCAGGCCTGGTGGCACCCGACACCGATTGGGCCAGGGTCGCACGGGAGATCACACCCGATGAGGCCAACAGGGCGATGTACGACGATCTGTTCGGCACGTGGGCGCAGCTCTATCCCGCCACCCGTGAGCAGGTGCACCGGTTGGCCGACATCGGCTGACTCAGCCCATGGTGTATCCGCCGTCGATCGGGATGTCGGCGCCGTTGACCATGGTCGCGGCGTCTGAGCACAGCCACACCACGACGTCGGAGACCTCGCGGGGAACGGCGAAGCGGCCCAGCGGGATACGGGCGAGCATCGGTGCCGCCTTGGTCTGCTCGCCCCAGACCCGCTGCCCCATCTCGGTGAGTACCACCGTCGGGCACACCGAGTTCGCGCGGATGCCGTGGGGTCCGAGCTCTTGCGCCAGGACCTTGGTGGCCATCACCAGTCCGGCCTTGGATGCGCAGTAGGCGTAGTGCTCGGGCAGCGGTGCTAGAGCCGCCGCGGATGCCACTGTGACGATCGCACCGCCGGACCCCTGCGCGACCATCTGGGCGCCCACCCGGGCCGCAAGCAGCGCCGGTGCGCGCAGATTGACGGCCAGCGTCGCATCGAATGTCTCGGCGCGGGTGTCGACGACGGCCTCCGGGTAGGAGACGCCCGCGTTGTTGATCAGGATGTCGAGTCCGCCCCACTGGTCGGACGCCACCCGGGCGAGTTCGTCTGGGCCGTCAGGGTGAGCCAGATCGACTGCGGCCGCGTAGGTTCGAACACCGAACTCATCACGTAGCGTGTGGGCGGCCCGCGCCAGTTCGTCGGAGTCGCGGCCGCTGAGCACCAGGTCCGCGCCCGCGGAGGCGAGCGCGCGGGCGATGTCGGCGCCGATGCCCTTGCCGGCACCGGTGATCAACGCCCGTCTGCCATCCAGGCGCATCGCCCCCGCATACCTGGGATCCGTTGCGGCCGTTGTCATGAAACCTCCTGCGATGAAGCGATGTTGCCGGCCTCCAAGAGCGCCTCGGCGGTCGCCGGGTCGGTCACGAGGCGGTTGAAGTAGCCGCCGCGCGCCCCGGCGGCGATGGACTCGACCTTCTCCCGGCCGACCGCGACCGCGATGGTCACTGGAATGTGTTTGAGCGCAGCGAGTTCGATGGCGATCAACCTCTCCATGCCGTCGAACTGCACGGGCTCGCCGTCGCGGTCGTAGAAGCGGGAGCACACATCGCCCACCGCGAACCGCAGCGAGCCGGATCCGGTGGGCACGAACTGCGGAATGTCGGTGCGGGCCAGCGGTGGCGCGCCGACTCCCATCAGCGCGCAGCGTGCCGTCGGCCACTGATGCAGCACGCGTTGAATACTGGGGTCGTCCAGTAGCGAATCGTAGAGGGCGGGCCCCGGAAGTGCTGGTGCGAAAAGGTAATTCGCACGGCCGCCGACGCTGTGCGCCACGAGTCGGGTGATCTCGTTGGTCTGATACCACCCGTCCGGCTGGTCGTTGCCGCCGACGGTCGGTGCGACCACGACACCCGGCAGAGGTGTCAGTTCGTGCTGTGCAAGCTCATAGACCGTGCGTCCCGACGAGACCAACAGAACGTCGCCGGGCAGCAGCCCGGCCTCGCTGAGTGCCCGCCCCGCCGCAGGCGCCAGTGCGCGCCCCATCACGTCGATCACGGAGCGGCCGGGACCGGGGCCGGGGAGAGGCTGTGACAGGTAGACGGAGTGCAGGTTGAGTGCCCGCGCGAGTCGTACGGCGAGTTCCGTCGGTTGGGCGTCCGCGGGGGGCACCACCTCGATGCGGACGATGCCCTGCCGCTTGGCCTCGGCCAGCAGTCTGCTCACGGTCGCCCTGCTCGTTCCGAGCTGCTGCGCGATCTCGGCCTGGGTGCCGTCGTCCTCGTAGTACAGCCGGGCGGCGGCGTAGAGCAGTGTCGGCGGGAAGTGGCCGAAGTCCGCGTCAGCGGACGGTCCCGGCGTTTTGGCCGATGAGGGGCTGGATCGGGCCGGCCGTGGCATGACGCGATTATGACATTGAACATCTGCGCTGAAAAGAATATTGCTGAACAGATGTTCTGGACAGTTGTGCACGGCCTCGGTTACTGTGACCCCGGACACAAGGAGAGGAACTCGCGATGGCCGCTCAGATCCCGGAGAAGATGCAGGCTGTGGTCTGCCACGGGCCCAAGGACTACCGCCTCGAAGAGGTCGCCGTACCCCAACGGGGCCCCGGTGAGGCCCTGGTCAAAGTGGACGCCGTCGGCATCTGCGCCAGCGATCTGAAGTGCTACCACGGCGCGGCGAAATTCTGGGGGGACGAGAACCGTCCGGCCTGGGCCGAGACGATGGTCATTCCCGGCCACGAGTTCGCCGGCACCGTGGTCGAACTCGACGACGAGGCTGCGCAGCGGTGGGGCATCGCAGTGGGTGACCGGGTGGTGTCAGAGCAGATCGTGCCGTGCTGGGAATGCCGATTCTGCAAGCGCGGCCAATACCACATGTGCCAGCCGCACGACCTCTACGGCTTCAAGCGGCGCACGCCGGGTGCCATGGCCAGCTACATGGTCTACCCCGCAGAAGCGCTGGTGCACAAAATCTCCCGAGATGTCGCACCACATCACGCCGCCTTCGCCGAGCCGCTGTCGTGCTCGCTGCACGCCGTGGAGCGCGCACAGATCACCTTCGAGGACACCGTGGTCGTCGCGGGCTGCGGACCGATCGGACTCGGCATGGTCGCCGGTGCCCGGGCCAAGAATCCCATGCACGTGATCGCCCTGGACATGGAGCCGCAAAAACTCGAACTCGCCAAGGCGTGCGGCGCCGACATCACCGTCAACATCGCCGAACACGATGCCGAGTCGCTCGTCAAGGAGCTCACTGGCGGCTACGGTGCCGACGTCTACCTCGAGGGCACCGGGCACCCGTCGGCAGTTCCGCAGGGGCTCAACCTCTTACGCAAACTCGGACGATATGTGGAGTACGGCGTCTTCGGCAGCGATGTCTCGGTGGACTGGAGCATCATCAGCGACGACAAGGAGCTCGACGTCCTGGGCGCGCATCTGGGCCCGTACTGCTGGCCGGCGGCGATCAAGATGATCGAGTCCGGCCTGCTTCCGATGGATCGCATCTGCACCCATCAACTTCCCCTGGTCGACTTCCAACAGGGTCTGGATCTGGTGGCCAGCGGCCGGGAGTCGGTCAAGGTTTCCCTGATTCCGGCGTAATCGAAGGGCTTCATTCATGGGATTCACCTCTCGCTCTGCCCGCGGACCGCAGTTGTCGCGCCGGCAGATGCTCACTGCGCTCGGCGTGGCCGGGGCCGCCGCCGCCAGCGCACCGGTACTGAGTTCGTGCGGCGTCGGTGGCCGAGCCAGCCAGCCCAACGGCGCCGGTGCCGTCACCGGTGGCTTCGACTGGCGCAAGGCCGCCGGCTCGACGATCAGCATCCTGCAGACCCCGCACCCCTACCAGCTGTCGTATCAGCCGCTGCTGCAGGAGTTCACCGAACTCACCGGCATCAACGTCAACGTCGATCTGGTGCCGGAGGCCGACTACTTCACCAAGCTGAACACCGAACTTGCCGGTGGTTCGGGCAAGCACGACGCCTTCATGCTGGGCGCGTACTTCATCTGGCAGTACGGCCCTCCGGGCTGGGTCGAGGACCTCGACCCGTGGCTGCGCAACAGCTCGGCGACCAACGCCGAGTACGACTTCGAGGACATCTTCGAGGGCCTGCGCACCTCCACCCGATGGGACTTCACCCTGGGCAACCCGTTGGGCACGGGTGGTCAATGGGCCATTCCCTGGGGTTTCGAGAACAATGTGGTCGCCTACAACAAGCGTGTCTTCGACGAGAAGGGCATCACCAAGCTGCCCGACAACCTCGACGACTTCATCCAGCTCGCCGTCGACCTCACCGACCGGTCGGCCAATCAGTACGGCATCTCCACCCGAGGATCGAAGTCCTGGGCCACCATCCATCCCGGCTTCATGACCCAGTACACCCGTCAGGGGGCGGTGGACTACACCTGGAACGGTTCGGAACTGGTCGCCGAGATGGACAGCGACGCGGCGATCGACTTCACCCAGAAGTGGATCACCATGCAGCACGAGGCGGGTCCGACATCGTGGACGACGTACGACTATCCCAATGCCACAGGTGATCTGGGTGACGGCAAGGCGATGATGGTCTTCGACGCCGACAGCGCCACCTACCCCAAGAACAAACCCGGAGCCAGTAGGGAAGCCGGCAACATCGCCTGGTACGCCGGTCCGGCGGGTCCGGACGGCAACTACAAGACCAACCTGTGGACGTGGAGCTGGGCGATGAGCGCCAACTCCCGCAACAAGCTTCCGGCGTGGCTGTTCATCCAGTGGGCCACCGGGAAGGAGTCGATGAACAAGGCGGTCGAGGGCGGTCAGTACGCAGACCCGGTGCGGCAGTCGGTGTTCGACACCACGTTCAAGCGCGTCGCTGCCGACCAGTACGGCTACCTGGAGGCGTTCGAAACCGTCATCGGAGAGTCGAAGATCCAGTTCACCCCGCAGAAGAAGTTCTTCGACACCACGCAGAACTGGGCGGTCGCCCTGCAGGACATCTACGGCGGTGACGACGCGACGACCCGGCTGCGCAGCCTCGCCAAGACCAATACCTCCAAGGTCAACCTCTAGGAGCCCGGCTCATGACCACTCAGACTTCGAAGGCTCCCACCACCGAACCCGGCCCACCGCCGGCGTCGGGCAGGAGCACTCTGCCGGAGGTGCCGGCGTGGCGGCGCAAGCTGCGACCGTACCTGTTGTCGATCCCGGCACTGGTGATCGTCATCGGCATCCTCTACCCCTTCTTCGTCGGCGCCTACTACGCCTTTCTGAACTACGCCGCGGTCAATCCCGACCCCCAGTTCGTCTGGTTCCAGAACTTCGCCTCGGTCCTGGGCGACCAGGTGTTCTGGCAGAGCGTCAAGGTCACCGCACTGTTCGCCGTCGCGGCCACCGCCATCGAGACGGTGCTGGGCGTCGGACTGGCGCTGCTGCTCAACAGGTCGAGCATCATCGGCAAGATCTTCGAGAAGGTGCTCATCCTGCCGCTGATGATCGCACCGGTCATCGCCGGCGTCATCTGGAAGCTGATGTTCAACCCGCAGTTCGGAATCCTCAACCACGTTCTGGGGCTGGGCAACACGTTCGACTGGCTGTCCGCGGGCAATGCGCTGTTCTCGGTCATTCTGGTCGACATCTGGATCTTCACACCGTTCGTCGCGATCCTGGTGCTGGCCGGGATCAGGTCCCTGCCGAAAGAGCCCTTCGAGGCGTCCGAGGTCGACGGCGCGAACTGGTTCTACATGTTCCGCAAACTGATGCTGCCGATGCTGTGGCCCTACATCCTGGTCGCGGTGATCTTCCGGTTCATGGACAACCTCAAGGTGTTCGACCACATCTACGTGCTCACCGCCGGCGGACCCGGCGTGGCGACGCGGACCCTGCAGATCGGGGCCTTCGAGGACTCGATCATCAACCTCGACTACTCACGCGGCAGCACCTACATGCTGCTGCTGTGGATCATCGTGTTCATCACCGCGCGCTACCTGGTCAGCGTGCTCGGAAAGGCGCAGCGCCGCGCTGCCGGAGCGGAGTCGTGACAATGTCGCAAACCACAACCCGATTCTCCCGGGCCGAACTGCTCCCCGGACAGAAGCGGTGGTCCGCCGGTGCGGTGGCCGCCGACGTCACGCTGATCTTCTGGTTCGTCTTCTCGCTGTTCCCGATCTTCTGGATGCTGATGCTGGCCCTGAAGAACGCCGAGCAGCAGACCACCACCTACTTCTCGTTCAGCCCGACGTGGAGCAACTTCGCCACGGTGCTGTCCGAGAAGGGCACTCAGATGACCAGCGTCGATTTCAAGGCATCACTGGTGACCAGCCTGCTCAACTGCGGCGGTGCCGTCCTCGTCTCGCTGGTGATCGGTATCCCGGCCGCCTACGCGGCCGGCCGGTGGCAGTACCGGGGCTCCAACGACCTGATGTTCCAGATGCTGTCGTTCCGGTTCGCTCCCGAGCTGATGGTCATCGTGCCGCTCTTCGTGATCTACAACCAGATCGGCCTGTTCGACACCAAAGTCGGCATGATCTGGGTGCTGCAGCTGGTGACCATGCCGCTGGTGGTCTGGATTCTGCGGTCGTACTTCCAGGATCTCCCCGAGGATCTCGAGCAGGCAGCGCTCCTCGACGGTTACACACGCCGCCGGGCCTTCCTGATGGTGGCGCTGCCGATCGTGCGGCCGGGTATCGCCGCGGCAGCGCTGCTCGCGTTCATCTTCGCCTGGAACAACTACGTGTTCCCGCTCATCCTGGCCGACAGCAACGCAGGCACGGTCACCGTCGCCATCACCAAGTTCCTCGGTGGCGGCGGCCAGGCGTACTACAACCTCACCGCGGCCGCCGCGCTCATCGCGGCGCTGCCGCCACTCATCCTCGCCCTGACCATCCAGAGGTATCTGGTGCGGGGCCTGTCATTCGGGGCGGTGAAGGCCTGATGGCCACGGTATCTGTTGCCAACATCTGCAAAAAGTTCGGGAAGGTCACTGCTGTCGACGATCTGTCGCTGGACATCGCCGACGGCGAGTTCTTCGTGATCCTGGGTCCCAGCGGGGCCGGCAAGACCACCACGCTGAAATCCATTGCAGGACTGGTCGATATCGACGCCGGCGCGGTCCACATCGGGGGCGTGGACATGACCAGGGTGGAGCCCTACCACCGCAATGTCGCCATGGCGTTCGAGAGCTACGCCCTGTACCCCCAGAAGACCGTAGCCCAGAATCTGGCGTCGCCGCTGAAGTCCGGTCGCACCGGCCGATACTCGGCATCCGAGCAGGCGTCGCGGATCGATCAGGTGACCACCACGCTGGGCATCAATCACCTGCAGAACCGTTTACCGCGCGAGCTGTCCAACGGCCAGCGCCAGCGCGTGGCGCTCGGTCGCGTGCTGGTGCGTCCCGCCGATGCATACCTGCTCGACGAACCGCTGAGCCATCTCGACGCGAAGCTACGGGCCGCGATGCGCGCCGAACTCAAACAACTCGGCGCGATGTCGAACACCACGACGATCTACGTCACGCACGACTACCAGGAGGCACTGGCACTCGGCGATCGCATCGCGGTCATGCGTGAGGGCCGACTCATGCAGATCGGCACGCCGGAGGAGATATGGCGCAGTCCGGCTGACACTTTCGTCGCGCGCTCGCTGGGACAACCGGAGATCAACCTGCTCGACGGCGTGGTCGACGACGGCCGAATCCGGCTCGGCAGCGCCACCGGCGAGGGATCGCTGGACATCCCGATACCGCCGGATGTCTCCGCTGCACGCGGTGACCGGGTGCGGGTGGGCCTGCGTCCCTGCGATCTCCACGTCACCAGCCGCGAAGGGTCCCTGCGCGGCAGGGTGATGCTGGCCGAGCGACTGGGCCGCAACATCGAACTCACCGTCGACGCCGGAGGTACCCAGTTGATCGCCCTGACCTCGGGCCGCCACGGCGTCGGCGAAGGGGATCCGGTCACGCTGCGGATCGCCGAGTCCGACATCCATGTGTTCGCACCGGGCGAGGGCGACACCAACCGGCTCGGCACATCGACCTTGGAGGGAGTCCGGTGAGCGTCGCCAACGCACGCACCGTCGAAAAGTCCGCTGAGCGACTGACATTGCAGGACCTCGTCAAGACCTACGCCTCCCGCGGCCGGGAGGCGGTCACCGCGGTCAAGGGGATCAACCTGGAGATCGAACCCGGGGAACTGGTGGCGCTGCTGGGCCCGTCGGGATGCGGCAAGACGACCACACTGCGCATGATCGCGGGGCTGGAGACGGTCACCAGTGGGTCGATCAAGATCGGCGATCGTGAGGTCTCGCAACTGCCGGCGGCCAAGCGCGGCATAGGCGTCGGATTCGAGAGCTATGCCCTGTATCCGCCGCTGTCGGTCCGCGACAACCTGCTCTACGGGCTGAAGGCGCGCAAGGTCAAGGGCGCCGAGAACATGGTCGCCTCGATCAGTGAACGCCTCGAGATGAACGACCTGCTGGACCTGAGACCCGCAGGACTGTCCAGCGGCCAGAAGCAACGTGTCGCGCTGGCCCGCGCGCTGGTCCGCAATCCTCCGGTGCTGCTGCTCGACGAACCGTTGAGTCACCTGGACGCGTCGGCACGCAACCGCGTGCGCCGTGAACTGAAGGTCCTGCAGCGTGAATTCGGCTACACCACGATCGTCGTCACCCACGACCAGGTCGAGGCCCTGTCGCTGGCCGATCGGCTCGCCGTCATGGACGGTGGCGTCGTTCAGCAGTTCGGAACCCCTGATGAGGTCTTCGACGATCCGGCCAACCTGTTCGTCGCCGAATTCGTCGGCGAGCCGCAGATCAACGTGCTGCCCGGGGTCGTGCGTCTCCGGGACGGCCGTGCGTGTGTCGAAATCGGCTCCGGGACAGGGTTTCTCGACACCACGGTGACCGACGTTTCCGACGGCGCTCGGGTGACCGTCGGAATCCGGCCGCAGGACTGCGCACTCGCGGCGCGTGGCGATGACGGGGTCGCGGCGACCGTGGCCTACTTCGAGCATCTGCTGGAGTTCGGGCTGGCGACCAGCACCGTCTCCGGCATCGAGGAGGGCATCGTGGTGCAGACCCCAGCCGAGCAGGAGTATCAGCCCGAACAGCAGGTGTCGGTGACGGCCGCGGCCGAACGGGTCTACCTGTTCGACCCCGACAGCGGGGAGCGGCTGCGATGACCAAGCTCTACAACGACCCGGCCAGATTCACCGAGGACATGGTGGCCGGTTTCCTCGACGCCAACCGCCGTTACGTGGCGGGTGTCCCGGGGGGTGTCGTGCGCGCCCACCGGACCAGGCCGGGCAAGGTCGCCGTGGTGATCGGTGGCGGGTCGGGACACTATCCGGCCTTCTGCGGCACCGTGGGAGTCGGTTTCGCCGACGGCGCCGTGGTGGGCAACATCTTCACCTCACCGTCGGCGGAGGAGGCCGCCTCGGTGGCTCGGGCTGCCCACGGTGACGCCGGTGTGCTGCTCACCACGGGCAACTACGCCGGCGACGTGATGAACTTCGGGCTCGCGGTCAGCCAGTTGCGCAGTGAGGGCATCGACGCGTGCTACTTCGCGGTGACCGACGATGTTGCCAGCGCCCCTCGGGGGGAGGAGACGAAAAGGCGAGGTATCGCCGGCGATTTCACGGTGTTCAAGTGCGCCAGCGCGGCCGCCGAGGAGGGACTCGACCTCGCGGGGGTGCTGCGCGTGGCCGAAGCGGCCAACGCCGCGACCCGCACACTCGGGGTCGCCTTCGACGGCTGCACCATGCCCGGCGCCGACCAGCCGCTGTTCACGGTGCCGGAGGGCACGATGGGTGTGGGGCTCGGCATCCACGGTGAACCCGGGGTGGCCGATGACCCGATGCCGACAGCCGCCGCACTCGCCGAAAGGCTGGTCGACGGTGTGCTCGCCGACAATCCGGATGCGGCGTCCCGACGCATCGCGGTGATCCTCAACGGACTCGGTCGCACGAAATACGAGGAACTGTTCGTCGTGTGGGGCACGGCGGCTCGGCTGTTGCGCGATCGCGGCTACGAGATCGTCGAGCCCGAGGTCGGGGAGTTGGTGACCAGTCTCGACATGGCGGGGTGTTCGCTGACGGTCATGTGGCTCGACGACGAGCTCGAGCGCTACTGGACCGCCCCCGCTGACACCCCGGCCTACCGCAAGGGTGATCGGACCCCCGAAAGCGGCGGCAGCAAGGCCGAATTGCGCACCGGCGAGGAACTCCAGACCGCATCGCAGACACCTGCGCTGGACGAGCTGTCCGATGACGAGGGACGACGCGGTGGCCGCGGGGTCGCTCGCGCGCTGAGCGCAATGGCCGAGATGCTGGCCGACGCGGAGGCCGAGCTCGGTCGCATCGACGCGGTGGCCGGTGACGGTGACCACGGCCGGGGCATGGTCAAAGGGTCCGCGGCCGCGTCGGCGGCTGCGCAGCGCGCGGTCGCGGCCGGCGGCGGGCAGGGTTCGGTGCTGGCCGAGGCCGGCAAGGAGTGGGCAGCCCGCGCCGGGGGTACCTCCGGAGTCCTCTGGGGCGCCCTGCTTTCGGCGCTGGGCGCGCGCCTCGGCGACACCGGGCGCCCGGAGTCGGAGACAGTTGTGACGGGGATGCGCGACGGGTACGACGCTCTGGTGTCCCTCGGGGGTGCGTCGCCGGGGGACAAGACGATGCTCGACGCACTGCTTCCGTTCGTCGAGGACTTCGAGCGTCGAGTCGCCGACGGGCAGCCGTGGCTCGACGCATGGCGGGAGTCGGCGGCGGTCGCTGAGAGTGCCGCGCGGGCCACCGCTGACCTGCGGCCGAGGGTCGGTCGCGCGCGGCCACTGGCCGAACGCAGCGTCGGCACCCCCGACGCCGGTGCGACCTCGCTGGCCATGTGTCTG
Source organism: Mycolicibacterium aurum (assembly GCF_900637195.1). Classification (NCBI taxonomy): domain Bacteria; kingdom Bacillati; phylum Actinomycetota; class Actinomycetes; order Mycobacteriales; family Mycobacteriaceae; genus Mycobacterium; species Mycolicibacterium aurum. The sequence continues at coordinate 4,986,769 of NZ_LR134356.1, read as the reverse complement.
CGCACCGTCGCCGGCACGTTCCCGGTGACAACGGAAAAGAGTTGACGGACATGACTTCCGGGCTTCGCATCGTCGTCGGTTCCGACGATGCCGGATACGAGTACAAGGAAGCGCTCAAAGGCGATCTGCTGGGCGACGACAGGGTGGCCGACGTGGCCGATGTCGGCGTCGGCTCCGACGAGAACACCGCCTACCCGCACGTCGCGGTCGCCGCAGCGCGGCTTGTGGCCGAGGGTAAGGCCGACCGCGCTCTGCTGGTGTGCGGCACCGGACTCGGAGTGGCGATCAGCGCCAACAAGGTGCCGGGTATCCGTGCGGTGACCGCGCACGACAGCTTCTCGGTCGAGCGTTCCGTGCTGTCGAACAATGCCCAGGTGTTGTGCTTCGGTCAGCGCGTCGTCGGCCTCGAGCTGGCCCGCCGACTGGCCAGGGAGTGGCTGAACTACGAGTTCGACCCCGAAAGCGCATCCGCGGCGAAAGTCGACGCGATCGGATCCTACGAAACGGCGGCCACGGACTGCTGATGCGGACGACCGTTCACGCCGCTGGCTCCTCGGCGGCGTAGCAGCCGGATCGGCATCTGACACCGTCGGGCCGCGGGGTGACCCAGCTGCTGTGGCATCGGCTCGAGGAGAAGGTCAACCACCTCACTGGATGAACGTGCCGGGTGAGTTCAGCGGAAGTCGCCGAAAAAGGCGCTCACGTCCTCGACGAACAACTCGGGCTGCTCGAACGCCGCGAAATGCCCGCCGCGGGGCATCGTCGTCCAGCGCGTGATCGTGTAGTTCTCCTCGCACCATTCCCGCGGCGACCGGACGATCTCCTTCGGGAACGCGGCCACCCCGGTCGGCAGCGTCACCCGGTCGCGTCCGCCGAAACTCGTGGCGCTCTCCCAGTAGAGGCGGGCCGACGACGCCCCGGTACCGGTGGCCCAGTAGAACATCACGTTGTCGAGTAGCTCGTCCTTGGTGAGGACGTTCTCGGGATGGCCGTCGCAGTCCATCCACGACCAGAACTTCTCGACGATCCACGCCAGCTGCCCCACCGGCGAGTCGACCAGCCCGTAGCCCAGCGTCTGCGGTCGCGTCGACTGCTGTCGGAAATACCCCGAGTCCCAGCGGCGGTAGTGATCCATCGCGGTCAGCGCGAGGCGTTGCTCCTCGGTGGGGTCCGTGAGCTTCTTCGGCGGATTGCCCAGCGGCATGTTGGTGTGGATCGCCACGCAGTTGCCGACGTTGCGACCGATCTGCGTGGTCACCGCGGCTCCCCAGTCGCCACCCTGCGCGCCGTAGCGGTGGTAACCGAGCCGCGCCATCAGCTGGTCCCAGGCCTCGGCGATGCGCTGCACACCCCAGCCGGTCTCTGTCGGCTTGCCGGAGAAGCCGTAGCCCGGAAGCGCGGGGCACACCACGTGGAAGCCGGCGTCGTTCAGCGGGGCGATCACCTTGGCGAATTCGACGATCGAACCGGGCCAGCCGTGCGTGATGATCAGCGGGAAGGCGTCCTCGCGGGTGGAGCGCTGATGCACGAAGTGGATGGGCAGTCCGTCGATGTCGGTGCTGAACTGGTCGAAGCGGTTCAGAGCTGCCTCGCGGGCCCGCCAGTCGTAGCCGTCGGCCCAGTACGCGGCGAGTTCGCGGGTGTAGGCGAGCGGGATGCCCTGACTCCAGTCGTCGACGGTCTCGGCGTCGGGCCATCGGGTCCGCACCAGGCGTTCCCTAAGGTCAACAAGCGTGGTGTCGGGGACGGCGATCTGGAATGGCTGGATGCGGGCCATGGCACATAGTGGCATCGTCGATAATCGGGGGTCGTGGGTACCCCGACGCTCATCCTTCTGGCCGCGACAACCCTGGCAGCATGCGTGGCGTTCGGCGGGGCCCTTTACGAGGTGCTCGTCGTCGACCCGTACTGGCCGAAGCGTCCGGGCATCATCCAGTCACAGAACGGCGGGATCTCTCGTGTGCGGTTCTGGCTGCCGGCACCGGTGGTGTTCGAAGTGCTTCTGGTGGTCACCCTGGTGGTCACCTGGGGCGAGCCCGCGGTGGGACCAGCGCTGCTGGTCGCCCTGGTCAGTCACGCCGTGATGCGGATGTGGGCGCTGTTCGACCTCATCCCCAGGGCGGCGCAGTTCGAGCGGAGCGACCCCGCCGACGTCGACGAGGCCGCTGCCGTGCGGTGGACCAGGCGGAACATGGTGCGGGTGCCGCTGCTCCTGCTGACCTCCTGCGCGATGCTCGCCGCGCTGGCGCTGGCCTGACGCGGGCATCACCGGCCCGTCACGCCTCGAGCGCTCCGATGACCTTGTTCTCGATGGCTGCCCGTGCCGCGACCGGCAGGACGATCAGACCCGCAAGTTCCTTCTGGGCCCGCCCGTAGGCGTTCTGCCGCTCCGCCTGCGTCGCCCCGTCGTCGCCGGCCAGCCGCAGCAGGTTCTTCGCGCGTGTCATCCGCTCCTGGTCCTCGGCGGAGAAGTCGCTGCGGCGACGCCGGATCGCCTCCGCCTCGGCCACCTCGAATGCCGTCACGTAGTCACTGACGGCGTCGCGGTATTCGAGCTGTGCATCGCGGTCATCGAGAATGTCCTCGACATCGTTGGGCCGCAGCAGATCCGCCCGGCTCTTCGTCTTGTGGAAGTTCAGCGTCATCGGATCCCGCATATCGGTCATCACCGGAAAGTCGAGCAGCTTGGCCACGTCGACCTCGTAGGACAGCCATCGTGCATCCGTCGCGTCGTGCCGCTGCAGAACCCTGATCATCTCGCGCCGGTTCCCCTCGGTCCGGGATTGTCCGGCCGCCTTCTCTCTGGCCAGCGCGACCTTGGTCTCCTGCTTGATCCGGTAGCGCTCCAACCGCCGCTGTGCCCGTCGCTCGTTTGCTGCGGCGATCCCTTTGGCTGCGCCGGCGATCGTCCCGCCGAACACGAAGATTAGCCACCAGAAGTTCCCGATGAATTCCAGTAGGGCGTGCACAACACCCAGGATGCCACCCCTCGGTGTGGTGGGATTGGTCGGTGACCGACTCAGCGAACCCGGTTGCCGCGATCTCGGCGCGGGCCATCACGATGCGTGGTCCGTGGGGCCCCGTGTACGGACCCACCGATCTCGACATCGACGAGGGCGGCGTCACGGTCCTGGTGTGTCCACCCGGCTCCGGCCGCACCGCACTGTTGATGACGCTGGCCGGCCGGATGCGTCCGGCATCCGGCAACCTGACCGTATTCGGGCGGACGCGCGCCCGCGACATCTTCGCCCATGCGGCGCTTGCCGGAATAGACGAACTCGACACCGTCGCCGAGTCGGTCACCGTCCGTGATCTGATAACCGAGCAGTTGCGCTGGGATGCCAACTGGTACAGAGTGATTCTGCGAGCAGATGACAACGCGCACGCCAGGGTGTGCGGGCCGGTGTTCGGGGATCTGCCGTTGCCGGCGCTGTCGGAGTACGTGGAGGAGCTCACCGAACTCGACGGCCTGCTGCTCCGCGTCGCGCTGGCCAACACGGCGAAGCCGCCGCTGTTGGTCGTCGGAGACCTGGAGCAGGTGACCACCGATCGCCATCGCGACTCCCTGGTCGCCCGGCTCGTCGAGCTCGGTCGGGACCAGACGGTCATCACCGCCAGCGCCAACGGTGTCAGCGGCCACCCGGTGCGTCAGATCACGGTCCAGAACGTCTCCCGCGCCGAGCTTGCGGATCAGCAGAAAGGTGGTGCGTGATGGCGCTTGCCGGGATGTCCCTGGGTACCGACCTGAAGAGGTACTCCCGTGGGCTGCTCCCGCGGATCGCGCTCATCACGATCATCGTGATGCCGTTGCTGTACGGCGCGATGTACCTGTGGGCGTTCTGGAATCCGTTCGCCGAGGTGAACAAGGTGCCGGTGGCGCTGGTCAACTCCGACCGCGGCGCCCAGGTACAGGGTCAGCCGCTGCGAGCCGGGGACCAGGTGGCGCAGGCCCTGATCGAGTCCGGCCAACTGGATCTCACCGAGATGTCGGCTGAGGAGGCCGCCGCCGGGGTCGCCGCCGGTGACTACTACTTCTCGATCACGCTCCCGCAGGACTTCAGCGCTCGCGTCGCCTCGCCGTCAGGCGGTGACCCGCAGCAGGCCCAGATCCGTTTCACCTTCAACGATGCCAACAACTATCTGGCCTCCATCATCGGGCAGAACGCCTCGCGGGAGGTGCTCAATCAGGTCAACGCGAAGATCGCCGAGCAGACGGTCGGTACCGTCCTGACCGGGCTCACCGATGCCGGGGCGGGACTGGGCCAGGCGGCCGACGGTGCGCAGCAACTCTCGACGGGCCTGGACGCCGCGAACGACGGCGCCCATCGGCTCGCCGACGGTGCGAACACGCTGTCGTCGGGCCTCGACAGTGCCAGGGACGGCTCGGCCCGACTCGCGGCAGGTACCCGGCAACTGGCCGGCGCGATCGACACCGCCACCGACCCGCTGCTGGAGATGCTGGACCGGATCGGCGGACTGGGCCTGGACCCGAACGAGGTCGCGATCGCCGCGCAGCACCTCTCCACTGCCGTCCGCTCGACCACCGATCGCATCGCCGCGCTCAACGTCAACAGTGCCCAAGCCGCGGCGATCGTCGACCAGGCGGTCGGATTCCTGCAGACCAACCCGGACCCGGCGGTCCGTGACGCCGGGCATGCGCTGGCGGGGGCGCAACGGCTGCTGCGCGCGCAAGGGATCGACCCCACCACCGATGATGGGCTGATCCGATTGCGCGACAGTGCCTCTCGGCTGGAAGGTGAACTCGGTGACCCCAACAGCAAGCTGCGCGTCTTCCTCGCCCGGGCATTGGACGGTGGCCTACGCTCGGATGTCGCCAAGCTCAAGGACGGCGTAGACCAGCTGAACTCCGGCGCGCAGCGCCTCGACGCAGGTCTGGTGCAGCTGGCCAACGGTGGCGACCAATTGTCCACCGGGGCAAGCCAGCTCGCCGACGGCACGCAGAAGTTGCAGGCGGGCGGGCAGGAACTCGCCACCAAACTGCGCGAGGGCAGCACGCAGATCCCGTCCTGGACCCCGCAACAGCGCACCGACGTCGCCCGGACGATGGCCGCACCGGTGGGTCTGGACCTGGTGACCGACAATCCGGCTCCCACCTTCGGCACGGGTTTCGCGCCGTTCTTCATGCCGCTGGCGCTGTTCATCGGCGCCCTTATCGTGTGGATGTTGTTGACGCCCCTGCAATCCCGTCCCATCGTCAACGGGCTCGGGGCGCTGCGGGTGGTGCTGGCGTCCTTCTGGCCGGGGTTCCTGGTGGTGGTGTGCCAGGTCGTCGTGATGTACGTGGTGGTTCATTTCGGAGTCGGACTGCACGCCGAGTATCCGCTGGCCACCGTCGGCTTCCTGGTCTTGATCGCCGGCACGTTCCTCGCATTGATCCAGGCGTTCAACGCGGTGTTCGGGGTGGCCGTCGGCCGGGTGGTGACGCTGGCGTTCCTGATGCTGCAGCTGGTGTCGGCGGGCGGCATCTATCCGGTCGAGACCACCGCGACACCGTTCCAGATCCTGCATCCGTTCGACCCGATGACCTACGCCGTCAACGGATTGCGGCAGCTGACGGTCGGCGGCATCGATGCGCGGCTCTGGATCGCGATCGCCGTCCTGGCCGGTCTGCTGGCAGCGTCGCTGGCCGCCAGCTCCTGGGCGGCCCGCCGCAATCGGCAGTACACGATGGAGCGGCTGCATCCCCCGATCGAGGTGTGATATCGGCCTGGCTGTCAGGGCAGGCCGATGCGACGGTACCGCTCCAGCCGTGCGGCCAGCCGGCGCTCCTCGGGCGTCGTCCGTAGCCGGTGCAGTTCCCCGGCGATGGTGGCCGACAGCCGCTCGATGAACGCCTTCGGTTCGTCGGCGGCGTCGGGAAGCTCGGGCACGATCGCGTCGACGATGCCGTTGCGCAGCAGATCCGCCGACCGGATGCCCTGGTCGGCGGCCAGTTCGGGAGCGTGGTCGACGTCGCGGAAGACGATCGCGCTGGCGCCTTCCGGCGGTAGCGGCGCCAACCAGCCGTGCAGCGCGGCCAGGACCCGGTCGGCGGGCACCATCGCCAGCGCCGGTCCACCACTGCCCTGGCCCATCAGCACCGACACCGTCGGGGTGTCGAGGGTGACCAATTCGGCCAGGCAGTGCGCGATCTCGCCGGCCAGTCCGCCCTCCTCGGCCTCGGCGGACAGCGCAGGCCCCGCCGTGTCGATGACGAGCACCAGGGGCAGGCGGAGTCCGGCGGCCAGGGCCATGCCGCGGCGCGCCTCCTGGAGCGCCGCGGGGCCGACTCGGAGGGCAGGAGCGGAGCGACCCGGGATTGGATTCAGACCACCCACGACGCGCTGCTGGCCGACCACGACGGCCGGCTGGCCGCCGAACCGGGCGAGCGCGAGCAGCATCGTCGCGGCCTCACTCTGACCGGTGCCCGACAGCAGCACCCGGTCGGTGGCGCCGTGCCGCAGCAGCGCGCCGACCCCGGGGCGGTCGGGACGCCGGGAGATCACCACCGAGTCCCACGCGGGAACGTCCGGGACGGGCTGGGCCTGTGGTGCGGCAGGCGGTTCGCCGGGGGAGTCCGACACCACCGTCAGGGTCCGGTCGAGCGTCGCGCGCAGCACGTCAAGCGGGACCACGGCATCGATGACGCCGTGACGCTGCAGGTTCTCCGACGTCTGGATGCCGGCCGGAAAGGACTCCCCGTACAGATGCTCGTAGACGCGGGGGCCGAGGAACCCGATCAGTGCTCCGGGCTCGGCGGCGGTGACGTGGCCCAGCGAACCCCAGGACGCGAACACCCCGCCGGTGGTGGGGTGGCGCAGGTACACCAGGTACGGCAGGTGCGCCTTCTTGTGCAGTTCGACCGCCGCAGCGATCTTGACCATCTGCAGGAACGCGACGGTGCCCTCCTGCATGCGGGTGCCGCCCGAGCTCGGGGACGCCAGCAGGGGCAGGCCCTCGGCAGTGGCCCGGTGCACCGCGGTGACGATGCGCTCGGCGGCGGCGACCCCGATGGAGCCGGCCAGGAAGTCGAACTCGCACGCCACCAGCGCCACGCGGCGGCCGTGCACGGTGCCCTCGCCGGTCAGCACGGATTCGTCGAGGCCCGTCGCCGCTGCGGCGGAGTCCAGATCAGCGCGGTACTCGGCCGAGGTCGCCACGGCCAGGGGCGGCTCGTCCCAGCTGGTGAACGACCCCTCGTCCAGCAGCGCATCGCGCAGGTCAAGGGCTCCGATCCGGCTCACAGCGAGAAGGCTAATAGGGTGGACGCATGATCGGAGTCACCCGCGACGGCCACGTGATGACGCTGGAGCTGCAGCGCCCCGAACGGCGCAACGCACTGAACAACGAATTGGTCGACGGCCTTCGGGACGCGATCGACAAGGCAGCCACCGAAGACGTCCGCGTCATCGTCCTCACCGGGCAGGGCCACGTGTTCAGTTCCGGCGCGGATCTGTCCGGAGGACAGGGCGTCGCCGACGAGCTGCCCGAGAAGGCCAGGGCGCTGAACCTGGCCATCGACAAGGCGCCCTTCCCCGTCATCGGCGCGATCAACGGGCCCGCGATCGGAGCCGGTGTCATCCTGTCGATGATCTGTGACCTCCGCGTGGTGGCCGAGGATGCCTACTTCCAGTTCCCGGTCGCCAAATACGGCATCGCGCTGGATAACTGGAGCATTCGCCGCCTGACCTCGCTCGTGGGTGCCGGCCGGGCGCGCGGCATGCTGCTGGCCGCGGAGCGGCTCACCTCCGACGTTGCGCTGCAGACCGGCATGGCCAACCGGATCGGCACGCTGGCCGACGCCCAGGCATGGGCGCAGGAGATCGCCGGCTTCGCGCCGCTCGCCCTGCACCACGCCAAGCGGGTGCTCAACGACGACGGCGCCTACGAAGACGCGTGGCCGACGCACAAGGAGTTGTTCGACCGCGCGTGGGCCAGCCAGGACATCATCGAGGCTCAGGTGGCGCGTATCGAGAAGCGCCCGCCACGATTCCAGGGGGCCTGATGGTGGTGCGGACGGCGCTGCGGTTCGGGTTCGGGACGGCCTCGCTGCTGGCCGGCGGTTGGGTGCTGCGCGCACTGCAGGGCACGCCGGCCTCGCTCGGCGCGACGCCCGCGGAGATCGCGACGGTCGCCCGCCGCTCGCCGAACTACAAGGACGGCAAATTCCTCAACCTGGAGCCCTCGTCGTCGGGTTTTCCGGTGGACCGCGAGCTGCAGCGCACACTGCTCAGAGACCTCGCCAACGCCCCGTGGGTGGGCAAGCCGGAACGACCCATCCCGCTCGCCGAAGCTCCGCCGGTGGATGCGACGCCCGCATCCGCCGCGGCCACCTGGTACGGCCACTCCAGTGCCCTGATCGAGATCGACGGCTACCGGGTGCTCGCTGATCCGGTGTGGAGTGAGCGGTGTTCGCCGTCGCGGGCTGTCGGGCCTCAGCGGATGCACGACGTGCCGTTGCTGTTGGAGGCGCTGCCGGCTCTCGACGCCATCGTCATCAGCCATGACCATTACGACCACCTGGACATCGACACCATCGTGGCGCTGGCGCGGATGCAGCGGGCACCGTTCGTGGTGCCGCTGGGGATCGGGCTGCATCTGCGCAAGTGGGGTATCCCGCAGAGCCGCATCGTCGAGCTCGACTGGAATGAGTCGCACCGCATCGCCGACCTGACGCTCGTCTGCACGCCGGCCCGCCATTTCTCCGGACGGCTGTTCTCCCGCGACTCGACGCTGTGGTCGTCGTGGGTCATTGCCGGGCCCGCGCACAAGGCCTTCTTCGGCGGCGACACCGGGTACACGAAGAGCTTCGCCGAGATCGGCGCCGAGCACGGACCGTTCGACCTGACGCTGCTGCCCATCGGCGCCTACCATCCCGCGTTCGCCGACATCCACATGAACCCCGAAGAGGCGGTGCGGGCGCATCTCGACCTGACCGACGTGGACCACGGCCTCATGATGCCGATCCATTGGGCGACGTTCCGGCTGTCGCCGCATCCGTGGGCCGAACCCGCCGAGCGCCTGGTCGGTGCGGCCGACGCCGAGCGGGTGCGGATCGCGGTACCCATTCCCGGGGGACGGGTTGTTCCGGACTCGACTTTCGACCCGTGGTGGCGCCGGTAACCGCATCTGAGGCGCTACGGTGCTGACCATGAACCCACCTGCCCGGGTTGCCGCGCTCGCTGTGGCCGTCGCGCTGCTGGCAGGCTGCGGTGCCGACACCACCGACGGTGCCGAATCCGCGACGTCCAGCACCCCGCCGTCGCCCAGCCGGCTCTCCGACGTCCCGCCCCCGTTGGTGCCTGCGATGCCGCTGCCGGAGAACGCGGTCGGCAACGCCGTCGCCAAGCTCGACGGCCTCATCGAGGACCTGATGTCCAAGTCCGGCATCCCGGGTATGGCGGTCGCCGTCGTGCACGGCGGAAAACCGATCTACGCCAAGGGTTTCGGTGTCAAGAACAACACGCTGACCGACGAGGCATTCAACAAGGTCGGACCCGACACGGTGTTCCAGCTCGCGTCGCTGTCCAAGCCGTTGAGCGCGACGGTGGTGGCGACCCTGGTGGGTCAGGACCAGGTCAGCTGGGACACCCCGATCGTGTCGAAGCTGCCCTGGTTCGCACTCTCGGATCCTGCTGCCACGCAGATGGTGACCGTCGGCGACATGTTCTCCCACCGTTCCGGGCTGCCCGACCACGCCGGAGATCTGCTCGAAGAGGTGGGCTATGACCGCAGGCAGGTCTTGGAGCGGCTTCGCCGGCTTCCCGTCGGCCAGTTCCGCACCTCGTATGCCTACACCAACTTCGGTTTGACGGCCGGCGCCGAGGCGGTGGCCGCGAACACCGGAAAGAGCTGGGAGGACCTGGCCGCGGAGACGCTCCTCGGTCCGCTGGGCATGACCTCGACGAGCTATCAGTTCAGCGAGTACGAGGCGCGGCCCGACCGGGCGGTGGGCCACCTCCACGTCGACGACCGCTACGAGCCGCGCTATGTGCGCAACGCGCAGCCGCAGTCCCCGGCAGGTGGGGTGAGTTCATCGGTCAACGACATGACCCGGTGGATGGCGATGGTGCTGGCCGACGGCAGGCACGACGGCACGCAACTCATCGACCCGAAGGCGTTGCTGCCGGCGATCACTCCGCAGGTGGTGTCGGACCGCGGCGCCGAGCCGGCGATGAGGTCGGGCTTCTACGGCTACGGCTTCAACGTCGGGACCACGTCGGGAGCGCGCACCGAGTTCAGCCATTCCGGCGCATTCGAGCTCGGGGCCGCCAGCAACGTCGTCTTCCTACCGTCGGCCGACGTCGCAATCGTGGCACTGACCAACGCCACTCCGGCAGGCGTTCCCGAGGCGCTGACCGCCCAGTTCGCCGATCTGGTGCAGTTCGGCGAGGTGCGCGAAGACTGGTTCGCGTTGTACGGCAAAGCCTTCGAGGACATGGAGAAACCGGTGGGATCGCTGGCCGGCCAGTCCCGGCCGAGGAACGCGGCGCCGCCGCCGGAGCCGTTCGAGTCCTACGCCGGGGTGTACGACAACGACTATTGGGGACCCGCGACCGTCACCCAACGAGACGGCGGTCTTGAGCTGACGGTCGGTCCCCGCGGCTCGTACACGCTGCAGCCCTGGGACGGGAACGTGTTCACCTTCCCGGTGGCGTCCGAGAATGCGCCCCCCGGAACGGTTTCCACCGCGACGTTCGACGGAGGCAAGCTCACGCTGGAGTACTTCGACGACGAAGGCCTCGGAGTGTTCGTCAAGTGAGCGCGTCGCTGGTCACCGGGCTTTCCGATGCCGAGGTGGCGCAGCGCGTTGCCGACGGCAAGACCAACGACGTCCCCACCCGCGCGGCACGCAGCGTCTCCGAGATCGTCCGCGGCAACGTGTTCACCCGGATCAACGCCATTCTGGGCGTGCTGCTGATCATCGTGCTGTCGACCGGATCGGTGATCAACGGCGCCTTCGGCCTTCTCATCGTCGCCAACAGTGCGATCGGCATCATCCAGGAGCTGAGGGCCAAACAGACGCTGGACAAGCTGGCGATCGTCGGCCAGGCAAAACCTCTGGTGCGCAGGCAATCCGGGACCGCCTCACTGGCGCCCAGCGAGGTCGTGCTCGACGACGTCATCGAGCTGGGGCCCGGCGACCAGATCGTCGTCGACGGCGAGATCCTCGAGGAGACGAACCTCGAAGTCGACGAATCCCTGCTGACCGGTGAAGCCGACCCGATCGCCAAAGACGCCGGCGACCAGGTGATGTCCGGGAGCTTCGTGGTGGCGGGCAGCGGGGCCTATCGCGCCACCAAGGTCGGCCGCGAGGCGTACTCCGCCAAGCTCGCCGAGGAGGCCAGCAAGTTCACCTTGGTCAAATCCGAACTGCGCAGCGGGATCAACAAGATCCTGCAGTTCATCACGTACCTGCTGGTGCCAGCGGGTGCCCTGATCATCTACACCCAGCTGTTCACCACCGACGCCGGGTGGCGCGAGTCGGTGCTGCGCATGGTCGGTGCGCTGGTGCCGATGGTCCCCGAAGGCTTGGTGCTGATGACCTCGATCGCGTTCGCGGTCGGCGTGGTGCGCCTGGGTCGCAGGCAGTGCCTGGTCAACGAGTTGCCCGCGATCGAGGGTCTGGCTCGCGTCGACGTGGTGTGCGCCGACAAGACGGGCACGCTCACCGAGAACGGGATGCGGGTCAGCGATCTGAAGGGGATCGATGCGCGGCTCGCAGGGGAGGAGCGAAGCGACCGGGGGATCGGCACGGTGGCCGATGTCCTGGCACAACTCGCGGCCGACGACGCCAGGCCCAATGCCAGCATGGCCGCGATCGCCGAGGCCTACCCGGCACCGCCCGGATGGACGGCGACCGCCACCGCCCCGTTCAAGTCTGCGACCAAGTGGAGCGGCGCGTCCTACGGCGAGCGCGGCAACTGGGTGATCGGTGCCCCCGATGTGCTGTTGGATCAGGGCTCCCCGGTGGCCGAGCAGGCGGAGCAGATTGGTGCGCAGGGCCTGCGGGTGCTGCTGCTCGGATCGTGCGCCCGTTCGGTCGACGACCCCGCAGCGCCCGGCGACGTCACCCCCGCGGCTCTGGTGGTGCTCGAGCAACGTGTCCGCCCCGATGCTCGCGACACTCTCGAGTACTTTGCCGCGCAGAAGGTCTCGATCAAGGTCATCTCGGGCGACAACGCCGTGTCGGTGGGGGCGGTGGCCGGTTCGCTCGGGCTTGAGGGCGAGACCATGGATGCGAGGAGGCTGCCGGAGCAGCCGGACGCGCTCGCCGACACGCTGGAGGAGTACACGACGTTCGGCCGGGTGCGGCCGGACCAGAAACGTGCGATGGTGCACGCGCTGCAGGCGCGCGGTCACACGGTGGCGATGACCGGCGACGGCGTCAACGACGTGCTCGCGCTCAAGGACGCCGACATCGGTGTCGCGATGGGTTCCGGCAGTTCGGCATCCCGCGCGGTGGCCCAGATCGTGTTGCTGGACAACAAGTTCGCCACGCTGCCGTACGTGGTCGGTGAGGGCCGCCGGGTGATCGGCAACATCGAGCGCGTCTCCAATCTGTTCCTCACCAAGACGGTGTACTCGGTGCTGCTCGCGATGCTGGTGGGGCTGGCCGGGCTGTCGGCGAAGATCTTCGGTACCGACCCGTTGCCGTTCCCGTTCCAACCCATCCACGTCACGATCGCTGCCTGGTTCACCATCGGTATCCCGGCCTTCGTGCTGTCCCTGGCTCCCAACAACGAACGAGCCCACCCGGGTTTCGTGCGACGGGTCATGACGTCAGCGCTGCCGTCGGGCCTCGTGGTCGGCGTCGCGACCTTCATCTCCTACCTGCTGGCCTACGAGGGTCGGGCGGCCACCGTGGCCGAGCAGAACCAGGCGTCCACCGCGGCGCTGATCACACTGCTGGTGTCCGCGATCTGGGTGCTTGCCGTGGTAGCCCGGCCCTACGAGTGGTGGCGGGTGGCGCTGGTGGCCGTGTCGGGCGCGGCCTACGTCGTCATCTTCAGCATCCCGTGGGCGAGGGAACTGTTCCTGCTCGATCCGACGAACATTGACGCCACCTCGATCGCGCTCGGCATCGGGCTCGGCGGCGCGGCCGTGATCGAGGTCATCTGGTGGGTTCAGGGCCGCATCCTGGGCGAACGTCGCAGATTATGGCGTCTGCGTGATGGGTAGGGTTGCTTCCATGGGATTCCTCGACAAGGCCAAAGACCTCCTCGGCAAGAACGCCGACAAGGTCGACACCGTGATCAACAAGGCCGGCGATCTCGTCGACAAGAAGACGCAGGGCAAATACGCCTCGACCGTCGACAAGGTGCAGCAGGCGGCCAAGAAAGCCGTGCAGGACAACGCCGGGCCGGGCGGCCAGGTCCCGCCGGGGCAGCACTCCGGCCAGGTGCCGCCGCCTCAACCGCCGCCGACCCAGCCGCCGACGCCGCCGCAGCAGCAGCCCCCGACGGCCCCGCCCACCTCGTAGGCGGAGTTCGCGGTATGGCCAAGCTGTCCGTCTCCGTCGACGTGCCGCTTTCACCGGAACAGGCGTGGGAGAGCGCGTCGGATCTGGCCCGCTTCAAAGAGTGGCTGTCCATCCACCGGGTGTGGCGTTCCACCCTGCCGGACGTCATCGAGAAGGGCACCCAGCTGGTCTCGATTGTCGAGGTCAAGGGCATGCTGAACCGGATGCACTGGACGGTCGTGCACTACAAGCCGCCGGAGGCGATGACCCTCAACGGGGACGGCAAAGGGGGCGTCAAGGTCAAGCTGATCGGCAAGGTGAAACCGGCGGGTGACGGCTCCACCGTGACGTTCGACGTGCACCTGGGCGGGCCGGCGCTGTTCGGACCGATCGGAATGGTCGTGGCGGGTGCGCTCAAGGGCGACATTCAAGAGTCGCTGCACCGCTTCAAGGCGGTGTTCGCGCCGTCGTCGTGACCCGGTGGATGACTCCGCACAACCGACGCCGTTAGTCCTGAGACAACCCTGCTATCGCGTCCGCGATGGTGTGCTCGCCAGAGATGACGTCGAACGTCGTGCCCGCGGTCTGCGGTGTGTCCAGCACCGCGACCAGCACGGCGGCGACGTCCGCACGCGGGATGCTGCCGCGCCCGGTGTGTTCGGCGATCGTCACCTTGCCGGTCGCCGCATCGTCGGTGAGCTGGCCCGGCCGCACGATGGTCGCGGACAGGCTTGCCCGCGAGCGGATCACATCGTCGGCCGCGCCCTTGGCGCGCAGATACGTGACGAACACCTCGTCGCCGGCGTCGTCTGGCGCGTCGGCATCGGCACCCATCGCCGAGACCATCACGTAGCGGGCCACCCCGGCCGCCTCGGCGGCGTCGGCGAGCAGTATCGCGGCGTCACGGTCGACGGTCTCCTTGCGTGCCGCGCCGCTGCCGGGTCCGGCGCCGGCGGCGAAGATCACGGCGTCGGCACCGCGCAGGTGCGTCGACACCACACCGTTGCTGGTGTTCTCCAGGTCGACGACGATCGGTTCGGCGCCGGCGACGCGTAGTTCGTCGGCGTGGTCGGGATTGCGGATGAAGCCGGCGACCGAGTCGCCGCGGGCGGACAACAGCCGCTCGGTGAGCAGGGCTATCTTGCCGTGCCCACCGGCGATGACGACACGCATGACGGCCTACTTTCTTCGGCGCCGCACCAGCTTCGCGAACTCGACGGTGGAACGGCGCACTGATTCGAACTCGAGTGACACCAGAAGCGTATCCACCATGGCAAAAGGCAGCGTGGTCGCGACCGCTCCGCGGCCGTATTCGAGGTGCCAGGAGCCGGGGTGGATTGTCAGCCCCCGGGCGCGGCCCCGTTGCAGGCAGGTGCGCCCGCCGGGGAGCAGCGTGGGCAACGGCACGGTGTCCTCGGACTCCAGATCGTAGGAGTCGATCTGACCGGCCAGCAGGAACTTGTGGATGTCGACGTGTTTGTACCGCCCCGAAAAGCCCTGGGTGCCAGTGGGGGAGCCGAAGATGACGACGTACTCGCGCGGGCTGAAGTACAGGAATCGGACCTTGCCGAGGACCCCGCCGGCCCTGCTGCCGATCCAGCGTCCCGGGGACGGGTCGATCAGGTCGGGGTACTCGCCGGCGAGCAGCTCGACGGTGCGGGTGATGAGCCGCCCGCCCTCCAGCGGTACGTCGACGGCCTCCCTGGCCACCCCGTGCAGCACGTCCGGGTCGATCTTGTACCTCATGATCGTCGGCCGCTGCGGATCTGCAGCGGCAACTCGGTCAGGGAGCATGTCGCCGACGGCCAGGTGATCTCGGGAACGTAGCCGGGCGCGAGCTCGAAGTCGGGGATGCGGGAAAGCCATTCGGTGACGACGAGTTTGAGCTCCATCCGTGCCAGATGGGCGCCGAGGCAACGGTGCGGTCCACCGCCGAATCCCCAGTGCTTGTGCAACCTGCCGTCCATGACGAGATCGTTCCCGGAGTGCTCGTCACCACCGTCGCGGTTGATCGCCCCCAGGCACAACCGCACTTCGGCGCCGGCAGGCAGCGTGACACCGGCGACAGTGACCGGCCGCGTCGTCACGCGTCCGACCACCGGTGCCGCCGGTTCCAGTCGAATCATCTCTTCGACGAAAGCCCCTACACTGTCCGGGTTCTCGATCAGCGCCACGCGCAGTGCGGGGCGGCGTGCCAGCTCCAGCATGGTCGCGCCGATGGTGGCGGTGACGGTGTCCAGGCCGGCGAGGACGAAGACCAGCGACAGTCCGACCGCTTCGTTGTCGGTGAGTGGATCGTCGCTGTGCAGAAGGTGCGACAAGACTCCGTCACGGGGACGGTTCCGTTGCTCTGCAACGGCTTCGGTGAGGTAGGTGTAGAGCTCCACGGCCGGGGTGAGGTCGACGCTTGTGGGGTCGGTGGTCAGGCTGAACGCGATGATCGCGTCCTTCCACGCGATGAGGCGCTCCTTGTCTTCGAGTGGCAGCCCGAACAGCGTGAGGAAGACCTGGGACGGGTAGGGGGTGGCCAGCTCGGCCATCACCTCGCAGCCGTCCCGGATGGCGATCGCCTCGACGATCTCGACGGCCTGGGCCTGCAGCGACGGCAGCAGCGCGCTGAGGGTCTGCAGGCTGAAGAACGGATG
This sequence comes from Mycolicibacterium aurum, assembly GCF_900637195.1. Taxonomy (NCBI): domain Bacteria; kingdom Bacillati; phylum Actinomycetota; class Actinomycetes; order Mycobacteriales; family Mycobacteriaceae; genus Mycobacterium; species Mycolicibacterium aurum. The sequence continues at coordinate 4,970,662 of NZ_LR134356.1, read as the reverse complement.
CAGAATCCGTCGGAACCTGGTGTGCTCGGGTGGGTCGAACCCGAGCGGCACCAACGGCACCGGGCTGATCATGTCGTCGTAGGCGATCCGCGACGAGAAGATCTCCGGGCTGCGCAGTGCGGCAAGCACATCCTCGCGGCGGGTGAGGTAGTACCATCCGTCGCCGTGGAGCACGGGACCGAGGGCTCGCAGCGCGGCCCATCCTTCGCCGCGGTCATGCGCCATGGGCAGGTCACTGTAGGGGACGTGCGGGAGTCCCGGCGCGTCGTGCACCTCGGTCATGGGCGGACCAGGCCGCGTGGACGGATCAGGCCGAGGTCGAGGTGGTGCAGCCAGCCTGCCGGCGCGTCGCACACATCGGGGATCGCGTTGATGGCGCCCATGGCTGTCCAGTCGTACCCGGGGTGGGCCATGGTGCCGTCGGGCCGCCTTGCCCCTTTGAGAGTCAGCTCGGTCGGTGGATCGCCCTCGATGACGATCTCGTAGCGCGTCCCGCCCCAGTCCCAGGCCGGCTCGAGCCTGTCCGGTCCTGCAGTCACGTAGATGGCGTGAAAGATGATGAGCGGCTGCCCGCCCACCCACGCGGTCCATTCGTGGCGCTGCGCCGCGACGGTGCCCTTCGGGATCGCGCCTTCGGCGTGCGGGATGTCCTCGACCGCGGTCGCGACCCCGATCTCGGCGGCGGTCACCTCGTCGATGGTCACCCCGAGCCCGTCGGCGATCATGTGCATCGACTGGGCGAAGAACGGCACGCCGAGGCCGAGAATCGTCGGCTCGGTGAGGAAAGTGTCCTTGTCCTTGCCGAATCCCATCCAGTCGATGTGGTCCAACGGCGCGTCCTTGAGGACGTCGACGACCTCGTAGACGTGGATGGTGTCGATCCTGTTGACGATGCGAGCCAGGGTCAGCGGCAGGATGTCGCCCGCGTAGCCCGGGTGGATGCCGCCACCGTGGAACGACGTGCCGCCGTCGGCGCAGGCTTGCCTGATCTGTTCGGCGGGCCCGCGGAAATCCGGTGACGGGTGGAAGAATCCGCTCGTGGTCACGACGTTCTTTCCGGACCGCAGAAGGCGGCACACCGTATCGACGTCCATGATGATCGGCGTGTAGAAGACGCAGTCGGCGTCGAGTGCGACCATCGCATCGATGTCGTCGGTGGCGGCGATGCCGATGGGTGCGATGCCCGCGATCTCGCCGGCGTCCCTGCCGACCTTGTCCTTGTTGTGGACCAGTACACCGACCAGGTCGTACACCGGGTTCTCGGCGAAGTGCCGCACACCGACCTGCCCGACATCACCGGTCATCCACTGAATCACCCGGTAGGTCATGTCGTCGACCGCGCTGCCGGTGTGAAAATAACTGGCACCGAACGGAATCCGCGAGTGATGGAGTTGCCGTGAAACTCGGCATGCTCGCCCGGGGCCAGCGTGACGTCGGGCATCCGGGACAACACCCGCTCCAGACCCACCTGGAATTCCAGCCGCGCCAGGTTGGATCCGAGGCAACGGTGCACACCGGCTCCGAAACCGAGGTGGCGGTTCTCACGTCGGTCGAGGATGCACCGGGCGGCATCGGGGAACACCTGCTCATCCCTGTTGGCGGCGGCATAGTTGATGATCACCGACTCGCCGGGCGAGAAGGTGCAGCCGCTGAGTTCGACCTCTCTGGCCACGGTGCGGGGGACGCCATGGATGGATCCGGCGAACCGGATGAACTCTTCCACGGCGCGCGGGAGGAGCCCGGGATCGTCGATCAGGCGGTCCCGCTCGGTAGCGTTGGTGGCGAGATAGTGGTACGCGAAAGACAGTGCACTGGCGGTGGTCTCGAGGCCGGCCTGGACTAGGAGCATGGCGTTGGCCACGACGTCGCCGAAGGAGAGCTTCTCTCCGTCGATCTCTGCGGACAGCAGCACGTCGATCATGTCGTCGCGCGGCGGCTGGTCCAGCCGAGCGGTCACGGCATCGTGCAGGTGCTGATACAGCGCACCCCAGGCGGCCATCCGGTCCTGCTCCGTGTCGCCGTTGAGCGCTGTGTCGGTCAGCTCGACACACAGCGGTACATCCTCGACGGGCATTCCGAGCAGATATTTGAAGAACACCACGCCCGGCTGGCGCCACGCTATCCGGGCGAGGTCGCCGGATCCGCTCTCGATGAAATCGTCTATGAGAATGTCGGTTTCAGTGCCGATCTCGGGCCGCAGAGCCTTCATTCGGGCCGGCGAGAAATACGGATTGAGGACCCTGCGGAATTTCTGCTGCCGCGGCGGGTCGAGCGTGATCACCAGATCCCCGGCCAACTGCTCGGCTCCCTCCGGAGTCGGATTGCTGGAAAAGTGCTCCCAGTCCTGCGCGATCTTGACGCATTCTGCGTAGCGCACCGCCACCCTCGTGCCCGTCGGTGTTGCGCTGAGAAAGGGTTTGTCAGTGCGGGCGAACGGTGAATTCTGCCGCATCACCGCGTAGACGTCGTAGAGAAAGTCTGGAGCAACGGGGTCGTTGAAGTCCTGGTGGCGCAGATCCCAGTTCTCGGCATGGTGTTCAACAGATTCGGGCACGGCGATCCTCCTACGGGCTCTGCTGTTGTTCGGCTGTTTCAGCGGCTTGGCGAGCCTGGCGTTCCTCGTGAAGGCGAACCAACTCCCGCCATCCGATCCGGTTGTATCCGGGAACGGGCTGGATGCCCCACTGGTCCTGCGCGGTGTCCTTGCCCTGCGCGCCTTCGGGCGGACCGAACGCCGGATACGGCACCTCGCATTCCAGGGTGTCGTCCGAGTAGCGGACCTTGAGAAGCTCACTGCAGATCTCGGTGAGACTCAGTGTCGGGTAGCCGTAGTAGACCGCCATGAACGGCAGCGTGAACGCGCCCTCGATGACCAGCGCCACCAGGCACACCAGGACGGCACGCTTGATCCACCTGTGCATGCGCGCGTAATACGGGGTGGTGCCCGGTGGCAGGTCCGCGGCGGTCTTCTCATCGGTCGTCGTCATCGTCAGCTCCTTGAAGTGCGGTCAGTCGGTGAAGATTTCGCGATTGACCGTGTGCAGGTACGGGATCGCCAGGAAGGGGGTGATGTAGAAGATGTCGTAGAGCCACCAGCCGATGACCGGGAATACGGTGCCGGCGTAGCGGACGTCGGCGTACATCGTCATGTTGAACACGTACAGGCACCAGATGAGGACCCCCATCCAGCAGGTGATGATCATCCACTGGTGGCCCCAGCGCTTCATCTGAAGGAAGCCGATCGCCGCAGCACACCGCATCGCGAAGACCGTGAGGATCATGCCGAACACCATGGACTTCTCGCCCGGTCCGGCGGCGCCGCCGACCCACGCCTCGTTGTAGTGCCAGAAGTAGCCGGCGTCGAACATGGCGCCCCAGCCGACCATCAGTACCCGGTTGATCAGCGTGTGGTTGGCGACGAGGTCCAGTGCCCATCCGAGGCTGTTGAGCATGCCGTCGATCAGGACGAGGTAGCCGATGAGTGTCACGATCATCGGGCGGACGGAGTACCCGGCCCGCAACGCCTGGCGTTGCAGCCACACTCCGCGCATGAAGATCGGTAAGCCGATGAGCCCCGGAGCCCACATCCCCATCAGGCCCGCGCCGACGATCATCCATCTGTCAGCCCGCCGCTGAGCGCGCCGGGATTCGTCGTGGTGCTCCTCGAGGCTGATCGAGCCCTCCAGCGGGACCGACGCCGTGACCGTGGCGCCCTGCTTGGCTTTCGGGAGAGGGAAACTCACAGCTCCCACCAGCCGCGGGCGAACGACATGTAGAGCTGGATCCCGAACATCGTCAGCAGGTATCCGTAGATGACGATCTGCAGGACGATCAGGGCTTTCTTGCGGTTCTTCTCTTTCTGATCCACCATGGTGGCGCTTCCTTCCTAGGTGCCTGTGCTGTGTATGCCGGCGAGGCCGGCCGCGGCCACCTCACGTAGGCCTTCGGTGATGGCGCCGTCGCTCGACAAGGGGGCAAGTACACACGCCTCCGCCGCATCGAGTTCGGTTGCGCCGGCGGCGATCAGATGCGCAGCGGTGACGAGCACACGGGTCGACGGAGGTTCGAAGTGGAATGCCTCGTCCGCGGTGCGGATCGCGGTGGCGCACCGGACCAGCCGCTGTGCGCTCGGTGATGAGACACCCGTCTCGGCGACGATCACCTCCGCCTCGCGCTCCGGGGGCAGGTACCTCATCGGCAGCGTCACGAACCGCTGCCGGAACGACGGCTTGAGCTCCTTGAGGGAGCTGCGGTAGGCCGGGTTGTAGGAGCAGACGAGCATGAACTCCTGTGGCGCGGGCAGAACTTCGCCCGCACGGTCCAGGTACAGGGTCCGCCGGTGGTCTGTCAGCGAGTGCAGGACAGCCAGGGAATCGTGCCGGGCCTCGACGACCTCGTCGAGGTAACAGATCGCGCCCGCCTTGACCGCCCGGGTGAGGGGCCCGTCGGCCCAGGTGACGTCACCCCCGGTGACCATGAATCGGCCCACCAGGTCGGAACTGGTGAGGTCGTCGTGACAGCTGATCGTGACAACGGGCCGGCCCAGGAGTGCGCCCATGTGCTCGACCAGCCGGGTCTTCCCGCACCCGGTGGGGCCGGTCAGCATCACCGGCAGATGCTGCCGGTAGGCCTGCTCGAACAGCTGAACCTCGTTGCCGTTGGCGTAATAGGTGTCACTCATGCGGATACCAGCTCCCGGTGGACGTGGGCGAGGACGCGGGGCAGGTCTTCGACGCGCCGGATTCGTTGAGAACGCCTGGGACCGAACACCTCCGGCAATGGATCTACGCGGGCGGGGCCGATACCGATGTAGTACATCGAGACGCCCGCATCATCGGCCTCCTCGACCGCGTGGGCGGCGTCGGCCCAGGCGTAGCGACCTTCATAGCCCTCGTCGGAGATCAGCCCGTCGCCGATGACGATCAGCTGCCGGCGGGCCGACGGTTGGGCCAGCAGCCGGCTGGTCAGGTGACGCAGCGGCGCGCCGAGACGGGTGTATCCGCCGGTGGCCAGGCCGAGACTCCCGGGCGGGACGAACCGGCGTTGCGGAAAGTCTTTGAGGCAGCTGACTTCCACGCGGTGCCGGGTGTTGCCGGTGAACGTGAAGATGCCGTGCCGTTCGCGGGCCGCGGTCATCGCTCGTGACAGCGCATCGGCGCAGGCGAGTTCCAGTCTGAAGACGGTCCCGCCGTGTACGCCGAGCGAGGAGCTGCCGTCGAGGAGCAGCGCGGTCGTGACGTCACGGCCGGCAGGAAGCAGTTCGCGAAAGATGCGCGGCTCGCCGGCCTCCCCCGTCGTCACGTCGATGAAGTGGTCGACGTACTGGTCGACGTCGATGTCGGAACCGTCCGCCTGCCGGTTCGTCATGGCCCGCTGGGTGTCCTTCTCGAACCACCTGCGGACGTCGACGGCCACGACGCCAGGTTGCCCGGTACGTCCGGTATGGGCCAGCTCGAGGACCGCGACGTGGTCGGGCATGAAGCTTTTCGTCCACGCGTTCCATTCCGGGTACGGGATCCCGGGGCGGTGTTCAGGGGTGACGTCGAGGTCGTTGTCCTGAGGCCGACTCGGCGGCGGCAGGTTCGGATTACGGACACCACCGTCGCCGCCGGCGGGCACCGAATGCGGCTGCGGAGCCCGCCTCTGATCGGTGGTCCAGGGCAGACGCCCGAACGAGCGGCGCAACTTGTCGGACAGACTCTGCGGCGCCGTGTACGACTGGGGGAGTCTGCCCAGCAGCGGGTGGACGACGAGCGACCGTTGGGTGCGGGCCAGCGCGATCGCACGCCCGAGCATCTCCTCGGCGCCCATGTCGGCATCGGCCACGGCGAGATCCGGCAGCAGACGGTGCAACTCGGGCAGTAGACCCGGCCAGTTCGCGGCGACCCATCCGAGGGCGGCGCCGGCCTCGACCAGCGCAAGGGCACTGAGCTCGCGGCCGGAGAGTTCGTTGAGCCGATAGGCGGTGATCCGGTCCTTGGTCGGCGAGCATTGCAGTGCAACACCACATGTCACTGTCCGCCGGGTCCATTCGCGGTGTGTTGCGGGGTAGGGGACGTGGACGACGTCGAGCAGAGAACTCAACCCGAAGGCGCGGTGCTGTCCGCTCACGAGGCGGGCGCCGGTGCGGCGTTGCGCACTCAGCGCGACCGCTGTCAGCGCGCAACTTCGTTCCATCGCCATGGCGTGGGTATCGGAGAGTTCGGACATCGTCTCCTCAGAAGGTGCCGATGTTGGAGAACATCCAGTACCAGAACCAGATGATCAGGCCGGTGCCGCCCCACGCTGCCACGTAGCGCAATATCTCCCAGATCCAGCCGCCCACGTCAGTTCTCCTCGTAGAAGCAATGGTTCATCGGATCTCCAATCCCCGTCGTGTGGTGATGACCAGATTGGCCAGCATCGCGGCGCGGGTCTCGCTGTTGACGGTGGTGGTCAGTACGCCGTAGATGCCCAGCAGGAAGAACGCCGCGCTGTAGAACGCGTCGACCTCCGGGTGCACTTCGCCGTCGCCGCGAGCGCGCTCTATCTCGCGGACCAGCAGCACGATCACCGGGTGGTCGGTCCATTCGTCCTTGGCGGGCCGTGACGGTGAGAAGTGCAGCGCAAGAAGGTCCTTGAACAGCAGGGATCCCAGGCGCTGCTCCAACCGGCCCACCAGGTGAACGAGTTCGGTCAGCGCGGCCGCCAGATCGTGGTGGTGTCGGAGAAAGCGGCTGAACTCGGCCGCCATGCGGGCCTCCTCGCGCCCTTCCAGTTCCAGGAGAACGTGCTCCTTGCTGGGAAAGTGGAAGAAGAACGTGCCATGGGCGACACCGGCGGCGCTGACGATCGCGCCGATGTCTGCGCCGGCCATGCCTGCCGCAGTGAACTCGGCGACGGCAGCGCCGAGTAGCCGTTCCCGCGTCTGCAGGCGGCGCACCTCGCGGGCCGACTGCTTCACCGGTGGCGTCATGGTTACTCGCTCCAGCCCTGTGCTGAGTAAAGTCACTGAGTAGTGTCATCGAATCAATCGGAAAAGATCTCGCGATTGACCGAATGCAGGTACGGGATAGCCAGGAACGGGGTGATGTAGAAGATGTCGTAGAGCCACCAGCCGACGACCGGCAGCACCACGCCCGCGAACCGGACGTCGGCGTACATCGTCATGTTGAACACGTACAGACACCAGATGAGCACCCCCATCCAGCAGGTGATGATCATCCACTGGTGGCCCCAGCGCTTCATCTGCAGAAAACCGATCGCCGCGGCGATCCGCATCGTGAAGACGGTGAGGATCATGCCGACTTCCATGGCCTTCTCACCGGGGCCGGCGGCCCCGCCGAGCCAGAGCTCGTTGTAGTGCCAGAAGTATCCGGCATCGAACATTGCGCCCCAGCCGTTCAATAGGATTCGGGCGAGGATTGTGTGGTTCGCGACGAGGTCCAATGCCCAGCCGACAGTGTTGATGGCGGCATCGATGATGACCAGATAGCCGATGAGCGTCACGAGCATCGGGCGGACGGACAGGCCGTCCCGCTGAGCCTTGCGCAGCAACCAGACGCCTCGCAGGAAGAGGGGGAGGCCGAAGATGCCGAGCGCCGCGGTGCCGATGAGCAGGCTGCCGCAGATGAGCCACGTGTCGGCGTGGCGCTGCGCGCGCCGCGACGCTTCCATGTGTTCGTCGAGCCCGGCAGGCGAGGGAGATTGCGTGGTCTCGTCCCTGCGCCCGCCGCGACGTGCACTGAACGTCGGCAAGTTCACGAATGCTGACTATAGTCAACCAAGACCATAAGTCAATCAGCTTCTCCGGCGCCGAGCCGCGATGCCGATGCTTTACAAAGAGGGCTTGACTTGTCACCCGGCTCGAGGGGGAAGATGACGGGGGCGACGCCGTTGTATCGACGCGGACAACTCGTCGCTGCCGATCCCCGACCACCGAGCGAGGAACAGGTTCGACAATGCGCAGAGTGGTGCAGTTCTCCACGGGCAATGTGGGCCGGCATGCCCTGCGGACGATCATCGGCCGTCCGGACCTGGAGCTGGTAGGTGTTCATGCGGCGAACTCCGACAAGGTCGGACGCGACGCGGCGGCGCTGTGCGGCCTGACAGAGCCGACCGGCATCGTCGCCACTGACGACCTCGACGCCCTGATCGCGCTGAAGCCGGACTGCGTGGTCTACACCGCGCTCGGAGAGACCCGGCCGATGGAGGCGATCGAGCAGATGTCGAAGCTCCTCGCCGCGGGTATCGACGTCGTCGGAACGTCGATGGTGTGGCTGGTGACTCCGCGACAGGCGGACGACTGGCTGCGTGGTCCGCTGGAACAGGCCTGTGCAGCAGGGGATTCCACGCTGTATGTGAACGGTATCGACCCGGGCTATTCCGGAGACACGGCGGTTCACTCCGCGCTCAGCCTGGTCACCCGCGCCGAGTCGGTGACCGTCAAGGAGATCTTCGACTACGGCAACTACGACGACTACGAGTACACCGGCACGGCAATGGGTTTCGGCACCACGCCTGACGACGACCTACCCATCGCCTTCCAGCCGGGAGTCATCACGTCGATGTTCGGCGGCCTCGTCCACAATCTCGCCCACCACCTCGACGTGGAGCTCGACGAGGTTCGGCAGCGATACGAGCCCTGGTACACAGACACGCGCATCGACTGCACGATGATGACCGTCGAGCCAGGACGCCTGGCCGGCGTGCGGTTCGCGGTGGAGGGTGTGCGCGACGGCGCACCGGTCATCACGGTGGAGCACACCACCCGGTTGACTCCGGCGGCAGCGCCACAGTGGGACTATCCGCCCCACGGGCACTCCGGTGTGCACACGGTGATCGTCGAGGGCGAGCCGCGCATCGAGGTGAGCACGCTGTTGTCGCATCCACTGCTGGATGTGACCGACGCCGGGTGCGTGTCGACCGCAGCCAGGGCGGTCAACGCGATCGACTGGGTCTGCCGCGCGCCTGCGGGATTGGCGGCCATCGAGGACATTCCACCGACCGCGATGATCCGCGGCCTGATGTGGTGAGCGGTGCCGCTAGATCGTTTCAGGTCGCCGGCGCCGGGTAATCCGCCGGGACCGACGACGATGGAGGCCACAATGGCGGGACGCGACCAGGACGAGAGCGCCACGGAGAAGCTGCGCGATGCGGCCGTCGAGGCCGGTGCCGAGCCGGACGTCGACGATCCGACGGTACCGCCGGACAGTGCCGGATACTCCGCGCCACCGCTGGACGCCTCCGACACACCATGACGCGAGACCAGGTTTTCCAGGGGCCTTCGGCCGAACTCACGGTGTGACCGCCGGAGTGCTGTGCCACTCTTGACCCGTGCAGGATTACGCCGGCGTGCGGGCGATCGTCGTCGGCGGGTCGATCGGTGGGCTCACGGCCGCGCTTCTGCTGCGCAACCTGGGTTTCCAGGTCGACGTGTTCGAGCGGACGCCCGCCCCGCTGGACAATCGTGGTGGCGGCATCGTCCTGCAGCCGATGACGATGAAGTGGTTCGACCGCCACAGCTCACGACGCATCGAGGAGCTCAGTGTCGCGAGCAACTGGTTGCGCTACCTCGGACCGTCTGACGACGTGCTGTACGAGGGAGCCTTTCAGTGGCGCAGCACCTCGTGGGGCACCGTCTACCGGGCCCTGCTGGGCGACTTCGGAGGTGAGCACTACCACCTCGCAGAGATGTGCGTCGGCGTCAGCCAGGACCATGACTCCGTCGAACTGCGCTTCGTCACCGGGCGGGTCGAAAAAGCCGATCTCGTCGTCTTCGCTGACGGAATCACCTCCACAGGACGCCGGCGACTCTATCCCCATGTGCAAGCGCGGTATTCAGGCTATGTCGGCTGGCGAGGCACCGTGCGCGAGGATCAGGTGAGCGCCACGACGCGGGCCGTGCTCGCGGACGCGGTCAGCTACAGCCTCGCACCGCACACCCAGGCCGTGATGTACACCATTCCCGGAATGGACGGGGAACTCGATCGCGGAGAGCGGCTGCTGAACTACGTCTGGTACCGCAATGTCGCCGACGGTCCCGAACTCCACGAGTTGGTCACCGACGTAAGGGGTTTCGAAAACCCGGTATCCCTTCATCCGGGTTCGGTGCAGCAGCGCTTCATCGACGAGATGCGCGCCGCTGCGGCCGAGCAGCTGGCCCCGGCCTTCGCCGAAGTCATCGTGCGCACCGAACAGCCCTTCCTGCAGGTTGTTTCCGACGTCCGGATTCCCGGGATGGTCGACCGGCGGGTCGCGCTCATCGGGGACGCTGCATTTTCGGTGCGGCCGCATCCGGCCGCCGGATCGGCGAAGGCGGCCGCCGATGCGTGGACGCTCTACGAACACCTCGGTACGCATCCCGGAGGCATAGTCGCGGCCCTCAGAGCCTGGGAACCCGGCCAACTCGAGCTGGGCACCCGCCTCCTCGACCGGGCCGCCGCCATGGGAGAAAGGTCGCAGGTCACCAGTACCTGGGTGCCCGGTGATCCCGACCTCCTGCCCGGGCTCTACGGCCCGGGGAGGTAGCGCGGTTCAGTACGCCGGATCGGGGTAACGCTGGTAGATGCGCCCATCCGACGGCAATGACGGTTCGTTTGACGTGGTGATCGTCGGTGGTGGGAATGCCGGCATCAGCGCGGCTGCTCGCCTCCTTCGGAAGGGGATACGGAGCGTCGGCGTCATCGAGCCGCAGAGCGTGCACACCTACCGGCCACTGCTGTCCTATGTCGGCAGCGGGCAGGCTCCACTGCACACCGCGGAGCGCACCCAGCGGTCGGTGACCCCGCGCGGCTGCACGTGGATCCGCGACTCGGCGGTCGCGGTGGACACCGAACACAAGACGGTGCGATGTGTCGGCGGGACGTCGTATCGCTACCGCGACCTCGTTCTCGGTGCCGGCCTGGTTCCCGACCACGATGCGCTGCAGGGTATCGGCGAGGCACTGGCCACCCCGGCGGTCGCCAGCAACTACCTCCATCACGCCGAGAAGACCTGGGCGCTGGTGCAGGGGCTGCCGCAGGGCGGGCGGGCCGTCTTCACCGTGCCGAGACCGCCTGTCAGCTGTACCGGCACCACGATCAAGCCGTTGTTCCTGGCCGCCGCGCACTGGAAGCGATCCGGTCGCCTGCCCGGTGCAGAGATCACGCTCGTCGTCGACCGCCCGCATCTGCTGGGAGTTCCGGCCCTCGACGCCCGCCTGCACCGGCATCTCGCCGACCTCGACGTGCGCGTGCACCTCGACACCGCCGTGACCGCGCTAGATCCGCAGCAGCGCCACTGCTCGGTGACCCACGCCGACGGGACGACGCAGCGCCTGGACTACGACATGCTGCACCTCGTCCCCCCGTTCCGCGGCCCGGGGTGGATCACCGAATCGGGACTTGCGGCAGACGGAAGCCACGGCCTGGTGGACAGTGATCCGCGCACCTTTCGTCACCGGCGACACTCCGATGTGTGGGCGCTCGGTGACGGCGCCACCGTCGACACCGACCCGTCGGGGGGAGCCCTGCGGCGGCAGGTGGCGATCCTGGTGGACAATCTGCTGGCCGCACAGCGCGGGGGTGAGCCCGCGGAATACGACGGCTACACCGTCGCGCCGGTCGCCACGGACAGATCCCACCTGATCGCAGGCGAATTCGATCGTTCCGGCGCGGTCACCTCGTCGCTGCCCTCCTTCGTCGATCCGCTGAAGCCACGACGCACGGCGTGGGCGTTCGACCGCTATGTTCTTCCGCAGACCTACTGGAGGCTGATCCTCAACGGCCGGGTCTAGCCGTCGTCGCCATCACGGCGTAAACCCGCTGCGTGCCGGGTAAGCCCTTGAGCTCCACGTCATCTGGGGTGTCGAAGGTGATGTCGTCGAGTTCGCCCACCGATTCCCGTACTGCCTGGCTGACCAGGATCTGCCCACCGTCGGCCAGGTCGGCGACCCTCGACGCCGTGACGACGTCGAGACCGAACAGGTCATCGCCGCGCCGCACCGATGTGCCGACGTGCGCACCCATCCGGACCCGGATCCCGCCCCAGCGGTTGCTGTCGCCGTGCAGCGCCCGCTGCACGGCGACGCAGCAGCGGACCGCGTCGACCGGCTCGGCGAACGCGATCATGAAGCCGTCACCCTGGTTCTTGACGACATGACCGTGCCGATCTGCCACGCACCGCGCGATCAGCGTGTTGTGGCGGTCAAGGATCTTGACCCACTCACGGTCGCCCAGCGACGCATCGCGCTCGGTGGAGCGCTCGATGTCGGAGAACACCAGAACGACGCGCCCCTCAGCGGACACGACCCGGGCGAGATCGGGCCGCTCGATCCGCGCCCAGCCCGCCAGATCCTCGATCGAGCTGCGCACCGACCCGCCCAGACCTTTGCGGACGATCGCGTCGGCCGTCTGCACGGTGTTCATCACCGTCTTGACCGCGAACGGCGCCACCCCCATCGGCGTGCGGGTGCGGCGGGACTTACGGCTGTCCTCACGACGGCGCTCCCGTTCCAGCGCCCGGCGGGTCACAGACAGGGACCGCCGCGACACGATCAGCACCACACCGAGCGCGATCAGGCCGGCCGCCTGGAGCAGGATCACGATCCACAACGCGGCGGTCATTCCCCGATTGTGGCCGATCGCCGAGGACCGGCCTCGCAGGGCGTCACTGGTATCTGCGGGGGACGGTCCACCGCCGCCCGAATTCCCCGTCGAAGGACTCCGGATCGAACGGACTGTCGCCGCCGGCCGGGAAGCTGGTGAGCTCGCCGAACACGATGCGCCCGTCGACGTCGTACAGATCGACACGGACGAAGTCCGTGTCGGCGCCGAGCTGTTCGGCAAGGCCGATCATCTCGTCCAGGCGCGCAGGCTTGAGGCGGCGAGGCTGCGCCCATGGCGGGCCTCCGCAGAGCGGAAGATGCTCCCAGTCGGGTCGGAAGAAATCCTGGGTCCGCCGGCCGAACCGTCCGGAGTCGACCTGGACGAACCCGCACTCGCCGTGGAAGACGAAGAACTTGTAGTCGTCGGGGATGGCGCCGTCGGCACCGGCGAGCATTTCTTCGACGATGATCCGTCGTGGCACCCGCCCGTATACCCATTCCCGGTTGGGCCCGTCGCCGTACAGCTTTTCCACCCAGCCCTGCGCGATGGAGATGACGTCCTCGCGAGGTGCGTACCGGGGCAGGACGTGCCGGTACGCCCAGCTCGCGTGCTCGGTGGTCAGGCGTGCATCATCTGGCGCGTGGGCGGAGACGATGATGGCGGCTCCACTGCCGTGGGTGGGCTTGAGCACGTAGGACTCGGGCAACCGGAGTTCGCGCAGTGCGGCGGGATCATCGAGGATCGCGTAGGCGCGCGGAAGGTATTGCGTCCCAATCATTGTGGCGACATAGTCGCGCACCGCCGCCTTGTCGGCGAACGTCACCACCAGCGCGCGGTGGTCACGCAGCATCTTGTAGCGCACCTTCTCCCGGAACGTCCGCGGGTTGCGGGTGCGCCACAGGCGCGCGGCCCGCACGAGGAGGCTCCGCTCGCGCCAGCTGACGCCATCGTGAGACGGGGCTGCGATCACGGGCTCAGGCTACGCGGCACCCGCGTGACCCTCCGGCCCGCTGCCCTGGTTGGCGGCAGGGGCCGTCGCGGGCCGCACGGCCACCGCGGTGACGCCCAGGACCGCGAAAGCCACGAACGTGGTTGTGGCTCCCAGCAATTCGATCAGGACCCCGGCAACGGGCGCGCCGAGGGCCTGGCCGACGGCGACCGTGAAGAACGACAGGCCGACTCCGAGGGACGGCGAGTCGGGGTAGACGCGGGTGCTCCACACCAGGAGCAGTCCGGTGAGACCGATGTAGGTGGCGCCGAAGATGGCGACGGACAGCATGATCGCGACGACGCTCGACGTCGCGAGCGCCAACAGCACCGTCGCGAAGGCCATCGCGACGGTGGTGCCGATCCAGGCACGCCGGAACCCGAGGCGCTGCATGACGTCGCCGCCGAGCCCGCCGGCGATGCCGGCGGCGCCCAGCACCGTCCACGCGACCGATGCGACAGCCACGCTGGCCGACCCCTGTGAACTGATCAGGTCCCGGCCGAAACTCCACACGGCGATGCTGCCGATGCCGGTCATCGACGACGCCACCACCAGACCTGCACTCCCGTCGCGCCAGCGCCGCGTAGGCAGGGTCCTGGCGGACGAGTCGGGCCCGCCGGTGACGGCGAACGCCACCCAGGCCGTCACCGCGGCCGCAATGGCGGCGTACACGCCCCACGCCCACCGCCAGTTGTCGAACAGCGCGAAGGCGATCGGGCCGGAGACGAGTACGCCGACACCGGTTCCCGCATTGACGATGGTTTGCGCGCGGTCACCGGCGGCGCCGCCCATCCGCTGGGAGATGGCCGCGGCCAGCGGCGGCGACGCGACCCCGGTGCTGGCTCCGGCTACCAGGATCCCCGCCGCCAGCACCCATGCCGACGGTGCGAGGGCCACCACCGTCATGCCGACGGTGGCGACCACTCCCGCCCCGACAGCCACGGTACGCGGCCCCGCCCGTCGAGTCAGGCCGGCGCTGACGGTGATCGCGGCGCAGTAGCCCACGTAGCTGGTGGCTGCGATGGCGCCGACAGCGGTGGAGCTGAGGCCGAATTCGTCGGTGAGGACCGGCGTGAACAATCCGTAACCGAAGCGGGCGAGCCCGTAACAGCAGGCGATCAGCGCCGCCCCGGACGCCACGAGTGAGTAGAACGATCGTTGCACTTTGCCTATACTGTCAGCATGTCGACCGCCCGGCAACCTGCTCGCGATCGACTGCTGCGCGCCGCCGACGATCTGTTCTATGCCGACGGGATCGCAGCCACCGGCGTCGACGCCGTGATCGCCAGGGCCGGCGTCGCCACCGGATCGCTGTACAAGAACTTCAGCGGCAAGGACGATCTGGTCGCCGCGTACCTGACTGCGCGCGATCACCGGTTCCGCGTGCTGTGGGAATCGCACATCGACGGCGAGTCGAACCCCCGCACGAAGTTGCTCACCCTCTTCACCGCCACCGAGGACTGGGCCCGCGGCGCGGACCTTCGGCGAGGCTGCGCCCACGTGGCCGCGGCCACTCAACTTCCGGACGGCCACGCCGGCATCGGCGTGGCCGCCGAGCATAAGAGGTATGTCATCGGCAGGCTCACCGCGCTCGCCGAGTCCGCGGGTGCGCTCGACCCCGCGCGGACTGCGGGTGACATCGCACTCATCTACGACGGTGCACTCAGCGCGCTGGCTGTCGGCGTGGATGCCGAACCCCTCGAGCGGGGGCGCCGGCTGGCCGAATTCGTCATCGACCACGACGGCCGGCGCACGCGCCGGCCGTCGGGCTGATCGATCACCTGGTACGAACCGAGAGCTCGTTTCCGCGGCCGGGTTGGAACGGCAGGGGCAGTGAACGGTAGCCGTTCTCGGGATTCCTCACGTACGTGAGGTAATCGCCGGATTCGTCGACGGCGTTCTCCCCGAGCACCACGGCACCCGGCGGCAGATGGGGTTCGAGAATGCTCAGGACAGGCAGATACAGGCTGAATGCCCCGTCGAGCAGCACGAGGTCGACGGGGCCGTCGATGCCGTGTCGCAGTGTCTCCAAGGCATCACCGACGCGGATGTCCACGAGGCCATCCAGTCCCGCGGACTCCAGGTTCTGTTGTGCACGTGCGGCTTTGGTTGGCTCGAGTTCGGTGCTGATCAGGTGACCGCCACCGCCGTCACGCAGGGCGGCGGCGAGGTGGATGGTGGAGACGCCGAATGATGTGCCGAATTCCACGATGCGGGTCGCTCGGCGGGCGCGCGCGCAGACATAGAGAAACCGACCGAACTCGGCCGACACGTTCAGGTAGTTGTCGGCGTACTCGTGATAGAGACCCGGATAGTCGGCTGCTTCCCGGGCCAGCAACTGTGCGACGTCGGCCTCGCTGTCGTCCAGCGCTTCGGCCCACCGGGCGTGCAGCGGGCCGTCGACGGCCCGCGCGTCGGCGAACAACCGGTCCAGGACGTCGGCGACCGGCGGTGTGGTGAGGGTGTCCATGGCGTGCTCCTTGGATGGTGTGATGTAGGGACCTAGTTAGGGTTACCTAACTACTCCGGCGGCACTACCGGTAATGTCGCCGCCGATGCCGGAAACCCGCCAACCTGTCGCGCCGGCTCCCACCTATCCGTCGGGAGCTCCACACGCTGCGGGCTGGATGACGCACGGATTCCGCATCGGTGCCCACCGCCACGGCGAGGGTCAGCTGGTGTACCCGGCTTCGGGGGCGCTGGCCACCACGACCGAGCTGGGTACGTGGGTCGCGCCGGCCAACCGGCTGACCTGGACGCCTCCGGGATTCGTCCACTCGCACCGCTGCTACGGCAGGACGGACGTCCGGATCCTGGTCATTCCGGAGGGCCTGTGCGGTGGCCTGGTCGCACGACCGGGCGTCTTCGCAGTGGGTCCGCTTCTGCGCGAGGCGATTCTGACACTCACCGATCGGCGGGAGATGACGCACGGCGCCTACGAACGACTACGCGCTGTGGTGATCGACGAACTCGTCGAAACCCCTGAGCAGTCGTTGCACCTGCCCGAGGCACGCGACGACCGCCTGCGTACCGTCACCGATCTGCTCTACGCCGACCCCGCGTCGACGGCCACCCTGGGTGAACTCGGGCGGGCGGCAGGGGCGAGCGAGCGCACGTTGAGCCGCCTGTTCAGATCCGAGTTCGGCATGAGTTTCCACCGCTGGCGCACAATCTTGCGCATCCATCACGCCCTGGTCCATCTCAGCAACGGCCGATCCGTCACCGACACGGCGATCGGGTGCGGATGGTCGAATCCCACGAGTTTCATCGAGGCATTCACCGCCGTGGTCGGACAGACCCCGGGTAGCTACAAGGAGGATCTCCGGGAGGATCGAACGCGGCGCACATAGGCGAGCCGCGGCAGCGTCACCATCGACGCAGCAGTGCGTGAGCCTCGGCCGCCATGTCGGCGACGACATCGGCGGCGCGGCGCACCGATCTCACCAGGGCAACACCCTGTCCGGCGTTGACCCCATATGCGTTGTCGTCCGACGTGGCCAGTAGCGAAGCCAGCCGGGAGCGGGCGTCGGCGTCGGCATCAAGCTCGTCCTCCCGTCCGTTCCACTGGTCGACGACGTCGTCGCGAACCACCCGCTCCGGGAATTCTCGTGGCCACGGATAGCCTTGCGCGACATCGAAGATGCGGGTGGTGACGGTGTCCGTATCGCCGGCGGAGAGCAGGACGCGCTTGACCGGTTCCGGGGCCGTGCTCTCGGTGCTGGCCGCGAAGGCGGTCCCGATCCACGCCGCGGAGGCGCCGGCCGCGAGGACCGCCGCCAGTGCCCGCCCAGAGGAGATCCCGCCTGCGGCCAGCACCGGTACCGACACCTCATCGAGGATCGCGGCCAGTAGAGGTAGCGTGCCGACCTGAGGTGCCCCGTGGCCGCCGGCTTCACATCCGCGAGCGACGAGGATGTCCACCCCCGCGTCGACCGCGCCGTGTGCGGACTGCAGATCGCCCACCTGAGCTGCGGTGATCACGCCGTCGTCGTGGGCGTGGCGGACCCATTGCCATGTGTCCCCGAAGCTGACCGCCAGCAGCGCCGGTCCGGCCGCCAAGGCTGTCCGTAGGAGTTCGGGCTCCCGCGCGAGCGCCCAGTGCACCAGCCCTATCCCGAAGGGAACGTGCAGGTTTCGCAGATGACGCAGTTCTGCGTCGAGGCGGGCTCCGGTTCCGGCGCTGCCCATGCCGACCATGCCCAGGCCGCCGGCGAGCGATACCGCCGCCGCCAGCGCGCCACCTGCCGCTCCGCCCATCGGGGCGTTCACGATGGGCACCCGGAGGCCGACCGATCGTGACCAGTCCGTCCCGAGATCAGTCAGCGGATGCACACCCGGTGACACTACGCCCGGCTGTTCCGGCGACGGCCCGTCCCAAAATCTGACAACTTGGACGCTTCCAACGCGCCGATGCTGTGCAGTCGCTTAGCATGGCCGGGACGACGGCTACGGGAGCCATCGTCTCGGCCCGGAAGTGCGGACTCATGCCACACACGACTGTCCAGCCCGGCATCTGCCGTATCTGCTCGGCGCACTGCGGCGTGCTCGCCACCGTCACCGACGGCCGGCTGACCAAGGTGGCCGGAGACCCCGACAACCCGATGTTCAGGGGCTACACCTGTGTGAAGGGCCGCGCGCTGCCGGAGATCCACAACAACCCGCTGCGCCTGCTGCGGAGTCAGAAGCGCCAGCCCGACGGCAGCTACGCCGGGATCGGGTCCCAGCGGGCAATGGACGAGATCGCCGCGAAGTTGCAGGACCTCATCGCCGCTCACGGACCGAGGTCGGTGGCCATGTATCTGGGCACGAACGGGCTGCCGTATCCCGCGTCCGCACTGATGGGCAACGCCTTCATGAGGGGCATCGAGTCGCCGATGTTCTTCACCGCGAACACCATCGACCAGCCGGGCAAGCAGATCGCCCTGGCCGCGCACGGACACTGGCTCGGCGGTGACGTCGACTTCCACGAGGCCGACAGCTGGATGCTTGTCGGCACGAACCCGTTGGTGTCCAAGGCCATCGGCATTCCGGGGCAGAATCCGTCACAGGGCCTGCGGGCGGCGATCGAGCGCGGCATGAAGCTCATCGTCATCGACCCGCGCCGGTCGCAGACCGCGGCCCGCGCGGCCATTCACCTCCAGCCACGCCCGGGTGAGGACGTCACGATCCTGGCCGGGATGATCAACATCATCATCGGCGAACAGTGGCACGACATCGCGTTCCTCGACGAGAACGTCGACGGCTTCCAGGATCTGGCACGTGCCGTCTCAGCTTTCACCCCCGACTACGTGGCCGAGCGCGCTGATATACCTCGTGACCAGTTGCTCTATGCCGCAGAGCTTTTCGCGACGTACGGCACCAGGCGCGGAATGGTCAACGCCGGCACCGGTGCGAACTTCTCGATGCACGGCAACCTGCTCGAATATCTCTGCCTGTGCCTGACCACCCTCTGCGGTCGCTGGCAGCGGGCAGGCGAGCGCGTGACGCGGCCGAACACGTTGATGCCTGCCTTCACCGCGAAGGCACAACCACATCCGCCCTACGAGGGCTGGGGCTACGGCGAGCAGTTGCGGGTGCGGGGGCTGACCGACACGGTGGCAGGCATGCCGACCGCTGCACTGGCCGACGAGATCCTGCTTGAGGGCGACGGTCAGGTGAGGGCACTGCTGTGCATCGGCGGCAACCCGATGGCAGCCTGGCCGGATCAACGCAAGACGCATCGGGCGCTGGAGAGCCTGGACCTGCTGGTCACCCTGGACACCGAGATGTCGTTGACCGCGCGGATGGCGGACTACGTGATCGCGCCGATGATGCAGATGGAAACCCCGGCCATGACCATGGGCAGCGAGCTGATCAAGTACTACACGAGCGGCACCGGGATACCGGCTGCCTACGCGCAATACGTTCCGCGCGTGGTCGATCCGCCGCAGGGGTCCGACCTGATCGAGGAGTGGCAGTTCTTCCTCGGGCTGGCCAAGCGCATGGAGCTCGAACTCTGGTTCGTGAACTTCTTCGGCGGCGGTGGCGGCAAGTTCATGGAGTCGGCACCGATCGTGCTGCAGATGAACGGTGATACCGACCTGAGCACCGAGGAGCTTTTCGAGCAGATGTGCGCGACGTCGCGCATCCCGATGGATGAGGTGCGCAAGCATCAGCACGGCAGGATCTTTGACGTCGACGCGGTGGTCGCCGAACGCGACGCGGACTGCACTGCGCGCCTGGATATCGGAAACCCCTACATGCTCGCCGAGTTGGCCGGCGTGCGCGCAGAGGACTTCGCGGCAGCCCGGGACGATTCCACCTACCGGTTGCGGCTCATCCCGCGCCGGCACCAGAACTTCATGAACTCGTCGGGCACCGCGCTCGCGGCACTGAACCGCGGAAAGCCGTACAACCCGGTGTACATGCACCCGGACACGGTGATCGAACTCGGGCTCGAGTCCGGATGCACGGTCCGGGTCACCTCGAACCACGACAGCGTACCGGCGGTGCTGGAATCCGATGCCACGCTGCGCCGCGACGTCGTCGCCATGCACCACGCCTTCGGGGGAATGCCGAGTGAGGACAGCGATTTTCGGGAGCACGGTACGAATGTGGGACGGCTGGTCCCCACCGACGTCGACTACGACCCCATCACCGGTCTGCCCCGGCAGGGCAACATCGCCGTCAACATCGCCCGCCTCGATCGGATATCGCCTACCTAGCGCGCGACGATGCCGACCACGTCCTCGCGGCTCTGCGGCCGTCCGAAGTGGTAGCCCTGCCCCAGCGTGAAACCCACGGTTCGCAGCACGTACGCCTGATGCGCGGTCTCCACACCCTCGGCGACGATGGGCAGCGCCAGCGCGTCGGCGAGTCCCGCGACCGCCTGCAGCAACGGCGGCGCGAAGGACGAGGTCGAGGTGATCGACGCGGTGAACGACCTGTCGAGCTTGAGCAGGTCGGTGGGCATCTTCTGGAGCCGGCTCAGCGACGAGTAGCCGGTGCCGAAGTCGTCGACGGCGATCCGGATGCCGTGCTCCCGGAGTTCGTGCAGGGCAGCGATCGACGAGGGTCTGTCGACGTCGAGCACGCTCTCGGTGACCTCCAGGATCAGTTGGTCGGCGGGCCAGGTGGTGGACGCCAATGTCTCGACGACCCGGGCCACGTAATCGCGCTGGACCAGTTCGAGTCCGGAGACGTTGACGCTCAACGACAGACGGATGTCGGGCAACTGCTGCTGCATCCAGTGCGCGTCCAGGCAGGCGCGTCGCAGCACATACTGGTCGAGCCGGGCGATCAGGTCGTTGTCCTCTGCGATCCTGATCACTTCGCTCGGCACGAGGTGGGGTCCGACCGCCGGTGTCCATCGCAGCAGCGCCTCGATCCCGATGAGATCTTCGTCCTGGTTCAGGCGGACGATGGGCTGGTAGGACACGTCGATGGTCTTTGCCGAGAGTGCGTCGCTGAGTTGTATCGCCAGTGCGGGCAGGTGGGGGGACTCCAGCATCGTGCGGTTGCGGCCGATCGACCTCGCCCGACGCAGCGCGACGTCTGCGCGATCGTAAACCGGCGACGCGGTTTCGCCGGTGTCCCAGGCACTCACCCCTGCCGAGAATTCTCGCGAGTTCACCGCACGAAGCTGCTCGGTCAGCGAAAACGCCTCCTGCTCAGTCGATGCCGGCAACACCAGCGCGAATCCGTCGTCTCCGCGCCGCGCGATGACCTGGCCCGGGAGAAGCAGGGTGCGCCACGAGGTCGCGAGTTGTCGCATCATGGCGTCGCCGGCCCGGTCCCCGAACTCCTCGTGGATCGCCGCGTAGCCGTCGACACAGATGAACACGATGGCGGGACCGGCCCCCACAGAGCTCGCTCTGCTGATCTCCGCTCCGACAACGCGGTCGAACCCGCGACGATTGGGCACCCCGGTCGCATCGTCGAGTTCGGCCTTGGACACCACCCGGCCGAGAACCATGATGATCGTTCCGATCGCCGCCGTGATGGCGGCCGTGACCAGTCCGGTCCACCACGGCACCGCGGCTGCGGCATTCAATGCTGCGAGGCAGCATCCGACGGCGAGCACGAGGTACACCGTCGCGGTGGGCCATGCGACGAAGAACGCCGCGCAGCCGACAAACGTGTACAGGGTCGCGAACGACGCGGCAACCGCACCGGTCGAAGCGGCGACGGAGACGGTGATCTGCAGGATCGCGATGGCGACCAGAAGGTGGAACTGCCACAGGGTGACGCGGCGTCCTATCGCCAGGGTGCTGATGCCGACAACGGCGGCCACGGCGGCATTGACGTACTGAACGGGTGCGCCGCCGGGGGTCGTCGCCGTGATCAGGGCGACGAGAATGCCGCCGAACAGGAAGCACGCGCCGGCCGTGCGGGCCCACAGCGTGGGGGTGGCGATGCCCGGCCACATTTGCGCACGCTTGACTGCGGCCCAGCCGACCTGCCCCCACCCCACGCCGACATGGTAGCCCGGCGCATGTGCTGTGGTCGGGTCTTGCGTCAGGTCAACGCACCCGCGTGCCCGGTCACGGAACCGACATGCGGTGGTCACCACGCCTGCGAGATGGCGGGTGCACACTCGGCTAGAGTGCGCTGTCGATACGTGTCGGTGCATGTGGCAGTGAAAGCAAATACGTGGATTCAGCCAGTTCCGTGAACGCGCCATATTCGACGAGCTGGTTTCTGGAGCGGGGCCTGCCGTCGGTGATCGGGCGGCGGGCGCGTTGGAGTCGTGTCATCAGCCGGTCCGCTCCTGTGCTCGCCGGATGGGCAACACTGATGTGCGCCAGCCTGTTCGTGATGGTGGCCTCGGGCGACCGCGACATCGACGTCGACGGGGATCCCGCACCGCTGCAGTGGCTGGCGCTCATCGTGCTGTTCGCCATCGCGCCCGCCGTGCTCATGATCACGTGGGCGGTCTCGCGGATCCACAGCGTCGCCGCACGCCGCACGGTGGCGTGGGTGTCGATAATCGCTGGGATCGCGTCGGATCTATACGAGGACGAGCTGCTCGACGCCGTCGACAACATCGCGGTCGACGTGGCGACGGTCCTCGCAATCCTGGTGTGTACGGGGCTGGGTCTGGGTTCGATCGGGGGATGGGCACTGCGGACCACGTGGGTGCACTTCAGATCTGCGGCTCGGCTGATGTTCCGGGCGCTACCCGTTGTGCTGCTGACGATTCTGGTGTTCTTCAACGCGCCGGTGTGGACGATATCGTCGAACCTCGACGGCATGCGGACGTGGCTGCTGGTCGCATTTCTGGGTGCGGTCGCGACGTCCTACCTGGTCGCCGGGCTGATCGATTCGGTCGGCCCGATCATGCGGGGCTGGCAAGGTGCGTCGGAAGCGCCTGGTACGGGCGATGATCGGCAACCGCTGACCGGAGCCGAACGTGCCAACGTTCTGCTCGTCGCCGCTACGTCCCAGGTGATACAGGCGCTGGCCATCGCCGTCGTCGTCGGCTCTCTGTATTTCGTGCTCGGCAT
This sequence comes from Mycolicibacterium aurum, assembly GCF_900637195.1. NCBI lineage: Bacteria > Bacillati > Actinomycetota > Actinomycetes > Mycobacteriales > Mycobacteriaceae > Mycobacterium > Mycolicibacterium aurum. The sequence continues at coordinate 4,947,623 of NZ_LR134356.1, read as the reverse complement.
GATCGTGTTGAATCCCGCAAATGTCGCCCATCTCACCGGTGGCGGACCCCTGCAGAGCCAGTGGCTGGGGGTGACGGTGCCTGCCGCGCCCGCGCATCTGCGCGTGACGGCGTTCCTGATGATCTTGACGTACATGTACATCTGCGCGCGTGCCGTCGGTGACGGCGAATACCGCTCCAGTTTCCTGGATCCACTCCTGCGGGACCTGCACACCACGCTCGATGCCCGCGACCGCCTGCTATCCGGTCGGGCTGCGGATGACGGAGCTGGGGCGCCGCTCTCGACCGGCCCGCAGGCGACGCCACCCAAGCCCGCGTCGGGTGCATGACTTCACCCGTGCGTCAGGCGATCCCGTAACTCCCGTTTGAGCACCTTGCCGTAGCTGTTCTTGGGCAGCTCGGCCAGGTACTCGTAGCGCTTGGGTCGCTTGAAGCGTGCGATCCGCTCCAGGAGGTGGGCGTCCAACTCGTCGGGGGAGGCCTGACCGACGATGAACGCCACCACCACCTCACCCCATTCGTCGTCAGGTGCGCCCACCACCCCGGCCTCGGTGACCCTGGGGTGCTCGAGCAGCACCTCTTCCACCTCGCGCGGGTAGATGTTGCTGCCCCCGCTGATCACCACGTCCTTCGACCGATCCCGAAGGGTCAGAAACCCGTTCGCGTCGAAGGAACCCATGTCCCCGGTGCGCAGCCACCCGTGCTGCAGGGTCGCCGCGGTCGCCGCCGGGTTGTTCCAGTACCCCGACATCACGACGTCGCCGCGGCAGACGATCTCGCCGATCTCGCCGATGTCTGCGGGCGATCCGTCCGGGCCGAGCACGGTCACGTCCACTCCCGACCGGGCATATCCGACCGAGCCGAGGACCGTGTCGGGCGCATCGACGTGGTCGTCCCTGCGGAGTCCGGTGATCGTCATGGGCGCCTCGCCCTGCCCGTACAACTGGACGAAGACGGGTCCGAATGCCGCCATCGCCTCCTTGAGGCTGTGGACATACATCGGTCCACCCCCGTACACGACGGTTCTGAGATTGGCCGGGCGTGGCCGTCCGGTCTGCACCAGCCGCGCCACCATAGTCGGCGCCAGGAACGCACTGCATCCCGGATGGTGCTCGCACAGATCGAGGAACTCCGCCGGTTCGAACGCCCCCGACGCGGGCACCACCTGGCGTGCTCCTCGCGAAACATAGGGCGGCACATACAGTCCCGAGCCATGGGACATCGGCGCACCGTGAATCAGGGTACTGTCCTGATCGGGGGAGTCGAAATCGGCGAGATGCGAGACCGTCATCGCCATCAGGTTGCGGTGCGAGAGCATCGCGCCCTTCGAGCGACCCGTGGTTCCGCTGGTGTAGAACAGCCAAGCCAGTGACGCTGGGTCGGTGTTCCGGGGTACGGCCGACTGGGCTGCGGTGCAGCGGCTTTGGTACCCGGAGCCGCCGATCGTCTCCGTCGGCACCGAGATCAGCGGGCTCAGCTGCGCGGCGATCTTCGAGGACGCGAACACCAGCGCGACACCGGCGTCATCGAGGATCTGCTCCATCTCCCGCGGATGCAGCTTGTAGTTCACCGGGACGAACACGCATTCGGCAGCCCAGATTCCGAACATCAGCTCGACGATCTCCGTCGTGTTCTCACTTGCCACCGCGATCCGCGCGCCGGCCCCGAACTCTCGCAACGATCCGGCCAGCCGCAAGGCCCGCTCCCGAAGCCCCGCCCACGTATGGACCTGGTGCAGGCCGTGATACACCGCGCCGCGGTCGCCGTGGCGCGCCGCGGTCTGGTCGAGCAGGGCGAACAGGTTCATGCCGGAGGCTCGCGCGGGATCCACTCGGCATTGAGCGCGAAGTCCGACAGGTACTTCGTCGAGCTCCACCCGCCGTCGACGACGATGGTCTGCCCGTTGATGAAACTGCCGCCGTCGGAACACAGGAAGGCCACCGTCGAGGCGATGTCCTCAACCCGGCCCAGCCGCTCGTGCGGTGTCATCTCGGTGTTGATCTTGCGGAATCGCTCGTCCTCGAGGCGGGTGGCCACCATCGGGGTCAGGGTCACGCCGGGGGCCACGGCGTTGCAGCGGATGCCCTGTGCCCCGTACTGGCAGGCGATGTGGGTGGTCAGGGACGTCAGCCCGCCCTTGGCCGCCGAGTACGCTCCGCCGCGCAGCCCACCCACGACGGCGAAGGTCGATGTCACGTTGATGATCGCCGAGCCCGGCGCCATGTGGCCGACGACGTCGCGCGCCAGCCGAAACGGCGCCCGCAGCATGAGGTTCAGGAAGTAGTCGAGTGATTCGTCGTCGGTTTCGTGCAGGGGTTTGGGGCTGCCGACCCCGGCGTTGTTGACCAGGTAGTCGATGCGCCCGAAGCGATCGAGGGCGGCAGCGACGATGCGCTGCGGCGCATCGTCGTCGGTGAGGTCGACGGCAACGGTGGCGATCCGGTCGGGGTCGATGGACTCCTCGAGGGCGCTCAGCCGGTCTGGGTCGCGGCCGGTGCCGATTACCGCCATGCCCTGCTCGGCGAGCTTCGTGGCGCAGCCGAACCCGATGCCACTGCTCGCTCCGGTGACGATGGCAACCTGCATGTCACAACTCCTCTGCCAGTTCAGCTTTGATCCGGTGCTTGAGCACCTTGCCCGCGGAGTTCTTGGGCAGTGCATCGAAGAGCACCACGCGTTCGGGCGCTTTGAACTTCGCGACACCATGCCTGTCCAGATAGTCGCGCAGTTCCGCGACGTCGGGACCCGGCGGTTGCGCGGCGACCACTGCCGCGCACGCCCGTTCACCCGTCCGCGGGTCGGGCACGCCGACGACCGCGACATCGATGATGTGCGGATGCGTGATCAGAATGTCCTCCACCTCTTTGGGAGAGATGTTCTCGCCGTTGCGGATGATGATGTCCTTCGCGCGGCCCGTCACCACCAGATGGCCGTCATCGGTCCAGCGTCCGAGATCGCCCGTGCAGAAGTTGCCCACCTCGTCGAACGCCCCGCGGTTGTCCTCGGCGTGGAGGTACCCGGTGAGCATCTGGGGTCCGCGGGCACGGATTTCACCGTCGACGAGCGTGACCTCGGCGATCCCCGGTCTTCCGTCGGTGTCGGCGGCGCGGTCGATGTCGTCCAGCGAGCCCACGGTGGTCACCGGCACCTCCGTGGACCCGTACACCCGCGTCACCAGGGCGTGCTCGAAATAGTCTGCGGCAGAGCGGATCAGCGACGGCGGAACCGAAGCGCCGCCACAGATGAAGACCTTGAGGTCGGGCAGTCGGGTACCGGCGCGCTGTGCTGCCGCCAGCAGCCCCGACAGGAAGGGCGTGGCACCGGCCATGTGGGTGCATCGGTGCTCGAGCATCAGCGCGACAGCGGTGTCGGCGTCCCAGCGCTGCATGAGAACGGCCTGCGTGCCCAGCAGCAGCGGACACTCGAACGCGTAGATCGACCCGCCGATGTGCGCGATCGGCGACGGCACCAGAAAGGTGTCGCCCGGCTCGATGCGCCAGTACCTGCCGAGTTGGGCGATCAGTGCATGCAGGGAGTGATGGTTGTGCAGAACACCTTTCGGCCGCCCCGTGGTGCCCGAGGTGTAGAGGATCATGCTGGTGGCGCCGGGGTCCAGGACTGGCAGCTCGCCGCCCCCCGGCTCGCCGAGCACTGCGTCGAAGGTGCCGGTCCCACGCACCACGACGACCTCGGGCGGCGACGGCAGCTCGGCGGCCACCCGCGTCAGCATCGCGGCGTAGTCATGGCCGCCGAACGTCTCAGGGATGAAGATCGCCCGGCTGTGTGCGTCGGCGAGGATGAACGTGAGCTCGTGGTCGCGCAGCGACGGCAGGATGGGGTTGACCACCATGCCCGCCAGCGTGGCGCCGAGGTAGATGACTGCGGCCTCATGCCAGTTGGGCACCATGAGCGACACCACGCTGCCGACCGGCATTCGCCGCAGGAGTGCGTGGGCCAGTCGCGTCGAGCGATCCAGCAGGTCGGCACATGACAGCGTGACGTCGCCGTCGCGGACGAGTGCCCGGTCCGGAGTCGTGGTCGCGGCGTCTCGAAGTGCATCGGCCAGCGTCGTCACCGGGTGTCCCTGACGCGCCGCATCGTCATCGCGTGCCGGAATCTCGACGACGGATGCGTGTTGACCGTGACTTGGGCGATCTCGCCATCCGAGGTCGTGTAGGCGCGCTGCAGCTGCAGACCGACGCTGCCCGCCTCGACCTCCAGCCGCTCCGCCAACTCGGCGTCGAGCGCCACCGCGGAGATCTCCTGGTGCACCTCGACGATGGTGACCCCGAACAGATCCTCGATGAGGGGGAAGATGGGCCCGGTGTGTCGCTGCAACAGTCGGCCGACCGAGGCGAAGCTGCGGTTGATGTAGTACTCCGTGCGACAGACCGGCGCAGTGTCCTCGTCGATCCGCCGGTATCCACTTGCCGCAAGCCACGTCGTGCCCACCGGTAGGCCGGTGCGATGGGCCAGGGTGGCGTCGACGGTCACCATCGCGTTGGTCTCGATCGCAAAGCGGGCACCCTGGGCGAAGGCCAGCAGGTCGTCGATCGACATGACGTCCTGGGCGTATGAGCTGGTACTCGGGCGCGGAACCACCAGGGTGCCGGCCCGTGGACGGGACGCGACCAGGTTGTCGTCACGAAGTCTGCGCAGTGCCTCACGCACCGTGTAGCGGCTCACCGAGAAGCGTTCGCACAGTTCATGTTCGGTGGGCAGTTGGGACCCCACCGGGTACACGCCGTCGACGATCTCCTTCCGCAGTGTGCGCGCCACCTGCAGGTAGCGGTGGTCGCCTGCCGTCGCGGTCATATCCGTCGCACCGCCAGCACGCTGCCGTCGCCGTCCGCCGAGACGTACAGCGTGCCGTCCGGTCCGGACGTGACACCGGCGAACGGCCCCTGTGGGCCCGAGAACGGTGGCATGCCCTTCAGCGGTTTCGGTTCCACCCCGGGGGGAGGCCCGACGGGAAGTCCGGTGGCAATGATGCTGCGCGCCGCACTGTCCAGGTCGAATTCGACGAGCTCCTTGGCGCCGGCGTCGACGATGTAGAGCCGTCCGCCGCGCACGTGCAGTCCCTGCGGCCGCTCCAGGCCGTCCAGCACGGTGTCCACCCCGTTCGGGCGCAGCCGCACCACCCGACCAGCGCCGGCTTCGGCCACCAGGGGCAGTCCGTCGGGGTCGATGGCGATACCGACGGGATCCTGCAGCCCGGCGGCCAGCGTCTCCACCACGCCCGATCGAAGGCGGTGGACACGTCCGGTTCCCAGCTCGGCGAACACGACGGCGCCGTCGGGAGTCGCCGCTACCCCGTAGAGCTGATCGAAATCTGTTGCCAGGAAATCGGTCTCACCGGTGTCGGGTCGGTAGCGGGCGACGTGGCCGCCCGATGTCGTCACGACGAACGCACCGTCGACGGCGTCGACTCCGCGGATGAACCCGGGATAGCCGGGGGAGAACAGCATGCCGACGGTCTGCAGGCCGCCGTCGGGGGTGACGACGTAGAAGTAGGTGCCATCGGCCACGTAGAGTCTGCCGTTCGACACGGTCAGATCGAGCGGCCAGTTCAGCCCTGCCGGTAGCACGGTGGAAGTGCGGCCGCCAGAGAGAATTTCGGTGATCTCGCCGGTGAAGTTGGACGCGAACAGCCGGTCACCGACGAACGTCAGGTTGTCCAGGCCGGGAGTCAGTTGCGCCATGACGGTGGTGCCGCCGGTCCGCGGATCGATGCGCAGCACCTGACCGCTGGCCACTTGAGTCGAGACGAGGTAGCCGTCGGAGTCGAACTTCACCGCGTCGGGCACGCCCAGGTCGGCAGCGACGCGTTGGGGTTCGCTGTGCGTGTTCGGGTCGGGGTCGACCCGCCAGATCTCGTTGGCCGTCATCAGGGGGTAGTAGAGAAGCCCGTCCGGGCCCACCTCCATCGCGTTGGGCGAGGGCAGGTTGTCGACCAGGATCCGCGGCGGACCGCCGTCGAGCGGCAGTTCCATCAGCCGGCCGCCGTCGCGGCATTCGCCGACGAACAGACGGCCCTGATGCACCGTGATGCCGTTCGCGCAGGGTAGGTCGTCGCGCAGGACGCGGGTGCGCCCCGCGGTGTCGCGCGCGCTGACCCGGCCGTCCATCACCTCGGTCGCGAACAGGGTGCCGTCCTCGCCGAAGGCCACGTCGTCGGGGGCGATGATGTCGCCACCTTTGGCGCACACCGCTTCCACCGCGCCGGTGGACAGGTCCAGCGCGCTGATCTGGCTGCCGGTCACCTGCGCGACGTAGATGCGTCCGTCGGGTCCGGTCCGCAGGCCGTTGGCGCCGAACAACCGGCTGGGTTCGGTCACCCGGTGCAGCCGCCACCCTGGTGCGGCGGACAGGCTCGACGCGACGTACCTGGCGTTCATGCGTTCGGACGTTAGCAAGGCGTACTAGTCCAGACAATAGCGACGAACCGACCGCGAGATCGGTCTTGACGCTGCCATAAGCGCTGCGGAATAGTGTTCTGCAATATGCAGAGCACCATTATTTGTCCGGACAATTGACGTGACGGTCGGAGTGTCGGTAAGCCTGGGCGGCCGCATCGTGGTCGTCTCCGGGGCAGGCGGAGGCGGCATCGGTACCGCGGTCACGCGCCTTGTCGCCGAAGCCGGGGCCACCGTCGTCGCGGTGAGCAGGTCGCAGGACAACCTCGACGAGCACGTCGCACCGCTGGCGCAGCAGGGCCTGCAGGTGATCCCGGTGGCGGCGGACGCATCCACCGACAACGGCATCGCGACGGTGCTCGATCAGGTGCGCGGAACTGCGCGGCAGACGGGCGCACAGCTGTTCGGGTTGGTCAACATCGCCGGCGGCGCCGCACCCGCCACCTGGATGCCGTCGACCCGGGTGACCCGCGACGACTGGCGCTCGTTGTTCGCGGCCAACCTCGAGACGGCCTTCTTCATGAGTCAGGCTGTGGCCACCGAAATCCGCAGCCACGGCAATCCGGGCTCGATTGTGTCGGTGTCCTCGATCAGCGGCCTCAACACGGCTCCGTTCCACATCGCCTACGGCACGGCCAAAGCGGCCGTGGTGGCGATGACGCGCACCATGGCGGTCGAGCTGGCCATGGACGGCATCCGGGTCAACGCCGTCGCGCCCGGTGTCACCGAAACCGCCGCGTCGGCGACCTATGTCGACGCGGATCCGGAACGGGACCGCACCGCGATCGCGATGGGGCGGCGCGGCACACCGGAGGAACAGGCCGGCGCAATCCTGTTCCTGCTGTCCGATCTGTCGAGCTACATCACCGGCCAGACGCTGCTCGTCGACGGCGGACTCAACCTCAAGTGGACTCACCTGGGCGCCGACAACACGTCGCTGTTCCTCAAAGACGAGTCGTTCCGCGATGCCATCAGCAGGCATTGACAGGCATTGACAGGCATTGACAGGCACTGAAAGGACGATCCCGTGACGCACACCGAATCCGACCTCGACGCCGCGATCGAGATCGACGCCGAACCGGACGACTCGACGGGGACGATCGCCGAGGAGCTGTCCGAGCCGACGACGATCCCGGTCGACGCCTACATCAGCGAGGAGTACGCCCGCGCCGAGCGCGACAAGCTGTGGCGCAAGGTCTGGCAGCAGGTCGGCCGCGTGGAAGAGATCCCGGAGGTGGGCAGCTACCTGACCTACGACATCCTCGACGACTCGATCATCGTCGTCCGGACGGGCGCCAATGAGTTTGCAGCACACCACAACGTCTGCATGCACCGCGGCCGCAAGCTGATCGACAGGCCCGACGGTGCGAAGAACGCGGTGGGTCGCGCGCGCAAGTCGTTCGCCTGCGGATTCCACGGTTGGACCTACGGCCTCGACGGTGCCTGCACCCACATCCGCGAACAGGACGACTGGAAGGGTGCGCTGAATCCGCAGAACACCCACCTCGCCCCGGTCCGGGTGGACACCTGGGGCGGCTGGCTGTTCGTCAACATGGACCCCGAGTGCGAGCCGCTGAGCGACTACCTGATGCCTGCCGCCAAGATCCTCGACCCGTTCGGTCTGGAGAACATGCGCTACAAGTGGCGCAAGTGGTTGTACTTCGACTGCAACTGGAAAGTCGCGATGGAGGCCTTCAACGAGACCTACCACGTGTTCACCACGCACCCCGAGTTCAACAAGTTCGGCGAGTTCAAAGGCTGGGCCAAAGCCCAAGGGCGTCATAGCAATATCGGCTATGACGCACCCAAGGGGATGGATGAGACAAAGTCGAAGATCCGCCTCGGCACCGGGGATCCGCGGATCTCGACCGCCGAGATGCAGATCTACACGATGGAAGAGACCAACGCGACCACCACGAACACCCTCGTGAACGCGGCCAAGCGACTGGTCGACGAGCTGCCCGAGGGCACGCCGGCCGATCAGGTGCTGCAACACTGGCTGGCCTCGGCACGCCGCGACGATGAGGAGCGCGGCGTGATCTGGCCGACCATCCCGCCGGACATCCTGGGGCAGAGCGGCACCGCCTGGCAGATCTTCCCGAATTTCCAGGTGGGACAGGGCCTGACGAGCGCGCTGTGCTACTCGGCCCGACCGGATCCGAGTTATCACCCGGACAAGTGCATCTTCGAGGTGGCGGTCTTCGAGCTGTACCCGAAAGGGCAGGAGCCGCAGACGGAGTGGCAGTACACACCCAAGGATTCCCCGAACTGGCTGTCGGTGCTGCCCCAGGACTTCTCCAACATGGCGGCGGTGCAGCAGGGCATGAAGTCGGCAGGCTTTCCCGGCACGCTGCCCAACCCGTACCGCGAACGCAGCACCGTCAACCTGCACACCCAGCTGGCCAAGTACATGGGCACCGGCGAACCCCAAGAAATTTAGCGAAACGGGCGCGCTTGGCGACGCTCAGCGTCGCCGAGCGCGCCGAATTCGCGAGTAAGGAGCCACATGACGACCACCGAGAGTGCCTGCGGGCCCACCGACACGCCCACCGACATCGACATCCCGGCGATCCGCGAGAAGTACGCCGCCGAACGGGCCAAGCGCCTGCGCCCGGAAGGTGCGTCGCAGTACCTGGAACTCGACGGCGACTTCGCCGAGTTCTACGAGGTCGACCCGTACACGACGGTGACAGAGCGCGACCCGATCGTCGAGGACGCCGACGTCGTCATACTCGGCGGGGGCTTCGCCGGACTGCTGGCCGGCGCGTACCTGAAGAAGGCCGGCGTCACCGGGATCCGCGTCATCGAGATGGCCGGAGACTTCGGCGGGGTGTGGTACTGGAACCGGTTCCCCGGAATCCAGTGCGACAACGACGCGTACTGCTACATCCCGCTGCTGGAAGAGCTCGACTTCATGCCGTCGAAGAAGTTCGCCGACGGCGCCGAGATCTTCGCCCACTGCCGCAACATCGGCAAGCACTTCGGCCTCTACGACGGTGCGCTGTTCTCGACCCAGGTGCGTGAACTGCGTTGGGACGACGCGTCGAGTCGCTGGCAGATCACCACGGACCGAGGCGACGACATCCGGGCCCGTTTCGTGGTCATGGCGCAGGGCTCCTACAACCGGCCGAAGCTCCCCGACATCCCCGGTATCAAGGACTTCACCGGACATGTGTTCCACTCTGCCCGCTGGGACTACGAGTACACCGGCGGTGACGCCGACGGCGGACTGGTCAAGCTGGCCGACAAGCGCGTCGCCCTGGTCGGCACCGGCGCCACCGGAATCCAGCTGGTGCCGCATCTGGGCCGGGACGCCAAGGAGCTCTTCGTGTTCCAGCGGACACCCTCCTCGGTCGACCAGCGGTCCAACCCGCCCACCGATCCGGACTGGGCGTCCTCGCTGCAACCGGGCTGGCAGGAGGAGCGCAAGCGCAACTTCCACAACTGGTCACCGTTCGTCGGCGTGGTGTTCGGCGAGCCGGATCTGGTGTGCGACTTCTGGACCGAGCTCGGCCGCAATCTGACCGCCCGCATCGCGGCCAGCGAAGACCCCGCTGCGGTGACGATCGAGCAGATCATGGCCTTCCGGGAGGAGGAAGACTACAAGATCATGGAGCGGCTGCGGCGCCGCGTCGACGAGATCGTCGAGGATCCTGACACCGCCGAGGCGCTCAAGCCGTACTACCGGTTCATGTGCAAGCGCCCGACGTCCAGCGAGCACTATCTGGCCACCTTCAACCGTCCCAACGTGACGCTGGTCGACGTGTCGGCGTCCAAGGGTGTGGAGCGTCTGACGAAGAGGGGGATCGTCGCGGACGGTGTCGAGTACGCCGTGGACTGTGTCATCTTCGCCAGCGGCTTCGAGATCTCCACCGAGATCAGCCGTCGCTATGCGATCGAGTCCATCACCGGCCGAGACGGGCTGTCGCTCTTCGAGTACTGGCAGGACAACTACAAGACGTTGCACGGCATGACCAGCAGAGGGTTCCCCAACCAGTTCTTCATGGGCTTCATCCAGGGCGGTGTATCGGCGAACACCACAGCGATGTTCGAGCAGCAGGCCCAGCACATCGCCTACCTCATCGCCGAGGCGCAGAACCGCGGCGCCACCACCGTCGAGCCCAGTCAGGACGCCCAGGACAACTGGGTCCACACCGTCCGAGAGCTGGCGATCGACAACTCGGCCTTCGAACTGTCCTGCACGCCGGGCTATTACAACAACGAGGGGCGCGGCGGCGCGGAGGGCAACGGCTCATTCCTCGGCGACTTCTACTCGCCCGGCTTCTACGCGTTCGGTGACCTGATCGAACAGTGGCGCGCCAAGGGTGACCTCGACGGACTGGAACTTCGTGGCTGACACCCCGGACCTCAGGTTCGACGGACGCGTCGCCGTCGTCACAGGTGGCGGACGCGGGCTGGGACGCGCCTATGCCCTGATGTTCGCCGCGCGCGGCGCCAAGGTGGTGGTCAACGATTCCGGCGGCGCGCTCGACGGCCTCGAATCCGGCGACGGCGGCGACACCGGACCGGCCCACGACGTGGTGCGCGACATCGTGGACGCCGGCGGCGAAGCCGTCGCCAGTACCGATTCGGTGGCCACTCCCGAAGGCGGACAGGCGATCATCGGCACCGCGCTCGAGCGGTTCGGCGGCGTCGACATCCTGGTGCACAACGCGGGCATCGTGCGTAGGGCGTCGCTGAAGGACATGTCCTACGACGACTTCGAGGCGGTGCTCGACGTGCACCTGCGGGGTGCGTTCCATGTCGTGCGGCCTTCGTTTCCCGTGATGTGCGCGGCCGGCTATGGCCGCATCGTGCTCACCTCCTCGATCGGCGGGTTGTACGGCAACCACGACGTCGCCAATTACGCCGTCGCCAAAGCGGGTGTGATCGGGCTGTCGAATGTCGCGGCGATGGAGGGCGCGGCGCACAACGTCACGAGCAACGTGATCGTGCCGGCCGCGGTGACCCGGATGGCAGCGGGCATCGACACCTCGGCCTATCCGCCGATGGGCCCCGAGCTTGTCGCCCCGGTGGTCGGCTACCTCGGCCACGAATCCTGCACCGCCACCGGGGAGATGTTCGTCGCGCTGGCCGGCCGGGTGGCCACTGCGGTCGTCACCGAATCGCCGGGTGTGTACCGGCCCGAATGGGCCATCGAGGACGTCGCCGAGCATCTGACGGCGATCCGCGACCGGTCGGAACCCGTCACGTTCCCCGTCGTGCCGGACGGGCACAACGACCACATCCGATACAGCTTCGCCATGGCAGGCAGGCAACAGGGGGCGGTTCATGCCTGAGCCGACACGAGGCCCGCTGGCGGGGATCCGCGTGGTCGACCTGACCGCGATGGTGATGGGACCGTACTGCACGCAGATCATGGCCGACATGGGCGCGGATGTCATCAAAGTGGAACCGCCGCAGGGCGATAACACCCGCTTCATCTCCGTGGGCCCGGTGTCCGGCATGAGTGGCGTCTTCGTCAACGTCAACCGCGGCAAGCGCAGCGTCGTGCTGGATCTGCGGTCGGACGACGGCGTGACGGCGATGCGCACGCTCATCCAGCGCGCTGACGTGTTCATCCACTCGATGCGCTCCAAGGCGATCGCCAAACTCGGCTTCGGCTACGACGACGTGGCCGCCGTCAATCCGTCCATCGTGTACACGAACTGCTACGGCTACGGCAGGCGCGGTCCCGAACACGACCGGCCCGCCTACGACGACACCATCCAGGCGGAATGCGGAATCCCGGCTGTGCAGCGGCAACTCACCGGCGAAGCAGACTACGTCGGCACCATCATGGCCGATAAGGTGGCGGGGCTGACCGCGTTGTACGCGACGATGATGGCGCTGTTCCATCGGGAGCGCACCGGGGAAGGCCAAGAGGTCGAGGTCGCCATGTTCGAGACCATGGCCTCCTTCATGCTGGTCGAGCATGCCAACGGCGCCATGTTCGACCCCCCGCTCGGCCCGGCCGTCTACCCCCGGACGGTGGCACCGAACCGGCGGCCGTACCGCACCAAGGACGGCTACGTCGCCGTGCTGATCTACAACGACAAGCACTGGAACGCGTTCATCGCCGCGGTCCAGCCACCGTGGGCCACCGATCTCTACGCCACGCTGGAAGCGCGTGCACATCAGATCGACGCCGTCTACGGGCTGGTGGCGCAGACGTTGGCCGAACGCACCACCGACGAGTGGCTGGACCTGTTCCGGGAGTTGGAGATTCCCGCGGCGCGGCTGAACACCCCGGACGACCTCTTCGACGATCCGCACCTCAACGCCGTCGGCCTGTTCGAGACGATCGATACGCCACACGGCAAGGTCACGTTCCCCGGTGTGCCGACGTGGTTCTCACGCACCCCAGGGCATGTCCGAGGACCGGCGCCCGAGCTGGGTGCCGACACCGCGGCGGTGCTTGAGGAACTCGGTCTCACCGCAAAGCAGGTGGGCTGATGGACTTCGACATGGGCAAGCGGGCCGGCGACCTGCGGCGCGAGCTGCGGGATCTGGTCGACGACCATGTGCCCGAACGATTTCTCGGTGCCTTTACCGACGATCCGGCCGACCTGGAGACCGCACAGCAGTTCTGCCGCACACTGGCCGACCGTAACCTGCTGTGCCTGGCGTGGCCGGAGGAATTCGGCGGCGGTGGGGCGTCGGTGTGGGAGCAGACGGTGGTGCGTGAGGAGATGTGGGCCCACCACGAACCGCGGGGCGCGCAGTACATGGGTGTGAACTGGGTCGGGCCGATCATCATGCGGCACGGCACCGAAGATCAGCAGCGCACGCACCTGCCTCCCATCGCGGCGGGTGAGGTGATCTGGTGTCAGGGATTCTCGGAGCCGGAGGCAGGTTCGGACCTGGCGTCGCTGCGCACCACCGCGCGCCCCGACGGCGACGGATGGTTGGTCAGCGGCCAGAAGATCTGGACGTCCTACGCCACGATGGCGCAGTGGTGCTTCCTGCTGGCGCGTACGTCTCGCGTCGGAGAAGGTGCTACCCAGAAGAAACAACAGGGCCTGACGATTTTCCTTGTGCCGATGGACGATCCGGCGATCACGGTGCGGCCGATCCGCTCCATGCTGGGGCCGCACCACCTCAACGAGGTGTTCTTCGACGCCCTGCGTGTCACCGAGGCCGACGTGCTCGGCACTGTCGATGCGGGCTGGTCGATCGTGCAGGACGTGATGTCGTTCGAGCGCGTCGGCATCGCGCGCTACGCGCGGTGTGAACGCCTGCTGGCGGCTGCGCCGACGGTGTTGGGGGAGCGGTGGGAATCGCTGCCCGCCGAGCTACGGGGCCGCTGGATCCGGATGCTCACGCACTGCCGCCGCGCCCGGCTGCTGGCCTATCGCGTGGTCGCGCTGCAGCGCAGCGGACGGATCACACCGGGCGACGCGTCCGCGTACCGCATCGCGGTGACGAAGCTGGACCAGGACAGCGCCGAGGTGCTGATGGACATCGCCGCCGCGGTCGGACACGACGATCACCGAGCGGCGTGGTTCCTGGGTGAGGTGGAGGACCACTGGCGCTATTCGCAGGCGTCCACGGTGTCGTCGGGAAGTATCGAGATGCAACGGATCCTGCTGTCCCGCGCCATGTTGAGCGGTGCCACATGATCCTCGACCTGAGCGACGACGCGCTCGAGTACGGCCGCCTGTCGTTGCACGCGTTCGAATCCGCGGGGGGTGACCGGCTTCTCGAACAGGCCGAGGCGACGCCCGACTCCCGGGACTCACTCGTGGGCCCGGTGCTTGCGGAGCTCGGCGCCTGGGACCTGGATCCTCGCACCGACACCGAGGGACTGGAGGCCGCGGCCGCGCTGTGCCGCAGCGCCGGCTTCTGGGCGCTGCCCTACCCGCTGGCCGAGAGGCTCGCCAAGCCGGCCGACCTGGACGTCGACGGCCTCGTCGTCGTGGCCGGCCCACGCCCCGCCGCGCCGCTCGCCGGGCTCGACTTACATTGGGCAGCAGTCGACCTCGGCGGTCACCGGTCCCGCGTCACTGCGCACGGCGCCGTCGACGCTGCGTTCGTCACCGAGCTCGATCTGTCGCCGCTCGACGACGCGGGTGCGCGCGATGTCGCACTGGGACTGGTGCTGCCGTGCTGGACCCTGCTCGGCATGCTCGACCGCGCGATCACGCTGACTGTTGCGCACGTGCGCCTGCGTAAGCAGTTCGGCCAGGCCCTGTCGTCGTTCCAGGGTGTGCAGTTTCAGCTGACGGACGCCGAGGTCGAACGCAGCGGCGTGGACATCCTCGCCAAGCATGCGCTGTGGAGTGTCGCGACCGACCAGCCGAACGCGGTCGACGACGCCCTCGCGTTGCGGATGGCCGCGATCGAAGCCGCCGACGTCGTGTTCCGGGTGTGTCATCAGCTGCACGGTGCGGTCGGCTTCTGCGACGAGACCACCTTGTCGTGGCTGTCGCGCTACAGCCAGCCCTTGCGCCGCCTGCCATTCGGGCTGTCGGCGACTCGGGATCAGCTGGAACGCTCCGCCGGGCAGCGCGGACTGACGGGACTGTTCACGTGAGCGCCGCCGACTTCCGCGGGGAAGTTCGCGCGTGGTGCCGCGACCACATCCCGCGCGACTGGCGGGCCACCCAGACCGGCGTGAGCGACGAGGAGTTCGTCCGCTTCCAGAAGGCCTGGTTCGCCGAACTGCACAGTGCCGGATACGCCGTGCCCCACTGGCCTGCGGAGTGGGGCGGTGGCCTCTCGGTCGAGAACCAGGTGATCCTGTATCAGGAACTGGCTGCCCACGATGCGCCGCGGCTGGTGCTGGCCTTCGTCGGGATCCACCACGCCGCATCGACCTTGCTGGTGGCGGGCACGGACGAGCAGCGCAAGCGTCATCTGCCGGCGATCCTCGACGGTGAGATCTGGGTCCAGGGGTTCTCCGAGCCGGAGGCCGGATCCGACCTTGCTGCGCTGCGCACCACGGCGCGCCGCGCGGGCGACTGTTTCGTCGTCAACGGCCAGAAGCTCTGGGCCAGCGGCGGTATGCACGCGGACTGGTGTCTGCTGCTCGCCCGCACCGATCCCGACGCGCCGAAGCGGAAGGGCATCTCGTACTTCGTGCTGGACATGACGTCGCCGGGGGTGGACGTGCGGCCCATCCGGAACGCGGTCGGTGACTCGCACTTCTGCGAGATCTTCCTCGACGACGTGGTGATCCCCGCCGCCAACCTCATCGGCGCCGAGAACGCGGGATGGCAGGTGGCCCAGGCGACGCTCGGAGCAGAGCGCGGCATGACCATGCTGGAGTTGGCTGAGCGCCTCGCGAACGCAGGGTTCCGCTGGCTCGTGGAATCCTCACCCGTCGACGACCCGGTGGTCGCCGACCGGCTCGCGCAGTTCGACACCGAGATCACCGGCCTACGCGGGATGTGCAGGCGCATCGTGGAGCGCGGCGCCGCAGGCCCTGCCGACGCCTCGATCGTGAAGCTGTACTACAGCGAACTGTTGCAGCGGCTCACTGATTTCGCCGTCGAGATCGGCGGCCCCGAAGCACACACGATGATGGCCAAGCCGATGTCCAGCGGCTGGGAATCCGGATTGTGGGTGCTCGACTTCGTCGGCTCGTGGGAATGGACGATTCCCGGCGGGGCCAGCGAGATCCAGCGGACCATCATCGCCGAACGCGGCCTCGGACTGCCCCGGGAACCGAGCGTGGCGCAGTGACGGACTTCGGGGAATTTCACGACGAGCTGCGCTCGGTCGCCGGCGACCTGCTGGCCAAGGAACGCGACATCGACTGGCCGGTACTGGTCGAGGCCGGCTGGACCGGACTGGAAGTGCCCGACGCGCGCGGCGGCGCCGGTGCGACATTCGGCGAGACCGCGGTGATCCTCACCCAGATCGGGCGCGCGGCCAGCGCCAACAGCTATCTGGGCAGTGCAGTGCTCGCCGTCGGTGTGCTGAACCTGCTGCCATCCGGCGGCGCCGATGAGCTGCTTGACGCCGTCGCCGGCGGACCCGGCCGGATCGCGGTGGTTACCGACGAATTCACCCTCACCGAAGGCACATTGAGCGGTCACGCCGCGTTCGTCCCCGATGCCGCCGGTGCTGACCGCCTCCTGATCCCCGTTCACCAGGGCGTCGCCGTCGTCCCGGCGAAGGCCGTCACGGTCACCGCGCAGCCCGTTGTCGACGAGACCCGCAGGCTGGCCACCGTGACCGCCGATGGGGTGACCCCCGAGACGGTGCTCCCGTTCGACAGTGCCGCCGCCACCGGCGCGCTCCGCGACCGCGCCACGATCGCCATCGCGTGCGACAGCCTGGGAATTGCGGAGCAGATGCTCACGGCGTCTGTCGACTACGTGAAGGTGCGGCACCAGTTCGGCCGTCCGATCGGATCGTTCCAGGCGGTCAAACACGCCTGCGCCGACATGCTCGTCGCCGTCGAAGTGTCACGCCAACTCGTCGCCGAAGCGGTGGCCGTCATCGCCGACGGTGCCGATGCCGCGATCCCGGCCGCCATGGCGAAGTCGTACGCCTGTTCGGCCGCCGTCGACATCGCCGGCAAGGCCATGCAACTGCACGGCGGCATCGGCTACACGTGGGAAAGCGGAATTCATAGATACCTCAAACGCGCCGCACTGAACCGTTCCCTCTTCGGTTCACCTGCAGCACAACGTCAACGACTCGCACAGCGATACCAAACGAAGGAGTTCTGATGGGTGTACCGGTCTACAAGCGCATTCTCGACCTGTTCGAGGCCGAGGGCGTCAACACGTTGTTCGGCATCCCCGACCCCAACTTCGTGCACATGTTCACCGAGGCCGAAGCCCGCGGCTGGTCGGTGGTGGCGCCGCACCACGAGCTCAGCGCCGGCTTCATGGCCGAGGCCGCGTCTCGGATGACGGGCAAGCCGGGGCTGTGCATCGGCACCCTCGGACCCGGCATGGCCAACATCGCCGGCGCCATCCAATGCGCACTCGTGGAGAACTCGCCGGTGATCTTCCTCGGAGGCCAGCGGGCCCGCGTCACCGAGCGGCGGGTGCGTCGCGGACGAATCCAATTCGTAAGGCAGGAACCACTTTTCGAGGCCTCGGTCAAGTACAGCAGCTCGATCGAGTACGCCGACCAGACCGACGAGATCATCCGCGAGGCGATCCGCCGTTCGCTGTCCGGCACCCCCGGTCCCAGCTATGTCGAATACCCGTCACATGTCATCCTCGAGGAACTCGACGTGGCAGAACCGTTGCCGCCCAACCGGTATCGTCTGGTCAACCAGGGTGCCGGCGCTCCCGAGGTCGCAGAGGCGGTCACGCTGATCCGCAACGCCAAGAGCCCCATCCTGCTCGTCGGTCACGGCGTACACACCTCCCGCACCCAGCAGGAGGTCAAAGAGCTCGCCGAACTGATGAACTGCCCCGTCATCCAGACCTCCGGCGGCACGTCGTACATCCCGGGTCTGCAGGAGCGGACCTTCCCGTATCTGTTCTCGCCGGCGGCCAATCAGGCCGTCGAGGAGTCCGACCTCTGTGTCGCACTGGGAACCGAGCTCGGTGAGCCCATGCACTACGGCAGGACCCAGCACTGGGCCGGCAACAATGCGAACCGCAAATGGGTGTACGTCGAGCAGGACCCGGCCGCCATCGGCGTGAACCGTGCCTTCGACGTGCCACTGGTCGGCGACCTGCGCGGCGTCGTGCCGCAACTCGTCGAGGCGCTGCGGGACACCCCGCGCGATCCGTCACCCAACCTCGACTCCCTGGTCAAGGCCGACGCCGAGGAACTTGCGCAGCTCGCCGAGAGCGCACCGTCGGGGCGGTCGCCGATCCACCCGGCCCGCTATGTCGTCGAAGCCACCAAGGCGTTCAACGAACTCTCCGACGGCATCATGGTCCGCGACGGCGGCGCGACGGTGATCTTCCAGTGGACCTACTCCCAGTCCAAGCCGCGCGATGTGATCTGGAACCAGAACTTCGGCCACCTCGGCACCGGACTGCCGTACGCCGTCGGTGCCTCGGTGGCCGAGGGCGGCCACCGTCCGGTCATGTTGCTCACCAGTGACTCGGCGTTCCTGTTCCACATCGCGGAGCTGGAGACCGCGGCTCGGCTGAATCTGCCGCTGGTGTGCGTGGTCGGCGTCGACCACCAGTGGGGCCTCGAGGTGGGGGTGTACAAGCGCACCTTCGAGCAGCCGTCCCCGCAGCCCGGCGTGCACTGGAGCAAGGACGTCCGGATGGACAAGGTCGCGGAGGGGTTCGGCTGCCACGGCGAGTACGTCGAGAAGGAGGACGAGATCGGACCGGCCATCGCCCGCGCCTACGCCAGCGGCAAAGTCGGTGTGGTGCATGTGTGCATCGATCCGAAGGCGAACTCCGAGGAGATGCCCAAGTACGACCGATTCCGCACCTGGTATGCGGAAGGTACCCAATAGGTGCGCCATCTGAGGGAGAGTGGAAGTCATGCGTGAATACCTGAAGTTCTACATCGACGGCCAGTGGGTGGACCCCGTGGAGAAGAGGTCCCTCGACGTCGACGACCCCACCACCGAGCAGGTCTCCGGCCAGATCGCGATCGGCAGTTCCGCCGACGTCGACAAGGCGGTGGAGGCGGCACGGAAGGCCTTCTTCACGTGGTCGCAATCCACCCGCGAGGAACGCCTCGAGGTGCTCGGCAACATCATGGCCGAGTACCAGAAGCGTGCCTCCGACCTGGCCGACGCGGTCAGCGTCGAGATGGGCGCACCGGCGTCGCTGGCCGCGGGGCCGCAGGTCGGCCTCGGTCTCGGGCACCTCGCCACCGCCATCGACGTGCTGAAGAACTTCTCGTTCGAGGAGCAGCACGGCAGCACGTTGGTGGTCAAGGAACCGATCGGCGTGTGCGGGCTGATCACTCCCTGGAACTGGCCGATCAACCAGATCGCCGTCAAGGTCTATCCGGCGCTGGCCACCGGTTGCACGGTGGTGCTCAAGCCCTCTGAGGTCGCGCCGTACTCGGCGCAGATCTTCACCGAGATCATCGACGCCGCAGGGGTTCCCGCCGGCGTGTACAACCTTGTCTACGGCGACGGGCCCGGCGTGGGAGCGGCACTGTCCAGCCATCCCGATATCGACATGGTGTCGTTCACCGGATCCACCCGCGCGGGCGTCGAGGTCGCCAAGAACGCGGCGGCGACGGTCAAGCGCGTCACGCAGGAGCTCGGCGGCAAGAGCCCCAACATCGTCCTCGACGACGACGACTTCGCCAAGAGTGTGGCAGCCGGGACGTCGGTGATGATGATGAACAGCGGCCAGAGCTGTAACGCGCCGTCGCGCATGCTCGTGCCCAATTCCCGCATGGACGAGGCCATCGCCATTGCGCGCGACACGGCGGGGGCGGTGAAGGTCGGCGTCGCCGACGACAAGACGGCGATCGGTCCTGTCGCCTCGAAGGCCCAGTACGACAAGATCCAGGGCCTGATCCAGAAAGGCATCGACGAGGGCGCGACCGTGGCCGTCGGGGGCACCGGTCGTCCGGACGGACTCGACGCGGGCTACTTCGTCAAGCCGACGGTGTTCGCGAACGTCACCAACGACATGACGATCGCGCGCGAGGAGATCTTCGGGCCGGTGCTGTGCATCCTCGGCTACGACGACCTCGATCAGGCGCTGGAGATCGCCAACGACACGGAGTACGGCCTGGCCGGTTACGTGTCTGGTGCCGACCTGGACACGGCGCGCTCGGTGGCCCGCCGTATCCGCGCCGGCTCGGTGGCCATCAACCACGGCTTCGACATGGCCGCGCCGTTCGGCGGCTACAAGCGCAGTGGCAACGGCCGCGAGTGGGGTCAGTTCGCCTTCGACGAGTACCTGGAGACCAAGGCCGCGTTGGGCTACGCCCCCGACTGAACCGCCAGGGCGCGACTTCGGTGTAGTTGGTCAACCCACGGCTGGCCAACTACCCGAAACCGCTGGTTTGCTGTGCCGGTCAGGACTTCTTTTTCAGCGCGTCGGGTTTGTGCACGGCGTCGTTGCCGCTCTTGTCGCTGCGCACACGGTATTGCGGCTCGTCCTCGGACGCCCGGACCGTACGGCCGGCCGCCTCGGTGTCCGAGGTGATCTTCTCCTCGACGGTGCCCTCAGCGGTGCTGCCATGGCTTTGCCACGTCACCTTGTCGCCTTTGCGGAAGCTGCTCTCACTCATGGCAGCCGTCATACCCGCGCGAGAATCCACTACTCGTGGCGATGAAATATCGTCATAGTTGGGTAAGTACCGCTGAAGTTGCGCGGAGGGTGACGATGACGAAGATGCGGAACCGGAAGTTCCCGAACGTGGTGGTGACCGGAACCGCCATGACGACGGCGCTCGGGACGGACGCTGAGTCGACATGGCAGGGCCTGCTGGACGGGCGCAGCGGCATCCGGACACTCGAGGACTCGTTCATCGACGAGTTCGACCTCCCGGTCCGGATCGGGGGCCACCTGCTGGAGACGTTCGACGAGCAGCTCACACCCGAGGAGAACACGAACAACTCCTACGTCCAGCGGATGGCGCTCGTACTCGGTAGGCGGGTGTGGGAGAACGCGGGCGCGCCCGACGTGGACCCGCGCCGGTTGGCGGTGTCCATCGGTACCGGGATGGGCGGTATCGAGGAACTCCTGTTCGCCTACGAACACCTGCGCGCGGACCAGCTCGACGAGGTCAACCCGACGGCGGTCCAGCAGTACGCGCCCAGCGGTCCGTCCGCGGCGGTCGCGCTGGACCGAGGCGCCAAGGCCGGCGTGCTCTCGCCCGTATCGGCGTGCGCGTCCGGGTCGGAAGGTCTGGCCCAGGCGTGGCGCCACATCGTCCTCGGCGAGGCCGACATCGCGATCTGCGGGGGAGTCGAAGCCAGGATCGAGGCGGTACCGATCGCCGGGTTCGCCCAGATGCGCATCGTGATGTCGACCAATAACGACGACCCCGCTGGCGCCTGTCGGCCGTTCGACAGGGACCGCGACGGATTCGTGTTCGGGGAAGCCGGTGCGCTTCTGGTGATCGAGACCGAGGAGCACGCCAAGGCGCGCGGCGCGAACGTCCTTGGCCGTCTGATGGGCGCCAGTATCACCTCCGACGGCTTCCACATGGTCGCACCCGACCCGAACGGGCTGCGGGCCGGGCACGCGATGACGCGGGCGATCGAGCTGGCCGGCCTGTCACCGTCCGACATCGACCACATCAACGCCCACGCCACCGGTACCACCGTGGGCGACGTCGCCGAATCCGTGGCCATCAACAACGCCCTCGGCGCGCACGCGCCCGCGGTGTTCGCGCCCAAGGCGGCGCTGGGCCACTCCGTCGGCGCGGTGGGCGCGGTGGAATCGATCCTGACGCTGCTGGCGTTGCGCGACGGCGTGGTGCCCGCGACGCGCAACCTGAAGAACCTGGACCCCGACATCCACCTCGACGTGGTCGCCGGCGGCCCCCGTCCGGGCAACTACGAGTACGCGATCAACAACTCGTTCGGCTTCGGCGGCCACAACGTGTCGCTGGTGTTCGGCCGGCCCTGAGAGTCCAGGCCGCGCGTCACGCCTTGACGAGGGTGAACTGCCCGAGCTCGCTGATACCGCGGTTGAAGAAGTCGCTACAGCCGGTGAGGTACTTCATGTACCGCTGGTAGACCTCTTCGGAGGTCGCCGCGACGGCCTCCTCGTGGTGGGCCTCCAGTGCCTCCGCCCAGGTGTCCAGCGTCCGCACGTAGTCCTGATTGAGGAACTGCGTCTTCTCCAGGGTGAAGCCCGCTTCGGCGGACAGCTCTTTGATGTTGTCCTCGCCCGGCACCGAGCCGCCCGGGAAGATCTCCTTGGCGATGAACCGCATGAACTTCAGATCGGACATCACGATCGGAATGCCCATCTCGGGCCACTTCTTCAGCGGATGGCCCAGGATCGCCTGGATGAGCATGCGCCCACCGCTGGGCAGCGCGCTGCTGCACATCTTGAAGAACGGCCCGTAGCGCTCCTGCGGGAACGCCTCGATGGCCTCGATGCTGATGATGCGATCGACCGGCTCGTCGAACTGCTCCCAGCCGCGCAGCAGGATGCGGCGCGACCGGTCGGTGTCGACGCCGTCGAGAAGCTCCTGGGCGTACTTGCGCTGGTTCCGGCTCAGCGTCAGCCCGACGACGTTGACGTCGTACTTCTCGACGGCGCGCTTGAGCACTGAGCCCCACCCGCAGCCGATATCGAGCAGCGTCATGCCGGGCTGCAGGTCGAGCTTGCCCAGCGACAGATCGATCTTTGCCATCTGAGCCTCGGCGAGGGTCATGTCCTCGCGCTCGTAGTACGCACAGCTGTACGTCCGCGACGGATCCTGGAACAGACCGAAGAAGTCATCCGAAAGGTCGTAATGCGCCTGCACTTCTTCGAAATGAGGCTCCATGTTCGTGCCTTGCGGTGGGTCTACCTTGCTCCCGGCCATCCCCGACCGACCTCCATCCCGACTGTCGCGCGGAAACTCGTTCCGCGCGTTCACAAAACAGGCAACGCCTGTATCCAAATTACTACACGGCCGTCAGTTACTTCTTCTCCAAGGTGAACTGCAAGACGTCGGTGTAGCCGTCGCGGAAGAGGTCTGCGCACCCGGCCAGGTACTTGTAGAACCGCTCGTAGATCTCTTCGGACGTGATCGCGATGGCTTCGTCCTTCTTGTCCTGCAGGTTCTGGGCCCACGTGTCGAGCGTCTTGACGTAGTGCGGCTGCAGGTGCTGCTCGCGGGTGACGGTGTAGCCGTTGCGCGTCGCGGAATCGGTGACCTGCGCGGCCAGCGGCAGACGTCCGCCGGGATAGATCTCGTCCATGATGAACTTGATGAAACGCACCTTCGACATGGTCAGGGGCAGTTTCTTGGCTTTGATCTCTTCATCGCTGGGGATGATGATCGTGTGCAGCATCTGCACACCGTCGTCGGGCAGCCAGCTGAAGGTCTTCTTGAAGTAGTCGTCGTACTTGTTGAAGCCGAAGTGTTCGAACGCGCCGATCGACACGATCCGGTCGACGTGGGTGTTCGAGCCGTCGAAATCTTCCCAGGGCTGCAGACGCACTTCCATGCTGCGCTCGGTCTTGATGTTCGGGAACCGGTTCTGCTCGATGTGCTGCTTCTGGTTCTCCGACAGGGTGAGGCCGATGACGTTGACGTCGTACTTCTCGACGGCGCGCTGGATGGTCGAACCCCAGCCGCAGCCGATGTCGAGCAGCGTCATGCCGGGCTCCAGGCCGAGCTTGCCCAGCGACAGGTCAACTTTGGCCAGCTGAGCCTGCTCGAGGGTGTAGTCGTCCTTCTCGAAGTAGGCGCAGCTGTAGGTCTGGCTCGGGTCCTGCCACAGCTTGAAGAAATCGTTGGAGATGTCGTAGTGGAACTGAACTTCCTTCTTGTCCGATCCGCGGGTCTGCGAGGCGGATTTCGACAACCACGCGGATTCGGCGGTCTCGGACTTCGGGTTACTTGAAATGTTCGACATAGGCCATCCTGTCGGCACGGAAAATCACGCCCGGCAGGGCGCTGGTTCTCTACTACCCCGCTAGAGGAACGTGAAACGGTTCGCGTGTGAATCTACGCGGCCCCGGAATCCCGATCAGCACCCCACGCCCATGAGGGCCAAGATGGTGGACATGTCCGGCAGCTCCGAACCCACCAACGCCCCCGATGACAGAGCCCCCAAGATCTACGTCAAGGCGTGCATCAACGGCGCTCGAACGCCCGACCAGCATCCTCATCTCCCGGTCACGCCGGAGCAGTTGGCGGCCGAGGCCGTGGCTGCGCACGGTGCCGGTGCCAGGGCTGTGCACATGCATCCCAAGAACGCGGACGGCGTGGACTCCCTGCTGCCCGGCGAGGTGGATGCCGCCGTCGCGGCCGTCCGTCACGCTGTGCCCGGGCTTCCGCTCGGTGTCACGACGGGGTTCTGGGCACTGCCCGACGCGGCCCAGCGACTGCGCGCTGTGGAGAGCTGGACCGTGCTACCGGACTTCGCGTCACTGAACTGGCACGAGCCCGGCTCGCCGGAGTTGGCCCGGCTGTTGCTCAGCCGCGGTCTCGGTGTCGAGGTCGGCATCTTTTACGCCGAAGCGGCGCAGTCATGGGCAGCCGCCTCCGACATCGCGCCGCACTGCATGAGGGTGATGATCGAGCTGGGGGCCGATGGGGACGTCGAGACCGCGGACGAGCTGATCGCGCTCGTGACCGCGGCGGGTTCGCCCGCGCCTGTCCTGTTGCACGGACTCGACGAAAGTTGTTGGCCGCTCTTGCAGCACGCGGGAGTGCGCGGGGTGCAGACCCGGATCGGGATGGAGGACACCCTGGCACTGCCGGACGGGTCCGTCGCGCCGGGGAATGCGGCGCTGGTCGCCGCCGCGGTGGATCTGCTCAGTCGGTAGGCGCGCCGAGCGCGAAGTCGGCGAAGTCGAACCCCGGGACCACGACGCAGCTCACCAGACAGGGGTGCTCGTCGCGGGGCCGGGCCCGCTGCCAGTGTCCCGGCGGGACGACGAACTGCGGGCTCTCGCCGGCCACGATGTCGGCGCCGAGCAGGTGCGTGGTCGCGGTCTCCTGGTCGGGGCCCACCTCGAGCAGCAGGGGTCCACCGGAGTGGTACAGCCACAGCTCCGCGCTGCGCACCGTGTGCCAGGCGCTCTGCTGGCCCGGCATGAGCAGGAACAGAATCGCGGTCCCGGCGTTGCGGCTCCCCGAATAATCCGGCGGGAGCACCGATTGTGGAACCGTCAGCTCGCTCCGCCACGTCTCCCGAAACCAGCCGCCTTCGGGATGTGGGGAAAGGTCCAGACGACGCGCCCATTCAGGGAGATCGCTCATCGGCTCACTTTAGTAGTCTTCTCGCATGGCTCGCGCGCGTCCAGGGTGGCTCGTCGCGCTGTGTGCGTTGGTGATCGCGGTGAGCGCCTGGTTGCCTTGGCTGACGGTGGCCGAGGGTGGGGGACGGGCGAACGCGATCGGCGGCGTCGCGGGCGCCATGCCGGTACCCCCGCCCGGATTCGGGGTCGGCCAACTGGTGGTGTTGCTGGCGTCCAGTTTGGTCGTCGCCGGAGCGATGTCGGCACGCAACATCTCGGGCCGGATGGCATCGACCACAGCGCTGGCGATCTCGGTCGTACTCGTGGTGCTGGCCGTCTGGTACTACCGGCTGTACGTGTACCCGCCGGTGTCGGCCGGATACGGCCTCTATGTCGGGGGCTCGGTTGCGCTGGTCGCGGTGCTGCTGTCGGTGTGGACCATGCTGGCCGCCTGGGCATCGACGCGCAGGGCGTTGTGAGCGGTTTCGTCGAGCCCGTCATCCTGTCCGGTGACCACCGGGTCACGTTGGAACCGCTTACCCGCGAACATCTTCCGGAGATCGAAGCCGCAGCGGCCGATGGTGAGTTGGGTCGGCTGTGGTTCACTGCCGCACCGAAGGCCGGCGCCGCCGCGGAGTGGGTCGACATGCGGCTGTCCGTGCAGGCGCCGGATACCGGTTTGACGTTCGTGGCGCGAGCGCGCGACGGATCCATCGTCGGTTCGTCGAGCTACCTCAACGTCGACGGACCCAATCGTAGGCTGGAGATCGGGAACACGTGGTACGTCGCCGCCGCGCGGCGTACCGCGGTCAACACCGAGTGCAAGCTCCTGATGCTGGGCCACGCTTTCGGTGAGTTGGGTTGCATCGCAGTCGAATTCCGAACGCATTTCTTCAACGCGGCGAGCCGGGCGGCGATCGAGCGGCTCGGCGCAAAGCTCGACGGTGTGCTGCGCAGTCACCAACTGCTGCCCGACGGGTCGCGACGCGACACCGTTGTGTACTCGATTCTCGACATCGAATGGCCGGCCGTGCGGTCCAATCTGCTGTTCCGACTGGACCGCAACGGCTGACCGGCCGAGGCTATTCGGCGTCGACCGTGGTTGTTCCGATCGAGGTCTTGGCCCCGGTATGGCTGATCTCGATTCTGCGTGGCTTGGCCCGCTCGGCGACGGGGATCGTCACCGTCAGGACGCCGTTCTCGTAGGTTGCCGAGATCGCTGCGGTGTCAACGCCTTCGCCGAGGGACAGCTGTCTACGGTACTTACCGAAGAACCTCTCGTTGGCGAGCCACTGGGCTGATTCGTCCGACCTTGCGGTGCGGTGTGCCGAGATGGTCAGCGTGCCGTTGTCGACGTCGACGTCGACCGAGCCGGGGTCGACACCGGGCAGGTCGGCGGTCAGCACGTAGTGGTCGTCGATCTTGCAGAGATCCATCGGCATGAACCGAGGAGTGCGGTTTGAACCGGTCTGACTTGTCAGCAGGCCACGGGTGAGAGCATCGATATCGCTGAACGGATCGAAACGAAGCACAGTAATCCACCTCCTACGTCGTCCAGAGCCCGCCACCCTGGCGGGCGACCAAATCACTGTGCACCAGCGAGATTAGCACTCGATGGGGGAGAGTGCCAGATTTTCATCTATGTTTTTTCGGCGGCGGTGACATCACGGTGACGCTCCGGCGTGAAGGGGTACACAGACCCGCGCGCTGCGCGCCGTCAGGCGGTAGAACCAGAGGTGCCGGTGAAGTCACGCCGATCGGCGGGTGGACGGACGGGGACTCACGTGAGTGACAGCGAAGGCGTGGACGACAGGCTGGTGGGCGAGACGCGCCGGCTACGGGTACTCATCGACAGCCTCCCGGCGCTGATCGGTTACTGGGACAGTGACTGCCGCAACGTGATCGCCAACGCTGCCTACGTCGACTACTTCGGGATGACACCCGGCCAGATCAGGGGACGCCACATTCGGGAGGTGCTGGGTGAGCAGATATATGCGCTCAACCTGCCCTACATCGAGCGCGTGCTGAGGGGACAGGAGCAGCTGTTCGAACGCACGCTGGTCGATCAACAAGGGACGACCCGCTACACGCAGGCGTCCTACATCCCCGACATCGTCGACGGCGAGGTGCTCGGGTTCTATGCGCAGGTCACCGACGTCACCCGGCGCGTCGAAGCCGAACGTGCGCGCGACGACGCCCTGCGCCTGTTCCACATCAGCATGGAGCATGCGCCGATCGGGAAGGTGGTGGTCGACAGGTCGGGCGTTGTGCTGCATGCGAACCCGGCCATCTGTCGATTGCTGCGCTGCACGCAACAGGATCTCATCGGCGTCGACTTCCGGCGGTTCGTGCACCCCGACGCTCGCGCGACAGGAGATGCTCAGTTCGCCGCGCTGTTGGACGGCTCGGCGACGCACCTGTCCTCGGAACGGCAGTACCTGCGGGCGGACGGGACTTCGGTGTGGCTGCAGCGCGACTTCGTTCTGGTGCCGGACGCACATGGCGACCAGGATGTGGCAGTCGCCCAGTTCCAGGACATCACCGCGCGCAAGGAAGCCGAAGCCGAGCTGGCCCGCTTGGCGGTGACCGATCAGCTCACCGGTCTGTTCAACAGGCGCGCGCTGGTCGACTGCGTGACACGTCATCACGCAGCCACACCCGACATCCCGCTCGGCCTGATCTTCATCGACCTCGACGGCTTCAAACTGGTCAACGACACACACGGGCACGCTGCAGGCGATGCCGTGCTGGTGGCCGCGGCGCAGCGGCTCGCGCAGTTGATCGAACCGCCCAACACCGCCTACCGCCTGGGCGGCGACGAGTTCGTGGTGGTGGCCCCCTCGGCGCAGGGCTCGACAGCGCTGCCCGAACTGTGCCGGACGGTCGTTGATGCGCTTTCGGGCGCGTACGACACCGACACCACGCCGGTGACGCTGGCTGCGTCGGTCGGCTATGCCTGTGAGGCCACCGACGATGTCGATGCGCTGTTGCGCGCCGCCGACGCCGAGATGTACCGGCACAAGGCGCGTCCCCGCTGATGTCAGCTGGGCTGGATCCGGGCGCCGCGCAGTGGCTCGCGGCACTGATCGCAGATCAGCACGGGTGCGAACTGTCGACCACACTCGGTGTGCGTCAGGATCACCGCGGGACCCTCGGATGCCTGGAACCAGCGTTGCGCCCACTCCAGTGCGCAGAGCAGCACCGGGAAGAAAGCTCGACCCTTCTCGGTCAGCCGATACCGCCCGTCGCTGTTGGCGAGGATGCCCTCACCGGTGAACACCGTGAGGCGACCCGCGATGGTCGCCGGTGGTGCGCCGAGCTGGGAGTGGAAGTCGGTGAAGCGGCTGGCGCCGACGAATGCGGCCACCAGCAGGGCGAACGCCCACCGGTCGCCCATGACGCTCATCGTCTGCGGGAACAGCACGCCGGCACCCGAGCGCCGGCCGCCGGACCGCCGGCGATTGGAGCCCGACGGGATGGAGCGCGCCCACGATCCGCTCGGGCCCCATTGCGCCGCAAGGTCTTTGTCACCCACGAGGCCTGTGCAGGCCCGGCACGTGACTGCAGGCGCGAACTCGTTACCGCACTCCCCGTGGGTCATCGAGGGCAGGGCTTCGGTGTGATCCGGAACCCAGCGGCGTTCCCATTCCCAGATGGACGTCAGCATCGGCCACAGCGAGCGGCCCTTCGGCGTCACCAGGTATTCCGAGCGAGGCGGATTGGTCTGGTATTCACGGCGAACCAGCAACTCGTCGGAGGTCAGCGAGGACAGCCGATGCGACAGCACGGCGTGCGACACCGGGAGGGCGGCGACGAAATCGCCGTAGCGCCGGGCGCCGAGCAAGGCACGCTGGACGATGAGAAGGGTCCACTCGTCACCGAGCAGCCCCAGCATGCGGGCGACGGCGTTGGGCTCGACCGGCAACTACAGTCCGATCGCGCCGGCGGCGGAGTCGTCCCGGCGCCAGTGGGGCAGCTCCGCGCCTGCCGCCCACGTGGAGTGGGTGCCGCTCGAGATACGTTCGGGCAGAGCCAGTTTGCACACCGGGCCGTCTTCGACCCGGGCAGCGTCGAAGACCAGGCAGTACGACGCGTCGGCGGTCATGTCGGTGGTCAGCGTGACGAGGTAGCCGTCGTCTTCCGCCGAGCTGCCCACGCGGGCCGCCATCGCGGTCTCGCTGCCGAAGACGCCGTCCCCGAACGCGTATCGCTGTTCGGTGCCGGTGTGCAGGTCGTGCTTGAGCAATCCGTCGAACAGGAACCAGCCGGGCTTCCCGGTGGCGGCGTAGGTGTAGCGATAGGGGCGGCCGGCGTAGGCGGGGTTGATCATGCCGAATTCGCTGAGGCTGTCGGAGAGCTGCTCTTCGCGCACCCCGCCGGTCTTGATGTTGAACCGCCAGCGGTGCAGTCGCGTCTGCATGCCGTCCAGGGACAGGCTGCGGAAGATCTGGCGCCACTTGCGGCTCATGCCGTTGTCGACTCCGTCGGTGGGCTCGGGGTCTCCTTGGAAGAACCCGTCGACCACGATCTCGTCGCCGTCCTCGTAGGCATTGGGGAAGTGCAGCACGTAGGTGGGGTCGGCCTCGAACCACATGATCTGGGAGGTGTCCCCGCGCCGCGGGACGACCGCGAACCGGGAGGGCAGGTCCCGGTGGAACCTCGGCAGGTGCACGTTGTGTTCGAGAAGCCCGGCATCCCAGAACAGCGGAAAGTCGTTGAGGATGACGTAGTTCTCGGTGAACGCCATGTCGTGCGGTAGCCGCGGCCCCGGCAGCGGGACGTCGACACTGTGCACCACGTCGCCGGCGTCGCTCACCACGCCGTAGCGCAGGTGCGGGGCCTGCTTGCTGTAGCTGAAGAACATCAGCTCGCCGGTGCTGTCGTCCACTTTCGGATGCGCCGACACCCCCCAGTCGGTGGGGAATCCGCCGTTGAAGTCCTCCTTGCCCAGATCGGCACCCGTGCACGGGTCGATCCGGTAGAGGTCACCGCACTGGTAGTGGCTGGTCAGCGCGACACCGCGATGCACGATGACATCGGTGGACGACGCGTCCTTCATCAGCGTCCTGGCGCCCCATCCGTGGTCGCGCCGGGCCAGCTCGATCGGTTCGGCGATGCCCGGCCACAGCGGCCCGCCGGCGTCGTTCTCCTCGGTGAGGCCATCGGTACGGACGAACCTGTTGCGGTAGAAGGCTTTTCCGTCCCGAAAGCCGACGATGTGCAGCATCCCGTCGCCATCGAACGGGTGGTAGTACTTCAACGCCGGGTGCAGGGGGTTCTCGGTGTTGCGCAGATAGACGCCGTCCAGATCGTGCGGGATGTGGCCTTCGACCACGGTCAGGTCGTCGGCGTCCCACTCGTTGGTCTGGGGGCGCCACGGACCGGTGCGGTAGGGGTGGTCGTCATCGTCGGGAAGGGTCGACAGGAACTTGCCGACGATCTCGGGGTGGATGGCTGTCATGGTGTCCTCCCGACGACGAAGCTGACGGTGGTGGCGGTGCTGCCACCGAAGTTCACGGTGCCGAACGTCCTGGCGTCGTCGACCTGGTAGTCACCAGCGGTGCCGCTGACCTGGCGAGCCGCGTCCAGCAGCATTCTGACCCCTGTCGCGCCGACGGGATGCCCGCCGCCGATCAGGCCTCCGCTCGGATTGATCGGCAGCCGGCCGCCGAGCTCGATCTCGCCCTGCTCGATCGCCTTCCACGACTCGCCGGGTGCGGTGAGCCCGATGTGGTCGATGGCCAGGTATTCGCTCGGGGTGAAGCAGTCGTGTACCTCGAAGCCGTCGACGTCGTCGAGGGTCACCCTGGCCCGGTCGAAGGCGTCGAGCACGGCGGCGCGCACGTGCGGAACGATGTACGGATCGCGTGCGGAGCGATCCAGCTTGTGCCGCAGGCCGAGTCCGACGGTGCGGTGTCCCCAGCCGTCGATCCGTCCGAGTGGCCGTGCGGAGGGATGGTCGGTCAGCCAGGCGTCGCTGACCAGGACGACCCCCGCGCCGCCGTCGGTGATCTGGCTGCAATCGAATCGGCGCAGCCTGCCCTCGATGACAGGATTCGTGTCGTCGTCGGCGCGCAGCGGCAAGGGTATCGACCACGTGCGGGTCTGTGCGCGCGGATTGGCCTTGGCGTTGGCGAAGTTCAGTGCGGCGATGGCGCGCAGATGCTGTTCGTCCAGCCCGTACCGGCGGTCGTACTCGTCGGCGACCGCGTCGAACATGTGCGGCCACATGTACTTCGCATCTTGGCCTTCGTGCCCGGTCCAGGCCGCGGTCCCCAGAATCGCCGTCGCGGTGTCGCCGGGCACGGTCTTCTCGAGTTCCAACCCGACCACGAGCGCGGTGTCGTACGCGCCGGAGCGCAGATCGGCGATGGCCGCCAGCGCCGCGGCGCTCCCCGACGCGCATGCCGCCTCGTGGCGGACGGCCGGGGTTCCCCAGAGACCGTCGTTCACCGTGGCGGGCATCGCCCCCAGGTGCCCCTGGCGGGCGAACAGTTCACCGAACGCGTTGGCGACGTGGACGACACCGATGTCCGCGGCGTCGAGGCACGCGGCATCCAAGGTGGAGTCGACGATTTCGGCGGTCAGGCCGGCGAAGTCTCGCGACTCCCGGTCGAAGTTGCGCGCGAAGTCGCTCTGATACCCACCGAGGATCCATACGTCCGACGAGCCCACATCGGCACCGTACTACAACTAACAGAGTGACTGGGTAAGGCGGTCTCGTCGGCACGTATTCTGAACCGACGAGACCTGACAGGAGCCACGGTCGACCGTCGTCCCTGTCTCCGCCGAGGCATGCCCACTCACAGCCCACGCAAACCCCACTGCGTGTACGGCGAACCCGAATAGGGGATTCTGTAGCCATGACCGAGACCACCAAGCACGAGCTCGCCCTGCGAATGGCGGAGCTGGCGCGCCTCGTGGCCAGCCCACGCCGTGTCGAGGACGTGCTCTCCGACGTCACGGCCGAGGTCCTGGAATTGATCCCGGGGGCCGACGCGGCGGGCATCCTGTTCGTCGGCAAGGCGGGACAGTTCGAATCGGTTGCCGGCACGTCGGAGCTGCCGCACCGCCTCGACGAGCTACAGATGAAGTACCGCGAAGGGCCGTGCCTGCAGGCGGCGCTGGACGAACTCATCGTGCGCACCGATGACTTCCGTACCGAGAAGCGATGGCCGATGTACTCTGCTGCGGCTGCGGAGCTGGGCGTCCTGAGTGGCCTGTCGTTCAAGCTGTACACCAGTTCGCAAACCGCGGGCGCGCTGAACCTGTTCTCCACGCGTGCCAGCGCGTTCGACGGCGAATCAGAGACCATCGGTGCGGTACTGGCCGCCCACGCCGCTGCGGCCGTGCTGGCCAGTAGGCAGAGCGAGCAGCTGGAGTCGGCACTGTCCACCCGCGACCGGATCGGGCAGGCCAAGGGCATCATCATGGAGCGGTACAACGTCGACGACGTCGCCGCGTTCGACATGCTGCGCAAGCTGTCGCAAGACAGCAACACCAAGTTGGTCGAAGTTGCCGAGAAGGTCATCGACACCCGAGGGACGTGACACCGCGAGGCCCTAGTGCGAGTCGACGGCCTGATCGCCGACGACGGCCAGCAGGCGCAGATCGTCCAGCGCCGAGGATCCGGGCGGCGGGGTCAGTACCACCAGCTGCTGACTGTTCGCGGTCGCGAGGACTTCGCAGTCCAGCGTGATGGAACCGACCTTGGTCCGGAAAGTTTTGCGCTGCATGCGCCGCACCGCGACTTCGTGGCGCGCCCATAACGCGGCGAATTCGGTGCTGTGCTCGAGAAGCGCAGCCACGAGCTCGCGCATGTCGGCGTCGTTGCGCCGGCGTGCCCAGGCCGCACGCAGGTCGGCCACCGTCACCTGACTGTGCTCACCCTGATCTTCGAGGGGGACCTCGTCGCGGGCGGCCGGGTCGGTGAACCACTGCCAGGCGATGCTCGATTCCACCCCGAAACTGTTCCCGACGGGCGTGCGATCACCCATCAACAGCTTCGACATCGCGTTCTGGGCGAGCACGATGTAGGTATCCGAACAGACGAACGCGGCGGCGTCGCGCAGTTGGTCCAGCAGAAACAGCAGGCCGGGCCGCACATGCAGCGGGGGAGCGGAGCGATCCGGGGCAGCGTGGCCGGCCAGTCGGTACAGGTGGTCCGTCTCGTCGTCGGTCAACCGCAGCGCGCGGGCCAACGCCCGCAGCATCTGCGTCGACGGCTGAGTGCTGCGTGACTGTTCGAGCCTGCCGTAGTAGTCCACCGACATTCCCGTCAGCTGCGCCACCTCCTCGCGACGCAGGCCTGCGGTGCGGCGCGGGCGCACGCCTGTCGGCAGCCCGACATCGGCCGGCGTCATGGCCGCACGGCGGCGCCGCAGGAATTCCGCCAGCGCATCGCGATCCATCAGACAATTGTGGCCCCCGCCGCGGACGGCAGACAGGGACTAGCGCTCCCTGGTTGAACACGTCGTGGCAGCCGGGACACCGCCGACGAACACTGGCCGCCATGACGACCACACAACTGGGCACCATGACCACCTCGACCGCAGGGCTCGGCTGTATGGCCATGTCCGGCGCCTACGGCATCAGCGACCGCAGCGAGAGCAGCGCGACGATCCGCGGAGCGCTCGATGCCGGCATCACGCTCTTCGACACCGCCGACTTCTACGGCATGGGCCACAACGAACTCCTGCTCGCCGAGGCGCTGCGCGACGTGCCACGCGGGGCGTATCAGCTCAGCGTGAAGTTCGGCGCGCAGATCGGGCCGGACGGCGCGTGGCTGGGTGTCGACTCACGGCCGTGCGCCGTGAAGACCGCCGTCACCTATTCCCTGCAGCGGCTCGGCACGGACTATCTCGACGTCTACCGGCCGGCGCGCCTCGATCCGGC
This sequence comes from Mycolicibacterium aurum, assembly GCF_900637195.1. NCBI lineage: Bacteria > Bacillati > Actinomycetota > Actinomycetes > Mycobacteriales > Mycobacteriaceae > Mycobacterium > Mycolicibacterium aurum. The sequence goes on along the minus strand of NZ_LR134356.1, from coordinate 4,913,546 downwards.
GGTTCCGATCGAGGAGACGGTGGGCGCCATCGGCGAACTCGTCGACGCCGGCTACGTACGCCATGTCGGACTGTCCGAGGTGGGGGCAGCCACGATCCGCCGTGCCGCGACCACACGGCGGATCAACGATCTGCAGATCGAGTACTCGCTGGCCTCCCGCGGTGTCGAAGCCGACATCCTGGACACCTGCCGGGAATTCGGAATCGGCGTGACTGCCTACGGGGTGCTGGCGCGCGGCCTGATCAGCGGGCACTGGACGGCGACAAGTGGTGGTGCCCCGAGCGATTCGCGGCGCGCAGGGCCCCGCTTCGCGGGGGACAACCTGGGTAGAAATCTGGCGCTGGTCGAGAACTTGCGTTCCGTCGCAGACGAACTCGGGATCACGGTGGCGCAGGCCGCGATCGCCTGGGTGCGATCGCGGGGCGACGACATCGTGCCGCTGCTCGGCGCGCGCAACCGCCGCAGGCTGAGCGAGTCCCTCGGCGCGGTCGACCTCATGCTGAGCGAGGATCAACTGAATCGCATCGCGGCCGCGGTGCCGGCGACGGATGTCGCGGGCGAGCGTTACCCCGCAGCGCACATGGCGGCGCTCGACTCGCAGCGGTGAGATCAGGCGTCCGGCATACCCGCTGGCGGCAGACCGCACCGAGCGCGGAAGTCCGTCATCGGCTGGCGGATGCCTTGCAGTTCGGCTGCCACGGTCGGGCTGGTGTCGAGGTAGGAGTCGACTTTCGCGCGCCGCTCATCCGGCGGTAGCCCACGCAGGCTGGTGAAGAACCAGTTCACCTCCGGGTGGGTGAACATGTAGGCGGACAACGAGGCCGAGACGCCGGACAGGATTCCCGACTGGTCGGCGATCGAGCAGTTCGGGGCGGGCGGTGGCTGCGATGCAGCCACCGCGGCAGAACCCATGAGGGCAGCACCGGCGAGCACCGCGGCAGTTGCGGATCGGACGAGAACGGACATAGCCACTCCTCTTCGTGGTCGAGTCATCATCTCAGGGACTGTGCGGCGATCGGTCTCAGTTACCAAAGGCGGCACCGCCGCCGTAGTTGACGTCGTCCCGCTGGCTGCGGGGGTTGAGCGCGATGTTGATGTCATCGTCGTAGCAGTACAGGTCGAGCTCACACCATGGATACTCCGTGGGGAACGGCACCATCAGGCCCGGAGTGGCTCCTGCCACCGCGGACGATGACAACACCGCGGCGAACGCTCCTGCCGCCACAATCGGTATCGCGTAGAACGCTTTCCGCATTGCCTTCTCCTGCCCGTTCGGGGTCGTGTCGCGGCCGGAACCCGGCGGCCGGGACAGACGCATTTCCCGGACACGCGAGGGCCAGCTTGCGCTGGTGCCCAATCTGCCGGTGGCGGCGGCTGCACGACATCCCCCACATCGGGGGATATTCTCTCCGTGGGTTCTTGGCGATTGCGCACCACGCCCGTCGGGGGGTGCGGCATCACCGCTGTCGATGCTTCGTTTGTTCGGCGGTTGTCCCGCAGGCCAACTCGGTCAGGTCATCTCGATGACGTTCTTGCCGAACGCTCTGTGCTTGAGGTGCTCAAGTGTCGCGGGCAAATCGGCAAAGGGGTGGCCGGCGATGATCAGCGGCGATCCCGTGAATTGTGCGCGGACTGAGAAGACGAGCCCAGACCCCGCCAGTTCTGCTTTTTGAGATGGTCGAGCATGGCCCTCTCCGCCGAGCCCGCGCTGCGACGCACGCCCAGGAGGACAGGTTCGCTGAGGCAGGGCTGAAGCGGGCACGCCAGTCCCTCGAAGCCTTCCGGAATAGCCGAGGCCGGTACCACGGTGACACCCAGGCCCTGCGCCACAAGCCGCACCGCGGTGGAGATCTGGGACGCGCGGGCCACCGTGTGCGGGCTCAGGCCCGCGTCGGCGAGCAGGCGGGCCAGGTAGTCGTCGAGCAGGCTGGTGTGCCGGAACCGGACCCAGCCCTCTGAGGCCAGATCTTCCAGGCGCAGTGCGGTGCCGGTCGTGAGAAGCGAGTGCCCCTTCGGCAGGATGGCGACATAGGCTTCCTCTCCCAGATGGTGGGTGTCGAAGGAGCAGCCGACGGGGATGCGGTGGACGAGGACCATGTCGAGGGTGCCTTGGCGCAGCAACCGTTCCATGTCTGCGGGGTCGGGTTCCTCGTGGAGCGTGACCTGTAGCTTGGGGTGGCGAATTCGCATCTGTCCCAATGCTTGTGGGAGCTGACGGGCGCCCAGGCCCATGTGAACGGCGATGATCAGCTCGCCGGCGAGTTCACCGCCGGCGGCGCGGGCGGCCGTGACGGCACGCCGGGAGGCGGTGATCGCGATCTTCGCCTCGGTGAGGAAGGCCCGACCGGCCACCGTCACCGTCACCCCGCTCGGGGTACGAGTGAACAGCTGCACCCCGAGGTGCCTTTCGAGGGCGCCGATCTGCTGCGACAGCGACGGCTGAGTAACGCGTAGGCGTTCTGCCGCCGCCGTCATAGAGCCCTCTTCGGCGACGGCCAGGGCGTATTCGTACTGGCGCAGGTTCATCAGACTCACCTCCCGGGGCATAGAGATTGTCAATGGAGTGTATGTGTTGACACTATTTGCGTCTATGCCCGGCCCGGTCCTACCGTAGTGCTGTCGATGCAGTCAACCTGCAATGGCACTCGTCAATTGTATTGCGCGGCAATGTAATAGGTCGCGTAACCACGGTCTCAATCGGAGGTAGGCATGCGTCTTGCGAACAAGGTAGCCCTCGTCACCGGCGCGAGCGCGGGTCTCGGTCTGGCGATCGCCCAAAGGTTCGGAACCGAAGGCGCCCATGTCTACATCACCGGGCGACGCAAAGACGCTCTCGACGCCGCGAAGGCGTCTGTGGAGGGGCGCGTCACCGCAGTCCCCGCGGACGTGACGGTGTCGGACGAGCTCGACCGCGTGGTCGACGCCATCCGTCGGGAAAGCGGGCACCTCGACGCCGTCGTCGCGAACGCCGGGAGTATCGAGCGGACGAACTTCGGGGCTGTCACAGAAGAACACTTCGACCGCACCTTCGACGTCAACGCCCGAGGTGCGCTGTTCACCGTGCAAAAGACGCTTCCGCTGCTACGGGCGGGCAGCTCCATAGTGCTGGTGGGTTCGGTCGCGGCAGTCAAGGGAGACCCTGGGGCAGGGGCGTACAGCGCGGCGAAGGCCGCCGTGCGCTCGTACGCCCGCACCTGGGCGGCCGAGTTCGGCGACCGGGGGCTTCGGGTCAACGTGCTCAGCCCCGGCCCAGTCGACACACCCATCATCGACGGACAAAGCGGGTACTTCGGCCTCGATCCGGCAGCGCTTCGAAAGCACATGAGCACCCTGGTGCCCATGGGTCGACTCGGCCTTCCCGACGAGATCGCCAATGGCGCACTGTTTCTCGCCTCGGACGAGAGCAGCTTCATGACAGGTGCCGAACTCTGCATCGACGGCGGTATGGCCCAGGTGTGACGCCGTTCAGGGATTTCCCCTATCTGGACGTCGATGGTGCGTCCAGGGCGTCGCGCCTACGGGAGGTATCCGGAGTTGGAGACGGAACGCTGGTGACGCTGGCTTGACCGTGAAAGAACCAGCGGTTCAGACCGATCCACCAGCCCGTGCAGGCCAGCCTTGTCGCGGGCCAGCCTGATACCGCTGCTCAGCTACGAGCAACTTCCTCAGTCAGGGAGTGTCAAGGATCAACCGAAGCAACTGTCCAGCATCAGCCGAAACACTGTCAGGCATCACCCGAAGCAATACACGGTCAGAGTGCCCCCGGCATGATTCGAACATGCGACACCGGCTTTAGGAGAGCCGTGCTCTATCCCCTGAGCTACGGGGGCAACGCGCAGGAAGCTTACCTGGCCGGTGGGGCAGCTTTGCAACGCGAAATCCCGGTTATGGCAAAAGTGTCAAAACTTGGTTCGGTCGGCGGTAGCGTGCGCACCGTGGAGCTGACACTGCAACGCATCGGCGCCTGGTCGGGCACCATCATGATCCTCCTCTACGGCGCCAGCTTTTCCGGTATCGCACAACTCTTCCCACCTTTGTCCCCGGCGGCGCCGGCCGACGAGATCGCCGCATTCTTCGTCGACCACAAACTCTGGATTCGGTTCGGTGTCTCGGGGGCGTTGCTCAGCGCGGTGCTGGCGCTGCCGTTCCTGGCAGCGATCGTCCTGCGTATCCGCCGGGTCGAAGGCCACTGGGGCATGCTGTCGATGACGCAGCTGATGGCCGCCACGGTGTTCGTGCCCGCGCTGCTGTTCCCGCAGTTCTTCCTCGGCGTCGCCGCGTACCGGCCCGAGGAGCGCTCCGCCGAACTCACCCAGGCCCTCAACGACGTGTTCTGGCTGTGGTTCATCGGCATCGTCGGCACCATCATCGTCCAGAACATCACGCTGGCGATCGCCGCGTTCATGGACAAGACCGACCCGCCGACCTTCCCCCGCTGGTACGGCTACCTGAACCTGTGGGTGGCGACGCTGTCGCTGCCCGGCTGCGTGGTGGTCGTCTTCAACGACGGGCCGCTCGCCTGGGACGGCGTGTTCGCCTTCTACATTCCGGGTCTGGTCCTCGTGGTGTGGTTGTTCTGCACGACAGCGGTGATGCTGAAGTCGATCAAGGCCGAGCAGCGGGCCCAGACGAGCGGGGCTGTCCAGGCCCAGCCCGCGTGACGGCGACCGCATCGGCACCGCGCGACGCGCGGCGGATCCCCGGTGAGAGCGGCACCTGGGTGTTCCTGTTCGGCGACATGCTGGTGTTCGGTGCGTTCTTCGTGACCTTTCTGGTCGCGCGCGCCAAGGAGCCCGACGTCTTCGACACCGCCCGGACGACGCTGCACCTCGGCGTCGGTGTCCTCAACACCCTGGTGCTGCTCACCAGTTCCCTGTGTGTGGTGCTGGCGTTGAATGCGCTGCGCGCGGGCCTGCGAACGATTGCGACCCGCGCGGTCGCCGCCGCGATGTGCTTCGGGCTGGTGTTCATCGGGCTCAAGGTGTTCGAGTACGTCTCACTGGCCTCTGCCGGGCACGGTCCCGGAGCCAACGACTTCTACCTCTACTACTTCATCCTCACCGGACTGCACCTGTTCCATGTGTGCCTCGGTCTCGGGGCGTTGTCGTTCGTGCTCAGCCAGACCAGGAGGCCTGATCTCAGCGCCACCCGTACCGCGCTGGTCGAAGGCGGGGCCTGCTTCTGGCATCTGGTCGACCTGCTGTGGATCTTCCTGTTCGCACTCCTGTACCTGGTGAGCTGAATGACCGTCGTCAACCTGCTGAAGAACCGCGCCGGCGCCAGTTGGCTGTTTCTCGTCGCCGCGACCGTCGTGTCCTGGGCTGTCGGCGCCGAACACGGCACCGGATCGATCGTGGCCGTCGTCGTCCTCGGCATCGCTGCGATCAAGGTGCGGCTGGTCGGGCTCGACTTCATGGAACTCCGGCACGCACCGATCCCGCTGCGCGTGGCGTTCGAGGCCTACTGCGTCGGCATGTGGGCGCTGCTCTGCGCGCTGTACCTGTGGCTGTGAGGGCTACGTGAGGAGCGCGATCACCTTGCCGAAGGCCTCGGCGTGCCGCATCTGCACGATGATGTAGCTGATGCCGTAGGTGTCGCGATACCCGCGGATCCGCTCGGCGATCTCCTCGGTCGATCCCGCCAACACACCGGGGTGCCGCAGGAGTTCCTCGTCGGACAGCCCCGGCAACGAGATGCGGGGGATCGTCAGATCGGGCTGACCGGAATCGTCGACCGGCATGGCGGTGATGGCCAGATTGAGTTCCAGCTCGCCGAAGCGGTCGCCCGCCGCCGCCTGCACGAATGCGATCCGATCCGCCAGCGGATCCTCCTGGGGGCTCGCCGCCCGGTCGCCCCCGGTGAACCCGATGATGTCGGCGGACCGCGCCGCGATCCGGAGAACGCGGTCGCCGTTGCCGGCGATCAGGATGGGGACATCGGGCAGGTGTTCGCCCATGTACTCCGCGGTGGCCCTGAGATGGTCGACGCGCTCGCCGGCGCTCGGGAACGGGATGCCCGCCGCGTCGAACTCCTCCTTCACGTAGCCGGTGCCGAGGCCGAGCTCGAAACGTCCCGCGGACAGATCGTGAAGTGCGGCGACGTCGCGAGCCAGTAGTGCAGGCCGGTAGAAGGCCGAGTTGATCACGAACGTGCCCACCCGCAGCGTCGAGGTCGCCATCGCGACCGCGGTCATCACCGGGAACGGTGCGGGGCCGCCGAGGTGGTCGGGCACGTGCAGCACATCGAAGCCCAGCTCCTCCGCTCGCCGCGCGCCCTGCTCCAGCTTCGCCCGCGAGGTGGCGCGGGTGACCCCGACGCCGAACCGGAATCCCTTGACCATTTTGTGATCGTAGGGGCAGGTTTGAACCGGGAAGGCCCCGGGCATAAACGCGAGTGACTTTCTCCCCGAGATCCGGCCCGTCGTCGAATCATCCGACGGGCCGGATCAGTTTTTTCTCATGACCGACACCCCCACCCTCGGCGTGGAAGAGGAGTTCCTTCTCGTCGATCCCGAGTCCGGTGCGCCCGTCGCGCTCAACCGCGAGGTCGCCGCGCGTGCCGCCGACCAGGACGTCGACCTGCAACTCGAGCTGACCAGCTGCCAGGTGGAGACGGCGACCGGCGTCATCGACAGCACCTCGCAGCTACGCGAGCAATTGGTACGGCTGCGGCGGGTGGTCGCGAACTCCGCCGACCAGGCCGGTGCACGGCTGCTCGCCGTCGGGCTCCCGCCGACCCTGCCGCATGACTTCCCGATCACCGACACTCCGCGCTACAACGACATCGGCGAACGGTTCGGCATGATCGCCCACGAGCAGGGCATCTGTGGTTGCCACGTGCACGTCGAGGTGCCCGACCGGGACGCGGCGATCCGGGTGAGCAATCGCCTCAGGCCCTGGCTGCCGACGTTGCTCGCGCTGACGGCGAACTCGGCCATCTATCGCAACGCCGATACCGGGCACGCCAGTTGGCGCAGCGTGCTCTGGGCGCGGTGGCCCAGCGCCGGTCCGCCGCCGCACTTCGAGTCGGCCGCAGATTTCGACGCCGCAGTGCAGATGCTGTGCCACACCGAGGTGATCCGCGACGACGGCATGGTCTATTGGGATGTGCGGCCGTCGGCGAACTTCCCGACGGTCGAGGTGCGGGTGGCCGACGTGCCCGCGACGGTCGCCGAAACGGTGTTGTTCGCGGCGTTGGTCCGCGGCTGCGTGATGACGCTGCTCGACGAGGAGCGACGCGGCGAGCCTGTGCTGCCGTTGGCGCCGCACGTTCTCAAGGCCGCGTACTGGAAGGCGGCGCGTGACGGTATCGACGGCAATGGCGTCGACCTTGAGCACCACGTCGCCGCGCCCATGCTGACCCTGCTGCACGGTCTCGTCGAGCACGTTCGGCCCGCGCTGGAGCAGTCCGGGGACTACGAACTGGTCACGACCGAACTGGCCCGTATCGCCGCGGCCGGCAACGGGGCCGTGCGTCAGCGGCGGGCGTGGCAACGGCGTCACGACATCGGCGACGTACTCGCCGAGGTCGCCGCGACCACGCTGGAAACGCCTTAGATCAGCGGTAGTTCCGCGAACACCGGTGTGGTGGGCTGGGTGGACCCACCGGGAGGCTCGACCGTGAACGCCAGCGCCTGCGATGTCCCGAGGTCGGGCAGCACAGCGGTGGTCGACGGGGCGACCGCCGCCGCGTCCATCGTGCCCGCCGAATGCGGGCCGTCGGTGCCGACGAGCCACATCTGGTAGACGCTGCCGGGTTCAGGCGGTGCCACGTTGTTCATCACCAGCACCCCGGAGTTCTTCTCCCGGGAGAACACCACCGTTGCGGTGCCGCCGCCGGGAATCTCACCCGAGACGGTGCGCACGTCGGGTGCGGCGAAGATCTGCTCCGCGGCCGACGGGGCTTGCGCGGGTCGCAGGGCGATGCCGACACCGACCGCGGCAAGTCCGATCACCACAGCAGCCGCGCCGGCCAACACGGGAGTGGACCAGCGGCGGGACCGCGACCGAGCCGGCTGTGCCTGGACGGGCAGGGTGCGCACAGGGTCGTCGACGATCCGACTGAGCACATCGGCACGCAGATGTGCCGGCGGCTCGACGGCGGTGGCCGAGGCGATGACGGCCATCGTCTCGCGCACCGCTCGCACCTCGGCGACGAATGCCTCGGCGACGTCGGCGGGGGCATCGCGCAGTCGGTTGTCGATGTCGGCGGCGTCGGCGTCGGACAGCGCATGCAGGGCGTACACCGTGGCGAAGGACATCAGGTCGTCGTCGGCGGCGAAATCATTGGGTCGAGCGGGTCCGGTGGGACCCCCGGGTCCGGTCATGCCACCCCCAAGCATCTGCGCAGGCCACGGATCGCATCACGCATCCGGGATTTGATGGTCGCAAGGTTTGCCGCCAGCCGGTCCGACACCTGGACATACGTCAGGCCGTCGTAATAGGCGAGCTGAATGCACTCCCGCTGGGTGTCGGTCAGCGAGCCCAGGCATTCGGTCACCCGGCGACGCTCGTCGCTGAGCATCACCGCGTCGGAGACATGATCGGCGGGCGGTTCCACCGAGGCGGCACCGTAGCGCGATTCGCGGGTGCTCGCCGCCTGCTCGGAGCGCACCCGGTCCACGGCGCGCCGGTGAGCCAGCGTCAGCAACCAGGCCATCGGAGACCCGGCGGACGGGTCATAGTTCCCAGCGTTGCGCCACACCTGCAGATAGACGTCCTGCGTCGTCTCTTCGCTGTAGCCGGGGTCACGCAGCACTCTGGTGACCAGCCCGTACACCCGCGAACGGGTCTGGTCATAGAACGCAGCGAACGCGTCGGCGTCACGGCGGGCCACCTGGCGCAACAATGCGTCGAGTTCGGCGGTCACGAGCCGTAGCCTAGCGCCCACCAGCACCGATGCCGTCATGGTGCCGCCTTTTGCGGGCGCGTTTCACCAACAGTGAGCTGCGCGAACCATGTTCGCGTAAACCACTGCTGCGGGCCGACCCTCACACCGATGAGTCCTCACGGTGCCGGATCGGTGCCGGAAGCAGCGCCGGAGCGACTGTCGCTGAAGCTGATTCGTCGGACGCGCGCACCACGGCTTTTCCACTCTCGACACGGTCGATGCTCCGGCGCGGGACCACCGGCACCCGTCGAAGCGACAGCAGGATGACCTGCACGCGCGCGCTGAAGGCATTCATCAGGGGAGCGACCGGTGCGACGAGTTGAAGCCAGACGATGTTTCCCACCCCGGCAGGCCTGCGGGCACCGCGCAGCGTGGTCACCAGGGCGGGCTGGTTCTCCCGGTGCAGGGAGATCGTGACGTCGAGGTTCTCCTCGGGCTCGGGCGCCTGCACGAGGTAATGCCCGTCGACGTCGTTGAACGGCGACATGTAGAGCTTCTTGTCCACCATCGCCGGTCGTTCTCCAGACGGCGGAAGCAGGTAGGCGTGACGTTCACCGTAGGTGTTCTGTACCTCGACGACGACGTAGCGCAACGTTCCGCGCGCGTCGTGGCACCAGTACAGAGTCATCGGATTGAACACATGCCCGAGGACCCGCGCCTGCATCAGGGCGGTGACCTTGCCCCCTGACAGGTCGATTCCCTTGCTGGCAAGGAATGCGTCGACCCTGCCGCGCAGGGTGTCGTTCGGCGCTTCCCAGAGGTGATCCTGGACGTCGAACCTGGCGAACGGGCGCAACCACCGTGGCAGGCGGGGCAGGTCGTCGAGGTCCAGGAACCAGCTGTAGCTGCGGTGCTCGAAATAGTGATGCACCGGGGCCCGGCGCAGGTGCGTGATCCGGGTGCGATACAGCGCGGCGCTCACGACGTCACCAACTCGACGTCGGGTCCTGCTACTCCGCCGACGACGGATATAGACGGGTGCCGGATGCTCTTGGGTTCCACAACCATTCATTCGGAGCCGCGCGTCCCGCGGATGGGTCGTCGGCTCAGGGCGGGCAGAGCGCCGCGGTCAGCACCGCCATCCGAGGATCGGTCGCCAGGGCCGTCGCGCCGGGCGTGACCTGCGTGAACGTCACCGCCACGGCGGGTTTGCCTGGGGCTGCCGCCACGATGCTGTGATAGCCGGCAAGGTCGCCGCCGTGTCCCCATACCGTGACGCCGCACCCGAGGTCGATGCTGGCCAGGCCAAGGCCGTACCCGAACGCCGGCCCGTGCAGCGGCCAGTCGACGGTGTCGGTCATCTCCTGCAGTTCCCGGGGCGCCACCACCCGGCCGTCGAGCAGCGCGCCGATGAAGGCAGTCAGGTCCTCGCCGGTGGAGATCAGTGATCCCGCCATGTAGCTGCCCGACGGTTCTTCGGCGGTGACGTCCTCACGGCGGCCGTCGACCACCTCGTAGCCATGGGCCATGGGTGTCCGCAGCCACGTGTCACCCGGGGCGGGAAAGTAGGTGTGGGTGAGCCTCAACGGCTCGATGATCCGCCGGGTGACCTCGTCGGCCGCGGATCGTCCTGTCACCGCTTCCAGGATGAGACCGGCGACAACGTAGTTGGTGTTGGTGTACACCGGGACCGACGTCGGTGGGTGGGTGACCGGCTTGGCCAGCGCCCACGACAGCAGTTCACGCGGCGCGACAGGCGAACTCGGCGGCGGCGTGTCGTCATCGAAATACTCGGGCAGTCCGCTCTGGTGCCGGAGCAGCTGCCGCACCGTGATGGCGGCGCCGTCGATGCCGTCGCCGCGGATCACCCCGGGGAGGTACGTCTCCACGGGCGCATCGAGGTCGACCCTGCGCTCGGTGACCAGCTGCAGAATCGCAGCGGCCACAAAGGTCTTCGTGATGCTGGCGATCCGGACGTACGTCTGGGGTGCGAAGGGTGTCTCGCTGACGACGTCGGCGTACCCGGCTGTCGAGGTGGTCACCCCGTGAGCGTCGCGGATCACCGCGATCGCCCCGGCGAGATCGTGGTCGGTGACGGCGCGCGCCACGACGTCATCGACCGGGGATGGCTGGGCCGACGCCGGCGGGGCGCACAGGCCGACCGTCAGCAGCGCGACCGCGGTCGCGGCGAGACGCACCGGGACAGGCGCGCGTTCGCCGCTCACTCACCGCATCCACGAACGCGCGGCGGAGACCAGTCCCTGCACCAGAGCCGACGTCGCAGGCGAGAGTCCGTCGTCAGCCGGCACGGCGCTGCGGGGACTGTTTCCGCGCACACGGGCCGACAGTTCCAGCTGAGCACCGCCGGCCCGCACCCGGTTGACCGGGTTGTCGGGGTGCAGGCCACGTAATTCGCGGGGGATGGCGTCCAAGTCGGTGACGACGCGATACCCCGGGATGTCGATGTGCCGGGCGAGGTGCTTGGCCAGGCGCCGATTCTGTCCCCCCGCCAGCAGCTGGGTGCTTCGGCCGACGCGGCCGTAGCCGTGCAGCGACACCACAACGTCGACGTGGTCGAGGAATTCTCTCAGCCGTGGTGACTCGGCGGGGTCGTACCGCGCCGACGACAGATGATGCGGATAGTGGTCCGGGTGGCGCACCACGTACAGGGAGGCGCCTGCGGCATCGGCGGCCCGCTCGGCGACGACATCGGTCATCTGCTCCAGACCGCCGCCGTGGATGGCGAGGAACCCGAAACGAGAACGCAGGATGGACTCTTCAATGATCGCAGGATCGCTGAGGAGTTCTGAAAGGCTTTGCGGCGCACCGGCGCCGCCACCGTCGCGGCGTTGCGGCCAGTGCGCGGGATCCCAGCGTTCGAGGAACTGGATCCAGCGCCGGGGTAGTCCGTGGTGGTGCGCGCCGGCCAGGATGCGCTCGAGATAGCCGGGCCGCGGCGGTCCGGGCTCCACCCGGTGGTCGATGTAGACCCACGCCGGCGCCGGTCCGTCGTCGGTGAGGACCGTGAGCTCGTCGCGGCGGTATCGCACCGGGACGCCCTCGGCACTGTCGAGGGTGGCCAGGTCGCGGTCGGACACCTGCCACACCACTCCGTGCACCTCGCTGCCTGCGAAGGGCTCGACCGTGGCGACCCCGCGTTCGTTGATCAGCCAGTCGTGGTCGGCCAACGTGGCGCGTCGCGGGTTTCTGGCGTCGGGGCAGCGTTGCGACATCTGCTGCACGCACAGGTTGGACCCGTACGCGAAGTAGGTGTGCCGGCCACTCATTCAGCCGGCGACCGTCAGATAGATCAGCACCACATTCAGGAGCGTAATGAGTGCCGCAACCACCCAGCCCAGAGCGGTGGTCACCCGGTGGTTGACGTCGGCGCCCATCACGCGTGCGTCGCCGGTCAGCCGGACCAGCGGGATCAGCGCGAACGGAAGGCCGAACGACAGCACCACCTGCGACAACACCAGGGCGCGGCTGGGATCGACGCCGACCGCAAGAATCACCAGGGCCGGCAACAGCGTGACGAGCCGCCGCGTCGCCAGGGGCACCGACCGCCGCAGCAACCCCTGCATGATCATCGCGCCCGCGTAGGCCCCGACCGACGACGACGCGAGTCCGGACGCGAGCAGGCCGATGGCGAACAGCAGCGCGATGGTCGGCCCCAGGGTGCTCTGCACCGCGGCATGGGCGCCCTCAATGGAGTCGGTGTTGTCCATCCCCTGCAGGTTGGTGGCCGCGACCAGCAGCATCGACAGGTTCACCGCCCCTGCGACGAGCATCGCGATGCCGACGTCCCAGCGGGTTACCCGAAGGAGCATCCGTCGCCTGGGCCCGGGCTCGGGGTGGCCGTGGCGGTCGCGGGCCAGCCCGGAATGCAGATACACCGCGTGCGGCATCACGGTCGCGCCGAGCATCGCCGCCGCGAGCAGCAGGCTCTCGGCGCCGTCGAAGCGGGGGATCAGGCCTGCGGCGGCCGCGTCGACCGGGGGCGCCTTGGCGAACAGGCTGCTGAGAAATCCGATGGCGATGACCATCAGCAGGCCCGTGATGACCCGTTCGAACATGCGTTGGCCGCGCCGGTCTTTGACGATCAGAAGCACCAGTGACACCGCGCCGGTGATCACGCCACCGATCAGCAGGGGCAGATCGAACAGCAGATACAACGCGATCGCGCCGCCCACCACTTCGGCGAGGTCGGTTGCCATCGCCACCAATTCGGCCTGCACCCAGTAGGCCACCCGGGTCGGGCGCTTCATCCGAGCGCCGACTGCCTCCGGCAGCGAACTGCCGGTGACCAGCCCGAGTTTGGCCGACAGGTACTGGACCAGGCAGGCCATCAGGTTGGCGACGACGATGACCCAGAGGAGCAGGAATCCGAACTGTGCGCCTGCGCTGACGTTGGCGGCGACGTTGCCCGGGTCGACATAGGCGATGGCTGCGACGAACGCCGGCCCGAGAAGCAGCCAGCTGGGCCGCAGCCGCGGCTGGACGTCGTCCTTCACCACACCCCTTTTCCATCCGGATGATCGAATAGAAAAGTTAGGTTAGCCGAAACCTGGGCGTCCGGCGAAGTTCAGGGGTGCTTTCGCGCGGATGTGTCAGGGGCCGAGGCCGAAGGCGCCAACCAGCGGCCACATACCGATGCCCGTCCATCCGCCGTAGTTCCACGGCGGCGGCGTGGCGGTGATCTGCGTGCTGCCATTGGTTTCGCAGAACGTCACCGTCTGGCCGACATCAGTGCAGTCCGGTGCGGCCGAGGCGGACGGCGCGCCGAGCAGAGCGAGCGCACCCAGTGCGGCGAGCCCGGGGAGGAATCGCGCGACAGGCTTCACATCGACCTCCGATCACCGGTCGGATCGTCAGAAGATGAAGGGGCCGTAGCCTCCCATGAGGTAGCCGCCGTTCCACGGCATTGCGTACTCGGGCGGCGTGGAGCTGATCTGTGCGTTTCCTGGTGACTCGCACACCGTCGTCGCACCGCCCTGAATGCCGCCGCCCTGACTGGTGGTGGAGCAGCTCGGCTGCGCGAGTGCGGCCGGAGCTGCGGCGATCGCCGCGGAGGCGCCGCCGGCAACGAGGAGGGCAGCGAGAGTGCTCAGACGAGCCTTCATTTCAGGATCCTTCCAGCGAGTGTCAAGCGTTAGCGTACAGACCTTTCCCAGTTACGGGTGGTAACTCCCGCGCAGTCACAATTCCTGGCGCCGCGTCGATTACGGCGGGAATCGCATTGACGACCCGGGCGGCCGTGGCGACCAGCCCGGCGTGGTTGTGATCGCCGTTCGGGCTGCTGAGACACAGATCGAGGGCGTACGACGGCTCCCCGGTGATCTCGATGCGATACGACCCGCCATGCGCCGCGGGCTGAGGCCAGTCCGGACACAGGTCGTCGCGCAACCGGGTGACGTGTTCGAGAACGACCGCGACGTTCCCGTCCTTGATGCCGCGCACCTCGAAGCGGATCGCGGCGGTGGTGCCCTCCTCGATCCGGCCGGCGGCGATGTCGAAGGCTTCCGGCGCGGGGACGCGGATATGGGTCTCGTTGACCTCGTCGAGTTCGATCCCGAGGCCGGCCGCCAACTGCCGCACCACCGAACCCCACGCCAGGCTCAGCACTCCCGGCTGCAGCAGCATGGGCGTCTCGTCGAGCGAGCCGCCGAAGCCCATCACGTCGAACATCACCGCGGCGCTGTCGTAGGTGTCGTAGTTGATGATCTCCATGCAGCGGATCTGCTGAATGCTCTGACAGGTGCCCGCCAGTGCCATGGGCAGAAGGTCATTGGCGAAGCCGGGGTCGATGCCGTTCACGAAGATGCTGGCGTTGCCGGCCTTGGCGGCGTCCTCGATCGGTGCGATGAGTTCATCGGGCAGCACCTGCCATGGGTGCTGCAGGAACACCGCGCTGCTGCCCACGACATTGACCCCGGCGGCCAGGAGGCGGCGGTAGTCCTCGAGGGCTTCGGTCAACCGGTTGTCGGCCAGCGCCGTGTACACCGCGACCTCCGGTTGCGTGGCCAGCACCGCGTCGAGATCGGTGGTGGCGCGGATGCCGGTCGAATCCTGCAGTCCTGCAAGCTCTGCCGCGTCCTTGCCGGCTTTGGACTCCGACGACACCCACACTGCGGTCAGGTCGAACCGGGGATCGGTGATGAGCTGGGTCAGCGCGTGCTTGCCGACATTGCCGGTGCCGATGGCGGCGACGCGGACAGGGGAGGGGTTGGCCATGGGGGAGCTCCTTACAGGTCGGGGATCGGGAGGTCGAGATTGGGGAAGGTGATCCCGCCGTCGACTTCGAGCGTCTTGCCGGTGAGGTAGCTGCCTGCCGGCGACGCGAGATAGACGGCGGCCGCGGCGATGTCGAGCGGATCGCCGAGCCGCTTCATCGGGGTGGCCTTCTCCATGGGATCGCGCAGCTCGTCGTTGGTCGCGATGATCTCCAGCGCCGAGGTCAGGATCGAGCCCGGCGCGATCGCGTTCACCCGGATGCGTGGCGCCAGATCGAGCGCCGACAGCCGCGTGTAGTGCGCCAGTGCGGCTTTCGCGGTGCCGTACGCAGCGAACCCGCGTCCGGCGACGCGGCCCATCGTCGAGGTGATGTTGACGATGCTGCCGCCACCGGCATGTTCGAGCATCAGCGGCACCGACGCGATCGTGAGCGCGTGGGCGGTGGCGACGTTGAATGCGAACGCGTCGCGCATGTCCTTGGCGGAGGTGTTGAGAAGTGCATTGGGCATCGTGCCACCGACGTTGTTGACGACGATGTCTAGTCTGCCGAATGCCTCGACGGCCTGTGCGGCGAGCGCGGCGGTGTCCTCCGAGCGGGCGAGGTCGGCGACGACGATGTGGGCGCGCCTCCCGGTGCCCGCGATCTGCTCTGCCACCTCCTCCAGCTGCGACTGCGTCCGAGCAGCAATCAGCACGTCAGCGCCGGCTTCGGCGAATGCCAAAGCCATTGCGGCGCCGAGGCCGCGCCCAGCACCCGTGACCACTGCCACCTGATCGTCGAGCCGGAACCGGTCCAGAATCATATGCGTCTCCTTTCCCTCGCCGCGGTCACGCTAGCAAGGCGGGCCGAGGCGTGGGGCAGGTTTCTGGAACACGTTCTAATTGGCTGCGGGCGTCGGGTGCAGTCGCCATTTCTGCGTCAGGGTTGCTGTCGGCCGTTATCCACAGCCCCTAGGCAGAACTCGTCGGATCAGTGAGTTTCTGTCGGCGGCCGGTTCGAGCATCTGCCTCATGGACTACCCCTTCGTCGGAGCCGAAGCCCTCAGTGGCGGCAGGATCACCCGGGGCCAATTGCGGTGGAACTATCGCGCCGTCCTCCCTGGCGTCTACGTCCCCAAAGACAGTGAGGCCTCGGTGCGAATAAACGCCACCGCCGCGTGGCTGTGGACGGCGCGCACCGGGGTCATTGCGGGCAGGGCGGCGGCGGCTCTTCACGGCGCCAAATGGATAGACACTCAGACACCGATCGACATCATCGCCGAACACACTCGACCGCGAAGCGGGATCATCGTGCGTGAGGAGCGAATCGGTGTCGACGAAATCACCAGTGTCGGCGGGCTTTGCGTAACGACACCCGTTCGAACCGCATTGGATCTGGCACGTCATTTGCCGCGCGATACGGCGGTGTGTCACCTCGATGCGCTGGGGCGAGCGACGGGTGTGCGACCGGACCGGGTCCTCGAGCTCGCTGCCCGGTATCGAGGCGCGCGCGGAATTCAACGAGCACGCCAGTCGCTCGCCCTGATGGACTCAGGCGCTCAATCGCCGCGGGAGACACGACTGCGGCTGATGCTTGTCGACGACGGGCTCCCGCCTCCCCGAACCCAGGTTCTGGTGACGGACGGCATCGCTCAAGCGTTCATCGACATGGGATACGAAGAACCGAAGGTCGGCCTCGACTATGACGGCTCCCATCACAGACTCGAGCGGCGACAGTACGTGCATGACATCGGCCGCGCCGAGTTCATCGACAGGCAGGGATGGATCGACATCAAGGTTGTCGCCGAGCATTCTCGGGCGTTCATTCTGCACCGGGTCTGGGAAGCGTTCGCTCGGCGCGGGTGGACACCACCGAGATCTGCATGACGGCGGCGCTATCGCCTCGCCAGCAGCCGCTGTGCAGAAGTCGCCGAGCTAAGCCTTCTTGGCTGCGGCTTTCTTCGCTGCCTTCTTCGCCGGGGCTTTCTTCGCGGCGGCCTTCTTGGCGGGCGCTTTCTTGGCGGGCGCCTTGCTCGACGAGCCCTGCTCTTTGCGCGCTTTCACGCTCGCTTCGAGCCTGGCCAAAAGGTCCGACACGTCCTCGGTCTCGTCGAGTTCCTGCGGCTGCTCCTCGGTGGTGAAGGCCTCGCCGCCTTCGAGTTTGGCCTGGATCAGCTCGTGGAGGTGTTCCTGGTAGTCATCGTGATAGCGGTCCGGGTTGAAATCGTCGGTCATCGAATCGACGACTTGGCTGGCCATCTTCAGCTCGGCCGGTTTGACCTCGACTTCCTTGTCCAGCACCGGAAAGTCGGGGTCGCGGATCTCGTCGGGCCACAGCAAGGTGTGGATCATCATGACGTCGCGCTTGCTGAAGTCCTTCACCCGCAGAGCTGCCAGCCGGGTCTTGTTGCGCAGCGCGAAGTTCACGATCGCGACCCGATCGGTCTCCATCAGTGTTTTCGCCAGCAGCACATAGGATTTCGAGGACTTGCCATCGGGCTCCAGAAAATACGAGCGGTCGTACAACAACGGATCGAGATCGCTGGCAGGGACGAACTCCAAGACCTCGATCTCCCGGCTGCGTTCCTCGGGCAGGGTCGAGATGTCGTCGTCGGTGATGATGACCGTCTGGCCGTCTTCGGAGTCGTAGGCCTTTGCGATGTCGCGATACTCGACCACCTCGCCGCACACCTCGCAGACCCGCTTGTACCGGATGCGGCCGTTGTCCTTGTCGTGGACCTGGTGGAATTTGATGTCGTGGTCTTCGGTGGCGCTGTACACCTTGACAGGGACGTTGACCAGGCCGAAGGCGATGGAACCCTTCCAGATGGACCGCATCAGCTCAGTATGTCCGATGCAGCCGCCGCGTCACGCTCAACGCGATGAGGAAGATCGGCGCCGGGTTTTGCGACCGTGAGCGCGGCCGTCAGCGTCGCGGCACGGACCGCCTCGGTCAACGCGTCCGTCCCGATCGCGGCCAGACGGGCGCGCCGCTCTGCTCCGAGCAGGTCCATCGACCACAGCGCGTCGATCAGCCCGGTCATGAACGCATCACCGGCGCCGACGGTGTCCACCACTTCCACATTTCCCGCAGGTACCCGCACCGTTCCGGCAGCACACATCGCCACCGCCCCCTCGCCTCCGAAGGTCACTACGACGATCGACGGTCCCAGAGCCAGCCATGCGGCGGCGATCTGCTCGGGTGGGCGGGTCGGATCGATCCAGTGCAGGTC
Organism: Mycolicibacterium aurum; assembly: GCF_900637195.1. NCBI lineage: Bacteria > Bacillati > Actinomycetota > Actinomycetes > Mycobacteriales > Mycobacteriaceae > Mycobacterium > Mycolicibacterium aurum. The sequence goes on along the minus strand of NZ_LR134356.1, from coordinate 4,895,271 downwards.
CTCACTGCTGGCTTTGATGACGTCGGCCCGCTCCAGAAGCCGGTCGATGCGGGAGCGGGCTGCGTCGGCGTCGGTGATCAGCGCAGGGCGGACGTTCGGGTCGAATGTGACGGTCGCCGACAGGTGATAGGTGTCGACCAAGGCCTTGGTGGCCAGGCAACCCGGTTCGAGCACGGCGGCGATCGACCCGGTGTGCACGATCAGTGGAGGGGGGACCTCCGGCGTTCCGGTCAGCGCCCAGTCGATGTCGAAGGAATACGTCGCCGAGCCGGCGGCGTCGAGCGCGGCGCGCGCCGTGGCCGTTCGGACGGCCTGTGTGCTGCCCGGGACCAGTTGCACACCTGAGGATTCGACGTACTCACCGACGCGCCTGCCGTAGGCGTCGGTACCGATGCGAGTGAGGAAATCGACGTCGCGGCCGAGCCGGGCCAGACCGACGGCGACGTTGAGGGGGCTGCCGCCGACGTGCTCGGTCACCTGCCCGTCCCGCTCGACGATGTCGATCAGGGCTTCGCCGATCACCAGTGCCCGCATCGATGTGACGCTACCGGGTGCCAAGTGGGTAATACCGTGAAGTGGTGGACCGCTATGACCGGGTGAAACTGACCAACCCGGACAAAGTGCTGTATCCGGCAACCGGGACCACAAAAGGGCAGGTGTTCGACTACTACATCAACGTCGCCCCGGCGATGCTGCCGCACATCGCCGGCCGCGCCGTGACGCGCAAGCGGTGGCCCAACGGCGTGGACGAGGGGTCCTTCTTCGAGAAGCAGCTGGCATCGTCGGCGCCGGAGTGGATGAGTCGCGGCACCATCGTGCACAAGTCCGGTACCACGACCTACCCGATCATCGACACCGCCGAGGGGCTGGCGTGGATCGCGCAACAGGCTGCACTGGAAGTGCACGTGCCGCAGTGGAGGTTCGACGAGGCAGGTGCCGTCGGCCCGGCCACCCGGATCGTCTTCGACCTCGACCCCGGCGAAGGGGTGACCATGCGCCAGCTCTGCCAGGTGGCCCATGAAGTGCGTGACCTGGTCACCGACATCGGCCTGCAGATGTTCCCGCTGACCAGCGGCAGCAAGGGCCTGCACCTGTATGTGCCCCTGGAGGACCCGATCAGCTCGCGTGGCGCGTCGGTGCTCGCCAAGCGGGTCGCGCAGCAGCTGGAGCAGACCATGCCCAAGCAGGTGACAGCGACCATGACCAAGAGCCTGCGCGACGGCAAGGTGTTCCTGGACTGGAGCCAGAACAACGGCAACAAGACCACGATCGCGCCGTATTCGCTTCGGGGGCGCGAGCATCCGACGGTGGCCGCGCCACGCACATGGGAGGAGATCGAGGACCCGAAGTTGCGGCACCTGACCTACGACGAGGTCTTGGACCGGCTTGAGCGTGACGGCGACCTGCTCGCCGACCTCGACCCGGCGCTGCCCGTGCCCGACCGACTGACGACATACCGGGGTATGCGTGATCGGACCAAGACGCCGGAGCCGGTACCCGCCGACGTGCCCACGACGGGGAACAACGACAAGTTCGTGATCCAGGAACATCACGCGCGCCGGCTGCACTACGACTTCCGGCTGGAGCGCGACGGCGTACTGGTCAGCTGGGCGGTGCCGAAGAACCTGCCGGAGACACCGTCGGTGAATCATCTGGCCGTGCACACCGAGGACCACCCGATGGAATACCTGACGTTCGCCGGGGAAATCCCGAAGGGCGAATACGGCGGCGGTGACGTCTACGTGTGGGACACCGGGACCTATGAGACCGAGAAGTTCCGCGACAACCCCCCGGACGGGCCGGCCAAGGGCGGCGAGGTGATCGTCACGCTGCACGGAGAGAAGGTCGAAGGCCGTTACGCGCTGATCCAGACCGACGGCAAGAACTGGCTGGCCCACCGGATGAAAGAGCAGCAGAAGCCGACGGCCGCGGATCTGGCGCCGATGCTGGCCACCGAAGGGTCGGTGCAGCGACTGACCCAGGGGCCGTGGGTGTTCGAGGGAAAGTGGGACGGGTACCGGATGTTGGTCGACGCCGACCGGGGCAAGCTGACGTTGCGGTCCCGCCGGGGCCGTGACGTCACCGCAGAGTATCCGCAGTTGAAGGCGCTCGCCGCCGACCTCGCCGATCATCATGTGATCCTCGACGGTGAGGCGGTGGCGCTGGACGAGTCCGGGGTGCCGAGCTTCGGCGAGATGCAGAACCGTGCCCGTTCGACGCGGGTGGAGTTCTGGGCCTTCGACATTCTCTACCTCGACGGCCGATCGCTGTTGCGGGCCAAGTACTCCGACCGCAGACGCCTGCTCGAGGCTCTGGCCGAGGGTGGCGGGCTGATCGTCCCTGCGCAGATAGACGGTGACGGCCCCGAGGCGCTGGAGTTCGCGCGGGAGCGTGGGTGGGAGGGCGTTGTCGCGAAGAAGCGCGACTCCACCTATCAACCAGGTCGGCGTTCCGCTTCGTGGATCAAGGACAAGATCTGGAAGACCCAGGAGGTGGTGATCGGAGGCTGGCGGGCGGGCGAAGGCGGGCGCACCAGCGGCGTCGGTGCGCTCATGCTCGGGATCCCGGCCGACGGCGGCCTGCAGTTCGTGGGGCGCGTCGGCACCGGCTTCACCGAAAAGGCTCTCGCATCGCTGAAGAAGACCTTGGAACCCCTGCATACCGATGAATCACCCTTTGTGACAACGCTTCCCAAGCAAGACGCGAAAGGGGTGACTTTCGTGCGGCCAGTGTTGGTGGGTGAGGTGCGCTACAGCGAACGAACGTCCGACGGCAGGTTGCGCCAAGCGAGCTGGCGTGGGCTACGGACGGACAAGGTCGCTGAAGAGGTGGTCTGGGAATAGCCGTCACTCGGTGGAGCGCGTCGACGCAGGCGTCACGCCACCCGTGACCGTCCGCAACGAGTGCAGGACGTAGCGGTGCATCTCCTGTTCGGGGAGATAGGGGACTTCCCGCAAGGTCGCCGTCCGTTCCCGGAAGCGCTCGTCGGAGTCATCGAGAGCCATTACACCGGTAGTCGAATCGCTGACGCCGAACCCGGTCACCGAGATGGCGAGGTTGTCGAATGCCGCTTCGGTGTCGGCATAGCGTCCGGGGCTTTCGTTGCGGCGTTCCAGCAGCTCCAGTGGTTCGAGACCGCGTAGTGCGAAGATGTCCCTGCCGTCGAGGAACAGCGGGTGTCGCGGGCCGGCGGGCATGATTTCGCAGAGGCGGTCGGCTTGGTACCGCAGCACGAGGTCGCCGCGGGTTTCGGTGACGCTGTCTGCGGGTGGGCCGTCGTCGGCGTACGCGGCAATGAAGGCCTGCTTTTCGTCGTCGCTCATCGCGTCGCCGAACATCGTCAGTGTCGCGCGCAGAATGTCGTCGGCGATGCGATCAGCACCGCGACCGGTGATGGTGCCGTACGTCGCCGACAGTGAATCCACCTGTGCCGGGGACATTCCGAACTCGAGCCGGCCCAACCCCTCGCGGGGACGTATCGTCCAGTCTGTCTCTGCTGCCATCGTGGCTACCAGGATGTCACGGGGCGGCTCACGCGCGGCATCGGGCATATTCGGCAACCCGGCGTCCACCCGACCTAACCACTGCTTCGGTTGTCGAGAATGACCTTGCCGACCGTGCCCCTGGATTCCAGCAGTTGGTGAGCACGCGCGGCTTCGGGCATGGGAAGTACTGTGTCGACCACAACGCGAATGGCGCCGCTGGTGAACAACGGCAGCACGTCTCGTGTCACCCCGGCGATGATCTCAGCCTTCTGATGGGCCGGCCGAGCTCGGAGCATCGTCGCGGTGACGCTGGCGCGCTTGGACATCAACAATCCGAGGTCGAGTGGCGCCGGTGCCGTACTCCCGCCGATGATCACCAGATGCCCGTCGGGTGCAAGGCATTCGATATTGCGTCCGAGGTAGTCCGAACCGACCACATCCAGGATCGCGTCGACCCCGACGCCGTTCGTTGCGGCCAACGTGGCAGCAACGAAATCCTCGTTGCGATAGTCGATCGCGACCTCGGCCCCCATGTCGAGGCCCGCACGTGTCTTGGTTGCGCTTCCGGCGGTGGTGATGACGCGTGCTCCGATCGCGGATGCCCATTGGATCGCGAAGGTGCCGATGCCACCACCCGCGCCGTGGATCAGGACGGTGTGACCCTCGGTGAGCCGGGCCACCATGGCGAGGTTGGAGTAGACGGTGGCTGCGACCTCGGGGATCGCGGCCGCCTCGACGTCGGTGACACCGGCGGGAATTCGCATGACCTGAGTCGCGGGCACCGCGACTTCGTCGGCGTAACCGCCGCCGTCGAGCAGTGCGCACACTCTGTCGCCCAAAGACCAGGACGTGACGTCGGCTCCGAGGGCGCTGATCGTTCCCGCACACTCCAAGCCCAAGGGACGTGGCGCCCAGGCGGGCATAGGGTAGTGGCCGCGGCGCTGCATGAGGTCGGCGTTGTTGACACCGGCAGCCGCCACCGCGATCACCACCTCATTCGGGCCGGGACGTATCGGATCCACAGGGCGCCATTGCAGAACGTCGGGAGAGCCGGGATGGTCGAACAACACCGCTGAAGTCATCACAGATCCGTTCTCGTCAGTTGCGGGCGGTTACGCGGTCAGGACGGAGCGTGCCGCTGCCCAGCGTGCGATGCTCTGTGCATACCGGGGTGTTTCGACCCGGCAATGCCGTCCCGAAGCTTCTTGGCGCGCGTGCGCGGCCTCGGCGAATGTCTGGCCCTGCTCGGCGATGAACTGCAAGAAGTCCTCGGTGGGGTGGGAGGTCACCGTGTTGGTGTAGCGGCAGTGATCCCCTTCGAGTTGCTCCATGCGCAGTTCCCAGATGACCTGCGTGGTGGTCCATCCCGAGGGTGTGAGAATGTCAGACAGCGACACCATCCTGCAGTAGTGCGGCTCTGCCACGGCGAAGCGGTACTGCTGGACCACGAGGCCCGTCCCGATCATTTCGATGTTCACCGACATCGGCGTCCCGTCGTCGTCCACGGTGTAGCCGGCGGCTTTGTGATCACCCGGCGCGCAGCGTTGATACTCGTGTGTCGGAAGGGTTTTCAGCCATTGCGCGATGTCGACATGATCGAACTGTGCTGTCACATCGGCGGTGACGACTGCGTGCGAGAGGACCAGATCATCCCGAACTGCGGTTCCCATTGATCATTCCTGTCGTAGAAGGGCGCTGCGTGGACCGTCGGCGGTCGCGTACCCGGCGCTGGCGACGGGCCGACGCGTCAAGCTTGTCTGCGGGGGAGCGGGGCGGGCAATGACGCTGTCCGGACCCATCAGGTAGTGGTAGCCCCCAATGCGGACTATCGCGGCCGCGGTGCAACGAGTGGGCGGGCCGCAACGCGCCGCTGATGTGCCAGATGCCGGCCGGTCCGACAGCACGCGGCTCAGTTGTCGGCGGTGGGACAGGACGTAGCCGGCACACCACGTCGGTGTGCAGAGCGTGGGTGCGTGGCGACGCCGAATCGGTTCAGGCGGCGGCTGATCGGGCCGGAAGCCGTGTGTCGGCGCCGTCAGAGGTCACTGAGGCTCTGCACTCGAATCCGGACGAGTCGGACCTTGGCGATGCGCCACTGTCCGTCCTGTTTGAGATATTCGTCGTGGTAGTGGCCGACCCCGGTGATGCCGATCCGTTCGCCGGAGGCGGTTGGGGGCCACTCGACGATGTCCTGCATCGCCCAGATTCCGGTCGCGGTGTCGGGACCGGTGATGGCCAACTCGTGCGTGTGGCCGTGATGTGCGCTCACCGCACCGGTCAGCGATGCCAGCACCTTGTCGGCAATCTCCTCATGCCCGCGCAGGATGAGATCGACTTCGGGTACTTCGAGCACGGCGTCCTCGGTGAAGACGGACCGGAAACCTTCGTGGTCCCGCAGATCGAGGCAGCGGAAGTACTTCGCGCGCAGTTCTTTCAGTTGCTCACGGTCCATGAGCTCTCGAACGATGTCGTCGGTGGTCGGCATGCCCGTACCTGTTCTCCGGGAGTTATCAGCAGGCGGTGCCGCGGTCGACGGACAGCACCGCGCCGGTGACCGATGCCGCAGCGTCGGAGGCGAGGTAGGCGATCGCATCGGCGACGTCGCTCGGCGGCATGAATCCATAACGGGCTCCTGAGGTTTCCATCAGCAGTGCCCAGTCGAGGTCGGAGTCGGCGTGCTCTTTGGCCGCGTTGGCCGGAAGGTCTGTCTGCACACCGCCGGGGCAGACGGTGTTCACCCGGATGCCGTCGGCGGCCAACTCGAGCGCGAGGGACTTCATCAACATGATGACGCCGGCTTTGGAGGCGCAGTATGCGGCCTGGTAGGGCTGACCCCGCAGACCCGCGATCGAGGCGATCGTCACGATGTTGCCCTTGCTCGCGCGCAGGTGGGGCAGGGCGGCGTGCGAGATCAGCATCGGACCGGTCAAATTCACGCCGAGGTGGCGCTGCCAGGTGGCGACGTCAAGATCTTCGAATTTGCGAAATTGGTCGATGCCGGCCACATTGGCCACGACGTCGAGGCCGCCCAAGCGCTCCGTCGCTGTGGCGACAGCAGCGCGGACCGATACCTCGTCGCCGACGTCGCAGGCCACGCCATCCGCACCCGGGTTCAGATCCAGGCCCACCACGGAGGCGCCTTCGGCCGCGAACAGCTCGACCGTCGCGCGACCGACACCGCCCGCCGCTCCGGTGACCAACACCCGTTTACCGATGAACCGTTCACCCACCGGTGAATCTCCTGCCATTGTGCCGATGTCGATATTTCGACATACTGTTCGGTATTATGACGCCGAAGGTAGACCCGGCATTGACTGGTAGTCAAGGCCCGTCACCACCTACCGAGCGGGTCATCTCTGTCGTGGAATTCGTGGGGGCCCACCCCGAGAGGAAGTTCTCGCTGGCCGAGATCTGCCGCCGCCTGAACATCAGTCGGGGGACAGGTCATGCAATCCTGACCACCCTCGCCGTCCATGAGTGGGTGGTTCGTGACCCCGTCACGGCCGAATACTCCTGCGGGCCGGCGATCGCCGGGATCGGCACGTCGGCCAACGCCCAGCGCTATCGCGGCGACCTGCACGAGCTCGCCGAGGTCGCGGGTACCCAGGTCTACCTCACCCGCCGGGAGGGCAGAACGCTCGTCATCGATCAGGTCGTGGGTACGTGTCCGACGGCACCACACATCGGACCCGGATGGCGCACACCGCTGGTGGCGCCGTTCGGTCGGGACTACGTGGCCTGGGCGGACGCCGATGCTCGAAAGGCGTGGCTGGAAGCCATCGGGCAGCCAGGCCCCGCGCTGCGACGCCGCATGAACGCGGTACTGAAAGAGATCCGAATTCGCGGCTTCGCCGTCGAGCGACTGACCGGAGAGTACCTGCGGGTCTACACCGCGCTGCGCGCCCTCACCAGCGATGGCGAGGTCGACGCCATTACCGCTCAGTTGGCGCGCGCGTTCGCCGACCTCACCGTGATCGACGTTCTCCCAGAGGAATTGGGCGATGCCGACACCCACGATGTCGCCATCGTCTCGGCCCCGGTCGCCGACGGAGCCGGCGTTGTCACGATGTCGGTCACCGCCGCTGTGTTCGCCACCGTGGACAGTGCTCGTATCCGCGAGCTCGGCGAGCAGGTGCGTCGCACCGCACACACCATCGGAGCCCGCATCCGCGATCCACTCGGTCCGTAACCACCTGAGGGCACAACGACGCACCGCGCCTCTTGTCGCCCATCAGTCCCGGCGGCAACTCCGGGGCGATGCCTGGCAGTTGTGCATCCGAGTCATCCACGCAGGCGCCTCAACTCGCGACGCGACGACACACCGAGTTTGGCGAAGACCTTGCTCAGGTGCCATTCCACCGTGCGCGGACTGATGAAGAGGTGACTGGCGATTTCGGAGTTGGTGTACCCGTCGCCCGCGAGCCGGGCCACATAGCTTTCCTGCGTGGTCAGTGCGACCGTCGATGTCATCGTCGATCTTTCACGCCGGGCCTTCGATAAAGGCTCGCCTGCGGCTTCGAGTTCGCGGCGCGCCCGTTCGGCGAAGCCGTCGGCACCCATGTGCCGGAATGCCTCGTAAGCGACTCGCAGTTCGTCGCGTGCTTCGGCTCGGCGATTCGCGCGGCGCAGCCACTCCCCGAAGATCAGGTGCGTGCGTGCGGCCATGACCTTCAGGGGCGAGCGCTCTAATTCGCCTATCGCGATGCGATACTCGCTCTCGGTGTCGGATCCGGTCTCGGTGAGTGCTCTGGCGCGCGCTGCGTAGCCGATGGCGGTTGCGGTTCCGGTTGCTTCAGCGCGCTCGATCATCTGCGCAGCCGCCGTTCCAGCGACAGCCGCTCTGCCGGAGCGGGCAGCGGCCTCCACCATCTCGTTGAGCAGATGGCCGTACATTCCGACGTCGTCGTACTCCAGAGCCGAAGTGCAGGCGGCAAAGGCTTCGTCATACTGGCCGAGGCCGTTGTGCAGGATGGCCACCGAGAAGAGCACAACTGTGATTTCGCTGCCCTCACCCCGAGCCGTCGCATCCTCGATCGTGGTCCGGGCGAGTTCTCTGCCTCGTTGCTCCTCTCCTCGGCACGCGGCGAGATAGGTCCGGATGGAACGATGCGGCGGCGCGCCGGTCGCCGTCGAGATCTCATCCGACTGCTCCAGCAGAATCGCCGCCTGCGCAAAGTCGCCGGAGGTGACACACACCCCCGCATAGGTGGTCAATGCGGCGGGCAGAACCGTCAATTCACCCGCGGCGCGGAGGAGTTCGAGTTGGCGGGCGTTGAGCGAGCTGTAAATGTCCTGATCGAACAGATCCAGCAGGACCCGAAGCGTGATGTCATGCGACCGCGGATCGGCGATACCCGCCTCATCTTCCTCCAGATACTTTCGGATGGCCCGCTGTAGCGGAAGCGCTGCCGCCGCATGCCCTTCGGTGAGTCTGAGGGTGAGCCCGTCGAGTAACAGGTCGGCAGACGTCGGTGGTCCGGATGGGGGCGGGGCCTGCCGCGCCGCAGCGGCTATAGCGGCCGCGGACGCCTGATGGCCGACGGCGAGGCGGCCGACGATCATCGCCGCCGTCAATGCCTCGAGGTAGGTGTCGCGTGCGAGTGTGGCGTTGTGTGGGCTCAATCTCTGCGCTGCCGCCAACAGCAGCATGGGCGCGTCTCGGCCCCGTTGGGCAGCGAAGGCGATCTTGGCCCGCAACAAATCTGCTCGCGCACTGAGTAATTCGTCGTCTGTACCCGCAACCGAGGCGAGCAGCCGGGCCGCAGTTTCTGGATCACCCGCGTCCAGTTTGGACAGGGCGGCAGCGAGCGCGCGTTCGGCCCGATCGCCGGGGTCGGGCGTGAGTTCGACGGCATACGCCAGGAAGGCCGCCGCGGCGGCGGCGCCACCGCGGCGGCGGGCACGCTCGGCGGACTGGACAAGTTCGAGAGCCACCGTCTCATCGGGTGCGCTCGCCGCGTGCGCACGGTGCCAGGTCCGGTGCTCGTCTGCGTCCGGGCCGGTAATCACGTCGGCCAACGCGGCATGGGCCTGCCGCCGATCTGACGGGGATGCGCTGCGGTAAATCGCTGACCGCACGAGTGGATGGCGGAACCGTAATGCGGAGTCCAGCGTCACCAGGGCACTGCGCTCCGCCGGTGCACGCGCGTCCGCGCCGATCCCGAGTCGTGCAGCCGCTGCCCACAACCTCGCGGGGTCGCCGGTCGGGTCGGCGGCCGCGAGGAGGAGGAGGGTGCGGGTCTGCCGCGGTAACTCGTGTAGCCGTTGATCGAAGGTGTGCTCGATGCGGGTCGCGAGCGGCTTAGCAGCCGCCAATCCGTAGCCGCCCGCCAACTGCGCCGGTGCCAGCGCCCGGTGCAACTCGAGCAACGCCAACGGATTGCCGTCCGCCTCGGCGAGGATGTTCTCCCGGACGGTCTCGTCCATCGGGCCGGGTAGCACTGCGGCGAGCAGCGCGCGGGCATCGGCGTGCGCCAGTCCGTTCAGATTCAGCTCGGGAAGACCGGCAAGTTCGTGATCGGCACCCGGTGTGCGGGCGGCGAAGACCATCACCACGGGGTCGGCGAGCAGCCGGCGAGCCGCGAACGTCAGCGCTTGCAGAGACGCACGGTCCACCCACTGCGCGTCGTCGACGATGCATACGGTCGGGCGTTCCGTGCCGGCGGCTCCGAGCAATGTCAGCACTGCCAATCCCACCAGAAGGCGATCGGGGACAGCGCCTTCGAGTAACCCGAGCGCGATGCGCAACGCGTTCCTCTGCGGCTCGGGTAGCCGATCAATGTGACCCGGCAGCAGTGTGCACAACTGCGCAACGCCGGCGTAAGGGAGCTCCATTTCCGACTCCGCACCGCTGAGAGCGATGGTACGAAGGTCGGTTGCCTTGGACACAGCGTCGTTCAGCAAGGCGGTCTTACCGATACCGGCCTCACCCCGGAGGACCAGCACCGCGCTGTGGCCGTTCCGGGCACGGTCCATCACCTCGGCCAGCAACTGTTGCTCGTCTCGCCGTCCGATGAGCGTGCCGCGCCGGTTCCCCCGACCCATCTGCTCATCGTCGCACGTCAGCGGCGCTCAAGTGCAGGTCGGCTGCCGCCATGCACGGGCGCGGTTGGAGCGCGAACCTCACATGAATCGTCGGTCGTCCGGCATCCGGACATCGCCGGGTTCTTCAAGGACCCGTGTTTTCCACGGGGTGAGGCAGGCGCCCGGGGGTGTGTGATTTCCCCAGCGCACTGCCGATACTCCGAAGGGTTTCTCACCATGGCTGAATCCAAGACCGTCCACGAGGTCACCTATGACCTGCTCCGAACGCTCGGGCTGACCACGGTGTTCGGCAACCCGGGGTCGACTGAGCAGACCTTCCTCCAGAACTTTCCGGACGACTTCACCTACGTGTTGGGCCTGCAGGAGGCATCGGTGCTGGCGATGGCCGACGGCTTCGCCCAGGCCACAGGGCAGCCGGCACTGGTCAACCTGCACACCGCGGCCGGCACCGGCAACGCGATGGGCAGCCTGGTCGCGGCCTACCGAGCCAATACGCCGTTGATCGTCACGGCGGGCCAGCAGACGCGCGAGATGTCGATCGTGGACCCGTACTTGAACAACCCCGACCCGACCGTGATGCCGCAGCCATGGGTCAAGTGGGCCTACGAGCCGGCGCGGGCCGAGGACGTGCCCGCGGCCTTCATGCGTGCCTATGCGGTGGCAACGCAGCCGCCGGCCGGCCCGGTGTTTCTGTCTATCCCGCTCGACGACTGGAACAAGCCCGCGCTGGGGCCCGCCGTGGTCCGGACCGTCAGCCGGCGAGTGCACCCCGATGCCGAACGGCTGCAGGATTTCGCTGACCGGATCAGCCGGGCGGAGCGACCGCTGCTGGTTCTCGGCCCCGAGGTCGATCGCGCCGGAGCCTGGGATGCGGGTATTGCCTTCGCGGAGAAACTACGCGCGCCGGTGCATGGCGGTCCACTGGCGCCCAGGTGCTCGTTTCCCGAAGACCATTCTTTGTACGCGGGTCCGCTGCCACTGACGATTGCCGGTGTCAGCCAGGCCGTCGCGGGATTCGATCTCGTCGTCGTGATCGGGGCGCAGGTGTTCAGCTACTACCCGTACGTCGCGGGCGAGTATCTGCCCGAAGGAACCGAGCTACTCCAGATCACCTGCGATCCCCACCTCGCCGCGGTCGCGCCAGTGGGCGAGAGCTTGGTCAGCGACGTCGGGGTCGCTCTTGAGCAGCTCCTGCATCTCGTGAAGGTGCCCGCCGACCGGCAGGCACCACCGGGATTGACCAGAGATCTCGGAGCCGAGGTTCCGATGGCGTCCGCGCCGCTGTTGCCCGACGATGTCTATGCGGCGCTGAGCTCGGTCAAGCCCGATGACGCGGCGGTCGTCATGGAGTCCACCTCGACGCTGGCGGATCTCATCAAGTGGTGGCCTACCCGGCGCCCCGGCAGCTTCTTCGCCACGGGCAGCGGCGGCATCGGCTGGGGCGTGCCTGCGGCAGTGGGCATCGCGCTCGGTGACCGCGCCCGCGGCGTGAGACGGACCATCGTCGCCTCGATCGGCGACGGCTCGTTCCAGTACTCGATACAGGCTATCTGGACCGCCGCGCAGCACAAACTACCGATCGTGTTCGTCGTCCAGCGCAACGGCGAGTACTGCGTCCTGAAGTCCTTCGCGCTCCTGGAAGAGACGCCCAACGTACCCGGGTTGAACCTTCCGGGACTCGATATCTCCTCGTTGGCAACGGGTTTCGGATGTCGCACGGCTACCGTCGGCGGCACCGAGGAGTTGACCAGCGAGTTCAAGGCGGCGTTGGAGGCGGACGGGCCCACCGTCATCGTGGTGCCGACCCAGCCGCACCTGCCGGTCCTGGGTTGAGCGATGCCGGTCTACACGTGTACGACGGTGAAGTCGACGTTGAGCGCCGACATCAAGGCGAGCCTCGCCGGCGAGGTGACCAGGATCCATTCGATGATCAACCACGTTCCGGGCAGCTACGTCAACGTCGTGTTCCATGAACTGGCGCCCGACGACGTCTACACCGACGGACTGCCCGCCCAACCGCTTCTGATCAATGGGTGGGTCCGCACAGGGCACCCCGAAGCGCAAAGCAGCCAGCTGGTCGCCGAGGTCGCCGCAGCGGCCTCCCGGGTCACCGGTATTCCCGCCAGGCGGGTCCTGGTGGTCATCCAGAACAGCCCAGCACATCTCGCCATCGAGGGCGGTCGGGTGCTGCCCGCCCCGGGGGAAGAGGAAGAGTGGTTACGACAGCAGAAGGATGGCGTTTGAGATGTCCACTGGCACTTCGCAAAACCCCGTAGTTGCAGACAGCGCCGACATCAGACGGTTCACCACGGCGGCCGCTGCCCATGGCGATGTGAGTACCGACGAGAGAGTGCTCGCCGACCGCGGCCGCGACTACTGGGGTGTGGGTGGAGTGGCGGACGTGCTGCTGCGTCCCCACCGACGCGACGACATCGCACCGATCCTGCGGCTCGCCGCCGAGTACCACTTGGCGGTCGTGCCGCGCGGCGGAGCATCGAACTGCTCAGGCGGGATGATGCCCACTGCAGGCCGTGTCCTGCTCGACATGTCCGGACTTAACCAGATTCTGCACGTCGATGCCGAGAAACGATGCGCCCGAGTGGAACCCGGCGTCATCAATTCCGACTTGCAGGCGGCATTGGTGCCGTACGGGTTGTGCTTCTCTCCCGACCCCGTGTCGGCACATTTGGCCACAGTGGCCGGCAACATCATCGAGAACGCCGGCGGACCGCATGCGCTGAAGTACGGCGTCACCTACAACCACATTTTGAGCGTCGACGTCGTGCTGGCCGACGGATCGGCCAGAACCTTCACTGCCGACGATGACGGTCCCGACCTCCTCGGCGTCCTCATCGGATCCGAGGGCACCCTCGGTATCATCACCGAGGCCACCGTCGCGCTGCGTCCGATCGCCGGCGTCACCCACAGCCTGATGGGTGCTTTTGCTTCTGCGCGAGACGCCGCTGACACCATCGCCGCGGTCATCGCAACCGGAGTGGTTCCCGCCGCTGTGGAGTGGCTCGACCGGGCGGGAATCGCTGGACTGCAACAGTTTTACGATACCGGCTACCCTCTCGACGCCGATTCCATAGTGCTCATCGACCTCGAGGGCACCGTGGCGGAGGTGGCTCGGGACCAGTCGACCGTCGATCGGGTGTTGCGTGAACGCGCCACCGAGGTTCGGGTCGCCGAGGATGAGCAGGACCGGGATGCGCTGTGGTACGGCCGCCTCAACGCACCCAACTCGGTAGTACAGAGCGGCAAAGGGTTCTTCATCGGAGACGTCACCGTGCCCCGCGACCGGATCCCCGAGATGCAGGAAGCGATTCAAGCCACCGCGGCGCGCCACTCCGACGGCCTACTGTTCATCGCGGTGTGCGGCCACGCCGGCGACGGCGACCTGCACCCGACGACGTTCTACGACAAGGACAACCCGCTGGCGGCGTCAGCGCTCGAGGCGGCGAACAACGAGATCGTCGAAGCTGCACTCGAATTGGGGGGCACCATCACCGGTGAGCACGGAGTCGGGACCGAGAAGATCCAGTTCATGACCAAGCGCTTTACGCCGGTCGAGCTCGCCGCCCAACGTGCGATCAAGAAGGCGTTCGATCCCGCCGGGCTGCTCAACCCCGGGATCATGCTGCCCGAGGAATCTGCCGATGAACCCGACGCAGGCGCGTTCCGCGCTGCGGTCCGTGATGCATTGACTCGTGACCTGGCTCCCGATTCGGACCTCCCGCTCACCACCGGCGACAACACCGACATCACGGTCAACCTCGGCAACCTCAGCCTGGTGGTCGGCGCTGATGCCACCATCGAGGCGATCAACCGCTACCTCGACGAGTATGGGGTGACCTGCGCCGCGATCCCCACCTCCGGCACCGACCGCGCCATCGGGGAGCTTGTGGCCACCGCCGCGGGTGCTGAGCGGGACCACATCAGGCATGCCCTGCTCGGCGCCGACGTGACCGTCATCGACGGCCAGTCCCCGGCCCGCTTCGGCGCCGAAACCATGAAGGACGTCGCCGGGTACGACACCAAGCGGCTCTACATCAGCGCGCGCGGCGCCTTCGGTGCCCTCAGGTCCCTGATCTTCAAGATCAGCGTCAGCGCGTGAGACACCAGCCGATCCGTGCGCCCAGCGTCGGCGATCAGATGGTGGCTGCGATGGCTTCCTGCAGTCCCCGTGTGGCCAGGACATCGGCCAACTCGTTGTCGGCGATGCCCGAGTGGCCCTTCACCCAGAACCACTCGACCTGGTGCCGCGCGCAGGCCGCCTGCAGCCGCTGCCAGAGGTCGACGTTCTTCACCGGCTGCCTGGCTGCGGTCTTCCAGCCGTTGCGCTCCCACCCGAGCACCCACTTCGTGATGCCGTTGCGGACGTAAGTGCTGTCGGTATAGAGGTGCACCGTCACGGGCCGGGTCAGCGCCTCCAGCGCCATGATCGGTGCGGTGAGCTCCATCCGGTTGTTGCTGGTCTCACCCGGCTCGCCACCGCACATCTCACGCACGTGGTGGCGCAGGCGCAATACCGCGCCCCAGCCGCCGGGGCCGGGATTGGGTCGGCACCCGCCGTCGGTGTGGATGACGACGACATCGACGGCCGACGTGATGCCGGCGTCGACGAGGGTGTCGGTTGCGGGGTCGGTCATGCGCCGAGGATAGGCACCGCGCCGAACGGCCGGCTCACCGACGCGCCGAGATCATCGCCGTCCGGACCGACAACCCCAGCTCGTGATGCCGGAGGGTGGTGATCCGACGCCCGGGCTGCACGGCGTCTTTGATCGGTGCGGCGCGGTCACCGAAGAACGAGGCGGTGGCCTCGATGTCCGCGACGACGTAGGTGAGTCCCCACAGGGTCGCCGGACCTTCGCCCGCGGCCCCCGGGGTGCCCACGACCTCGACGATCACCTCTCCGAGGCGGAAGAAGATCTGACGGATCGGTCGTCCGCCGAGTTCTGTGTCGCGTTCCCGGCGCGGATCCGCGCCGACGGTGGCGAATGACTCGACGGTCCGGTTCAGATCGGGGGACATCAGCACCACGTGGTCGATCGCCGTGACGCCGTTGACGTGGACCGCCGGCGGTGTAGCGTCCGCGTCGGACCCCCTCGTGGGGACGCCGTCAAGGTCGGTTCGCCCGTTCGGTAGACCGCGCAACGACCACCCGACGATGCCGGTGCCCTGCTCACGGCCCACCAGCCGGATGCGAACGGCGCCGACCCGGCAGACGGAATCGGCATCGACAGCGAACCCGGCGTGCGCCCACGCCTCCGGGGGATCGGCGACGTCGAATTCGTCGACGGTGACGGTCATGGACTCTCAGCGTTCCCATCGTTCAGCGGTGTCGATCCGGCCCAGGATATGCGCTTGTTGTCGGTGCCGACGCCTAGCTTCGGCGGTATGAGAAGAACCGGTACGGTCTCGGTCGCCGTCGTCGTGCCCACCCCCGAGCTGCTCGGGCAGATGTTGCGGGAGAGGCCGGCCTGCTGGACGTGGGCGGCGTTCGCGTCGGTGTTGTTCCAGCGCTGGGCCGCCCTCGAACAGCGCAAGGTGGACCAGGTGCTGGCATCACCGGCGACGCCGACGGGTCGGTTGGACAACGGCACCGAAGTCGCCGAATTCGTCCGTGGCCGCCTGCGAGCCGTCGACGAACTCGTCGCCGAGGTCGGGGTCTTCCTGAAGTCTCCGGCGTTCGCGGCGGTATTCGGCGCGGGCGGAGCCGAGAAGGCCGCGGACGCGCACGGCATCGTGCGGGCCGGCAATCACCTGGCCGACTACTACGAGCGGCTGCTCGAATTGGCCGAAGACTGCCGAATGCATGCTGTCCCAGAGCAATACACGGACTTGGTCGGTGACTGCACGCGCTTTGTGAACCAGCATCTCCAGGACTTCGCGCGCTTTGTCGACGACGTGCTCGAACGCCTGGAGGAGCTTCAGAAGCGGGTCATGTTGGGCGAGCGCCGTATTCGTTTCGAAACTCTCCCGCTTCGGATCGTCACCGACCACCGTCTGGTGTGGTCGATCCTGGACCGGCTGCAGACAATCGAATAGCGCAGCTGTCGCCGTACCTCGATAGCGTCCGATCACCCGGCGCGGGCGGCAAGCGGGTAGGTCTCTGACCCGGTCAGCCATCCCATCAGTTGCAGTCCGCCGGCATGAAGAGCATGAACACGATCAGGCAGGCGATGATGATAAGTGGCGTCAA
Source organism: Mycolicibacterium aurum (assembly GCF_900637195.1). Taxonomy (NCBI): domain Bacteria; kingdom Bacillati; phylum Actinomycetota; class Actinomycetes; order Mycobacteriales; family Mycobacteriaceae; genus Mycobacterium; species Mycolicibacterium aurum. The sequence continues at coordinate 4,878,537 of NZ_LR134356.1, read as the reverse complement.
ACGCGACCGGGATGGTCAGGGTGTGAAGACGTCGATTGCCTTTCCGGGAGCCAGCATTACCAGTGGTATCCGACGGCTCGTCGACTGCTGATAGGTGATGTAGGGCGGATACAGGTGTGTCATGTACGCCCACACCTCATGGCGTTCCTCGTCTTCGGGTTCGCGCCAGGTGGCTTCGAAAGCCTGGGTGGCGACCTGGACGTCGACCGTCGCGCTCTGCAGAATGTTGCGGTACCACTCGGGGTCGCTGTCCGCGCCACCCTTGGACGCGACGATCACGATCTCCCCGCCGAAGTTCCCGTAGATCAGTGGCGTGACGTAGACCTTGCCCGAGCTGCGGCCGCGGTACCTGATCAGGCAGTTGGTGGTGAAGGCCCGGCCGCCGACCTCGCCGAGGTCCAGGACGTGACCGCGGGTGCCGCCCGACGTCAGATACGTGCTGAGGTGCTCGCCCACCCAGTCCCCAGGTTCGGCACGGTTGGCCTCGACATCGGCGTCGCCCATCGATCAACTCCTTCAGTTTCGTCGTTCGAGGAGTCCGGTTGACCCCCTTCGGTTTCCGGCGTGCGGGTGCGCTGCGCCGGGCGCCGTCGATCGTGGTGGGCTAGATGGCGACCTGCTCGTCGCCGGTTCCGTGCCAGGCGTCGACGGCGTCCTGCACGGGCAGGCCGAGCGCATTGCACAGTCCGATCACCGTCCCGAAACTCGGACTGGGCATTCTCCCGACCTCGATTTTGCGCAAGGTCTCGGGGGAGATGCCGGCGTGCCGGGCGACGATCCCGGGGTCGCGACCGGCCCGGGCAGACCGGATCAGCGCGCCGAGGCGTTGGCCGGCCTTCACCTGTTCTGGGCTCAGAGGTACGCGCACCATGCAGGTCAGCATAGCCGGTATTAAAGTACCGGCAGTGGTAGCGTCGTTCGCGGTATAAGAATACCGAGGACGGAGAAGTGATGATCGAACTCAAGACCGCCGACGAGATCGACAAGATGGCGGTCACCGGGCAGTTCGTCGCTGAGACGCTGGCGGCTCTGTCGGCCGAGGCGCGCCCCGGGGTCAATCTGATGCAGCTCGAGCACCATGCCCGCGCTCGCGTCGCCGACCGAGGGGCGAAATCCTGCTACTGGGACTACGCGCCGTCCTTCGGCCGTGGGCCTTTCCGCAACGTGATCTGCCTATCGGTCAATGATGCTGTCCTGCATGGGATGCCGCGAGACTACGTGTTGCGGGACGGCGACGTCTTGAGCCTGGACTTCGCAGTGTCTATCGACGGGTGGGTGGCTGATTCCGCGGTGACCGTCATCGTCGGTGATGCCGCCGACCCCGCGGACCGCGCACTGGTGGAGTCGACGCGCAGAGCGCTCGACGCCGGGATCGCCGCGGCCGTTCCCGCCGGTCGGCTCGGCGACATCTCGGCCGCGATCGGTGAGGTGGCGTCTGCCGCGGGGTACCGCGTCAATGCGGAGTTCGGCGGTCACGGGCTCGGGCGCACGATGCACGAGGACCCGCATGTGTCCAACCGCGGCAGGCGCGGGCGTGGCATGGTGCTGCGGCCGGGGATGACGCTGGCGCTGGAACCGTGGTGGGCGCGGGGCAGTGATCGCCTGGTGATGGATGCCGACGGTTGGACCTTGCGCTCGGCAGACGGATCCACCACCGCACACTCGGAACACACGATCGCGATCACCGAGTCGGGCCCGCGGATTCTCACGCCGACGCCTGCGCGCGCGGTGAACTGACCTGGCGCGCCGTCCGACCGGGACGCCCTACGAGTCCTTGTCGGACTCGTCCTTGCTGTCCTTCTCGCCGGACTTCTCGTCGTCCGAGTCGTCGGTGTCGTCTTGTGCTTTCGAGTCTTTGTCTTTGGACTCTTTGTCTTTGGAGTCCTTCGAGTCGTCGTCGGAGTCGTCGCCGTCGCGCGACTGTCCGCCGAGTTCGAGGACGGCCCAGTGGCTCGGCGACAGCAGCACCGACCACTTGCCTTTCTCCCGACCCAGCTTCAGGACGCCGTCGTCGAGCTCCCAGACGGTGTCGTCATCGTGCTGAGATTCCTGACCATCGGAGTAGGTGAGTTTGAAAGCCATGGTGGCGGGTGCCCACAACGTGCGCGGGTTAATCCCTCCGTAACGTCGGGCACCGGGCTATCGCGCCGAACGTCGCTGCAGCAGTACCGAGACCGTGAGGACCGCGATCCCGCAGAGTGCGAGCAGCGAGCCGGCCGCAGCAGGCGCCGTGTAGCCGTATCCGGCCGCGATCACCAGGCCGCCAACCCAGGCGCCTGTCGCGTTGCCGATGTTGAGTGCTGAGTGATTCAGGGCCGCAGCCAGAGTCTGCGCGTCGTGTGCGACGTCCATCAGCCGGGTCTGCAGGGCCGGGCCCACGGCGGAGCCGGTGAGCCCGATACCGAAGAGCACCAGCAGCGCGGTCCACACATTGTGTGACGCGACGACGAACAGTGCCAGCACCGCGAAGAGCGACCCCATCGACAGATAGAGCGCACGGATCACCGACCGGTCGGCCAGCCTGCCGCCCACCAGATTGCCGAAGAACATGCCCAGGCCGAACACCATGAGGGCCACCGGAATCAGGGCGCGCGGCATGCCGGCGACATCGGTCATGGTTGTGGTGATGTAGGTGTAGACGGCGAACATGCCGCCGAAGCCGATCATCCCGACCATCAGCGCGAGCCAGACCTGCGAGCGGCGCAGTGCGCCGAGTTCGGTGAGCGGGCTGCTGGACCGCATGAAGCGCAACTGGAACGGCAGCCAGAACCACAGCGCGGTGAGCGTGGCGACGCCGACACCGACGACGAGTCCGAAAGCGGCTCGCCAGCCCAGCGATTGGCCGAGCCACGACGCCATCGGCACCCCGAGTACGGTCGCGACCGTCAACCCGGTCAGGACGTGCGCGACGGCCTTGGCGCGGTTCTGCGGTCCCATCAGATGGGCGGCTACCAGCGCCGCGACGCCGAAGTACGCGCCGTGAGGTAGTCCCGCGAGGAATCTGGCCGCGATCAGCGTGTCGTAGGACGGTGCCAGCATGCTCGCCAGGTTTCCCAGCGTGAACACCGCCATCAGGACCAGCAGCAGCTTGCGGCGGCCCATCCGTGCGGTGACGGACGCGATCAGCGGTGCGCCGACCACCACGCCCAGCGCGTAAGCCGAAATCACATGTCCGGCAGTGGGTTCGGACACGCCGAAGCCGGCCGCGATGTCGGGCAGCAGGCCCATCGCGACGAACTCGGTGGTGCCGATGCCGAAGCCGCCCAGTGCGAGTGCCAGCACGGCCAGCCAGCGCACGACGGGATCCGGCGCTACCACCGACACCGGGCCGGTCGGGCGGTCGAGAGTCACAGTCATAGCGCCCGGACCGTCGATGAGCGCTCGCGCGGAGAGGACGCGGTGGTGCTGACCGTCGGAGTGCTCAGCTTCAACGCGACGTCGGCGAGGCGGCGGATCCGGTCCCAGTCGCGGCGCCGCACGGCGTCGGCCGGGGTGAGCCAGTCGGCGGTGACGCATCCGACGTTGGGTGCTGCCAGATAGCCGGTGAGGTCGGCCGGGGTGAGGCCGCCCGAGACGCAGAACCGGGCGGCCGGCACGAATGCGGCAAGTGCCCTGAGGTGGCGCAGGCCGCCCGAGGAGACTGCCGGGTGCAGAACCATGTCGGTATAGCCGTCTTCGAGCAGCGCGAGCGCCTCGACGACAGTGGTGGCGGCGGGAAGGTGCGGCAGCTCGGTGTCGAGCATGGCTCCGCGCAGCGGCAACGAGGGCGCGGCCGCGGCCAGGAACTCCGCTCCCGCCGCGCGGGCGAGGGCCGGCTGCTCGGGGTCGGTCAGTCGGCCGGCGCCGACGACGACCTCAGGCGCCTCCGTGGCGATGCGCGTGATCGCCTCATAGGAGAGCGGGCCGTCGAGGGCGACCTGGACCAGGGGCAACCCGGCCCGGAAGATCGCGCGCGCGATCGCCACCGCGTCAGCGGGCCGATCGACGCTGATCAGCGGCATCACCGGGGCGACGTCCAACAGCGATCTCGGTTCCTTCATGCAGTCCACGGTAGAGGCAGCATTGGTTCTTCTCAATCCGACTTACGTACTTGAAGTACATAAGTAGAGGAAGTTAGGCTTGCGCAGTGCCGCTGTTCAGGACATCCGCAGCAACCTCGGTCGGGGATCTCTATGCCCTGATCAGGGATAAGCGAGAGCTCACTCGCGCGGAGATCGGCAAACTCACAGGCTTGTCGCGCACCGCGGTCACCGCACGGGTGAGGGAACTCACGTCACGCGCCCTGGTGATCGAACACGAACGGGCGCCCTCGACCGGCGGCCGGCCCGCCACATTGCTGCGGTTCAACGCCGACGCAGGAGTCGTACTCAGCGCCGCCGTCGGCGGCAGTCGCACCCGGCTCGGCGTGTGCAATCTGGCCGGTGAGCTGTTGGCGAGTGCCGACATCGATCAGGGGCCGGGGCTCGGACCCGCCGACCTGATGCCTGAGGTCGTCACGCGACTCGACCTTCTCCGGGCCGAGGCGGGATACCGGGGCGCCCGGGTATTCGGTGTCGGTCTCAGCCTGCCCGGCACCGTGGACCAGGCGCGGGGCAGCAGCGTCGACACCCCGGTGCTGAGCGGCTGGGACGGCGCTCCGCTGATCCCGTACTTCCGCGAGCTCGCCGACGCCCCCGTCGTGCTGGGCAACGATGCCAACGTGATCGCGCTCGCAGAGTGGCGCATCGGGGCCGGTCGCGGTTTCGACGATCTGCTCGTCATCAAGGCGTCCACGGGGCTCGGTGCCGGCATCATCGCCGGTGGTGCGCTGCAACGCGGCGCAATCCGCGCTGCAGGCGAGTTCGGCCACAACAAGACCGCGGCGGCGGACGCACGCCCGTGCCGCTGCGGGAACATCGGCTGCCTGGAGACCATCGCAGGTGGGTGGGCTCTGGTGCGCGAGCTGCGCGAGGAAGGCAGGCCCGTGCACAACCTGCGGGATGTTGTCGAGCTGGCCCATGCTGGAGATGCGCTGGCGCGCAGGGTCATTCGCGAGAGCGGACGACATGTGGGTGAGGTGCTGGCCGCTGCGGTGAACCTGCTCAACCCCGCTGCCCTGGTGGTGGCGGGCGACGTCGCCGGTGCCTACGACATCTTCGTAGCAGGCTTGCGGGAAACCTTGTACGGCAACGCCACCGCGCTCGCCACCCGCGGTCTGGAGGTTGTGCCGGCGCACCTGGGGGAGCGGGGTGGCGTAGTCGGCAGCGCGCTTATGGTGCTCGACCACGTCCTGGGGGCGCAGGCCATTGACGCACTCGTCACACCTTCGTAAGACCGGCCGGGCGCATGGCCGGCCGTGCAGGCGGAAAAATAGAAGCGTGAGCGTTATGGAACAAGTGGTGCTGCTCGACGACAGCGGCAGGTCCGTAGGTGCGGCCGCCAAGAATTCAGTCCATCACGCGGACACCCCGCTGCATCTGGGATTCTCGTGCTACCTGTTCGACGACGCGGGTCGCGTGCTGCTGACCCGCCGCGCCCTCAACAAGAAGACCTGGCCGGGTGTGTGGACGAACTCGTTCTGCGGCCACCCGGGCCCGGATGAAGCGGTCGTGGACGCCGTGCACCGTCGCGGTGCCCAAGAGCTCGGCGCTCGGATCGCGGACGTGGTGTGCGTCCTGCCCGATTTCCGCTATCGCGCCGAGGCGGCGGACGGCACCGTCGAGAACGAAGTGTGCCCAGTGTTCTGCGCTCGGGTGGACGGCGACCTCGCTCCCGTTCCGAGCGAGGTGATGGATCTGGTCTGGGTGGGCTGGGACGAACTCCGCGCCGCGGCGGCGCTGGAATGGGCGATCAGTCCGTGGGCCCAGACGCAGGTGCCGCTCCTGGAGGCCGAGGGCCTGCCCCGGTGGACTCGCTCCCTGGCGTGAGCAGATCCGCCGTACCGTCTGCGTCCTGCATGCGCACGGTGTGGAGTCGCTCGGCGTACAGCAGGTCGTCCCGCCACAGCCGATTGGCGGCCTGCCGCATGAACGGCGTCAGCAGCGGCGACGCGCGGACGGCATAAGCGAACCCGGGCCGATCCGAGTGCGCGATGACGGCCTCGATCACCGTGGTGCGCGGTCGGCCGTCCGGTCCGCGACCGTTGGGAGTGGCGTGTGTCTCAACCACGCTGCCCGACCCCTCGCCGTCGAGGATGCGCATCACGAGTGTGCGGGGTTCCGGGCTGGTGAACTCGGCGATCACCGGCACGCCCAGCCTGCCGAGCCGGAAGGTGACCGCCACCAAGAAGCGGTCGAGCTCCTCCGGTACGTCCTGACCCTCCGGTGGCGCGCTGAGCACGTCGAGTTTGGTGAACGAATACGGATGAAACCACGCACCGTGCCACGGATCCATCCGGTTGGCGATGATGTCGTCGGCCTCGCATGCCCCGCTGAGTGCGGTTACCGCCGCGATCCGTGGTCCTTGCGGCCGCGTCGGCAGAACCGGCGCCGGGGTGGGCACCTCCCCGCCCACTCGGTCGAGGCGCACCCACGCCAGCACGCCGTCATCGAAGGCCGGCAGGGCGGGCCAGTCGGGCCGGGACCGGCCGGTGAGCCGCAGCCCATGCCAGGGGCAGACCAGCTGGCCGCGGTCGACGGCGCCCGTACACAGGTCGGCACCCAGGTGCGGGCACCGGGCCGGGCCGATACACAGCTGGCCCTCCGCGTTCCGCCAGCACACCAACTCGGCTCCGGCGACGGTGGCGCCGTACGGCTTTGACGTGATGGCAGAGCTCGCGCCGATCACATACCAGTTGCCGCTCGGCCGTCGACGCGAGCGCGCGAGCGCCGCATCGATGACCGCGGGGGACGCCTGCCGGTACGTCGGGGCCTGCCGCGCCCACGCAGCACGGGGCAGCAGCTCGAAGGGCCAGGCCTTGCCCGCCGACTCCGCCAGCCGGCGCAGAGCGCTCATTGCGACACCCGCCTCTCGACACGGCCGGCGAGATGACGCAGCACAGGCGAGCGCCCACGCACCGGCACGGTGAACATATCGTGGCCCACCACACCGAAATGGTCCAACAGGTTGTTGGCCGCGGCAAGGCCCGTGGTGGCAGCTCGCTCCATCAGCGCCACCGGCAGGTCGATCCGGATGCCGTCGCCGGCGAGCGCCAGACCGCGCTGCAGTGTCCCCACCGTCGGCCGGGACGCGAAATCGCCGGGCGCCAGGCGCGGACAGTCGCTGCGGCACAGCGTCTTCTCGTAGACCACTCTCGAGTCCCTGGTCTCCGGGTACAGCGAATGCAGCCGAGCGAGCATCGAGTCACGCATCTGCGGTGTGTCCTCGGCAACCGAATACGCGTGCAGTTCCACGACGGATCCGCCGGTGCGGGCGGCCCACGCAGAGGCTTCACGCTCGTACCGGTCCAGCACGCTGATGTTGTCCAGAGGCGGGAGCCCACCGGTCCCCAGGAAGGCCGGCCGGTCGCTCCGCACGGGGCGGTCCAGCCAGAGCCGTTGGACGAGGAACGGTGCGGCGGTGCCCATCGCCTCGACCCGGGCGCGCCACTCGGGATCGCCGAGGTGCGGCGAGCCGGCGACGATGGACTGCAGCGCCGAGACGTCGGTGGCAAGCACGACACCGTCGGTGCGCGTCGCGGTGCCCGAGGCATCGGTCACGGTGAAGGAGTCTCCCTCGGTGACCGCCACGCATCCGATCGGCGTTCCGGTATGCAGCGTGACGCCGAGGCGGCGGAGATATTCCCCCAGCGGGTTCCACAGCGAGACATCGAAGTTCGCCTCGGAAACGTCGAAAACCAGACCCTCGCTGGAGCCCAGGAAGTAGATATGGAACATGGTCGCGAGCTCGGCGGCCGACAGTGCGGCAGGCCGGGTGAAGAAGCTGCGGGAGAACACCTCGAATGCGAGATGCTGGGCCGCTTCCGGAAAATTGATGCTGTGCAGGAACGTCTCGGCATCGAGGCTGTCGAGTTCGTCGTAGGTGCCCGGCACCGACACCGCCGCGAGTGGTGCCGCCGCGCGGGCATTGAGGCGAACGAGATCTCGCAGCCGAAACGTCGGGCTGCGCAGTGCGAATGCGATCGCGTTCAACGGCGGGGTACGGGGCAGGCCGCGGAAGGTGTCGCGCCGGCCGAGTGCGTCGATGAGGGGGTAGTCGTCGAGCGGCGCCAGCATGGACAGGTGGGGGTCGATGCGGCGCAGCAGATCTCGGAGGTTGTAGTACTGCCGGAAGAAGGCGTGGAACCCTCGGTTCATCGCCACCGGGGTGCCGTCGGGAAGGTTCTCGGCCCAGCCTCCCACTCGGCCGCCGAGATAGTCCTGGCGTTCGAACAGCTCGACGGCGACCCCGCGTTCGGCAAGCGCCGTCGCCGCGGCCAGGCCGGCAATGCCGGCCCCGATCACCGCGACGCGCGGCGTCGTCGGCAGAGCGGTGGCATGGGGGAGCCCGGGCGCCGCCGGATGACGTACCCGGCGCGGATCGCTCATTCCGGCGCTCTCCCGACGAAGGTGTGCACGATGTTTCGTTGCCAGCCCGGGACAGTCATGCTGCGCACATCGGTGAATCCGTTGCGTCGCAGACGGTCGCAGAACTCCGTGGCGCCGTCGAACTCGTTGACACTGCGTCGCAGGTACCGGTAGAGCTCGTCGTCGCCTGTGCGGCGCCGGCCGGCCGGGATGATGATCGCCGACGACACCACGTTCCAGACGGCGCCGGCCACGCGCGAATCGCGGACCGAATACTCGTGGGCGGCGAAAACGCCGCCGGGACGGAGCATCCCACGCAGGGTCTGCAAGACAGGGTCCGGGTCATCGAGATTACGTACCAGGTAGGCGGCGAGGATTCCGTCGAACGGGCCTGCCACGCCTGCGTCGGCGAGACCCTCTGCCCGGCTGTGCACGAAGGTCACCGATGCGGGCCATGTCTTGGCGCGCGCCCGTTCCAGCATCCCCGCCGATCCGTCCACGGCCACGATGGTCGCGTGCGGAGCCACGGCCACCAGTGCGGCGGTGGACGCGCCTGTGCCGCAGCCGATGTCCAACAGCCGCAGGCCCCTGCCACCGTCGGGAAGCTGCATCCGCTGCGCGGAGAGTCTCAGATGCGTGTGGTAGCCGGGATTGGCCCCGACAAGTTCGTCGTAGGACTCGGCGCCGGCATCGAACGCGTCTGGGACGTCGTAGGGCTGGGCGCTCACTCCGCGACGTCCAGCGGCGCTGCGGGGACCCGGAAACCAATCATCAGAAGCAGATCCTGGTATCGGTCGATGGGTCACACCTCCTGGTGGCGGGCCCGGGCACGCAGTGCCCTGACGAAGCCGACCGACGCCACCTGCAGGCGGCGCGCCGACGAGACGGTGGCCCGTTGGGCGAACACCGCGAACTCGATTTCCTCGATGCGATCGAGGATCTCGGAGTACAACGTCAGCGCGGCCATGATGCACGGCCGGGACCTCGGGTGCAGTAGGGCGATACCGCGCTCGGCGTGGGTGTAGATGCGCCGGGTGAGGGCGTGCTGCTCGGCCAGCGCCGCACGCAGCCGCGGATCGGTCCGACGGGTCTGCTGGCACCACGTCAGGACGTCGCGATCGACGCCGTGGCTGGCCAGCTCGTCGGCGGGCAGATAGACCCGGCCGCGTGTCAGGTCCTCGTTGATGTCGCGCAGAAAGTTGGTGAGCTGAAAGGCCTTTCCGAGCGCGGCTGCGTAGGGGGCTGCCTCTTCGCGTGGCACCACGGTGCCCAGCACCGGGAGCAGCTGCAGCCCGATCACCTCGGCCGATCCGTACATGTAGTGATCGAGCGCTGCCCGGTCGGGGTAGTCCGTGACCGTCAGGTCCATCCGCATGGAGGCGAGGAAGTCGTCGAAGAGCTGCCAGTCCAGGTTGTACTTGCGGGCAGTGTGCACGACGGCGTCCAGGGTCGGGTCGTCGCCACTCGGCTGGTTCTCCACGAGCCGGGTGAACAGCGAGGTCGCCAGGCCCTGCAGCTCGTCGGCGCGTTGCGCGGTGGTGCGGGAGTCGAATTCGTCGAGCACGTCGTCTGCCCGACGCGCGAAGCCGTAGAGCGCATGCACGGCGGGCCGCTGCGCGGGCGACAGCAGCCGGGTGGCGAGGAAGAAGGTGCGCCCGTGCTTGGCGTTGATGGTGCGGCACCGTTGGTACGCCTCGCGGAGGGCCTGATCATGTACACCCGCCGCGTCGAGTTCTGATCCGATCATCGTTGTGCCCCAATCATTGTGACAATGCCCGCGCTTGAGTGCGAGAGTCCGATCCGGTGATGCGGTCCGCAGCGAGGCGTCCCGACACGATGGCGGTCGGAATGCCGACGCCCGGCACCGTGGACGATCCGGCCAGTATCGCGTTGTCGATGCCGCGGATCGTGTTGCCCGGCCGGAACGGGCCCGTCTGGCCGAACGTGTGCGAAAGTGCGAACGGGGTGCCCGCCATCATGCCCTGACGCGCCCAATCCATGGGCGTGGTGACGTGCAGAAGCTCGGCGTCCTCACCCAGATGCGGTAGTCGCGCCCTCACGGTGCCGAGCATGTGGTCGGTGTATTCCGCAGACTCTGCGTCCCAGTCTTTGTGCCCGACAGTCATATTGGGCGCCGGCGCCAGTACGTAGAGCAGTTCGCGGCCGCTCGGGGCCAGCGCGGGATCTCCGAGTGCGGGGCGGGTGACAAGCAGCGACGGGTCAGCCATGGGGCGGCCCTCGTCGATGATCTCGTCGAACGTCCGGTCCCAGGCGTCGCCGAACAGGATGGTGTGGTGGGACTGATCGGCGGTGTGCTCGGGTGCCCTGCAACCGATGTGTGCCACCACGGCGGACGGGGCCGGACGCAGTTTCAGCAGCCGGCGCGGCGTGCGGCCCAGGAGGCGGTATGTGTCGTGGAGCTCCGTTGTCAGGATCACCGCGTCGGCCGCGAAGCGCTCGCCGGTGACCGTACGGACGGCGGTCACACGCGAACCGGATCGCTCGAGTTCGGATACCGGTGCGTTGTAGTGGAATTCGACGCCGGCGTCGCGGGCGGCGGCAGCCATCGCATCCGGAAGTGCGCGCATGCCACCGCGCGGGAAGTAGACGCCCGACACCGTGTCCATGTAGGCGATGACGGCATAGGCGGCCAGAGCGCGCTTGGGCGGCACGCCGACGTAGAGCGCCTGGAACGTGAACACACGGAGCAGCCGCTCGTCGGTGATGAACCGCCGGACCATCGGCTCCCAGCTGCGGAACCCGCCGATCGCTGCCAGACGCGCCAGCTGGGGTGTCAGCAGAGACAGCGGCGAGTCGAAGTTGGCGTTGATGAAGCCGTCGAACTCGATCTGGTAAAGCCGCGTGAGCCACTGCCGCAGGCGCAGGTAGCCCTGGGCTTCCTTGGGGCCGGCGAAGCGCTCGATCTCGGCCGTCATCGCGTGAGGGTCGGTGTGCACATCGAGGGTGCTGCCGTCGGAGAAGGACGCGCGATAGGCCGGAAGTACCGGAAGCAGGTCCAGCCGGGAGGCCGTGGACTCGCCGACCGCGGCGAAGGTGTCGTCGATGATGTCGGGCATCGTCAGCACCGTGGGCCCGGTGTCGAGCTGATAGCCGCCCACGTCCGCACGGCCCATCCGGCCACCGGGATGGGCGCCGCGCTCGACCACGGTGACCTGGCGTCCGCGGCCGGCGAGGTGAAGCGCCGCGGACAGGCCTGCCAGGCCGGCGCCTACGACGACGACCCGGTCACTGGATCCGGGAACGGTGCGCATCAGGCCACCCGCTCGGTGCAGGCGGCGGCCATCGTGGCCAGCGCCGAACGCACGTCGCTGTTCAGGTGCGCGGTGTCGAGGCGTTGGAGCGCCCAGGTGAGACGTCGGTCAATCAATTCTTCGATCCATTCCACGGTGCCGGTGTCGGCGATGAGGGTCTGCCAGCGGGTGATGTCGCTCTGGCTGAGGTCGGTGGCGGTCATCAGTTCGTTCAGTTCGCGGCGCCGCGGGCCACCAGCCAGTTGATAGGCCGCCGCGACGACGGTGGTGGCCTTGCGTGCCGCCAGATCGGAACCGGCAGGCTTGCCCGTCGTCTCGGGCGCGCCGAACACCCCGAGCAGGTCATCGCGCAGCTGGAACGCCTCGCCGACGGCGCCGCCGTAGTCGCCGAGCCCGGCCAGTGTCCGGTCATCGCATCCGGCCAGCGACGCCCCGATCTCCAGCGGCCTGCGCACGGTGTAGTTACCGGACTTGCGTCGCGCGATGTCGAGCACGTCTTCGAGAGCAGGGAAGGCGGCGGTGTCGTTGACCAGGTCGGCGAACTGCCCGATGGCCAGTTCGGCACGCATCGCGTCATAACGCGGCCACGCGCGGGTCAACGCGGCCTGGCTGAGTCCGCTCTCCCTGAGCATCTGCTCGGCCCAGACCAGACACAGGTCGCCGAGCAGGGTGGCAGCGGATTCACCGAAGCGGGCCGAGGAGCCCCCCAGCTGCCTATCGCGGTGCCACTGCTCGAACGCCCGGTGGGCGCTGGGGCGTCCCCGGCGCATCGGCGAGTCGTCCATCACGTCGTCCTGCATCAGTGCGAACGCGTGCAGCAGTTCCAGGCTGGCCGCGGCCCGGATGGCGGCCTGCTCGGCATCGGCTCCGCTCAACCAGCCGAGGTAGAAGAACGTCGACCGCAGGCATTTGCCGTCGGCGAGCAGGGTGCGGAGCACTCCCTCGGCGATGTCGACGCGCCCGCCGCCGAGCGCAGGCACGCATCGCGAGTCCAGGAATTCGGATACTGCGGCCAGCACCGACTGGCGCACCGAAATCTGCCACTGCATGGTCGGGCGGTCGGCGGCCCAGGTCGCGCGGCTCCGCCGCACGGTTCCGTTGGTGGCCGTCCGTACCTCGCCGTGGTTGGTCGTGGACCCCGCGCCGGTTGTCATCGATTCCAATAATTACCCAAGTACGCCGCTTCATGCACCGGAAGGGGGTGTTTGCACCGGCCCCCGGACGTCGGCGACAACGAGAATGCCGTTTCCCCGCGCGACGGGCCTGACTGGGTGTACGTTGCCGACCGACTTCCCGAGCACCGCGGCGCACAGCGGCGGCCCAAATTTCGTCCGAAATATGCGGTGTGACAAGCGAGTTCAGGCGCGGGTCTCGGGCCTCGGTGACGCGTGCGGCAATTATCGGGATTGCTGGCTCGGAGGCGGCAGGCCCCGCCGCGGGGGGTTGTGACATGTCTGTGACGGGTGGGGTACTGCACCCTGTTCACGTGGGGGTGGATGGCTGAATTCGGGTAGCTTCGGCGCCCCGCGGCGGCGTCTGGCGGCAGAATGCCACGGTGTCGCTCGGCTCCGACGCCAGGGTGCTGATGGTGCCGGGTGGACGGGCACCGTAGACAGCGCAGGGCTGCGGAGGGGCCCGACTCGGGCGGCGAGCCGCTGCGGTGCCGGCGCAACACGGTCTTCGTCAAACCCCTTGCGATGGAAACTAAATCGTGGTTTTGGTTCCGCAGACCCGCCGGTGGGGCGATCGCGGCAGACCGCCATCGCGAACGCATGCGCTCCAGTCGAATCCGGCGCATTCACGCACTGCGACAGCCTGATTGCCCTGGGCCCCCGCCGTCATCGGCGACCGGTCAGGCTTTGGCGATGACGTTCTCGGCGAACCACTCCAGGTTGCGGATCTTCGCGTCGAGCGGCTCGGTGTCGTGCCCCATGATGTAGGGGATGCGGAAGCCGACGATGACGTCGGTGACACCTTTGTCTTCGAGTCGCTTCACCCCGTCGAGGGTGAAGCCGTCGATGGAGATGACGTGGATCTCGAATTCGTCGGCCAGCCCGATGCGCTCTTCCTGGTCCCGGAACTGTTGCAGCTTGGCGAGCAGAGGGTCGAGTTCCTCGGGGTCGCCGCCGCCGTGCATCCAGCCGTCGTTGCGGGCGGCCCGCCTGAGTGCGGCGTCAGCGTGGCCGCCGACCAGGATCGGGACCGGCTTGGTCGGTGCGGGTGTCATCTTGAACCTCGGGATGTCATAGAACTCGCCGTGGTACTCGAAGTAGTCCCCGGAAGTCAGGCCCCTGATGACGTCGATGCACTCGTCCATCCGCTTGCCGCGCTTGGCGAAGGGCACGCCCATGATCTCGTAGTCCTCTGGCCACGGGCTGGTGCCGACGCCGAGGCCGAGGCGGTTGTCGAACATGGCCGCCAGCGATCCGGCTTGCTTGGCCACCAACGCGGGCGGGCGGATCGGCAGCTTCAGCACGAAGATGTTGAAGTGCAGCCGGGTGGTCACCGCCGAGAGGGCGCCGATCAGGGCGAACGACTCGATGAAGGGCTTGCCGTCCAGGAACTCCCGATTACCGTCCTCGGTGTAGGGATATTTCGAGTCCGACTCTTCGGGATAGGCGATGCTGTCCGGGATGGTCATCGCGTGGTATCCGGCCTCGTCGGCGGCTTTGGCCAACGGAATGTAGAAACTCGGATCGGTCATGGCTTCCGCATAGGTGAACCGCATGAAACCGATACTAGAACGCGTTCTAGTTTTGCGGAGCGCAATCGTCGCTACAACGTCGGAACGTCGACCTCGATGCTCTCCAGTGCAAACGGCGGGGCGCCTGCGCCGGCCACCGAGAACGTGGACCACGGCGTGCGTTCGGTCAACCGGCCGGCCGCGGAACGGCCGCCGATCGTCACCGTCACCTCCTGCGGCAGGCGGATGTCGAAGCCGGTGTCGAAAATTGTTCCCTGCCAATGGTAATGGCCGTCGATCGGATCCAGTCGACCCATCAGCCGGACGTGCGTCTCATGCTGTCGGCCCGCGACGACGACTGTCGCCTGCCCGTCGTAGACCGCATCGTCGACGTCCAGCACGAAACCATGGGAACGCACCTCGAACGCTGACGGGATACGCCTGCCGACCCTGCGCCAGTACCGGCCGGTGCGATTCGCCCCGTACTGCGAACGCTCGTTGTAAAGCCGCTGCGCACTGGAGCGGACTTCGATGCGGGTGCTGTGGGTGCGGCTCATGTGCGCCACACACTTCGCGATGTAGCCCTTCTGGGCGGCGGCGTCGGGTCCGGTGATGACGAAGTAGTTCGGCACCCCGTGCACTGCCACACCGAGATACGGGCGCAGGCCGTCGGCGCGGCAGGCCGCCGTCGCCGGGAAAGCTCCATCGGTGGCGACGACCACCCGAGCACGCCGTCCGTTCACCCCCCAGGTGTGGGTCGCCTCGTCGAACTCCGCCTCGCCCGCGGAATCGGCGCCGGCGTAGAGAACCGTGTCGACCGCCGTCACAGAAACCCGCTGCGCTTCCACATGCGCCGTGCGAGCGGTCCCATCAAGCCGACCTCCTCCAGGAACGCTGCCAGTGGAGCGAAACCGAGTACGTGCACCTCGTGCCGGTGCGGGCTGCTCCGCGCCACCCGGCGTGCGTGGCGTGAGTCGAGGCCGACGCGGGCGTACTGCACCCGATTGGTGAACAGGTGGCGGAAGAACAATCCGCCGACTCCGTTGATGTTGGCCACGAACAGCTTCGGGATCCGGCGCATGTGCGGCGCCCGCTTGCGCAGCCCGTCGCGGGCGAACTGGATGTGGCGGGCTTTCTCCGTGACGTGGATGCGCATCAGGCGCTGCACCATGGGCTGCAGTTCGGGATCGTCCATCATCTGGCGCTGCAGCGCGTCGAAGATCTCCTCGCCGATCAGCGCGGCCACCCACAGCACTGAGCCCTGGAAGGTGAAAGGCAGCGCGTTGATGATCATGCGTTGATACCGCTTGGGCCGCACGGGCTTTGCACCCAGGCGGTCGATCGCCTTGCCGAACATCACCATG
Source organism: Mycolicibacterium aurum (assembly GCF_900637195.1). Classification (NCBI taxonomy): domain Bacteria; kingdom Bacillati; phylum Actinomycetota; class Actinomycetes; order Mycobacteriales; family Mycobacteriaceae; genus Mycobacterium; species Mycolicibacterium aurum. The sequence continues at coordinate 4,862,774 of NZ_LR134356.1, read as the reverse complement.
TGCCTGGTCTCGTCACCCAGTTCGGTGAGCGCATAATGCGTGGCCGGCGCTGTCGGATCCTGGTGCATCATCTTGCGTAACAGGGCCTGGTTGAGGATGTTCTCGAACCAGATGCCGGCCGACAGCGTGTTGGCGAGCTCCTGACGGGACAGTTCGATCTGCTCTGCCCGGGTCATCGAGTCCCACAGCGGAGTCCCGTACAACGACACCGACTTGGGCGGCAGGAAGAACTTGTCGGGGTCCAGCGGTGCGTCCCAGTCGATGTCGACCACCGGGGCGTAGGACTTCTTCACCGACCCTTTGAGCAACCGCTCGGCGAAGACGTCGCGGGTCGCCACCGGATTCTTCGCCGTCGTCATCCTCAACGCCCCTTCGTCGACGTCCTGTCCGTCGACGGTAGGGAGCGGTGTCACAAGATGTCAATACCTCGAGTACCGGATACTTTGAGTACCACCCGAGGATGTCGGGCCCGAAACCGGGGGATGGGGTGGATCATGAGCGGTATGGGTCTGTTTCTACTGCGGGCGGCGCTCACCGGGCTTGCGCTGTGGGTCGTCACGCTTCTGGTGCCCGGAGTCGAGTTCGTCGGCGGCGACTCGACGCTGGGCCGCGTCGGCGTCATCCTCGTCGTCGCGGTGATCTTCGGCCTGGTCAACGCGATCATCAAGCCCATCGTGCAGATCATCTCGATTCCGCTCTACATCCTCACGTTGGGCCTGTTCCACATCGTCATCAATGCGTTCATGCTCATGCTCACGTCCTGGATCACCGAGCACACCACCCACTGGGGGCTGGCCATCGACGACTTCTGGTGGACGGCGATCTGGGCGGCGATCGTGCTGTCGATCGTGAGCTGGCTGCTGTCCCTACTCGTCAAGGCAGACTGAGTGACATGCCCGAGCTTCCCGAGGTCGAAGCACTCGCTGATCACCTGCGCCGCCACGCGGTCGGACTGACTGTCGGCCGCGTCGACGTCGCTGCGCTGTCGGTCCTCAAGACGTTCGACCCGCCGCCCTCGGCGCTGCACGGACAGGTCGTGACCGGAGCCAACCGGTGGGGCAAATACCTGGGGCTGCAGGTCGGCGAACTCCACCTGATCACCCACCTGTCAAGGGCGGGCTGGCTGCGCTGGTCGGACAAGCTGGCGCCGGCGCCGCTGAAGCCGTACGGCAAGGGGCCGATCGCGATGCGGGTTCACCTGGGCACGCCCGGCGAGGCGCCCGGATTCGACCTCACGGAGGCCGGCACGCAGAAGCGGCTGGCGGTTTGGCTCGTGACCGATCCGATGGCCGTCCCGCAGATCGCCGCGCTGGGCCCGGATGCGTTGTCCCTCGGCGTCGACGGACTGGGTGACGCATTGAAGGGGCAGTCGGGCCGGATCAAGACCGTCATCACCGACCAGAAAGTCATCGCGGGCATCGGCAACGCCTACAGCGACGAGATATTGCACGTCGCGAAGCTGTCGCCGTTCGCCACCTCGAACAAGCTGACCGAAGCCCAGCTCGCGGACCTGCACGACGCGATGATCTCTGTGCTCAGCGATGCCGTGAGCCGGTCGGTCGGACAGGGCGCAGCGACGCTCAAGGGGGAGAAGCGGTCGGGGCTGCGCGTACATGCCCGCACCGGGTTGCCGTGCCCGGTGTGCGGCGACACGGTGCGTGAGGTGTCGTTCGCCGACAAGTCGTTCCAGTACTGCCCGACGTGCCAGACCGGCGGCAAGGTGCTGGCTGACCGCCGAATGTCGAGACTGCTGAAATAGCGCTCTCGGCGTTTTTCCTTCAGTTGTCTAACTCGGTTATCCTGCCGGAATGACTCGGCAGAAGATCTTGATCACCGGTGCGAGCTCCGGCCTCGGCGCCGGGATGGCCCGGCAGTTCGCGGCCAAGGGGCGTGACCTGGCGCTGTGCGCGCGCCGCCTGGACAACCTCGATGAGCTCAGGGCCGAACTCCTGGAACGTCACCCCCATATCAAGGTGGCGGTGGCGGCACTGGACGTCAACGACCACGAACAGGTCGCGAAGGTCTTCACCGAACTCAACGACGAACTCGGCGGCATCGACTGCGTGATCGTGAACGCGGGCATCGGGAAGGGCTACCCGCTCGGTGGCGGCAAGCTGTGGGCGAACAAGGCCACCATCGAGACGAATCTCGTTGCGGCACTGGTGCAGATCGAGACGGCCCTGGAGATGTTCAAGGCCGTGAACAAGGGTCATCTGGTCCTGGTGTCGTCGGTACTCGGCAACGTCGGCGTGCCGGGATTCAAGGCGGCCTACTCGGCCAGCAAGGCCGGTGTCACCTCACTCGGCGAGTCGCTGCGCGCCGAGTACCCGTCCGGCCCGATCAAGATCACAGTGCTGGAACCCGGCTACATCGAGTCGGAGATGACGGCGAAATCGAATTCGACGATGCTGATGGTGGACAACGAGACCGGCGTGAAGGCCATGGTCGACGCCATCGAGAAGGAGAAGGGCCGCGCCGTCGTCCCGGGTTGGCCGTGGTGGCCGCTGGTGGAGGTCATGAAGGTGCTGCCCCCACGGTTCACCAAGTACTTCGCCTAGCGATCGCGGCGTGCAGCGTCGCGCCGAGGACCACTGTCTCTGACCGGACCGCCGGTAAATCTTGACAGATCGTTGGGTTTTCCCAACAATCGGTTAGATGAGTCCAGTACGACGCGGGGAAACGCGTCCGATCCATAATCGGATCGGAGTGCTGCGTGCCGAGCGGCGACTGGCGAGAGCCCAGCTTGCAGAGCTGATCGACGTCAATCCGCAAACCGTCGGCGCGCTGGAGCGGGGCGATCACTATCCGAGCCTCGATCTGGCGTTCCGCATCTGCGAGGTGTTCGGCCTGCCTGTCGAGGCGGTGTTCTCCCGCGAGCCGTTCACCCCGCTGTCGACCGAGCTCTACCGAAAGGACAGCCGACCACAGGAAGGGAGTGCACATGTCTGAGGCAACCCTGATCGACCGGTACCAGGGCCGCCGGGCCCGACAGTTCCTCAAATTCGAACGCACCTACGCAAATTCGCTGCCGGGCTGGCGCCCCCGGGGTCGGCGCCGCGTCCTCGTCGTCGGGCTGGGTGCCACGTTCGCCTACATGGCCGTAGTGAGTCTGCTGTGTGCCTTCGGGATTGGTTGGGCGCCTCTGTTGTGGTTGCCGGCGTGCCTGGTGTTCTTCCCACTGTGGATCGCACTGCAGATCGTGTCGGGCAGGCAGGGGGACGCGCCGCACACCACCCTCGACGAATACGAGCTGTCCCAGCGCAACAACGCACGCTCGATCGGCCTGGCCATCACCCAGCACCTGATGCTGCTACCGGTGTTCTATCTGATCTTCGGCGCTGTGCTCACCGACGGCACCGACACCGCCATGGCGTATGCCGGCGGGCTGATGGTGATGACGGTGCTGCTGATCGGCGGGTGCGCCCCGGCGATGATCCTGGGCTGGACCCGGCCGGACCCCGAGGTTTGAGTGGTTCGGCGTGCGTGGTCATCGCCCAGCGGCGACGACCACGCCGGCATCACGCGGTGCGGCCGCGCTCTGTGCGGTAGCGGCGCACCAGGGCGTCGGTCGACGAATCCGTCTGCTGGGCCGGCGAGGCCTCGCTGGTGATGACGGGTAGCAGCGCCTTGGCCTGGGTCTTGCCCAGCTCGACCCCCCACTGGTCGAACGAGTCGATACCCCAGATGACACCCTCGACGAACACCTGATGCTCGTAGAGCGCGACCAACTGCCCGACGACCGACGGGGTCAGCTTCGTCGCGAGGATCGACGTGCTCGGCCGGTTGCCCGGCATCACCTTGTGCGGCACCACATTCGGTGGGGTCCCCTCGGCGGCAATCTCGTCGGCGGTCTTACCGAAGGCCAGCACCTGAGTCTGAGCGAAGTAGTTGCTCATCAGGAGGTCGTGCATGCTGCCGGTGCCGTCGGCGGTCGGCAGATCGTCGGTGGGCTCGCTGAACCCGATGAAGTCGGCGGGAATCAGCCGGGTGCCCTGGTGCAGCAACTGGTAGAACGCGTGCTGGCCGTTGGTGCCGGGCTCGCCCCAGAAGATCTCGCCGGTGCTGCTGTGTACGGGCGTGCCGTCGGCCTGCACCGATTTGCCGTTGGACTCCATCGTCAGCTGCTGCAGATATGCCGCGAACCGAGCCAGGTCGTTCGAATACGGCAGCACCGCACGGGTTTCCGCGCCGAAGAAGTTGTTGTACCAGAGCCCGATCAACCCGAGTAGCACCGGCGCGTTGGCTTCCAGTGGTGCCGTGCGAAAGTGCTCGTCGACCAGATGGAAGCCCGCGAGGAACTCGGCGAAGCGCTCCCTGCCGATGACCGCCATCACCGACAACCCGATGGCCGAGTCCACCGAATAGCGGCCACCGACCCAGTCCCAGAAGCCGAACATGTTGTCGGTGTCGATGCCGAAGTCGTCGACCAGCTTGGCGTTCGTCGACACCGCGACGAAATGCTTGGATACGGCGGCGTCGCCCAGCGCCTCGGTCAGCCAGCGGCGCGCCGCGGTCGCGTTGGTCAGTGTCTCCAATGTCGAGAATGTCTTCGACGCGATCACGAAAAGCGTTGTGGCCGGGTCCAGTCCGGCCAGTTTCGCGACGAGGTCGGCCGGGTCGACGTTGGAGACGAAGCGTGCGGAGATGCCGGCGTCGGCGTAGTGGCGCAACGCCTGATCCACCATCACCGGACCCAGATCGGACCCGCCGATGCCGATGTTGACCACCGTCGTGATGCGTTCTCCCGACGCGCCGCGCCACTCGCCACTGCGCAGCCGGTCGGTGAAGTCGCCCATCCGGTCGAGTACCTCGTGCACGTCGGCCACGACGTCCTGCCCGTCCACGGTCAGCTGCGCGTCGCGGGGCAGCCGTAGTGCGGTGTGCAACACCGCCCGGTCCTCGGAGGTGTTGATGTGCTCTCCGGCGAACATCGCATCCCGTTTGGCGGTCAGCTCCGCGGTGCGCGCGAGGTCGAGCAACAGCGTCACCGTCTGCTGTGTCACGCGGTGCTTGCTGTAGTCGATGTACAGGTCGCCGACCGTCAGCGTGAACTCCGTGCCACGCGCCGGATCCTCGGCGAACAACCCCCGCAGATCCTTGGTGCCGATCTCATCGTGGTGGCGGGACAGTGCCTCCCAGGCAGGCGATGCGGTGATGTCGGAGGTTGTCGGCTCTTCGCTACCCATGCTTGAGAACCCTAGTGCGGCTCGCTGGCCGAAGGTGTAAGACGTGGGGTATGGATGCTGCCACCTTGTTGAAATCCGTCCCCACCGGTTTGTGGATCGGCGGTGAGGAGCGCGAAGGCAAGTCGACGTTCGACGTGCTGGATCCGAGCAACGACGAAGTGCTGATCTCCGTTGCCGACGCGACGGCCGAGGATGCGAGCACCGCGCTGGACGTCGCATGCGGCGTGCAGGCCGAATGGGCCGGCACCGCCCCCCGTAAGCGCGGCGAGATCCTGCGATCGGTGTTCGAAGCGATCACCGACCGCGCCGACGACATCGCCGCGCTGATGACCATGGAGATGGGCAAGGTGGTAGCGGAGAGCAAGGGCGAGGTGACCTACGGCGCCGAGTTCTTCCGCTGGTTCGCCGAGGAGGCCGTCCGCATCGGGGGTCGTTACACCCCCAGCCCCGCCGGGAACGGGCGGATCATCGTCACCAAGCAGGCCGTGGGCCCGTGCTACGCGATCACGCCGTGGAACTTTCCGCTGGCGATGGGCACCCGCAAGATGGGTCCCGCGTTCGCCGCGGGCTGCACGATGATCATCAAGCCCGCGCAGGAGACGCCGCTGACGATGCTGCTGCTGGCCAAGCTGATGGACGAGGCCGGCCTGCCCAAGGGCGTGCTGTCGGTACTGCCGACGAGCAGCCCGGGCCCGGTCTCGGAGGCGCTGATCAACGACGGCCGGCTGCGCAAGCTGACCTTCACCGGATCGACGGGGGTCGGCAAGGCCCTGGTGAAGCAGTCGGCCGACAAGCTGCTGCGGACGTCGATGGAGCTCGGCGGCAACGCACCCTTCATCGTCTTCGACGACGCCGATGTCGACGCCGCGGTCGACGGTGCGGTGTTGGCCAAGATGCGTAACGGCGGCGAGGCATGCACCGCGGCCAACCGGTTCCACGTCGCCAACGCGGTGCGCGAGGAGTTCACCGACAAGTTCGTCAAGCGGATGAGCGAGTTTACGCTCGGCAAGGGCCTCGACGAGAACGCGACGCTGGGGCCGCTGATCAACGCCAAGCAGGTCGCCACCGTGACGGAGTTGGTGTCCGACGCGGTGTCGCGCGGCGCCACCGTCGCCGTCGGCGGGGTGGCGCCCGGCGGGCCGGGCAACTTCTACCCGGCCACCGTGCTCACCGACGTCCCCGCCGACGCGCGCATCCTCAAGGAAGAAGTGTTCGGTCCCGTCGCACCCATCGCCGGGTTCGACACCGAGGAGGAGGGCATCGCCGCCGCCAACGACACCGAGTACGGCCTGGCCGCCTACGTGTACACGAAGTCGTTGGATCGCGCGCTGCGGGTGGCCGAGGGGATCGAGTCCGGCATGGTCGGCATCAACCGCGGAGTCATCTCCGACGCCGCGGCGCCGTTCGGCGGAATCAAGGAATCCGGGTTCGGGCGTGAGGGCGGCATCGAGGGCATCGAGGAGTATCTCGACACCAAGTACATCGCCCTGACGCCCTAGCGTCCACGGGCAGACTCCGCGCGCGCCTTCCGGATTCGCCGCGCACCCGCCCCTAGACTTCCTTGCTCGGAGGCAGGGAAGGGGCCGCGACGTGACCGACGGCAGAGCCGTCACATCCGGTACCGACGGCATGGCTGCGGGCGCGGCTCCACTCCGGGTGGGTCCGCGCCGCTACGTCGGTCCGGGCCAGGCGATTCCCGCACTCGACGGAGTCCGCGCGATCGCCGTCCTGCTGGTGCTGGCCGACCACGGCGGCGTGCCGGGTCTGTCCGGCGGCTTCCTGGGCGTCGACGTCTTCTTCGTCCTCAGCGGATTCCTCATCACGTCGCTGCTGCTGGACGAGATCGGACGGACCGGACGGATCGGGCTGAAGAGCTTCTGGATCCGGCGCGCCCGCAGACTGCTCCCCGCCCTGCTGGTGATGGTGCTCGCCGTCGTCGCGGCGGCGGGCCTGTTCGCCGAGGAATCCACGGCACGATTGCGCGACGACGCCGTGGCCACGTTCTTCTGGATGTCGAACTGGATGTTCGTGTCGCAGAACACCGACTACTTCTCCCAGGGCGCGCCCGCGTCTCCGCTGCAGCACACGTGGTCACTGGCTGTCGAGGAGCAGTACTACGTCCTGTGGCCCCTGCTGGTCGCGGCTGCTGTCGCCGGATTGGCCGCGCTGGCGTACCGGCGTGGGCTCCCGCTCTCCCAGCGCGCGGTGCGCGTCGCGGTCTTCGGCCTGGCATCCCTCGGGATCGTCGCGTCGGCGTCGGCGACCTTCCTGCTCACCTCGGACGCAACGCTCAATCGCGTCTACTTCGGCACCGACACCCGGGTCCAGGCGCTGCTGGTCGGTGCGGCGGCAGCGGCGCTGCTGGTCCGTGACTGGCGGGGGCTGACCGCGGGTCTGGTGGTCTTCCGTTCGCGGTGGGCGCGGTGGCTCGCGTGGTCCCTTCCGGTGGTGGGACTCGTGGTGCTGTTCATGGCCGCGCGCATCGCGACGGGAAGCGCCGAGGAATTCCGCAGCGGACTGCTGGTGGTCGTCGCGGTCGCCGCGATTCTCGTGATCGCCCCGGTGGCGCTCGCTCAGGACGGGCCCGTCGCACGCCTGCTGTCGGTCGGCCCGCTCGTCGGCCTCGGCGCCATCTCGTACGGCGTCTACCTGTGGCACTGGCCGATCTTCCTCGTCCTCAACGGCGAGCGGACCGGCATCGCCGGCTGGCAGCTGTTCGCGCTGCGCTGCGCTGCGACGATCGCGCTCGCGACGCTGTCGTGGTGGTTGATCGAGCAGCCGATCCGGGAATGGCGCCCGGCGTTCGTGCCGATGCTTCCGCTGGCGGCGGCCACCGCAGCGACGGCCGCGGTGGTGACGATGACCGTGCTGCCGGTCCGGGTCCTGCCCGCGATGCCGGTCCCGGGTCCGCTGATCGACAATGCGGCGCTGGTCGGACCGGAGGTGGCCGTTGCGGTGCCGCCCGTCCGAACTCCCCGCGCCCCCGGCGATCTGCGGGTGGCGGTGTTCGGCGACTCCATCGCGTGGACGATGATGCGCTACCTCCCCGATACCCCCGGCATGGATTTCGCCGACTTCACCACGATCGGGTGCGGGATCGCCCGCGGCGGGCCTTACGAGTACGTGGGCCAGGAGCTGCCGCAGAAACCGGAGTGCGACGCGTGGCCGGCGCGGTGGGCCCAGCGGATCGGATACGAGAAACCCGACGTGGTGCTACTCGTCGTCGGGCGCTGGGAAGTGGTGGACCGGATGAACGAAGGCCGCTGGACCCACATCGGGGAGCCCGGCTACGACGCCTACCTGCGCAGTGAATTGAACCGGGCGCTGGACATCCTGTCCTCGACCGGGGCGAGGGTGGTCGTGACCACCGAACCGTACAACCGGCGTGCGGAGAAGCCGGACGGCAGTCTGTACCCCGAGGATCAGCCCATCCGCGTCGAGCGCTGGAACACGCTGTTGCGCAGCGTCGTCGAGATGCGCCCCAATGCCACGGTGCTGGACCTGAACAAGAAGCTGAGCCCCAACGGCTACTACCAGACCAGGGTCGACGGTCTGAAGGTGCGCAGCGACGGCGTGCACCCGACACCCGAGGCCGTCGAGTGGCTGACGCCGTGGCTGGTCGAGGCGCTCACACCGGAGTGATGCGCGCGCGCCGGATCTGCAGGGGTCAGTGGCCGAGGCGGCCGCGGCCCAGCCGCAACAGCAGCATGGCGAGGTTCTTGCCCTCTTCGCCGAGCACGCTGTAGCGCTCGATCACTTTCATCTCGCGGCTGTGCACCAGGCGGGTACCGCCCGAGGCCATCCGCGCCTTGCCGATCGTCTGTGAGATCTCGGTGCGCCGCTGGATCGCCTCGAGGATCGTCGCGTCGAGTTGATCGATCTCCTGGCGCAGCTCAGCGATATCGGGGTTGTCAGGCACCGTCAATGATCCCGTGGTTTCCGTCGTCATGTCGTTCTCCGGATTCTCCTGGTGTGAATTGTCTGGTCCGTCCGGTTTCGGGCCTCACACAAGAGACAAGCCCCGGATCCGGAAGCGGACCGCGGGGCTGGAGGGAAAGCAGCTAGACCACGGGCACCGCTGGCCGGTACCCGTAAAAAAATCGACGCTGCTGACCTTGCACTCAACGAGTGTGCCACTACGTGCCGTGGCAGCGCAAAGGTTGTCCCTGCGCAGCGGTAAGTTTGGTAACGATATGACTTCACCCTCCTTGTCCACTGTGCCGACCGGCACCGATGAACTCCTCGAAGGCCTCAACCCGCAACAGCGCCGGGCGGTCCTCCACGAGGGGACCCCGCTTCTGATCGTCGCCGGTGCCGGGTCGGGCAAGACGGCGGTGCTGACCCGCCGCATCGCGTATCTGCTGGCCGCCCGCGACGTCGGGGTGGGCCAGGTGCTGGCCATCACGTTCACGAACAAGGCCGCTGCCGAGATGCGGGAACGGGTGGTCCAGCTCGTGGGCCCACGGGCACGCAACATGTGGGTGTCGACATTCCACTCGACGTGCGTGCGGATCCTGCGCAATCAGGCCTCGCTGCTGCCGGGCCTGAATTCGAACTTCTCCATCTACGACTCCGACGACTCGCGCCGCCTGCTGTTGATGATCGGCAAGGACATGGGCCTGGACACCAAGCGGCACTCGCCGCGGCTGCTGGCCAACGGGATCTCCAACCTGAAGAACGAGCTGATCGGTCCCGAGCAGGCTGCGGCCGAGGCGTCGGAAGCCGAAGACGACCTGGCCCGCATCATCGCCACCGTCTACGCCGAATATCAACGCAGACTGCGGGCCGCCAACGCTCTGGACTTCGACGATCTGATCGGCGAGACGGTCGCTGTGCTGCAAGCCTTTCCGCAGATCGCCCAGTACTATCGGCGCCGGTTCCGGCACATCCTGGTCGACGAGTACCAAGACACCAACCACGCGCAGTACGTGCTGGTCCGTGAGCTGGTCGGAACCCAGGCTGCCGACGACGACATCGCCGGTGTCGCCCCCGCCGAGCTGTGCGTCGTCGGCGACGCCGACCAGTCGATCTACGCGTTCCGTGGCGCGACGATCCGCAACATCGAGGACTTCGAGCGCGATTACCCCAACGCCACGACGATTCTGCTGGAACAGAACTATCGATCGACGCAGACCATCCTCAACGCCGCGAACTCGGTGATCGCGCGCAACGCCGGCCGCCGCGAGAAGCGACTGTGGACCGACGCCGGCGACGGTGAGCTGATCGTCGGCTACGTGTCCGACAACGAACACGACGAAGCGCGTTTCATCGCGCAGGAAATCGATGCGCTGTCCGATTCGAGCAGTGACTTCTCCTACAACGACGTCGCGGTGTTCTACCGCACCAACAACTCCTCACGCGCCATCGAGGAAGTCTTCATCCGTGCCGGGATTCCCTACAAAGTGGTTGGGGGAGTCCGCTTTTACGAGCGCCGCGAGATCCGCGACATCGTCGCCTATCTGCGGGTGCTCGACAACCCCGGCGATGCGGTCAGCATGCGCCGAATTCTCAACACCCCGCGCCGCGGAATCGGCGACCGCGCCGAGGCGTGCGTCGCCGTCCACGCCGAGACCACGGGTGCCACCTTCAACGATGCCCTTGCGGATGCGGCCGAAGGCAAAGTGCCGCTGCTGAACTCGCGCTCGGCCAAGGCGATCGCCGGGTTCGTCGAGATGCTCGACGAGCTCAGGGCCGGACTCGAAGGCGAACTCGGCGATCTCGTCGAATCCGTGCTGGACCGCACCGGCTACCGCGCTGAACTCGAATCCTCGAGTGATCCGCAGGACCTGGCGCGCCTTGACAACTTGAACGAATTGGTGAGCGTCGCACACGAATTCAGCATCGATCTGGCCAACGCGAAGGCGCTGGCCGACGAGGATGGAGCCGAGCCGCAGGACGAGGACATTCCTGACACGGGTGTGCTCGCGGCCTTTCTGGAACGGGTGTCACTGGTCGCCGACGCCGACGACATCCCGGAGCACGGATCAGGCGTGGTGACGATGATGACGCTGCACACCGCCAAGGGCCTGGAGTTTCCGGTGGTGTTCGTGACCGGCTGGGAGGACGGCATGTTCCCCCACATGCGGGCGCTCGGCGATCCGGTCGAGCTCTCCGAGGAGCGCCGACTGGCCTATGTCGGCATCACCCGGGCCCGTCAGCGCCTCTATCTCAGCCGCGCCAAAGTGCGCTCGTCCTGGGGGCAACCGATGCTCAACCCGGAATCACGGTTCCTCCGGGAAATCCCGCAGGAGCTCATCGACTGGCGCCGCACCGAGCAGCCGGCGTCGAGGATGTCCGCACCGGTCGGCAATGCGGGCCGGTACGGCACACCGCGGCCGTCGCCGACTCCGTCACGGTCGGGGGCGGGCAAGCGCGCGCCCATCGTCCTGGAACCGGGCGATCGCGTCACCCACGACAAATACGGACTCGGCAGGGTCGAAGAGGTCACCGGTGCCGGCGAGTCCGCGATGTCGTTGATCGACTTCGGGAGCGCAGGCCGCGTGAAGCTGATGCACAACCACGCGCCCGTCACGAAGCTCTGATCAGCCGGTCCGGCTCCACCGTGCGGTGCCGGGCAGAGCCGCCGCCACGATCGAGGCCAACGGCAGCAGCGGCAACGCGAACACCAGCGCGGGCAGGCTCGCGCCCGCCACGAACAGGCTCGCGAAGATGAGTAACGCGATCACCGCGCCGACCACGATGAGCAGGCGCGCGGTCCGCCTTCGCAGCAGCAGCGCGACGACCCCGCTGATCGAGGCGGCCGCCGACACCGCGGCCAGAAAGCCGACAGCCACGCAGAACAGCGGGTCGGTGGCCCACCATCCGGTGATCAGGTCGGTCGCGATGACTCCGCTGGCCCAGCCGGACACGATGCTCAGCACAGCGGTGGCGATGGCCGGCCTGGCGTCGGCGCGCGCCGGCCGGGGTGGCCCGACCGCGGTGGGTGTCGCGCGCGGGACGATCTCGGTGGCCGGATCTGAGGCGGCTGGAAGCGCTCCGGTGGGATGGCGGCGCAAGATGCTCGTCGGTGGCTCAGCGGTGGCGCTGGCGGGCTGTGCACCGGTGTTCAGCGGCGCACGACGCAGGATTCGGGTACTGGTGTCGTCATCGCCCGTCGGGACGTCGGGCGTGGAGCTCAGTGGTGGTGGTTCGGCTACCGGGTCGTCAGGACTGGCCACTCAGCCAACGTAGCTGCCGGGGGCAAGCCCCCGCTTGGACAACCAGCCGACGGGATCGACGCGGTCCGTGCCCCCGAGGAGAACCTCGAAGTGCAGGTGCGGTCCGGTGGAATTCCCGCGGTTGCCCATGGTGGCGATCTGGTCGCCGGCCATCACCCGGTCGCCGACGCTGACCAGCCAGCTGTTGATGTGTCCGTACAGCGTCACGGTGCCGTCGGAATGCTTGAGCTTGACCCAGGCGCCGTATCCGGCGGTGGGGCCGGTGTCGATGACCACGCCGTCTGCTGCGGCCACGATCGGAGTGCCGATCGAGTTGGCGATGTCGATGCCGCCGTGCAGCACGCCCCAGCGATAGCCGAACCCGGAGGTCCACACGCCACGCGTCGGCATCGCGAACTGGGGGCGCGCCAGGCGTGCTTCCCGCTCGGCGCGCTCCTGGGCGAATGCGGCGGCCTTGGTGATCTCTTCGGCGTGGATGGCCGAGTTGGCGGCGGGGGTGACGGTGACGACCTGCATGCCGTCCACCGAGCCGGTGATCACGGCGCCGCCGCTGATGGTGCTCTGATCGGAGGCGAGCACGGTCTCGGCCGGTGCTTTAGGTGCGTTGTTGGTCATGGTGTACGCGCCTGCGGCGGTAGCTCCGACGGCCATGGCCGCGACCACCAGTCGACCTCTGACCGGCACTTCCTGCTTGCGGTGCTGGCCTTTGCCGCCGCGCATATCGATGATGTCGGTCTTTGCTGAGCCGTCGCTGACATCGGTGTGGCTGTCGCGGTAGGCGTGTGCGGCGACGCGACGTTCGGCGCGCGGCTGCGGGCGGAACTCGGCCGGAACGGCGAGGCGCAGCGGCGTCAGGTCGTCGGTGTGGTGCAGATCGTCGAGCTCGGGCGCGTGGATGACCTGGGCTTCGCGGTCAAATGCCGCGTGGGACAAGAACTCCAGATCGCTGAGCTGGGCGATCTCGCCGAATTCGTTGAACGGAATGATGTCGGTGGTTTCGGACGGACCGATGGGAAACCTGGGTACCGCGGCGGCTTCGGAAGACCGAGGCGAGCGATGCTGAGGCAACCTGAAACGTCCTTGTCGTCGTGATCAGACCGTTACTAAGACCAGTGGACGTTAACCAAAATCCAATCAAAGTGGCAACCCGAGCGCTTATTCCGCCCCGGAATGTGACTTGAATCACGACATGGGGGGCGGTGAGATCGACCACATGACCGGTAGGCGGTGGCAATCGGCGGCGCCGGTGTCGATACAGTTCCCCCGAGCCCGTCGGGCCACACATCTAGCCGCAGACAGACAGGGAATCTGGCAGAGTCCATGGACCTTTTCGAGTATCAGGCGAAGGAACTGTTCGCCAAGCACAACGTTCCCACCACTCCCGGACGCGTCACCGACTCCGCCGAGGACGCCAAGGCCATCGCCGAGGAGATCGGCAAGCCCGTCATGGTCAAGGCGCAGGTCAAGGTCGGCGGCCGCGGCAAGGCCGGTGGCGTCAAGTACGCCGCGACACCCGACGACGCGTTCACCCATGCGCAGAACATCCTCGGTCTCGACATCAAGGGCCACGTCGTCAAGAAGCTGCTGGTCGCCGAGGCCAGCGACATCGCCGAGGAGTACTACATCTCCTTCCTGCTCGACCGGTCCAACCGCACCTACCTGGCCATGTGCTCGGTCGAGGGCGGCATGGAGATCGAAGAGGTCGCGGCCACCAAGCCCGACCGCCTCGCCAAGGTGCCCGTCAACGCCGTCAAGGGTGTGGACCTGGCCTTCGCCCGTTCGATCGCCGAGCAGGGTCACCTGCCCGCCGAGGTGCTCGACGCCGCCGCCGTGACCATCCAGAAGCTGTGGGAGGTCTTCGTCGGCGAAGACGCCACCCTGGTCGAGGTCAACCCGCTGGTGCGTACCCCCGACGATCAGATCCTGGCGCTTGACGGCAAGGTCACCCTCGACGCGAACGCCGACTTCCGCCAGCCCGGTCACGCCGAGTTCGAGGACAAGGACGCCACCGATCCGCTGGAGCTCAAGGCCAAGGAGAACGACCTCAACTACGTCAAGCTCGACGGCGAGGTCGGCATCATCGGTAACGGCGCCGGCCTGGTGATGTCGACCCTGGACGTGGTCGCGTACGCCGGTGAGAAGCACGGCGGCGTCAAGCCGGCCAACTTCCTCGACATCGGCGGCGGCGCCTCCGCCGAGGTGATGGCCAACGGCCTGGACGTGATCCTGAACGACAGCCAGGTCAAGAGCGTGTTCGTCAATGTCTTCGGCGGCATCACCGCGTGTGACGCGGTGGCCAACGGCATCGTCCAGGCGCTGAAGATCCTCGGCGACGAGGCCAACAAGCCACTGGTGGTCCGCCTCGACGGCAACAACGTCGACGAGGGCCGACGCATCCTGGCCGAAGCCAACCATCCGCTGGTCGTACAGGCCGAGACCATGGACTCCGGGGCCGACAAAGCCGCCGAGCTGGCCAACAAGTAAGGGAGCCAACAAAAATGTCGATCTTTTTGAACAAGGACTCCAAGGTCATCGTCCAGGGCATCACCGGCGGCGAGGGCACTAAGCACACCAAGCTGATGCTCAAGGCCGGCACCCAGATCGTGGGCGGGGTGAATGCGCGCAAGGCGGGCACCACCGTCAAGCACGAAGACAAAGAGGGCAACGAGATCGAGTTGCCGGTGTTCGGTTCGGTCGCCGAGGCGATGAAAGAGACCGGCGCCGATGTGTCGATCGCCTTCGTGCCGCCGGCCTTCTCCAAGGACGCCATCATCGAGGCCATCGACGCCGAGATCCCGCTGCTGGTCGTGATCACCGAGGGAATCCCGGTGCAGGACAGCGCTTATGCGTGGGCCTATAACGTCGACAAGGGTGAGAAGACCCGCA
Source organism: Mycolicibacterium aurum (assembly GCF_900637195.1). Taxonomy (NCBI): domain Bacteria; kingdom Bacillati; phylum Actinomycetota; class Actinomycetes; order Mycobacteriales; family Mycobacteriaceae; genus Mycobacterium; species Mycolicibacterium aurum. Next base: position 4,847,524 of record NZ_LR134356.1, on the reverse strand, counting down.
TCATCGGCCCGAACTGCCCCGGCATCATCACCCCCGGTGAGTCGCTGGTCGGCATCACGCCGAACAACATCACCGGCAAGGGCCCGATCGGCCTGGTGTCGAAGTCGGGCACGCTGACCTACCAGATGATGTACGAGCTGCGCGATCTCGGCTTCTCGACCGCCATCGGCATCGGCGGCGACCCGGTCATCGGCACCACCCACATCGACGCCATCGAGGCGTTCGAGAAGGATCCCGAGACCAAGCTGATCGTGATGATCGGCGAGATCGGCGGCGACGCCGAGGAGAAGGCCGCCGCCTACATCCAGGCCAACGTCACCAAGCCGGTCGTCGGCTACGTCGCGGGCTTCACCGCTCCCGAGGGCAAGACGATGGGCCACGCAGGCGCCATCGTCTCCGACGGCGCGGGCACCGCGGCGGGCAAGCAGGAAGCGCTGGAAGCCGCGGGCGTCAAGGTCGGCAAGACGCCGTCCGAGACCGCCGCCAAGGCACGGGAACTGCTGGAAAGCCTGTAACCCCAAGCACGCGAAAAGCCCCTGGAATCGCCAAGATTCCAGGGGCTTTCTCGTGGACGGGCTCTACAGGTGCTTGGCCAGGAACGTCTCGACGGCGTGATACATGTCGATGTTGTTGTCCGGGTTCACGAATCCGTGGCCCTCGTCCTCCTTGACCATGTACTCGACCGTGACTCCGCGGGCGCGCAGGGCCGCAACCATGTTGTCGGACTCGGCCTGTACGACCCGAGAATCGTTGGCGCCCTGCACGACAAGCAGGGGGGTGCGGATCTGGTCGACTTTGGTGATCGGCGAGCGGGCCAGCATATCGGCCTCCTGCTCGGGGTCCGACGGATCGCCGACATAGAGATTCCAGTTGTTGGCCAGGAATCGTCGGCCGACGTCGGGGAGTGTCCGCATGAAGTTGGGCAGGCTGGAGATCCCGACGTAGTCGATGGCGGCCGCGAAGACGTCCGGGGTGAACGTCACACCGACCAACGCGGCGTATCCGCCATAGGAGCCGCCGAAGATCGCCACCCGGTCGCGATCGGCGAAGCCCTGCTTGACCGCCCAGTCATGCGCGTCGATCAGATCGTCGTGCATCTTGCCGGCGAATTCCCCGATGGCAGCCTGGGTGAAGGCCTTGCCGTACCCGGTGGAACCGCGGAAGTTGACTTGCAGCACCGCATATCCGCGGTTGGCGAGCAGCTGCACGTCCGGCTGGAAACCCCAGCAGTCACGTGCCCACGGGCCGCCGTGCACCAGCAGGACCAACGGCAGGTTCTCGGGCTCTTGCCCCACGGGCAGGGTCAGATACGAATGCAGATCCAGCCCGTCGCGCGCCGTGATCGTGACCGGTGTCATGGGCGCGAGCGCGTCGGGATCCAGATGCGGGTACGGCCGGAACAACAGTCGACTCTCGCCGGTCGCATGATCGTAGAAATAGGTGACGCCCGGATCGCGGTCATGGTTGAAACTGACCACCCAGCGTTGCCCGCTGTCATCGCAGGACATCCCGGCCAGATCCCCGTCGGAGAGGTGGGTGAGCGCGTCCAGGATGACGGCGAAATCGTCGTCGAGAGCGTGGATCACCTGTCGCTCACCGTAATAGCGGGCGCCGATCAGTTCTCCGGTCCGCTCGCTGATGATCAACGGCGACGGCAGCTGTAGCTGCGCGCCCAGGTCGAGCGTCGGGTGACTGTCCACCTCGGTCTCCTCGCCGGTGGCCACATCGATGCGGGCCAGCCGGAGGCGGTCGCTGCCGTGGTAGGAGCCCAGCCAGATACCCGCGCCGTCGGGGGAGACGGCGATGGGGTAGATGCCCAGTGGATAGTCCCTGCCCTCGTACACCCGGATCGGCCGCAGCGTCTGGGTGCCGGGATCCCACATCGATATCTCGACATCGCCGTCGGCGGTCAGCGTGTTGGTGAACAGATCGCCAGTCGGCCCGCTGATCCAGCCGACGACGGTGCCGGGATTCTCGGCGAGCTGGGTGAGTTCGCCGGTGGCGATATCGAGCTCGTAGGCGTCGACCAGCTCGGGATTGCGCGCGTTGTGCGTGACGACGGCCTTTCCGGGGCGTGCCTTGAGCAGTTCGTAGGAGGCGCGCACCCTCGGGAACGGGGTCAGGTCCACGGCCGGGGCGTCCGGCGCATCGGGATCCACCCGGTAGACGTGCCAGTGCTCGTCACCACCGTTGTCCTGCATGTACAGCAGCCACCGCGAATCGTGGGTCCAGCTGTAGATGTACACGCTTCGGGTTTCGTCGGCGGTGACGCAGCGTGGCTCGGCGCCGTTGTTCGCGCCGTCGATGTCCTGCACCCACACGTTGAGGCGGTTTCGCCACGGCGCCAGGTAGGCGATGCGGGTCCCGTCGGGCGAGATCGTCGCGCCGGCGCGCTCAGGCGGGCTGAAGAAGTCCTCGACGGAGATGATCGGGGGTCGCGTGTCGGCGGCCATATCGTCCTCTCTCGGAGCGCGTGCAGTCGGCGGACCGGCGTACGCCGGCACGGAGATCGACTGCATCGCGCTGTCACTTAGTGACAAGCACACTGTGTCACTAAGTGACAAGACGGTCAAGCGGCCCTGGTCGGAGCGCGGGACCGTGCGTCAGCCGCCTCGGTACTGCAGGACCCGTCGCAGCAGGGGGTCGGCGAGGTCGTACCAGGATGTGCGACGGTCACCGTCGGTCTTCGACGAGGTGACCCACCGTTCACCCGCCAGCCGACCCAGAGCCGTCGACGCCGACTGGTTCGAAACGCCCACCGCGTCCGCGAGATCCGAGACCGAACGCGCACCCTGTCCGCGCGCGAGCTCGACCACGAGTCGTTGCGCGCTCGCCGGAAGCTGCCACAACTGCTGCTGATAGAGCGGCGCCAGCCGGTCCAGCAAGGCCTCGACGGCCGGTGACACGGCCTCCAGGCCTGCGACGTCACTGGTTTCGGCCAGCAGGTGCCACAGTCGCGGCCGGCCACCGATGATCTGGTGGACGGCGGCGACGCGGGCTCGACCCTCGTGCGAGCCGACGAACTCCGCGAGCTCCGCTTTGCCGCGACGCCGCGCCGCCCCGCGCAGCAGCGCTGCGGCGTTGTCGGCGGAAAGCTCGGGCAAGGTCTCGATGATGAACGACCCGTACCAGGGGTATTCGCGGGACGAGACCCCGGGGAACAGTGCCGGAGAGGTCCCGAGAACCGTTATCGCCGTTGAGGTCTCGACCCAAGCGCGCAGACTGCCCTGCCCTTTGGTGCCGATGGCCGCGAACACGCGGTCCAGGTTCTCGATCGCCAGCAGGATCATCCTGGCGCCGGCGGCGCCGATGACGAGCGCCTCGATTCCCACCGGATCCTGCGCTCGGCGCAAAGCCCGGGCCTTGTCGGTGATGTCGGGCCCGATCGCGCGGGCCATCTCGACGAGCAGATCGAGGTAGGAGCCGATGGCCAGGGAGTCCTCGGCGATCATGACCGGCAGCACGCGGTGCGCCGTCGAGGCGTCGGACAGGGCGCGGTACAGGGCCAGACGCAGAGTATGGGTCTTGCCTGCTCCGCGTGGTGCCACGAGCAGCGTGTGGGGCCGGGAGCCGTCACGCGCCGACGAGCGGATGCGTGCTGTGAGCGTGTCCAGCGGATCGGTCCGTCCGACCGTCATCGCCTCGAGCTCGGCGCCTTCGGCGGCAGCCGGTGTGAACAGTGGGGAAACGCTCACCGCCGCATGGCCTTCCACGCCCGCTGCAGCAGCGGAGAGGAGAATCTGTCGGTATCGCCGACGCGGGTGAGGTAGTGGTCGAGGGTGAGCCGTTCGATGAAGGACACCAGGTGTGCCCGTTCGGTGATCGGGTTGCCCTCGGTGCGGAGCCGCATGAGCACGGCATCGACATCCAACGGCCCGCCGGCATGAGCATAGATGTCGAGCAGGCCGGCGATCGCGTGCGCATCCGAGCCGTAGTAGTGCGGAAGACGATCTCGATAGTGCCGCAGATCCCACGGGTCGTAGGGGTTCTCGATGGCGTCGAGGACCAGCAGGTTGATCAGCTCTGGGTACGGTGCCACCTGCGTGTCCTGCCATGACCTGCCGGCCGCGGCGACAAGGTGCTGGATGTAGTACGGCACGTTCTCGGCGGCGGCGGCGATGGCGGCGGCGACCTCGTGCCGGTCGGTGGTCGGGATGCCGCTGCCGAGAAGGAGGCACTCGGCCAGGTAGGTGGCGTGATCGTGACGGATGGGCCCGACGGCGATTTTGGGGAGGTCGTTGACCGTGCTGGGGGCGTCGGCTGACACGTGATGAAAACCGATTGACCCCGACAGCACCGTCGCGACCTTGCCGGGGTGCTCCTGGCGGACGCGGCGGAGCAGGTGCAGGAACGTGTCGCCGGATCCGGCGCGAGCACGTTCGAGGTTGCGTGCCAGGACGCTGACCTCGTCGATGAACAGGGCCAGAATTCGACCGTCGGCCCGCCGGATCGCGCGGTCGAGCAACTCGTCGAGTGTCGCCGCGGCGCGGCCGTCCCGCTGAAGCTGGACGGGGCCCGCCGTCAGCGTGAGCCTGATCTTCGCGAGTTCCTGAGCCCAGGTGGGGTCCAGTCGGCCGAGCTCGGCCAGCAGGGCGGAGACGAATTCGGCGTAGGTCTCCCGCTCCGCGCTGACCGAGACGACGACAGCGCCCGCGTCGGTGGCCATCCGCTGGACGAGCCGGGACAGCGAGGTCTTTCCGTGCCTGCGATCGCCGACGAGGACTGCGCCCGAGCGCGGCAGCGCCGCGAGAACCTCGTTGGATTCCCGAACCCGGCCGACGACGTCTTCGGTCGGAACGACGCCGCCCACGACGAGGGACATCGGCCGTGGTTCCCAGTTCACCGGGCCGATTGTACGTCAGCTTCGATGTACAACAACATAGTTGTACGACAATCATGACGTGCTGTGGCCCGGAATTGCTGCACTGGAACGTGTTCTATTAGCCTCTCGAAGTAACTGGCGATGAGCGCTCGCGCGAAGAGCCGATGGGTGAGAGGACGCGCGCATGGCAGTTGATCCACGGACGCCGGTCATCGTCGGTGTAGGGCAGTTCACCGAGCGGATCGACGACCCCGCATATCGCGGGATGTCGGCGGTCGACCTCGCCGCCGAGGCGGCGCAGGCCGCCCTCACCGACACCGGGGCGGATGGCGCCGCTGTCGCCGCGGCGATCGACACCGTCTTCGGACTGCGGCAGTTCGAGATATCCGGCCCGATGCCCGCGACGCTGGGCAAGTCGAACAACTACCCGCGGTCGGTCATGCGGCGACTGGGCGGTGATCCCGCTCGGGTGGTGCTGGAGCCCGTCGGTGGCCAGAGCCCGCAGAAACTGGTCACCGAGGCAGGCAACCTCATCGTCGGCGGTGACGCCGACGTCGTGATGATCATGGGTTCCGAACCCGGCTCGACGGCCAAGTACTTCGCCACCAGGGATGACAAGCCCGATTTCACCGAAACCGTCGACGGTCAGCTCGAGGATCGCGGCCACCAGATCTACAGCTACATCGACGAATACACCGTCACGCACGGGCTCACCGGCGCGCCTGTGCAGTACGGACTGCTCGACAACGCCCGGCGCTCCCGGCTCGGGCTGGGCGTCCGGGAATACCGCCACCAGATGGCAGAACTGTTCGCCCCGATGTCCAAGGTGGCTGCCAAGAACCCCTTCTCGTCGTCTCCGGTCGAGCGCTCGGTCGAGGAGGTGGAGACGGTCACCGACGAGAACCGGATGATCTGCGACCCCTATCCGCGATTGCTCGTCGCGCGTGACACCGTGAACCAGGGCGCGGCGGCGGTGTTGATGTCGGTCGAGGCCGCCCGCAGACTCGGTGTGCCCGAAGAGAAATGGGTGTACCTGCACGGCCACTCCGATCTGATCGAGCAGGCACTGCTGGAACGGGTTGATCTCGGTGCAAGCCCCGCCGCGGTGCACGCGGCCCACGAGGCCCTGCGGGTGGCCGGTGTCGGCGTCGAGGACATCGCGACCTTCGATCTCTACAGCTGCTTCCCGTTCCCGGTATTCCTGATCTGTGAGACGCTCGGCCTCGCGGCGGATGACCCGCGGGGCTTGACGTTGACCGGGGGGCTGCCGTACTTCGGCGGACCCGGCAACAGCTACTCCCTGCACGCCATCGCCGAGACGGTCACCCAGATGCGGGACAAGCCAGGAGCATTCGGCTTCGTCGGAGCCAACGGCGGCATCATGAGCAAGTACTCGGTCGGCATCTACTCCACCGAGCCCGCCGACTGGCGTACGTCCCGCAGCGCGGAGCTGACGGCACAGGTCGCGGATCTGCCCACGGTGCCGGTGACGAAGGCGCCGGATGGGGTGGGAACCGTCGAGACGTACTCGGTGCGCTACGACTGGCCCGTGCGCACCGGCATCATCGTCGGCCGGCTCGATTCCGACGGCTCGCGATTCATGGCGACCACGGAGGACGCAGACCTGGTCTCGTTGATGTCCGACGGGGATCCGCTGGGCGCGCAGATCACTGTGACGCCGACAGAGAACGGCAACCGGGCGGTCCTGCGCTAGAACACCTCGACCGACAAAGTCGGGGCGAAGGCCGTTCTGTCCGATCCGGCCACGCCGTCAGAAGACGATCGTCGACGTCGGCGTGAGGACGAAACCGTGGTCACCGACCTGGCATGCCGTGGTGCCGTCGGGGCCGACTCCGCAGGTCGAGTCGCCTTTCTGCGCCGTAATCCTTGTCGAGGTCGGCAGGACGGGCGGCGAGCTCTGTTGAGGAGTCTCGAAGTCCGGATCAGGTGTCAACTGTTCGACGACGGCCGGTGCATCTCGTTCTGCGCGGATACTCCACAGCCCGGGACCTTGATCCGGTCGAGAGCCCCAACACCGGACCCACTCGGCATCAGGCGTCGGATAGGCGTTGTTGGAGCAGTGGAGTCCCGCTGCGGTGGTGAACGAAAAGCCTTGCATTCGAGGAACGTTGACGACTGCATACCTGCCGTAGTCGGCCTGGGCGTAGGACGACATGTCGGGAAATCCTGCCGGCGCGGATGGTGTAGGACTCGTGGAAGTCGGAGGCGGTTGCGGCGGCGGGGTGGCCGTGGCCACCTCATCGCCGTGGGGTCCGCAGCCGCTGAGTAGCAAAGCACCTGTCAACCACAGTGCAGTGAACGCGTGATGCATCAGAACAACTCCGTCGACGTGGCGGTGAGGAGGAACCCGTGTGGTCCGGCCAGGCACGCGAGGGCGACGTTGGAGTACGGGTAGCTCATCACGTACGTCTGCGTGTCGACGGGCGTGGACTGCGACAGATCCGGGAAGCCCGGCACCGGCGGCGGCGGGCTCGACGTGGTCGGTGCGCCCGTCACACTGGGGGTCGGGGTGCACGCTGCGAGGACGATCACGCACATTGCGGTGACGGCGGTGCGGAACCGCCAACCTCTCGTTCTCATCAGTACCCTCCCAAGCCTCGGGTGTCGGAGTTCTCGATCTCGATCAGTTCGGTGCCGTAGGGATTCCACAGCGACACGGAGGCGTCGACGGAGTTGCCGCCGGACAGCGGAGACTGGAACACACCGTAGGCGCCCGGCTGTGACGTAACCAGCTGTGGCGGAGTCCAATTCACGCCATCGGTCGACGAGCTCGTGAACAGGTTGCCCTTGTCGTCGTTGAAGGTCAGGAGAGCCTTGTTGTCGTAGAAGTGCACATTGGGCTCGCCTACTCCACTGAATCCGCCCGGCGGGCTGACGACGGGCGGGCTCCCGCCGGAGCCGTGACCCGTGGCGAACGAGTCGCCGTTCCAGTACTGGTACCTGGTCGGATTCTCGACGTCGGCCACCGGCACGCGCGCGACATGCATCCCGTCGTTGGCGCGGCCGTTCTCCGTTCCGTACATGTAGACGTATCCGTCGTCGCTTGGCGCAAAGCTCTGCACCTGAAAGGGATTGGTGCCGCCGCTGTTGTCCCACGCGGGCCCTGCCTTGGACCACGTCTTGCCGCCGTCCGTCGACTTCCACAGCTCGGAACTACGGGTGACCCAGCCGGGCTGTCCCGGCGGCGGATCAGGGTCCCACCGGTCGACGTTCATCACTGACGTGTACATGGTGTCGCCGACGTTGAAGGTCGACGTGGGAATCGTCGAGTCGTCACCCGGGGTGTTCGGGAACGGGTCGTTGACGACGTCGTCGACCACCCACTTGCCGTGCTCGTCCATCTTCCAGAAGATGATGTTGTTGTGGCCGCCAGGGTCTGAGCGCGGCCCCGGACCGCCACCTGGGCCCATGTTCGTCGCGGTGTCGCCCTGGATCGTGAACATCCGGCCGTCTGGAGTCATGCCCATGATCGACAGGTCGGTGTTCGGGACGCCGACCCCGCCCTCGCCGGTCGATGGGGCACCGGAACCGGCGAGGCTCTGCAACCACTGCACCTGATCGCTGTTGAGACTGTCCGGATCGATGCCGCCGGGAAACGGGTTGTTGCCGGGCAACCACCCGGCGTCGATGGCTGCGACGGCCTTCGCGACCGTCTGGTCCATGGTCAGGAACGCTTCGATCAACTGCTGGACGATCTTGGTGAACGTCGCCGCGATGGAGACCCACGGCGCCGTGTCATTCGGTGGTCGCGTCGTCACCACCCCCGCGTCCGACACCTCGAACATGGCCTCGGCGCTGTCCACCCAAGCGAGCAGGACCGCACGGATGGCGCCCAGGTTCTCGCCGCCGGACGTCATCGCTGTCGCCAGCGCGGCCAGCTTCTCGTGCTCGAGATACTGCTTCTGAAGGTGTCGGTAGGCGGCGGACACGGCCGCGCTCGCGGCGCTGCCGAACCAGCTGTCCTTCATCCGGTTCAGCGCCCGAACCTGTTCGCCGATCTCTCGATCGAGCTCACCGGCCCTTGTCTGCTGCGCGTGGCCCGCGTCGACGACCCCGTGCGGGTTCTGCCCGCGGATCATCGCAATGGACATACCGCCGTCTTGCTCCTCGCGCGCGCGTCCCAGCTGGTGTGCATTTCCCAGCCTAAGGCGCTCGCACGACCCCTCAGCGCACCAAATCAGGCCAGCGCGCTGAGCTTGCCCGCGAGGCGTTCGACGTAGGCCGCGACTTCGGATTCTGACTTGTCGGGCAACCCGAAGAGGACCTCGGTGACGCCGAGTTCGCGCCAGTGGGCCAGCTTTTCGGGGTCCGGCTTGAAATCCAGCGCGACGATCTGTGGAGCTCCGTCTCGGCCGGCCGCGGCCCAGGTGTCCTGCAGCAGCTTCACCGGCTCGTCGATGGTGAAGTCGCGCGGTGTGGTGATCCAGCCGTCGGCCGACTTCGCGATCCACTTGAAGTTCTTCTCGGTGCCCGCCGCGCCGACCAGGACCGGGATGTGGGACTGCACCGGCTTCGGCCAGGCCCAGGACGGACCGAACTTGACGAATTCGCCGTCGTACTCCGCTTCTTCTTCGGTCCAGAGCGCCCGCATGGCCTCCAGGTACTCGCGCAGCATTGTGCGTCGGCGTCCGGGCGGGACATTGTGGTCGGCCAGTTCATCGGTGTTCCAGCCGAACCCGACGCCGAGGGACACGCGTCCGCCGGAGAGGTGGTCGAGTGTGGCGATCGACTTGGCCAGCGTGATGGGATCGTGCTCGACGGGCAGGGCCACGGCGGTGGACAGCCGGACCCGGGAGGTGACCGCCGCGGCGGTACCCAGGGAGACCCACGGGTCCAGCGTCCGCATGTAGCGGTCGTCGGGCAGCGACTCGTCGCCGGTGGTCGGATGTGCGGCCTGGCGCTTGATCGGGATGTGGGTGTGCTCGGGGACGTAGAACGTCTCGAATCCGTGCTCATCGGCCAGTTTGGCGGCAGCCGCGGGAGCGATTCCGCGGTCGGAGGTGAACAGCACCAACCCATAGTTCATATCGAGAATTAGAACGTGTTCCAATCTGCGTCCGCAAGGGGGGTACCTGCGCGGCGACGCGCAGAGCTCGGCGGCCCGGACCGAACGCACCTTTCCTTCATCGCGATCGATACCGATGACCGAGGACCGCGGCGCCGCTTCGATGGCTCCATGACGACCGAACGCATCGCAGACCACGTCACGTTCGCCTACTGGGTGCCCAACGTCAGCGGCGGGCTGGTGACCAGCGACATCGACCAGCGCACCGACTGGAATTACGACTACAACGTCAAGCTCGCGCAGACCGCCGAGAACAACGGGTTCGAGTACGCGCTGTCCCAGGTGCGCTACGAGGCCAGCTACGGAGCCGAGTACCAGCACGAATCCACCAGCTTCAGCCTCGCCCTGCTGCTGGCCACCCAGCGTCTGAAGGTGATCGCCGCAGTACATCCGGGGCTGTGGCAGCCGGCGGTGCTGGCCAAGCTGGGCGCCACCGCCGACCATCTGTCCGGAGGCAGGTTCGCGGTCAACGTGGTGTCGGGCTGGTTCAAGGACGAGTTCACCCACCTGGGGGAGCCGTGGCTCGAACACGACGAACGCTACCGGCGCAGCGCCGAGTTCCTGCAGGTGCTGCGCAAGATCTGGACCGAAGACGAGGTCGACTTCCGCGGCGACTTCTACCGGATCCACGACTTCACCCTCAAACCGAAACCCCTGAACACCCCGGAGCGGCCCAACCCGGAGCTGTTCCAGGGCGGTAACTCCACGGCGGCGCGACGCAACGGCGGCCGCTACGCGGACTGGTACTTCTCCAACGGCAAGGACTTCGAGGGAATCACCGAGCAGGTGGTCGAGGTCCGAGACCATGCCAGGGACGCCGGCCGCGAGGTGAAGATCGGCCTCAACGGCTTCATCATCGCGCGCGACACCGAGAAGGAAGCACGAGAAACTCTGCGCGAGATCATCGACAAGGCCAACCGCCCGGCCGTCGAAGGATTCCGGTCGGCCGTCCAGCAGGCAGGTAACTCTGCCGCCGACAGGCGAGGCATGTGGGCGGATTCGACGTTCGAGGACCTGGTCCAGTACAACGACGGATTCCGGACCCAGTTGATCGGGACGCCCGAACAGATCGCCGAACGCATCGCGGCCTACCGTGCACGCGGGGTGGACCTGATCCTGGGCGGTTTCCTGCACTTCCAGGAGGAGATCGAGTACTTCGGTGCCCGGGTGCTCCCGCTGGTCCGCGAGATCGAGCGATCGGAGCACCACTCCCCAGCCTCGCCGGTGCCCGTGTCGGTGTGACAGCCGGCGCGGGGGCGAGGCGGGCGTCGAGGGCGTGACAGCCCCCCATCGAGGTGCGCTAGCGTGGTTCATCGAATCGCTCAGGCGGGTCAATCGCCGTCGCCGTGACTGTGTCGTCACCTATGGCGTCGCCGTCGTCCCGATGCCCGCACAGCACAGGAGAGGTCATGTCTTACCCACAAGGCGCACCCGGAGGGTCTGGATACCCGCCCGCTCAACAGCCGACGCCACAGTTCGGCACCCCGACTCAGCAGTTCAACACGGCGCCTGAGGCCGGCCCGGCCGCCGAAGGACCCAGCAAGCTCCCCGTGTTCCTGAATGCGGCCACCGCCGTGCTCGGTCTGCTGGTGTACCTGTCGAGCTTCGGTCCGCAGTTCTCGGTGGATGCCTCGGACTTCCCGGGTGTCGCCGAGTTGAGCGGGAGCTCGTTCGGCGTGCTGTTCGCCGTCATCGCCGCGGTGGTGGCCGGTCTGCTCGCCGCCGTCGGTCTGCTGCGCAAGCAGCCGAACTTCACCGCGGTCGTCGCGGTCGCAGCTGTCCTGGGTTTCCTGCTGGTTCTCGGCGACTCGGTCAACTCGCCCGCCGGAACGTCCATCGACTGGGGTCTCTACCTGGTCATCGCCTTCACGTTGCTGCAGGCCGCCGTGGCTGTCGTCGTGCTGCTGTTCGACTCCGGCGTCATCACCCCGCCCGTGCCCAGGCCCAAGTACGAACAACCGCAGCAGCAGTACGGCCAGTACCCCGGTCAGTACTACGGACAGCCGCACGGAGGTCAGCAGCACCAGGGCCCGCAACAGCAGCGGCCCGGTTACCCCACGCCGTACGGCGGCAGCACCGGTGGCTACCCAGGCTCCGGCCAGAACACCGGCGGCTTCCCCGCGTCCCCGCAGTCGGGTCCGCCCACGCCTCCCACCGGCTTCCCCACCTACGGCCAGCCGCCGGCGAGTAACGCGCCGACGACACAGGTTCCTACGCAACACCAGTCGCCGTCGTCCTCGCAGCCGGATCAGTCGTCGTAGTCTGAGCCGCGCGTGCGCGAACGTCGTGCGCCGCAGCGTCTGCGAGGAGCGGCCCAACCCGTGAGCACCCGGCCAGTCGGAACACGCCAGGCGCGTGAACTGCTGCGGGTCGCGTTCGGACCGTCGATCGTTGCGCTCGTCATCATCGCGGCAGTGGTCCTGCTGCAGCTGCTGATCGCCAACAGCGACATGACGGGGGCGCTCGGCGCGATCGCCAGCATGTGGCTGGCGGTGCACCAGGTTCCCGTGTCGATCGGCGGTAGCGCGCTGGGCGTGCTGCCCCTGCTGCCGGTACTGCTGATGATCTATGGCACAGCGCGCACCACGGCGGCGGCGACCACCAGCACGTCGTGGTTCGTGACACGGTGGGTGGTCGCCTCGGCACTGGGCGGCCCGGTACTGGTCGCCGCGATCTGTCTGGCCGTGATCCATGACGCCGCGTCGGTGCTCACCGAACTGCAGACCCCCGACGCGCTGCGCGCATTCGGCGGGGTTGCCGTCGTCCACGCGATCGGTGCGGTGCTCGGGGTGGGTGCGCGGACAGGGCGACGCCTGCTGATCTCCTCTCCGCTGCCCAACTGGCTTCCGGATGCGTTCCGTGCCGCCGCGGCCGGGGTGCTGGCGTTGATGGGGCTGTCGGGGGCGATCGTCGCGGGCTCGCTGATCGTGCACTGGTCGACGATGCACGAGCTGTACTCGATCACCGACTCGATGTTCGGGCAGTTCAGCCTCACGGTTCTGTCGGTGCTCTACCTGCCCAACGTGGCGGTCGGCGCGGCCGCGGTCGCGGTCGGCTCGAGCGCCCAGGTCGGGCTCGCCACATTCAGTTCGTTCACGGTGTTCGGTGGCGACATTCCCGCGCTCCCCGTCCTGGCGGCGGTCCCCACTCCGCCGCTGGGTCCGGTGTGGGTGGCGCTGATGATCGTCGCGGCGGCCTCGGCGGTGGCGCTGGGCCAGCAGTGTGCGCGCCGCCCGCTGCCACTGCCCGCCGCCGTGGCGAAGGTCGTCGTGGCCGCCGCCGTCGGCGCGGCCGTGATGGCACTGCTGGCCTACGCCGGTGGCGGGCCGCTCGGCAATTTCGGCGACGTCGGCGTCGATCAGACCACGTTCGCGCCCGCGGTGTTCCTGTGGTTCGTGGGCATCGGCGCGCTCACCGTGGTCATGTCGGGCGGGGTGCGCCCCCGGGCGCGCAAGCCCGCGGCCGCGGTGATCGACGAATCGGACGAGGTGGACGAGGTAGACGAGGATGCGATGACGCCCGCGGCGGACTCCGATCCCGGTGACCAGGCCGACCCGGTCACCGCGGAGATGCCCACCGAAGTGCTGTCGCACGAACCCGAGCCGCAGGAGCCGCGAACCTCGGCGATTGTCCAGCCTGCCGACGAGGACACCGCGCCGGAGAGCAGCCTGGCGCCGGAGTATCTGGAACCGGCGGACTTCGACCCTGAGGACCACTTCGTCGTCGACGACGACGGCAGCGTCGCCGCAGACGGAGAAGACCGCAGCAGCGAGCGCGAACGTGGCGACCACTAGGATTTCAGCGTGCAGCCTCAGGCCCGCGGACGCGAGGAGCGATCCAGCATCAGCGGACACGGGCAGCCTGCCGTCCTGAGTGTGCCCCCGAGCGCCCCGGCGCGGCTGGTGGTCCTGGCCTCCGGCGCCGGGTCGCTACTGGCCTCCCTGCTGAAATCCGCCGTCGGCGACTTCCCGGCACGAGTGGTTGCCGTGGGAACCGACCGAGTCTGCGGCGCGCTGGGCATCGCCGCTGATGCGTCGGTGCCCACCTTCACCGTCGCGCTGGCGGACCATCCGGACCGCAGCGCGTGGGACACGGCCGTCGCCGATGCGACGGCTGCACACCACCCCGACATCGTGGTGTCCGCCGGGTTCATGAAAATTCTTGGACCAGGGTTTCTTTCACGCTTCCCCGGGCGGGTGCTCAATACCCATCCCGCGCTGCTGCCGGCCTTCCCGGGCGCGCATGCGGTCCGGGATGCACTGGCCTACGGCGTGCGTGTCACCGGCTGCACCGTGCACCTGGTGGACGCAGGTGCCGACACCGGCCCCATCATCGCCCAGCAGGCGGTGCCGGTACTCGACGGCGACGACGAGTCGACTCTGCACGAACGGATCAAGATCATCGAAAGACAGCTTCTGGTGGACGTGGTGGCCGCGATGGCGACCCGCGGTATCACCTGGACGGGACGAAAGGCGACCCTGGGATGAGTGACAGCGAAGGTCTTTTCCGCCGGCCGATTCGGCGGGCACTGATCAGCGTGTACGACAAGACCGGTCTGGTACCGCTGGCGCAAGGATTGCACGACGCAGGCGTCGACATCGTGTCCACCGGATCGACGGCGAAAACCATTGCCGGAGCCGGTATCCCGGTGACACCTGTCGAGGAGGTGACCGGCTTCCCGGAGGTCCTGGACGGCCGGGTCAAGACTCTGCATCCTCACGTCCATGCCGGATTGCTGGCCGATCAGCGCAAGCCCGAGCATGTTTCGGCGCTGGCCCAGCTCGGGGTGGCGGCCTTCGAGCTCGTCGTGGTGAACCTGTACCCGTTCACCCAGACCGTGAATTCGGGGGCCAGTGCCGACGAATGCGTCGAGCAGATAGACATCGGCGGCCCGTCGATGGTGCGTGCGGCCGCCAAGAACCACCCCAGCGTCGCGGTGGTCGTCGAGCCGCTGGGCTACGACGGTGTGCTGGCCGCGGTGCGATCGGGTGGCTTCACCTATGACGAGCGGAAGAAGCTGGCGGCGTTGGCATTCCGTCACACCGCCGAGTACGACGTGGCGGTGGCGTCGTGGATGGAATCGGTCCTGGCCCCGGAGAGTGGCACCGAGACGCCGGCACTCACCCCGTGGCTGGGTGCCACGTTCCGGCGCACCGCCGTCCTGCGTTACGGCGAGAACCCGCACCAGCAGGCGGCGCTGTACTGCGACGACGGCGGGTGGCCCGGCCTGGCGCAGGCCGAGCAGCTGCACGGCAAGGAGATGTCGTACAACAACTACACCGACGCCGATGCGGCCTGGCGTGCGGCGTTCGACCAGACCGACACCTGCGTGGCGATCATCAAGCACGCCAACCCGTGTGGGATAGCGATCTCGTCGGTGTCGGTGGCCGACGCGCACCGTAAAGCCCACGAGTGTGACCCGCTGTCGGCGTTCGGCGGCGTGATCGCGGCCAACTCCGAGGTCACCGTCGAGATGGCCGAAACCGTCGCAGGCATCTTCACCGAGGTGATCATCGCGCCCGCGTACGAACCGGGCGCAGTCGAGGTGCTGAAGGGCAAGAAGAACATCCGGGTTCTCGTGGCCGCGGAGCCGCAGGTCGGCGGCACCGAGTTCCGGCAGGTCAGCGGCGGACTGCTGCTTCAGCAGCGCGACGCGCTCGACGCCGCAGGCGATGATCCGAACAACTGGAGCCTGGCCACCGGCACGCCCGCCGACACCCAGACGCTCACCGATCTGGTGTTCGCGTGGCGCACCTGCCGCGCGGTCAAGTCCAACGCGATCGTCATCGCCAAAGACGGCGCGACGGTCGGCGTGGGCATGGGCCAGGTCAACCGCGTCGACGCGGCCCGGCTGGCCGTGGAGCGGGCCGGCGACCGCACCCGCGGCGCCGTCGGCGCCTCGGATGCGTTCTTCCCCTTCCCTGACGGGCTGCAGACGCTCATCGATGCGGGGGTCAAGGCGGTCGTCCATCCCGGCGGATCGGTCCGCGACGACGAGGTCACCGCTGCCGCCGAAGCCGCGGGCATCACCCTCTACCTCACCGGCGCAAGGCATTTCGCGCACTGACGAATGGCTTGACAATGATGACCATGCGGCACAGTCCGTCAGCTCCGCGTCTGCGTCGTGGCGCCGTTGCCATGGCCGCGGTACTCGCGGCACTCCTGCTGCCCTCGTGTACGCGGGTGATCGATGATGCGCGGGGGGTCGCTGCCGAGCCAGGCCAGGTGTTCGGTGCGACGGCGTCGGAGGCTGCCTGTACGCCGGTCGATGCCGAACTCGTCGACATACCGCAGCCGGCAGGTTCCTCCGGGGTCGCCGATCCGGTGCTGCGCATCCCTCAGCCGGAGGGCTGGAACAGGATCAGCAGCCTCGACTCGGACATGATCCGGTTCGTCATGCGCAACGACGGGCTCGCCGCCGACGGGCTGGCGCCGACCGCGGTGGTCACGTTGGAGTCGCACCGGGGCGAGATCTCGCCGGAGAAGTTCTTCGCCGAACAGCGCAGGCAGGTGGGCCAGCTGGGCGTGACCGATCTGACGCTCACCGACACGACGCTGTGCGGGCTGCCCGCCGTCCGCGGCCACTACCTGTCACCGCTGATGGGTACCGCAGGGCCGCGCCGGGCCGATCTGCTCAGCGCGGTCATGTTCACCAAAGGCAGAACGTACGGTGTGGCGGTCACTGTGCAGAGCGCCGACGAGGACGATCCCGTATATCGGCAGGAATCGGAGGAGATTCTCGACGGTTTTCAGATGCTGCCCCCGGGCAGTGGCTGAGGTCAGTCCACCCCAACTTGAGCGGATAGTCGTAGCGTGGAGTGGTGACTTCACCAAACGACCTCCCCCGCACAGTCGGCGAGCTCAGGGCCTCCGGGCACCGCGAGCGCAGCGTCAAGGCCGAACTCCGGGAAAACCTGCTGGCGGCACTCGCATCGGGAGCTCCCGTCGACGAGGTGTGGCCGGGCATCCTCGGGTTCGAGGACACCGTCATCCCGCAGCTGGAGCGCGCACTGATCGCCGGCCACGACCTCGTTCTTCTGGGCGAACGTGGGCAGGGCAAGACGCGCCTGCTGCGCGCGCTGACCGGCCTGCTCGACGAGTGGACCCCCGTGATCGCCGGAGCCGAACTCGGTGAGCACCCGTACAGCCCGATCACCCCGGAGTCGATCCGCCGGGCCGCCGATTCCGGGGACGACCTGCCGGTGGCCTGGCGGCACCGCAGCGAGCGTTACACCGAGAAGTTGGCCACCCCCGACACCAGCGTGGCCGACCTGGTCGGCGACATCGACCCCATCAAGGTCGCCGAGGGTCGCAGTCTGGGGGACCCGGAGACCATCGCCTACGGACTGATTCCGCGTGCGCACCGCGGGATCGTGGCCGTCAACGAGCTTCCCGACCTGGCCGAGCGCATCCAGGTGGCCATGCTCAACGTGATGGAGGAGCGCGACATCCAGGTGCGTGGATACACGCTCAGGCTGCCCCTCGACGTACTCGTGGTGGCCAGTGCCAACCCCGAGGACTACACCAACCGCGGGCGCATCATCACGCCGCTGAAGGACAGGTTCGGCGCCGAGATCCGCACGCACTATCCGCTCGAGCTCGACGCCGAGGTCGGTGTCATCACCCAGGAAGCGCACCTGGCCGCGGAGGTGCCCGACTACCTGCTGCAGATCCTGGCCCGGTTCGCCCGCAGCCTGCGGGAGTCCAGCTCCATCGACCAGCGATCCGGGGTATCCGCCCGGTTCGCGATCGCGGCCGCGGAAACAGTGGCGGCGTCGGCGCGGCATCGCGCGGCGGTGCTCGGCGAGCAGGGCCCCGTGGCACGCGTGGTCGATCTCGCCTCTGTGATCGATGTGCTGCGAGGCAAGCTGGAGTTCGAGTCCGGTGAGGAAGGTCGCGAGCAGGCAGTGCTGGAGCATCTGCTGCGTCGCGCCACCGCCGAGACGGCCCAGCGGCTGCTCGGCGGCATCGACGTCGGGCCGATCGTCACCGCCGTGGAGAGCGGCTCGCCCGTCACCACCGGCGAGCGGGTGTCCGCACGCGAGGTGCTGGCGGCGGTCCCCGAAGTGCCCGCCGTCGCCGAGATCCAGCAGCGCGTCGGCGCGAAGTCCGAAGGGCAGCGCGCGGGCGCGATCGAGCTGGCGCTCGAGGCGCTGTACCTCGCCAAGAGGATCGACAAAGTCTCGGATCAGGGTGAAACAGTCTATGGTTAAACGCTTTTCGCGATACTCCCGCTACACCGGCGGGCCCGACCCGCTGGCTCCGCCCGTCGACCTGCGGGAGGCGCTGGAGGCGATCGGCCAGGACGTCATGGAGGGCACCTCGCCCCGGCGCGCGCTGTCGGAGATGCTGCGGCGCGGTACCCGGAACCTGCCGGGAGCCGACAAGCTCGCCGCCGAGGCGAACCGCCGCAGGCGGGAACTGTTGCAGCGCAACAACCTCGACGGCACGCTGGCCGACATCAAGAAGTTGCTGGACGAGGCGGTGCTCGCCGAACGCAAGGAGCTGGCCCGCGCGCTCGACGACGACGCCCGTTTCGGGGAGCTGCAGCTGGAGTCGCTGTCTCCGTCGCCGGCCAAAGCCGTCCAGGAGTTGTCCGAATACGACTGGCGCTCCCAGGAGGCGCGCGAAAAGTACGAGCAGATCAAGGATCTGCTCGGCCGCGAGATGCTCGATCAACGATTCGACGGCATGAAGCAGGCGCTGGAGAACGCCACCGACGAGGACCGTCAGCGCGTCAACGACATGCTCGACGACCTGAACGACCTACTCGACAAGCATCAAAGAGGAGAGGACTCCTCAGAAGATTTTCACGAGTTTATGGCCAAGCACGGCCAATTTTTCCCGGAGAACCCGAAGGACATCGACGAGCTGCTCGACTCGCTGGCCAAGCGGGCGGCCGCGGCGCAGCGATTCCGCAACAGCCTGAGCGAGCAGCAGCGCGCCGAGCTGGATTCGCTGGCGCAGCAGGCTTTCGGATCGCCGTCGCTGATGAACGCGCTCAATCGACTCGACGGCCATCTGCAGGCGGCCCGGCCGGGCGAAGACTGGGACGGCTCACAACGGTTCAGTGGCGATGACCCGCTCGGGATGGGCGAGGGAGCGCAGGCGCTCGCCGACATCTCCGAGCTGGAGCAGCTCGCCGAGCA